>OZ250145.1:0-1331856 GCA_965237565.1 Bdellovibrionales bacterium
AAAATACAGAAGATGTTAACTATAATAACATCTTCTATTGGAAGAACAGAAGCTGAAAATCAAATACATAGTATTATTATGTTGGCTCCTGAGGTTGCTATAAATCAATTAAAATCGAATTTATTATATATAGAAGGTGCTTATGGAAAAGAAGCTGCTATCAAAATATTACAACATAAATTGCTATGGTTTTCTCGAATAAATGTTAAAGAATTAATAAATGTACAAGAGGAAAAAATAAAAGAAATTTTAACAATCAAAAAATAGAATCTTCATATGAAATATCTATCATTTTCTTTTTTTATTTTTCATACGATATTTAATGAAATATTTTTTTACAACTAGCCATTCCATCCTTATAATTTTTTATGCCTTCTGATGATTCTTTTGAGACTTTTAATTTTCTTAAATTCTCCTTCTCTACAAGGTATCGAAAAGTTTCTAGATAATCCATATTCCAAACAAGGTCACGAACTGTAAAATCGAGCCCCCATAAGCGCTGATCTGATACAGATGCTCCTTTTCTATACATTTGCTTCAACATATATAAATTACCTTCTAAAGCGGCTATATCTGCATAATTGAGCCCAAAAAATATCCTTCTATTTAAAAACTCTTTTGTCACGAGATGATGATCCATAACAAGATCAACAACATTTTGATGTCTTTTTTTTGACTCAGGAGAAGAAAAAAACAGTGACCCCATTAAAATAGTTGTAGATACAGCATCTCTTATAACTAAATTTTTTGTTTGATAAGTGGGATCACTACCTAATGAAAATAATAATTCAACAAACTTAGGAGCATTAGCTCGAATGGCTTCAATTAATAAAGTGTCTGATTCTAAATTTAAAAAAGCTTCATCGTTATGAGATATAATCAGATTCCTAGAAAAAGAAAAACTTTCTAAAATTTCTTTCTCCAAAAAATGGCCATCAAGCGAAATTTGATAAATGAACAATTGTTCATTAAGAAATTTTTTATTTTTATTCTTAGAAAAGATTTTTTTATAAAAATCAATATCATCTAAATAAAGTGCTTTTATTAATTGTGTGTTTAAAGTTTCCATTTGATTTTTTACCAACATTTTTTGTGAACCAGAAGACAAAACATCCATCACAAAGTCATGGTGCAAATTTTCATAAACCTGAAGTAGCCCCACAAAACTATTGAGCAGAATATCTATTGTATAATGTTCATTAGCAATATTATATATAGTACGGTTTTCAACAATATATTTTGCTTTTTCTAATTGATCTTCGAAAAACTTTTTATTCTGTTTAAAAAAATTCAAATTCATTTGAGTGTCATAATGTATTAAAACAAGATGGTTTAATTCTGTCATATAGCTGTTTGAATGACTCACATTTGTTGGAAAAGGAAAGCCATGATCTCGTAAAACACGAGCAAACTTTGTTTGCCCATTTTCAAGAGCAAAAAGAACGGCCACTCTCTCCATATAATCCTTTGCACTCATGTCTATATCAGCTTTTCTTTTCATAAAAAACTGCATATACTGATCTAATGAATTTTGATTCTTTTTGTTCGCTTTAATCATAGTAAATAAAGGAGTCATTCCCTGAAGATCTTTTATGTTAAAGTTTAATTTTGGGTGATAAGATAACGCTTTCATATAAGACGCACTGATTTTCCATTCCATCTCAGTGACATAATGAAAAGCAGTTTTATGATTATAATCTAAAGCATTAACATCAACATATGGGTTTTTTAATAAAGTTTTAAAAATTTGCAAGCGTTTTGCCTTTACCGATTCATGCAAAAGAGAAGTGAATATTTCAGACTGTGATTGAGATATTTTTTCTATCAAGTGCAAATGGATATGCTCCTTATATTTGTTTAAAATGTTCAAGTGATCTTTATACTCATTTAAATAAACAGTTTGCCCTTGTAGATTCCAATTTTCTAACATATTAAGCAAAGAAGTCTCTGGATAGTTTTTACTACGTAAGGCCATTATATATAAAATTAATCGGTCTGCATGGGTGTAAGATTTTTGAAAAAATGATTCCATTATTGCATCCAATTGAAAATTCGTAAAATTAAATGTCTTAGTATTATGAGAATTTTTTTTTTGAAAATCCTTTGCGAATTCTTTATCAGCTATTTGAAATTTGTTCATCAGTATTATGATTGGCATTGATCGTATATACATAAGATAGGCGTGCCTCTTTTTTTTTGTTTTTTCTAATTCTGCAAACTTATCTTGATAAAAAGACCATATCTGTTCAGGTGAACGAATGGTTTGATAAACTCTTTTATCCATTTTTTCTAAAAATATCTTTGGATTGTATATAGCTTTTTTCTTCCTTTTACCATCGACAATATATACTGTAGCTGGAAAAGCAGGACTAAATAAAAGAGAAGTTTTCTTTGATTCTTCTCCAAAAGCTAGACAAGGAAGAATATATAAAAGTGCAAGTAATTTTGTTTTTTTCATTTTGTTCTTTTGATTATGATAAATTTCAAAAAGCATAAAATAATTATGATGGTTTAATGGAAAAATGAAAAAAAGACAAAATAAAAAATTTGAATAATGAAAAATTTACACTTTATTTATAAAACCTTATATTTTTCTTGTAGAAATACTTTATATTTTTTTTCATCAAATTTCTTCTTTAACCACTTTCTTTCTTTTTCGAAGTTGGCTTTTGGCTTGTGTGATAAAAAAGACCACATAAAAGGCTGTGAGGTCTCTAGAGGTGAAAGTAGTGTTTTTTGGCTCCTATATATATGGATTCTAGCTTTTTGTTGCACACACCAGACCCACCTAAAGCACACCCAAGCATCTAATAACGCCCCATATTTAATGGCACATGTGAGAAACACACGCTTATCTTGGTGCAAAAGCACTATCATGCCCTTAGCTAATTGATATTTATCAACTTTCAAACTGAGTTAAGAAAAAATTGTATTTCTTTTAGAAACAATATATATGTAATTTAAAAATTAATTAGTATTAAGTAAAATAAAATGAGAGTTTTAGTGCGACAAATGTGAGTCTGTTAAAAGAATATAAAAGCATAGATTGGGAAGCTCTCTTAAGAGAAGATTTAGGAGAATATCATCTTAAAGAACTAAAACCACATTTAGATTATATCAAAAGTGCTGTGAACAATATAATAAGTGATCATAAAAATCGATCCGAAGATCAACAAAATTCTTTGACAAATTTACTTACTGAATGTTTAAACATTAGAGATATGATCAAAGATCATCAGTTTGGTCCTTATAGAAGTAAAGAGCGTTCCGCTATAATAAATTTTGTTACTAATGTTACACAATCATTTGAGAAAAAATATATAAACACCTTGCAATAAGAAATGGAAATTGTGCATCTGAATAATGTTTAATTTTAATATGGAGGTTTTTATATGTTTTCAAACAAAAATCTCTGAGGTGGCCAACACTGACCGATCTTAGCAACTAGGCGAATATCGTCTAAATTTTATATATCTTTGAAAAAATTACACACAATTTCATAATTGCTATGTATTTTTGTATAGTGCTTTATTATTTACCTTATGTCATTTTCACGATTTTTTTATATCATATTAAGCCTCAGCCTTTACCATAGTGCTTTGCGTGCCGAAACTTGGACTCTTGAGAATGATGTTGTTGTGCTTGATGCATCTGATACGGATGATACTTCTTCAGGTGTCCCAGAAAAAACTGTTGGAGAGTGCAATGATGCTAAAGATGCTGCTTTAGTTTTTGTATATCATAAATTTGATGAATTTCGTTATCCACAAACAAGTGTTTCGTCTGAATCTTTTAAGGACGACTTGAATTATTTGGCAAACAATGGTTTTAACGTTATTTCACTGGATCAATTGGTATCAGCTATTAATGGAGAAATCCCTTTTGGTAAACAATGGGTTGTTATTACAGTTGATGATGGATACAAATCTTTTTTTGAAAAAGCTAAACCGATTTTAGAAGATTTTTACTATCCTTATACCATGTTTGTGATAGCAAACGCTCATGGGACATTATATATGAATTTGAACCAGTTAAAAGAGATTCGTGATTCTGTATTCGGAAGCGTAGAATCACACACTGATTCTCACGGTAATTTATTACGAATAAATTTTGACAGAAGAAAAAAACAACTGGAAAACTCTGTGACTCGAATTTATAGTCAACTCGGTATTCGTCCATTTTATCTTGCTTATCCTTATGGTTTATTTAATGAAACTATTATTAATCAGGTGAAGAATACAAAAATACTGATTGGTAACGAAATATTTCAATTCAAAGGAGCTCTTTCTCTGAAATACACATCTGTCAATTGTGATACCAATGCATTTAACATACCAAGATTAAATGTCACTGAAGAGTATGGTATTGAAAGACATATCAGAATCATGCGAAAGCAAAAAAAAATAAACAGACCTTAATTAGATTCTAGCTTTTTTCCTTTTTGATGATCCCTTTCAACTCCAGACCTGTAGCTAGTGGTGTTGTTCCTAGAAAGTGGCACTATAAAAGTTAGTTAAATCGTAATGCTTTGGTAGGACTGTCGGTTGGATCGCTGAAAGAATCAGAGAAAAACGCTTGCAGTGTGTTTTTTATCCAATTTGTATCTAGAAAATAAGCCATGTGAGCGCCAGCCATAGGTGTAAAAAATTTTATGTTCTTCTGATGATTATTTGTAATAAACTCTTCAACCTCTGGTGGAAAATATTTGTATTTTACATTTTCAGGATTATAAAAACCATAATTGAACAAAATAGGATCATCTTTACAGAACACAACATATAATTTATCAGAGATATGATAAAATTTTGATTCTATACGAGTCAGTTCTTCTAAAGTAACAAAAGGTGTATATAAATACAGCCTTCTTGCCTCTAAACTATATTTAAACCAAAAATCTCTGTAACGATTTCCTGAAGGCTCCTCACTATTGTAATCAGATTTTTCAGTCGTTGAAATCCACTTAAAAGGCTTTTGTAAATAATCTATTCCTTCTATTCTAGAATCTTCAAATCCCTCAATCATTTTTTGCAAATAAGATACTATAAAACGATTCATAAAAAGTGTTTTGAATGTTTTTTCTTCCTCTGACTCTGTCCTTTCTGTCTTCTTCATTAAGATAGATACCGAAGGGTCTATTAAGAAAGGAAAAAAATCACCATTAAAACTAAATGTAAAAAGATCAAACAACACACTGAGTGTCTTCCAATTACTAAAAGTCGTGAGAGTGGCACTAGATAGTGAATCATCTCCATGTTTCTTAACCAATTCATCAGCAAAAGAATCAAAATTATTAAAAGTGGTCAATAAGTCAATGACAGGACTAAAAGCAATTCCTCCCATATTAAAAAAACTATTTTCTTTATCTATCTTAAGCAATTCAATCACTTCAGAAGCGCCACCTGAAACCCCAACCAAACCCACCTTTGTTATATAAGTGTCCCTTGTTTCATTCATTTTATTTACAAGTATGACTAAGCGCTGGTAGAGATCCTTTGTCATTATATCGCCAACAAAATCTGGAAATAAAGGCGAAGCCTCTAGGTATTCCGATGTAAGAAAGCCAGAAAAAGTCAATATGTTTGGATGATACAATTGGTTTAAAAGCTGAGCGACTTTTACAACCCACATCTTATACTTCCAACTTGCATATGTTCCATTTCTAATAATAAATAATGTGTCGCTGTTTGCAGAAGATAAAAAATAAGCAGGAATACTTTTTTGATAATACTTATCTTTATTATTTTCTTTTAGAGGAGGCAGGATGATATCATTCCATGAAAGATTCTCCTGATGTTTATTAGCTTCAATAGCAGAGCTAAAAGTCCAGAAGATGGGATCATAATATATGGGCTGATCTGATGGGATATTTAAAGATTTATGAAGTGTTTGATTGGTATTTATTCGAGCATTGATCTCTTCTAAACTGTCTCCACTGAGAAGGTACTCTTTTTCTACTTCATCTAATCTTTGTTTCCAATCGGCTGTTGCTTGTTGATGAATGAAAAAAATGAAAGCAAAACTAATAAAGTTTAGTAATTTCATATTATCTTATTGCACAGACGACTCCAGCAATATCATCAGGGTCACTGCCTATTTTACACTTGCATGTATATCTATCACCGGTAGTACACCAAGTCAAGTGCCAGCTTCCCAAGCGGCCAGAGTACCATGTGCCATTATGCCAAGTGCCACCTACCCATGTGCCAGATTTTCAAACACAAAACTTTTTGTCAGACACTGACTCACACCAATCTCCAGAACCCCACGATCCACTATGCCATATAAATTTGATCTGTTAGGTAGGTTTTTAAAGTGTTTGCACAAATTTCTGAATCGCCTAAAGAAGCTCTAATATCTCCAAACAAATGATCGACTGAATATCTATGCTCCACATCTTTTTGGGATACAAGCATGTTTTTTTGTATTTCAATAGCAACATAAGACATTAGGAACCATAATACCCATAGCGACAAGCACACCCACCAAACTTACGCCTGATTGAGATGAAAAAATACGCTTGTGGTTTTGTACCATTTCAAACATGATTTTTAGAGCAATTAAAAAGGTCTTTAAATTTTTTATCTTCACTATGAATAAACCTAACTAGCTTGCTATACGTCATTTTAGCTGATAAAAAAGCCCAGCCACACGTTCATTATCGACAATAATTTCATAAAAAATCAACCAAATTATCTGTTTCATATCTTCTTTCTCATTTTGAAACATAGTGCTCATGAAGATAATAGTCTAGGTATTTGTAGCAACGCAAATGTTAGTCTTAGTGTAAGTGCTACCAAATGCTAGTGAAAATTTCTATGAAATCAACTAGGATTACTATGGACCTAAATAATGATCGTAAATCAATTTTGTATTGTAAGTTTAAGAAGTTTTCATTGACGTAATTACAATTTATTTTTTAGTCAGTACCCACAAAAAGATCAATGCTATAAAGGGCATGGTACATAAAAAGCCTCCTTGCCCTATCATCCACTGATATTTATTTTTGAGATAAAACGCAAAACTATATTTCACATAGAATTGACGTATATGGCTTGACAATTTGAATGAAAATATTTCACAAAACCATATAAAGACTTATCTATATAACCCCAATATAGTAGAATCTAATCCAATAATAGCTGGGCAGATAAAATTATGTCAAATCAGTAAGTCTTGGAGGAAATATGCTAAAGTGGCTATTTGTTATCACCTGTGCATTTTCAATCAATTGTTGGGCTGAGAAAAACGGGATTATCAGAGTAATAAAATCTGTGTGGTATCACCATTTGAACACTACCCAGAAAATCAATTGTATAAGAGAACCAAAAGCTATTGAAGGCACTTCTTATTTCATTTATATTGCTTGTCAACCTCGTGATGGAATTTATCTGAGTCTTGCCCCAACCCCGGATCTTAATTTTATTAAAGACTCCGCTGGTGAATTCTTTCCCGAAAAATACATGCCTTCGGAAAATGATACGAATCCTATTTTTTGGATAAAGTTTCAACAGCTACCAGATATTACATCATACTTTATTTCTCCAAACGGAAAGTATATGTATATTGCAACTTCTAGAATTCATGGGGACGGAAACTTATATGAACTGGATTTAGTAGAAAAAAAATACAAAATCATACAGGAAAATAAAGACGAAGAGGACTTTAAAATATATGCAATCATAGAATTTGATGCAAAAACAAACAGATTATCATATAAGGAATCGTTGTATAAAAAAGATAACAAAATAGTCACTATAAGAGATTATTCCACTCCATAACAAAAATACCTTTTTTAGAAATTTACCATGGTGTTCTTGCATTATGGTGGGATTTGTTTCATTTTGAATAGTCAATAAATAATTTCAATATTGATATTGTTTTATTTGTTAATCTATAATTTTTCCTATATTCTGAGGTTCTGTGTGACAATGATGGAAGAAGCACTGAAAGCTATGGCAACAAAACGTAATTTTTATTTTTTACAAAAAGAACTTTCAAAAAAACAGCGATACCCTGAAAAAATTTGTGACTTGATAAAATTTTATCTGAACCCTGAAGGCGTAACTGCAAATATTGGCCTGATCTCTGGAGAAGATATTTGTCTTTTTCATGAAAATATTGATAACCTCATGAAGCTTGACCCTCCCTCCTCCTTACTAGAAGAATTAAAAAAACATCATAAGGAAATTTCTTCTGCAAAAAAAATGCCTTCTCATAAAGAAGAAGCATTCCCCTACCTTAATCTGATCACAGATGACTCTGTCACTAATGTTCTTTGCTCTTCTGTTTTAACTCATATTAAAAAAGAACATCTTATTCAATTTGTGATTCATCTCATTCGTATAACAAAAAACTCAGGAAGAATTATCATCAGCTACCAAATTCCAAATGCTGAAGAGCACAACCAAGCCTTTAGATACCTCAGCCCTGATCACTTACAATCTTTGTTTTCTTCCCTAGGAGCTAAACCTCTTTATCACCAAGAATCTCTCAACACCGATATAGCCATAGGCACAGACGATAAAAAAGAAAAAAATCAATGGATTACTCAAATTTATGAAAAAACAGACACACAATCTAAAGAAGGAATTTATCGCATCCAAGAAATTTTGGTGCGAGATAAAAAAACAAGTAGCTATAAATTGGCTCTGATCAGAAGCCTTTGTCATATAGCCAGATACGAATCCAAAAAAGCTCTCTGGCCTCAATCACCTAAAGAAGCTGGCTTTGTCTTTATTCCCATCAGAGATATTAGTGTGAAATGGCTTATTTTTTATTGGAATCTTTTACACAAAGATATTCAACAAATAGCTGGCAAACAACGTAAACTTCGATTTGAAAATCAATTGCTCTCTCTTAAAAAATATAGATCTGAAGACCGAGCTATGCTCGCAAATGATCTAGACAATGGAAGGCTCAAAGAAGACTTAGAGCCCTTACTAAGTGAAATTGATTTCACAATAAAATCAGGTCCTATAAATTATATCGATACAGAAAATAAAATTCACGTATTCAAATATGCAAACAAGCATGTTCGTATTCCAATAAACATTTGGCAATCTCTTCTTGATTTTAATCATTGGATTGAAGATAGCTTGCTCATGGAATGGGCAAAAGTAACAGAACAATTTAACAAAGATTGTAATTTTACAAAATACTTAAAAATTTTAACAAAGCCTATCTTTCCTGAAAGATGCACGGATGAAATACGCCAGCTCTTTCAAGGACAAGAAATTCATTGTGTATGGACAGGAGAAAAAACCAATATTTTTGAAGTCGATCACGCCATTCCCTACAGTATATGGGTGAATAATGATTTGTGGAATTTGTTTCCTTCCACCAAACAGGTTAATAGAAACAAGTTTGATAAAATACCCACCTTTAGAATGATTCAGAGCCGATCGGATTCTATTTTTACATACTGGGATAGATACTCTGAAGCTTTTGCTAAAAGATTTACATCTCAAAGAGCCAGAAGCTTGTCGGCACAATCAAATGAAGAAGCCTTAGACGGCCTGATCGAACTATGTGAACGATTGGCCCACACACGAGGGCTAGAAAGATGGACTGCCTAAGCAAGAAGCAATCAAAGCAAAAAGACCTGAACCAGAAACACATAAGCAACCAAAATAAAAAACCTAAAGCAAGCAACTAACAAGCAACAGCTCAAATAGAAATTCCTGTAAAAGCCCTGATTTTTTATTTCATTTGCCTATTAAAAATAAAAGAGTATATCATTGGAGCTAATATTTATGAATGAAAAGTTTCTTATTACTCCATCTTGTCTCGCGCTCCTGTTAAGCCTTATTCTCGCTCCTTTCAGCTATGCAAAACCTGCTTGCTTCGATATCACTCAAAAAAATGGAAGTTGTAAGAATAAGAAAAATCCCCCCATCGAAAGTGAAAAAAATTATACAAATAGCAAAACAGACCACATGTTGCCTTGGCTAGAGTCAAAAAATAAGACTTTATGCGATGAGCGTTTTGCTTCTATCAATTCAGATTCAGTCCAACAAATTAAAGATATTTATGCTGTCATTGAAGCCTCACATTTGAGTTTTCGTGAAAAATTTATCTGTGAAATGGAAGTCAAAGTGAGAGAGCAAATGCAGGCCATTTCTTACGATCGAAAATTGGTGATAACATATATTCAAAAAGAAAAAGATGGTTCGCCTTTGAGCGATGATGAAAAAATAAATTTAACCCAGATTCTTATTAAGTACCGCTTATTTAAAAATGAAAATAAAATATGTTCACCTTACGCCATGGGAGATGGAACATGCTACTTTTCATCAGCACGCTTCAATGTACCCTCAGAGGTTTTAGAAAAAATAAGAGGGGTAGCTCAGAACTATAAAAAAGAACCTCAATGCTTCTTGAAAGGAAAAAAATACGCTCTCACCAGCAAAGTTTGTGAACAAGCACTTTTATCTCGTATTCAAGTACTCCCCACCTCTTTGGTTTTAACTCAGATGGTGCAGGAATCTGGTTGGGGAGATCAAACCAGTAAATGGGCCTCCGAATATAACAACTTATTAGGCTTGCAAATTTCTTTTAGTAATCCAAAAAGTATGGCCTGTTATAAAAATTGTCGTTGTGCTGGAGAGACAAAATCTCGTTGCGCCCTTAAGTTTGAGGATGTCAGCGGTGGCGTTTATGAACACGCCATGCGCTTTAATAGCTCTCCCTTTGATGCCTACAATATGTTTAGAAAAGATAGAAATGAAATAGATGAACTAGCCTTAGTCAATTTCAATAATACAAATCAACAATGTAAAAATGCAGAAAAACTTATTCCACATCTAGCCATTTATGCAGAAAATCCTAAGTATGTTCAAGAGGTCTGTAATAAGCTCTCTAGCGTATGTACAATAATGGAAAAATGCCCAAAATATAACTGAACATGTGAATGAATTGCACCCCACAAACCACCCAGTCAACAAAACCGCTCAGCCACCCCAAGCAAGCCTCCCGATCTCGCAGATCTTTTCTGAAGCTGTGCGAAATAGTTAGAATTGTTGAGTCAAGTGAAAAAGCAGTACACAAACATTTTGCTTTCATTAAAAAAGAATTTAAGAAAAAAATTTTAATTGTATATTCGCATCATATGAAAACTCACTTCACAAGACATCCGAAACAAAGCATAAAGTATTGCTTACAAAAGAAGCAATCAGTCAAAAATCTCAACTAAATTATGGCAAATTTTCAGTCCCTTGTGAGCGAACAGAGAAGAAAAAGTCCTGAAGCAACTATAGTATGGATATTCACTTGTGAATCTGGCAACCTATTAGCAGTGGAAGGATACACATCTTGAGTAACAATGTTTCTAATGAAATAACTACAGAGCTTGATCCCATAAGCACAACTGGCACTTATACAACAGCCCAAGCCTCACAGGACACCGAAGAAGATGCAGGACCAAAGGTCATGCGAGTCAGAAAAAGAAATGGCGACTTAGAGCCTGTCAATGTCAACAAAATCATTAATGTCGTTTTGGCCTGTTCTTCCCACCTAAAAGAAGTGGACCCCATGCGGGTGGCTACAAAGGTCATTAGTGGCCTCTATGATGAAGCCACCACCAAGGAACTTGATAAATTGTGCATCCAAACAGCCTCCCTCCTCATTGGTGAAGATCCCAATTATTCCAAGCTAGCCTCTCGTTTGATGGCTCGCTATATTGATGAGGAAGTTCAAAACCAAAATATCAGAAACTTCTTCGAATCCATCACAGTGAGCTACCGAGAGGGGCTGATTGCGAAGAGTAGTTATCAATTCGTCAAAGAACATAAAGAAGCCTTGAATATCATTGTTGAAGAAAGTCGTTCCCAAAAATTTGAATACTTTGGGATCCGTACCCTCTATGATCGCTACCTGCTAAAACATCCAAAAACAAGAGAAGTCATAGAAACGCCTCAGTATTTTTTCCTCCGAGTCGCCTGTGGCCTATCCAACAGCTTTACAGAGGCCAAAGAGTTTTACGATATGATTTCACAGTTGGACTATATGCCAAGCTCTCCCACTCTTTTCAATTCAGCTTCCTGCCTGCCTCAGCTTTCTTCTTGTTATCTACTAGAGTCCCCTTCCGATGACTTGTCCGCTATCTATGAGATCTATAAAAACATTGCTTTGTTGTCCAAATTTGCCGGCGGTATTGGAGTGTCCTTTTCTAAAATTCGCTCCAGAGGCTCCCTGATCAAGGGAACCAATGGCTACTCAAAAGGCATCGTCCCCTTCTTGAAAACAATGGACTCTTCTGTTGCCGCAGTTAACCAAGGAGGCAGAAGAAAAGGCGCTGCCTGTGTTTATCTAGAATCTTGGCACCATGATATCGAAGAATTTTTGGAACTGAGAAATAATACAGGAGATGAGAACCAAAGAACTCATAATCTCAATTTGGCTAACTGGGTTCCCAACCTATTTATGAAAAGAGTTTCTCAAAACGAAACTTGGTCCCTCTTTGACCCAAAAGAAGTGCCAGAGTTGAGCGACACATTTGGCGAGGAATTTGAAAATGTTTATTTGCAGGCAGAAAAAGAAGGCAAAGCTGTGAAACAAGTGTCAGCTAGGACTCTCTACTCACGAATGATGAGAACACTTGCCGAAACAGGAAATGGATGGATGACCTTCAAAGATCACTGCAACAGCAGAGGGAACCAAACTCTAAAGAAAGAAAATATCATTCATCTTTCTAATCTTTGTACAGAAATCTTAGAAGTCACCTCCAATAAAGAAACCGCTGTGTGCAATTTGGGTTCCATCAATATTAGCAACCATTATCATCCCGAAACACAAGTGGATTGGAACAAACTCAAACAAACAGTCGAGAGAGCTGTTTTGTTTTTGGACCGAGTCATTGATGTGAATTTTTATCCCATCGGTTCAGCCAAAGTCTCCAACCAAAAATGGAGGCCAGTGGGTCTGGGTATTATGGGCCTGCAAGATCTTTTTTTCCGTCTCCATTGGCCCTTCGACTCTGAAAAATCTCTCGCACTTTCCAATCGCATCCAAGAGGAGATCTACTACCACGCCTTGAACACTTCTTGCTCACTGAGTGAAAAATATGGTCCCCTGCCCGCATTCAAAGACACTAGAACGAATGAGGGACAACTGCAATTTGACCTGTGGGGAGTTGAACCATCAAAGAAAGAGCCTTGGGACCGACTGAAAAAAAGAATCAAAAAACATGGGCTCAGAAATTCCTTACTGATTGCTATCGCCCCAACCGCTACCATTGCTTCCATCGTCGGTGTTTGTGAATCCGTCGAGCCACAAATTGCCAACTTTTTTAAAAAAGAAACCCTTTCCGGCGAGTTCCTGCAAATCAATACACATTTGGTAGAAGCTTTGCGTCAAAAAGGGCTGTGGAAAGAGTCCATCCAACAAGCCATCAAAAGAAATGAAGGCTCTATTCAAAATATCCCCGAAATTCCAGAAGACATTAAAAAAGTTTATCGTACCGTTTGGGAATTGTCCCAAAAATCCTTGATTGATATGAGTGCTGGGCGAGGTCCTTTTATAGATCAAAGCCAATCTTTGAATCTTTTTATAGATAACCCTTCTATCGGAAAACTTTCCAGCATGTACATGTATGCATGGGAAAAAGGGATTAAAACGACCTATTATCTGCGTTCACGCCCTGCGACTAGCATTGCAAAAGTAACCGTTTCCCCAGTAGAATCCCAAGAACAAACAAGTAATAACCTAGAAAACCCTGAAATCTGTGAGACCTGCCAATGATACTAGATCCTGGATTCGAACTAACTTTGAGACCTATGAAATATCCTGCCTTCTATGACATGTACCGGGATGCTATTAAAAATACATGGACCGTTGACGAAGTGGATTTCAGCCATGATATCGTCGATCTGGAGGAAAAACTCACTGCAAACGAAAGGTTTTTGGTTCAAAGATTAATTGCCTTCTTTGCCACTGGGGACACCATTGTGGGAAACAACTTGGTGCTCAACCTCTATAAGCATATCAATTCTCCTGAAGCGCGTATGTACCTAGGACGGCAACTGTATGAAGAAATGCTTCATGTTCAGTTCTATCTCACCTTGTTGGACTCTTATATCTCCGATCATGACGAGAGAGCCAAAGCCTTTTCAGCCGTCAACGAAATCCCCTCCATCAAAAGGAAGGCTGATTTTGGATTCAAATGGATGGATACGATAGAAAAGCTGGATCGTTTGGATACCCTAGAAAACAAAAGACACTTCCTTATGAATTTGATTTGTTTTGCTGCCAATATTGAGGGCTTGTTCTTTTTTGCAGCCTTTGCCTATGTCTACTTTCTGCGTTCCAAAGGATTGCTAAGCGGGCTTGCCACAGGAACCAATTGGGTATTTCGAGATGAAAGTTGCCACATTCAATTTGCTTTTAAAGTGATAGAAATTGTTAGAAGAGAGCAACCAGAGATTTTTCATCCAGGGATGAATGATATGATCATAGCTATGTGCAAAGAAGCGATTGATTGCGAAATGGTATTTGCCAGCGAATTTTTGGAAAAGGGTGTGGCTGGACTCAGCCTAAGAGATATGAAAACGTATCTGCAATACATCACTGATTTACGACTGAACCAATTGAAAATTTCCACTCAGTTCAATGTACGAAATCCTTTCAGCTTCATGGATCTTCAAGATACGCAAGAGCTAACGAATTTTTTCGAAAGGAAACCATCCGCCTACCAAGTGGGAGTTAAAGGGAAAGTTTCTTTTGACGAAGATTTCTGATAAGCTCTTGGTGAGTCGCCCTTCATTCATAGATCGCTCTCAATTTTATTACGCTAGTGAAGTTTTGGGAGTCTCCGACATCATCAAACCACGAGAGCTTCATTCCATTTATCGTCTTCAGGGACGAAGTAAACACTCCTCCTTTTTGTTCTTTTGCAATCAAATGAAAGGGGAAGAAAACCTGAAAATGATGAGAAAAATGCAAGAAGCCTTAGAACAAAAAGAGAGCCAAATAGTAGAGATTTCGAATGTAGAACATCCATACACTCGTTCTTATCTGTTCAACAATTTGCTCACTCGTTTTTACCCGAGAGGTTTCGTCATTTTTGGTACTCATTTGGCTGAAAGGCTCACAGGAAAAAGCCAAGCAATTGGAAAAATCAGCTATCCTTTACCAGTCAAGGAAAGCGGACAAAGCCCTCTGATTCCCGGTTGTGTCCTGAAACCTATTTCTGAGTTTATGAATTCGGACCCTCATCTCGTAATCGAAGTAAAAAAACAAGCTTGGAAACAATTAAAACTGGCTTTTCCGATTTCCATTTAAATGTGATATGATGAGTCGCAATGTTTATCCATTCTAGAGGCTTCGCAAAAGTCATTCTTCTATCTTTCCTCGGTATCCAATCCTTTTATGCAATGGCCCTGTCTGAAACAAAGAGCTTCGCTGTAGAAAACAAAAACTTCACTGTAGAAAATTTCGCTCTACAAGACAAAATCTTCACCACACAAAATCAAGAATTGAAGAAAAAAAATGAACCTCCCACTTCCATGAAACAAAGATTGATTGACTGGCTTTGGAAGGAGTTATCCCCTACGCCTTTTGAGGCAGAAAATAAACAAAATCCTAGGGAATCTGACGAAAAACAAGCACAACAAAGCAAGAAAAAAAAAGCATCAAAGAAAAAAGTAACACAGCCATCGTCCTCACTTACAGCTTGCACAGTTGAACTAGTCATTGAAGGTGCAATCGGAGCCCTCACTTTAGATATTTTAGACCAAGCCATTCGCAAAACAAAAAAAAACAATTGTTCCTCTTTGTTGTTGCTTATCAATACCCCCGGAGGGATGCTCATTACCACGAGAAAAATCGTGGACCGTATTCTCAATGCTGAATTTCCAGTGCTTTGCCTTGTGTATCCATCAGGGGCTCATGCCGGAAGTGCTGGAGCTATTATTTTGCAAGCTTGCCACGTCAATGGAGCCATGGAGGCTACCAATTTGGGTGCAGCTACACCTATTCTTGGAAGTGGCAAAAACGCTCCTGAAGACCTGAGAAAAAAAATGATCAACGATACGACTTCATGGATGGATTCTCTCACTGAATTAAGAAAGAGAAACAAAAAATTTGGACGAGAGATCATCACCAAAGCCAGAGCAGTCAGTGCCAAAACAGCTGTGAAAGAAAAAGCGATTGATTTCGTTGGCAATACAAAAATGGATTTCCTACAGTTCGCAAAAGGTCGAAGAGTCACCATCAAAGACGGTAAGCAAAGCACTGTGAAAGTGGGTGACTTATTGCCCACTCCACTTGGCTTTCGTTACCAATTGCTCTCTTTGCTCACAGCACCTGAATTTGTCTATTTGCTTTTCACTGCGAGCTTATTCCTTCTTTATTATGAGATCACTCACCCAGGACTGGGAGCTCCAGGAATTTTGGGTATCATGGGCTTGACCCTCGCATTCGTGGGAATGCATAAATTGGCTTTCTCTTGGGGAGGTCTGTTTCTACTTATTTTGAGTGCAATGTTATTTTTAACAGAAATTTTTGTTCCCGGATTTGGAATTTTTGGCAGTGCTGCTGTTGTCTCCTTTGTAATAGGCAGTTTTCTTATCTTTGACCCTGCCCAAACTGGAGGAATAGACATTCCCACTTCATTGATTATTACCGTATCAAGCATCTTTTCATCACTCATGATGATAATGACTTATCTTGCATGGAGCACTGTGAGAATAAAAAAAACAAAAGAAGTTAACGATGATTTTTTGCGATCTGAATCTCAATTCTCTAGGATTATTGAGGTGGATGAATCAAAAACTTCTGGATGGCTTTTTATAAATGGCGAAAATTGGCGCTTTCAATCCCAGTCACCAGTAAAAAAAGGTGACAGGGTCAAAGTGCTATGCTACAAAGGTCTGGTCTTAGAAGTAGAGCCTGTTGAAAAAACATAGAAATAGATAGGCCACAGCCGGAACAAGTGAAAGGGGGAAATTGTGTTTGATACATTTAGCTTCAGTACTCTCCTAATTATTGGAGTCATCCTCCTGTTTTCTATGGTCAAAATCCTCCCTGAGTGGCAAAGAGGTTTGGTCCTTCGATTTGGCCGTTCTGTCGGAATCAGAGGTCCCGGTCTAATCATTCTTATCCCCGGAGTCGAAAGGCTCATCCGCGTGGATACACGAATCATTGCGATGGATATACCTCCCCAAGATGTCATTACACTGGATAATGTGAGTCTAAAGGTAAATGCCGTACTCTACTTTAGGATCACAGATCCTGAGAAAGCGATTATCAAAGTGGAAGATTATAATTTTGCTACTGCTCAGTCCGCCCAAACGACTTTGCGATCCACTCTTGGTCAATACCAAATGGATGATTTGTTGTCTCAACGTGATAAAATCAATCACTCCCTTCAGGAAATTTTGGACCGTGATACTGAGCCTTGGGGAATCAAAATTTCAAAGGTGGAAGTAAAACACATTGACCTCCCGAAAGAAATGCAAAGAGCTATGGCTAAGCAAGCGGAGGCTGAAAGAGAAAGACGGGCAAAAATCATCAGCGCAGAGGGAGAATTCCAGAGATCAGAGAAGCTCAGACAAGCTTCGGAAGTTATTTCTTCTTCGCCAGCTGCAATCCAACTAGCTTATCTGCAAGCACTCAATGAAATTTCCGATGAGGGTACAAAGACCATCATTTTTCCAATTCCGATAAATATCATGGAAATTTTTCAGAAAAATCAAAAATCTAAAGATTCCTCACAGACCTAAGTCTTTATAAAACCATTCTATTCATAGACCAATCTTTTTGAGATGTTGTACAATCCCATAGGCTAGAACTTGACTGGACAACCCGGGTCCTAGCACAAGGGACAAGCTAGATGAAAAAAATATTCCATTTGTCATTTGGGTTATTGGTTGTGACAGCCTTGTTATTCTTTATGAATAACTGTGTGAGACCCGATGGTTCCAATCGTTCTCCGAACAACCCAGCACCCGGTTTCTCTGTTGGAAATGGGGGTGGTCCGCGGACAGGCTTTCATAGTGTGGATCTAGGCAATACTAACTCAAAAGATAGTCCCTTATACAAAAGCGGTTATGTGGTAGATAACGAGAAAAGATGGGGAGCAATAAGTGCTCCCATTACAGAACTGGAAAGCCAAGAAGCCTTTGAAGACTATCGCTTGGGCAAAGTCATTAACAACCTAGATGATATCACGGATCTTAGAGTGTATGTAAAACTAAGAAAAGTGAAGAGTAAAAATTACTATAAAGGGGATGTACGCATTGTCTATCAGGATTTTACTTATAACTCAAGCAGAACTGCTGTCTCCTTATTTTCTGCCTCCACTTCCGGTTCACAACACAGCCAAGATTCAGATGCTCGCTACAATGTATGGTTGGAAAAGAGTCGGAAAAATGCCTTTCATGGTTTTTTTGAACAAAATGATGGCGCCATTGTACTAGTTATTGATGAAGAAACCTTGATAGTAGGCAACAGGGATGATGATGATCCCAATCCTTTGTACAATGGATCTATATGGTTTATGAATTTTCGCACAACTTTTAGAGGAGCCAACTCTTGTAACAATAGAGATCAAGTTTACGTAGGTGATTATAAAGGCAATCTGCTACCCTTATCAGAGAGAAACAAGCCCTGTTGGTCGATTCTCTCAGGTCCCTTCGATTGTCGAACTTGGAGAAATGGAGATGGTGTAGATACGTATCGAGCTATCAAACCGGATGGCGAATGTTACACAGAACTCGGTAAGTTTACAGCCCTAGATCTTTTAGAAGCCTTTAATGTGAGTAAACTATCATCTCTCTTTAAAATAGAATAAGTGAGAAAAAAGGAGTAAAAATGTCATACAAAAAAATAAATCTTTTAACCATTTTATTTTTCTTCTTAACAGCTTGTGATGTAACAACAGGCCCTAATGATCCTACGACTCGTATCACTTCCACCAACAACCTCCTCAATACAAGACACTCTGTTAAGTTACGTGCCACCGATAAAGGCAGTATCAAGGTAATTGATTTTTTAGTTGTTCTTCCAAACAATCAAAAAGTTAGCTTGCTAGATTATAATGGCCCTGCCGACTTAAAGGGTGCAATCCAGACAAGCAATAATATACCCTGCTTAAGCGGAAGAAGTTTTAATTTCAACTGCCCAGCTCAATTGAGTGTAGGAAACATCACATCTACTTGTACAATTGGCAACCAACAGATTAGAATGCGCATTGCTTTGTTTCGTGGTACAGGTCTAAAAAACCCTTATGACATATTAAGTGTTTTACTGTTTCCCAATAGTGGTTGCTATAGTAACACCACAGTATATTAGGATTAGATATATTTATTATGTCTTTTCTATATTCGTCTAAAAAATACTTAGAGACTTTTTTTGAGGATTTGGAAGCTTCTGTCAATACGATATCTGCTTACAAAAGAGACTTGCGACTTTATGTTGATTTCACTCAAAAAAACTCAGACCTTTCTAATTTTTACAAATACATTGATCAAAAAGGATTAGGTCCTCGTTCGAAAGCCAGAGTGATTAGCAGTGTTCGTACCTATCTCAAGTCACTAGAGCAGAAAGGAAAAAAAACGCAACTAAAAAAACTCAAGCCAGTTCCTGTGGATGTACATCTTCCTCAACCTGTTTCTCTTGAAGAGTTTAAGAAAATTTATCACTCTGCACAGATCGAAAATGAACACTTATCGGCTAGAAATCACATCACACTTCTTTTGCTCTTCGGTTTGGGTTGCCGAGTGAGTGAAATCATTGGACTAAATCTAAGAGATGTAAATGAACTAGATAATTCTTTGATTGTTACAGGGAAAGGACAAAAACAAAGACTTCTCCCTTTAACAAAAGATTTGTCAAAACAGCTTGGCCATTACATTCGCCAACATCGCCCCTTCCTGATAAAAAATCCAAATCACTCATCCATTTTAATAAACAACAAGGGACACAGGCCTTCGCGGGTCGATATTTGGAGGTGGCTGGCTGATTGGTCTAAAAAAGCAGGCTTTTCTAAAGTGAAAGGACCCCATCAATTTCGCCACGGCTTTGCCACTGGCTTATTAGAGAATGAAGTGGATCTTAGAAGCATCCAATTTTTTCTAGGACATTCTTCCATTCAGACGACCCAAATTTACACTTCAGTGAAAAAAGACCATCTGAAAAAATTGATCAAAAAACACCACCCTCTTTCTTTTATCGAAAAAAGTAAAAAGTAAAAATAGTTTACTTCTTGATGAAACCTTGAGCAGACAGTTGCCTATAGTAAGTGATTGCAAAGCGATGAGCCTCGTCACGCAATTGGACAAGCGTGTGAAGGGCTTTGGAATTAGGAGGGAAAATAATGGGATTATGACGACCAGCAATAAAAAATCTTTCTGCACTAGAACGCACATCCTTCGCAGTAAAATCGGCCTTCACTCGGGATTTTGCCATTGCCACGACAGGGATATCTGATCGACCCGCTTCTTTCAAAGCCAAAAGAGCTTTCTGCAATTGTCCTTTACCTCCATCCACAATCAACAAACCTGGATCTGGGTATTCTTTGTGTTTTAATCGTCTAGATAGAACTTCTCTCATGGAAGCAAAATCATCATTTCCCTTCACTGTTTTTATTTTATACTTTCTATAATCTTCTTTTTTCGGTAAGCCATCTTCAAAAACAACTTGGGAAGCAACCAAATATTGCCCTTGAAAATGAGAAATATCAAAGCACTCCATCCTCTCTGGCAAAGTTTTTAAGTGCAATTTTTCTTGAATTTGCTTTAACCCTTCCAAAATAGATATTCTATTTGACCATTGCTCTTGAAATCGTGTCTTTGCATTATGCAAAGTCATTTCCATTAGTTTTCCTTCTATAGAACCTATAGGATTTCTCACTCGAATCGTTTTTTCATGCATTTTGGATAAAACTTCTTCGAGGGAAGAAAATAAAAAATTTTTCTCTTCTCTCACAGAGACCAAAATAAGGTTTGGTAAAAAATTATCTATATAATACTGAGTGATAAATGAGAAAAAATTTTCTAGAAAAATACTACTATCTGTTTTCAGACAAGGCTCTAAGTAGAAACGATGCCCTATCACAGAGCCAGCTCGGACATGAAGCGTTTGGAAGAGCACGCCTTTTTCCTTCTTAAAATAAAAAGCAACTACATCTATATCTCGATTTTTGCTCCCTATAATCGACTGATTTTTGCGACCAAGGCTAATTGCTTTGATTTGATTTCTCAGTTTTGTTGCTTCTTCAAAACGCTCTCCCTTAGAAAGCTGTTTCATCTGTTTTTCCATTTCTTTTACAGTCCCTCTATCCTTACCTCTCAAAAAAGCCAAAGCCGATTGAATTTGCTTTCGATACTCCTCCTTGTTTACTTTCTTCACACAAGGAGCTGTACAACGACCCATTTGATAGGTCATACAGGGAAGAGTTCTGCTTCTCATAAACCGATTGTTGCAGTCTCTGATCTGGAATCTCTCGGTTAAAAAATGAACAATCCATCTGGCAAAATGAACTTCTGTATAAGGACCAAAATAGAGAGATCCCTTTTTTTTTACTCTTCTCTCCATGTAGAAGCGAGGAAAGTCATCTTCCATAGAACAACGAATGTAGGGGTAGGATTTATCATCTTTGAGACGTACATTGTAACGTGGTTTATGTTTTTTAATTAAATTCGCTTCTAACAAAAAAGCTTCTGATTCGGTATCCGTTAGTATGTAATCCACTTGATGGATACGCGGAGTAAGGAATAGATTTTTAAAACTTTTTTCTTTTAAAAAGTAAGATTTCAATCTCAATTTTAAATTTTTAGCTTTCCCAATATAAATCACATTACCTTTGGTATCCTTCATTAAATAGACACCACATTGTGAGGGAAAAGATTGAACTGTCTTTTGCAACAAGTTTTGAATTGATTTCATACGATATTATTTATCAGATGGATTTAGTGAAGAGCAAAATCAAACATAATTTAATCTGCATTTGCTGGCTTTTCGCTGCCTTTTACCCACTCGCCACGTAGCCAAGTGCCACCATTCCAAGTCCCATCTAACCAAGTTCCATTTTTCCAAGTTCCATCATTCCAAACACCACTGAACCAAACACCACTGAACCAAACACCATTTTCCAAAGTGCCATTCTTCCAAGTTCCTTGATGCCAAACAAAACTTATTTCTACATCGGGGACGTAGTCAGGAAATTTTCTTATTTCGACAACTTCACCCTCAACACTTGCTTCCCTCAACACTTGCTTCCCTCAACCACTGAGGGATTCGATATCTTTTGGACAAACATTTTTCAATTCAGAAATGGAAACTTTACAAACACTCTCATCACGAAGAATATTTGATTTAGCCACATCCCCTGAATCAACAGGTTTATCCACCAAACTAGTACGTTTATCCTTCGAATCAGATTTGCAGGAAAGAAATAAAACAAAAGAAAGCAAAATAAATAGCAATTTCATTTTTTCATCTCCTTGCTCTGTATCTTATATTTACAAACTAAGATCGCTAAGTCTCACATTACTTATAAAAGAGATAAGAATCAAACAAATAAGTTCACATAACCGCCTACGCCTTTTATTTCCACACCTGGGAAGGGAGCTGAACATCCGGCTGTTCCTTTGAAAAAGTAATGTTCACCTTCCCTTTTCGTGGTCTGCTTGAATTTAGATTTTTGGCCTACGTTATACTCGCAAGGGAGCCTTCTGTTTACATACTTCTCTTCAAACTTTTCATAGCTTTTATTTTTTTCTCTCAGTTTGAATAAAAAAGAATCCAAATAAGAAAACTAAAGAACAAAATCGCACTCCATAAGTATAGACTAGTTTTTATTTTTTTCTCAGCCGTAGATAGAAGCTTAATCTTATCCAAATAAAAAGAACACTGTATAAAAATATGGGAAGCCAAAAAAAGAACAAAGGTTTTTACAGAGATAAAACCTAAAAAAACAGCTAAGGTAAATATACCCCCTATTATTACAAAACCTATGTAATATAATTTGATACCAACCTACTTTTCTTTATCCTCTATAAAAACATCGTTACTTTCTATCACTTTAAATCCAAACCCTTTCTTCTCCATATCGTGAATAAAAATAACCCAAAGCATAAGCCCTAAGAAAAAAACCGTCTGAAATGCGTATAGATAAAATTTTATTTTATTTTCATTTGTGAGTTTATTTCTATCAAAATAAATACAAAAATTCGTAACTAAGTGAGAGCATAATACCACAGTGAAAGTTTCTAAACCTATAAACTGAAAGAAAAAAGCTCCACAAATTACAGTCGCTATTATAAAATTAAACAAATAATATATGCTGATTTTACTCCCCCTTCTGTTTAAAATGGAACACTCCAAGCCAAATTGCAACTAATCGCAGAAGTCCCACCCCAGAAATTTTGTTGAGCAGAGTATTTGCCATTAAGACCAGCCCTAATATTCTCAATCATAGAGTCATAATCATCTCTGTTTCTTATCCTATAGTATCTGGCTTCACTACCGCCAAATCTATAAATTATATCTTTCCCTTTCATTTTTGAATACGGTTTTTCTTTTCTAAACCTATCAATATCATCTGATGCATCAGGAACAAACCACATACCAAGAAAAGATAAAGCACATCCAGTACCAAATGTTATTTTTCCCAAAAAGGTTTTACGAAAACCCCATTCTACCTCTTCAAGTCCATAAGTTTTTTTGTAAGCTTCACAAACGTCTTCGAAAGAAACATCAAAAGGGATACCTAATCCACCATATATAACTTCTTTTTGCTCTTGTGTTGGCATTATATGGCAATAATCTTCAGCGTTGGCAAAAGTTATGCCAAATAACGCCACAAGTACAATTAGACTTTTCATCTTAATCCCCTTATGGTTATGGTTTTTAATAAAGAAAAAAAACCATCCGAAAAGATGAAATCTGTTTTTTTATTTAAGTGAATCTATGAGTTTGAGATTTTAAGATCTATTGAGACGAGAAATTCCATCAACCGCGACAATAGTCCTTTTATAAGCGGTCCGTCAAGTTTTTTGAAACCGTATAAATTTTATACACAAAGCAAGCTAAAAATAACTTTTAGTAAACTATTCAATCAAATGAGCAGATCATTCTTACTTAGTATATTGTTTGCGATTCGCGTATTCTGAGTGTCATTCATGCTATTTAAAATTTCTCTGTAAAGCCTAATGTTGTCCAAAGGGAGTTTTAGTTTTGATTGCACTGCAATTTCCTAAGTGGTAAAGTCTTTGTAATCTTTTGAGTGAGGATCGTTGAGTTTTGATTGCACTGCTAGATGAACAAGAAGGAAATTTAGCACTTTTTATAGCATCATATTCTAATTGCCCTTTTTCAAGAAAAGGCAATATTTTTTGAATCGCCTTTTTGCTATACTGGCCATGTCCACTGACTAACTTATGTGTTTCATTCACACAGTTTTCTAGAATCTCAGAAGATAAACCAAGATTATTTTTCTCGTTAAATTGCTCCAAATCTTTTAGAACTTCCTCATCGTCCTTTACATATTCTTCTTCTTTATTTTCCCCTTCCAAAACTTCAATAAAACTATCTTGTCGCTTTAATTCCCACTGAGACCAATGAGCTATTGTTTTTTTCAAAATAGAATTTGTTTGATCTCCATACAAATAATTTCTACTAAATGTATTCAGATTAAAGCACGAGAAATATTTAACATTTTTAAAAAATAGCTTGAATTCCTTCTCTAATCTCTTAAATGTAACCTTTTCTTGTTTGAGGAATAATTTTTCTATCATCTGATCTCTAAATTCGAGACCTCTATCCATTTCCTTTATAAAGAAAGAATGACCAAATTTATCAACATAAGATAAATTATTGAGCTCTTTTAAAATTCTAAATCTTTGAAAAGAAGGTAATACACGGGCAACTCTCTTCTCAGCAGGTATCAAACTGCATTGACCAATAATTGGTTGTTTTAACTTTCTTTGATAAAAAATGGCCTGAAAGAAAATATTTTTTAATTTCTGATTTCCTTGCCTCTTATTCTTTACTACCTTGTTCAATTGTTCATGGAAACGAGCCTGAGAATCCCATAAGCGATCAAATTCTTCCTCTATCATTTTTCTACTGGCATAAACAACGTAATTATCGTTCTTAGCACCTCCAATAGATTTTCTGGCTAGGACCCAGTTTCCTTCCTGAGATCCAGATTTTCTCCTACTGCTATCCATTTTTTGAAAACGATGCCATAAAAATTCACCATAGGTTCTATAATTCCCTTTTTCCATTGAATCACTCGATTGCTTGATCGTTTTATTAATGATCCCACCTTCTTTGGCATCCCCTGATTTACGATTGCTTTTAAATCCTCGTCTTTGATTTAAATGAAAGATAGCTCTTCCAAAATGATGAAGATCAAGTTTGCCATCAAGTCCCTCAGCTCGAAGCTTGTATGGATTAAGTGACACTAATTTCCTAGCTGAAAAAATATCTTCCGGTAAAAGACCGTGCTTTTTTAAAAGGTACAACAGATATTTACGCCGTTGCAAATAACGATCTCTTTGGCGTCTCTCTAATCTATTCTTTCGGCGTGTCGCATTCAGTGTTGATTGATCTTTATTTTCTCTCCCAGAAGGAAAAATTCTGACACCCGATGAGACAATATGTGATGGTTTTTCGTTCTTCAATCCATATAAGGCCCAACCGATAGAACTGGTCCCTATGTCGATAGCCAGTCTTGTATTTGATTGATTGGCATTCGTCTTAAATTTTGTAATTTGTTCAGCATTATTTTACTTGTTCGACATTGCTCTAAAATAATCTATTATAATCGAAAGGACAAAACAATAATCATACTTATGGTATCAATATATCACAATGAGACACTATTTATCCAAAGAACCTATCAAAATATACTTGCTAAAAGCAATCACATCTATTACCGTCTCTCGTAATATCACTTAGGAAATTGCGGTTCTCTCAATAATAAATGAGAATTCGCACCGGTCTCAGGCGGATGTGTATAACTTCCGCTCTTGTTTTGTCGGGACAGTCATCAAGCATGGATAAAGAAAAATTACTTAGTGAAATTAAAAATAAAGCTCTTTTAAAAGGGCAATTTCAGTTACGTTCTGGACAAATCTCGTCTGAATATTTTGACAAATACTTGTTTGAATCTCAGCCACAATTGCTTCAAGCCCTTTGTTTCCATATGAAAGAACTCATTCCCCCCTCTACAGAAGTGTTGGCTGGTCTCGTGATGGGAGGAATCCCGATTGCCGTAACCCTTTCCTTAGAAACAGGATTGCCCTCAGTCTTTGTTAGAAAGGAAGCCAAAACCTATGGCACCAAAAAAATTACAGAAGGTTGTTCCATTCGAAATAAAAAAGTCTGTGTGATAGAAGATGTAATCACCACGGGGGGACAAGTAATAAAAAGCAGCCTCCAAATGAGAGAGGAGGGAGCTCTTATCACAGATGTTGTTTGTGTCATTCATAGAGGAAATAAAGATTCGATCGAGAAATTAAAGCAAACAGATCTCAATCTACATGCTTTGTTTCACGCGGATGATTTTCATTAAAGATTTGGAAAGAAGTTCCTGTCCCTAGGTTCTCTTATCCAAAAGTCATCTCTTGACTGAGCACACCTTTTTAACTATACTAGGTACAATTTATTACTTTATCGAATGATTCAATGAAATTCTGTTACTCTATCCTTTTCAGCTCTAGTTGAGTCCAATAAATAGAACCGACCTTTTGTGTTTCCAACACTTTTTAGAGGGATAAGAGTGTTTTTACACTGAGCTACACTTTTTCAGCAAGTAAAGAATCAATCTCACGTGCAATATCAGTGGGTTGAGGAATCGTTGCTTTCTCTAAATTGAGATGGAGACCAACGCCCGGAAGGTTTTTTCCAGCCAGAACACGAGGAGCCGAATGCAGATGATAAAAACACTCCCTAGAGGCTCGATAAGCCAAGTGTTCTGCAAAATTGGTAACCTCTGTGTCCTCATTTACAAATAAAACTTTTTTTGTCTTTATAATAGAATTTTTTATTAAAGACCAATCATAGGGGTAAAGAGATCTCATATCTATCAACTCAACCCCCTTGCCCTTTTCTCCCATCTCTAATAAAGCCTTTTGACAAAAAATGAAAGACCTGCCGAAACTAACCACTGTTGCTAGGGACCCCTCTTGTGTGAGCTTTGCCTTACCAATGGGAACCGTGTATTTCTCCAGTTTCGGCCACTGAGGCTTCCATTTACTGCGACTTTTTTTATCGACAGGAGTATCAATCATTTTTTTTAATTGGTTTTCATTTTCTGGCTCACCGGGAATTTTTTCTGCACTTTTTACTCGTAATAAAGCCTTGGGTTTTAAATACAAAACTGGATTTTTATCTTCAATTGCTGACAACATCAAACCATAAGCCGACAAAGAATCTGAGGGCATAACAATTTTCCAACCAGAAAGACGACTCGCCCAAGAATCGAAACTATGACTATGATAAATGGCCCCATGAATTCCGGGACCCGAAGGAGTCATCAACACCAAGGGGACTGAAAACTTTCCGTTGGAAGACCAGAGTTGATTGCCTGCTAATTTTAAAAGATCGAAAATATTAAAAATATAGTCGGCAAATTGTATCTCCGCTACACAACGTTCCCCTGCCAAAGCAATGCCAATGGCCGTACCCATGATTCCCCTCTCGTCCAGAGGAGTGTTCCAAGCTGTTTGCAGACCTTGTGTGACAGTGAAAATACCTCCCAAAGGAGGTCCCACATCTTGACCAAAAATGTCTTTCACTCCTAGATATTTTTCACCGTAATGTAGAGCCATGCGAATGGCCTGAGCCATGTTAGCCATTAAAATTTTCTCCAGTCCGCATTTTCATTGTCACTATACACATGCTCCCAGATAGAATCTGAAAGCGGATCTCTTTCTCTATTCACCTCTTGTTGAACTTTCTTGGCAGATTCCTTCAATGAGTGCCAAATTTCTTTTTGTTTTTTCTCGGTCAATAATTTGAGATTTTTTAAGCGGTCTTCGAACAAAGCAATGGGACAAATTTCCCCTTTTATATAATTCGCTCCTGAGGCAGAAGAATGTCCATATAGACGAGACACATGACATTCTAACAAAAAAGGACGTCTATGTTTTCGCACATAATCCATTGCCTCTTTTAAAACGAGGTAACTTTCAACAGGATCATTCCCGTTTACAGTAGCTGTTTCTATATTGAACGCCTTCCCTCGATCTACAATGGAACTTTCTCCATGTTGACCTTTGTAGTGAGTAGAAATTCCCCACTGATTATTTTGAACAGTTATCAACATAGGTAGAGGTCTTTTGGGTTTAGAAGCCCATATCAAACAGGTAGCAAAATCTGCTTCAGCAGTTCCCGCATCACCTCCCGTAACAACAGTGATGGCCGAAGTATCGCAACGGCTTTGCACATGAGCCGTACCCAAGGCAATACTGTATTGAGATCCAATAATTGAAGTAACGGGAGCTATGTTCCACTGGAAAGAAGAATAGTGACTTGAAAAATTCCTGCCACCTGTATATGGATCTGTTGCCTTGTTCATCGTAAGACGGATTGCTTCCTTAACTGTCATTCCCATGGCCACTAAAGTGGGAGTGGCACGATAATGCAAATGGAGCCAATCGTGTTTGAGTCCAGTACCTTTTTTTACCAACAAACCCAATGGTACGCCAAATCCTTCTTCCCCCGGACCTCCTACCCAAAAAGGAGCTTGGCCTTGCTTGTAGATCTGAATCAATCTTTCCTCTAGCACTCTTGATTGAACCATCAAGAAGTGCATTCGTAGTAGCACATCTTCTGGGATATTCGTGATTTTTCTATTTGGACTTGATTGAAATTTCACGGTTAGAAAATCAATCCTTATTCCTTGAAAGCTAGTTTTTTCTCTTGCCTTTGTTCCCAACTTGCTTGGTCAACAGCCACATTAATTGCTTCTTGAACGTCCGCTCTTTCTATGTATTTTTTCTTCAGTGCTTTGTCTGAGTCAGCCATTTTTTCTTCTTGTTTTTCTTCTTTTTCTGACTTGGCATCTTCCTTTTTTGCCTCATCAAAAATTTCAGCAATACTGGTCAGATAACCTTGTTTCTTCCTTCTTTGCATTTTACGAAAATCTTTTTTGATCTCTGCAAACTTTTCATCTTTTTCAATCCGTTTTAGAGATCTATTTTTGAGAAATCCAATGAGATTGTTCGTCACCGGCATCCACTTGTTGAATTTATCAGAAATATTCACTGACTTGGATAAAAAACTAGGAATCCTTTTTCCCGGCAAAACATGATCCAAAGTCTTCTCCCCTATTTCTTCATTGGAAAGCATACTAGGAAATGTAACATCAGAAGACACTCCGTTGAGTTGAGTGGAAAAACCATCGGGAATAAAAAATAAACCGACTGTGACACGAATGGAACCTAGTGGCTTACCTAGAGGCTCCACAGATTGGATACTTCCTTTACCAAATGTGTGGTCTCCTCCAACAATGACAGCCCTTTTATAAGATTTCAATGTTCCCGAAACAATCTCTGAGGCACTCGCACTCACTCGACTGACCAAAACAATCAAGGGACCGGAATATTCAGTACTTTTGTCCTTGTCGTATAAGGTAAAAAAATGTTCCCCCCCAGTTGGAGTTTTGAGCAATCTTCTTACTACGTTACCGGATGAAAAAAACAAACCAGCCAGTTGAACGGCCTCAGTTAAAGAACCTCCACCATTATTGGATAAATCCAAAACAACCGATGAAACTTTTTTCTTTTTGGCTTCGACCAAAAGTTTCCTCACATCATTTGAGACAGAACGACCGCCCTGATGACTTTCGCCATAAAAGGAAGGGACTGTAATCAAAGCAATTTTATATTTTTTCTTGCCTCTTTTTTTATCAAAGTAAAATATAGTAGCTGCTTGATCTTTCAAGTTCACACGATCTCTAATCAAACGAACAATAAATTTTTTCTTTTTGGTTTTTCCTTTTTTTGGACGCAAGATTTTTAAAAAAACCTTCGTGCCTTTCTTTCCTCGAATCATACTCACTATATCGCGCAAATCCATATCAAAAATGTTCACCATCTTTTCTGCACTTTGACCGACTGCCAGAATTTTGTCCTGTGATTTCAATTTGCCTGAACGTTTGGCAGCACCTCCAGAGATCAATTTCTCAATGATCGTGTGTCCATACTTGCTTCGCAAACTTGCTCCAATTCCCACTAAAGAAAGACGCATGTTGATTTCAAAATCTTCATGGTCCTCATGAGAGAGGTATCCAGAATGAGCATCCAATGCCCTAGCGAAACTGTCTAAGTAAATTGAATACCATTTATGGGGCTTGCAAATGGTGACCTTTCCAAAGGAGTCTTTTCTTTTGAAACATTTCCTTTTTTCTTCATCAGATAGGCTCATATCCCAGCTTTTTATTCGTTTTTTCAACCGATCATAATAATTGCGAAGCAGATTTCGCTTTGCATCATCAACTTGATCCACATATTCTTCCTCATCGCTGGCAACAATGGCGTTTGCCATTTGGTACTGAAGATATTTTTTCTGAAAATTATTCAACTCAGCAAAAGTTTTCGCTCTCTTTCTTTTCTTTGGATCTAACACCAACTTTATTTTAGGCCCCAATACAAAAGACTTTAGATATTTTTTTGCAAAACTTACCCGCTCAGAAACTCTTTTGTAATACAAATCATAAATCTTATTAAAAACACTGCAGTCCTTTTTCTTCAGATTAGAAAAAATATTTTTTAACCATCTCTTAATAGAAGCTACATCGTGAGTAGTAAAATACATTTTTTCCATATCCAAAACTTTGATCATTTGATTTGCTACGTTTCTTTGTAGACGTTTTAATTTGGATTTAAAGTTTTTACTTCTCCTGTTAAAATTGGAGTAGTTGATGTGCAGATTGAGATACCTGTCTTGAATATCACTGATATAAGAACACTCTAAGCCTCTGCCGAAGACAAAGGAATGGAAAGAAAATAGCAAAAAAATAGAGAAAAAAATTGTGAATACTCTATAACTCTTCATTCCAAGCCTCTTCGTTATTTGCTCCCCCTACCTCAAGCTCTTTTATCTTATGCCCTTCATTTTATTTACTCAAGTGTGCTTCATGCAAAAGATCGTTTTTTGGATCTTTTGGCCCTTCTCAAAAACACAGCCTTTTTATTCGTTTTTTTGCCCTTTGTTGTTTTTTCTAATTTTTGTGAAATCAGCTCCAAAGCTGACTCCAAGTCCAAGCTATCGGGTGAAAAACCGGAGGGCAAGGAGTGATTCTTCCCGTTGCATTTGATGTAGGGACCAAATCTTCCCTTCATCAATTGAACAGAATGCCCTGAAGAATCTTTCCCCAAATCTTTCAAAAGATGGGAAGAACGAGCTTTGGACTCTTTCAAGCGATTCAGTGCATATTTCAAATTCAGATCAAAAAAGCCCTCAGATGGAACAGAACGAAAATCACTGCCGTGTACAATATAGGGGCCAAATTTTCCTACCCCCTTTTTTACATCCTTTTTTGTTTCAGGATGCTGACCCAGCACTTTCGGAAGCTCAAGTAATTTTAGAGCATCCGAGAGGGTAATACTCTCTTCATCAAAAAATGGAGAAATAGAAATTTTTTTATTTTTTGCATATATTTTTTTGGTTTTCGCTTTCCCTTCGCTTTTTGCTCCTTTTTTAGAACTTCCTTTTTTTGCACTTATTTTGCTCTTATTTTTAGAGGCCTGAACCTTCTCAGAATCCTCTTTGTTTTCACTTTTTCCCAACTGAACATAGGGACCATAACGACCAACAAGTAAAAACACAGACTCCTTGGTTTTGGAGTCTTTTCCCAAAAGTTTCCCACCCTTTTTTTTGTTCTCAAGCAGTTGCTCGATCATTTCTTTTTTCAATTCACTAGGATAAAGATTAGCTGGCAAGGAAGCTGATTCTTCTTTTTTCTTCCCATTTTTTCTTGAAACATAGGGACCAAAAGGTCCTACGTTGAAGGAATATTCCTCAAAGCCCCTCAAAACTAAAGAACGAGAATTTTTATCGTCTTTATTTTTTTCCTGCTTCTCAACCAACTTTTTTAAACCCTTTGAACCAAGATAAACAGAACGAAGATATTTGACCAAATCTTTTTTCCCGCAAGCAATGTCGTCCAAGTCTTTCTCCATCGCAGAAGTGAATTTCGTATCCACGTAGTCTGGAAAATATTGATTCAGCAGACGACTCACAACCAAAGCAGTAAAAGTGGGAGCTAAAGCATTTTTTTCTTTATTGACATAGCCTCTCTCTTGGATAGTCCCAATAATGCTGGCGTAGGTGGAGGGACGACCCACTCCCTCTTTTTCTAATTTCTGAATCAAAGAAGCCTCTGTGTAACGTGCAGGAGGCCTAGTTTGGTGTTCATTCGCCATCAATTTTAGACAAGATACTTTCTCTCCCTTTTTTAGGACCGGAAGTTTGACTTCCTCCGTCTCTTTATCTTGGTAAAGTAAATAAAATCCTGGAGATTGAATCGTCACTCCTGAACTTAAAAAAGTAGATTGTTCCACTTCCATTGTTACACGCACCTGATTTTGAATGCAGTTTTTCATTTGCGAGGCAAGAGTTTTTTTCCAAATCAGATCGTAAACACTTAACAAAACTCCCTGAAGACCCGTTTGATTGGGCTTCACAAACTGGGTGCCTGCCGGACGAATGGCTTCGTGAGCTTCTTGGGCTCCTGCCACTTTTTTACTGTAAACCCTAGGAGTGGAAGGCAATTCTTTCGGGCCATAAAGTTGAGAAATTGTTTTGCGAGCGGATTGTAAAGCCTGATTGGACAAAAATGTGGAGTCTGTTCTCATGTAGGTAATCAACCCTCTCTCGTAAAGTTTTTGCGCTACACTCATGGTATCACGAGAAGAAAGCCTGAGCTTTCTGTTACATTCTTGTTGAAGAGTAGAAGTAATAAAAGGAGGAGATGGCTTTCGGGAAATTTCTTTTTTCTCTGTTTCTTTTACTTGAAAATCTTTTCCAGTTAAATTTTTGACTAATTGAGAGGCTTCTTTCTCATTCAAAATCAAAATGTCTTTAGTCGTTTTTTTTAGTTCCCCAGTTGTGCTGTTAAAATGGGAACTATTGACAAGTTGTTTCCCTTTATGAGCAACAAGACGACTTTTAAAAACAAGGGAAGAACCTTTTTTGTTTTCAGCCTCTACATCCCAGTAAAAGCTTTGCTTGAAATTCAGACGCTCTATCTCTCTTTGACTCACTAGGGACACGGCTACGGATTGCACACGGCCAGCCGACAAACCACGAGCTACTTTTTTCCATAAAAATGGGGAAATGCTATAGCCCACCAAACGATCCAAAATACGTCTAGCCTCTTGGGCTTGAACCAAATTGTTATCCACTTTTCGAAAATTTTTTAGTGCCTCCTGAATGGCCGGCTTCGTAATTTCGTGAAAAACCATTCTCTTGACGGGAATGTTGGGATTCAAAATTTCCTTTAGATGCCAAGAGATGCTCTCCCCTTCCCGATCTTCATCCGTTGCCAAAATCAGTTCTCCAACCGATTTCATCTTGCTCTTCAACATCCTTACTATTTCTTTTTTGTTTGCAGGAACGCAGTAAAAAGGACTGAAATCATTATCCACGTCTACGCCAAACTTGGCCCAAGATTTTTTTTTCAATTCTTCGGGCAATTCCTTAGAAGAACTTGGCAAGTCTCGAATGTGTCCCATACAGGATTCCACCACATATTCAGGACCCAAAAAACGACTGATTGTTTTGGCCTTCATAGGAGATTCAACAATAACCAATTTTTTCTTCTTTGTTTGACTCATAAGCGATTTCTTCTTTGAGGGTTCCTAGCCTGTTTATCTTTCTAGCGATATCTGTAGATGATCAAGCCAGATGTAAGGTCATGCGGAGAAAAACCAACCATTACTCGATCTCCGTTCACCACCTGAATATTATAACGGTGCATTTTGCCACAAAGTCTAGCCGAAACTTCAATTTTTTTATTGTCTAGCTCCACTTTGTACAGACCATTGGAGCAAACTTTAACAATACAACCTTCGAGTTGAATCAAATCAGATTTAGACATGGTGAGAATGCCTTCCGCTTTCTTGAGTAAGGAGCTCGTTCATTTTGTCTTGTTGGCCTTATTGTTGGCCATTTGCTGGCGAGAAGCTTGATTGGAGATCAGGAGCCTAACCTTGTCCTTAAAGATGACTTCTAGGCGATCGTTTGCACGATTCATGATCCAACCCCAGCCGAAAGAGGGATGCTCAATTGGAGTTTTTGGTTCAAACTTTTTGGCAATATCAAAAACCGATGGCTTGATGCCTTTTGATTTTTTAAAAAAAAGTTCCCATTTTTGTTCATTTTCACTGCTCAGCTTGGCTTCTTTCTTTTTGAGTGCCTCTGCCTTTCTTCTCGCCTTTCTAACTTCTGGAGACTCCTTTGGAACTTTCATTTTTTGACTAGATGGAGCGGAGGAAGTCGGACTCCTGCTAGTAAGCTTTTTCTTAAGAGATCTCGGACTCCTGCCAGTAACTTTTTCTTAAGAGATCTCGGACTCCTGCCAGTAAGCTTTTTCTTAAGAGAAATCGGACTCTTGCCAGTAAGCTTTTTCTTAAGAGAAATCGGACTCCTGCCAGTAAGCTTTTTCTTAAGAGATCTCGGACTCCTGCCAGTAAGCTTTTTCTTAAGAGATCTCGGACTCCTGCCAGTAAGCTTTTTCTTAAGAGAAATCGGACTCCTGCCAGTAAGCTTTTTCTTAAGAGATCTCGGACTCCTGCCAGTAAGCTTTTTCTTAAGAGAAATCGGACTCTTGCCAGTAAGCTTTTTCTTAAGAGATCTCGGACTCCTGCCAGTAAGCTTGGTCTTTTTTGCGGGCTTCACGGATCTCTTCCCTCCGCCTTTTTGAACAGAGGAAATGGAGGAAGCCTGCTTCTTGGAAGAAGCTGGACTTTTTTTCGAAGCCTTGGCTTTTTTGCTACTTTGAACTTTCTTTTTTTTCTTCACCATTTATGATCCTCTTTTTTCCTTACAACAGTAATTTCCCTTATACAAAATAAATAAAACGGCAAAATCCGGTCTTGTCTAAATTTTCTTCTCCGTTTTGCTATATTAGCTTGATGCGTTATAATGTTCAACAGGAGAAAAAATTAGTTCGCAGACATAGCTCATAGTTTTTGTGAGTGAAGATTCTTGTGTATAACCAAGATTTTTTCGTTATTGTACGTCTTGAGTAGGTGAACGATGGCCGTTCCGAATGAACAAAAAATCAGTCTAAACCTAGAAAAAATAGCTAGCTTCGCTAACCTATCGCTCGGATTTTTTCTGTTGTTCGGAATTCTAGGAGGGATGCTTTGGGACAAAAGTTTTTACTGGCTCGTAGCGGTTTTGCTCCCTCTCAACGCATTGAATGTTTACTATCTCTACATTCAAAAACAGCACGCTCTTCTGGCCAATTTTGGCATTCTAGCCTTATTTCGCTATTTTATTGAAAGCCTTGGTCCTGAGTTTCGGCAGTATCTCTATTCAAGCGACACAGAAGAAAAACCCTTTAACCGTTCGGAACGAACGGATGTCTATAAGAAAGCAAAAAATATGGAGACTTCTTCTGCCTTTGGATCTTTGCTCATTTTTGATGGCAAAGAGTTCAAATTGAAGCATTCTTTCTATCCCGTTGATACAGAACGAATCGAAATATTTCGCTCCTGCTTTGGTGAAGAACGAGGACTGAAAAATTCTTATAGCATTCATAAAGCGATTATGATCGGCGGGATGAGCTATGGAGCCTTAGGAAGAAAAGCAGTGAGAGCTCTTTCTCGTGGGGCAAAAAAATCTGGCATTCCTATCAACACTGGAGAGGGAGGATATCCAAGGTACCACCTCATGGAAAAAGCAGATTTAATTTTTCAAATTGGAACAGCTAAGTTTGGAGTGAGAAACGAAGATAGTTCCTTCAGTCCTGATTTGCTGGAAAAAATTGCAAATTTGCATCCAGTCAAGATGATTGAAATCAAGTTCTCTCAGGGAGCCAAGCCAGGAAAAGGAGGGCTTCTTCCGAAGGAAAAAGTTACCCATGAAATTGCTGAACTCAGGGGAATTCCAATGGGAAAGGATGTCGTCTCCCCTCCTGGGCACGCCGAATGTACATCAGCCCTATCAACCGTGAAGTTTATTAGAAGCATCCAAGAAATCTCTGGCCTTCCAACTGGCATAAAATTTTGTCTAGGCTCTACGAAGGAAATGGAAGAACTGCTCCTCGAAATGAAAAAACAAAATATTTATCCAGACTATATGGCCATTGACGGTTCAGAAGGAGGGACAGGGGCTGCACCCAAAACCTTTATGGATGACCTTGGCTATCCTCTATTTTTTGGCGTGGAAAAAATTACCCAGCTTTTGGAAAAACATCAAATAAAAGATAAATTCAAGTTGGTTACTTCGGGAAAGTTGCTCAACGCCGGCAAACAAATGATGTCCCTTTCTATGGGAGCTTCAGCTTTTTATACCTCTCGTGGCTTCATGTTGGCTATCGGGTGCATACAAGCCCTCAGATGCAATAACAATACTTGTCCCGTGGGCATCACCACTCATTCAGAAAAATTGCAACATGGATTGGACATAGAAGAAAAATCAGAACGGGTAAAAAATTATATTTCAAACTTGGATCATCAACATTACGAACTGCTTGCAGCGATGGGGAAAACAAATTTTCGTGAATTGAATAAAGCAAATCTGATTTTTCCATTGAAATAGAAGTCCATTTCTGTCATTTTTCAGATAAGAGGATGGGAAAGAAAAAATATGATAGTCAATAGATGGCAAGCGCCCGTTTTACCCTCAATAGAACAAATTCGAATGATCTTTGAAAGAGAAGGCTTAAAGCCTTTTCAGGAAGTATACCAAGCTGGAGAGAAGATCGATGATCATCGACACCCCTTTGACGAGGTTCGTATGTTGGTGAAGGGTTCCTTGTTATTCAACATAGCCGGCAATCGCCTTCTATTGAGAGCTGGCGATAAGATTGTCATCCCTTCGAACACAAAACATTCCAAAAAAGTAGAGGGAAATTCTCCTTGCATTTGCATCTGCTCTTACAAAGCTTTTTGAGCCAATCAGAAAAAAAATCTAGTTAAGAAAAATTTTATTCACAGATTCATACGCAGATTCGTTCACAGAGACGAAAAATCTTTGCCTTTACAAACCGCATTCCACCGTTTTGTTTTGTAATTTCTGATAACTATTTATTTGCGAAATGTTTTTGTATTCTTCTGCGTAATCAAGAGGAATGCGAGTCTTTTCATCATAAACACATGGATTGGCTCCACTACCAATCAACAAATCAACCAAAGGGGAATTGTAACCCCACTCTACAGCATAATGCAGGGGAGTTTTTTTTTTTTCGTCTTGTACATTCACCTTGGCTCCTAGACGAATTAACAAACGAGCCACATCTGGCGATCTATTATAGGAGGCGGCCCAATGAAGAGGGCTTTGCTTTTTTTTATTTTGAACATTCACATCGGCCTTCTTGGCCAGCAAAGCCTTCACTCCAGCAAGAAAAGAACGAGCAACAGCATAGTGAAGAGGCGTTTCTCCATAGGAATTCCTTACATTGGCTGTGGTGCCAGACTTGAGTAAGGACTCTATCACTCTCACATTTTTGTTTTGCTTGGCAGATAAATGCAAAGGAGTGTTCCCATAATTATCTACTTGGTTCACATTTACACCCAGTCGAATAAATTCATTGAGCACTGCTAGGTTTTTGTTTTCACCAGCAGCCCAGTGCAAAGGAGTGTCTCCGTCTTCGTCTCTTGCATCCACTCTCCAGCCTTGTTTAATAAGAAAAGAAATTATTTTTGGATTTTTGTTTCCCGCAGCCGCTTTGTGAAGGGCAGTTGCCCCAGCACGCCCATTGAGAGAGGGATCAAAATTTTTAGAAAAGATGAGAGTCTTCAATACCTCTGGATTTTGGCTGTGTATTGCACCCCATAACAAAGGCGTATCTTGGTATCGGTTCAAAGCATTCACATTAGCTCCTGATTCAATCAAAATTTTTGCAATATTTGGATGAGGGTTAAAGGCCAAAGCCCAATGCAAAGGAGTGCTTTTTTCTGCATCACGAGCCTCCAGATTCGCAGCTTTCTTTAATAAAAGACGAATCATCTCCGGGTTAGCACTTTTGGCTGCTGCCTTATGAAGCAAAGTCAGTCCTTTTTTGTTTTTGATATCCACATTTTTTATTTGATCTAAAAACCATTTGAGAATTTTTGGATTGTTAGCGACCGCGGAATGCAACACTGTATCCCCCTGATGATCTCTTACGCTCCAATTTGCTCCATATTTCTCACTCAGTGCAAGCATCTCTATGTCGTCTGAAACAGCAGCAAGATGATGCAAAAGTGTGCTACCGGTTTCCAACTGAGAATTGATAGACGCTCCATTTTCGAGCAGGATTGTAAATTTCTCTTTATCCTTCACCGCATAGTACAAGGGACTTTTGCCGTACTGATCTAGGGCATTGACATCCAATCCTTGTTTGATGAGCGAAGCAACAACCTGAGAATTTGGATTAGAAATAACAGCGTAATGGAGAGGGGTGCCTAGGTCTTTTCCCCTTTTTTCAAGATCAGCTCTTTGAAAAAAATAAAAGATCCAGTTGGGGTTTTGGATGTAAGAGACAGCCCAATGAACTGGATGATTGAAACGAGCAGAAGAATGATAAACCGTATAGATCAATCCAAAAAGAAGAAGAAAAAAAACAAAAAAAAACTTCATATCAAACGAAGAACTTTGCCCTATGAAAAAGGTTGATATTCTAAACCCAAATCTTTAGCCACCGGTTCATAAGCAATCTTCCCTTGGTATACATTTAGGCCACGAGCCAAAACCGCCGATTCGCGAATGGCTGTTTCTAGACCTTTATTGGCAATCTCTAGAGCGTATTTAAACGTCACATTTGTCAGGGCATAAGTGGAAGTGCGAGCTACAATGCCGGGCATATTGGGAACCGCATAGTGAATCACTCCTTCATAGACAAAGGAAGGATTTTCATGAGAAGTGGGATGGGAGGTCTCAATACAGCCACCTTGATCCACTGACACATCCACAATCACGCTCCCCTCCGACATATCTCTCACCATCTCTTTTTTCACCAATCTGGGAGTTTTACGACCAGGTAATAAAACAGCCCCAATGAGCAAATCAGCCGAACGAACCATCCGCCAAATATTTTCCATATTGGAATAAAGAGTCTGCACTCTGCCACGATAGTATTGATCTAAATACTCTAGACGAGAATGGTTCGTATCCAAAATAGTGACCTTGGCTCCCAGCCCTTCAGCTATGAAAGCTGCATTTATTCCCACAGTGCCTCCTCCGATAATCACTGTGTGTCCTTGAAAAACTCCAGGAACTCCTCCTAACAAAATTCCTTTGCCACCATGATCTTTTTGCAAATAAACAGCTCCCACTTGCGTAGCCAAACGCCCAGCTACTATGCTCATGGGTTGTAAAAGAGGCAAAGACCCATCTTCTTCTTGAATCGTTTCATAAGCGACCGCTTTTACTTTTTTCTTCATAAGGGCTTCGGTGAGTTTTCTTTCCGGAGCCAGATGCAAAAAAGTGTAAAGAATCTGGTCCTCTTGCAAAAGCTCATATTCTGAAGCCAAAGGCTCTTTCACCTTAATAATCATCTCAGATTTTTGGTACACTTCTTCGGCAGTCGAAATAATTTTTGCTCCAGCTAATTGATACTCCTGATCCGAGATCAAACTCCCCTCGCCCGCTTTTGTTTGGACAAAAACTTGGTGACCGTTTTCGACCAATTGATGTACATTGTTCTCGGTCAAACTCACACGGTTTTCAGCTTGTTTGATCTCTCTTGGCACACCGACAATCATTCGTCACCTCACGCAAAAAACAATTGCTTACAATCTATTTTGTTGAATTTCTTTCAAGATGGGATCGAGCCAAATCTGTTAAGACACGACCTCTTGCTGTTTTTCTTATCAAACCCTGTTGAATCAAAAAAGGCTCGTAGAAGTCTTCCAAAGTGTCTGTCTCTTCGCTTAAAGTCGCTGACAAAGTATCCACTCCCACAGGTCCTCCTTGAAAACAATCTCTCATGAGAGTTAAAATCTTTAGATCCATAAAGTCCAAGCCTTTTTTATCCACACCCAAATATTCCAAAGCCTTTAGAGCTTGTTTTACATCCACCTGTTTTTCTCCCCGTACTTGAATAAAATCTCTCACTCTTTTGAGCAAACGATTGGCCACCCGAGGAGTGCCTCGACTCCGAAGAGCAATTTCCTCCGCCCCTTCTTTCGTAAGCTTCATCTGTAACAATCCGGCTGATCGGCAAAGAATAACCTGTAAAGCTTTTTTATCGTAAAAAGACAATCTTTCAATGATACCAAAACGATCTCTAAAAGGAGCTTTTAAAAGACCCACTCGTGTAGTGGCCCCGATCAAAGTGAAAGGAGATAATTGAAAACGTACACTGCGAGCCCCAAAACCCTCACCCGTTACGATATCAATATGAAAATCCTCCATGGCATTGTATAAATATTCTTCCACATCTTGGGACAAACGATGAATTTCATCAATAAATAAAACGGCTCCTTTTTGTAGCGTAGTTAAAATAGCAGCGATGTCCCCTTTTCTTCGAATGGCCGGACCAGAAGTAGCTTTCAAATTAACTTTCAAAGTGTTGGCTATTATGTGGGCCAAAGTGGTCTTTCCAAGCCCCGGAGGTCCACCCAGCAAACAATGGTCCAAGGATTCTCCCCTTTGCATGGAAGCAGAAACGAACATTTGTAGCTTGGCCTTCACAATGTCTTGCCCCGGAAACTCATCAAAGTTGCTGGGTCGCAAGCTTTCTATTTTCCCCCTCGACTCTATTGTCTGAGACGATGAAGTATCTTCCACCAATGAATCCACGTCGCTGGGTCGCAAGCTTTCTATTTTCCCCCTCGACTCTATTGTCTGAGACGATGAAGTGTCTTCCACCAATGAATCCACTTGACTGACCTACCTTCCGGGTTGCAAACAAGACAGGGCTTTTTTCAATTCTTCTTCCATACTTTGTCCCAACTTCATTCCATTTAAAACCATTTTAATCTCACTGGCACGAAAGCCCAAATGTAAAAGAGCTGAAGTCAAAGACTCACGCAATTTTGTTTGTTTTTCGTCCCTTTCTAGCCATTCTTCCTTCAATTGGCCTTTCAAGGCCAAAATAATTTGCCCAGCCATTTTCTTCCCCACCCTAGGAAGACCGGTGAGCCCTTTCATGTCCCCCGTATCCACCATTTCCAGCAAAGCTTTCAGAGAAGACGCAGCAGAAAGAACAACCAAGGCCATCTTTGGTCCTACTCCATTGATTCCGATAAAAGACAGAAATATTTTTTTCTCCATGAAACGAGAAAAGCCATAAAGTTTCAAAGTATCTTCTCTGACATGAGTGTAAATCCATAAGCTCGTTTTTTCAGCCAAAGCCAACTCACTAAGGGTTTTGCTGGATGCACAAACTTCATAACCCACTCCTTTCACACTCAGAATTAAGAAATTCTTATGAAGATGGGTAACCGTTCCTTCCAAAGAGGCAATCATTTTTTTCCCTCCACTACGTCTTGTTGATTGGAGAACAAACTTTTTGTAAGGACCGGACTTTGTTTCTGGTAAGCATGACAAATTGCTGTTGCCAAAGCATCCGTTGCGTCCAAAGCAACCTCCTTGTGTGATGTTATATTCAAAGTATTCAAAACGAAAGTCCTCACAAACGATTTGGCGGCTCGCCCTGATCCGGTTACCGACTGTTTAATAAAACGAGTGGCGTAGGAAAAAATCAGTGAACCGGAGAGACCAGCCTGATAGTAACAGAGTCCAAATACATGACCTAGCTTAAACGCACTGTCTGGGTTTTTGCCGAAAAATACCTTCTCAATGGATGTTTCAATAGCTACTTCTTGTGCTGAATATCTCCGATAAAGATCTTCCAAACCCTTGCCTATGACACACAATCTTTTTTCCAAACCCAAACTGGCAGGAGCCGACAACACTCCCATTTCTATAAAATGAAACTGCATTCCTTTGAGGCCAATCACAGCAAAACCCGTCTGAATAGTTCCCGGATCCAATCCGATAATGATTTGTTTCATACATTTTTAATGATACTCAGTGAAAAATATCTGGCAATCGAAGTATAGTTATGTCATTAATTAACTCCGATGAAATCGGATGATTTATCTCAATTTAATCGATATTTACTCATTTACAAAAAAAATCCAAAGTCTAGAATCTTCTCTTCACTGGCTGAGTCGTACAGAAAAATGGGAAAAACAGACAAGGCTCTCCAGATTTGCCAAAAGGGACTAAAAATCCACCCGCAATCTGTGTCCGGACACATCGCATTAGCTCTCATACAAGTAGAAATGAAGCAATGGGAGCTTGCTTCAAAATCTCTGGAGACAGCTATCGACCTGAATCCGGAAAATATTTTTGCCCATAAGTTGCTAGCCAGAATTTATTTGCAGCTAAAAAATCCCGAGAAAACTTTGCGAGCTTATAAAATGCTTCTGCTCCTAGATCCAAAAAATAAAAAAGCCTCTCAAATTGTCAAAAAGCTAGAAGCTGTCGTTCCTCCCCCCCACGATGAAAGCGGTTTTTCTTTCAAAACCCTAAAAGAAATCGCCAAACAAAGGAGAAAAAAAGAAAAGAGTGCAAGAAGAAAAAAAACTCCCACCATCCATCCAATAAGCAAGCCAAAAAATGAGCAAGAGATCAAAATATTTGAGATGCGCATAAACACGGCACAGGATTTTATCAATAGAGGAAAAATAGAAAAAGCCGAGAATTTTTTACGAGAGATGAAAAATATATATGAGCATCAAAAAACGTTTAGAGAAAAATTGAAAATTCTGGAAAGTAAAATACCAAAAAAAAGTGCAACAAAAACAAAACCTGAGACTACAAAAGATGCGGGAGTGAGTCGGTGGTTTGCTGAAACAACGATGGAAGGTCTACACAAAAGCCAAATCATAGAATCAGAATCCGATTCTTTCACACAACAAAGCAAATTTTTAACAGGACAGTTGGAAGACAATAACTCTGTGTTTCAAAGCAAAATTTCGGGACATAGAAAAAGCCAAAAGTTTTCTCTGGACGATATGGAGAAAAATTCAGAGTTTGAAAGTGAAGATTCTATTTCGGATTTCCAATTCGGAGATCCTGAAACAGATGAAGAAAAAGAAATGGAGTCAGAAGAAGAGGAATTGGAAGAAGAAGAAGAGCGAGACCTAAGACTGAAAGCTGAAGCCAAAGAGAGAGCAACAGATCCCAAGGACATAGCACCACCTCTTGATTCCGCTAAAGAAAGGAGAACCCACCATTCACAGAAGAGAAGAAAAAAGATTCAAAAACTCACAAAGCTACTTGCCAGAATTGAAAAATTTGAAACTCAGATTTCTCGCAAATCCTAGAGCTTCATTGACATCAATCTTTTCCTCGTTCATCTTCAAGGGAAGGGTTTTTTATGGTTGGCACAAACAATTTCAAAAAGGGATTGAAAATTTCTATCAAGGGGGAACCCTATGTGATTATCAACTTTCAGCACGTAAAACCCGGTAAAGGCAACCAATTCACAAGAACAAAGCTCAAAAACCTAGTGAAAGGTTCACAAATTGAATTGGCGATTCGTTCCGGCGAAAAATTTGAGGAACCAGACATCCTCTACAAAGATATGAACTTTTTATACAAAAGTGACAATGATCTATATTTTATGGACAATACCTCCTACGAACAAGTTTCGATTGATAAAGAATTAATAGGAACAGCAAGCCATTTTTTGAAAGAAAATACTCAAGCGAAAATGTGTTTATTCAATGGCAAGGTTATTGGTATTGAATTGCCAAAAACAGTTGAATTGAAAATCACTGAAACAGGACCCGGAGTGAAGGGAAATACCGTATCCAATGCAACAAAATTAGCTACCGTAGAAACTGGTTACAGCTTACAAGTCCCCTTGTATCTAGATATGGATGATAGAATAAAAATTAATACAAGTGATGGATCTTATATTGAGAGAGTGAAAATACGTCAGTAAGATAAAGATATTTTATCTATTCTTTTTCATCTAGCTTGAGGAACTATGTACTTGTCTGAAGAAATTGAGAAACAAATCCAAACTCTTCTGAAGAAAAAAAAATCTTCTGAACAAATTGCTACGCTTCTTTTGAAAAAAAAAATAACGAAAGAAGATCCAGATGCCTTTTTGCAAGTTTGTCGTTTTATGCACCAATCAAAGTTATATAAACTCTTATTTCAAACAGCTATCAATCGTCTTTCAAAAAAGGAAATAGTTCCTTGGGGTTTTTTAATTGAAATCTTAGATACTCACAAAATTAAAATTACAACGAAACAAAAGAATCTTTTTTTAGAAGGCATTATCAAGCAAAATCAAATTCCTTCTATGCTAACAAGTCAAAGTTGGGATCAAGAACTTCCCCAATTTGCTAAACAAAAATTAGAGCTCATTAGTCGAATAAACAAAAAGAATAATCGTCAAGTTGAAAAATTAATCAAAGATTTAGAATTCATTAAGACTTTGGGAATTTTGGAAAAAGAAGAAGAAATCTTAAAAAAATTGAGACAGCTAGATCCTGAAAATCCTGAAATTCAAGATAGATGGTTGAGTTTCAGAGAAAAAAAAGGGCGACATATTATCCAACAAAGAAAGGCCCATCTATTGACAAAAAATCCACTTCCTGCCTCTCCTTGCCCACAAGAACAAGAGCAAGCAAAAAAAATATTGAAGTTCGCTAAGGGAATTACGAAATCCAATCCAGAAAAAAGCTATGACTTTGCTTTATTATTCTCATTCATTGGATACCCTGAACTAGCTGTTCAACTTTTGAAAAATCGATTGCATTCTTTTTCCGCAGAGTGGTTCTACGTTGATGTATTGTTACAAAGTAAATTGTACTTGGATTGCCTGACCTTTACAGATATCATGGAAATGAAGTATAGTGATAACCCTGAGACAGCTTTCGCCTTGGCCTACGCTAGGGCAAAGGCCTATTATGGATTGGGGGAAAAAGAAAAAGCCAAAAACATTCTTTCTGACTTGCTGACTGTTAGACCCAATTACCGCTTGGCTAATTTGTTGCTGGCTCAATGGAAAAAAGGAATACCGTTTTGAATTATCGAAAAGCAATCAAATGGATTTCAACCGTCTTGGTCATTGCTGTTGCTACTGCTTTCATCATAAAAGCAGGTAAATGGTATAAAAAGGGACAAGAAATTGCCCAAGCATTTATTATCCAAAAGATCAAAGAACAAGAAAAGAAATTGGGCCTTCGAACAGAGTGGGAAAAATTATCGGTCTCTTTTATCCCAATAAAAGTCTCTGTAGAAAAAGCAAAGATTCAATTCTTGAGATCATCCGTTTTTTACAAACCAATTGAGGTAGAAAAACTTAGCATCTCACCGGCTTATTGGACTCTTTTTCAAAAACGTCATCTATCCGCGAAAATTACCCTTACGAAACCAAATATTAAAATACAAATGATAACTGAGGAAATAAAAAATAAACAATGGAATATAAAACAGTACTTTTCACCAAATTTTTTAAAAAAAGTTCCTATTATTTATCTGCAACTTAAAAACGCTTCCCTGTCATTGAAAAAACAAGAGATCCTACTATCCACCCCATCGCTAAATACGAGTGTTCACATTAATCCCTTACGAATGAAATTAAACATTGAAGCTTCTGATCTAAAAATCAGTCAGCGACCACATTTCTCATTTTTTTTATCTCTCACTGTAAAAAGAAAATCTATACATCTAAATAAATTCAAAATTAAAAATAAAACATCTTGGTTGGATTCATATGGAGCTCTTCAAATAATTTTCGAGAAGGGGAAAATTCGATTTGCCAAATTTTCAACAAAAGCATCCTTTCATTCAAAAGATTTAAATGCGATTGTACAACTCATAGATTCTCAATTTCAGTCTCCCTATTCTGGCCGATTGAAGTTCCAGACAGATTTACAATATAGTCCATCTTCTTTTTTGACAGGAAATTTTGATCTATCAACCGAGCAATTAAGAATAAAAGACATTTTTCTATCTCGTATAGAAACCAAGGGATTTATCAAAAACAAAAATATTCATTTGAATAAAGCAAGGATTCACAGTGGTAAAAAATGGACTGCTCGCTTGGAACAATCAAAATGGAGTTTAGAAAAACCCTATGCTTTTCAAACACAAGTTTCTATAAAAGATAGCCAATTAAACGATCTTTTTAAAGATTTTGATCTAGCAGATGTTCCTGTATTTTCTAAAATCAATGCAGTCGCAACTTGCAAAGGCCAATGGTTAGACAGCTTTTCCTTTGACTGCGAAGGGATCACAAAATTTAACAATGCCCGGGTTCAAGAAGATCCTGAGACTATCATCTTAAAATTGCCTTATTTGGAAGCAAAAAATCAATTTCGTTTGTCAAATGGAGTTTTCACTACAAATTTGACAGCTAGCTTGAGTCCTGATTCTTCCTTCCAATTTGAAAGCAAATTGAATGAAAAGGAAGAATTTACTGCCAACTATGATGGAAAGATAAAATTTTCCGATATAGATGACTTGCTTGATCTGTCTCCGAAGGGAACCCTTTATGTAACAGATGGAAGGATTCAAGCTCATGAAGACAAATTAAGGATTCACTCTCAATTGAAAGTGGACGATCTAGTCTTAGACCAATTCCGTTTGGGAAAAGTGGAAACAAAATTGGTTTACACAGAAAATGGCCTTTTGAAATTCAACAATATCAAGGGAAGCTTTAAAAAATCCCAGTACAGAGGCAGTATCGGTATTGACCTCTTCAAGGAACAATTAAAGGCTTTTGTCCGCTCTCGTTTTCTTAGGCTGGATGATGTAAAAACCAGTCTGGCAAATCGTATCCATCTTCCATTCAGTATACGCGGAGAGGGATCCCTAACAGCAAAAGTAAGTGGCCCCCTTTCTCCTCGTGATATGGATTACACAATTCAATCTCAATTTTCAAAAGTCAGATGGGCTGGAGAATTTTTTGACAACGCAGTAATCCAAATCGAAGCCAAAAAAGGACATATCAAAACAAATCAAGTGGAGTTTATAAAAAATGCAGGAAAAATAGTGGTGGAGGGCCAAGTAAGCCCAAGAGGGAAGCTAAATGCACAAATCATTGGATCAAATGTTCAATTGCAGGAAATCGATAATATCACAGAACAAATGGAATTAGATATCGCCGGAACTGCCAATTTTGAAATAAATCTCACTGGCGATTTTTTTAATCCCCTAAGCGTGGCGCATATACGATTAACAAATACTTCCCTTAGAGGCCATTCTATCAAAAACTCAGATTTCTCTGTCAGATTAAAACAGACACAACTGGAAGCAACTGGATCTATAGCCAAAAAAGTAAATTTACAAAAATTTATCTTCCCCTATGAAAAAGATAAATTTGTCACCGTTCAGGCAACTACCAATGACCTAGACTTGAGGGAAATCTTTTTTCATAAAGACGATGCAAATAATTTGTACAATCAGTTCCGTTCAAATATTCACGGTGAATTAAAGCTCTCCTACAAGAAGGATCACTTCAAACAAACTGTCACAGGCGATCTAAAAATAGACCAAATGACCATTCAAACCTACTCTCATCAACTAAAAAATCAATTACCTATTTCTATTCAATTCAAAAATGGAAATATTAAAATGGATCCCATTTCCCTAGAGTCTGCTCAGCAAAACATTCATCTGTCTCAAAATTGGGATGGGAAAATTACGGTCAGCGGAAAAACACAGCTTGAATTTTTCATCTTTTTATTTCCCTTTATGCGAATTTTCGAAGGAAATTTGGAAGCGAAATTAAATCTCTCTCCAAAACTTTTTGATTTGCAACCGAAAGGATGGATTCGACTTAGAAAGGGAGCCATTCAATTTGACACTGATATAGATCCCTTTGAAGAAACCTCCGCTGTCGTCCGACTGAAAAAAGACCACCTAGTCATTGAATCCCTTTATACAAAAATGGGCGAAGGGGATTTGGAAATCAAAGGAAGTGTTGCTTTCAAAGATCCGTCATTCACTCCAGTGAATTTGGTAGGCTCATTTAACCAAATTCACTTTCATTCCATAAAAGAAATGTACGTGAAGGGATCTGGAACTATCACATTGAAGGGTCGGTCCTTTCCTTATGTTCTTGGCATGTCTGCAAATATAGAAAATGCATTGATAGAAAAAGAGTTCATCACCACGGATGATATAAGAACAATAAAAGCCAGTTCCTTTCTCCCTCAAAAATCAGAAGAGATATTTGAACCCATCAAGTTGGATTTGAATTTGAATTTTAAAAATTCAGTCCGAATTGAAAACTCCATGATGCAGGCCCGTATGAATGGAAAAATTCGAATAACGAATTACCCTTCCACTCCTTTTCTCTACGGTGATTTAACTGCAAAGCCTGGCGGAAAAATTATTTTTAGAGAACACGATTTCAAAATTTTGTCTTCTAAAATTACCTACTCCAACACGGATCCTTCCAATCCTCTCATTGATCTAAGAGCACAAACAGACATACAAGAACAAAATACCGGTAACGGTGATTTTGTTAACGAATACCAGGTTCTTCTTAGAGTGAAAGGCCGAGGAAAGGCTCCTGTTTTTATCCTTACTAGCACTCCCTCCCTAAGTGAAAATGAAATTGTCTCTTTATTGACATTTGGAACAAAGTCCATCGCTCCTGAACCATCAACCACCATTACCAACATAGCAAAATATTCATACTATCAAATAGGATCGGCATTGTTCCAAAAAGCTATCGGAAAAGAACTCACTCAATTGGGAGTAGATCAATTTTTAATTGTCCCCTACATGGATACCAAAAAACACTCCACTTCTACAAAGGTAATACTACGAAAGAAGATACTGGACCGATTAAACGTTTCTGCCAGCCGAACTCTATTGGACAGTAACCCCGAGACAAACGTAAAAGCTGAGTTTAAAGTCAGTAACCATATCTCTGTTGTTGGATCTTGGAAAAATGAAGAGTTGACAGGAGTGAAAGAAACTCCGGATGGAGACATCAGTACTTTAAATAATCAAGCATCTGCATTGAAAACCGCTCTAGGATTTGATAATATTATAGGAATTGATTTGGAGTATCAAATTGATTTTTAAAAAAAAAAATATAATTTTGATCTTTTTCCTATTTTTTCAAATTCATTTTACTCTAGCACAAGCCAATGCTGGAAAAATCAATGCAAACAAAGCAATTGAGCTAAAAACGATACCCCATGCGACACCAATCAAAGAGGCAATCAAACAAACAAACTTAATCATATCCTCTATAAACATTGAAACAAAAAATCAAAAACTAAAATCTTCCTTAGAATTTCGACTATACAAATATAGAAACAAGAAATTTTCACAACATCTGCAAGAAGTAATCCAAAATAAAATTATTTCTTTTTTAATTGCAGAAAAGATCTTCAATCCAAAATGGAAAGATCCTATTTTCAAAATTGAAAAAAATAATTTGTCTATCTCATACAAAATCAGTGAACCTTATCATTACATTTTTCTATTAAAGGGAAATAAACTCTTCAAATCACATCAGTTGCTATCAAAAAGAATATACAATCTGCTATTCAACAACAACCAACCTCTGCGAAAGATTTTATTCCATATTAGAGAATCCTATTTAAAAAGAGGTTATTCCTCCATCCAGGTAAAGAATAAATTAAAAATAGAAGAAGCTGCTTTTAAAAAAAAATTCTACATAAGTATTAATGAGGGAAATATCACAAAAATTAGAGGAATCAAGGTTTCCGGAAATTTCTCAAAATCGAAAACCTATTATATTGATTTTATTAAGGATCACAGCGGACCACTAATACACAATAGATTATTTTACAAAAAAGATATTGAAATGGGATTCCAAAATTTACACAACTCTATGAGAAATGAAGGCTACCTGAAAGCCAAGGTGCACCCGCAAATTGTTAAGGTTGGAACGAATGGCATCATCATAGATATTGTCTTGAATGAAGGTCCTTTAACAGTAGTTGAAAAAATAAATTTTAAGGGAAACCAATACTTCTCAAATAAAGAATTGATGGACTGGATGAGTCTCAAGCTGGGCAAAGCTTTGAACATCAATCAATTGGAACAAGATATACAGAATATTATAGCAAAGTACGAAATGTCCGGATTCATTGATGTGACTTTGAGAAACAAGGATAAGCTGGTTACATACAATTCCAATCAGGAGACAGCTCAGCTGAATTTTGATATTGTCGAAAACGCACGAGCCAGTATTGCAGGTATCTTTGTAAAAGGAAATCATCGTACGAAAGAAAGTTTTATACTAAAAAATCTCCCATTGAAAAAGGGAGATATCTTAACGCCAGAAAATATTAATCTTTCGTTCAAGCAACTCAGAAGCTTGGGAATTTTTTCCACCATTAATATCTTGGTCCAAGAAAATAATAAAGATCCAAGTAACAAAAATGTAATCATCCAAGTAGAAGAAGATAAATCTAGAACGGTTCGAGTTGCAGTGGGTGTCAACACGGAAAGAACTCTAACTACCAGAGGTCTAATTGAATTTTCTAATAGGAATATAGGAGGAACTGGGCGACAACTGTTCTCACAAGCGAAGCTTCAATCAAATATCTCTCGTTATGTCGGTCTAGATTCCAAAGCTCCCCAATATCTGGAACGCCAAATTTCCACGATTTACACTGAACCATTTTTATTTGGTTCAGATTTAAACGGTCAAATACAATTCTCTGATTCTTATGAAATATTTTCCCATTATAGAACAAAACAAACAGATTTTACGAATATTGTAAACGCAACACAAGTGAATCTTATTTTGCAAACCAAACTCAACCTGAACACCCAGCTTCGTTGGACTGTATTGGGATGGGAGGGAAGAAAAGAATTTGAGAAAAATGACTTGTGTAAAAAATCAAATATTACAAATAGCCCCTCATTCAATTGTGCGGATAGTTTGCTCAGGATTGCAAACACCGATCTCTCTCTAAGCATTGATAAAAGAAATAACATTATATCCACTTCTCAGGGATTTCTATCCCAAGCTTCCATAGAGTATTCAGGGCCTTTTTACATTATTCAGTCGTCAGAAAATATCTCGTTCATTAAATCGGAATTGAAACATTTTGATTTTCAACCTCTCTCGAATGAGTGGGTGCTAGTTAATAGTACACAGTTGGGGTGGATTGCTAATATCAATCCCCGAAAAAACAGTGGGATTCCAGTCAGTCGTTCTTTTATATTAGGAGGAACGAACTCTTTGAGAGGATTTGACGGCCTTATCGATGGAGACAGAGTGCCTGAAAAAAAAGAACTGCCTATCCAAAGTGCCAACGAGTTGATTGTGACTCGCTATTCTTTTTATGCTTTATTAAAAACAGAATTACGTTTTCCAATTACAAAAAACTTAAACGGTGCTGTGTTTTATGATGTTGGCTTAGTGACCATTGCTGAAAAAGATTTTGAACAACCTTATAGACAATCGGCTGGTTTTGGCATAATGTACAAAACACCATTGGGTTTCCTTTCAGGATATATGGCATTCAAACTGAATCCGAAGGAGGGTGAATTAATCTTTCTCCCACATTTGTCTTTTGGAAATTTTTAAATGAATGATTACAATTTGGTTCTGCTTCGTCATGGACAAAGCCAGTGGAATCTAGAAAATCGTTTCACAGGTTGGAGGGATATTGATCTAAGTGAAAAAGGGAAACAAGAAGTTCACCACTCCGCTCAACTGTTAAAAAAGATGAATTTCCAATTCGAACTAGCTCTCACCTCTTTTTTGAAACGAGCCATCCGAAGCTTGTGGATTGTCTTAGATGAATTAGATCAAATGTGGATTCCAGTAATGAAATCATGGAGACTCAATGAACGGCATTATGGACAATTAACAGGGCTCAACAAAAAAGACATGTCTAATAAATATGGAGCCCGACAGGTCAGCCTTTGGAGAAGAGCCTATAGGGAAATGCCTCCACCAATGGAAATGCCTCCTAGGAGAGAATTTCGGTACAAAGATCTTTTTCAAGTTCCACTGAGTGAATCTTTAGAACAAACCAAAAATAGAGTCTTGCCTTTTTGGCTGAAAACCGCCGTACCCGTATTAAAAGAAAGAAAAAAAATATTGATTGTGGCACATGGGAATTCCCTAAGAAGTTTGATTATGCACATTGAGAATATGGATAATAAAAACATCATGAAGGTGGAAGTTCCTACAGGGATTCCTATTGCTTACTCACTTTCTGAAAAAACTTTAGAGTTTAAGAATAAAAAAATAATTAAATAACCATCTGAATTGGCTTTTAAAACTTTGGCTACGAAGCAAATTTGGGCTATCATTTGAGCCTATGCCATATATCGAAAAAATAGCGACGGAAAAAGCTCACCGAATCAATAGCACTCCTTCCATCTACGGCACTTTTGCTGAGATTGGTGCGGGACAAGAAGTGGTCAATCATTTTTTTAAAGCAGGAAGAGCCTCTCAAACCGTGGCCAAGAGTATGTCTGCCTATGATATGACCTTTAGTGACCAAATTTATGGAAAAGCTGGACAATATGTATCTGAAAATCGGCTCTTCAAAATGTTGGATCACGAATACTCCCTCTTACAAAAAAGATTAGAAAAAGAAAGAGGGCTCAGCACGCGTTTTTTTGCTTTTGCTGACACAGTAGTGGCAACCAGTAGCACAGGAAGGAATTCACATGACTCTTATCACCACGGCTGGATGGGTATTCGCTTTCAATCCCAAACGAAAACTCCCTACAATGAAATGATTTTACATGTGAAATTGCTGGATAGAACAAGGCTTCAACAATATGAAGTTTTGGGTATTCTAGGTGTGAATCTTATTTATTCAGCATTTTACAGCAGGAAAGATCACAAAAGCATTATCAAATCTCTATTTGATAATTTTGAAGCCACTCGTGTGAACATTGATGTACTTCGTTGTTCGGGAAAGGTTTTCAAAAACCTTGATCACCAACGACTCAACTTGGAACTGATTCACCAAAATCTCACACAGGCCCTACTATTTAGACCCAACAAAAACAATATCCTCTCTGCCAATATTTTGTATGGCAACAATGTGTTGATTCAGCAATACGAAGAGAACGAGATACCCAGAAAAATGAGATCGAAAAGAAGCAAACTCGCACTTTCTTATATAAAAAAGCAAATAAAAATAAAAAAAGAACCTATTTTGTTGACCAACTTACCAACTAAAATTTTAAAAAACAAAAATGTGAAACATTTTTTAACGAAACACTTTCATAGTGCAAAAATGAAAAAAAACGAATATATTTTAATATCTAACTTTCATAAATTATATGAACTAAAAGAATTTGTTAGGCAATTAACCCAGCAACACATTTTTATTTTTGTAAGTTCTCAAAAATTGGTGAAATTGTTTGATAAGAAATTTTATAAAAAATCGCCAGAAGATGTATTGGAATTTTTTAGCCGCCTTTGTGATAGAAAAACCATTCTCATGACTCTGGAAAATGATAAGTTAAAAAAATCCAAACTTTTTTTTTCTCTCAAGAAACATCTCATCGAAAATAAAAAACTGATTCAACTCTAAAATTTTTTAAACAGCTCAGTAAGGAGAGGTTTTTTACCGCTTTCTTGAAACGGAGATTCTTGCATGAGAGATTTTTTTACAGGCGAGGAACCAAGGTTTTCCCCTTGTTCATCTAACATATCCATGCTCAATTGCTCATGGATTTTACTTTTCATTAAGCTTTTTCTTTCATTTTGGTAAGAACGAGCCTTTTCCTTAAGAATGTCCTTGGACAATCGATTAGAGGGAGATACCTGCCTAGGAACAAAAGCGGGTTCATTTTCCTCATCGCTCCCTTGGCTGGATGAAAAAGCAGACTCTTCCTCTTCACCGGATTGGCTCAGCGAAGAAAAAGGATCTGCTGAACAGGAATCAGTTGAATGAGATCCTTTAAAGTTTTTTTGCAATTTTTGATTCTGTTTTTTATCTTTCTCAAATCCAGTGGCAATCACTGTAACTTTAATTTTTTTGGATGACTCATTGGGATCAACAATCGCTCCAAAAATAATTTCAGCATCGGAATGAGTTTCGGCTGTTATGAACTCGGCTGTTTCATTTACTTCCTTCAAAGACATATCCGGCCCGCCCGTAATGTTGATAATTACCCCAGAAGCTCCTTTGAAAGAAGTATCTTCCAACAGAGGAGAAGACACAGCCATTCGCGCTGCCGACAAAGCACGATTTTCTCCTTCTGCACAACCCGTTCCTATAATTGCTAGTCCCCTTTCAGACATGATCGTTTTCACATCTGCAAAATCTAGATTAATCAAACCTTTTTGGTTTACCAAATCGGAAATGCCTTTCACTGCTCGCAACAACACATGATCCACCCTTTCAAAGGCGGATAACAAGGAAGTTTGCTCATCTGTTACCTTCATCAGTTTTTGATTCGGAATCACGATGAGAGTGTCTACATTTTCCTTCAAAAACTGAATGCCTATATCTGCATACCTAGCTCTCCTTTGTCCTTCAAAAAAGAAAGGACGAGTGACCACAGCTATCGTTAAAGCTCCCGCCTGCTTAGCAATATTTGCAATGACACCTGTTGCACCTGTTCCTGTTCCTCCTCCCATGCCGGCAGTGATGAACACCATATCCGTATCATTGAAAGATCCCACTAACTCATTACAGGACTCAATCGCAGCTTGACGCCCTATTTCTGGATTGGCTCCCGCTCCCAAACCCTTCGTAAGTTGGACTCCGAGCTGAATTTTTTTCTCTATATTGTGTTCTTCCAAAGCCTGAAGATCCGTATTCGCAGCAATAAATTCAACTCCCGTCAGACCAGCCTTGGACATGGTCCGAATTGCGTTTCCTCCTCCTCCTCCAACACCAATAACCTTGATGCTTGCACCAAACTTTAGGCTTCCTTCATCGACTTGAAACATTCTGTTCTCCTTACCATCAGGAATTTATTATGGAAACAACTCTTGCATCCATCTTTTGATTTTAAACACTTTTCCTTCTAAATGATCCACACGATAATCTAGTAATTTTTCGTTTTGTACATAAGACAAAATACCAACGGCTGTTGCATAATCTTTTCTATTTTCTATATCTGTGATACCCAATGACTCCACAATGCTTCCCACTTTCACTGACCTTTCCATGATGGAACGACCCACTTCATCAAGACCTTTCAAATAACTTCCCTTGCCGGTCAAAACCAATCCCCCTTCCAATTCATCCAAATACTGCAAAGATTGTAGTTGGTGATGCACCTCTTGAAACAAAGTTTCAGCTCTCGTAAGAAGAACCTCATTCACTTCTTTGAGCGTCACTTTAATGTTCCAATCATGGCATTCTTCGATCAAATCATCTTTGTCATCCCATTCTTTTTGAAATACCAGATGGCCATACTTAATTTTTATCTGCTCCGCCAAGTCTCTTGGAATTCTTAATTTTGTCATCAAATCGTGAGTGAAATCCTCTCCCCCCATGAACAAAGAACCAATGTGTTTGATACGCAAGCCCGCAACAACAGTGAAATACGTTTGATCCTGACCAATATCCAGCATACATACACCAGACTGTTTTTCATCCTCACTCAGAATGGAAAGAGTATTTGCCAAGGGCTGAAAGACCAAACCTCTAGCAGAATATCCTGCGTAACGTAAACATTGAAGCACATTTTGCACGCTTGCATCGGGAATCGAAATCATCAATACGTCTGTTTCCAAACGTAAACCGGACAAAGCCAAAGGATTAAAAAAGGGCCCTTCTTGATCCACTGTAAAATTCTTAGGAAGAACGTGTAGAAGACGATGTCCTGTGGGCAAAGAAACGGCTTTTGCAGTTTCAACGGCTCTGTTTACATCTTCAATTGTAACTTGTTGAGAAGAAATCACAGACATGCCCTGTGAAAAAAACACGTGATAATCTCCACCAATTCCCAAAAAAAGTTGAGACACTTGCAGGTTCGCCATTACTTCTGATTCTTTGCATACATGCTGAATGGCTTCAGAGGTTTCCTTCATATTTACGATTCTGCCCTTGTATATCCCCTTGTGAGGAACCTGTGCCACTCCCACCAACTCAATGCCACTTTTGGAGAGAAAACCAATGACACAAGTTACATGACTTGTACCAAGATCCACACCAGCTATTATTTTTCTATCTTCGATGCTAAAACGATTCATAAAAACCCCATACACTAAAGGGTAGATGGCTCAGCCACGACTCACAACAATTTTCTAAGGAATTGCTCGGATAATGCGTCATTCAATTTTCTTTCTTTGAGCGATCAAAAGGAAAAGACTAGACGAAATACTAGATATTTTCACTAGGCTCTAGATAGATTGGTGAGTGCTTACGACAATTTTTTGCAAAAATCTGGCGTCCATAACGTACCACTGAATACTTTGTTGATCCAAGTAATGCAAAACACTTTCAATTCGTTTGATTCTCAGTTGCTTGGGATTCCGATTGACTTTGATTGTTCTCCCATTTTTTGACAGCCTAAAAAATAGGCTTTTCTCACGATGGGAATAGCTCACTTCCGAAATGGTTTGACGACTGAAATCCCCTTGCTCTGGCAGCAACTGCATAAACTCAAGAGCCAATTGACGGAGCAGTAACTCTTGAGAGAATACAGAACCTCTCAAGATAGGTGCATCAGGTATTTGCGTCACAGGCAAAGAATGTAAAAGTTCTCCGTCCATTCCGAGAGGGTAGATTTTTCCATTGGCATCTAGAAAAATCAACAAAGGTTTTATGGGTTGCAAACGAACGAGGAAACGGTTGGGCAAGAGACGAATGATTTGAAAGGAACCGATACGTGAATTTTCCAGCTGCAAAATATTTTTTAGATCATTCAAGGAAATATCCCAAATTCTTTTCCCTATAAATGGTTGAAACTTTGATTGCAATTTTGACTGAATCTCTGCTATGGAATCCTCCCAATAAACATCTTCTTGGGCTTGTATTTGAATTTCCTTCACGCTCAACCATTGATTTGCAACGTACTGAAAAAGAAAAAACACGGATAGACCGATAAAAAAAGTGAAGACAAGATATTTCCACTTCATTAGTTTTTTGATGTTGAATTTCATACTCTCACCCATTTCTCATGCTTGATGCCCTTGTAATCCAGTCTCGCCAGTTTGAGAATCTTTTGAACCAATTCTTTGAATGAAATGCCATCATGGAGAGCAGACTGAGGAAGCAAAGATTGAGAAGTCAGACCCGGCAAAGTGTTCATTTCTATCATGAAAGGCCCTTTGTTTTTTTCTATAATAAAATCAGCTCTGCAGTAAGCCCTAATGTCTAGGATTTGCAAACTTTGCATCATGTATTTCTTACACTCCTCCCTCACCCTCTCATCCAGTCTAGCTGGCAAAATATATTCTGTTTCTCCTTTTGTATACTTGCTTTTGTAATCATAGAAGCCACTTTTTGGAACGATCTCAATGGGGGTGAGAATTTGTCCATCCAAGTAGGATATCGCAATTTCCGTACCCTCTATGTAGGCTTCGAGCAATATTTTTTTGTCATACTGAAGAGCCTTTTTCAATGCTGGCAAAAATTCTTCTTCTGTCCGGCAAATGCTAATGCCTAAGGTAGAACCCTCTCTAGAAGGTTTGACAAGCAAAGGAAAGGGAATCTGGAATTTGATTTCTTCCAATTTTTGATTGTGTACATTCAAAACTTGATACGCAGGAGTGGGAATTTTGTATTGAGAGATGTAATTCTTAAAAAAACATTTATCCATGCAAATGGAACTGGCAAGCAGGCCACTCCCTGTATAAGGGATTCCCAAGTATTCAAGGATTCCTTGTAAAATGCCATCTTCAGCATACTTGCCATGAACAGCTAGAAAAGCTCCACTGGGTTTTGCTTGTACCAACTTGTTAACAAGGTCCGCATCGGATTCGATGACTTGGTAAGCCATTCCCAATTCATCAAATACCCTAGCAACTGCTCGTGCCGAAAACCAGCTGACTTCTTTTTCAGCTCCCAAGCCGCCTTGAATAAGAGCTATTTTCTCATCTCTTTTTGATCCCATAAGAAAAATCCAAAATTATCATTCAGACTATACTTTACCTACGCCACATTTGCTTAGATTCCACTTCATTCTAGAAGCTTCCCTCCATTCCAATATACTCCGCCAAGCAAGGCTCTCCAAATTTGTATGCTATCTAAAAAATACTTAAAAAAAACAATAAGTTACTCAAATTTCAAATGATAATTAACTCTTAGCATAATCATGAAAAAGTGATGCATTAAAGAATCGGCAGGTAAAAATTTCACACTCTCATGTTTTTATTTTCTAAATATTTGCGATTGATGTATAAACAATTCGAAAAAGGAGAAGAATATAAAGATGAAAATACCGTTTCTAACCATTTCGTCTTTTTTAATTTTTTGTTTTCCAGTCACTTCGCTGGCTTATTATGAAACTCTTCCTACTGGCTATGAGGGTGAAGAAAGTGGTGAGATAGAGGCCTTCACCCAAAACCAGTCATCAGAATTTCTTACTCCCGAGATTCAGAACACAGATGAGAAATCAAACAGAAGGAATGAATTCTCCACAATGGTAGAACTTCTCCCTGGAGAAGTGCTTGAGGAGTCTGCAGTTGATACAGATGAAAGTTTGGGACCACTAGCTCATGGACAGCTAAACTGCCGTCGTTGCCGTGGACCAAGATGTCGCCACTATTGTTACCCGTATACGGCGGTGTCACCGTTTGTTCCAAGATTGGGAGTGAACGCTGTGGGAATTTGTCGTGTCAATTTGAGCTTTTATTGTCCCACCTTCGTACTGATACCTGGACTAACTTGCACCTGTTATGACCTCTACGGTTTTTCTTATTTTGGTTTCACCGATATTGTGAGTCAGGTCTATTTCAATCCTTTTGTTTTCTAAATGGAAAGCAAATTGTGTCTGCCAATCCCATGCAAAAACTGAATAGAAAAAATCAGCCCACTTTGTCTAAAGCCACTTCTTCTTTTTGAAAAGTAAAATCATCCCTCCGCTTACTAAAAATACGATTACCCACACAAAGTAATAACCATATTTCCAATCCAGTTCAGGAATGGATTTAAAATTCATTCCGTAAATCCCAACAATAAAAGTAAGCGGAATAAAAATCGCTGCGAAAAGAGTTAACACCTTCATAATCTCATTCATTTTGATATTGACGGTATTTTGATAAAAATCCATCAAGGAGTTGGAAAGCTCACCGTAGTAATCAATGATCTCAATAATTTGAATCACATGATCTTGTACATCTTTAAAGTAACGAATATTCTGAGAATCAATCCACGGATGTTTGACCGTAATGATTTTATTTAGAGCCTCTTTAATTGGAAAAATGGTCTTTCTTAGATAAAGAAATTCTCTTTTCAATGCAACTAATTGAGCAGGTTGCAACTTATTGATATTTTCGGTTACATGAACTTCTAATTTTTCAAAATAATCCCCCATTTGTTCCAACACAATATAATAATTGTCCACCAGCAAATCAATCAAAGTGCAAAACAGGTAGTCTGCCCTTAAAGATCTAATCTTCCATATAGATTCTCTTAGGCGATGCTTGATAGGCTCAAAGAAATTGCTATCTTTATCATGAAATGAGAGAATAAAGCCATCGCTAAAACAAATACTCATTTGATTCGCCTTGATTTGTAAATTCTCTTTGGATTTTTTCAAAGAAACAAACTTGATGATTGCAAACAACATGTTGTCCATCTCTTCTATTTTGGGCCTGTGATCGGTATTGAGTATATCTTCGAGCCAAAGTCTATGAATACCGAATTGATTGCCAATTTCTTCAATCACTTTTTTGTCTAAAAGACCTGAGAACTCAATCCAAGTTGTTTGTGTTTTATCTTGCACACTTTCTATGCATTTTTCAAAGGTAGCAGAACTGGATTCAAGAAAAGAGTTTTTTGTATAATTGATGAGACTGATACGAATTCGTTCCATATCTCCGGATTCACCAATGTAAACCAGAGCACCGGGATGCAAACCCAATACCTTCGTTCTTGTCTTTAGAAAACGAGCCATAACAATTCTCTATGAAGACAGTTTGAAACATAATTCACAGTAAGAAAAGAAAAGTTTGGACTAAAGGCTTGAAAATTACATTTGTTACATAGCGAAGCAAAGCAAACAAAAAATGAAAGTTCGCAATATTTCCAAAAACTTTCCCTCATGCTCTTTCATGCCATGAAAAAGTTATTGGTAAAATTTAAGCTTATCTTTTAGGAGTAAAAAATCGTTGTGCTTCACTCCCCTCAAAGTCTTGTGCTTGCTCAAGGATTTGCTGATAATCACTTGATATTCATTTGAAATTTCCAACATTTTTCTACCATCAACAGTCAAAAAAGCTTTTTGTTTTTTATTGTTGTTGATGCTCACAAGCATTTTGTATGTATCGGGTACAATGACAGGCCTATTGGTAAGACTGTGAGAGCAAATGGGAGTGATCGCTAGGGAGGAGACATGAGGGTGCAAAATAGGACCTCCTGCTGACAAGTTGTAAGCCGTGGAGCCCGTGGGAGTGGACACAATCAAGCCATCTCCTCTAAAGGAATAAATGTCTTGGCCTTGGATAGCAATCGAAAGGCTGATCAGGTGGCTAGAAGAACCTTTCTCTATTACCAAATCATTTAGAGCTTTATAGGATTTGGCTTCCGATTTCTTGTTCACAGCGATGTCAATCAGAGTTCGCTCCTCAATCTTTAACTCACCCTTTATAAGTGATTGCAAACAATCATTCATTGTCTCTTGACGGTAAATGGTTAGAAAGCCCAAAGATCCCAAGTTGATTCCCAAGAATGGGATGGAATGATCTGAAACAAATTGCACTGCTCTTAGGTAGGTGCCATCTCCTCCCAAAACTAGTACCAAATCTGCCTTCACTTTATCGGCACAGATCTGCTGATCCAAAGTGGATTGAGAAAACAACTGGGTCTTTATGTGAAGCTTAGCAAAATATTTTTCCAACTGGCCAAGCACTCGCATCGCTTCAGGAGAATCGCTTCGATAAATAAGCAACACATTTTGTATTTTTTTTTGAAACAACATGGAGCGTCTATAACAAGATTAGACAGCAGAATCAAATGATCAATTCTCCAAAATATAGTACCTGTCGTTTGATAATCTGCTCACCCATTCTAAAACAAATCGTAGGCTACTTTTCTTGGCTAACAAATGAGCACGAGTTAAACGACTCGACCCTTGTCCGCACGATTGTGAAACCCCAACCTCTGTGGCATTGGATTGTAAAATCCCTGTAGCATTGTTCACACAAAGGATTCGATACTTGTTGTTGGAATCTGATTTTTTTTCTGCTACCTGCTCCGAGGACAAGGATTCGTAAGTACCATTTTTTTCGAGCAAAAATTTATGACCATCATCTGGTGTGGGTACTGTTACGCTTTCATTAAAGATAGAGGTGGTGCTTGGAAAATTATTGTACAACCTTAAATCTTTAAGCCTAGGACCTGTTCTGGATGTTGCCTTATGAGCATCACCTGTCTTCTTGAGTGCCACCCAAACTTTTGGATTGGGTACTGCTCTATTCTTCCAAAAAGGCGAAGACCAAATCGGAGTTGTTGTAGTTGCAGCAATTGGATTTGGAAAAGGGTAGAACGCATCATTTTTTGCCACTTCCAACATGGCGTTAGCCCACTCCATAGTACTCAAAGGAGGGAGAAAAGCCCAACCATTTCCCTTGTCTTCACAAGCTTTTCTCCCTCCATTAACATTTCCTTTTTTGTTTCCAGTCGTTTCAAACGTACCCTCACTCATATCTTTACACAAATAAGGCAATATTGCATTGTAATGCATTGGCACAAGACCTTTCCAGCGGATGCTATGGGCCAGAGCAAAGTAGTTTGATGCAGAGGTCGTATCGAGTACTGTATTGGTTCCCCAAAGATTATTTCCAAACTGAGAATTACAATTCCTACGACCACCAAAAAACCACGCCCACTGAGAATTACAATTCCTATTGGTAGCTAGGGGGAGGGGGACTCGTGTGGGGTTGGAAGTATCTTGCAACACATTTAGTAAACGAACTCCGCTAGGATTGCCGGGTGTAGCGTCTTTGTTGAAAAATAAAGCGTAGGGATTTTCTTGTGCTACACTTGCCCATGGAACAGAAGAGGCTACTCGACCTCCTGCATCTCTTTCAAGAGCTACCCATATCTTTCCTGCACCCACATTTAAAGCTTTTTGAATATAGCTACTTACTCTTTCAGAAAGAAAACTCACATTGTAATTGGAGGGAGCAAAAAACATACCCCTTGTCGCATTATTAATAAAATTATATTTGTTTTTTGCTTTACTGGCAAAAAATTTGTTCCCATCGTCTGCTCTGTTTGCAGAAGCCTGCACTCTGTCAGGATCTGCTGAGTACATTTTTGCAAAATAATTTTTCAAGCTTTCCCAATTACCAATTTCTCTTCCCATTTCATAACAAGCATTTTCAGCATTTTCAAATGTGGTCCTTACAATTGTAGGAGCTGCATTGAGGTTTCTTGTATTCACTTTGAAGGCAGGAATATAATTCCCGTTAAAGAAGCAAAGAACAGGCAATTTTTGATCGCAACTTTCTGCTTGAAAAGTATTTTCTGCAAAATTTTGAAACGATTTCTCATTCACAATCTTCATGGCAATACAAGGAGGTTCTCCTAGAGGATTTTCAGCATTGCGAGGAAATCGGAATCGTGTTTTATACCCTTTGGTAGAGGTCCCGTAATAGCCAACACTAGGATTGGCGCCACATTCTGGAATTTGGCTGTCCAGAGCTTCATCAAAGAGTCCATATATTCTCGTAGTCTGCGGTGCCTGCCCCCCTACGGAAACAGAACGCTCCTTAGTGAAGAGAGGACCAAAGGTTCCCAAACCCAATCGATGACAAGATTTTGTGTGGCAGACTGTACAGGATACCTTATCTTCTGGACCATTAAAGATTTTTTGTATTTTACAACTGGAAAAACTGCTTCCATCAGACAATTGTACGCCTACAAAAGGATAGGCCTGAGAATCTTTACCTTTGCTGCAAATCGCAGAGCAAAGGTTTTGTACTGCCCAATTCCCCTTCGGTCTGCCTGTGAGCGAGGTACCACTTTGCTCAGTTGTGACTTTGAAACGATCTCCACCATTGTAAAGATAGCGTTCTGTTCTCAAATTTTTGTTAGCTGGAATCGCAGAATCTTCACTTCGATCTTGGCTCACAGATGGAGAGGCATTCTGCATATTAATTCCATAAATTTGTCCATCCTTTTTGACCAAGTTGATACTGATTTTTTTTATTTTTTTCTGAGAGCCACTTCTGTTGAAAACACCAAATGAAAATTCAAGCGGATCAAAAGTACCTCTCAGGCCACTCAGGCTACTCGACCTACACCTAAATTCGTGGCTCGTACAACTTACTTTGGCATTTAGAGCGGATACAGAACTCAAGACCCCTCTGCCATCTATTTGACCTACCTGAACAACATCTGCATTCAAACCACTGATTGAAAAATCATTGCATGTATTCTCTTCCATCAGAGAACTGTTGATGACATTTTGACTGAGTTGTTTCCCTGTTCCAGTCCCTGAAAACTGCACAACAACCCAATTACCTCCTTGGTTTCTTACATGGCATTCTCCTACACTGTTGGCCCACATAATATCTGATTGTGAACTCACATAGGGCAACTCCTCCGTTGCTGAACTCCCCTTTTTGCCATCCTGTTCATCATTATTGGCAGAACTGGACACAAAATTCGAACCAATACCGGTGATTTGAGTCTTTAGTTCAAAGAACACTTGTTTGGGATCTAGAGATTCATCCTTTGTTGTATCAATAATATCCAAACTGGGAAATTTTCTGGGAATGATTTCAGCGATTACATAAGCTGGCTGGCTTGTTCTTGTCGAGCCTTGTTCTCCTAGATACTTTAAACAACGACGAAATTTGCTATTTACAGAAAATGATGTATCTATTTTTTTGCAGTGGCTTGTATCGATCAACAACTTCCATTCAGATTGTGGAAAAAATACCTTCCAACGACTTTCTCCCCAATTGGAATTGTCTGCATTCATTCGAAGAAAATTCAGTCGCAAACTCTCCACTCCTGAGCTCTTTTGAGGGTTCTTAACCAGAGAACAAATACCAAATTCATTTCGCTGGGAGGCCTCGCCTGTCTGACTGATTTTCTTTTCGATCAACAAAGATCTGAGATTGTCGAGTATGACCATCCTTAGTGCTGGCTGGTAATTCACTTGAAGGATTGTGCTTTTCATCGTCTTTTTAAAATTCTGCATGTAATGTACCAAACCCATGGTACTCACACCCATCACCCCTAGTGCAAACAAGCCCCCTATAAGAGAACCCCTACTAGAAAGTAAAACTCGTTTTCTCGTTTTCAATTACCAAACCTCCTGTTTATAAGCTATTTTCCTTGCCCTAGTTCCTCAATGAGCTGGTATGAATCGAATGACCACTTGCTCAAAGCTAGTCGCAACTGTAGCGTTTGCATCAGCCGGAATAAATATTCTTTTCGGCTCAATATTGGTGTATAGACAAGTGCCTGTTTCTCCCGCCTCGTTCTCACAAGTCTGGTCTGCATTGTCGGGCGAACAGCTCTTTGTTAACACCCCTCCAACCACCATTTGATTATCCTTTACGCAATGTCCTCCATCCAGACGATCCATCAAATAAGACACTTTTACCATATCTGAGGCGTGCGTATTCACAGAGACTCCGCCTCCTCCGCTTCGTCTGATATATTCTAGGCTATGCGTACAATCCACAGTGTCCTGTACAGTGATCGACTCTCCAACAAGAAGAACTTCCCTGTTATTGTCACTCAATATATTGGCCTTCACAGAATAAGTCTTCTTATCACTACTTCCTTCTTTCGGTAATTCACTCCTCAACAAAGAGAGATCATACATAGCTCCTGGTCCTCTATTGGTTATTGTCAACTCTAATGGTGCATCACCTTGTGAATCTACCGAGCTTCCCTGTGCCAACTGGTCATCACCTCGGCATCCAGGATAAAGGTTCGCTCCCGAGGAGGAAGCACAAGATAGTTCACATTTTGGACGACTCGTGACCTCGACAACAAAGGAAGTCAAAGGCCTTCTCACACCTGCGTAAACAATTTGATCTGCTTGAGCATCAGATTGGCTAGGTATTTTCACGTTAATCAACACAATCCAGTAATCTTGATCCACGCGCGAAATGTACTCACATATGGTGTTCTCTACCAAACCACCTTCCGCATCCTTACAACGTGTAGAAGGAGCAGAAGGAACATCACAGACATAGTCACTGATGACTTGCAAAGTGGAACTATCCCGACAAACCGCTCTTGGGATTTCACCGATCAAGCCCTTTATGTGAGAGTCTTTCCAATTCACCAAATTAAAAGTGAGTTCAAATTCTTGTCCTCCCGTTTGGGAGCCACTCATAGTCACGGTGCCTGCAAATTGTAATTTTTCGCCATTTTTGACATTGGATAATCGAAAATCTGTCAACTTAGCTTGGCCATCGTTCCATTTGCATTTGCGATCTCCTTCTCCTTCCCATCCACCCTGTCGACACAAGATAAGATTGTTAGAAACCAAGTAGCTGCCCAGAATGAGAGCATACTTGGGGGAAAAGGCATCCGAGTTAACATCTTTTTGCTTGCTAGATATAAAATTTACAGCATTTTGTTGCGTAACAAAAATCGTACCCGCAACACTAGCCGAAACGAGAAGAGACAGGACGATCGCGGCCGAGCCTTTGGGTGATTGAAGGTGTTTTCTCAATCTTTTTATATTATCTTTCATAGCTACACTCCCTATTCTGGTTACCAACATGTCAATTCTAACAGCTAGTACGGATCTGATGCCAAACAACTATAATCAAAAAATAAATAAATAAATTGATTTATCATTTTGAAACACTTCATTTGTACAGAATACAAAAAATATTTCAATGAATAGACAGTAAAATGAAAACAAAACTATAGCACTTCTTAATTCTTGTCTGGAGGAACAGGCTTTTTATAGATATTTTCACAAGAAATGAAGAAAAATTCTTTGCTATTTAGTTCGTAGGGTTGCAGACAATAGGAATCAGCAATGAGTAAGACTTGCCCATTATTATCCAACTCTACAGAACGTTCCAAAACACAGTAGGTGCGAGTAACGGATTGATCTGCCAAACCAATTCGAACGGGAACTTCATTGAAACGAATCGTCTCATCTAGATTAAATAGCTTTTTCCACAAACCACAGCCTGCCTCCTCCCCTTCGCCGGGCTGATAATCAAAAATTCGAACATTATCGGCGATACTGCAAGAAACTGGCTGACCATATTGGTTGATCCAAGTTTTCTTTTCTTGACTGTACTGGTACTGACTGCAATGAGTCCCGCCTGTTTCAAGGGATTGGAGCTTGCATGAAGATGCAAAGCATACAGACCCCGCCACCAAGAAAACAATTTTATACATTTGACGAAAATTCAAGAACATTCCAACCCTTAACAGTTATAAGCAATAGCCACTAATATCCTATCACAATTCTAGGCTTTCTTTTCGTTTTTCTCTGTTTTACAAGTGAGAATTCCATCTTAGCTTTCACTTGTCTGGAATCGACGGTGACCACTTTATCTCGGTAGTTACGCTTTCTGAGCATTAATGTTACAACCTGATTCTGAGGCAACTGAATCACCGTTGGCGTAAGATATGGAACTTTCTTATCGTTGAGATAAATCATCGCTCCAGAAGGTTTAGTCGCTATAAAAATTTTCCTAGTGGCAGGAGTTGCAATTGACCTAGTGGGTGTAGGAGGACCCTGAAGAGATCCCCGAGCAGGACGATGATTCACAATGGCTCCGGGTCTTTTTGGCTGGGCAACAGCTACTTTGGATTTTTTTGGAGACTCCGCTGGAGACTGTTTTTCAGCCCATGCCCCGATCTTTTCAGAGAGATAGTGACGAATATCTGACCGGAAGAAAAAAGCTGAAAAGCCAATGGAAGCAAGAAAGATTGAGGCAATTGCAATGGGAAAGATTTTTTTTGCTCTTCCCTTCCTCTTTTTGGATTTTGTTGCCTTTTTCCCCATACCACGATCGATAATCAAACTAGAATTCGTCTTTCCAATTTGACTCCTCCGGGTCAAGGGTATGATTTTGCGAAGAGGGTCCAAACCCGTAACTACCACGTTGTCATATAAACTCTTACTCAAACTTTTTATTTCAGAACCAACAGAGTGGGAGATCAATTCATCAGTGAATTTTGTTTTTGTCAATTCTTCCGATTGTTCACTCAGATCCGCTTCTGTTTCTGTGTATTGCATGTGATCAGTAAAACTTCTGTAAATCTGTTCCGCTTCTGTTTTTGTTTCCTCTTTTTCGTCATGAATCAATTCATACGTCTCTTCTTCTTGGATTTTGCTAGGATTCTGGGTTTTTTCATGCTTTTTTTCAAGATCTTCCCTATGACCAATAAACGAGGAACTTTCATCCTCTGCAACAGAATAGTTAATGGAGCTGTTTCTCAAAAATCTAGATGCTGCGTATGTTTCAGCCAAAGCTTCTGAATACATTTTTAACTTTTCTCTTTCTTCTAAAATTTCCTCCATGTAAATCGCTCGAATAAAAGAGCTAAATTGATTTTGCGTAAAATTGGGATATTCTGTATTCAAAAAAACAGAGAGGTCATTCGCCATTTCTACGACAGTTTGGTATCTCAAATTACTGTTAACATGTAAGGCCCTATTTACAATCTCTATAACTTTATCCGGAACATTTGGATTGATCCTTTTCAAATCAGGAATATTGCATAGCTTGATCTTTTTCATTAACTTGATTTCGGTGGAGGCTGTAAAAAGTTTTTGGCCGGCTAGCAATTCCCACAGTATATTTCCAATCGAAAAAATATCTGTTCTTTTATCCAGCACTTCTCCTCCCACTTGTTCCGGACTCATGTATTCGAACTTGCCTTTTAACACTCCGGCCCTTGTGGCTTCGGAATCACTCATTTTGGCAATACCAAAATCAATGACCTTTACGTCCCCATTAAAACTAATCATTATATTTTGCGGACTAATGTCCCGGTGAATAATATTCAAAGGTTGCCCTGTAACACTATCCGTACAATTGTGGGCATGATCCAATCCCCAGCAGATATTCCTAATAATGTGTATACATTTTTCCACACTCAGTCGCATCTTCTGGCTAGTTAGCTTTTTAATTAATTGTCGCAGGTTGCAACCGGAAATATACTCCATACAGATAAAATACTGGTCCTTTTCTAAACCGAATTCATAAATAGAACCAATGTTGCTGTGATTGAGATTGGTTACAATCTTACCCTCATTTTGAAACATCTTGTTAAATTCTTTATTGTTGGAATGAGTAGGTAATATTCTTTTAATGATGATAAACTTGTGTGCACTTTTTACAGAACCTGTACAGCCAAGAAAAATCTCAGCCATTCCTCCGACAGCAATTTTTTTAAATAATTTAAATTTACCAAAATCTGTTACTTTTAATTTCATAACTTCGTTTATCCAAGTTGTTTAAACAGCTATTTCCACCTATAATCTATCGGTTAGACAGGAAAATAACTTTATGAAGAGAATCGCTTTGACAGGTATCATGGGTGCTGGAAAGTCCACTTTTGGTTCCATCATCACAGAATGGAAAATTCCATTCATATCCGCTGATAGTCTAGCACGAAAAGCTCTGATTCCTCATTCAAAAATCTATCCCCAACTTTTGCAACTTCTGGGAAGCAACTACTTGAATCCAGATGGTTCCTTCAATAGGCACTTGATCGCTCGAAAAGCTTTTCAACATCCCCCGCTCTTGTCTCAAATTGAGTCAATCATCCATCCTTTTGTGTGGGAGGCTTTGCTCGAAAAACAAAATTTTTTTTCCGCCAAGGAAAAAGAGGCTGTGTTTTGTGAAATTCCCCTCTTGTTCGAAAAAAAATTAGATAACTTCTTCGACCTCAACATCCTTTTAGCCATTGAACCAAAACAACAAAAAATGCGCCTAGAAAGAAACCGCCATTTCAGTGAAAAAGAAATACAAACTAGAATGAAGTTTCAATCCTCTCAAGAAGAAAAAATCAAAAAAGCTGATTATATAATATGGAATAATTCTTCAATGAAAGAATTAGAAAAAAACATTCAAGACTTGATGGAAAAATTGGGTATTGATATAAAGAAGGACTAGCTTTAGATGTTCAAACTAATTGAATGGACAAACTTTCAAGATAAAAAAGAAATTTTATCCAAATTTGATCCGGAAAAGAGTTTATGGATCACTTCAGATATTAAATCCAAAATATTTATCTTAGGGCAACTCAGACAAAGAGGCTTGTCCTTAAGCGAAAAGTGTGTTGTAAGAGCCTCAGATTTTTGGAGATCTCTTTTACTAAAGACCAATTTACAAAAGCAGGTGGTTTCCGAGTCTCTTTTGGTTTTTATTTATGAAGAGTGGGCCAAATCCCAAAAGCAAGATTGGAAAAAAACTCGTGAAACTGGACGAATAGTCTGTCAATTTTTAGACGCCAGCATCCATCTGATCAAGCATCCCAACAGAGATTCTTTAATGCAGGAGTGGTTTCAAATAAAAAAACAAAAATGGAAGTGGTGTTATGAGTTGGCCATTCATTTTTGGCACCACTTGGAAAACAAGAACATGATTGCTTCTTCTTGGGCTGATGCCTATTTACTAGATCAGGTAAAAATGGATTCTTTTCATTTTGAAGAAATAATTTTTGATTTGCATTTTGATATCAGCCCCCTGGAAGCTGGGCTAATCACAGAAATAGCTTCGAAAACAAAATCTAAAATAAAAATTCTTGCACCCCTTTGTTTCAAAAATAACAAATGGGAAATAGCCGACGCTGTTTATGCATGCTTTCATGAGAAAAAACCAAAAGAAGAGCCTCACGAGGAAAAACCAATCATTGAGTCAATATCTATCAGAAGATTTGCCTCCCAATTGGCTGAAATCAAAGACATTGTTAGTGAAGTGAGAAAAGCCCTTAAGAGAAATGTATCTCCTTCTCGAATTGCAATCATCAGTCCACAGGTCGAAAACTATTGGCCCGGGCTGAGCAGTTATTTTCGCATAGAAAATATACCTGCCAACAAAAGAGAAACAGTCCCCCTATCCAGCTTTCCCATGATTCAATTCTGGCTTGCCCAAATGTGGACTCATCTATCTGTGGTGAAATATGAAAATCTAGAATGCATGGCTCGCCATCAGAACACAGAAACTCATTTTGGCAAATTTCAATCCCGCTTCTATTACGCAACTCAAGTTAAGCAAATTCCTTCTGATCTAATTGATCAAAAACAATTAAAAAATAAAAATGAAACTGTTGATTATTTCAAATTTAAGGAATGGGCTTTGCAGTTTTATTCTAAGAAAGATGACTCTCCCCCTGTTACTCAAGCTGTTGAAGAGTGCGTACATGAACTGTCCCAATCGGCCAAGGCTCTCGCAAGAGAATCAATACGCTGGAAAAATTGGCTATCTTTTTTGGAAACATCCTTTCGCAGTAAAGAAGTGACAAAAAAAAACGAAAATCCCAATGGGGTTCATTGCTTGAGCTTTAATGCTATAGGATGGCTGGATGCAGATTTTGTTTACATTGCTGGTCTCAATGAACAAAATATGGCTCCGCAACATTCTTCTCCAATACCTCTAGCAGACGCTCTTTCCATTCAAAAAGATTTGGGCTTTTTTTTACAATCCACTCCTCATGATAAATTAGAAAAAATCATCTCCCAATTCATAGATCGAAATCAAAAACAAATTATTTTATCTTTTGCTTCTAGTGATTTTCATGGAAATCATTTTAACCCTTCCAGTTTGTGGCTGAAGAAAGCTTTGTCCTATAAAAAACCTCACCAAGAGATGGATACTCCCGGCACTACTTTGTGGGACGAAAAACAAAAGAGAAAAAAGGTTTCCGAAATTCTAGTCGATCAAAAATTTCAAAACTCTAACAAATCTCTCATTGAAAAATCAATTGAGGAGGATATGGGCAGGAGCAAGCTCCCCTCTTTCCAGCCAAACAGCTTAAAAAAATTGTCTGCTTCTTCCCTAGCTGATTATGTAAGATGCCCTTTCATTTTCGCAAGCAAAAATTTGTTCGGACTGTGGGATGAACCCATTCAAGACGTAAATATGAGTTTTTTGGATCGAGGTCGTTTGATTCATAAAATTTTTGAAAAATTAAAAAAGGAAAAAGAATCCGATATCTCAGAATCAGATATTTTGTATCTGATAGAAAGCATAAAAGAAGATAAAGAATTTGAGTCACAACTGAGGTTCTTACACCCGGTTTCTTGGGAAATAGAGAAAAAATCCATCCTAAAAATTGCACAACTTTTTTACCTCCACGAGAAAAACAAAAAAGAAATACTGAAAGGATACGAAACTATTGGTTGTGAAGTCGAATTTTGTGGTGCTTGGAGCTTCGAAAAAAAATCTTTGCAAGCCATAGGAGACATTCCTTTCAAGGGGAAAATAGACCGTCTGGATGCGAGTCAAGATAGTTATTTACTCATCGATTACAAAGGCTCTTTAGCTACAGGATCAATTGCCAACAAATGGGCGAGTGAGGGAAATTTCGGCTTGGCTTTTTACATGCAAGCAATTGAAAAAGGTCTTACCTCCCTACCCCCTCACGATGTAAAAGTGGCTTTGTATATGAGCTACAAAGATTTCACCTACCAAGGCTTTGCTCTAAAAGAAGAACCATTCATTCACTGGATCGGAAAGAGAAAAAAATCCCTACTCTCTCCGGAACAAAAAATTTCTATCCAAGAAGAAAGTAATCACAAAATCAATGATTTTATTTTACACATTCAAGCGGGGCAATTCCCCCCGGAACCGCAAAAGAAAAGTATTTGCGAGAATTGTAGATGGAGAAATATATGTCGAGCCACTCACCTCAACTAAAATTGCAAATCATTAGAGCAGGAGCAGGAACGGGAAAGACCACCGCATTGGTGCAAAATCTGATGAGTCGCATTCGGAATTACTATCAAGAAAAAAACAAATTTCCAAGGGTAGCTGTTTCCACTTTCACCCGCAAGGCCACTCGTGAATTGAAGGAACGTTTGATATGGGAGGCCATCAAATCCAAGGATAAAGAACTGATTCAGTATATGAGCCACTCTCCCCTTCTCCAAATGGCGACTCTTCATGGCATCTTCAATCGACTGTTACAAATTCATGGGCATTTTATTGGACTCAGCCCTGGCTTCAAGATCATGGAAGAGAAAGAATCACAGCAGTTGCTCAGAGGGATTTTAAAAAAAGAAATATTGGAACACCAAAGAGGACTTCCTTTGCTGGAACATTATTCCTTTGATGAAGTCGCTTCGCTGGTAAACAAATACATCGCCTATGCAGGAGAATATCCTTCTACGCAACCGGCAAGCTCGGAGGAGCTAAAGCAGTACTGGCTTCAGGAAAAAGAGAAAGTTTTGCAAGAAAAAATGACGGATAACAAAAGAAATTCTCTATTACAAAAATTGGATGATGAGAAAAATCTCTTTCCTCTTTTTTCCAGTTTGTCTTCTGAATTGTCCAAGTTGGCTGAAAAAGTCTGGCAAGACTGCAAGCAAGAAAAAATTGAGAGATCACAAATCACAATGAGTGATCTAGAAATATTGACTCTGGAATTGGTACAAAAGAAAAATTCACCGGCGATTTTTTCTCAGAATCAATGGGATTTTTGGTTTGTGGATGAGTACCAAGATACCAGCTTTCTGCAACAAAAAATACTGGACTTTCTAAGCCAAGACAGTTGCGTTTTTCTTGTGGGTGATCCACAACAAAGTATTTATTATTTTCGCGGAGCAGAAGCTTCTGTCTTTTCCAAAAAAGCAAAAGATTTGCAAAATATGAAGGGAGGAAAACTAACAGAACAGAGAAAAAATTTCAGATCAGATGCTGAGTTGATTGCTTTCTTCAATAATTTTTTTCCAGAACCATTCGAGAAAATGGAAACTCCTCAAAAAACGTATGAAAAAGAAAAAGAAGTGGCTCGAATCATTTGGATTCATAATTCAGAAAAAAAAGCTGACAAAAATGAAATAGAATACGAAGAGGCCCATCATAGGGTGAAGTATTTTCTCTCCAAAGGAGTCAGAGCAGAAAATATCACCATATTAAGCCGAAGAAACAAAAAACTGCATGAATTGGCCCAGTATCTAAAAAATAAAAATATACCTGTTCAGTTGCATTCAGCCGGCAATTTTGAAAACAAAAGAGAAATCAAAGATGCTTTATTTCTACTTTATTTTTTGCTAAATCCCAACAACGATGAAAACCTCATCGGACTTCTAAGAACTCCTTATTGCCGTATTCCAGATGAAAGCTTAGCAAAATGGGTCGAAAAAAAACAAGCTCTCAATCGATACACTCCCCTGTGGTCCATTTGTTTGAATGAGGGAAAAACACAAAACGTCATAAAGAAACTTACTGATTTTTTAGAGCAAACAAAATGGATCGGTATTACAGAAAGCTTTCAAACTGCAATAGAATCCTTAGGCTTTATTGATTTGGCTTATTATCAAGATCCAACCGGCCTGCGGGAAGCCAATTTATGGAAACTCATTTACCAGATCAAACAATATGAACGAATGGGATCTAGTTCTTTGTGGGCATTTGTGGATCGTTTCTCAAGACAAAATCTTGGGCTGTCAGGAGGCGAAGATGTGTATGAATCTCATCAAGTGGTCTCCGCTCTTGAAACTTCCAGTATACAGATGATGACTGTCCACGGAGCCAAAGGTTTGGAATTTGATCACGTCATTTTGCTTGGCTTATGTGATGGCTTCAAAAAACAAGTTGGATTTCAATATTTTATAGAAGAAAAGGACAAAAAAAGATGGTCCTTATGTGTAAAATCTGATCTGCAACAAAAAAGAATCAAATCTCAATTTCATCAAAAAGCTCTGGAAAAAGAACAGGAATTGGAAATGAAAGAATCGGATCGTCTTCTCTATGTAGCCCTAACTAGGGCCAAAAAAACTGTTACATTGGTGGGAGCTGGCAAAGCAGAAAATCACTCATGGGCAAAGCGTTTTCCCTTTTTTTCTACTCTTCAAGAGGGCTTGGTCGAAAAGGAACAGTATTCCTATTTTGTGCAAAAAATCCAATGCCTGGAAAAACTTCCCTCAAGCTAGGCAGGGGGAAACCCTTGGCAGGAAGGAAAACTTCGGCAGGAAGGAAAACTTCGGCAATTTTATGAGAAATTCTTCTCTATTTTTTGCACCGTATTATTACGGAACAATTTGAACATCCTCCTTGAAAGAAAAGCCTCTCCAGTATAAATAACTCCACAGAACTCGAAACAAAGAGCTCACCAAATGAAGAAATTTTTGTGGTTGAAACTCGCTGTCCTATTGCTGACCGGTTTTTTTTCCTTGTCTGTCGCCTTGTTGTGGTTTTTCGCCACTCAACAAAATCCAACAAGCCCTTACTCTCTTTTTTTATCCTACTTTACATTCGGAGTCCTACTCAGTTCCCTAGTCTGTTTTCTGGTATTCTTATCCATTTTCTTCTATCTCAAATCGTATCTGCAAGCATCTGAATTCTTACTTGGCTCTTTTCAGCAGATGGACCGGAGAGAGAAAAAAAAAATGCTAGGCCGTTTGGCTCGCATGGACAATAAATATTTGGATCCCATTCGGAAAACAATCACTGATCAAATATTTTCAAACAATAAAGAGACAAGATCCCAGTCGCCTGCAAAAGACCCTCACTTCTCAGAGATTTTACATCAAGCCACAGAACAAAGTCATCGAATCTATCCTGATTTGCAAATAGAGGAAGAATTGAATGCAGACATTCGCTTGCCTGTTTTCTCGGAGTCTATTTTTCAATCCCTATGGGAGTTGATCAAGAACACAAATCAAGCTTTACCCGCTGGTCAAAAAAAGGGGAAATTACGAATACGCACTTTTAAACAAAGCAATTGGTTTTGTTGTGAACTCGAAGACAATGGGGAGGGGATGAAAGAAAGCGAAATCCCCCAAGCCAGTCGACTCTACTTCTCTACAAAGGAGAATTCAGTCGGAGCGGGACTCACTTTGGTTGAATCCGTTCTTTCTCGTCTCGGAGGAATTATGAAATTGCATTCTTCTGATGGGAAAGGTTTTTTGGTGTCCTTGCTCATCCCCTTGGACTACATAGACCATGTACAAAATCTCAAACACTCTGGAAGAAAAAGAAATCAGGTCCCCCCTAGCCATCCTGAACTCGCGGAGGCGAACAATCATTGAATCAACTATCTGATTGGATTCGCCAATTAAAAGAAGAAAATTCTTTCCACTCCTCTATTGAGTTTTTTGTCAAAAAAGCCAATTTTCCTGTTCTCTACTTGGAATACCAAGAAGACAAGGCTTGCCTGCATCTTAAGTATGAAAATTGTCTTCAGTCTCAAAATTTTCAATCCGCTCCTATTTACATGTCAGATCCTCTTTTTTATTCAGCAAAACTATACAAATCAAAAGCTCTGCCAGTCTTCCATAATCGCATTCAAGAGTGGCTGGGACAAAAAGATTATGAGATTCATATTATCGCCTTCAATCATCAAGTGATCTCCCTATTCGTGTATCTTCCAAAAAGTCCTTTCATAAAAGAGCAATTTTTCATTTTAAATAATCATGTGAAAAATTTTTTGTGGCGAAAAAAATGGAAAGATGAGAACCAGCTAGACGAATTGACATCCTATCTAAATCAAAAATCATTTTTGAAACAATTATTTATTGAACTTTCTAGAGCCAGGAGACTGTCTTTGCCTGTAAGCCTTTTGCTTATGGAAATTGATCAATTTAAAACTCTGCAATCCATCTACGGAGCTCATCAAACAGATCTTCTGATGAAGGCCTTGTCCAAAAACCTTCGGATGGACACCAGAACCTATGACATCATGGGAGCTTGGCCGGAAGGGCAATTGGCTATGATTTTACCTCATACATCCGAGAGAAGCGCCGGAACGAAGGCAGAAAAAATTCGATGGATGGTTCGATCATCTGATTTTTCAGAAATCTTTCCTTCTCAACATCGCTTGACCATCAGTTTGGGTTTGGCTGAATACCCAAAAGTGAGCCGTTCCGCAGAGAGCCTTTTTCAGTCGGCTCGAAAAGCTCTCCTCTTTGCTAAGGAAACCAACGAGGGCAACATGACAGCCGTGGCCACTTCCCCCAAGAAGTTTAAACCTGATTTTTCGGTCTTAAATGATCCTCTGAATCAGCTACGGGACCTTACGTAAATGAAAGCCCATCTCGAAAGCAATCTCTCCTCCCTACGTAAAAATATTCAAACTCTTTGTCGACTCAATGGAAAAGATAGTTTTTTTTGTCCAATGATAAAAGCCAATGCCTACGGCCACGGAGTTTTCAAAATAGCAGAAATGATTCAATCGCTAGGCATAAAAAAAGTAGGGGTGATTTCGATAGAAGAAGCTTTGCAATTAAAAGAATTTACAGATCAGTTAGAAATCTATATTTTTGGACCTTTTCAAAATGAAACAAGTATCCAGATTTTGCAGTCCTACTCATTCATTCCTGTGATCGGACAATGGGAAGATTTAAAAAATTTATCCCGACTGCAAAAAAAATCAATCCCCTTTCATTTAAAATTTAACACAGGCATGAACCGCATTGGATTCCAAGCCAAGGAAGCACAGAAGGTGGCAGATTATGTGAAAAAGCATTCGCATTTGCAAGTAAAAGGCATCTCCTCGCACCTAAGCGAAGGAGAAGTGGGAGGCTCTACAGAAAACAACCAGACAAGAAAACAAATCAATTTGTTTAAAAAAATATACAAATTCTTCCAATCCTCCTTCCCTGAACAATCGCTGGAATCCCACTTGTTAAACAGTGCGGGCTGGTGGTCTTTATGGAGCCACTCTCAGTTCGATCCCCTTCTTGGTTTTCGGCCAGGGATTTGCCTTTACGGACTAAAACCTCCAGTGATTTTTGATTCAAAAATTGCCGAACAAAAATATCATTCTGCAAAGTTGGAGACTGTTGCTCGCTTGAAGGCATTCATCATTCAATGCCATGAACTCTCTAGTGGCGAAGGAGTGTCTTACGGAAGAACTTGGATCGCAGACCAACCCTCACTCGTAGCTACTGTTTCTATGGGCTATGCTGACGGTTTGCTCTACAGATTATCCAACAAGGGACATGTGCTATTTAGGGAAAAAAAAGTTCCCATTGTGGGAAGCATTTGTATGGATTTTTTTATGATAGATGCTACGGAAGCTTGGGATGGGAAAGCTATCTGCAAAGGAGAGGAAGTGGTGATTTTTGGCCAGCAAGGAAATCATTTTCTCTCAGTAGAAGAACAAGCAAAAAATGCTGGCTCTCTCTCTTACGAATTGTTGAGTGGATTAGGAAATAGAGTAGAGAGAGTGTATACAAATTCTCATTAGAAAATGGAGCGAAGTTTTGTTTAAAAATGCCTTGGTAAGTGTTGCTAATAAAGAAGGTTTGGTGGATTTTATTCGTCCGCTTTCCAAGCAAGGTATGCGAGTGGTCTCAACAGGAGGAACGGCTTCCTTGTTGAAAAAAGCCGGCATCCCTGTCACAGAAGTGAAGGAACAGACTGGTTTTGCAGAAGTCATGGACGGACGAGTGAAATCTTTGCACCCCTATATTCACATGCCTCTTTTGGCTAGGAAATCCAATCAGAGTGATCAACAAATTTTGGAAAAAGCAAAACTTTCTCCCTTTGATTTGTTGGTCTGTAATTTATATCCCTTTGAAGAAAAGATGCGATCCGAAGAGAAAAATTTAGTGGAATGGATTGACGTGGGTGGTTCCTCTTTGTTGCGAGCAGGGGCCAAAAATTTTGAGCAAGTATGTGTTTTGTGTGATCCCACTGATTACCCATCTGTTCTGAATGCGAAAACAGTTCCTCAGTTGGAGGAAAGAAAAAGACTGGCCGGCAAAGCCTTTTCGCTTTTGGCCCGCTACGATACCTGTGTAGCCAGTTGGATGGGAAAAAGTTGGAAAGAAAATGGAGACCTGTGCCTTCTCGCTAGCTTTTCTCAGTCCTTGCGCTATGGGGAAAATCCTGATCAAAAATCAGCTTGGTTTCAACTCAATCATTCTGGCATTCACCAAGCTCATTGCTTGCAAGGAAAAAAACTTTCTCTGAACAATGTTCGTGATCTAGATTCAGCGGTTTTACTCATCAGAAAATTTACGGAACCAGCCTGTGCGATCATCAAGCATAGCAATCCTTGCGGACTGGCTCAGGCAAAGGATTTGGAATCAGCCGTTGACCGAGCTCTAAAGGCTGATCCTGTGAGTGCGTTTGGAGGCATTGTAGCTGTGAATCATGAGATAGATTCTGACACCGCAAAACGACTTTCTTCCCTTTTTCTAGAAGCTATTATTTCCCCTTGCTACTCCTCATCTGCCTTGGAAATTTTTCGATCAAAGAAAAATCTTCATGTAATACAGTGGCCCGAAATGCTTCATCCATCCAACAACTCAATGAAAGTGCAATCAGTGGATGGGGGGCTCTTGGTGCAAGAAGAACAAAAACTCGTTGATAGCTGGCAAAATAGTTGGAAACAAATAGGGCAAAAGCCCACCGCTTCCATTCAATCGGACTTACTAATGGCTTGGAAAGTATGTGCACATCTCAAAAGCAATGCGATTGCTTTGGTGGCTCAACAACAAACTCTTGGTCTGAGCATGGGACAGGTTAGCCGTGTTTCTGCTGTGGAATCATCCATCAAAAACTGGAAATTATTTCATCCCCAAGCTCCCATACCTGTTCTAGCAAGCGACGGATTTTTCCCCTTTCCAGATGCGATTCAAATAGCAGAAAAATCTGGTATCAAATGGATCATTCAACCGGGAGGATCCATTAGAGATGAAGAAATCACTTCCACAGCTCAAAATTTATCAATCAATATGATTTTTACTGGACAGAGATGTTTTTTACACTGATTGTCAAAATGACAACAATACCTGAAATGAGGACAATAACATCATGACATCCCTTCCTTCATCTGAGAATAGACGATTCTTGATAAGGCATTGTGATTTTATCATCGGCCCGATGAGCGAGTCGGAGATAAGGACTGAACTAAAAGAAGGACGTTTTTCTCACTTTACAATGGCTTGCTTGCCTTACCAAGAGTGTTGGCTTTTTCTCGCAAACTACCCAGAATTTTCCGAGATAGATACAGAAAAAATAAAAGATCTTCCCAATAAGGAAGCCCCTAGTAGTAAAATAACCACTACACCCCAAACAGTCTCTGCGTACCAGACTGTGACTCTCTCCAAAGACTCCATTGACAGTCTTCTGGGAGAAACAACACGCAAAGTTCTAAGAAACAAAACCATCACGGAAGAACTCATTTCATCTGGAGAGGTGCAAGAACTACCTTATACCCATATAGAGGGAAAATCGATACCTTCTGGATCGCCAAAGATAGAAGAGAAAACTCAGAAATGGACATCCCTAGCAGGGATTCTCATTGGAATTTTGGTCGCTGCCGGAATCTTGCTAAAATTTTTCTCCGACCAAACTCCGATTCTTGAAAGAAAATTTCTCACCCAAGTGGGTCTCAATTATTTTCGATCTGGAATGTATGAACATGCGATTCAAAAATTCAAGGAGGTCCAAAAAAAAAGTCAATTGAACAAAGAAAGCTTATTTTTGTTCCGAATATCCCAACTCCAACTACACGGAGATATCTATGAAGGACAAAAAATTCTAGAATCTGATTCCGCCAAAGATCTAAGCCCTGACATAACGAAAATGATCGAAAACTTAATAAAAATAAAAACAGGTGACCTAGGTGAAGTTGCGGATTCCTTTAGTGAGATAGCAAAAATGAGTAAGACAACAGATGTAAAACTTGCAGCTCTAGCCAATCTAGTATTGCTGTCTGCCCGAAACGGCGAGTGTAGGAAATTGGATCGCTACAGACAAGAAAGCCTCTCCATTGACAAAACAAATAATCATTTGCTCAACTTCATGTTTTCCAATTGCATTTTATTATCAAAGAAAGCCTCTAAGAAACAAATGAAGGAAGCACAAGAAATTTTAGAAACAATGAGCCAAAAATCCCAAAGCTACTACCAAGAGTCTCTATTGGGATTGGCTTATCTACATGACAAAAAGAATCAACCAGAGAAGACTCTTTCTCTGATTCAAAAATTACTAGACAGCAACCCTCGTGCTACAAACAATTACCAATACAGTATTTTTATCGACAAACAAATTTTCTCTTGGCCTCAAATGATTCCTCTTTGCAAAAGTCTTTATAAATCTCAAGAAAACAATGGATTTTACGTCGCCCTGTATGCCTACTGTCTTGCTCACTCTGATAATCAGCAATCGGCTCTTCCCTTGATACAAAAAGCGAATGTGATCGATTCCTCAAACACCTTAATTAAAGCAACCAACTCCTTTATCAATAGCCTCCTAAACTTGACAAATGAATCCCTGCTACTTCTCTCTGATTCCATCAAATCAAACATAGGAAACCAATACCAACTGCCCTACATTTTAGAAGCTCAGATGTGTGAAAAAAATCAAGATTGGCAATGTGCGGTTAAGAATTGGTTATTGGTCTTAAATAAAAATCCAAATTCTCTTTCTGCTCTGGGAGGCATGGCCTACTCCAAGTACCAACAGAGGCTCTATGAAGAGGCTGAAGAGTACACCCGAAGAGGAAAAAAACAGGACAGAGAAGGAAAGTATGGTCCTTTGTCATTCGTCAATCTGGAACTGGAAGTTCAATAAATCAACGGAACGCTCTATTATTTGAAATAAAATTTTAGAATTTGGTAAATTTTCTCGCCTCGTGCTGTGTGAAGTTCAGATTTTTCACCTTTTTTCTTTCCGATCAAACTTCTAGCTAAGGGAGATCTTATCGAAATTTTTCCTTGGTTCACATCGGATTCATCCTCTCCCACTATTTGATAACTTACTTTTTTTCCCTCATCATCTTCCAAATCAACATACGCACCAAATGTGATACGATCCGCTTTAATTTTGGACGTATCCACCACCTCTGCATTCGCCAAAGTCTCACCAATAGAGGCAATGCGCCCTTCAATATGGCCTTGCCGTTCTTTCGCAGCGGCATAATCTGCGTTTTCACTCAGATCTCCGTGTTCACGAGCTACCTTTATAGCCGCAATAATCTTGATTCTTTCCTCTTCTACCAAATGCTTTAACTCAGCTTCTAAAAAAATCTTCCCTTGCAATGTAATGGGTTTGCGACTCATCTGATTCATCCTCGTTGAAAAAAAAGCCCACAAGATAGTATCACAAAACCACTCAAAAGGACAATAAGCTAAAAACAATGAGTCCTTCTTTGCGAGGGATTCATCGAAAAATAATCATCTGGAGTGATTTTTACTCAACTTTTGAAGACACTTGTCGGAAATATCTCACCTGTTCTATAGGCAATAGCCAAGCTATCTATGAGAAATATCCATGAAAACAAATCTTTTACAAATTTTCTCTATAGCCAACACTCCAAAAAGCCGATTTCCAGATGAGCCAGATAAAAAATACTTTATCGACTGCCTGCCCATGAAAGCAAAAAACAAGATGAGCCAACTGAACAAGCAACTGAATGAGCAACTGAATGGCTTAGCCAAAAAAATTTATTCCACCAAACGTATTTTGCTAACCACCCACAAAATGCCCGATGGAGATGGATTGGGCTCTTTAGTGGGAATGTATCACGGACTGAGAAAGATTGGAAAAGAGGTCCGAATCGTCACGGTAGATAAAACTTCAAAAAGATATCATTTTATTCTGAATGGAATTCCCATTGAAAGTTTTGACAATTTAAAAAACCCCATCGAAAAAATAGAAATCGCCCTCATTTGTGACACAAATGATCGTCGGCTCATTGAACCACTCTATGAAGAGTTAGAAAAGAAATCTGAAAAAATTATTTTCATAGATCACCATCCGGTTTTAAATAAAAAATATGCCCCTACCTTGGAATCAATCATTCATACAAGAGCTGCGAGTACGGGAGAGATTTGCTATTTTTTGCTGAAACAAATGAACATTGCATTCGATCCGTCTATTGCTATGGGTATTTATACAAGTGTGCTATTTGACACGCAACGATTTCATTTTGTTAAAAATTCTAGTACATCTTATGAAATTTGTGCTGAAATCTTTCAATACATTGAGAACAATGAATTGTTTTACAATCAACTGTTTGGAATGAGTTCTAAGGAGAAAATCAATCTGCTAGCCGAAGTAATCAAAAGAACTGAGTACTTTCACACAGATGAAGTGGCAATTTTACAGATCACAAAAGCGGAACTTGAGAAAAATGGTATGGAAGTCACAGAAGCTTGCAACTTCATTGATATGATAATGGAAGTTCGTTCCACAAAACTGGCTGTGATGATTGTGAAATTATCAGAGAACAATTACAAACTAAGCTTCCGAAGCAGGGACTTAAACGTATCCAAGTTGGCTGAGCTATTTGGCGGTGGAGGCCACCGTAATTCTTCTGGAGCTATACTCGTTAATTATACAAAAGACGTAAAACAAGAAATTTTGAATCTTATTCAAACTCTCCAATTGGTTGCCTAGATACAATTATCCAATTGGTTGCCTAGATACAACTATCCACTCGCAAATACACAGCCACTCGCAAATACACAAATCAAAATTGACAGCCAATAGAAAATATGTCTTAAAGTATTCAGAAAATATGGATTACTTTTATATCACCACCCCTCTTTATTATGTGAACGATAAGCCACACATTGGTACAAGCTACAGCACTGTCATGGCTGACATTTTGAAAAGCTATCACCAGTTATTAGGTTATGAGAGTTTTCTCATGACGGGTACGGATGAACACGGTCAAAAATGCAGTCAATCTGCAAAAAAACAAGGAACTTCCCCCCAAAGCTATTGTGACAAAATGTCCAAACAGTTCGAATCGACGTGGAAATCACTCCACATTTCCTACGATCTGTTTTTTCGAACCACTCACCCCAATCACAAACAAGCAGTCCAAAAATGCTTGCAAGAGCTTTATGATAAAAATCTTATTTATCAATCTATTTACGAAGGTTGGTACTCAGTTAGAGAAGAAATTTTTTACCCCAAAAAAGATGTGAAAGAAAGCGACAAAAAGGAAAAAGATTTCGTTAAAATAAAAGAAAAAAATTATTTTTTTAAAATGTCTCAATACCAAAAAACTTTGATTCAATATATTCAGGAACATCCTGATTTTATCCAACCTGCACACAGAAAAAACGAAGTATTGGGATTTTTAAAACAACCATTGGAAGATTTATGTATCAGTCGTCCCAAAAATCGATTGGATTGGGGAATTGAACTTCCTTTTGATAATGATTTTGTCACCTATGTGTGGGTAGACGCCTTGCTGAATTACGTTACAGGTGTTGGCTATCAACAAGCAAAGCAATCAGAAAAATTTCAAAAATGGTGGATGAAAGCAAAGGTGATCCATCTGATAGGAAAAGATATTCTCATCACTCATTGTGTTTATTGGCCTTGTCTCTTATTGGCTCTTGGCTTGCAGCTTCCAAAAACCATTTTGGCTCACGGATGGCTACTAAATCAAGAAAACAAAAAGATGAGCAAATCCTCTGGAGATGTGATGGATCCAAAGCAATTATTAAAAATCTTTGATTCTGATAGCATTCGTTATTTTTTAGCCAGTAGTATGTCAATAGGAAGTGATGCCCCCATTTCTCATGAACTGATTGCTCGTCGAATTGGTGAAGATCTGTCAAATAATCTAGGTAATTTGTTGAGACGAACCACAAAAATGATTCACCAACATTTTGATTCTCGGATTCCAGAAAGACAAGAAAATACAAAAGACCAAGCAAGCAGGCAACTGAAGAATCTAGCAATAGAAACAGCTGAATCTGTAAAAAAAGATGCACTGGATTTGCGTGTTCACCTAGCCAGTAAGAAAATCATTCACTTGCTCACCAAAACGAACCAATACATGGAACAAATGGCCCCATGGAAATTAATTAAAAAAAATAAAAAACAAAGCGCTCTCGTTTTGCGAACTGCATTGGAAACTCTTTATCTAAGTGCTGTGTTGCTCAAACCTTTCATGCCAAACAAAATGGCTCAACTATTAGATAGCTTGTCTTGCCCTGATGAATGGCCGGTGGAACATCTCAAAAAAGGGATATTTCCAAAAGCAGGTGTGTTGATCCAAGACATTCCCCCTCTATTTCCAAAAATAACATTGCAAACAGAATGAAAAACATGCTTGTAGTGTCTGGAATGATTGGAATGAAAATCAAATGAAGAAAAAAGACGAATTTATCAAACAAGTGAACGAGCTTTACGAAGTAGACATTGGCGACTTCAAAAGAAAACTCATTCTTTATCTTACACGCCTAGAGGAGAGCCTAGAAAATTCCTCCTTGCAACCGCAGTTCGATGAAATCAGAATGCTGATTACATGTAACAATACAAGGGAAATAAACGAATTGAGAGAACAGGTTCTGGAAAGTATCAAACAAATCGAGTAGCTCCCATGTTTACGAAGAACCGATGACTGTAAATTCACAAGAGAGTTGGCTCAATAGGTCTTGAGCCATCTTTTTCTGATCAGGGCGATAGAGCAGATGAACATGAGATCCAGCATCCATCGTAACCAAAGGACCATCTTTTTTCTTCTCCCAAAATGTTTCCACTGTCTTAAGAATTTTTTGGCTTTCTTTATTCCTGTAATAAATGGGAGGCGAGCTGGTTTCGTAAAGCCTGTGAAGGTCTTGAAATTCTTCCCAAGTAATTTCAAAACAAAGTCTCCATTTTTTTTCATTCAAAGCCGTCAAGAGTGCAGAAAGTCTTTTTTCAGATCTTTTTACACGATCAGAAAAAAAAGGACTGCTCAAAACTCTTTGATGGGCTTCGGAGGAAGACACTGACTTATGTTTTTCACTTGTGAGAATCAATTGGTGCATTAGGTGGGGAAAAGGCAGATCAATTTTACGGGCTGATTCTTTCTCCCAAAAACTCCAAGGCCGAAAAAAGGAACGACAAGAGGAACCGGAACCACGGCGACTGAGCGCAGACAAATCATGATCTGTGAGCGCCTCTATTCCCTCTCGCCTAGAGGGATTCGAAAGGGACAAGGCCATTTGGTAAGTGGCCAAAGTTAGGGCGCAAAAACTGGAAGCAGAACTAGCCACCCCCGCAGAGACAGGAAAATTATTAGCCGATTCAATGAGATAGGAATCCGAAATTTTCCATTGATCTTTTAAAAATTGGAAAAAATTCAAAAACCTTTGGCTCGCTAAGAGAGACAAATCAAGTGCCAAGAATTCCTTTCTCTTAAGAGGTCCCCAGTGATCTCTTCCCACCAAACTTTTACGAATACGAACACAAGTCACCAAGTGGTCCAGAGTGTAGGATAGAGAAGCACTGATCGGGAGATTGCTTTGATCTTTTTTCCCGATATATTTAATGAGTGCAATATTGGAAGGAGCTAGAGCTTGCCAAGACATAGGGAAAATTCTCCAGATTTTTATAACTTAAAGTGATCCTCTGGTTTTGTTTTATCTTTTGTCTTTGTCCTCAAAATAGGATGATCTTTTTCCAGTTCCTCTTTTTCATGCTCATTCATTCCATAAGTGAGCTGACTGGAATCAGCCACAATGGTTTCTTCTTTGAGAGCGAGTTTTATTTCCTCTCTATTTTTTGGATCAAAAAAAACGCAAACCACCTCCGCACCCATAGCGCCACAGCCCTTGGCCACAATGACCGAAGAAATGCCATCAATTTTTTTCAGTAGCTTGTTTGTCGCCTCATGCACAAGACGTAAATTTGCCAAGCGGTCCGAGTATTCTTTCACCGCAGAAACAAAAGCATCTCGATCAAATTGATCCATAGCATTCATAGCTTCTCTTGCAATGCGAGACAGCTCGGGCCACTCCCCTCTAGAAGAAAGATCCGTCAAATACTCCCATGTTTTCAAAGTGGCCCCTGTGCGAACCAATAGAAAATCCAAATGTAAAAACGGCCAAGTAATGGAACGAACAGAAAAAGGCTCACAGGTAAATAAACAAACACCACCCACCCACTGAGAAACAATGTCTGCCCCTCCCGGTTTATAACCCTCGAATTGGAGCTTTCTATAAGAACGCCACATTTGCGACAGATCAGTTTCTACCAAGGAACATTTCTTCAGAATAAGACTCAACAAATAGACTAGGTCGAACTGGGCACTGGATAAACCAAAACCTCCTTTTCCACCGTGCGGATCAATCGTTTTGATATGATAATTTTGAGTGATTTCCTCATGCTTTTTCATCCACTGGCCGGCAGCACTATCAAAATGAAAAACCGTTCCCTCGCCATTGTTCTTTTTTTTTACAATGGAAAACCAAAATCTGGGGTGAGTGTTAATCAAAATAGAGGGAGCTCCCTCTAAAACTGCATACTCTCCAATCAAAAATGTTTTACTCGGAAAAGAAATGTATCGAGTGTCCATGTTTTAATCTGAATCCTTTTGCAATTGATCGAGCCACTTTTTGGGACTCTCTTTTAGCTCCCGAAGAGCGAGAAGAGCTTGCCTTTGGTGTTTGTCTCTTATTTTTTTAAGAGTTGCCATAGGATTCACCGTCTTTTTTCTCAGTGCCCTCAGGGCCTCAATGGCTTGAGAAAGAGAAATACGTCTCTTGAATTCAAAAACCATTTCCAAATGTTTCTGAATGATGGGTATTTCCGATCCTTTTGCCCCAGCTCCCAAGGTGAGATTTTTGATATGCAATTTCATATGTCCTTCAATGATACCCAAGGTAGTTAAAGCTCGCAAAGCACCAAGGTTTTGCACTAAAGCCACCCCCGCACAAATACGAGCGAGACCATTTGCACCTTTTACTTTCAACATTTTTAGACACATTTTGGCCGTTGGGTGAAGACGTGTCATTCCTCCCACCGTACCCACCATCAAAGGAGCACAAAAACAACCAATCAGTTTGCCATCTGTTACTCGCCAATTGGTAATGGATTGGTATCGCCCCTTTTGAGCCGCATAGGCATGAACACCGGCTGAAACGGCTCTCCAATCATTGCCAGTCGCAATCAAAATGCCGTCAATGCCATTCATCGCACCCTTGTTGCTGGTACTCGCCCGATACGGATCCGTCTCTGCAAACAAAGAGGCTTGTTCAATTTTTTCCATTAATTCTGGTTCTAGATCCGACATAACAATCTCAGCCTTAATCAAGCGAGTGTCAGACAAATTGGAAACGATGCAAACAGATACTTTTTCCTCCGTTTCTGATTCAACGAAGGTACGCAGATACTCACAAACCTGATTGACAATATTCGCTCCCATTGCATCACAAGTATTAATGAAAACGTGAATCACAGCCATTTCTCCCTTCTGAGAAGAATGTATTTTTGGATCAACAATCAAACGACGCACAGTAAATCCTGTGACCCCTCCTCCTCGTTTGTGCATCGAGGACATTACATTCTGATGAATTTTTTCGATCCAGATTTTTTTATTCTCTTGAATAATTTTTTCTAATTTTTCGAAATTTTTTACCTGTGCTATCTGTATTTGACCAATCACTCCTTGGCCTTGCACAGAAGTTTTAATAAAACCCTTCTCACTCACCCAACGAGCTGTCTTGCTGGCGGCAGCGATAATGGAAGTTTCTTCAACAGCCATTGGGATCACCACTCTTTGGCCATCAATGCAAAAATTGGTAGCCACTCCTAGGGGAAGCTGAAAGTAGCCAATTACGTTTTCAATAAATTTTTCAGCTAGATCAGTCTTCTTTAGTCCTCCTGATTTTAAATATTTCACATCCTCTGAACTCAAAGCTCCCATTTTCATCAAACGGGAAAATCTCTCGTTTAGAGATAATTTTGAAAACCCTTTGAAAAACGATTTCATTTGCTTGTTCATTCCCATTTCCAATCCCCAAACTTTCTCATCTCATCTATATTCTTACACCCTGAACAAAATAAAGCGATCTTTAATTCTTGTTCCAAACGAGAAAAAGTTTTCTCCAAAACATTCTCTCCTTGCAAGGCAGCTTGTATCACCGAACGAGCAAGACTAATGCGATGGGCTTTCAAAACCAAAGCCTTAGCCGCATCACAACCACTCCTCACCCCACCGGAGGCCCATATTTCATAATCTTTGTCGATCTCCTTGGCAAAACAAAGGGAATCCACTGTAGAAATTCCCCAATCTTTAAAAGCATCTGACACACCAAAAAACAAATCATCTTTACTGGTTCTCTCTCCCTCAATACGTCCCCAGTGGGTCCCCCCATAACCGCTAATATCTAAGGCAAAAAGCCCCATCCCTACCAAGGACTTCATACTTTGTTTGGAAAAACCACAACCTGTTTCCTTCAAAATGACCGGTACAGAAAGTTTTTTGCAAAGAAGCCGAAGAGCCTTCAATCCCCCAGCAAATTGAGGGGTCCCCTCTGGTTGAAGAGCTTCTTGGAGAGGGTTGCTATGCACCACCATGGCCGAAGCTGATAGGGAAGCTACCAATTTTTCCACCACTGAAACATCGGTTCGAATCAACTGAGAGAGACCTATATTGCCTAGTAAAATCAAAGAGGGACAGGCTTTACGAATACTTTCCCATTCTTTGCCAGCACTGGGATCAAAAATTTGTCTTCTCTGAGATCCCACACCCATCACCCAAGACCTTTTTTCACAAACACGAGCAATGGATTGATTGATGCGCAAAGAACCTTCCCAACCTCCCGTCATCCCGCTAACAACAAAAGGAGTGGCCACCTTTTTTTCGAAAATTTCGGTGGAAATATCCACTTCTGAAAAATCCATCTCGGGCAGGGCTGAATGCATCAAGCGTATGCGCTGGAATCCACTGGCTCCAAGAGCTTCATTTTCTGCTCTCAAGGATAGATGCACATGATCTTTTTTACGACGTGTAAACTGGGATGTGGGGTCTGTCTTTTTCACAAAAAGGGACTCTCAAATGCTACGATTTCTCTGCCGGCGAGACTTGCTTAACCAATTGAGAAAAGCCACTGGCATCTTGAACAGCTAGATCGGCCAGCATTTTTCTATTCAAACGAACCTCGGCCTTTTTAAACAAGCTAATTAAAACAGAGTAGGTGGTTCCATTCAAACGAGCGGCTGCATTGATCCTCTGATTCCATAGACGACGTTGCGTTCTCTTCAAAGTTCGGCGATCTCGATACTGGTAAGCCAAAGCTCGATCCGTTTTTTCAACCGCTACGGTAAAACAACGACTATTGGAAGAGTAAAATCCCTTCGCTCTGGCAAGAATCTTCTTATGCCTTCTTCTTCTGACAAATCCTGTTTTCACTCTCATAAAAAAACCCTTCTCAATTCACTCCAAGTAATTTTCTCACCGCCAAAGTACAAGACTTGGCTACGTAGGCAGTTCGTCCCAATTTCCGTTTTCTTTTGGGTGATTTATTGAGCAACAAATGTCTTTTATGTTGCCGTTTTCTTTTTATTTTGCCATTTCCCAACAAGCGAAATCTTTTCTTGGCTCCTGAATGTGTTTTCACCGACTGTATTCCTTCAACGAATTTATCCGACACTCTGGGCGAGCTAGGACATAAAGGAAACCACTATGGCTTGAAATCAGGTCTTAGGCAAGCCCAAAACAGCTCTTTTATGAATGGAAAGCTAGGTCTCCATTTTTTGACTTGCCTGTCAGAAGCGAGAAGGGCATCATGCAAAGAAATTCATCATTGAGCGAAACATTATCCAGAGCAAAACATTCCTGAACTCTGGACATTTAAAAATTTCGGTGATAGCTTGATTCGTTCGAGTGGCTCCTCTATGTGGTGGAATCAACCTGCCATTTTGGAGCAAGCCTTTGGAGTGAAGATGAAGGTCAGAACCTCTATAAAGAAAATTTGTAAAGATTGTCATGTGATTCGCAGGAGAAACGTTTTGCGAGTGATCTGCAAAAATCCAAAGCACAAGCAAAGGCAGGGTTAAATTTTATGTCTCGTATAGCTGGAGTGGATTTACCGAAGGACAAAAGGTTGGAAGCCGCACTGACTTACATTTATGGAATCGGGCGTGTGAGTGCTCGTGAGATTTGCAAAAAAGCGGGTTTCCCCGATTCGACTAGAACGAAAGATCTTACAGATCAAGATGTGGCAAAACTGAGAGCCTTTATCGAAAAAAATTATAAAGTAGAAGGGGATATGCGAAGAGAAATGGGACTTTCAATCAAGAGACTGATTGATTTATCTTGCTATCGAGGCTTACGACACAAAAAAGGACTCCCTGTTCGAGGACAAAGTACGAGACAAAATGCTAGGACCAGAAAAGGCCCTAAAAAAACAATCGCCAATAAGAAAAAAGCTATTTAGATAAGGGAGCTTCATTGTCTGCTAGAAAGCCAAAAAAGAAGAAGGTAAAAAAGAATGTTCCGGTTGGAAATTGTCACATTAACGCCGGCTTTGGAAATACTCATGTTACTTTTACCAATCCGGCCGGTCAGGTGGTTTGCTGGTCTTCTGCTGGCATTTTGGGTTTCAAAGGATCACGTAAAGGCACTCCATTTGTAGCCCAAGCCGTGGCTGAAGATGCGGTTCGAAGAGCCAAGGAATGTGGAATGAAAACAGTGAACGTTTTTTTGAAGGGACCGGGAGCAGGAAGAGAAATGACTGTTCGTACATTGGCCAGTGCGGGATTGAGTATCAATGTTTTACGGGATATCACACCGATTCCTCATAATGGTTGTCGCCCCCCAAAAAGAAGAAGAATCTGAAAAATAGAGCCTATGAATAAAATGAATGAAGGAGAAAAATGAAGGAGAAGAATGAAATGAAAAAAATGGAAATCAAATCTCACTACTATAAATACTGGACGGATCTCATAAGACCAAAGGGTTTTGACGTAGATAAAGACTCTCTCAGTTCTACCTACGGCAAATTCCATATTCGACCGTTGGAAAGAGGTTACGGACTTACTTTGGGAAACGCAATTCGCCGAGTCCTCCTCAGTTCCATGATGGGTTCTGCCGTATCTGCCGTAAAATTTGATGGAATTTTACATGAATTTACTTCTATTCCCAACGTTTTAGAAGACGTAACGGACATCATTTTAAATCTGAAGCAAGTGCGTTTTCAGCAAGAAGACGCCGAAGACAAAAAAATGAAAATCAGTAAAGAGGGGCCAGGAAACGTAACGGCTAAGGATATTGAGTTGGTTTCTGGCATCGAGGTCATCAATCCCTCTCAAGTCATTGCAACGCTCGGGAAAAATGCCAAGTTTCGATGTGAAGTTTTGGTTACGTTTAACCGGGGTTATATTGAGTCTGAACAGAAGAAAGAATATTTGCCCGTGGGATTCATTCCCATTGATTCCATTCATTCACCCATTCGTCGTGTAAACTACATGGTTGGTAACGCTCGTGTGGGGCAGAAAACAGATTACGACGCCCTCACTTTAGAAGTGTGGACGGATGGTTCTATCTCTCCAGAGCAAGCTGTCCCATTGGGATACAAAATTCTGAAAGAGCAAATTCAAGTTTTCATGAACTTTAATGAAGACATTGAGCCAAAAGAAAAACCGAGTAGCGAGAAAACCCCTCAAGTAAACAAAAATCTTTTTCGCCCTGTGGAGGATTTGGAATTATCTGTGCGGAGTGCAAACTGTTTGAAAAATGCTCGCATTCGATATATCGGAGATTTGGTTGTGAAAACAGAACAAGAAATGCTTAAGACAAAAAATTTTGGTAGAAAATCACTCAATGAAATCAAAGATATGATTAGAGAAATGGGCTTATCTCTTGGGATGATCGTGGAAGGTTGGCCTCCCAAAGACTTAAGCGCCTATGGAATGAAAAAAGAAGAAACAGATGATCCGCCGGCTTCCCCTTCTTTTACTTCTCCCATGCAAAACCAGAAGAGAAACCTAGAAGTAGGTACTCCATCTGGTTATGAAACTTCCCAACAATCTTCCGCTTCACAGCGTTTCACACAAGAGACACAAACTCCAACACAAACTCCAACACAAACTCCAACACAAACTCCAACACAAACTCCAACACAAACTCCAACACAAACTCCAACACAAACTCCACCTAAAGACACATACAGTTCACCGGAAGTAAAACTAGAAGGCGTAGGTAATGGTGATAACTTAGCGGCTTGGGGAGAAACCAAAAAACCTGAAGTGACAGCAGAAACAGAGGGTTATGTGGAAACCACAGCAATCTCAAAGCGAACAAACCTCTCTGAAAAGGAGAAAGAAGAAGTATTGAAGACTGAAAATGCTCAGGAAGATAAAGAAGCCACTTCAGCCTTGAAGAGTGCTTATGAAGAAAGGGAGAAAAAAGACAACTCATCATCTGATTCCGATGGAAAAGAAGAATAAGAAAAACTGGTAAGGAGATTTTTTAATCAATCATGCGACATCGAATGCAAAAAAACCCTTCTTTTGGACGACATAGAGGCCCTCGTGAGGCTCTCATCAGAGGTTTGGTAAAAACTTTGGTAGAGAAGGAGAGAATCAAAACCACTTTAGCAAAGGCTCGATGTTTACGTCCCTATATTGAAAGGGCTATCACGATAGGGAAAAAAGGAGATATTCATTCTCGACGAATCCTAGCTTCTCGCTACCCAGATAAAAAAACTATTCAGAAAATCATCAAGGACCTATCTCCTCGTTTCATTAATAGACCTGGTGGCTTTACACGGATCATCAAACTGGGTCCTCGTCCGGGAGATCAAACTTCCTTGGCTTTTTTGGAATTCGTAGACTACAAAATGAAAGCTCCCGTAGTGAAAAAATCGAGCGAAGAGAAAAAAACAGCAAAACCCGTCACAACACCAGAAGGAAAAAAAATCAAGAAGCAACAACAAAGAAAAATAGACACGAAAAGAAAACGAAAACGCCAACAAAGACAAAAATCCAGACGGATCAATCGAGATTAATGTCGACTCTTACGAAAAATGTTTAAATCCACGCGTTTTCTCATTGTCATTATATCTCTTCTCCTTTTGCTCCCAATAGGAGGAATATTTTTCTACCGATACTTACAGAAAAAAAATGAATTGCCAGAGCATATTCAAAAAATTCAAAATATAAAAAAGGGAGATATTCAACTCACTGTTTATGATTTGAATGAGAATGCAATTCATATTTCTTCTTTTTTGGATAAAGTTTTGGTTATCAACTTATGGGCCACTTGGTGCGCTCCCTGCATTGAAGAACTCCCTTCCCTAAATAATTTGGCCAGAACTTTTCCAGATCAGCTAGTGATTTTGGCAATCTCGACAGAACGTACAGATGTGATTGAAAATTTTCTTATGGCTTTTCGAAATTTGCATTCCAATTTCATTCCAGCAAATGTAGACCAAAAGACTTTGCGAAAATCTTTCACTATGCGAGCTTTCCCAGAGACGTATATTTTGGATAAAAATGGGAAGCTTTCTCACAAAATACTAGGTCCGCAGAAATGGGATTCTAAAAAATGGAAACAAAAAATCAAATTGCTTGTTGAAGCCGATTGAGACTTCATCTCTGGTCTTACACTTCTTGCATCAAGCTATCTTTGATGCGAGAAGAAACCTCCTCGGGGGAACCCTGTCCATCAATCTCAGTTAACAGGTTTTTGTCCTTGTAATAAGAAATCAAAGGAGCCGTCTGATCCAAGTAAGCTTGAAGCCTCGTTTGAACAACATCCTCTTTGTCGTCGTTTCTGTGTACCAATTTTTCACCCGTTTTATCACAAATGCCTTCGATTGTAGGGGGGGAAAATTGAATATGGTAAACATGACCGCTTTTCTCAGAGACTCGCCGGCCCACTAGCCTCTCAAGCAAAACAGATTTCGATACCTGTAAATGCAACACTCGATTGAGTTTCAAATCCATCTGAGATAACAATTCATCAAGAGCCTCCGCCTGAGCCAAAGTCCTCGGGAATCCATCAAAAATAAAATCCCTTTTTGAAGATTTTTTTAACAAAACCTCTTTGATCAATCCAATAACAACTGAATCTGGAACTAATTTGCCTTGATCCATATAAGAAGCTGCCTCCAAACCCAAGGCGCTTCTTTCTTTCACAGCTGAGCGAAAAAGATTGCCCGTACTGATGTGACGGAGCTGAAAATGGGAAATCAAATAACTAGATTGTGTCCCTTTCCCTGTTCCGGGAGCTCCAAAAAGAATGAGATTCAAATTTCATCTCCCCAAGAAGTACATAGAAAAATTTTCCCTTCAAGTGACACATTTACAAAGGCATACACATTGCTGTGACAATTATACAAATATTGGTATGTCGGCTGCGTACATGTGGATACGTCAATATTGAACACGACGACTCTTTACTCGTACACCTTTCATCAAGCCTTCATATCGAGCAGTCAAGAGATGGGACTGGATTTGTTGCGTGGTATCCAAGGCGACACCAACCAAAATCAAAAGACTGGTCCCTCCAAAATAAAAAGAGATACCCATTTCATTAATCAACAAGGTAGGAATGATACAAACGATGCTTAGATAGATAGAGCCAGCAACTGTTAAACGATCCAAAATTCGTTTTACATAATCGGCCGTACTTTTGCCAGCACGAATACCCGGAACAAAACCACCATATTTTTTCAAATTATCAGATACCTCGGTGGGATTAAAAACTGCCTCCGTATAAAAGAAGCAAAAGAAAACAATCAAAACGATAAATAAGATATTAAACAAAGAACCTTGAGGAGTCAGAATGTTCCCCAGATTTTGCGCCCAAGGTTGATCCACGTACTGAGCCAAAGAGGCGGGGAAAAACAATAAGCTGGAAGCGAAAATAGGGGGGATGACACCTGCAAAATTCACTTTCAAAGGTAGATGAGAACCTTGGGTAGCCGGCTGCTTGCTCATGGACCTTTGCGAATACTGAATGGGAATTCTTCTTTGGCCTACCTCTATGAAAATAATAATCCCCACAACCAAGAGCATAAATAAAATCAAGGCCAGGAAAATTCCATTGCTAATCTGGCCCTGTCCAATCATTCTAAAGAGATTCATTGTAGCTGAAGGGATTCCCGCTGCAATACCAGCAAAAATAATCAAAGAAGCACCATTCCCCACACCCCTGTCGTTGATCTGTTCTCCAAGCCACATAATGAAACAAGCTCCAGCTGTCAGAGTAATGATCGTAAAGACTTCGAAAGAGAGAAATCCAATCATCGGACTGATCACCAAAGGACGACCGTCTGATGCAGTTTGTGTCAAAAGCATTTTTGCAAATCCATAACCCTGAACAATAGAAAACAAGATAGTGGAATAACGAGTGTATTGATTGATTTTTCTACGACCTGCCTCTCCCTCTTTCTTTAGTTGTTCCAGATAAGGAATACCTGTTTGAAGCAACTGGAAAACGATGGAAGCAGTAATATATGGCATGATCCCCAAGGCAAAAATACTAAATCTTTCTAAGGCGCCTCCCGTAAAAGTGTTGAGCATATTTAAAATGCCACCACCTTGGTTGGCAAAAAAAGCGAGTAGAGCTTCACGATCCACTCCGGGCGTTGGGACCTGCACGCCCACACGGTAAATAACTAGCACGGCTAAAGTGAAAAAGATTTTTTGCCTGAGTTCTTTCGGAAAAGACAAATTTTGCATCATGAACGCACGTTTCCGCCCGGTTTCTGAATAGAAGCTGAACGCATATTGATAACTTCTGCATGGCCACCAGCTTTTTCAATCAAATTTTTCGCCGACTGAGTAAACTTGTGAGCCTTCACTGTAATAGATTTGTTTAATTTTCCTTTGGTCACAATCTTAATCAAGGATCTTTTCCTTACCAACCCCGCTTTACACAAACTGGAAGGATCTACTTCAGAACCAAACCGGTTCAAATCTGAAAGACCTACGAGATCATAATGAGTTTTGAAACGTTTGTTGGTAAATCCAAATTTTGGCAAGCGACGAACCAGTGGAACTTGCCCCCCTTCAAAACCTCTTTTCAAACTGAAACCAGAACGAGATTTTTGGCCTTTGTGTCCCTTGGTAGAAGTGCCTCCGCGACCACTTCCTATTCCTCTTCCCAAACGACGCCTTTTCTGACGAGAACCGGGAGCAGGTTTTAATTGAGCCAAAATATTCATATCATCACTCCTTATCTACAGACTCCACAGACAAAAGATGCTTCACTTTGTTGATCTGCCCTTGTACCGCCGAGTGGGAAGAAAGCACAACAGATTGGCCAATTTTTCTCAAGCCCAAACATCTCACAGCTGCCTTTTGTTGTTTTGTACTGCCAATTAAACTTCTTTTCAGAACGACCTTTACCTGACTCATTCTTTCACCTTTTGTTTTTCTTCATGTTCTTTCTCACTCGAATCTTTTTCGTTCACTAGCTTTTTTTCTTTTTTCGATGCAAAAAATTTCTTATTTTCATTCACATGTTCTTCCATCAAAATCAACTGTTTCAAACCATTGAGAGTCGCATTCACGACATTGCGAGGATTACGACTGCCAATTCTTTTTGTCAGTATGTCTTTTACACCGATACATTCAAGCACAGCCCGAACCGGACCGCCAGCAATCACCCCTGTTCCGGCAGAGGCAGGCCTCATGATCACAGAAGAAGCACCAAACTTCCCAGTAATCTCATAAGGGATGGTTCTTTGATCTTTTAAAAACACTTTTATGAAAGATTTCCTCGCAAGGCGGGTAGCTTTGTTAATTGACTCAGGAACTTCACTCGCTTTTCCCGTGCCAACACCCACTTGGCCTTTTCCATCCCCTACTACCACCAATGCGGAAAAAGAAAATCGGCGCCCACCCTTTACCACTTTCGTGACGCGATTGATGGTCACCACTCTTTCATTAAACTTTTCTTGCGTGTTTTGCCGTCTTTGTACTTGCAAAATTCCCCCTAAAAAATCAAACCATTCGAGCGAGCTGCATCGGCCAAAGCCTTGACTCGACCATGATAAAGAAAACCATTTCGATCAAAAACCACTTTTTGAATTTTTTTTGTTTGTGCCAATTTCGCTATCTTTTTTCCAAGCGCTCCAGCACCCTTGCAATTTGCTTTCTCTCCTTCCAAGAGAAGAGTGCTAGACTCCGTCAACACATGGCCAGAAACGTCATCCACAAGCTGTGCATAAATGTGCTTTTGAGAACGAAACACCACCAATCGAGGTCTTTCCTTTGTACCGAAAATTTTTTTCCTCAAACGAGCTTTATTTCTCAATCGCCTTTTCAACTTCAAAGGCATATTTTTATGAATCTCAATACGAATCATTTTTATTTGTCTCCACTCGATTTTCCCGCTTTGCGGCGAATGACCTCATCACTATAACGAATTCCCTTCCCTAAATAAGGTTCCGGTTTTCTCCAACTTCTAATCTTGGCAGAAAATTGACCGACTATGGCTCGATCCGCTCCCGATATGATAATACTACTCTTCTCTACTTTTACTGTGATTCCTTCTGGAATCTCCATTTTCACGGGATGAGAATATCCCAGCTTCATATTCAAAAATTTACCAGACACGCTGGCTTTATAACCCACCCCTTTGAAAAGAAGAATTTTCTTCCAACCCTCAGATACACCCACCACAGCATTATGAATCAACATACGATAAAGACCATGATAGCAACGACTTTTGATTTCATTATTTTTACGCAACAAAACAACTGTCCCATCTTTTACCTGCACCGATATCACTGGATTCACTGAAATCTTTAAAAGAGTTTGTGCCGATTTTACACTCACCTCATTGTCCTTGCTTACCTGAACTTCTACTCCGCTGACAATTGTAACTGGCTTTTTTCCAATTCTAGACATTTTTCAACTCCTCAATACACACGGCACAAAACTTCGCCACCCACATTGGATTGCTTAGCGAATTTTCCGCTCAAAATACCTTTGTTCGTACTCAATACCAAAAGACCATAACCAGAAAGTACTTCTGGGATTTGGCTAGATCTTAGATATTGACGACAGGAAGATTTACTGACTCGGTCAATTTTCTGGATGGCTGGACGGCCTTGTTCATTATATTTTAAATAAATTCTCATAATGCCTTGCTTGCCATCGTCCACGATTTTGTAATTTTTAATATAGCCATGAAGTTTTAATTGTTCTGCAATTCCTTCCTGCATTTTGGAACTGGGGATGTCCACCTTTTTGTGCTTTGCCAAAACAGCGTTTCTAATTCGAGTGCAAAATTGACTAATTGTATCCATTTTTTAAAAAACTCTCTCCATTAATTCTTTTTAAAAGGCATGCCCAAGGACTCTAACAAAACACGGGCCTGTTGATCCGTATTCGCAGTTGTGCAAATTGTGATATTCATCCCGCGAATCACATCCACCTTATCATAATCCACCTCTGGAAAAATGATTTGCTCCTTAATACCCATACTGTAATTTCCATGACCATCAAAGCTTTTTGGCGACAAGCCCCTAAAATCTCTAACTTGTGGAAGAGAAAAGTGAATCAGTCGCTCCAAAAAAGTCCACATTCTTTCGGATCGTAATGTCACACAGACTCCAAGGGGAACTCCCTTTCTGAGCTTAAAATTAGCTATCGCTTTTTTGGCCTTTGTGATCACCGCTTTTTGACCAGCAATCAGAGAAAGATCTCTAGCAACATTGGTAAGAATTTTTGGTGTTTTTACCGCTTGTGGAATACACATATTCAAAACAATTTTTTGAACGGTCGGGACCTGCATCAAATTGCTAAAGGCCAATTTTTTTTTCAATTCAAATTTTATTTTTTTTGCATATTGCACTTGGATCAAGCTCATTACAAAACCTCCTGAGCCATTGAGATAATTTTAATGAAACTCTTGGCTCTCAGTTCCCTAGCGACAGGACCGAAAATACGAGTCCCAACAGGCTCTTTGTTGTTATTAATAAGAACTGCAGAATTTTCATCAAAACGAATGGAAGTACCGTCCGAACGTTGAATCTTTTGGACAGTTCTTACGATCACTGCACGTGACATATCTCCTTTTTTCACCTTTGAGTTGGGCAAAGCATTCTTCACCGAAACCACAATAATATCTCCAATACCAGCTGTACGTCTACGGGATCCTCCAAGCACCTTTATACACTGAACGATGCGGGCTCCAGAATTGTCAGCTACTTTCAAACGAGATTGCATCTGAATCATAACTCCGGTCCCTGTTGGTTTTGCTCCACAATTTCAAACAATTTCCACCTTTTTGTTTTACTCACCGGACGAGTTTTATAAATTTTTACAACGTCGCCTATTTTTGCCTGATTCTTCTCATCATGGACCTTAAAAACAGACTTCCTGCGAATATATTTTTTGTACTTCGAGTGCTTCATCAAGCGGTAAATCAAAACAGAGATAGTCTTGTCTGCTTTATCAGAAATAACCTGACCTTTTACAATATTGATCTGACCACGAGTTTTTTCCATCTATGAATCTTCCTTTTTTATCTTGAGAAAATCAAACCACCCTTTTTTCTTTTTGGGCTGAGAAGATTTGTCCTCTGTTGCTTTTTTTTTCTCTATTGTTTCTTTACGTTTTTTCAATTTCAATTTTTCAGCCTGCAAGATTTGCACTTGTTTTTCTTTTTTGACTTGTGCTTGTTTTTTAAATGAAAGTTTTTGCATTTTCTGTTTTGGCAACTCCGAAGAAGGAGTCTCCTTTGGTTTTTTGATCACAATTTTTGGCAAACCAGATAAAGCGGTTTGTATCCTAGAGATATCATGCTTGAAATTTCTCAGTTCCATCACATTGGAAAGTCTTTGCATTTTGTGTTTGATTTTTGCATTGAACAAATTTTGCCTCATTTGCACCAAACGTTTTCTCAGCTCTTGCTCTTGCAAATTTTTTATTTCTTCATATTTCATTGGATCATATCCTAGCTAAAAACCTAGTTTTAAATGGCAGTTTATGAGAAGCCAAACGGAAAGCTTCACGAGCTTGCTCCGAAGTGACCCCCTCAATTTCAAACAAAATTCGACCCGGTTTTATCATGGCCACCCAAAATTCCATGTTTCCTTTTCCAGAACCCATCCGCACTCCTATTGGTTTTTTTGAGATCGGCTTATCGGGAAAGATTCGTATCCATACCTTCCCTCCTCGTTTGATGGAACGAGAAATAGCGATACGACTGGCTTCAATTTGACGATCTGTCATTCGACCTGCCGACAAACTGACCAAGCCAAAATCACCAAAAGAAAGTTCTGTACCTCTTTTGGCTTGTCCTCGCAATCTCCCTCGATGGATTTTTCTCCATTTCATTTTCTTAGGACTTAACACTTTTTTCCACTCCTGAAATTTCCTTTATCAAATAAACATCCCCATAGTAGATCCAAACTTTCACACCAATCATTCCATAAGTTGTGAGTGCTTCCGCGAAGCCATAATCAATGTTGGCTCGCAAAGTGTGAAGAGGAACACTTTTTTCGTTGTACCACTCTGAACGGGCAATCTCCGCACCATCCAAACGACCCGAAACACGAATCTTGATGCCTCTCACCCCTTGACGAATCGCCGCGACAATTGCCTTCTTTAGAGATCGTCTCCAAGAAACTCTTTTCTGGAGTTGCAAGGCAATGTTTTCCGCAACTAACTGGCTGTCCATGTCTGGTTTTCTCACTTCTTGAATGCTGACGGACACTTTGTTTTTTGTCTGCTTTTGAATGTCTTTTTCCAAAGCATCAATGCCCACTCCCTTTTTGCCGATAACAAAACCCGGACGAGCTGTGAAGATTGTCAGCTTGATTTGCTCTCCAGTTCTCTCAATTTCAATCTTTGAAACACCTGAATTTTTGAGCTTGTTCTTCACATAGCGACGAAGACGATAATCTTCATAAATATTATCCGCAAACTTCTGCCCAGAAGCATACCATTTGGAATCCCAGTTACGAATGACACCCACTCTTAATCCAATAGGACTTACCTTCTGACCCATTATTACCTCTCGTCTAGTACAATATAAACATGGCTTTGCTTTTTCTTTCTCCGAGCCGCTTGACCTTTAGAGTCCGGACGAAACCTTTTTAAATGTGGCCCCTGATTAACATAAATATTTTTAATATAGAGATTATCTATATCAATTGTTTTTCTACTTTCAGCGTTGGCCACTGCTGATTGAAGCAAAGACTTAATCAAATCTGCTGATTTTTTCTTGGAAATGGAAAGCAATCCGAGAGCCTCATTCACACCCTTTCCACGAACCAAATCTGCTACCAAGCGGGCTCTTTGAGTTCCCACTCCTACATACTTTAAAGACGCCTTTAATGCCATGAAACAATTCTCCTGTAATTACTTTCTTTGCACTTGGGATTTCTTGCCCGTAACATGGGTATTAAAAATCCTCGTAGGTGCAAATTCTCCAAATTTGTGTCCAATCATATTTTCCGATACAAAAACAGGAATGAATTTCTTGCCGTTATGAATAGCAAAAGTCAAACCCACAGCATCAGGAGTAATGAGAGATCTCCTAGACCAAGTTTTAATGACCTTCTTTTCTCCTGTTTTTTTGGCCTCGTCGATTTTTTCGAGCAAATGATAATCTACAAAAGGACCTTTTTTCACTGATCTAGACATAGTTACTTCCCGTTTAAGAGTCCGACCCCTTAGCATAACGACGACGAACAATCATTTTATCCGTTCGTTTGTTGTTCCGAGTTCGATAACCTTTACATGGCTTCCCCCAAGGAGTCATGGGATGATTGCCTTTCCCGACGGCTTCCCCTCCTCCCATGGGATGATCAATGGGGTTCATTGCCGTTCCACGCACACCAGGTCTCCATCCTCTCCAGCGACTTTGCCCCGCCTTTCCCCAACGAATGTTTTCATTGTCCGTGTTTCCTAGCTGACCGATAGAAGCCCTGCAAGCAGACAAGACACGGCGAAGTTCTCCAGAAGGCATCTTGATTTGGCAATACTTTTCATCCTTGGCCGCCAAGACCGCTTCTGTTCCCGCACTACGGGCCACTTGTCCCCCCTTCCCGGGTTTCAGCTCAACATTATGAATCACTGTACCAGCTGGAATCTTAGAAAGAGGCAAGTTGTTGCCCGGCTGAATATCAGCCAGATCACTGGACAATACTTCTTGTCCCACATGCAAAGCCAAGGGCGCCAAAATGTAAGATTTGCTTCCATCTTTGTAGACAATGAGAGCGATATAACAGGTCCTATTGGGGTCGTATTCAATAGCCAACACCCGTGCCACAATGTCGGTCTTCAGTCTTTTGAAATCAATTTCTCGGTAATTTCTTTTATGACCTCCTCCGTGGTGACGAACAGTAATTCGACCACGATTGTTACGGCCTGCCTTTTTTCTCAAGGCTTGAAGCAACGATTTTTCAGGCTTCGCCTTTGTGAGCTCTTTAAAATCAAATATCGATTTTTTGCGAGTGGAAGCTGTGTAGGGTTTTAAAAATCTCATTCCCATTATTAGTTCCCCTCGAAGAGGCTGATTTTTTCACCAGCTACCAATCGGACAATTGCTTTTTTCCAATACTTCACTCGTCCATAACCATGTTTTGAACGACGAGCACGTCCTCGACAAATCGCTGTTCTCACGGATTCCACTTTTACATCAAAATACTTTTCAACATGAGCTTTAATTGTTGTCTTATTCGCAGAACGAGATACTTCAAATACGTGAGTGTTCTTACTTGCGAATAGATTATTTTTTTCTGTTAAAAGAGGACGTTTAATCACATAACTCATCTTTTTATTCCCTCAGCAAAACGTTTTGTCAAAGCCAAAACTCCTCGCTGACTCATAACCAGATGACCGTAGCGAAGCAAATCAAAAGCATTTAAGGCTTTGACTGGTAAAAATTGAAAAGACCTGAGGTTTTTACAAGCTCTTTGAAACAAAAATTCTGCTTCTTGGTCCACCAACAAGGCTTTCCCTAGACCAAACAACTTCAATCTTTCAGACAATTCTTTCGTTTTTCCCTCTTCCGATTTCATATCCTCCACGACAAAAATTCTTTTTTCCTTCCATAAGTGAGAAAGAGCTTGTTTTAAACCAGATGCTTTCACTTTCTTCGGCAAGGAATAGTTATATTTTCTAGGACGCGGACCAAATGTTACTCCGCCAGCTTCATTCAGAGGAGAGCGAATAGAACCTTGACGAGCATTTCCCGTTCCCTTTTGACGAAAGGGCTTTTTCCCTCCCCCTCTAACCTCACCTCTCGTTTTGGCTTTGTGAGTCCCTTGTCTCCGCGAGGCTCTTTGCCAACGAATGATTTCGTGAATATTGTGTAAAGACACTTCCTGCATAAAAATGCTTTCTGGCAGTTCTAATTCACCCACTGTTTCTTTTTTCCAATTCAAAAGTTTTGCTTTCACCATCATTAACTTTTCGCCTTACTTTGGTTTTTTACCTTGTTAGATTTTGTGTAAGTACACTAAGGAATTCCTAGCTCCAGCAACGGAACCTTTTACAACAATTAATTGCTCATCCGGAATGACATCAATCACTCGCACATTTTTCAAACTTGTTTGCCTCACACCATAGTGGCCCGGCATTTTTTTCCCAGGCATTACACGAGCCGGCTCTGTCCGGTTTCCAATAGAACCGGAAGTCCGATGCGTTTTGGCTCCGTGAGAGGCCGGTCCGCCTTTAAAGTGCCATCTCTTTACCACGCCTGCAAAACCATGTCCCTTTGAAACACTTGTCAGCTTCAGCATGTCCCCTTTTTGAATAGAATGAATGGAGACAGGCTGAGCCACTTTTATATTCTCGCTAGGGCTCTGTCTGACCTCGCGAATGTAACGAGCCCCTTGTTCAAAACCAGCAGGAGATAAATGTTTTTTTATAGCCTTTGAACATCGTTCGTTCTTTTGGGGAACAAAGGCTATTTGTATGCTCTCGTATCCATCCCTTTGCTTGGTCTTGACCTGAGAAACAAATGAAGTAGGCATTTTTAAAAACGTTACAGCTAGGCAAGTTCCTTTTTCATCGTAAACGGAGGACATTCCCTTTTTAAAAGCATAGAGCCCATTGAGTTTCACAGTTTCTATTTCTGCCTGTTTGGATTCTGTGGCTCCTACTTGTTTGGATTCCGTGGCTCTTGCTTCCGTTTTCTTGGACTCGGTAGTTTCTTTGTCAATTTTGGATTCAAAGTTTTTCTTTGAGTTTGGAATCTGATCTTTTTTAGTCATTTTTGCTTCTCGTAAAAATAACAACATCCACTCCAGCCGGAAGATCTAGCTTCATCAATTGGCTAACAGTCTGAGGAGTTGGTTCCGAGATCTCCAAAAGCCGTTTGTAACAACGAATCTCGAATTGTTCTCTAGATTTTTTATTTACATGAGGAGATCGCAAAACTGTGTAGCGATTAATTTTTACAGGCAAAGGGATGGGACCAGCCACATTGGCTCCCGTCCTCTTGGCCGTATCTACAATCCCGCGGACGGACTGGTCCAAGAGCTTGTGATCGAAGCCTGTGAGACGAATTCGTATTCTCTGTCCTTCCATTTCCATTTGTTCTAACCTGCCTACGAGTGATCAAATCCTCTCCTGTTACAATTGCCACGTATCCCCTAAACGAAATGGGAACTTCCTTATCCAGCACTTTCTTATTGTTAAGCAAGATAGCGGGCTCCCTACTAAAACCAACAACGCATGTCGGACCCAGCTCATCTTGTCAAATACAGAGCCAAGAGATATAATGCAACGTGTGAAGCTACCCCATTCCTTTTTTTCAAGTCAAGTCTCATCTAGCGGGTATTTGTAAGAAACTTTTTTCAGGTCACGTAGCTCAGTTTGGATAGAGCAACAGTTTCCGGAACTGTAGGTCGTGGGTTCGAATCCTACCGTGACCACTTAAAATAAGTAATACCAACAAGTTAGAGAATATACTTGCCTATAACTATTACAAACTATTACACCCCTTATCCACATCCCTAGCTTGCAAAGAGGCTTGAGGGGGAAAAGCTGTGTTTTTTTCACTAGCCCTTGAAAGAAATCTAGGAGTCTTTGTCACTCTCTTCTCTGTGCTACAATCAATGAAGAAACACATTGTAAAATAAGAACTCCACTTATGAATTTGATTACCAGCCTTTTGTTACTTTTGATCTGTTCTAGGCTCTTTGGCCGTCTCTTCAAATTGCTAGGGTTTCAGGAAATCATCGGCGAAATCCTAGGAGGACTCTTGATTGGACTGACTCAATTCGTGAGTCCCAGTCAGGAACTTAGTGGCATTGTGGAGCTATCAATTTTTCTGCTCATATTTTCTGCTGGCCTCGAAATGAGTCTGAAAGATATCTTTTCTGCAATTAGAAAAAAAGCTCTCATCTGTACCTTTGTTAGCTTTTCTATTTCTTTTTCAACCGGCGCAGTTTTGGCTTATCTGATAGGATTGAAATTAATATCCATTCTCGTGGTAAGCCTTTGTTTTTCCATCACTGCTTTGCCCATAGTTGTGAGTCTCATTCAAAATTTCAAAATCACAGACTCCAGAGTGGGACACTTGATCGTAGCTTCAGCTGTCTTGACAGATATCATTGCACTTCTCTTCTTGGGAATCGCCTTTGATATGGGAAAAACCAATACAACATTAGAATTTTTGCAAACTTTTGCCATAAAGGGATTTAAAATGGCTGTATTTTTTATCACAGTCATGATCGTTAATAAATTTTTAAAATTTGAATTTTCCCATGTACACAAAACAGAAAAATTATTTGGTCGAATGATTGATTACCTAGGCTCTGAAGCCGTTTTTGGGGTGGGGGTGGTTTTTGTTCTTTGTTTTTCCACGCTCAGCGAATCCCTTGGTTTTCATTTTATTATTGGTGCTTTCTTTGGCGGACTCTTGTTGAATAAAGATATTATTGGGACCAATGCCTTTCGTTCTATGAGCAACACCCTAGATGCAGTAACAAAACATTTTCTTACTCCCATTTTCTTCGCCTACATTGGTTTGCATTTTTCAATAGAAGCTTTTGAAGTATGGCAGACACTTCTTTTGGTGGTCGTAGGAGCTTTTATTAGCAAAATTTTTGGTTGTTGGTTGGGTGGTCGATTGGCCGGCATCAGTAACAGGGAATCCTTGCAAATGGGTATTGTACTAAACTCTAGAGGGGTACTAGATCTGATTGTGGCCAACTTGGCTTTTTCAAAGGGTTATATTCAGTCTGACATTTTTTCTATTCTGATATTTTTGGGTGTTAGCAGTGTGATTCTCAATCCTATTTTATACAGGCGAATGATTGCTCCTGCACAAACGAAGTAAAACTCTCTCTGCATATCTGTAAGAAGCTATACCCCCTTTCACGATTCGCACAAGATGACTCTATTTTTTACAAATGGGAACCAGTTGTAATCCCTCTTTTCCAAAATTGCAGATAGGTACAGACCAAATCATCCTTGCTTCATTCACGCAAAAAACTTTGAGAACTGTAGATGCCTCCTGATGGGAAGAACTCTTCCAACCGCAAACCAAGAGGCTTCCCTCTTCAGAACAAGTGGCTATACCACTGGCTTGAAAATTTGACTCACAAACAGCTTGGTAGGATTTGTCTTCTTTAATTGGTGCTGTGTTTTTCAAGCATTTCGCGTTACCCTGATTGCAGGAAGGAATAATGTTTTGTAAAGCATGATCCTCTTCATTTACGCAAACAGCTTTGCTCTCCTTGCATTTGGGAACGCCATTTGAACAAATCGGTTCCCCTGTTACACAATTCACCTTTTTTTCAAAATTTTTGGAGTCCCTTTGCCCTTTTTCTGACTTGTCATCTAGATCCTCTGTCTCTTCACAATTTTCTTTTTTCTCACCCACAAGGACTTGGTAAGCATCTGATTTTGTCTTTGTAAGGAAAGTGATTTCATAGTTATCAGCTTTGTATTCTTTTTCTTCTTCCTTAATGGCGAAAGGGAAATCCCCGCCTAAGCCAAAAAAATATTCGATCAAACTTATACAAGATTTTGGCTTGAGATGTATTTCTTCTCCACCACTTTTTGTGAGTATAAGTTCCTCATCTGTTTGATTTATGACTGTATGAATTTTGCATCCCATTAAGAACGAACACAAAAAAATAATCGCAAAAAATTTCATTTTTTCTCCCTCATCTTTGCACGGCAAAGTCCGACTGAAAGCAAAACAATTTGGAAACCACTTTTTTGCCTCATTGGATAAAAAACTCAGAGCTAGAAACTGAGATTAAGCCAAAGTCCAACAGATAGGAACCAAGTCTGATAAAATAAAATATCACTTATTTTTTCTGACTCATTCTTTGTAGCCGTAACAGATTCACCGTAATCTATGCGAACGACCGAGAACAGAGGCTTGTAAACACCCAATTCCAAATTCAAAGAAAGCTTGTCAATTAAAATAAATCGATAGCCTATATGAAATGTGGGACCATGATTGAAAATATTTATTGTGTAGGTTTCATCTTCGGGCAAAGTTTGCCTTCCTATATCGGCTGAGAGAATAATATCCCTTTCCACTCTTCCGTCACTTGGAACCATCAAGCGATAACCCGCTTCTAGGTAAGGACCTTGATACATGTTTATTCCCCAACCGAAACTTCCATCAAAAATCACGGAATTTGTTAAAGCTCTCGTAACCAAATGTAATTCACTAGCTTCCATACCTAGCTGGGGCCCTACCCTCCGATAAGTATCTATGAAAAAATCCATTGCAAATCCAGCACCCAATTCAGTGTAAATCTGAGAACTAAAATGATATCGTCCTTGCAAAGCAATCTGAACAGGAAATTCTGTTCCAAAGCTGAGTTCGAAACGATCATTCCCTGAAACGAAGGCCATAGAAGAAAAAGGTACAAAAATGAGAAAAATCAAAAAATATTTAAACCGACCCATTGCTTTCCCTCCTATTCACAAAAAGACACCAACACCAGTTAGGACTCTACCATCATTGGATTCAACAGACTATTTATAACAAGCCATAGGTCATGAAAAAGCCAAAATATTTATAAAAGAGACTGAATACTTCTTTCCACAACTGGTCTATTTTCTGGTGATACATAGATGCGATCAACCAGTTGGACGTGGTCCAATTGATTGAATGCTTTCATCTTTTCTCGAAGTTTTACAGCTGATTTCTTTTCCTCATCCAAAAAAATATAAATGGGATAATTTTCCTCTGCTTCCGGTACCAAATAAAGCCGTCTTATATGAGCCATTGAATTGGTGTGAATAAAATGAATTTTGTTCTTCTCTAAGAAGATTTTTATTTTTTCTAACGTTTTACTTGGTTCTTGTTGTTTCAAATAAGGATATTGAATCTCATAAACTCTCTCATAAGGTTTTTTTTCAATAATTCTCCTTGCCCATTCATTACTCTTGCTTGCCCCTCTGAGATTTTCAAACAAAGTATCATCTGTGCAGAAAATGTATTCATCTAGAGAAATAGGAATATGAAAATCACAATCCGGACTGGAAAAATAACGACAAAGCATTGCGTCCATCGCAACCATCTTGTTGTGAAAATACACAACCAATCCCATGTGTCGTCGACCCAATAGGAAATTTTCAACACTGTATAAAGCACGTGGTCCAATAGCCAAAAAAACTTTTTCTTTTTGAATATATAATTCTAGATTGTTCAATATCCACTCGTGATCACAGAGTCCGTAGTTGGTACCGCAAAAATAAGAATCCCTCCGCAGGTAATCCATGCGATCTACATCCAAATCAGAGCTAATGATTTGTTTCAACAGAGGTCTAAAATCCAAACCATCTGAAATAAAAAAATTCTTATCCGGCAATGAAACTCTGTCATCTATCAAAGAGGCCACACATAAAGGATCAACATCCATGGAGCGAATCATATCGGCTAGATCGGATTCTAAAATAAATTTGATTGTGTAATGCTCGTGAGTCGCTTTCTTCTCAGAAGCTACTGATTCTTTTTTGAAAGCCTGGATAGGAAGAGCTGATAGCAAAGGCATAGCTGCCTCAGAGATATGAGACAAGGGACCATGACCTACATCATGCAAAAGAGCGGCGATCCTTAGCAACTGACGAAATTGCTTTCTTTTTTGCGAGTTGAGTATTTTGCCGTCAGAAAACAAGGAATCAAAAGCCCGCCCTGCCAGATGAGAAACTCCCAAAGAATGTAAGAAACGATTGTGAACGGCGCCGGGAAAAGCAAACTCAGAAAAACCTAACTGACGAATGTATCGAAGTCTTTGGAAGATCAGGGAATCAAGCACACGAGACTCGGCGTCGGAAAAAGTAATGTGCTTATGTACGGGATCCAGTATTCTCACAAGCCACGGGAAGCTACTAAAACGAAAAATACCCGTCAAGTGCAGAAAATGAAATTTTCTTACTTGATCTTACAATAAAAATCAAATTACGTGGCAAGGCTAAAATTAATGCACTAAATTAGCCTCTAAAAAATACAAAAAAAATTACGTCTTAATTTGTGAGGAGTTGCGAGCAATTGCTCAGAAACAGAGAGCTTTCTTTCTATTGACCACAAAGAAAAAATGATTAGTCTCTGCCTCTACGTTCTTCAAAAAAGGAATCAGATGATAATAAATATTTCCAAAATCTGTTTTGTGATTGCTTTGTTTTTTACACTCTCTTCTTCCAAGGCTTCAAAAAGCCCAGCCACTCAACAAACTTGGCTGAATCAACAAGCTCCGGTCATTCAAGGAAATTTACAAGTTCTCACTACTTTTGAGGAAAAGGAATACTGGAAAAATGAAGCAAACAGGTTGTTAGAACAAATCAATCAAAAACACTTTGGAGAAAGTGAATTTCTCAAAGCCCAAAGAGAATTGATGCATGTTAACCGTCCACTCATGGGAGTTGTAAAACACGAGGCCGATTCGCTTTCCCAAAAAGAGTATGAAAGAAAAATATTAGGGACTCGTTATTGAATGCTTTGAAATTTCTTTACAGTCATTTTTCCAAAAAAGCGATCGCCTCTATCTCTATTCCAACCCCTTTGGGAAGCTCCGAAACGGCAACACAAGAACGAGCTGGAAAGGGAGGCGTAAAATACATACTGTACACCTCATTGACAATGGAAAAGTCTTTCATTTTGACTAAATAGATTGTGGTCTTAATGATGTGCTGAAAATTCATACCGGCAGATTGTAAAACAGCATCAATATTCTCCATCACTTTTTTTGTCTGTAGGGCTATCTCACCTCTCACCAATTCTTTTGTTTGCGAATCCATAGGAATTTGCCCAGAAAGAAATAAAAATGGTTCCAGCCAAAGAGCTTGAGAGTAGGAACCGATAGGCTGAGGAGCTTTCTGAGATAAAATAACTTTTTTCATGTATTTAACCGCCCTTATTCATAATCTGTGTCACCATCTACAAAGTCCAACTGGTATTTCCGCAAGCGATATCTAAAAGCTCTCAATGACAAACCTAGCAAGCTGGCTGCTTCTGTCTTCACTCCATTAGCTTTCTTAATTGCTTGTAGCAAAAGATCTTTTTCTATATCTCCAACTACCTCTTCCATGTTGAAGCCCTCCTCCGAGAGAGAAATCTGAGGAATTGGAACAGTCTCTGTCGATAAAGAAAGAATCTGATTTTTAAAAAGTGGAACAACTTCTTCCTTGGTAATGATATCTCCTTCGCTTAAAACGAGTAATCTTTCAACCAAATTTTCCAACTCACGAACGTTTCCCATATAATTATACTCTTGAAATAATTGCATAATTTCGTCAGATAAATTGATTTCCATACTTCGATGTAATTTTTGTTGGTGCTTTTTCAGGAAATACCGAATCAAGAGGGGAATGTCTTCTTTTCTTTCTCTCAGAGGAGATATATGTATATTCACCACATTTAAACGATAATACAAATCCTCTCTAAACGATCCTTCTTTTATCATATGTTCCAGTTCCCTATTGGTAGCTGCAATCAAACGTACTTTTATTTTTTTATCTTGTACTGCACCTACTTTTCGAATGACTTTTTCTTGCAAAGCTCTGAGAAGTTTGGGTTGAACAGGCAAAGGCATGTCCCCAATTTCATCTAAAAATAGACTTCCTCCGTCTGCAGATTCAAAAAAACCTTTTTTGTCTTCAATTGCACCTGTGAAGGAACCTTTTTTATGACCAAACATCTCGGATTCAAGTAACTCATCTGGAATGGCTCCACAATTTACAGGTATGAAAATAGAATCTTTTAACTGGCTACTGTTATGAATGGCCCGAGCTATTACTTCTTTCCCTGTTCCACTTTCTCCAGTAATCAAAACATTGCTCGTGGAATGAGAAAGTTGCTCAATCGTCTTATGGATTTTACGCATAGCTGAAGACTCACCAATGAGCGGAATTTTTGATATTCCTTGTTCCCCCTTCTCATCAGGAAATTCCACATCTTCCTTTGTGTCCTGTAATTTGAGGCTTGAAAGAATGAGATTTTTAATCTCGTTCACGTTGAAGGGCTTAATGATATAGTCATAGGCTCCCATCTTCATAGCCTTTACAGCAGTCTCTGTCGTGTCAAAGGCTGTGATCATTATGAAAATGCTATGGGGATTGATCTTCTTGGCTTCTTTCAGGAGATCCAAGCCAGATGCATGAGGCATTTTTAAGTCAGAAATAATCATATCGAAAGACTTTTGATTTATTAAGTGCAGAGCCCTTCGACCATCTTCAGCCAAGGTGACTTCAAACGTATCTTCCGAATCAAAGGAAATTTTTTTTATTAGGATTTGAAAAAATTCACAAATAGATTTTTCATCATCCGCAACAAGAATTTTTTTATACATACCGACTGATTAAGCACTTTCTCTTTGTGCCAACTCCCTAACAGAAAAAGTGGAATGAATAGGGAAACGAAGTGTACACACCACTCCCTTTGGCTGATGATTCTCTAGAAAAATCTCACCTTTATAGAGCAAGACAAATTTACGTGCAATGGCCAAACCAAGACCACTTCCACCTGATTTTCTTGAATAAAATGGATTGTAAATATAAGGAAAATCTGCATTTTTTATTCCTGTTCCATTGTCTTTTATTTTGATTGTGACCCATTTATCGTCGTCAAAAGTTTCTATCTTCAAATTAGGTTTTTGAGAATCTTTCATAGCTTCACAAGCATTCTTAACCACATTCAAAAAGATTTGTTTGAAGCGATCAAGGTTTCCTTCAATCAATCCCTGTGCTTTCAATGTAATGTGAAGGGTGATAGCCTCCCATTGTGGAGTCACACGGACCTGATCCAATACGCTCTCCAAAACAGAATTCACCGAAAAAACCTCTAGCTTCTCAGTTCTAGATAGAGAGGATTCGTTGCTTGTATAATCCATAAAGTCTCCAATGATCTTGTTCAGTCTGCTCACTTCTTGCAATACAATATCCATCAATTTTCTATTTTGAGAACGAAGGGGTTCATTCCACTCCATGAGCTGAATGCTTCCGCTGATGCTGGAAAGAGGGTTTCTTAACTCATGAGCGATGCCAGTTGCCATTTTTCCAATGTGAGCAAATCTTTCCTCTTCTCTTTCTGATTTCTCCCTTTTGTGACGTGTAGTACAGTCTTGAAAGAAAATAAGATATTTATTGGACCCTCCCTTAGTGAGAGTAAAAGGTGATGCAAAGGCTTCTATTATTTTTTGTTCGCTTGACTCAGAAGGATACGCAAACTCGAAATGATTCATGTGCGTACCTTCCTGCTGAGATGTGTGTAAATCCAAATCGGGAAATATGCTCTTTAAAGGAGCAGAAAAAGTGGGAGGTAACTGGAGAGTTTTAAGCGCTGATGGATTTGCGTAAATAACAAAATTGTCTTCATTTACAATAAAAAGCCCCATCTTCATCTTTTCTACAACTAATTCGCTAAAATTTTCTAGCTCATCAAATGCCCTATTGACCATTGATAAAGACCAATTCATTTTTCTCACTTGGGAGCCAAAGAGACCGCTCAATCCCGCTACACTTAAAAAGATAAAATTGTTGATGGCAAAATTTACTAGAAGAGAACCACCTACTTCATCGGAATTCAAAATGAGAACCCATGAAAATAACAAGGAAATAAAAAGTGCATGTAAAAAAGCCCCTCTGTATTGGCTCACCAAACCTGTGCCAACAATTTGAAGCAGGTATACAAAAATCAGTATGGGCTGTGAAACAGGAAGGACGACACTCAAACAAAGAGTCATCAAAAGAGTTTCCAGTAGTAAGAAAAACCAAAAGAAATGAAATGACTTTTTGATCTTGTTATGAAAGAAAAAATATAGAGCATCCTTTAATAGGGATAGAAAAAGCATTGAATAAATAAAAACCCAAACGCTTAGATTGAGAAATAGAGGTTGAAAAAACTGATAAAAGACAAAGCCCAATAACAAAAAAGAATGAATAATAGAATGCAAGCAATAAACAAAAAAGTATTTACTCTCTGGCTGGTGAAAAAAAGAAGATATGGTATGAGTACGGAATGCCCTTATATCTCTCATTATTTACACTCCCGACACAACACCGGCCATTTTAAATATGGGCAGATACAAGGAAATAACAATAAATCCAACCATTACACCTAATACAACAATCAAAAATGGATTGATTAAATCAGAAATCGAATCAGCCGTCGTGCTTACTTGTTCTTCATAAAATTCAGCAACCTTTTCTAAAGTTGCATCCACATTTCCTGACTCCTCCCCGATTGCCACCATATGCGAAACTAATGGAGGAATCACAGATTCGTTTTTTAAGGCATTTGAAATAGTATCCCCTTTGCCTACTTGATTTCTGATTCTTTGTATGGCCGTTTCAATAAAAAAATTGTTTGCCGTAAAAGAAGACGTATCCAAGGCTTCTAAAATATTCACACCTGAAGCCATCAAGCAAGATAAAGTCCTTGTAAAACGAGCAATACTATTTTTAATGGCCAGACCGCCAAAAATGGGGAGCATCATGATTATTTGGTCTTTCAGTACTCTCCCACTTGGCGAACGAAGATACATGAGACCAACGAAGGGAAGAACGATAAAAACCACTGCAACCAACACGAGATTGTTGCCTAGAAAACTGCTAGCACTTAGTAACAACTGAGTCATGATAGGGAGTTCTACGTTCGACTCAAGAAAAACACCAGCCAACTGTGGAACAACAAAAATAATCAACAAGGTGACAATAGAAACCCCAATGAGGAGAATAAACCCTGGATACATCATCGCTTTCATTACTCGGGATCTTATTTTCTCAGTCTGTTCGATATATCCAGCCAGTTGCTCAAGCATACGATCCAGATTACCACTCGTCTCACCTGAGCGAATCAAGCTAACAAACAGCTGACCAAAAACAGAGGGATAATTCGCTAAAGCCTCTGAGAGGGATTGTCCTCTCTTGATATCCTGTATTATGCTATTGGTGACTTGTTTCAAAACCATTGATTGACAGATTTCTCTTACAATTTGGAGTCCCTGCACAATAGGAATTCCAGCTTTTACAAGAAAAGCCAATTGTCTCGTGAACTCGACCAAAGATTTTAATTTAACTGTTTGCTCCCCGCTACCCAGAGCAAAGATAGATTTCTCCATGTGGATAGAGATGGGTTCTAAATTTTTAGAGTTCAATCTCTCTATGACATCTGTTCTTGAGTCAGCTTTCAGTTTGCCTGAAAATGTTTTCCCACTCTCGGCTTTAGCTCTAAATCTAAAAGTTCTCATTTTCAATAATCTCCAATTGAAAAAATTGTTTTCACACTCTACGCAGTTTTCCTACCACCCTTTTTTCTCGTGAGCATCTCATCCAACTCAGCGTGATCTCCACTCACATTGAAGGCTGCGTCTTCCGTAATCAAACCCGACTTCAATAGTTCAAACAAAGATTGATTCATCGTGATGAATCCGCTGGTCCTTTGCGTTTGCATAATACTATAAATTTGATTTTGCTTTCCTTCTCTTATTAAATTCCTCACAGAGGGAGGAAACAACAAAACTTCCACAGCTGGCACTCTCCCCTTTCCATCAGCGGTTGGTAGCAAGCTCTGACACATGATACCCTGAAGAACGGAGCTGAGTTGGTACTGAACCAACTTGCGCTCTTCCCCTGAAAACACTCCTGTGAGCCTTTCAATGGCACTACAAGCACTGTTCGTATGAAGAGTTCCAAAAGCCAAGTGTCCCGTTTCCGCAATTTGCAAAGCGTTTTCAATTGTTTCTCTATCTCTCATCTCACCTAGCAAACAAACATCCGGGTCCATTCTCAGAGCAGCCTTCAAAGACATCGCAAAACTTTCAACATCCAGACCCACTTCTCTTTGATTCACAATGGCTTTCTCATGTGGATACACAAATTCAATAGGATCTTCTATCGTGATGATATGACATTTTCTTGTTTTGTTAATTTCATTAATTATGGAAGCCAAAGTGGTGGATTTTCCCGAACCCGTTGGACCAGTGATTAATATCAAGCCATAAGGTTTTTTACTTAGTTCGTGAAGAACTGGAGGGAGTCCAATATCAGAGAGTTTCGGAATGTGTGTGGGGATGTGACGGAAGGAACCCGCCACGGTTTGTTTTTGGTGGTAGAGGTGACCACGAAAACGACCATATTTTTCTATCCCAAAACTGAAATCCAAATCCTTGTGAGATTCAAAATGAGCTTTCTGTTCGTCCGTAATAATTGAATAACAAAGCTCCTTACTCTGTTGTACTGTCAAAGGATCTACATTCAGACGAATGATCTCTCCATTCACCCTCAAGCCAGGGGCTGTCCCTGGGGTAATATGGATATCAGATGCCAATTCTCGCACAGCAGTTTTCAGAATTTGCACTAATGAGATCCTCATTTATTCATCCTCCAAGGTGCCGTAAAGAACTTCCTCAATAGACGTAATACCTTTCGATAGTAACTTTAGTGCCTGTGCTCTTAGAGTTTGCAGATTGCTTCTTTCGATCGCCAATTTCTTCATTTTTCTAGGGGAAATTCCTTGCAGAATTCCTTGTTTCAATTCGCTTGAAATCTCAAGCATTTCAAAGACAGCTACTCGACCTTTGTAGCCCGTATTGTTGCAATCCCTACAACCTTCTCCCTTCATTATCTTGGGTAAAGCTTGTTCGGCATCTGCCTGTGAAAAGCCCAAGTTCACTAAGATCTTTGTATTTACCTTGTCATAAACTTTGCAATCGAGACACAAGACACGAACCAAACGTTGAGAGATAACTAAAGATGTATTTTCTGCCACACTGTACGCAGGGATACCAATATCCAATAAACGAGTGATGGTTGAAGTTACATCATTGGTATGCAAAGTACTCAGAACCAAATGGCCTGTCGCAGCTGCGTGATAGGCCATATTAGCTGTTTCTATATCCCTAATTTCTCCAACTAAAATGACATCAGGGTCTTGACGCAGAAAGGAGCGCATAGCTGATGCAAAACCAAAACCAATTTTTGGATTCACTTGCACCTGATTGATCCCAGGCAACTTAAATTCTACGGGGTCCTCGACCGTAGACAAGTTTTTACTTATTGTGTTCAAATCCACCAAGCCGGAATAAAGAGTGGTTGTCTTTCCACTTCCTGTAGGTCCTGTAACCAATATGAAGCCTTGGCTTTGGCCTAAATATTTACGAAAAAGTCCCAGTTGTTCTTTATCCATACCCAAATTATTAATTCTGTTCGTCACAGATGATGTATCTAAAATTCTAAGAACGATCTTTTCCCCACTAATAACCGGAATACAACTCACCCGAAAACTAACTGTCTTCCTTCCGCATTTTACTTTCAAACGACCATCTTGAGGCAATCTCTTCTCACTAATATCCATACCTGTGAGAACTTTCACACGATTGATGATAGCTGAGGCAGAACTAAGAGGAGGGCTTAAAAATTCACACAAACGGCCATCAATTCTGTAGCGAACACGAAAACTTTTCTCGTAGATTTCCAAATGAATGTCAGAACAATCCGTTTGAATTCCCTCACTAATCAGGTAATTCGTACTTTGAATAACAGGATTACTATTTATTTCATCAAGGTCTACGAAAGGGAGTTCTGGCTCCACACTTTTTGCATTTTTTGATTCCATGGCGAAAAACACATTCTTCATGTTTTGCTCCTTGGAATAATAGATCTCAATGAATTCCTTAATTTTATCTAGGTCAGCGACCACCATTTCTACCTTAGAGTTGGTCACTGAAGACACGTCCCCCTTTGCTTCCACATCTCCTGGATCAAAAGAGGCCACAATAATGGTCCCTTCCACTTCTGTAAGAGGAATGATATTGTACTTCTCACAAATTCTTTTAGGGACTTTCATAATCACATTTGGATCGGGTTCAAATTCAGACAAATTGACTTTTTGAACATTGTATTGCTTGGCTAAGTGATTTGCTATGTCGATTCCTGACAAGTGGCCAGAGCTAGCCAAGGCATCCATAAATTCTCTTCGATTTTTTCCGCTCAGGTTTTGAATCTTATCCAATTCAGCAGGAACAAGAGTCTCTGTATGCACTCGAAGACGTAGACTCTGGTCTTTATGCCCTTGTTTGGGCTTTGCTTTACTCCTCTGGTTTGGAACAAAGCTAGTCTTCGTGGCTAGATTTCCCTTCCGTTTCAACGTCATGATACACCTTAGTCTTGTTCGTTGGAGATCCTTCCACTTCCTATCGGCTGGATGGATAAGAATTTAAATATTTTTTATACTTTCGCTTGCTAATAAGCATTGGGTACAAACTTGCCGATGACCATTGGATACAAGCTTGCTAATGATTCAATTTGGATACAAAAACTAGAAAATTTGAAAATATCTCTTAGCGACCTGAATGTCCTTTTTAATTTGATGGATCAATTCCCTAGAATGAGAGAATTTTTTTTCAGGTCTTATGTATTGGAGAATCTCAAACTCACATTTTGGTTCTTGCCACTGAATGTTTTTCTCAATCACATGAATTTCTATTTTTTTTAAACCCTTGGAGGAAAAAGTTGGTCCTACTCCAATATTAACAACTGACTGGAATAATTGATTTTTTACTTTCAATCGAGCGATATACACTCCATTTGCTGGAAGCAGTTGATTTTCCTCAACTTGCAAATTAATCGTTGGAAATCCCAATTTTTGAGCCAAGCCCTTTCCCTTGGAAACCAAAGCGATAATGGAAAAGGGCCTCCCCAGTAAGTGAGAAACAAGATCCCATTTCCCAGATGCGACGGCACTTCTGATTAAAGAACTGGACACAATCAGACCTTTTTGCCTCACAGGAGCTATAATTTTCACAGCAAATTGATAATGTTGTCCCAGTTTCTGCAACAATTCACTGGAGCCTTCGTTGTTGGCACCAAAACGAAAATCATGTCCGACAACAATGAGACTGGGCTGAATAAAATCAACAATGTGTTTTTTTATAAACTCCATGGGAGAGAGCTTAGAAAAAGCCTCTGAAAAAGTTTCTATAATCAAAGCATCTAAACCCAACTGGCTGAGCATTTGTTTCAACTGTAAAGTCGAACAAAGTCTTTTGGTTTTTTTGTCTGGAGAGAGCACGTGAGAGGGATGAGGATCAAATGTATAAAGCAAAGATGAACAGTCCGTTGCATCAGCTGATTGAATCACAGAGTCAATCAGCTTTTTGTGTCCCACGTGCAATCCATCGAAATTGCCGATCGTTAAAACAGCACCTCTATCCAAGTGATAGGATTGGCCACCTTCTATAATTTTCATATTTCTATCTCAGAAGCTTATTTTTTTTCAAAAAGAACATAGGCACACAATTCCACCTGAACAGCCACCTCACCTTTTACGCTTGCCACTCCTTCACTCCAATAAAAATTTGATTTTTTTCGATTGATCTTTAGCCTGATATCCAATACATCCCCGGGCAGGACCGGCTTTTTGAATCGAATATTTTTTGATCCGGCAAAAAATAAGCTTTTAATGGCTGGATCCCCTCGCATTCCACAACAACACAAGGCCCCTGCTTGGCCAATGGCTTCCACAATCAACACACCCGGCATAATGGGATTGCCAGGAAAGTGACCAGTGAAAAATGGCTCATTGGCTGTCACATTTTTTTGGGCCAGAATCACTCGCCCAATGCGTTTCCCCACTTCTTCCTCAGTAATTTGTTTTACCAGATCTACCAAGAGAAAAGGATATCTATGAGGTATGAGTTTTTGTATGCTCTCAGTTCTCAGAGGAAAATAGGAAGTCGCCAAGAGAAGAAACTCCTTATCTCATCTTATGCTTTTTCTTATAGGCAAAGATGACTTTATCTGTCAGATCCAAACGAGGACTCACCCACAAAGCTCCGTCTCTGTTCCTTATAACAGATACTTTTTCTCTCCGAGCGATTCTACTCACAACGTTTGTGATCCTTTTCAATACTTCTTTTCTCATATTCGCTTCCATTTTCTGAAACTCCAACTCCTTTGTTTTCACAAACTGTTCTAAGGAGAGTTGCATTTTTTGCATCTCTTCATATTTTTTTAATTTTTCTTCTTCCGATAGCAAAACAACATCTTTTCTGAGTTGATTCGCCCTTTTTTGGTATTCCTCACTCTTTTTACGAATGACAGATTGTATTTTTTTTTGTTGCTTTTCTAGTTGTCGAAACATTTTTTTTTGTTCTCCCGTTTTTTCGACACACTCATTAATGCTCACATAAGCAATATTCAGATCGGAATCTTTTGATTTGCTTTTCTCACTATCTTTGTTTGCAAAACCCAGCGGATGTACAGCCAAAAACATGAAAGCAAAGACAAACAAAAAAATATTTTTTAATCTTTGGTACATAATCTCCTCCTTCTAAAAAATTCGCAAAAAATCTTCGTTCCAGATAATAAAACACACTTTATCACGTTCACACAACAATTAAAATGGAAGTCCCATCGCAAAGTTGAAATGGAAGCGACTTTCTCCCTGTTCTTCTCTAGGACGAAAAGGGAATCCCCACTCTATGCGAATAGGAGCCAAAGGAGTAAATACTCGTATGCCAAATCCCCAATTCGCCCTTAAATCGATGGATTCTATTTCATCATAAGCGGAACCGACATCCAGAAATACGATACCCAAGAAACGAGCTTTCGGGAAGATAGGAATTTGCAACTCTATATTTGTATAAAACTCCCGCATGCCTCCATAAATCAACTGGCTCAACTGTTTGGGATTTGGATGCCCATATTTTACAGCCTTTCTAAAAATTGTATCCGACTGTTTTCTTGGACCTACAGAAAAATATTGAAACCCCCTCAGTTGATTGATTCCTCCTAAAAGAAATAGGCGATCAAAAGGTACGGAAGGGTCAGAATCTTCGAAATCAAAATACTGGCTATATGTAACATTGGTCCGAAAGACAAGGTCCCACATCAATTTCTGATAGAATCGAAAATAGCCAGACAAAGTCGTGTAGTTAAATTTTCCAAATAGTCCATTATAAGCCAAAGAGCCACGAGAATGGATTCCAGACGTTGGAAAGAGTCGATCATCCCTCGTATCGTACTCTAGACTTCCTTCGATTGGATCACGAAATCCGCTCGCTTCTTTTTCTGAAAAAAGAATTCTGTCTATGTTACTTTTTATATTCACTCGTTCCAGTTTATAATTCAAAAACAGTCTGAAAGAATCTGTCAGAAAACGACCCAATGTGATGCCTGTACCAATTTTTTGTTCCGAAAACCCGCGATGATTCCTACTCTTTTCCAAACTAACTAGGCAGGCCTGCTGAGCTAGACCCAAATCTTGTTGGCCGTTTTTGTTTTCTTTTAGAGCCCTCTCATATATTTCACAATCACCGAAAAAGGAACGGGAACTTTCATCCCAATTGTTAAGGGAAAAACTGGTTCCAAAATACCACTTCGAATCTAAGAAAAAAGGATCAGAAAACGCAAAATTAATAAACTGACGAGTCTTGCTGAGATTAGTGTCCAAACCAAAATTGTAGCCCTTTCCAAAAAGATTCAATTTGTGCAGTCTCAAATTAATGGAAAAACCAAAGCTGGCATCAAACTGAACACCCAATTCAAAAACTCCTGTGTTCTCTCTTTCTTTCACAATCACATCTATATCTACCAAATCATCCCTATCTTTAATTGTCTTTGGTAGAATTTCCACTTCATCAAAAAATCCAAGTCTTTTGATATTCGCAAGGGATTGATCTTTTTTTGTCTCGTTGTAGAGGTCTGTTTCAAAAATTCTTACTTCTCTCCGAATAACTTTATCTCTTGTATATTGATTTCCTTTTATGTGGATCATTCCAATCTTGACCTTTTTGCCCTTTTGAATATTAAAAAGAACATGAATAACCTTATCATCCCCAGGTTGATTAAAAAATTTTGGGACTACATTTACGAAAGCATATCCTTTGTCTCCATATTTTTTTTGAATCCGTTCAATATCTTTTTGAAATTTTCCATAGGAAAAAATTTCCAACTCTTTTGTTTGCAAACCTTCCTTTAAATAATCCTCTGTGAAAACAAGCTCTCCACCAAAATTGATAGAACCAAGCTTGTAGGAATCTCCTTCTGTAATGGAAATATAAATTGTGAGATCTTTTCGGTCGGGTGAGATAAAAACTTCTGGCTTCTCAATATGGACCTTCCAGTATCCTCTATCCAAGTAGATGAAGCGGATATTGTTTAAATCTTTTTCTAAACTTTCCTCGTTGTAGATACCTGTAGAAGAAATAAAACTAAATAATTCCCTTTCCTTATTGGACATGAAAGATCTTAATTCATCAGAAGGAATAGACTCATTACCAATAAAATGAATTCTATTGATTGTAATTTTTTCATTCTCCTGAATGTGAATGACTAATTGAACGAATCCAAGATGGGATATTTTTTTGATCGAATGAGAAATTTCTACCAGATAGTAACCTTTTTTCTCATACTCCGTCCTCAATCGATCCATGGCTTCTCTGATTTTTTTATGATCCAAAAAAGTATAACGGAAAACACGAAAAATTTCGTCCAGCTCTTTTTTACTCAAATCATCATTGCCTTTGTAAATGATTTTTTCAACAATGGGCTTTTCTTTTACTTTGTAAACAAGAACCACCGCACCTTTTTTATCTCTGTTTAAAGAAACATCGATGTTGTAAAACCAGCCCGTACCAAATAGATTTTTAACATCTTTTTGTACTTTCCAAAGGCTATAGGATTGCTTCCTCTTCGAAGAGAGCTTGGAGCGAATGGCTGAAGCTTCAACAGTTTGATTTCCTTTGATGATAATTTTACTAATGCGATTGGAAAGAGCCAATGGAGACCATGAAAAGAAAATTAAAAAACAAAGAAGGAGGAAAGATCGAAATCTCATACTTTTATTCTTCCATATAGTTTTTGAAAAGACTCTACACACAAAGGCGTCAAGCTATCTTGAAAGAAAGATCTTGTCAAAAGCACACTCTTAACTATTTTCAAAATATCCATCTTTCATATTCAAAACTCTGGGGAAGGCCTTCGCAAATAGAGGATCATGACTGGCTGAAACGAAAGTAATGCCAAAACGGGCTCTTAACTCAAAAAAAATATCTAGCACATTCATGGAATTTTTTGCATCCAAATTCCCCGTAGGTTCATCGGCAAGAATGATTTCCGGTTCGTTCATAAGTGCACGAGCAATAGCCACTCTTTGTTGCTCCCCACCACTGAGCTCAGAGGGAAAATGATTTTTTCGTGTAGAAATTTCAAGCAGATCAATCAAATATTCAGCTCGTTTCTTAGATTCTCTGAAATTTTTTTTTGCAATTTGTCCAGCAATCATAATATTTTCCAAGGCACTAAATTCATTAAGCAAGTAGTGAAATTGAAAAATAAAGCCTATTTTTTTACTTCTAAATTCTGCCAACTCAGTATCGCTCAAAGCATTCAAATTTTTTCTATAATAAAAAATATATCCTTTCGTTGGACGATCTAAGGTTCCTAAGATATGCAGAAAGGTACTCTTCCCAACCCCCGAACCGCCAGTGATACAAATGGCCTCCTTTTTATTCACATTGAGATCAATCCTTTTCAACACTTCTACAGTGCTTTCCCCTTTTGTGAAATTTTTGCTCAGCGATCTCACCTTTAAAATGCCTAATTCACTCACAAGCAAGACCTTCTGTTACAGAGAGCTTGAGAGCCCTCCAAGCTGGAAAAATACAAGAAAGAAAACAAATCACTTGAGAAGAAAGAAAAATAAAAAACAAATCCAATACCCTTACGTCCGTAATGATCGTATTAATTTTGTATACATCGGATGGAATGAGTTGCCAAATATTTTGAACACCGACGAAAAGTTTTGATAACAACCAGCCAGTACCAATGCCAACACTCGTTCCAATCAAACTGATAAAAACACCCTCTATTAAAACCAGTATAAAGATAAAAATGGAAGAAGCTCCCATAGCTTTTAGAATGCTAATTTCTCTAATTTGATTGAGAACAGAAATAGATAAGTGAGAAGATACATTAAACGCTCCTGCCAAAACAAGAATCATCAAAATAAAAAATATGAGGAACTTTTCTTGACGAACAGCGTGAAAATAACTCGCATGAACATTGGTGACAATACTTTGCCAATCACTCACTCTGTAATTCAATCCCAATCGTTGGGCCCATTCGAAACGTAAGTTCTCCGCTTGCTTCGAATTTTTGAGAAGGAAACGTAGCCCCGAAATGGCTATTGGTTGACCGATGAAATCTCTAGCTGTCTGAATATTTATGAGAATATGACGAGAATTAAATTCATGAAATCCAAAATCTAAGATCCCCTCCACACGAATGCTTTGGTGGTTGGATATGGAGCTTCCCGCAGAATTGATCTCAGGAGACACGAGTATGAAAGTATCTCCCAATTTGAGAGAAAATTTTTTGGCTAAACCTTTTCCGATGACTGCGGAATTTTTTTTAGTGAGCTCAAAATTTCCTGAAATCAAACGTTTTTTGATTTGCAAGGTTTGGTGGATTTTTGAGGAATCAATTCCCTCAACCAAAACTCCAGATAAACGCCCATTGTATGTCAATAGAGCTTTTAGGGACAAAAAAGGAGCATAAGAAGAAATTTGATCTCTTTTTGCCTTTATTTTATTCAACAATTTTTTTTCAGTTGTTATTTTCTTAGACATCACAACCAAATGGCCTGTCATATCTACAATGGCCCGTTTCACTGTTGTCTCATAACCACTATAAACAGACATAACCAACACTAGGCTTGCGGTCGCCAAGATGAGACTAAATATGCTCACAAGAGGGGTAAAACGAATAAAATGGCGACGAGAAAGAAAGAACCTTTTTATCCACAAAAGAAAATACAATCTATTCCTCCTTAGTTTTTAGCCAAGTTGAAATCAAAGGATCCAAATGACCATTGAGTACAGACTCTACGTCTCTAATCTCTAGTTGCGTCCGATGGTCTTTGGCCATCTGATAAGGGTGCAAGATATAAGACCGAATTTGACTGCCCCATTCGTTGGCTTTCTTAGAGGATTCCACGGATTGTTTCTCTTTTTTTCTTTTTTCTTCCTCCTTGTTGTAAAGAGCTGCCTTTAACATTTTCATTGCCTGATGACGGTTGGAATGCTGGCTTCGTTGGTTTTGGCATTGGACAACAACATTCGTGGGCAGGTGTGTGATTCGTATGGCACTATTTGTTTTGTTCACATGTTGCCCACCGGCTCCACTGGCACGATAGGTGTCCACTCGAAGATCTTCTTCCTTGATCTCCACTTTAATGTTGTCCTCCAATTCCGGCCAAGAAAACACACTGGCAAAACTTGTATGGCGACGAGAATTGGCATCAAAGGGACTGATACGAACCAAGCGATGCACACCCGTTTCCGATTGCAAATAACCATATGCAAAAATGCCTTTAACCAGAAAACTAGTTGAACGAATACCAGCTTCTTCCGACTCACTCACAAATAAAATATCCACAGCAAATTTTTTTTGCTCCGCCCACTTGAAATACATTCTTTGAAGGATTTGCGCCCAATCAGCCGCTTCCGTTCCCCCGGCACCTGCATGGATAGAAACATAGCAATTATTTTTATCATGAGGACCATTTAAGAGATGCTTTAATTCCAAAGCTCTTAACTGCTCAGTCAGCTCAAAGTATTCCTTTTTCAATTCAGAAAAAGCTTGGTCGTTTGGTTCTTCTTCTAAGAGTGCAATTAGAATGGCACTTTCTTCAAGTTTTTCATCGAGAGCTGTCCACTCTATAAGAATTTTTTCGATTGAAGTTTTCTCTTTTGCCAGTCGATTTAATTTTTGATGATCTTTCCATGTAGAGGAATCTTGGCTCTTTTGTTCCAATTCTTTGAGCCGAGATTTTTGGGCATCCAGATCAAAGATACCTCCATAAATCACTCAATTTCTTCTGATCCTTCTTCAATTGGATCTTCAATTCATGAATTTCTGTTTCAATCCTCATTGGTACTCTCCATATTTGATGTTTGTTTTTTCGTCAACATTTTTACATGCACCAAAAAAAGCAAATGATTCCCCAGTTTTCTTTCTGACTGATTTTGCCTCGTGATCTTTCAATTCCCATGCAGTCTTTCAAACACGTCATCTTGAAGATGATACATAACTTCAGCAGAAGGACCACCTTTTTCATGCTCAAAACCAAGCAAATGCAAAATCCCATGCAAAATGAGATAGTGGAGCGGATGAGAATGAATCGCTGACAAGCAAATGGCCAGCTCACCAAGGGAAGAACTTTCAACAGGTGCGAAACTCAAAATATCTGTTACAGAATTTTTCTTTCTAAATTCTTTATTCAAGCTCCTAATATGTCTCTCACTAATAAAGGCCAAAATGAGTTTTTTTTTCAAAAGTCGGGGCCGAATTTTTTTCCTGCTCAATTCAGTGGAGACTTTTTTTACCCATGAAGCCAAATCCTTCTCATCAATGGTTTCGCCAGACTGATTTACAATTTCCAGCTTCACGCTGGGTTCTCCCAGTTGCTTGTTTTTATCTTTAAAATGCTTATGCATTCGCTAGCCTGTGGCAATCGAAGCCAAAGGGCCAAACGAAAATAAAAGAAGATAGAAGAAAATATCACAAGAAATAGCGTGACTGCCTTAGCTATATCTTCGTTCATAGTGAACCGAAAAATTGAAAATAAAAAATCAAAAACAAGCCATAAATAAATATAAAGAAAAATCAAAGGAGGAAGAAAACTACCTATACTCTTAAGAGTATTTTTCAAATACAGATTCCCAATTTGAAAAGAATGACCCACAAGCAATAGACACATGAAAAAGCTGTTGGAAAGTACCGTAGCCCAAATCAGACCGGAGAATGCAAAAAACTGAATCATAAAAGGAGTGAAAAACCAATGGAATAAAACATATAGACAAGAGCAAAGAGCAGGATACCAAGTGTTTTTTATGGAATAAAAGGACGTAGCAAGTAAGCGAGAAAAAGAAGAAGTGATGAGCAAAACAGAATATATTTTTAAAACAAGAGCTGTTTGCTGAGCGGTAAATGAATCAAAATGTCCTCTTTGAAAAAGGACTTCAATGATGGGAGTTCCGATTGCAAAAAAAGCAAGAGAACAAGGTAAAACGAGAAACAATACCAGATTCCTTTGATCCGCTGCCATTTTTAACATCTCCTCTGTTTCTCCTTTAGCAACAAAATGAGACAAACTGGGAAGCAAGGCAGTCCCGAAGCTAATAGCAATCAAGGATCGTGGTAATTCTAGAAGACGATCGCCATAATAAATAAAAGTGTGAGTGCCCTCTTCCAGAAGCCCTGCGAAGTAAAGATTTAATAACCCAATGAGAGCAAAACCACCCACTCCCAAGAGGCCAGGAAAAAAGCGACTGGCCATGAGTTGTAAATCTTGGGCAGAAAATCGCAAGGTCAATCTGGGCAGAAAATGAAGACGAAAAAGTAAAAAAGCTGTTACCAACACTTGGATAGACCCTCCAAGCAGGACTCCCCAGCAAAGAAGTAAGGGAGGAACCGCCATATTTTCGTGCGGAAACAATGATAGGGTGATCATACCCATGTTTAAAAAAGCTGGGGCCAAAGCGGGAATAAAAAATCTCCCAAGAGCGTTGGCAATTCCCATAAAATAGGCATAAAGAGTGACCAAAAAGAGATAAACAAATAGAATTTTGGCCATTAAAACAGTCATTTGCATTTTCCCTTCGACCTCAGAAAAAGGAGTGTTTTCAAATAGGAAATGGAGAAGTGGCTCCATGAAGATGATCCCCAAGACCGTTAAGATGGAAACCAAAACCAACAAAATAGTATACACACTATTCATGAAGTTTTTTGCTCTCAAAACAGATGCTTGATTGGATGAACCAGACAAATGATGAACGAAGATAGGAATGAAACTGATGGAAAGGGCCCCCTCTCCTATAAAACGACGAAAAAAGTTGGGCATTCTGAAGGCCACAAAAAAAGCATCTGTTTGGATTCTGGAAAAGAAAAAAGCAATAACCATATCCCGGACAAGACCTAAGATTCTAGAAATCAGGGTGCCAAGAGACATGAATAAAGCAAAGCGTGACACTTTTTGACTTTTGCTTTTGCTGAATTCATTTAGAGACATAATAAAAACTACCTAGCCTTATGATCGAAATGACTCGAAAATTATGAGTAAACAAGCTATCCTTGTGAATTATATAGTAGAAAAGAACGCAAACGACAACAGGCTATAAAAAAACTCTGAAAACTTAAAAGACGCTACAAAAATCGCAAAGGATTGAGAAGCACTACAAAATCTTGTTCGTTTGAAAAAACTGTGCTATCAACAAAATTTTGACCAAAGGAGTGTGAACATTGGCAAGTCATGTATCGGCAAAAAAGAGAATTCGCCAGACAGCCAGAAGACTAGAAATCAACAAACGAGTCCGAAGTCGTTTGCGCAGTCTTGAAAAAACTCTGCGCCAATTTGTAAAGGATAAAAACAAAGAACAAGCTGTTAAGGAATTGAAAATTTTTCACATTGAAATAGATCGCTCAGTCAAAAAAAGCATTCACCATAAAAATAGAGCCAATCGCAAAAAATCACAACTCTCTATTCTTGTAAATAGGCTGTAACAACTTGTGAACACACTTCCTCAACTATCCTGCTTGAAATGGCAGAAAAATTCTAGATGGAGCAAGTTTTGATAATGAAATTTTCCAACCATATATGAGGGGAAACGGGAGAAGATTTTAGAGCTTTATCTGTTGCTTTCAGTGCCTCCAATGTCGTCATGATCTTCTGCTCACTCCATAGATTCGCTTCTTGCATGTAATCTTCAATAAAAAAACGAGGAACCCCGGTCTTGTCACAAAGAGTCTGCACTCTATGCCCTTTTTTCAATCCCTCCTTGATTCGGGCCAAAATACGAATATGGCGAACAACCAAGGACAAAACCCCAATCTCATTTTGGTTATCTTCCAAAAGATGAGAAAGACAAAGTAGAGCTTTTGATAGGTTTCTCCTACCAATAGCCTTGGATAGAGCAAAAATGTTTTCCGGCTTGATGCGAGGAACAATTTTCAAAATATCTTCTTCTGAAACAACATTTCGATTCCCTAAAAAATTTTTTAATTTTTTCATTTCATTTTCTAAACCGATCAAATCGTAGCTGGCGTATTGTCTCAGTAAGCTCACCCCTGAATGGGATAACTTCAATTTCATTTTTCGTCCCATCCAAGCAATCCAAAGAGGCCATTCGCTTTCCTTAGGTGTTTGTGCAGAGATCAACTCACAATGAGAGGTAAGATATTTGATCATTTTCTTTCTTTTATCTGGATTTGTGGATGCAAAAACCAAAACACAAGTATCTATCGGATTTTCTATCATTGCTTCTAACTGCTTGCTATCTGATTCTCTCATTCTATGTGCTTCTTTACATACAATCATTCGCTTAGAAGAAAAGACAGGCAAAGTTTCTGCAACCTCGCAAACTCTAGCTAATGCAACTTCTCCGATAGTGAATACATCATAATTAAAATCAAGAGTCTCAGGAGAAAGAAGCTTGGCTTGAAGCATTCTCAAACTTTCCCTGAAAAGAAAAGTTTCTGGTCCCTCAACGAAATAAAATGGAGAAACTTTATTCATTGAGAGTTGTTTTTCTAATTTTTTTAAACTCGGAGCTATTTCCATTACCAATCACGTTTGTTTTTGTTGTAAGGTGTATTGACAGTTCTCATATACTGAAGTGAAAAAACCTGCAAGGAAAGTATTAGCATGGATAAAAAATCTGACCTGCATCCTATTTTGCTCACTCCAGGTCCTGTTCCCATTTCAACTGCAGTCTTAAATACGCTCTCTGAACCCATGATTCACCACCGTACAGAAGAATTTGTTTCCCAGTTAAAAGAGGTTCAATCTCAGTTAAAACAATTTTTTCAAACTACACAAGAAGTTATCATTTTGAATGCTACGGGAACGGGAGCTATGTCCGCAGCTTTGCTAAATACCCTATCTCCAAAGGATACTGTATTGGCTCTTTGTGCAGGAAAATTTGGAGAACGTTGGGCCGAAATGGCTGAGGCCTACAATCTAAAGGTCCTAAGACTAACAGTCCCTTGGGGTGAAGAGTTCGTCGTCCAAAAGGTGCGAGAGGAGTTGGAGCGAAATCCCCAAATCAAAGCGGTCCTGGTGCAAGCTTGCGAAACGAGTACAGGAGTATTGCATCCGATTCAGGAAATAGCCGAACTTGTTCGGAACAAAACAAACACTTTGCTCATTGTGGATGCAATCTCAGCCTTGGGAGCGGTTTCTATCCCCATGGACAAATGGTGCATAGACATCCTCATCGGAGGCTCTCAAAAATCCTTTGCCCTGCCAGCCGGAATGTCGTTTATTGCCCTCTCCAAAAAAGCTTGGCGTTTTAATAAAGAATCTCGACTCTCTGTGTATTACTTAGATTTAAAAAAAGAAAAAGATTCCCAAATGCTTGGACAGACACGATTTAGCAGTAATGTAAGTTTTGTCAAAGCGATTCACACTTCTTTGCTCCCTTTGAAAAAAGGAGAACTCAATTATTTTATTCAAAAAAGCCAAAAACTTTCGAACATTACCTTAGAGTTTTGCAAAAATCTCGGATTGAGTATTTTTGCAAAACGTCCTTCTCCTTCCGTAACAAGCATCATGCTTCCTGATCATATTGATGGTGTAAAATTAAAAAAGCAATTGGAGACGGATGATAAAATCATCTTTGGAGGAGGACAAGAAAGACTCAAAGGAAAAATCATCCGCGTAGGCCATTTGGGAAATATTTCTATTTCAGAACTGGTAAAAGGCTTAAAAGCTCTTGCTCTTGCCTTGCACAAACAAGACCCTCGCCTCATTGGAAAAAAGAAAGTAAAAAAATCATTGAGTGAATTGGAAAAGTACCATCAATCGTAGCAAGGAAGTGTCCTGTTTGTCCGACACATGTACTGAAATCTATCGCTGACCCTTTTGAAAATATCATCATGTGGAGAACCAAATTTACCGGTCAAATTCAACTTCCTGTCTTTTGGTAACAACTTTTTCAGATCCAAGGAACCGAGTTTTCTTGAAGGCGTGCCTTTAGAACCTCTCGCTCCTCTGTTTTCTTTTGTCTCATTCGTCGCTCCCGGATAACCGCTAAACTTTCCTCCACGAAAACCGAGCAGAACTTGTTTGGACTTTCTTTCTCTACTTTTTTTTCTAGAACGACCACCATTTCCACCTCCGCTAGGAAGTCCTCCCAAGCCACCAGAGCCACCCCTGCTGGCATTCAACAATCCTCCCGGTCTTCCCTTTACTCCGGGAGGCAAGGGTTCCTCCCATTCGCCCTCGTCATCAAAATCCAAATCAAGTGGATTTAAAGGATTGCCACCCAAACCATCATCAGGGAAAATAGTTTCTTCATTTCCGCCAGATCCAGCAAGAGGAGGAATGGAGGGAATGAAGGAAGGAGAGTCGGGAAAAGTGAAAGGAGGCCCTAGTGGAGGAGGATCCCCTTCTCGCGAACCATCTTCGCACCCAGCAGCCTGAACACCTAGACTGCCAATCAGACGGCTATTCATTTGTGCTATTGAACGATTGGATTCTTTAGATGTTATTTCGCATTTTTTGGGAATACCAGCGAGTTTTTTTCTATACAGATTTTTTACATAGTACTTAAAAAAATTCTCAGTACAAGATTGAAGGGCCGAATTGTGATCCCCGCTTGAGGGATCATCTATGTTGCAAGCCTCTTTTATCAACTCATCTACTTCGCTGATCTGAGTTCTACAAGTGTTAACACAATTACTTGATCGCAATCTACATTCGCTAGCTACCGCAGCATTCATAACAGCGAAACCAACGAAAACATCCTTCAATGCATTACATTGATCAGCCATTCCTCCACTGCTTGCTGTTATGAGATGTATTTGTCCAGCCGTCTGAATCACTTGCTCAAACTGACCGGCAATACAAGTTTGGGGTTCATGACAACAATCAGAAGCTTCATTTCTGAGTTCCTCGCATGTCTTGATGGAGTCCTCTAGCTTCTTTGCGAGCTTCAATTCACAAGCCATTTTATCTTTTTCCCTTTTCTCACAAAGCAAATACTCGAATCCCTCTTTCTTGGCAGAAGCCAAAAAATCTCCTTCTTCGTCCACAATGGAAGCTTTTAATTTTTCCTTTTCTTCTTCCAGACAGGCTTTAACGACGTTTGCATCTTGTCCTTGTCTCATCTGTATCAACAAGCTGAAACATCTCCCATCGGAATCAATGAAAGGACGCATATACTTCTCAGGGGAATAATCTTGTTCTTTTAGATAGCTTTGCACTTTTGTCTCACAAAAAGCCTCACAGCCATTATCACTTTTGCTTTCACCTCCCGGACAAATGAGAGTGGCGGGAACTTTTTCGTCAATCTGTTTCATAACAGCCATGCAATTTGTCTTGTAACTGGCTTGCAACTGAGGTTTTAACTGGTCTGCACATTTTTGTCTGATCCCCTGTATCTCGTTTTCAAAGTGCAAATCATATGTGAAGCAACGAGTCCCATAGTGATTGATTACACATCCGCTATTTACCAAACTACAAAATTGCTCACATTGATCCATCAAATCATTACGAAACTGAGAACAGCCATCTCCCACAATAAATTTAGTTGATTGACAGACACGAGTGCAATTTGCTATTTTTGCTTCTTTTACACACTTCATTAAATCCCTCTCCATGACTTTTTCTTCGACAGTGACAAAAGTGGATTTATCACAATTACACTCTTCTGACTGTGGCCATTCTTTTGCAAAATCTCTCTTCATTTCATGACAGCTATTTTGAAACCAGTTCTTTAACTCTTCGGATACTGCAGACGTTTCTTCAGCATCAGCTCTTTTGATTTCCAGAACCGCAAGACAAAGGCCAAAGGCCAAAGATAAAAAACAAAGAGAACTTGTAAAACGAGACATAGCCCATAACTTATCGGCACTTGAGCTGAAACATAAAGCTCATTTTTGGCATTTCAAATAAATGAAAGACAAAAGCCCCCAAGCTAAGAAAACCAAATGGACAAAAAACTCTATCTGGTGAAACTTAAGCATAGACAAAAAATACCTTTTTGAGACAATGTGAGTGAAAAAATTAGCTCATATCTGCGTGGGATGTCTCATGAAATTACAAGCTCTAAGAGAAATAAAAAACATTCCCTTTTCTCAAAAAGACAGCCTAGTCATTTTTGGAGAGATTTTTTCTAGGGGTTATGTAGAAGGCTTGGTCCGGATTGCTCAGTCGAAGGGAATGAATATCATTTATTCCACTATGGGAAGGCGGGATTCCGATGGCCAATTAAGAAATTTGAATGAAGAAGAAAGAAAATCCCAGCCACAAAATCTAATCAACGAGGCCTTGGAGGCTGGCTTCGATATGGAGAATTCAGCTTCGGGGGTACGGCCCATTGATCTTTGCCGAGAAGCTTCATTAAAAAATTGGGAAAATTTTCAGTTGGACAAAATTTTGTTGGAGGACTCACGAAAAAAATCTGTATATTCCTTTCGTGAACGCACAAAGAAGTGGCTTGAGAGCTTAGAGAAAAAATTGCCCGATCAGGGTCATGTTGTCATCGCTCATACTATGGCAGGAGGAGTCCCTCGTACAAAAATTTTGCTCCCTATATTGAATCGTGTCCTAAAGGGAATGGGGCATCGATTTTCTTCTTCCAAAGCCTGCTGGGAGTCTGAACTAGGATGGTTTTGTCAGCAAAATTTCAGCGAAGTGACTGCACAAACATATCGACACCTGCTGGAAATGAGTACAAGCCTGAGAGAAAAATTAGAAAAACAAGGAAGACAATTATTTTATATGGCCTATAGCTACCACGGAACAGAGATTTTGGTAGGAGAGCAGTACCGATGGCAAAGCTACGCTCCTTACCTGCAAGGTTTTGCCAAGTTGGAATTGGAAAATATCTCTAAGCAATTTTTTGCAAAAGGAGTGAAATCCTATGTGTTCAATGTTCCTGAAATACTCACTCGTTCCAGTGCCATCTTCCCCGGCGTAGAAATTCCACTCTATACGATATTGGGAGCTCTTGAAAAAAACGGAGGAGAAAACGGAAAAGAAATTGTGTCCCAATGTATCCAAAAAATGATAGATAATGCCTACTCCTTTATCATGAATACAACAAAAGAATACTTTGAATCCAAAACAATTAAAGCACTGACTGTATTTAAAAAATGGCCCCAACACAACACACCCGAACAAATGGAACTCATGCTATCTACATCCAGAAAATTAGCCGGATTAAACAAGGATTCTTCATCTTCCATCACTTCATTCTTAAGCAATCAAATTGCCACCAGTTGCGGAAGATTGATATTGCAAGAACTTGGGCAACAAAGCTCTGTCCATTGGATTGGTCATGACCTCATCGCCCGTGACGTGAAGGAAAGGATGATGTCGTAGCTTGTGACGTGAAAGAAAGAATGATGTTCTTCACGTTTTTGAGCGAGACAATCCCAATATGGTCTCTTTGGCATCAAAAATTCGGAGAGTCTTTGTTCAGGGGAGAGGACCTTCTGTACTGTTGAATAGTAGAAAATCCCCCCTCCTTAACAGTAGGACTTTCTACTTCCTCATCCAAACAAATGGGATTGGTTTGAAGATTTTTCTTTTTTAAAAATCCCTTAACAGATTTTGAAAAAACCTGAGTTAAATCGGCACGAGTCATGTCTTTGATCTCAGTTTCCCACGTGCTCTTTAGGATAAAGAACATACGATTCCCAAAAGATTCAACCAAAGAAACTCCTTTGATTTTTACAAATTCTTTCTCGTTGAGCAAATATTTGTAGACATCGAAGGACGAATCTACCTTATCCGGCTGACAAAGCAGATAAGTAAAAATGTGATGAATATAACCTTCAAATGTTGGGAAGCTATTTGTTGTTTCCTCGTTATCCAAAACAAAATCTTTGTTCAAATCGTAACGGTTAAAGATTGTCTCAACAAAGTAAAATAATATGATAATATTTTTTACATTATACTTATGCAAATACTTGGCATCTTCATAATCTTCTTGAGACTCAAAAGCAGAGATAAGCAAAGCTTCGGATAATTCTCTTTTTCCCAATGGAGAAAGCGTAGATAAAAATGATCGAAAGTCCGGCATGTTATCTCCCGATTCATTAAGTGCAGAAAGAATATTTTTCTTGACGCATTCTTTTTCATAACCAGGCAATGATTGAGAAAAACCATATACATCTGTAATCGTAGAACAATTGTTTGACAAAAATTTCTCCACCTCATTAAGGGTAAAGCCAAAGGAGAAGGCATAGGATAGATACTCCACAATCTCATCAGGACTCGTGCGTTCTGCTTGGCTCAGATCAGTATTGAACCCCTCTGCCGAAGGGGTTAGCACATTGGCGGCGAGAAACTCCGCTTCTCCTTCCGATAAGGATTGTTGCTGTGTTTTTAAAATCCAACCCATATTTTGGGAAATAGGGTTAAAATCAACAAAGAATTTATTCAATTCATCACTCGTCAGACCCTCTGGTTGAGAAGGATTCTCTGAGTAACCAGCTTTTATCATGTCTGCCAAAAGGTAGTAAAAATTGAATAGAGTGAGATTTTTATAGCTCAACTCCTTGCTTGGTTGAGATTCGTAAATTTTCCTAGAGAGGTGAACTTTTGCAGAGTCTTCGTAAAGGGGCTTGAGTGAGAGCAAATACTCAATAAATTTTTTGTCAATGGAGGAAAATCGTTTTGTAGACAAAAAGGGTCTCATTTTTTTTAAACTAAGAATCGTCGAAGAAGAAAAGGAAGGTTCTTTTTGGATTGTTACGTTGAAAAGCGATTGCCTTAGAATCCAAGGATTGATCAATTCATAGATTTTTTTCATTTGTGCAGAATTGAGCTGGATGACACCATACCTGTTTGTATCTACATGAAATACCTTGCCGAAGAAAATTAATAGTATGTTTTGAAGAGAAGACTTTGTTAATTTTTCATTAAGCAAATCATTGGATTGCAAATTGTTAGCCAGCACTAAAAAATCATCCGATTGAATCACTTCATTGGGATGATTCGTAACGGAAGCGGATAAGAATTTTAGTAACCTTTTCACAATCAACAACACAGTCTCCATACTTTTTGGAGAAACGAGTGATCCGTTTTTTCCTAAAAGAGAAATGTTTACGCTCATTGAGATTAAATAAGAATAACCAATGAGAAGTTTTTCCCATTCCTCAGGTTGAACAACCCATTTGTTGACTCCATTAACAATAAATTGTTTCAAAGCCACTGCGAGCTCTATTTTTGTACGAAGTTGTGAATTATTGTGATCTCGATCAAACATAAAAGTCAATTCACGAATCAAACTTTCCATATCCGAAAAAGAATAGGGTTGAGAAAACCGCTTTAGAAAAACCGAAATACGATTGATGGATTTTTTTAAATCGCTCTCGATACGACTTAGATGTTCTCGATCACTTAGAGATTGAGAATCACCTCCTTCGTTGAAAATTTGGATGTAAGGCTGAAAAACAATAGCTTCTTTCATTACAATGTCTACAAAAATAATAAATCGTTCTATATCATGTCTTGTCAATTTATTCTCCGAACCACCAATGATCCTTACCTTCAAACGCATCAGCTGGGTCAATAATTCATCGTTGATAACTTGATCCTGCAAAAGAAATTCTTCAATGAATTTTTTTAATTCACTTGGTTTAAATTCCCCTCGTTTCTTTCCACGAACTCGGTTTTTGAACACTCGCAAGGCTGTTTGTATGCAAGAAGAAATGTCGCTGATTTGCTTGCTTCCTAGTTTGCCGGCCAAATAGTTATCAATTTTTTTATCCAGTTGATTTAAACAACCAACAGAAAAATCAGCTGTACTCAATTGCAAACTTGGCTCACCTATACGTAAGCTACAACTCGCATTCACAAAAATGAATGCAAAAGAAAAAATAAAATATTTATGGGATTTCATAGATCACCTTCATTCCTACACGATCATTTTGTCTGTAGGTATTGAAAAAACTAACCGGTGTGGATTTGTTGGCTCCAATAATATCCAGTTGAGATTCCAAAACAAAATGAGTATGAAACCGCCATCGTAAAGATGCGTTCAACCAAGCTCCCTGATCAGGAATAGAATACCAGTAACTCAATCTTGCAGAAATAAATTGATCCTTTTTGAATTGAAGAGGAGAAGAATGAATGGATAAAGAAAGTCCATGATTCAGTTTGAAGCGTTTTGCCTTGAAGGTTTTTTCCAATTGTTTTAATGTATCAGAAACTGATTTTTTAGGTTCCACAAAACGAGAATAAAGATAATTCAATTCTATTGTGTCGATAGGGATACTCAATTCTTTTAAATCTAGTTTGACGTAGGTAGAAAAGAAAAAAGCATCCGGAAGGGATGGGATAATCCAATTTTCAGAAACTTTGGGAGGAATAGGATGTTCTTGTACAATGGAAGCCACTCCTGTAAAAAAATCATTTTCCAAACCAAAATCTATCGAAAGCAGTGAATGTTTAAATGATTCGTAGCGGATACTATTCGCAACGGAAGACTTATCATCATCAATTGAAAGATTTCCATCTATTTTAAAATAGGTCTGATTAACGGGCTTATAGGCGTAAGATAGATTGAACCATTGGTCCTTGATGTCACCAAACAAAAACCTGAAGGCAACACTGTCATTGAGTATCACATTTTTCAAATACGGTTTCTTCAACCAATAAAAAGTCTCCACGCGACGATTAAAAATAACAAGTTCGTCTTGAGGAGGAGTAAACCATCGACTACTGGAATAAATTTCTCCCTTGGGAGTAATGTCTATGCTAGGACTTTGGTCAGGAAAAAAAATCCCGGAAAGGTAAAAAGTGAGTGTCCATAAGTCTTTGCCCAGCGTGAGGAAAAATCCAGAAAGGCCTGTTGGCTCAGTCAAAAAATAATCCCAGTTCATTCTCCCTTGCCACAGACCCAACTCCCATTTTTCATCCAGAAAACTCCAAGGATGAGGGTAGATGTTTACAAAAGCTTCTGACTCTCTTTTTTGGGGGTAAATATTTGATGATCTCTTTTGTCGGCCAAAGACAAAATTCAGCTGGTAGCTAGAAAAAATATCCACGAATTCATAGCCCACAAATAAATCTGGGATGGACAAATAGTTTTGACGACTGTCGTCCACAGCGAAACTAGCTAGAAATTCCCCGCCATAAAACCAATGATTTTGAAAGCCAAAATGGGTGAAATTCAGACCTATATTGGTATAAGAATCCAACTGAGACTCAAAATCAGTCGCGGTAATATAGGAAAAATTCTCTAGGGAAAGCTCTAAATTAGCTCTCGCCCGAAACGAGAAAAATAAAAAAAATAAAAATAAAGAACGATAAAACAAAAATTATACCTCCTTTTAGGCTTATTCATTACAAGGGGTTTTAGCAAAAACCTCTTAACAGGAATTAAAACGGATTGAGAGGGCAGGAACATAGCCCAAAAATACAAGCAACTCCAAACATTTTGCTTATCGCATCGAACGACAAGGCACCGGCTTTAAAAAATCAAGCCCCATGTGCGTCTGCTTGCATTCTACCCTGACCCATTAAACCATGAAAGCAAGGACTAATGTGACAAAAAATAGATGAATGTAAAAAAATTACATTGATCCACATCTACAGGTGCCTATTTAACTGATTTTTAGTTAATATGTTGCTTTCTAACACTCTCTTAAAAAGTGGTTATTTTTATGACTTTCCGCTTGTTTTTTGTCTCTTGTCTAATGGTTTTTTGTTTTTTCTCCTATGCCTCTTCCAATTTCCCTTGGGAAGCCCCCTTGCATAAGAAAAAAATCAAAACGCATCAGTTAGCCATTCACTCTACAGTCATGCGATTTTTTGATGAAGACCATGATAGGTACTTTGCTGGATTACAAATCAAAACGAATCCCGACATATTACATATAAATGCTGATTATACTTATAGCTTCTACGAGAAACTGTCCTATTTTCAACCCTATGAGATAGCTGTTAAACTGAAAACTCCAAAGGGAAAGTGGGTAATTGGCAGGCTACTTTTTGAATGGAGTTGGGACGACTCTTTTTGGAATAAAAATTTATGGGAGCCCGTCTATATAGAAGACTCTCTTCGCCCAAAAAAGGCAGGCCTCACTGGGATTTTCAGAGAATTTCACCATGACAAAGGCTCTTTTCTTTTGTTCGGCTCTTTTTTGTATCTACCTGATTCCACCCCTTCTTTGCAGGTCACAAACGGCAAAATATTTTCTTTAAATCATTGGTTTGTCTCTCCTACCTATGAAAAAATTTATTCAATGAGTATTGTTCCTGCCTATTATCCTGCTGATCCTCTAATCCCAGCGAAATCTTTTTTTCAATTCTCTATAGCTGGACGAGTAAGTTACAAGAATTTTTATTTTGCCTATGCTTACAAACCCATGAACCGAGTGCGATTAAAAAGTCCCTTCGAACTGAAACTGAGTGATCACTTGTTATCCGACGGAAAAAAAGATTTCTCGGTTGATATTCCCGTACAGTCTCTGATTTTACATCACCATTTGGTGAGTACTGGTTGGATTTTGGAAAGTATCAATCAACCCAGCCACCTATCACAAAATGTGCTGTATCGTCTAAAGCTGGCTCTTACTTACAACGCTCCAGAGGAATATGCTCACGTGGCAAAAGAAAATAGAGAGCTTTTTATTCAGCCTCGCAGTGAGTGGATTGTTTCCGCAAAGGGTGAAATGGATATTGGGAATACGATTGAAAAAACAAAGATCCATATAGCTTACACACACCAATTCCAAGAGGGTGAAGAAGATAAGGAGCAATTAGTTTTCAAGCTCTTCCCTATTGTAAAGCAACAGCAGTTTTTTCGTGATGACTTATTTCGTTTTCCACAGGCAATTAGCTTTGGAATGAAACACCACATACAATTCACAAGTGCAGACTCCACTGATATGAACGCACGGTTGATTTACGATCTATTCAATAAATATTTTTTGTTTTCCTTCCACACTTCCATCACGTTCGAAAGTTCTGTTTCCCTGTTTGTCTCTGGGGATTTGCTCTTTGAGAAGTTTCCATTTTCAATGAAAGATATAGAAAAAAGTGAGAATATGCATGTACACAATGCCCGCATTTATGGAGGACTCCAGTATGTCTTCTAGAGGAAATTTATCTAACAAAGGAAGGAAAACTTTGTTGGGAGTGATTTGCTTTCTTTTGTCATCCTTGCTACTTCTACCAGTAAGCTCCCAAGCTCTGTTAGGAAAATCTTGCTTAGAAATCAATTCCAATTTTGTGCCTCGTTACATTCATGGCATTGCTGAAAAGAAGGAAGTGGATTCATTTTTCGAATGCATCATCAACTTCACTACATTTTTTCTCAGACACAAAGAAACCAAATATTCTGGCTATCTCAGAGCCGTAGAACTCCAACGACTCATACAACTGATTGTTGTCCCCGAAGAGGCTAAAGCCCTTACAATTGCAAAATCTGTTTTGCGAGTCAAAACAGCTATTATTGGAGGCAATGAAAATGGAATTACGGATCAGGAATTTCACACATTCCAAGACATCTTGAGAGTGCTTCAAAAGCAGGTAGGAAATATTCGTTTGCAGGCTCCCATGATATTGCGAATTTTAAATGGGCATGTAATTCCTAGCAGTCAATTTTTGTTTTTTACTCAAAAATTAAAACAATTTCTTACGGGCGTAGGAAATGGCTTGGCTAAAATTCGTCAGACAAAAGACCGAGCTAACGTAAATTCTGATCTTTATCGTCTCTCCAAAATTTCTAGCGACCTGAAAAGAATAGGGCTTTTACCTGAAAAATTTACTGATTGGGATCCTTTGATGCATTGGCTGAGACAATGGAAAAAAATATTTTCTCAGAGCAGTAAAACTCTCATTCTTCCGAGCCAATGGCCGATTCTCATGAGTGATTTAGGATCTTTAACAAGCCTTTGGCTATACTATAATGCATTTTTAAAAGATAAATCATGGCTACAAGAGGATACCATTCGACACAGTGAATATGTACTCACCCAGTCCCTTTATTTGACTATGCAAATCCAAGATAGAACCCCCAAGAAACAGATCCGTTTAAAAGACATTGACGAACTGGCACGACGAACTTGGTTTTTCCCTGATCTTTCTTCCTCCAGTTTTTCCCTTACATTGAGATCAACTTTTTGCTTCGTAATGAACCGCCTAGCCAACAATAAGCCTTGTCAATACCAGATGAGTTTTCAAGATCAAGAAATGAAGATCAATTTCAAAGATCGATTCTTTCGTTTTACAGAGCAAAGAAATATTAGAGTTTTGCCAAATTTAGGAAGCGTCGGTGAATTTTTGACAAGAGATCACATCAAAATTTTGAGAAAGTATTTACTTTCTTGGAAAAGAAGCGAAACCTATTTGACTAAAAAATTTCAAATGCCAAATAATTTTTTTGGTTCTCCAAACGATTGGCTTTTTAGAAACATGGATGTTACTTCTGATTTACGTTTACGTTTCCACAAGAGAAAGACAAATGTCCCTCTTTTGAGACTTTTAAATTGGCAATCACACATAACCAAGTTGGTGACTTCTGCCTACCTGAAGGAAAATCAAAAGATTGATCGCCAAGTTTGGAAAAAAATAGTACGAGAATGGACAGGCGTGGTTGCTTCTGTCTATCCAAAAATCAGTTGGCAAAACTTGCAAAAAGAATTTCTCAAATTTTTTGAATATGGAGACTTCTTAACTTCCCAGTCTAACGGCAATGGTGTGCTAGAGCCAGAAGAAATTTTGGAATTGTTTGCTCTCTCCGCTTCTTCACTAAAAATGACGTTGTTGGCAACAAGTAGAATGTCTATTTGCAATACTGTTGATAATCTTTTTGATAGAACTTGCATTTTCGGCATATTGCATTTTTTCCCTAGGCAAGTGTTCGATTCCTTTCCCAATTTGGAGCATATTTTATCTCGCAATCTGATAGAGAAAGAAGAATATTTTATCGCACTAGAATCGTTCAAGCATAAAAATGAAGAATTAAATTTTGGAGAATTATTTGAGACGTTTATGCTGATGCACTACGAGGAAAACATGATAGAATATTTGAATGTCAATCGAAGGGACAATGTGAGTATGCAAGAATTGAGTGCCTTGGCTGACACTTTTTTCTCCATTATCAAACGAACGACACCTATCATTCGTACAGAAAGAGAAGCTTTTGGTTTTATTAGTTACCTGTTTTACTACGATAAGATACCTATCGTCGGAGAAAATAGCATCCTTGCACCTTTAAAATTCAATCAATGGTTGCTCCAGCCGGAAAAATGGAGACATATGCGTGTCCGTCGGATACAGATATTGAGAGCGCTGATCACTCTCAACCGGAGTTTGACGAATCTCTCTTCTTTTTTATTTCTTTCTTTTTAATGGCGAATGTATCCGCTTTACATGTTGCTATTTGCGAAAATAAATTTGGCTTTTTCTATAGCATACCATACATTGTAAAAATTAGCGGGTGTAGCTCAGTTGGCTAGAGCACAACCTTGCCAAGGTTGAGGCCATGGGTTCGAATCCCATTACCCGCTCCATTGTTTTTTATTAGCCTTACTGAAAAACTTCAATTGCGGATTGATTGAATGATTTTGAAATCTGAGAGTACTCTCCGAATAGGTCGGCTGAAAATGGAAGGCTGATGGACAGACCTCCTGAGAGGATATAAAATTTATCTTGAATTTGCTGACTACAAGCAGTGGAACTTGAGCAAAAGAATGAAGCGACCTGCAGTTCCGCATTAAGCTGAACATAGAAAGCAGAAATATAACTCATACCCACTTTTAGTCCGGGACCATGATACACTTGCTTACCTTTTTTACCATAGGAATAAAAAAGCGTCCCATAAGTGTCGAAGAACAAAGGTAAATCAAGCAAGCCAAATACACCCAGCGAAATGGGATAAAAACTTTCATCCAATTGAGAATAAAGAATCGAAACAGATTCCCCTCCTTGACTGAAGCCTTTCGTTTGACTGGGTTGATTCACCACCACACTATGAAAAAGAGAAGTGTTACCCCTACTGTAACTAGTGAGAAAAATATCCAAACCAAAAACTGCAGCAAAAAGATCGTAACCAAAACGTCCACCGATACCGTAGTTCAAAAAGAAATCACTACTCCCCGACGAGGAAGGTGGGTAATTGGAATAAGACAAACCAAGATTGCCGTAGGGTTCTAGATGAGCCTTCCCTTGAGAAATGGGAGTCAGAACCAAGACAGCAAGTAAAATAAGATACTTCATTTTGCTACTCTTTCGATAAACTGGTTGAGATATCTACCACCATGGGAATTATAGCATGAATAGAAGCTCAAAAGTCGATTCCTTTATCAAATTCCTTGTTCTTTTCTGCACAAGAGTCTTAAAATGGTACTAGACTTTTGGCATATGTATCAAGTAGGTAGGAAAAATAATGGCTATTCGAACGAGTGTTGAGCAATTACGCGGTGTGTATGCACAGCTTCAAGAAAAGCTCTCATTGGTCAGACTTTGGTGTAAAGGACCTCTCAGTTTGACCGAGAAAATTTTGTATTCCCATTTATCCAATCCTCAAGAAAAACAGAGCAGAAAAAAGAATATTTTATCTGTTCTGCCCGACCGGATCGCCATGCAAGACGCCACAGCCCAGATGGCTCTTTTGCAATTCATGCTCTCTAGGAAAAAAACATCTGCTGTTCCTGCAACCATCCATTGCGATCATCTGATTCAAGCTTGGAAAGGTTTGGAACCAGATATGCAAAAAGCGGTTCAAGAAAATAACGAAGTATTTCAATTTTTATCTTCCACTGCCAGTAAGTATCACGTGGGATTTTGGAAGCCAGGAGCTGGCATCATCCACCAAGTCATTTTAGAGAACTATGCTTTTCCGGGAGGCTTGCTGATCGGAACAGATTCTCACACACCCAACGCTGGAGGACTCGGCATGTTGGCCATTGGCGTGGGAGGAGCGGATGCCGCCGATGTGATGGCTGGTCTAAATTGGGAAATCAAAAACCCTTCTATCACGGGAGTTCATCTAAAAGGGAAACTGGATGGCTGGGCATCTCCAAAGGATATTATTCTAAAGTTGCTGGGGATCATGACAGTTGAGGGGGGAACCAACAAGGTTATCGAATACTTTGGAGAAGGTTGTAAATCTTTGAGTTGCACGGGAAAAGGGACCATCACAAACATGGGGGCTGAACTGGGAGCTACTTGCTCTATTTTTCCTTATGATGATTCCATGTTTAAATATTTAGAGGCAACTCATCGAGGAGAACAGACCCGAGTCATAGAATCGTACAAGGACATTTTTCAGGCGGATCCAGGGGTAATAGAAAATCCTAGTGCCTACTATGATGAAGTCATTGAAATTGATTTATCTGCCTTGGAACCTCATCTAGCTGGTCCTCATTCTCCTGATGCAGTCCACCCCCTAAGCGAGATCAAAGCACTTTGCAAAGAAGAGTCTTGGCCCGTAGAACTTTCAGCAGCACTGATTGGCTCTTGTACCAATTCCTCTTACGAAGACATTGGGCGAGCGGCTCACGTTGCCAGACAAGCAAAGCGAGCGGGCTTTAAAATGCCACAACCTTTCCTGGTCACTCCTGGGTCTGAACTAATTAAGCAAACGATTGAAAGAGATGGCTTCATGGATGACCTAGAGTCCGTGGGAGCTTTGGTCCTAGCCAATGCATGTGGTCCTTGCATTGGTCAATGGAGAAGAGACAAGTACAAAAAGGGGCAGGTAAACACAATTGTAAATAGTTTCAATCGAAATTTTAGAGGGAGAAACGATGCCAACCCGGAAACTCTTTCATTCATTGCCAGCCCGGAAATCACACTCGCTTTGGGTTTGGCAGGCAGATTGGATTTTGATCCAAGAAGAGATGAATTAAAAAGGGACGGAAAAACACTCAAACTAGAGGCTCCTGAAGCTAACATTCTGCCAAAAAGAGGTTTTCCTGACAATCCGGAAGGCTACATAGCCCCCAAGGGGAAAGACATAAAAATCATTATCAAAGCAAATTCTGATCGCATTCAATTGTTGAAGCCCTTTGAAGCTTGGGGAGGGAAAGATTTTAAAAACCTTTTTATCCTCTGTAATACAGAAGAAAAATGCACGACTGATCACATCTCTCCTGCAGGTTCATGGCTCAGGTATAGAGGACATTTGGACAACATCTCTGACAACTTGTTGTTGGGGGTTTTGGATATTTTTTCTAAGGAAAGAGGAGTAGGCCTCAATCAATTGACAGGCGAGAAACAAAATTTTGCTCAGATAGCTAGACAGTATCGAGAAAAAAACAGAGGATGGGTGATCATTGGGGATGAAAACTATGGGGAAGGCAGTAGCCGTGAACACGCTGCCATGTCACCAAGGTTTTTGGGTTGCAAAGCGGTGATTGTAAAAAGTTTCGCTCGCATTCACGAAACCAATCTTAAGAAACAGGGGATTCTTCCACTCGTATTTGTTCACCCAGAGAATTCCAAAAAAATCAGACAAAAAGATCAGCTCAGCATTTTGGGATTGAATAATTTGGCCATTGGTAGCCGTCACAAAATTCTCATCCAGCACGAAGATGGTTCAAAAACTGAATTCTTTGTTCAACATTCCATGAACGAAGAACATATTAAGTGGTTTCAAGCTGGTTCTGCCGTAAATTTAATAAAAAAATAAGAGTGATTTCGAGCTTTTTATGTTACAAAACCCCTGTTTGTAACAAAGGGGGTTTTTATGGAAATGGGTCTTTATTCATTCACAGAGAGCTTTGTTAGTTGTTTCCTTATCGTCTGCGGTCTGTCCCTGTTGGTTAGCACGAGAACTTGGCTTCGTCTGATAGATTATTTTTACTCCATGGAGAATGATAATCTTGTCTTTGCTACATTGGGACTTTGTTTTCTGTACATGCCTCTTGGCTTGTTCATCGTCGTGACTCACAATGACTGGTTTTTAGGTCCTTCTTTGATTGTAACTCTTGTGGGCTGGATCACGCTGGTGAAAACACTTTTTTTCATGATGTTTCCAACCTCTGTTACATGGTTCAAGGGTTTGTACTATAAGATGAAGGAAATGAATATTCTCAATTGGTACATCAGAGTTATGGGTGTCCTCTACATCGTAATGGGTGCTTTGGTGTTGTTACCCAGAATGATGATGGACTCTATGGACGGAATGTAAAAAAGAGCAGGCCTAGCTATTTTTTTTAAAGAGAGCTTCTGCAATTCTGATTTGTTCTTCTCGTTTGAGTGATTGAGATTCTTCTTTTGTCTTAGAGCTAGGGCTGAAATATTCACAATAGTTGTTTCTCTCTTTGTTCTTAACGTTTTCAGCAGAAACTTCTCGACACTCATTGTGGGCCGATTCATCGTAGAATTGGCAATTCAAACAAACATGCAAATCACTTTGACAGTGAGGACACTCTTCACGAAAACTCACCTTTTGTTGCAATGCAATTTTTTTGGCGCAATGAAAGCAAGGAATGAGATTCATATTGCCCTTCACCTCCTGTAGCTGGTCTGAGTGATAGATCTCTCGCCACTAAGAGAATCCATAAAGAGGGTCTCTGTTTGCATTTGTTTCTTATTTTTTCTCACTCCATCTAACAAGGCTCCTCTTGTCACTCCTGTTGCACAAAAAACAACAGGCTTTTTCACCAATTCATTTCGTTTGTAAATCCGATCAAGATCTCGCACACCCATTTTTACAGCCCGATCTTTTTCTCCTTGATTACGAAAAACCAGCCTTCCTTGAAAATCTCCTCCTAAGCATTTTAAAGCACTGGCTGATAAGACTCCCTCGGGAGCACCTCCTGTACCCAAAAGCAGATCCACTGGCGATTCTTTCCAGCTAGTTAAAATAGAGGCAGATAGATCGCCATCTTCGATAAGTAAAACGCGAGATCCCAGATTGTAAATAGACTGAATCAGTTCTTGATGCCGAGGACGATTCAAAATAGCTACTGTCATGGCGGATAGATCCTTATCCAAAGCTTTTGCGACAACTTTCATATTTTCAGCCACACTTTTACTGAGATCAATCTTCCCTTTCGCTTTGGGTCCACAGGCAATTTTTTCCATGTAAAGGTCCGGAGCTTGAAACAATCCACCTTTTTCCGAAAGTGCTATCACAGTCAAAGCTCCTCCGAGAGCTTTGGCACACAGATTGGTCCCCTCTAGGGGATCAACGGCGATATCTAGGGCTGGATCATGATCGTTCCACAATCCAAGTTTTTCACCAATGTGTAGCATAGGGGCTTTATCCCTTTCTCCCTCCCCAATAATGACTGTCCCTCTGATTGCCAGATTTTGAAAAGCCTGTTTCATCGCATGCACAGCGGAACGATCCGCTGTCTCACGATCGCCAGAGCCAATGTGATCAAAGCAAGCTAGGGCTGCACACTCTGTGATACGTAAAACACTTTTTGAAAAAGAATGAAAAAAATCAGAATGATTGAACGAAGTCATTGATTCAATTACTATCTTTGTTTTAATTTAATTGACAAGCCTTGAATTCCAAATGTTTATAAAAAGTAGCAAAAGGGACAATTATGAATAAAAAAATGGTGCCTGTTTACCTGACAGTTTTTCGTATTCTGCTCATAGCTCCGATTGTCATGCTTCTTACTTTCGAGAACAAGGAAGCATATTTTTTCGCCAGTCTTCTTTTTTTGCTCGCTTGCTTGACGGATATGTTGGATGGCTATTTATCCAGAAAATGGCGAGCTCAGACAATAGCTGGAGCTTTGCTGGATCCTGTGGCTGATAAAATTTTAACTTTATCCGTTCTTGTTTTTCTTTCTCATTTTGGAAAAATAGATCCTTTCTTAGTCATTTTATTTTTATCTAGAGATATTTACGTAACCGGTCTTCGTTCCATTGCAGCTAATAAAAATCTCATTCTTTATGCCAAACCGCTAGCAAAATGGAAAACCACTTTTCAAATGACAGGCATTTTTTTGATTCTCATAGGAGTTCCTCTTTCTCCCTACATAGAGAAAGCAGGTTACGGCCTATTATGGTTTTGTGTTTTTATGAGTTGGATTTCCGCTTGGGAGTACACAAGTGATTTCAGGAAAAAATTCAAGTTTATCGAATTTTCTCCTTGAATTTTGAAAAATTTACTCTATTCATCAAAATGAAAAAGTAACACCCTTAATTGCCGACTAAAAATGAACACAACTTTGCATTTTATTGTAGGCCAGAATGAATCGACTCATTTTAAAAATCTCATAGAGACATACTAAAATATGCATGAAATTATGCGTATTTTACAAGATGGTTTAACGAGAATTTGATACTTTTCCTGATTCTTCTATTTCAGAGAAAGTCTTAGAACAACTGTAAATGAATAAAATAAAGAGGCCTAGAAATACAAGCTTAACTATAGTAAAAATAAATTTAGCTAGAGAATTAAATTCATCAAAAAATTTATTAAACCCTTTACTTTTTTCTTCACTCATAATAAATCCCTATTAAATAGAACTCTTAATTCGATCTTTCTTTATGTCTTGGAGGTTGCAGCTTCTTTTTTTCACTCGTATATCATATAATTGTTGTTGCTTCTTTCTTCTCTCTAATGGTAATAAAAGACTTCCAAGTATATCTTCTACCTCCTTGAAAACTATGTTTCTATCTTTGATTTTAGCCCTATATTCATGGGCTGACTGTGAAAATTTCCAAGCTACAAAAATTCCAGAGTCATAATCTGTAATTGCTCCCAAAAACTTTTGAATGTCTGGACGACCTACTTTATTTCTGTGATTCTTTATCTGAATTGGAGTATTGCCTCGATTAGTCCACCCGTCTATTCCTCCATCACCTGATTTTCTAGGATTAGATTCCCAGCCCATAAACTCACATATCATGTCTGCAAATTTATGCCCTCTCATTAGTAAGTATTCTTCTTTAGTGTGTGGAAGTGCCTTCACGTCATAACCAATGTAACCTTGAGATATCAGTCTATCTGCAGTTACCCTCACAGCTACAGGTGAAACATCTCCTATTATAAATCGACGATTTAGTTTACTGCACACTGAAGCAGTCGTACCCCCTCCACCAAAAAAATCGAGGACTATATCATTTTCATTTGATAAAGCTGTTATAAGCTTATTAAGTAGTTCCTCTGGTTTTTGTGTTATATACCCTATTCTGTCGGGGTGTACTGTACTAAAATCAACATCAATTATATCTCTATGCCCAACAATTCTATACTTTGACCCGTTTTCTTTATCACATAAAGAACATTTTTCCTCTCTTTTTATTCCCCATTTTAACCCAGTAGGGGTTTCTGGTTCTGCCCATGTTTCTGCTAAAAAAGATTTTTCTTTTAATTGATTAAATTTATATTTTTTTGACTTAGAATAGAGATAAATATTGTCATGTTTTCTTCCAAATCTTTTCTTACTTCCTCCCCCTGTTCTGTAAGACCAAATAATTTCATTCACAAAATTCTTTTCACCAAATTCATCGTCTAGTAAACATCTTATTCTATGATTCGCATGCCAGTCGCAATGCACGAGTATTGATCCTGTATCTTTTAATTTCTTTTTAGCCTCTCTAATTTTAGGTCGCATCCATTCAATATAGTGTCTTATACCACCTGCCCATCTGTCTCCAAATGAACGAAATTCAAAGCCATTCCCCCATACTATTTCATAGTTTTTATTTGAAAAAAAAGGTGGATCAATATAGATAAGGTCCATCGAGTTATTAGGAATAAACTTAAGCCATTCTTCGCAGTCACCACAAACAATGGAGTTAGTTTTAAGATTGAATTTCAATTTCCTATTCATAGCCATAAAAACGGACTATGGTTCTTAAAACATTAGGTTACTCTTTGTGTATTGTGATAATCTACATAAAGGTCTAGGTATTTTTGTAAATTCTCTCTTTTCTGAGTAGTGGCAAATGTTCTTCTTCTGAAGCCTTGAAATATCTTGTCTCATCTTTAAAAAGTCAAATCAATTCTCCTATTCTTTGAGTGTGAATTATAAATTTGAATATTTTTTTGGCAATCATCGCAAATTGTTTGGCATTGTCGCAACCTACTGTAGCACAATCTTTATTGAGAGATCTCTTTGTTTCAATAAGCATATCAAACAAATGCCTCACTGACTGGTTGGCTCGCTTGTTGATTCGCTGGTTGGCTCCTCGCTACCTGTCGATTCACTTTTTGGCTCGCTTGTTGATTCGCTTGTTGGCTCGCTACCTGTCGATTCACTTTTTGGCTCGTTGCCCGTTGGCTGGCTTGTTACCTTGCTTGTTATCTTGCTCATTAATTTTTGCTTTTTTTGGAAATCCTTAATTTTCACAAGATCGGGAGCGAAAAACAAAAAGGCCGACCTTCTTTCCATTTGAGGAGTATCCTGTTCCAAAGTAGACAGAGGCTCCAAACTCTTTACCACTTGTTTCAAAATCCCCAAGCCCAATTCCTTATGGGCCATCTCACGCCCAGAATAACGAAGATGAACCTTTACCTTGCAACCATCTATCAAAAATGCCTTCGCCTTCCTCATTTTAATCTCCAAGTCATGGATATCTGTACGCGGACGCAATTGCACTTCTTTAACAATAACTTTTATTTGATTTTTTCTAGAACTTTTTTCCTTCTTGCTCATTTTGAATTTCCATTTCCCATAATCCATAATTTTACAAGTTGGAGGCTTGGCCTTCGGAGCAATCTCGACTAGATCCAGACCCTTGGTGATTGCCACAGATAGAGCTTCACTGGGCGGCATCACGCCCATCATACTTCCATCTTCTGCGATGACTCGCACTTCTGTAGCTGCGATTTGATCATTTATGCGAAATTTATCTGACTTTCTTACAGCTCCTTTGAACTGCCTTCTAAATTTACGAATAAGATACCTCCTTTTTAAAAGAAATCATTGTTTTCATTCCAACAACAAATTTGGATTCTTTGACTGAATCATCATCTTCATCCGTTCTATAAAAGAATCCTTGCTCAATTCAACATCCTTTTTCCCTTGCAAACGAAGTGCCAACACGCCAGACTTCATCTCCTTTGCCCCCACAATAACCATGCAAGGAATTTTACGCAAACGAGCCTCCCTGATTTTGTATCCAAGTTTTTCCCCTCTCAAATCACTTTCCACCCTGATCCCAGAGGATTTCATCTGTTCCTCTAACTCTTTCACATAGGATTCTTGATCTTTTGAAATATTAATCAACAAAGCTTGAACAGGAGAAAGCCAAAAAGGCAAATACCCTTCTCGATGTTCCAAATAGACACCCATAAAACGTTCCAACGAACCCAAAATCGCCCGGTGCAAAAGAATGGGAGTCTTTTCCCTGTTGTCTTTATCCACATATTTTAAACCAAAAGCCAAAGGCATATTAAAATCACATTGTAAAGTGCCCAATTGCCAGTTCCGCCTCATGCTATCCACAAATATCACATCCAATTTCGGTCCGTAAAAAGCCCCTTCGCCTTCATATACTTCAAAAGGAATTTTTGATTCTTCCAAGACAAAGCGAAGAGACTGCTCCGCCTTTTCCCATACATTCCTTTCACCCATTGCATTCTCAGGTCTTGTTGAAAATCCCAGCTTGTAATCAGTCAAGCCAAGTGTTTCATACACCTCTGTAAACATATGTAAAATATTTTTCATCTCAGCTTTTAATTGATCTTGCGTGCAAAATATATGCGCATCGTCTTGGCACAAGCTGGTCACGCGAGTGATCCCGTGCAAAGTGCCTTTTCGTTCTTTCCGATGCAATCGCCCAAAATCGGCAATCCGCCAAGGTAAATTCCGATAGGAAAATTTTTTGAAGGAATAAAGCAAGCAGTGGCTAGGACAATTCATAGGTTTGAGAAAGAACTCCCTTTGATCAACTGAAACAGGATACATATTGTCTAAAAAATATTGTTTGTGACCAGAGCGATCGAACAATTCTCCACTAAAAATTTGAGGTGTAATGACCTCTTCGTAAGAATATTTCTTGTACATTTGTTTAAGAAAATCTTTCAATTCATTATAAATAAAAGCTCCTGCTCCAGTAAAAAAAGGGCTTCCCGGAGAAAGATCAGAGAAATGAAAAAGATTCATTTGGCGACCCAACTTTCTATGATCTCTTTTTCCCGCTTCCTCCAGATCGTGCAAATGCTGTTCCAATTCCTCTTTCGAATGAAAGGCGGTACCATAAATACGCTGAAGAGAAGCCTTCTTCTCATCCCCTCTCCAATAAGCCGCTGATTGGTGCAAAATTTTTATCGCACCGATTTGCGACAGATTTTTCACATGAGGTCCCCGACAAAGATCAAACCAGTCTCCCTGACGATAAATGCTTACCTGTTCTTCATTTAAGTCTTTAATGATCTCCACTTTATACATCTCACCCATCTCCTTAAAAACGGAAATGGCTTTTTCCTTCGTCCAAATCTCTTTTGTCACCTCTAATTTTTTCTTTATAATTTCTTTCATTCTTTTTTCTATCAATCTCAAATCTTCCGGTTGAAACACCCGAGAGGAACCAAAATCATAGTAAAATCCATTTTCAATAACGGGGCCAATTGTGACCTGAATGTCATTCGGCCAGAGTTCTTGAACGGCCTGAGCCATCACGTGAGCTCCAGAATGACGAATCACTGGAAGAGCTTCTTTGGAAGGAATAAAAACCAGTTTCACCTTGTCTTTGTGTTTCAACAGAGTCCTTACATCAGATATTTCTTTGCTACCGTTAATGAAGGCTCCTGCTAATTGCTGTTTTTTTTGGGGAAAAGAGTGTTCAACCAAGCCCAAAACAGAAACTTCCTTTGGAAATTTTACAGAGCCAAAATCTAATACGTGCAAATGAAGGCTCATAAAATGAAACAGACCTGTCTAAAACACATAAGCACACTATAAACAGAAACATACATTTTTTCAATACGTCACATGATGTTTGGTGGATTCTTTTCCATAGGGATCTTTCAAAGGAATCGGAGAATGCTTGTGTAAAAAATTAAAAACACTTCGAATAAATAAACCAGCAAAACCCAAAAAAATCAAAGCTTCCAGCAAGCCAAAATAAGGAAACTCAGGATTAAAATGAGGGTAGACGAGCCAATAAATATCTACCATTTGCATCAAAAGAATCAGAAAAGCGATTGATACCAAGGCTTTTTCATTTCTTTTCACCCAACGAGGCAAAAGAAGAATAAAAGGGACCACGAATTTAAACAAGAGAAGAAAAATAGACACAAAAGCCCAAGCCCCTTTTGAACGAGAGATAAAAAAGGTCGTCTCTTCCGGAAGGTTGGCATACCAGATCAACATATACTGGCTAAAAGCAATGTAAGCCCAAAAAATAGTCGCTGCCAAAAGAAACTTGCCTAGATCATGTAAATGATTCTCATTAATAAATTTCTTGTAAGCCTCCTGTCTCATTGTATGAACAGCCAGCAAAATCAAAACGGCAAAAATGGACTGGAACAAACCCGCAAATACATACACACCGAAAATAGTGGAAAACCAATGAGCATCCAAACTCATTAAAAAATCTATGCTGAAAAAAGAAAGAGAAAAACTAAAAAAGAGCAAAAAAGCGATCGAATATTTAATGCTTCGATTCGTCCACTGAAAATCTCCGTCCTGATCTTGTCTAAGAGAAAAATTGATTAATTTTTTACCAAAAAAAATCCAACCGCCAAAAAATAAAGCCAAGCGAAAAACAAAAAAAGGAAAATTCAGATAAGGAGTTTTGTGCATCAACAAATGATCTTTTGCCACCTTCTCAGGGTCCAGCCAATCGTAAAGGGAAAAAGCCCCATAGAGCAAAGGCAGAGTCAAAATCACAGCTATACTTAGAAAAGGGATAAGAGACTCAGATAGGCGACGAATATTCACACTCCAAGCTGCCTTAGAAACATATTGGGTACTAATAAAAAACAAAGCTCCCAATGAGAGAAGAACAAAATAAAAATAGGACATCAAGTAGGCGTGCCACACTCTGTCTTGAAAGCCCAACAAAAGACCGAAGACGAAAGCTACGGCACCCAAAAAGATAAGCACTGTAGTGAATTTATGGATTGAATCTTTCGTTCGCAATTCCAACATCTTACTTTCTCTTTTCTACTTTTTTCTGCAAAGCTTTCATTTGAAGCATTCTGACATAATTCACCAAAGCCCATCGATGGGCTTCGCTCCAAACTTGTTTGGAATAAGAACCCATTAGACCCTGTCCCTCGTGAATGATGTGGTAAATACGTCCATCTGAATAGTTGAATACTTTGTCTGTGAGCAAAGAGGGGGGCTGAATAATCATTTGGCTAGAGACCACGCCTTTGCCATCGCCAGAGACTCCATGACAGTAAATGCAAGCTTTATCATACTGCCTTTTTCCAGTGCCAATCGTAAGGGCTGAAAATTGGTTTTTCAAAGGATTTTTCAAATTTTTACCCGCCAAATCTGGTTTCCCTTTGTAGGAATAGTATATTCTATTTCGTGCAATTGTGTTCTCAGGCGGAAGTCTCATAAAACTCTCCTTTGCTTTTCCCTCCTGAGCTTTGATACTTTTTTGCTGCATCATATCTTGAATGAGTTCTATCCCCGTCTTGTTTTTTCCTCCAGTGCAGGCACAAGTTAGCAAAAGTAAAAAACTTAGCAAATATTCGGCAAGATAGGTCCTAGCCAAATCAAACAAACTGAAAATCGAAAATTTTTCTGAAAATATAGCAAACATAAATTAAAACTCTGAGTAAATGATTTCCTCAGCTCCCAAGGAAGTGAGAACTGCCTCCAACTCTTTAGAGGATTTTTTTTCTTTTTCCAAACTAAAAAATAAAGCAAATTTATGAGAACTCAAATCCTTATGCAAGATGGGAGGGTCAACAGAAGGAAGACCGCAAACATAAAACAAAGCTCCCACGGAGGCCAAAGCTCCAAGCAAAATTGTGCATTCAAAAATTACGGGGATAAAAGCCGGCAGGGACCAAAGAGGCTTTCCTCCAACATTGAGAGGCCAATTCACGGCCGATGTCCACCAAGTGAACCAAAGACCGAACAAGCACCCTCCCAAGCCAAAGACAAAGGTAACCCAAGGGATCCAAGAACGTTTGATGCCCATCATTTCCTCCAAACCATGAATGGGACAAGGAGTGATGGCTGAAAATTCATGAAATCCTTTTTGTTTTAATCCTTTTACGGCCGAAAGAAAACCTTCTTCATCTGACCAAATGCCAGCCAAAACAGCTTCCGTTTGCGGAGCAATTATTTCTTTAAAATTTGACAAAAGCATCTGTAACTTTCCCGTTCTCATATCTTAATACCTATCCTTTACCACCGTTTTTACCTCAGCAATTGAAATGGCCGGCAGAGTCCTGATATAAAGCAAAAATAGAGTAAAAAACATTCCAAAACTGCCAATCAAAACGGCAAAGTCAAAAAAGCTCATATCGAAAATTCCCCAGTTGGACGGCAAAAAGTCTCGACTCAAAGAAGTCACAACAATCACATATCTTTCAAACCACATACCGATGTTAACAAAGATAGAAATTACAAACATCAAAACAATGTTGCGACGAAACTTTTTAAACCAAAATATTTGTGGCACCAAGACATTGCAGGTCACCATCGTCCAGTATGCCAACCAGTAGTGCCCTCCAGCCCTATTGAGAAAAATATAACGTTCAAAATCAGAACCCGAATACCACGCAATAAAAAATTCAGAGGCATAGGCATATCCCACCATCATTCCCGTTAATAAAATAATTTTGTTCATGGATTCTAGATGATTTACAGTAATATATGCTTTGAATTTGGGAACAAATGTTCTCACCAAGCACATCAAACTGACCACCATAGCAAAACCGGAAAAAATAGCTCCTGCCACAAAATACGGAGGAAAAATCGTCGTGTGCCAACCCGGTACAATAGCCGTAGCAAAGTCAAAGGACACAATACTGTGAACAGACAAAACAAGAGGAGTGGATAGGGCTGCAAGTAGCATATAAGTCATCTCATAATGACTCCAGTTGCGAGCAGTTCCCCTCCAACCCATAGATAATATTCCGTAAATGGTATGACGAATTCCCTTGGATCGATCCCTCAAAACTGCCATGTCTGGAACCATTCCAATGTACCAAAATACGATGGCAACCGTTGCGTAAGTGGAGACAGCAAACACATCCCATACGAGGGGGGAGCGAAAATTCACCCACAGGGGTCCCCTTTGATTCGGATAGGGCAAAAGCCAGTAAGCAAACCAAGGACGACCTGTGTGAAGGAGGGGAAAAATACCAGCCGTCATCACAGCAAAAACAGTCATAGCTTCAGCAGTTCGGGCAATGGAAGTTCTCCACTTCTGACGAAATAAGAACAAAATAGCTGAAATGAGAGTTCCTGCGTGGCCAATACCAATCCAAAAAACAAAAGTAATAATATCTGTTCCCCAACCAACGGGATGATTCACCCCCATCAGTCCCATTCCGATGGACACAATCAGACCCATTACAACAATGTAAAAGAGGAACAAAGCTTTGGCACTGAACAAGGTTGCAAAATAACGTAGGCCGGGCCACTTCTCTGTCAGAGAACATATATCATCGGTGATATTCTGAAAAGATTTCTTCTCCGATATCAACGAATCTCTCTTTATTTCGGACAAACAAAAATCCTTTCCTTTTTAGCCATGATGAGGTTTCTTTTTCATTGGGATGGAGTCTTCTATTGATTCCCCTTTGTTCCTTACTTTCACTTGATAGCGAACTCCCGGTTGTGTATTCAGTTCCTCTAAGAGAGCATAACTATCTTGTCTATGAAACATTTTGTAAACTTGAGAGCTGGTATTTTTCAAATCGCCAAAGACAATCGCTCCTGTAGGACAAGAATCTTGACAGGCTGTTCGTACTTCACCATCTTTCAGTTCACGATTTTCCAATTTTGCCTTGGACTGTGCGGAACGAACACGATGAATACAAAAAGTGCATTTTTCCATCACTCCTCTTGAGCGAACCGTGACCTCGGGATTCAAAGCCATATCCATAGGCTTCTTGATTTTCTTCTCATAATTGAACCAATTAAATCTTCTCACCTTATAAGGACAATTGTTGGAACAGTAACGAGTGCCGACACAACGATTGTAAATCATGTCATTTGTTCCTTCATCACTATGAACCGTGGCCACCACAGGACAAACCGTTTCACAAGGAGCATTATCACAATGCATGCACACAATCGGTTGGTGAACTGCCTCTGGTTTTTCTGCCGGACCCTTGTAATAGCGATCCACTCGCATCCAGTGCATCTCGCGCCCTTCTAAAATGAGCTCCTTTCCAACCGTCGGAATATTATTTTCAGACTGGCAAGCTATGACACAGGCGGAACAACCTGTACAAGAATTCAAATCAATTGCCATGGCCCATTTGTGTTTCGGATATCGGTGTGTGGACCACATACTAAACATTTTATGACGATGAATCGCTCCTCCCGGATTTTTTAAATATTGCTTGAGCGTAGTCTCTACTACAATTTGTCTTCCTTCCATAGAGTGATGGGTTTGCACATTTGCTAAGGATTTTCTTTTTCCAGTCAGCTTGATGTCGGCCGGAAGAGCGGAAAATTTGACATCACTTTTTGGAGAAATTTCTGCAAGAGTGTAAGCATTCACTCCGATTTGATTGGCTACTTGGCCAGCTTTTTTCCTTCCATAACCAATTGCCAAAGCCAAAACACCATCGGCCTGACCGGGCTGAATGTGAACGGGAACATGCAAAGTGCGTCCGCGAGTTTCCAATTCTACAACCTGTCCTTCTTTCAGATTTTTCTCTCTCGCATCTGCGAGAGAAATACAGAGATAATTGTCCCAACAAATTTTGGTCACGGGATCAGGAAATTCTTGCAACCAAGAAACATTAGCCAAAGTTCCGTCTTTTAATCCGCTAGTTGAATAAAGCACTAATTCATATTCAGCCCCAGAGACATCTTCTTTCAAAGATGAGGGAAAGAAAGAAAGAGCTCTGTGATTGAATTTTCTAGAAGGATATTTTTTTCCTCTCGATTCTGGTTTTTTAACTTGAACTCCCTTGGATAGGAACTCATCCCAAGCAGAAAAACTCATTGCCCTATTTTTCTTCAGATAGTCGTACCAAGTTTTTGTTCCTCTCAAAAAACTCGGCTCTCTTTTTCGAACTAGCTTGGACCATTCAATCAAAGCACTTTCAAAAGCCCTTGTCTGATAAAGTGGACGAATCGTTGGTTGCTGAATGCTCAACACCCCTTTTTGGAATTCCCAATCAGACCATTTTTCCAGATCGTGATCGTCAGGCAAAATATAATCAGCCCATTCCCCTGTTTCATCCTCTCGGTCTCCAGTGTAAATAACCAAATTGGCCTGTTGAATGGCTCGCTTGAGTCTCTCCGCTTCTGGATAATTGTAAAGTGGATTGGTTCTGTGTATCACCAAAGTATTGATCTTCTTTTTTTCTAGTTGCTCAATGAGTTGCGCTACATTCCTGTTCACGCCAGCCCAATGAGAATAAGGATGATGGTAGTCGATGGTTTTTCCATCGTTGCCCAGAAGGTGATTTAACCACTGTGTAGCAATTTGCAACTCCTCTTCTTGCTTTGTCTGTGAAGCCGGACCACCCGTAAGAACCAAACTACGCCCTCGATGATTCCAAAGCTCATCAACCAGACGATCCCATGCCACTTGGTCCATATCGAATTTTTCCCAAGGTGCAAGGTGAGCTTTGAAACGAAAACGAGGATGAGATTTGACAAAATCTTTTTTAATTAAGGCATCAATCAAATGCAAAACCACGTAAAGTTGCTGAGAAGCTTTGATGCGAATGCGCTGGTCTGCATTGGATCCTGTTAGGGAAAAAAGAGACTCAAATACTACAAGACGATTCATATTCTGATTGGCTTGGCGAGCTTGAGCATACAGACGGCTAAACGTAGTGGGATAGAGCCATGTACCCAAAAAATCACAATCAATAGAAACAATGAGACGAGCTTTATTCAAATGGTAACTGGGAAGAATCTCCTGCCCGTAACAAACTTTTTGAGCCTTCGCCACCGCAGAATGATTCAAGGGATTCCAAACAAAATGAGAGCAAGAAAATGCATTACAAAAATCATTCAACAAACGTTTGGAAGAAGGGGAAGGCCACTCACCGGTCAAAAAAGCCACTCCTCCTTTTTTCAACTGAGTCGCAAAGGCCTGATCCACCTTTGCATAATTGGCACGAATCACTTCCTTGTTTGTCTTTTTCTCATTAAATAAATTATGTTGAACTGTTTTCAATCTTTCTGGATCATAAAGACTCAGAAGATGAGAGTGAGTACGAGCAGATACGCCACGTTGATTCAGCGGATGCAGTTCGTTGCCTGCGATATGGATGGGACGGCCTGCACGAGTTTTCACCAAAGTTCCAAACCCTTCCTCCCCGTCATAATAGGAAGAAGAATAATAAGAAGCGTCTCCCAAGACGACATCATCTGGTCTTTTTACGTAGGGAACAATTTTTTCAGCCGGACGACGAATGCATCCCAAACTGGCTAGAGCCATTGAAGCTCCCATGAGTTGCAAAAATTCTCTACGATCCCAAAGAGTTTCCTGTTCTTTTTCTGTGGGTATCGAAGAAATAAATTCTTTTTGAGCCATCTGTTGAAATTCTTTGTCTTGGCTCCACTGTTCCAAACTCAACCAATATTTTGATTTGTTTTTCATTCCTCTCCCTCAATAATGGCATGTACTGCAATTTATCGGAGCTTGGTGTTCCTTTTGCCTGTGGCATCTCACACACCAGCCCATTGATAAAGATTTATATTGATACATGAGTTCCATATTCTCAACCTTTCCATGACAAGTTGTACAAGCTCGACGAATCTGCTCCTGAGAAGCGGGCAGAAAAAGATGAAAGGACTCTGCAATCCCTTCCTCCGCCCCTTCATGTGCCTTTTGTTGTGTCCTTTGTTGGCCGCCTCCGGTCAAAAATTGAATATGCAAAGAGTGGTTGAATCTCACAAAGTCAGGTAACAAATGCACTTTTTGCCATGCAATGGGTTCTTTGTTTTCATAGGCTTTGCGAATTTTTTTAATCCAAGGACTATTGACTTTTACCGTCAAGTGACAATTCATGCAGATATCTAGGCTGGGTACAGAAGCCACAGGGCTTCTTTCCACCTGTGTATGACAATAACGACAATCTATTTGGTATTGACCTGCGTGAATCTTATGTGAAAAAGGAATGGGTTGGTCTGGCTGGTAGTCAATGTTGTAACCCACACTAACTTTGTTACTGGAAACCAGATAAACAAAAATAGAAAGGCTCAGGAATACAAATAAGAAAAAAACAACCCCTGTAGTTTTAACAACACGCCTTTTTGTATTTCGATTCATGAACAACCCTGCATTTTCAAATAGAAAGATTCTTTTCAGCCACAAAAAATTTATTTTCCAATCTTATACAATAAAAGAATTCAGACTCAACATCATGCAAGTATCAAGGCCAGAATCTTCATTTGTTTTTCGCACTCCATACAATGAGTACATAAAGCAAATGAAGAAAAGCAAAGCCAGCAACAAATTCCACTCCCCCGCTACCGAAGCCATAAGAATGAAGTCCCTGCCCGAGTACATAATTCACTCCGTACCAAGCCATTACAACAAGAAAAAAAATCAATACCGAACCAACTACCATGCCAAAATCTTTCACCCAAGCAAGCAAACGACCATGCAGAAGTGATACATAGCCCAACAAACTAATGAGAGCCCAAGTCTCTTTTGGATCCCAACCCCAGAAGCGTCCCCATGAATAATCAGCCCAAATACCTCCCAAAACAGTCCCAGCGGCTAGAAAAACTACGCCCACTTGAATCAAGCGATCAATTGCCTTCACACACTTTTGAATTTTCTCCCTGTTTTTTTCCTCGTCCCTGCACAAGAAAAAAAATAGAGCCACATCCCCAATGGCAAAAGCTAGAAAAAAAGCTGCATAACTCATAGTAATAATCAACACATGAGTAGCTAGCCAAAAATTGGACCGTAAAACAGCCTCCAAGGGACTCAAACGACCATCCAAGAGAGCGGGAGTAAAATCAGCCAAAAAAAGACAAAAAAACGCTACCACACAAGCACAAACAAAGGATGCAAAAAATTTTTGCTTCCACCACAACAAAAGACCCAATAATACGGATACCCAAGGAACCCATATCACGGTTTCATACATGTTCGTAACCGGAGGACGCTCCATGATCAAAGAACGCAAAATCATCCCATAAGTGTGCGAAGCCAAGGCGAGCAGACAAATGCCAACACCTGTGTAAAACAAGACCCTTTTAAGAAATAAAAAGCGAAAAGCCAAAAGAAGGAGGCCGAGAAGATAAAATATCCAAGCAAAATGGAAGGGGTTAAGTTGGTTGTAATGCAGTTCTATGAAACCTCTTCGCAAATCTTTTGCATAAGCCGGATTTATTGAATTCATCAGTGTTTGAAAATTCAAAACACTCTCTTTTAGTGCTTCCTTTTTTTGCTCCTGATCCTTTGTCTGATTTTCTTGGGCGAACACAGCTTCTACATAAGCTGAAACAATATCTTGAAACCTCTTGCGAGCAGGAGAATCTGGTGCAAGCTCATACAAAGAGGCCCAAAGCTTTTTGTCATTTGTGGCTCTAGGGACCAAACCCGGGATGCGGGTATTTTGAAACGCTTGGTAAAAAAGCAATTGATTTCCTAATTTTTGTACAGCCTTAAAGTACAAATCCAAATCCTCTTTTGATTGCAAGCGGATTTGTAACTCATTGAGTTCTTCTAAAAAAATTTTGTTCTCCAACAGTTCTTTTGGTGAAAACAAATTGTTTTTCTCATTCAGGCCCAGCACGATTTTAAGAGGGGAATAATCCACTCGAACGAAAGAAATTTCCCTCCAATAATCTGGCAAAAGAATCCAAGACATCAAAATATCTATAGCCGACTTGTCGTTAAAACGTTCTTGACCATAAATAAAATGAAGTCCGCTGCGTGCGAATGTATCAAGAGGCTGAACACGACCACCGTATTGCACAGGAACCGTTTGTAATGCAGAACCTAGTGTATCAGCTCTCGTAAAAAATGAGCCAAAGGAACTAACAAAGACAAAAGCAATACAGTACAAATGTTTCATTGAGCATTCATTTTCTTTTGAAATTGTACATTTCTATTAAAAAAAAGCACCAAGCTACCCATGATAATCAGCAAAGAACCTATGTACTTGAACCAACGCCCTGGATCCTTGTTGATAGCAAAAATGGAGGCCAAGGGCTGTCCTTTTTCATTCTCCTCAAATCCGGATTGGTAAATAGTATAACCAGCAAACTTCATGGGCTCATTCATAGAGATCAACTGAGAGTGTTTTTGATTCACCAGCACTTGGCTCTCATAGGCTGAAGCTTGTGTGCTGGATGGATAGTAGTCAATTTTAAAACTCTTTAGTTGTATTTGAAAACCCAAATTTTTTCTCTCGTTCATATAACCCACCACCAAAACCTTATTCTCATCAAAAAAAAATAAATGAGAATTTAAGCCCATCCATTTTTTCTTTCCTTTAAATTCTAGCTGAATGGCCGGAATCGTATTGTCCCCTACTTTTTTCACTGGTGTAAACACTCGATCCGGCAAAGCCTTTGGCAAATAGTTGAGCAATCTGAATCGAAAGTCCATCCAGCCAGTTTTTAAAACAGAACCTACCTTTAGCACACCTTTATCCACTTGCTTCAAGCTTGGATGGTGCAATTCATACTGAAGATTTTTTCCGGAAGGAACCAGCAGAAGAGAAGGACGTTTAGCTTGAAAAGATCGAAAAGATTCTAGCAGGACCAACTGTGCGGGGCCCAAAGCTTCTACAACTTGGCTCGTCCGTGGAGGCTTGAAAAGCCACCGAACGAAGCCGGCATTTTTCCCTTCAATCTGAAATCGCAACGCAGGCCCGCCCCTTGGAGAAGTTTTATAGTTTTCTCGAAAAAAAGTAGCCGGTTCAAAAGAGACCACCTGTAAAACATCAGAACCCAATGGCACCAAGTGAGGATGATCCTGTGTAGGAGAATGACGAAAAAATTTTACTTCTTCTTTGTGAAGCTCTGTCAAATTCTCTGTATCGAAAGAAGAATAAACTGTGAGCAAAGTAGAATCAGTGAGAATTTTTGACCCTGCTTCGTTCAAAGCAAGACGCAGATTGCCATCTATTCCATAAAGACGAGTGATGCTAGAACCAAAGAGAACAATTAGAATTCCAAAATGTGCCGTCAAAAAACCTATGTGCCGCTTCTGCCAAGGCCAACGATCAATCATTACAGCAATGATATTTAAAGCTAACAAAAAAAGCAGAAAATTCATCCCAATGGATTGGTAGATCACTTCTTGTGAAGCCACTCGACCGTAAAAAGATTCATAAATTGTACCAGTGGCAAAAAGCAGAATCAAAAGACTGAGAGTGCAAACAGCCAGACGAATTGAGCAGAAAAAATGAAAAAACCAATAAAGAAATTTCAATCAGTTGCCTTCATTTGGAATGCCTTTGTAAATCCGCGAGATCACCTTACTGAGTCGCTGTTTCACTTTCTCTGCCTTCTCAGGAATGAAGGCTTTTGTTTGTTCATTCATGTACAGTTTGCGATTGAGTTCAATCATTAAAATCTGATGCCCTTTTTCCGGATTGCCGTATTTCTCAACGATGCTTCCTCCAATATAAGGATTGTTGCAGACCACCGTAAAATCTTGTTCAAAAAAGGCTGATTCCACTTGTTGAGTCCACTCAGGAGTCGCTGATTTTCCCTTCAAAGTTGCAATCACTATGTCTGGTCTTTGTTGATCTGGATCTCTATGTACCGACTTACCCAAAGAGGGCATGCTATGAAGATCCAAATGGTAGGTTTTTTTCACTCCCCTTTTTTTAAAGTCCTCATAAATAGAATCAATCTTTTCAAAAAACTGATTGTAATATTTCTTTATCAAAGTTTTGTGCAGAGATAGACTCAGAGGTTTTTTTATCAAAATATCGCCCTTCGTAGTTTGTATCCAGTGCAAACCTATGGGATGGGTCCCGACAGGGTTCTGGCTTCCTTCGAGAGAATTGGCATCTACATCGCTCGGCCAACGATTACAATCCACCATGTATCGGTGGTAGGGAGTTACAATCGTTGGTATTTGGTGTTGCTTGAGAATCTCTTGGTACAGCCGATCCACAAAACGATCCACATCACACATCAAAATCTCTTCAGGCAGACCTCTCAACCAATCAGCTTCCTCACCCACTTGTTCGCCACTATGAGGAATGCTAGCCAAAATAGCTTTCATTCAACCCTCCTTCTTGCAAAAGGATGAAGATATTTTCCTTCAGTATCAAGATATAATTTTCCTTGGCTCACTATTTTGTTTGTCTTTCCATTCTTTGATTTTTCTTGCTCGCTAGTCTTGTGTCTGCTTCACTTTCACCGTTTTCATATTTACAAACTCATAAAATCCAAATTCTGACAGTTCTCTGCCATAACCAGATTCTTTGATTCCTCCAAAGGGAAGAGCCGGATGAGAATGCAAACATTGATTGACCACACAAGTTCCTGCTCGTAATTTTTCTCGTGCGATTTTCTCTGCTTTCTCTACATCTCCACTAAAAACACCAGCCCCCAATCCATAGGGAGAAGCGTTAGCTACCTCTATAGCCTTTTGCTCGTTGGGAACAGAAATAACAAGCACGGCTGGACCGAATAATTCCTCTCTAAAATCAGCCACTTCTTTTGCTTCCATACTTCTCAGAACTGTTGGTGGATAAAAGTATCCTTTTCGATTCGGAATTTGACCGCCGAGCAATACCTGAGGTCCTGAATTTTGTCCAACCCCCAATCGACATACTTGTCTATGCAGTCCTTCTCTCAAATCCAAGCGAGCAAGAGGTCCCAAAGAAGTGTTTGGCAAAGTTGGATTTCCCATTTCAAATTTTTTCATTTCTTCTATAAGCAATTCAGTAAAGTCGCTTACTCTGTCTTTCACAACAATGAGACGCTTGGCCGCGATACAGCTTTGCCCATTGTTGTTCATACGAGAAATTACACATTTTTTGGCAGCGAATTCCAAGGAAGCGGAATCCAAAATCAAATACGCATCACTACCTCCCAATTCCAATACCGTTTTTTTTATATGTTGGCCTGCTAGGCTGGCTACAGCTTTTCCTGCCCTCACACTTCCTGTCAAAGACACTCCCTGCACACAAGGATCTGCTATCACTTTAGCCGTTTGTTCCAAAGAGATAGGAATATGCTTATAAGTTCCCTCGGGAAAACCAGCTTTTAGAAATAGCTTTTCTACTTCCATCCCACAACCCATCACATTCGGTGCAGATTTTACCATCACTGTGTTTCCAGCTAAGATGCTAGGCAAAGCAAAACGAAAAATTTGCCAAAATGGAAAATTCCAAGGCATAATACCTAAAAGCACACCAAGAGCTTGGTAGGAAACAAAAGAACCCGCAGGCGCGAAAGGCAAGTGAGAGCGATCAGCCAAAAAATCGGGGGCTTGGGATAGGCTGTATTCACAAAAAAAGATACATTTTTCCACTTCAGCGAGGGACTGTCCTAGAGGTTTCCCCATCTCTTGCGTAGCTAACAAAGCCAAGCTTTGCTTTTGATCCTTTAGGGCCTGAATCAATGGGCGAATCCACTGGCATCTTTTTTCCACACTCAATTCAGACCAAGAAGAAACTCTCTGGCTACAAAGTTGCAAAACAACATCCAACTCTTTGTCTGAAAGAGGAGTGGTCTCGCTAATGACTTCTTCCGTGAAGGGGTTGATGGATTGGAACATAGTAATGGTATAGAATAAAAACAAATCTGAACTCAACTGAAAAAGTAATATTTCCTATTCATCCACTTGCTTCGGTAAGCCTATGCATTCGATTTCATCTAGTATGATTTTGAACTCACGAAGGGGTGAATCTCAAAATGGTACAGCATTGTATTTTTTTATTCTTCGTGATAGAATTGAGGACCATCCATAAATAACAACAGGAGATAAAAATAAAAGGCTTTCTTAATCGATCAGGATTCGGTATGGTCAGTGCATTAATTGCCACTGGGCTCATCGCACCGATTGCCCTGCTTTCCGCCCAGATTTATAAAAATATGTTACAAGCCCAAAAAGATGTTGAGAGCAGATACTCAGTAGATCATTTATTTTCAGACATGAGAGCTACATTGGGAGACGTAAACATTTGTACCCACAGCTTACATACCTTGAGCGAACGAAAACTACCCTCGACTGGGACAGCCCCCTTGAACTCCATAAAAAATGCGGATGGAACAGGAGATCTTTACTTGAAGAATGGCTCTTACCAAGGAGGGACCATAAAGATACAGAAAATGGAGATCTCTCCCTTTGTACCAGATCCTGTTGGCATAGCTGATGGTTACACGAATCTATCCATCTATTTTAACAAACCTTTAGATACAGAAGACAGTTATTTAGCTCCGAAAGATATTATTTTAAGTGTGAAGAAGCACACAGACGGATCTATAGAAAAATGCTGGGCAAGATTTATGACACAGCATATGTTAATCTTGTCAAGAGTGGGAGTGTGCCCTGCAGGAGAGACGCTCCAAGGTTTTGACAACGATGGAAATAAAGTTTGTGTAGAGTTGTTGCATAATAAAAAATGTGAAACAAACATGGTTCTGGTGGGTTTTGATGAAGCAGGAGAACCCATTTGTAAAAAATATTGTCTGCCAGTAGTTACTCCACCGGAAGATTCCGATCGTCGTATTTATTCTGAAAGAAATTCGTCTCTCCCGGATATCTATGGTTCCAGTTGTGTGATCAGTGGTGCTGCTTTTGGTGGCACAGTGGTAGAGGGCCGTTGCAGTAGGCTAGGTATTTATTACAATCCTAGTTCCCAGATACCAGCATTTGCTCAAGGTACCTGCAAATACCTGTGTAAAGATGATGGAACATGGGAGAGGCAACAAAACAATTGTATGCATCTCGGAATAAGCATCTCTACGCAATCACAATGGGTAAACGTAAATAAGTCGGGAGCCTGCCCCGATGGACAATTTGTAAAAAAGGTTGATTTTTTTGGTGGGAGAAATACTTGTGAAAGTGTACCTACTGGCAATTCAAGAATTATTTTTATAAACAAACGTTATACTTCATCCTCCCGCATTTCTTCTGGAACATGCTCTAATTTTATAGAAATAGTCCTAAAGGTTACCGGGTATAGAAAAGATGATCACGGTCAATCTAAACTTACTGCTAGAGTTTGGAACAATCGCAGAGTAATAGGCACCATTATATTTTCTGGGGAAAAGGGCGGAGGTGGCGGACACGCCTGGCATTACGGTGGAACCAAATATGGAACTTTTTATATTCAGAATGCATCGATCAACAATAACATATCGATCAGCTTGACAAACAAAGGTTATACGCGGACAGGAGCAACTTATAGTGTGATTTGCCACTAAGCTGTTTTGCATGTAACGAACGAAAAAAATTTCGACAAAAATTAATCACAGTTGTGCTTTGATTTATAGCCATCACTTGAAACCATTGTCTGAAAAGGGAGAAGAATAAAAAATTTCGCCTATTCGATTTTTTTGTTCTAGTTGACGTCTTCTTAAAATGGGCCAAAACCATGACAAATTTGTATCCATTTTAACCATATCTCTAAATACAAAAGGAAAATGAGATAGATCTTTTTCCTCCTTTAGTCCAAAGCAAGAAGGCAAAATGAGAACACAATTTTGATTTCTATATTTGGCGTCCAACTTTGAAAGAATCTCCGACTCATTTTCACCAAGATCCAAGGAGGAAAAACCGGTTGGATGATTGGGCTTCTTTCTAAAAACATATAATTTATCTTTCTTCTTGTCTGACTCTGTCGCTTGAAAATAAATCTCTAACACTGCTTTCTCAAACATTTTGGCTCCAGTAGCTACTAGCAAAGCTGTGGAACGACCAATCAAAATACGAGGCATACAATAAAGTCTCAAAAGACGATCATAAAATCCCAAACTCATCAAAAAAGATATCAGGTGCAAATGAACTGGAGAATCAAAAATTTCTCTTCCATCAACCAAGCCAAATAGCCACAAAGGAACTGGGATTTGGTATTTTTGAAAAACTTCTCTGGCCCTCCCCATACGGGCCATTATATCGGGAATACGAACACAATGACTGAACATATCCATCGAATCAACAGTAGCTGAACTGAATAGAACACATAAAGGCTTCATCGAACTCTTGTTTTTTCTCATTTACCAACCCACTCCGCTTTGCTTATCCGTTAAGGTCTATCAGTCGTCCTTCACAATGAAAGATTTTTTGAAGTTGCCCCTGCGAGTAAACTTATTTCTATTCGTACAATCCCCTAATGGCAACAAGAGAAGTGAAAAATGTAATTTTTACTATTTTTCAATTCCAAGTACGTGAGTATTTTACACGTGTGTGAAAACATTTCATATTTCTAGAGAATCAAGTAGCAAAACAAAAAGACTGCAAATTGCTACGTTTTCTCTTGGAAGTTACTAAAAATAACGAAGGCAGACAAAGGTCCATATTGTGAAAGCCTTTTTGTCTTGCTAGACTTTCCTCATGAAAATGGCTTGGCTCAATTACTTATCTAAGAAAAAAAATGGGATTTTTCAATTTTTATCCAAAAATAAGCACTGGTTTTTTATTGCCATCATCGCTTATTGCATTGCTGACCTTGCCCTCCTTTACATTCGCCCTTCGTTGTTGTCGGGAGACAAACAAATTGTATTCAACAATGAGCAAACAAAAGATGCCGGTTCCATTGCCGAATACACAGCCATTTGGGATTTTCACATCTTTCACAACGAAGACATTCCTCCCTCCCTATCCTCTATCAGAGAAGGAGAAATGATAGGCGGTGTTTCCCCTCCTTTGTCTTTGCTTCCTCTGCAACTCAATGGCACAATTGTCTACAGGGATGAAGATTATTCCATAGCTAACATCACTATTAAAGGTAAAAAAGATTCGGAGACCTATCAAGTGAATGACCTCATAGGAACACTTGCTCGCATCGTGAGGATTGGTAGAGGAAAAGTCTACTTTATCAATCTCAACAGCAACAAAGAGGAATACATCCAAGTTGCGGATATGTCCTATATGGTGCTCAAATTCAAAGAGGAAGGAAAGAAGCGAGTCTCAAAAAAAGCAAGTAATAAATTGGTGAAAAAGACAGGAACTTTTCAGTTCCAAATTGAGCGATCTAAGATCAATCAACAGCTGCGTTCCTTGCCAAACATTTTAAATCAAGCAAGGGTCATTCCTCATTGGGAAAATGGGAAAATGGTTGGTTATCGCTTTAAATACATCAAAGCGGGCAGTATCTATGAAAAGCTGGGCTTTCAGGTCTCCGATATTATTAAATCCGTGGATGGAGAACAGGTTAGATCAGAACTTCACGCCGCCGAACTGTTCCATCGCTTAAAAAATCAATCCAAATTAGATATAATCATTGAAAGGAAAGGGGGAGACATTCCCTTTTCTTGGTCTATCAATGAGGATGTTTCTATAGAAGAACCACCAACACTTCGTCGTTGAGCCGAAAAAGCGTGAAAGGATTTTATGACTCACTCACAAAGAATATTTTTATTTTTTACTTTTGTTGTTGCGAGCTTCATTCTCCCTCTTGAATTGCTAGCTAGCACAGATTCGCTAGATACCAAATCTCTACGAAAGCCAAACAGTACCACTTTGACAGAAGCTGAATCACCAGAAAAGACTCCTTTATTTATTGGAAAAAAAACAGGAATCTCTATTTTCGAAGCAAGGTCTGAAGATATTACTCCCGAGAATTACCCAAATGTGATTAACAGCTTTGTTTTTCCTAATGCAGAACTCAAAGACGTCATAAAAACGATGAGTGTAGAACTTAACATCAATATTATCATGAGTCCTGAAATAGCTAATAAAAAAATCAGCATTATATCTTACTCGCCTATCACGGTCGCTGAGGCATATCAGGCATTTTTATCAGCGCTCAGCATACATGACCTTACGGTTATTCGCAGTGGCAGTTTTTTAAAAATCGTTTCTTCTGATACTGCCTTGAAAAGCAATGTAGAGGTATATGAGGGAAACAAAACATTGCGAACGGATCAGTTTATAACAAGAATTATCAAACTCAAATATATTGATGCCACTTCTTTGGAGTCCAAAATCAAGCCTCTCATTGATAGTAAATCTGTAAAATCTTTGATTTTCTATCCACCCTCTAACATGGTCATTATTTCGGACTACGGTCTCAATGTAGAAAAAATAAGAAAGATCATTCAAAAAATAGATATTCCCAATGAAGACAGTATTTTCAGTGTGATTCCGATCAAGCATGCCCAAGCTAACAAATTATCCGAAATCATCGCCAGCTTATTATCCGCTCGACCTACCTCTTCATTTCGATACAGAAGAAATACCAAGAAGGGTTTCACTATTAAAGAAGGTGATATCAACATTAGTTCTCTTACTCACGATGAAAGAACCAATTCCATCATCGTTAAAGGCAATAAACAAGGTATCGAAAAAGTTAAAGATTTAATTCAGCAGCTTGATTACTATAAAGATCCCGAATTGGCCGGCGGAATCTTTGTTTATAAAGTCAGGCACGGAATAGCCACTGATCTAGCTGCTACCCTGAACGAAGTGATTGGAAAGTCTACAGTGAGTCGTGGTGTCAAGTCTTCCGGTAAAAGAAAATCAATCTCTCAATTTTCACAATCAGCAGTTTCTTATTCAACCAACCTAAAGAAAGTGGCTACGGCGCAGTCTTTTGAGGACGTACGAATCATCGCAGAAAAACATACAAACAGCTTGCTGATTGTAGCTAACAAATACAACTATGAAACCATTTTAAATATTTTGAAAAAGGTAGATATTTCTAGAAATCAAGTCTTCGTGAAAGCCATCATTATGGAAATCAACACTGACAAAACAAACGACTGGAATATTGCTAATTATTATTTTCCAAAGGATGGAAACGGCATTTCACGCATCGGTTATGGAATCGAAAATCTTACCAGTCTCACTGGGATTACTGAGGGAGCTACATTGATGTTCCCTCTTCAAATTTTTGGTATTTCACGAAAAGACCGCACAAACATTGGCAGTTTACTGTCAGGTAACACGAGCCAAAATGACTTTTTGGTTCCCACTTTGTCATCCTTCGTAAAATTCTTGCAGAAGACGGCGGGAGCCAACGTTCTATACACGCCTCAGGTGATTGCATTGGACCATCAGGAAGCCAAAATTACTATCAAAGAAGAAATTCCTATTGTAGGCTCCTTGACTGCTTCTCCATTATCTGGCGGTAACTTCCTTCCCAGCGTGAGCAAAGATAAAGTAAGTGTGACCACTGAGTTGGCTATTACCCCTCACATTAATCCAGACGTAAATTCCGTGCGAATGCAAATTCAGCAAAAAATTGATAATCCTACCAATCCAGCCTCCATACCTGAACGATTGAGAGGATGGGTGGTCGGCGTAAAAAAACGTACTCTCAGCACTTCTATCACTCTGCAAGACAATGAAACAGCTGTTCTGGGTGGTTTGGCAACAGAGCTAACCAAAACAACTGATTCAAAAATTCCCCTGCTTGGAGACCTGCCCCTCATTGGATGGCTATTTAAAAATTCGAAAGCCCAAAAAAAGAAATCAAACATGCTTGTGCTGATTACTCCCCATATCATTCGTTCGACAACTGAACATAGAAATATTTTGAGTAACAAATTAAAAGATAGAATGGATTTCATCCGCCAATTCACTGGTAGCGAAGATCCTTACAAAGATTTTGTTCAGGATCTTTTAAAGGGAAGTGTTTCAAAACAAGATTCACCTCTCATTCCCTTGTATGAAGAAGACGTAACTGAGGAAGAGCCGGATGATGAGGGAACAACACAGCCACCACTTCCTTCGGAGGAAAGGGTTCCAAAAAAGGGTGCAGAAACAGATTCGAGCGACTCGCTACCTAGTGTAGATAGCCCGCTGGCACCGAAAATAGCACCAGATCTCCAAGGAGAAGGAGAGGATACCGAAGAATTTTTAGAACTGACACCGGAATCTCCTCCAGCGGAAAATGAAACTCCATAGTGGAAAGGGGAAGATTATAAAATCAACTTCTTAAGCCAAAGTTCTAACTGGCAAAATCTCTTCCTAATAAGGAGATAAAAAAAATAAACCTTTACAAAATTGAATCATTTTTCTACAATCTGCATCATTGCAATAGCAAGAATCTTTGTTTTCTGACTTGAGTACTTATAAGTAATGGCTGTCTGGGGGATTTAAATCATGAAAGTTTTTCTCTGTTTTTCTTCTATTTTTTTGACTTCATTTTTTCTCATCTCTTGCAAACATAACCAATATCATCCTCATGGAGATCATGCTTACAGCGGAAAGAAAACTTGTTGCGGAAAGAACGCTTACCAAGGAAAGAAAACTTGCCAAGGAAAGAAAACTTGCCAAGGAAAGAACGCTTACCAAGGAAAGAAAACTTGCCAAGGAAAGAAAACTTGCCAAGGAAAGAACGCTTACCAAGGAAAGAAAACTTGCGGTGGAGAGCATGGCTATCATAAGAAACATCATGAACAATGTTCCCATCACAACAAGAAAAATCGAGTCGGAATGGCCATGATCAATGCAATCAACAACAGCGGAGTGAAAGGTTGGATCCGATTTGAGAGAAAAGAGCACAAAAAAGCATGGGTGATAGCTGAGATTCACGGATTGAAAGCTGGTCAAAAATATGGCTTCCATCTGCATGAATACGGAGATTGTAACGAGGAAGGAAAACGCGTAGGAAAACACTTTAATCCTCGTCAAAATCGACATGGAGATAAGCACGAAAGCGAGAGACATGCTGGAGATTTTGGCAACCTAGAGGCAGGAAAAGATGGAATTGCCTTTTACAAAGAAGTCTTGGATCTCAAGTCACGTTATGCCATCGGTCGCTCTGTAGTCATTCATATGGGAGAAGATGATTTGAAAACTCAGCCCTCTGGGAATTCAGGGCCTTTTATTGCTTGCGGTGTGGTTGGACATTCCACCGGTAAATCATCGGAAGTTTACGGCAAGTCATCGAAAATCCATGGTAAATCACCAAAAGTCCATGGTAAATCACCAAAAGTCCATGGTAAATCACCAAAAAATTAGTATGTGTCCGTGCCAAATAACTTGGAATGGGAAAAAATAAAATCGCCAGTCTGATAAGCCATTATTTTATGAAAGCTCCATTTCAAAAAGCTTTCCTATTTTTTGTCTTATTTTTTACGATTGCTCTTTGTTCCTATTCTCTGTTTACATTTCAAAAAAAACAATCCAAAACAGCATACATTAGCAACGAGGTCAGAAAAAAATTCAAAAAACAATTGAAAGGGTTGCCTGAACCTCCGTTTAATAAAATCCTACAAAGAAAAATTAGTAAAGAAGAAGTCGAGCTGGGACGTATGCTGTTCAACGACACCATTCTCTCTAGAAATAACGATGTGAGCTGTGCGACTTGCCACCTAAGCAATCACGGCCTCGCTGATGGCAATCGTCTCAACTTTGGAGCCTTGGGTGCTGGAGGACCGACGGGAAAAAATGTAGGAAAAAACTGGGGGGAAGGAAAGCTATCACTTAACCGCTTCTGCTCAAATGACGGTTCAGGATTTTATTGTGATGACCCAATGTTTAGAAATACTCTTTCAACCATCAATGTGATTTACAGAGCCAATCCCAAAACAGATTCTGGCTTGTTATGGGATGGTCGTTTTGGAAGGCTGAGTTTTCAAGTTCTTTTGCCCATCCACACAAGAGAAGAAATGTGTGGAGTGAATCCAATGCCCGAGAAAAATAATCCTTTTCAAAAAGGAGGTCCCTTCTTTGACGAACCCATCAAAGTTTCACATAGCCATCTTTTCAATACTTTTAATGGACGACAAATTTTCAAATTTAACAGCGCCCCCCAAGTCATTCATTCCGTAGAAAGTTTTAGGGGGAACGGCTCAATTACCTATCCAGCTAGAAACGAATGTGTCGCTATTGCAGTCAGTAAGGTTCGAAAAGTTCCTTGGTACAAAAGACAATTTAAAAAAATATACAATTCAAAAGTTATAGATTTGAATATTGGACAAGCTTTGGCGGCATTCGTTAGCACCCACATCGCCAACAAAAGTCCTTACGATCAATTTGTTGCTGGCCATGACTCTCTTTCTCCTAGCGAATTGAAGGGTCTAGCAATCTTCATGACTCCTGCTGGAGAAACAGTAAGCATAGATCAGCAAACACTCAAAGGGGCAAATTGTGCCACTTGCCATTCTGCTCCTTTTTTTGGCGGTTCGGGATTTTATAACTTGGGAGTAAGAGGAGATGACCGTAGTTCTTTATCCAAACCTGCTTTGGTATTTAAAAACAGTGGTTTTTCTCTGAACATTCAAACATCGCATGGAAAACTTCCACCTTGTCATATAGATGAGATATCTGCCAATGCGGGGGCAATAGATGCTTCCCCAGATATCGGACGAGCTATTTACACCTCCGATGTCAAAGATTGTTTTCAATTTCGAGTCCCGGTTTTAAGAAATGTGATTGAGACCTATCCCTATTTTCATCATGGAACAGAAACAGGTATGACGTATTCCGAAGCTTTGACTCACAGAAGTTTTAAAGAGATTAGTTTGTATGCCCTAAAAAATGCAATCCAATATCATCTCAGAGGACCTATTGATACAAAAAGGCGCACTCGTTTGTTTCCGGACCAAGTATATTTCGACTCATTTTTCCAAATTGATCCATTGGTTCCACCTATTTTACTTGATTTTGGATCCGATCAGTATCCAGTCCAGTTAAGCAAAAAAGAACTGGATTTTCTGGTCCAGTTCATTGCCTTTGGCCTATATGACAAACAAGCTGTGCAAAAAGGTTATCTGGGTAATGATCTTTCTCATCCGAAATTTGTCCCTAGCGGTTTTGCCCCCTCCATTACAAGAGACAAGGGGAAACAAACAGAACTTCCGCCGAGAGGCAGATTTGCAACTTCCACGATTCGGTCACTTCTGAAAGCGACGAAAAAATAGTCGCAGAGTTTCCGGAGAAATAAATAACACATACGCACACAACATAGAGAGGGAAAGAAAGTAAAGCCCTAGGCCGAAACCAATAACGAAGTGAAAAAATAATCCAGCGATTAGCAATGTTTTTTTCAGTTGAGGCGTCCAAATCAGAACAGGAAAATAAATCTCAAACAAAATCATCGAGGTGACGAAAAAAACCGACAGAACTGGAAGAGAAAGAAGAAAAGAAAAATCAAAAAAGGCAAAATTATGGTTAGTTAATGCTCCCCAAAGAGCAGTCCCTTCCCACCAAGAAAATTCCTGTAATTTCTGAAACCCTGAAAAAGCATACATCACAGCCAGTTGAATCTGTATGAAGCGAAAAGCAATCGTGTTCAGCCAATTTCCTTTTTCTACTCTGTCAGATACCAATCCTTTTCGTTTGTTGAGAAAATACTTTACCCATTTTATTTCTCCATAGGAATTAGAAAAAATAAGATAAAACAACCAGAAGCTAGCCACGACATCTGCTTCAAAAACAATGCTTGGATTTCTGTGTAAAAAAATCAGATGCAAAACGAAAGCTACGGCAGTCAATAATCGATTCCCAACACCCAAAATCATCAGAAATAAAATCAACAAAAAAGCCAAATAACACCAGTAAAGAAGAAGGTCTGAGGAAAGCAACCAATGCACACTGGTACCAGAGATCTTGTTCATCAACTGAACAGAAAAGTTACTGATTAAACCTGAATCGTAGAAAAACAATCGAATATCAAAAAAACGAACAGAGTACATAGCGAGCAGAACAAAACAAAAACAGAAGCGGAAACAACCCATGGAAATAACATCCATGGGTTTGAACCAAAAGGAATCCCACGCTCTCATCCAACAAAAAATTTTATCTTTCATCATTGCTTTTTTCCATATGGTCCAGTTCCCTAACTCTTCTAACTTTTCGACACTTTCTAGAGGTCCTAAATAAAATTATCTCTTGATCATTGTAACCCATGGATAGAAAGGAAGGATCTACAATGCGAGCTTTGCGAAAGCGAGGACGGTTCTGCAAAACTGCCTCCACAGAGACCTTTCGAGCTCCCTCGTGCAAGCGACAAAGATAAGGAATAAAAAAACGACGTAAACTTTTTTTACCCGAAAGTACAAAGTACTGCGTGTGATAAATCAAACGGTTGTGATTGAAAAATACGAGATTGGATTCTTTGCGGGAAGGAGGCCATTTGAGTGCTTCTGCCCTACCGTCTTTGTAGAAAACTTTATAGTTGAGATAAAAATACGTGCCAGGATTTAATACATGATTAGACCCCTTTATATTCATAAAAAGATTATCTGTATAGGGACGCAGATAAGGACTCCATTGACTAGCAAGCATAGAGATTTGATTAGGCATCAAAAAAATGACCAACAAGTGATAAACAATAGCTACAGACAGTAAAATTTTTAGAACTATTCTGAAATTTTCATTTTTCATCACATCTTTGACGAAAGAAAATTCCTTGAATTTTTTCTTCATTCAAACCTCATTTTTATTCTTTAGACCAAGGTTGTTGCGGTTTTACAGAATCAATTTTTTCTGAAACAAATTGTAATTCTTCTTCTATCGCTCTTTCCTGTAATGAGTAACTCACTGATTTTTGGATGCCTTTCACTGCCCTTTTTAATGGAGGAATGGGAGAAGAAGTCTCTTCCTCAGAGGGAAGCAAATCAGCCAATTCATTTGGCGAAGGCAAGTCAGATAAGCTTTTTAGACTAAAAGTTTCTAAAAATTTGGAAGTCGTTTTATATGTACTCGGACGGCCAAACTCCGAACTTTTGGGACCAAAAGTAACGAGGTCCTTTTCCATCAGTGTCCTCAGCAAATGCCCAGACTCCACACCCCTCACTTCGTCCACATTTGCCTTTGTCACCAGTTGCTGATAGGCCACTATTGACAAAACTTCCATAGCTGGTGCTGACAACTGAAAAAGTCGTCCCTTAATCAATCGACGTATATAATCTTTGTTCTCTTCTTTTGTTCTCAATTGATAGGCTCCAGCTACCTTTTGCAATTCTAAGCCAGAGGATTCACTCTGGTACTTTTTTTCCAATAAGGATAAAGCTTCTTTGATTTGGATCGTAGGAATTTTTTCAGTATGAAAAAGTTGTAACAAATCCTGCATAGAAAGAGGATTCCCCAGTGCAAATAAAGTGCTTTCCAAAATGGAACTCACATCCTTTAAGGAGAGCGTTCTTTTCTCCTCTGTCTTTTGTTTCATATAGCTTCCTTTCCATCCAAAAAGTTCAGTTGCTGTAGAACTTGAAATTTTTGATTCTTCAATGGTTTTTTTACAGAAACAAAAATATCAGCAGAATCATTTTCTTGCTGTAACGAAATCAATCCCAAACGACTCATTTCCAAAAAGGATAAAAATATGACCAAAGCATGAGCCCACCGATTTTTACGATACTCCCTAAGGAACTCTCCCATCCGAAACAATTTACCCGTAGTTAAGCGAGAACAAATGAACCGAATACAATCAGAAATGATTGGCAGAGAATCAAATGTTTGTCGTTGAATGGGAGAAGATATTCTCCTATGTAGGACTTGGTAATAAGATTTCGCTAATTTGATAGAAGGCTCTTTTTTTATTCTTTGCACTTGCACAAAGTCAGCTGAAAAAAGCTCTAGCTCTTTGCCTTGGCTTGACCAAACATCCCTGCTTAAAAGATGTTTCTCGTTAAGCCAGTGAGACAAAGTTTGAAAGGCATGAATTTTTAGCAAACTTTCCACCAAATCCTGCCTAGGATCTGGTTCATTATCCGATTCAGAATTTGTGGAGGTTTCCGCAGGAAACAATCTTCTAGATTTGATATAAATCAACGTGGCCGCGAGCTTTATAAAATCACCAGCGGAATCCAAATTGGGAACGGGATGTTTTTCGATAAAATTGAGATATTGCTTGGTGATTTTATGTATATCAATGTCAAAAATATCCATTTCCTCCTTACGGATGAGTTGCAAAAGAAGATCCAAAGGTCCCGTAAATTCATTCACCTGTACTTGCAAAATAGAACCTCCATCGTCCCGAGCATAGCACAAACCAATCTGAGTTGAAACAAAATGAAAAATGAATCATTTCAACAAAACGTGCCAAAAATAAAAACTTAGAAATAAAAAATTTGAGAGCTCCACTTTGCGAATGAAATAAGTTGCACAGAAAGCCAGTAGGAGGGAAAAACTAGATAACGAAAGGCTCCTGTCACAAACAAAGCAATCAAAATAAGGGAAGTATAGGCTTGCCAACTTTCCAGTTTCAAATTCCATTCAAGGGGAAGGAAACGAGCCATCACTTTGGCTCCATCCAAAGGATGCAGGGGAATCATGTTGAAAAACCCCAAAAGCAAATTAATGAGGATAAACACTTCCAAAACCTGGATAAAAATGGAAAGAGTGGAAACGGGAAAAGCGTAAAAAGCAAGGAGCGATAAGAATAGAATTGTTGTGCCAATAAGAGCCAAGCAAAAATTCGACAAAGGTCCTGCAAATGCGATCCAAAACATGTCCTGTTTTGGATTCTTGAGTTGGCCTGGATCAACGGGTACAGGCTTGGCCCAGCCAAAAACCGGCCAGCCCATAAAAATTGACAACAGAGGTAACAAAACCGTTCCCAATAAATCAGCATGAACAAGAGGATTGAGGCTTAAACGACCTTGGTAACGAGCCATTTGGTCTCCCTTAAAAGAAGCCATCCAAGCATGTGACCACTCATGTACGCAAAGAGAGAAAAGAAGTGGCAAATAAAAAATAAAAAAACGAGCGATCAGCTGATAAATTGAATCAGACATAATATTTCTTATAACTCACAATCTTTGATTTGAAAAAAAGAATTTTTAAAATCAATTTACTTTTTAAAACAATCTCCCTCTTGTCCCAGGCAACAAGTGGAAGTATGATGGGCCTGATGAATATTAGCAATTATGAATCTATTATCTTAAAATCCACAACTCTTACTTCTAGCCAATTGAGTTCCATTTTGCGTTCCAAAAATGCTGGTGGTCTAAGTTTGTTGAAATTATTGGAGAAAAAACAAAACATAGATTCACCTGAAGAAGCTTTATCTGTTCTGTGTCAGCATTTGAAAATTCCCTTTATTAATGAAGTGCCCATTCAAGAAATCTCCGAAAAATTGATCCAACATTTTCCTATTAGTTATGCCAAAGCCAATATGGTTTTGCCGTTCAAGGAGGAAAAAGACAAGATTTATATCCTAACAACAAACCCTTTAAATTTTGGTGTTTTTTCTGAGTTGAAACTCAAATTCAAAAAGGAAGTAAGACCCATTATTAGCCTAGGGGAGAAAGTGCAAGACGCCATCAATAGCGTGTACGAAAGAAGCTCTGGGGAGTTGGACGAACTCAGCGACATTATCGAAGAAGATTATGATCTAGAGAGCTCTGTCATTGATTTGCTAGACACAGAAGATGTTGCTCCCGTTATCAAACTCATCAACACACTTTTGTTTCGAGCTGTAAAAGATAGAGCTTCTGACATTCATATTGAGCCGTATGAAAAAGAACTGGTTGTACGATTTCGAATAGACGGTATTCTTTATCCCATTTTTAAGCCTCCAAAAAGACTGCAAAATACGATCATCTCGCGAGTGAAAATCATGGCCAACCTAAACATAGCTGAAAAAAGATTGCCTCAGGATGGCAGGATTCATCTGCGACTAGCCGGCAAAGACATTGACATTCGCTTAAGCTCCATCCCCACTTCTTTCGGAGAAAGACTGGTCATGCGATTGCAAGATCGTACGCAAATTTTGTTAAAAATAGATGAGCTTGGTTTTTCTAAGAAAAATCTAAATTTGTTCAACCATCTGCTCACCAAGAAGTACGGTATCATTCTTATCACAGGACCCACGGGAAGCGGCAAATCCACCACCTTGTATGCAGCCCTAAATGAACTCAACTCTGTGAAGAACAATATCATCACAGTGGAAGACCCGATCGAAAGAAGAATAAAGGGAATTGGACAGATTCAGGTGAATCCCAAAATAGGACTTACCTTTGCGAACGGACTGCGTTCTATCTTACGCCAAGACCCTGATTCCATTATGATTGGTGAAATTCGTGATGTGGAAACAATGAAAATCGCAATCAATGCTTCTTTGACAGGACACTTGGTATTGTCTACTTTACACACCAATGATTCTGCCTCCGTGTTTCCCCGTCTGATTGATATGGGAGGCGAACCATTTTTGATCGCCACCTCCATCATGGGCGTGATGTCTCAAAGACTGGTAAGAGCACTTTGTCTTGATTGTCGCCAAGCTAAAAAACCGTCCAAACAAGATATTTTATTCATTACGAATGAAAATAAAAGAACAACCATTCCAGATAAAATTTTCGAATCCACTGGTTGCAAAAAATGCAATTTTAAAGGTTATATAGGACGAACGATGATACAAGAAATACTCATCACTGATGAGAGCATCCGCACACTGATCATGAAACAAAGAGACAGTCACGAAATCAAAAAATTGGCAAGAAAAAATGGAATGATAAGTTTTCGCCAAAATGGTATACAAAAAATCTGTAAAGGCATCACCTCCATTGAAGAAGTGATGCAAAATACACAATTAGACATTTAAGATTCAAGTAAGGTTTTTCTATGCATACTTTTGAATACAAAGGGACTACCTCTACAGGGCAAAAAATCAGTGGTTTGGTCCAAGCAGAAAACCAACAAAACGCAAAAATCAGATTAAAGAAAAAAAACATCTTTATCTTTGAGCTAAAGAATAAAAATATCCAAGAAAAAAAGGCGTGGAGCTTATTTTTTTTCAAGGGAGTGAATATTGATGAGCTTTGTGCCATGACAAGACAGCTAGCAACTTTGTTGAAGTCAAGAGTCCCTTTGGTGGAATCTTTAAATGCCGTCATCAAACAAACTCCTCATACATTGCTACGCATGGCTTTGATGCAAATACGCAATGATATAAACGAGGGACATGCATTTTACAAATCACTAATCAAACATCCAAACATTTTTGATACAACCTATGTTTCCATGTGTGAAGCTGGAGAAAATTCTGGAACATTGGATACGGTATTGTTAGAACTCGCCGAATTTACAGAAAAGCAAGCAGAAATGAAAAGCAAGATCCAAGCAGCTCTAGCCTATCCTGTACTGATGTTATTTTTTACTTTTTTTATTACCCTATTCCTTTTCACCTATATCATCCCCAAAATCACCACTGTGTTTGAGGGAGAGGATATTGTCCTTCCTTGGTACACGACCTTTATCATGAATATAAGCCAAGTCATTACAAATTCATGGATTCCTTTGCTCATTGGTTTTGGATTAATTATTTTGATTTTTAACCGATGGGTAAATACAAAAAAAGGTATACGAACAGTGGATACTTTTGTTTTAAAACTTCCAGTGCTTGGACCATTGATCCAAGCGGCTGCCATTTCTCGTTTCACCCGTACCTTAGCCACTTTGCTAAAGGGAGGTGTCCCAATGCTAACAGCTATGAAAATCATTCAAAATTCTGTAAAAAATATTATTCTAAAAGAAGCCTTGGAAAAGACTCATGCTCATGTGAGAGAAGGAGAATCCATCGCACGTCCATTGGAAGAGTCTCAGCAATTTACTCCTATGACCATTCAAATGATAAAAGTGGGAGAACAAACCGGTGAATTGGAAGATATGTTACTGAAAATCAGCGATACTTACGATTTTCAGGTGAACACAAAAGTCAATACTTTCACTTCCCTTTTAGGCCCAATTATGATAATCCTCATCAGTGGCGTTGTGGCAGTAATTGTTTTTTCGGTGATGGTCCCTATACTACAAATGTACAACCAAGTTTCATGATTTAAGGATGCGAAGGAGAAAAGAAGAGTGTCTCGTGGAATAAAAGCAATTTACAATAGCAAAGGACTCACTTTGATAGAAGTGATAGCCGTTCTAGCCATATTGGCTGGTATTGCCTCCATTTTGCTTCGCAATTTTGCTCCTCAGTTAAAAAAGTCCAAGGTACGTCAAGCACAAATTCTCATCAGTCGTTTGTCCGAATCGGTAGAGAGTTTTTATTTGGATTGCTCTTATTATCCGTCCAATTCGGAGGGTTTTGAGGCTCTTGTACTAGCTCCCGCGAAGTGTGAATCTTGGGGTCCTGATCCTTATTTAAGAAATGGGAAGATACCCAAGGACCCATGGGGAAACGATTTCATTTACAAACACGATGATGCCACAGGAAGATACGAAATCATCAGTCTTGGCGAAGGAGGAATCGAAGGCGGTGAGAATTTTCAATCCGATATTTCATCCAAGGAGATATGATTACCCGTAACAGAGAAAATCGACAAAAAGGAGTTACCCTTCTCGAATTATTGTTGGTTTTATTTATTCTCAGTAGCACTCTCACCTTGGGAGTATGGTTTACGAAAAAAAGAGAAAATCACATCAGAAAAACTTTTCGGCAATTCATTGCTTTGAATCACCAACTAGACAGCTTAGCAAAATTGAAAGGAAGAGCTTACCGCCTAGTGATTACTACAAGTGAAGAGGCCAATTCGTGGTGGGTGGAAAAACAAGGCTCTCATTCTCTTGATTCAAATGATGCTTATCCATCGTCAAAGCAGATATTCACGATAGATACTGCATTCTTCCCAAAACCCCAAAAGCTTCCTGAAAATTTACGCTTTTCCAATATTGAATTCAGCAGACCCTTAAGAATCAATCCTTCGAAGGGGCAAAGCTATATTTACTACCTTCCCGAGGGACAATTCAATAAAATTGTCCTGCAAGTAAAGGGGAAGAAACAATACTGGTCTTTTTTTATTGATCGACTCCACGGGGATTTGCGTATTGTACCGGGAGAAAAAAAATTAGAGGATTTTAAGCAATGAATTTTCGAAATAACAAAAAAGGCTTTACCTTGATTGAAATTGTTGTGTCCCTTACTATCTTGGCCGGAACAGTCATGTTGCTTTCAGACATTCGATCAGGAAATGCACGAAGAATTGAAAAATCCAAGCAGTATCACAAAGCAGTGCAACTTCTAGAACAAAAAATGTCAGAACTGGAATTGGAATGGAGTAAGCAGATATTCAGTTCCGTACCCGCAGAACAAAAGGGTACTTTTGCAAACGAAAAAAGTTTTTCTTGGCAAGTGAAGACACAAGCTTTGAGGCTTCCAGATCCTCAAGCTCTTTTGAATTCCCTAGGGCAAACAAACCAGTTGGCCATCCAAGTAGCTAAAACGGCAACACAGTTTCTATCTCAAGCTGTGTTGGAGGCAAAACTGACTGTCTTTTTTAAAAGAGATACAAGAAAAAGTGCCTACTCTTTAACCACCTACATTGTGGATTACAATAAAGAAATACAACTGCATGTTTCTGGAAGTGGTCAGTGATCTTTTTGAGAATAACAAATTCACGAGGATTAACCTTGATAGAATTGGTAATCGCTCTAGTTTTGTTTGCTGTCATTGCCACATCTCTTATGCGCATGACGGAACACACGATCCAGTACAGAAAAAAACTGAGCAAAACAGTTTCAAGCACTAAAATGAATCGAACCATTTCACAAATCATGAAACGAGACTTGCGAAACATATTTTTCACACAAGATATCAATGCCCTTTTGCACACTCTGTACAGCTCAAAAACCCATGCAAGAAAGAAAATTTCCATCCCCGATACGCAAGACCCAGAAGAAGACCCAATTAGGCAAGCTCCCGCTTTGAATCCTTACTTACATAAACAATTGCTTTATTTTGGAGGCTTAAAGGGGAAGAAGGATCAACTCTCCTTTGCTTCCTTCTCAAATATCCAAGCTTGGCTGAATGAAAAGTCTAGCGACCAAAACGAAGTTTCCTATTACCTAGCTGGTTGCAAAAGCAAAACAGATGAGAGGAAACAACAAACTTGTTTGTGGAGAAAATCCTCCACCCAATTGGATCAAGATTTGGAAGCATCCGACAGATACGAAGAATCAATTATTCTGGAAAAAGTGAAAAGTTTTCATGTTTCCTACTTTAACATCTTTCAAAATAAATGGTTTGATGAGTGGACGACAAAAGCCAATGAACAAGGTTCTTTGCCTGCAATAATTCGGGTCGCACTGGATTTTGAAAACAATAAGAACCAATTGAATCACCAAGAATTCATTCTGCCAATTTACCAAATGCAACTTTCACTAGAACTAACGGACCAATAAAATGATTCTTCGTTTCCATTTATTTGCTCGAATGTGTCGACTCCTTGGCAAAAATCAAAAAGGAATGGCCATTATTATGGTGCTATCTAGTCTTGTTTTTGTTGTTTTGCTTATCCAAGAAACTATTTTTGAAACACAAGTGGAACATCGTTCGGCCACTGCAGAATTGAATTCTCTCAAAGCCTATTATGCAGCCAAATCGGGAATGGAAATCAATTTGCTACGAGTGAAAACTTATATGAAAATTATGAAAGCCTATAGTTCTCAAGTACAGGATTACCAAGCCTATATAGACCTGATTTGGAAGTTTCCCATCCACTGGCCCCCTGCCTTTATCGAGGATGGAAATTCCATCTATGATGAGGAGGTCGCTGAAATTAGAACCGACACTCTTATGAAGGCGAGCTACATGAATCTTATTACACCCACAAATGGTCTGATTGACATCAACGATCTAGCCTCTCCAGTGACTTCCTTGAGGGATTGGACATTTCAAGTGCTTTACCGCTTGATTATTATTTTGCAATCACAAAATAAGACGCTAGCTAAGGAGATGGGCGATGTAGAAATCAGGGAGCTTTTAGCCAATATAAAAGATTGGGTGGATCCGGATAACACAAGCGGGAAACAAAACTCTCTTTTGGAATCAAGATTGTATGAGGAAAACGGACTTCCTCCCAATCATTCTTTCATCAACCTAGAAGAACTTCGCCAAGTAGCTGGTATGACAGATACCTTGCATGAAGCTATCACACCCTTTCTCACAGTCTATGGGGAAAAAGGCTTAAATATTAACAATGCTCCCATCGAACTGATACAAGCTCTTCATGATAATTTTCCCCTTCCAGTGGCTGAAGAAATCGTGAATCAAAGCTCTAATCCCATTCAGCTAAATTTGTTCACCAAAGCATCTTTTTCGGATTTTTTGGTACAAGGGGGGTTCGAACAAATAAAAAGAGATTTGTTTGATAATTTGGAAAATATCTCCTATCTGAATTTTGATGCTCCACATAATTTTCAGTTGCAAAGCACCGGCCTTTTTGGACAGATGCGAAAAAATCTTACGGCGGTTTATGTCAGCATTCACTCTCTTTTGGAGCGATTCGATACACTGATGACAGAAGAAAAGAAACGAGAAGAGCAACGAAGAGGGCAGGTTCAAATATCAACACCAAAATCAGAAATTCAACCAGAGGAGAAAAAGTCAGACGCTACGGAGCAAGAGCCCCTTCCTCTTGAACCATTCATAATTTACTGGAAAGAAAGTTCCTAAGAGGATAACCTGAAGAAAAAGTTTTATTAAGGGGGCTTTGCTTTGATTTTTATTGGTGTTGATCTGGGGTCCTGTGCCGTAAAAGCAACAGCCATTAAAGGCACCAGACAAAAATTTGAAATTTTACAAACCCATTTTTTCCCCATCAAAATTGGTGAGAGTCGAGAAAAAAGAGAGAGCCAAAAACTGGCACATCTAAAGACTCTGTCCAATTTGTATGCCGGCCAAGAAGTGAAATACATTTTTTGCCTTCCTCAAAATAAGATCAGTGCTCACACAATGGGATTTCCATTCAAAGAGCGATACAAAATAATGAAAAGTCTCCCCTTTGAAATGGAAGATAAATTTCTGTTTGAATACGAGAAGCTCGTTACAGACATTAAGATTATTCCATCTCCCAAAGAACAAGCAAATGTGCTGGTTTTTTCAAGTTTTAAAGAAGATATTCACCAATTGCTTGAGCAACTGAAATTGATTGGAATCGAACCATTTATTGTAACTTGTGAAGCTTCCGCTGTATCAAATATTATAGAGGATAAAAAAATCTCCCATTCGAAAAACTATCATAACGAAAATACGAAACCAGAAAACTATCTGTATCTAAAGGTTGGACACACTCATACCACAATCATGATCCTTACTAATGGAAAAATGCAAAACGTATACAATCTCGAATGGGGGGTGACCTCTTGTATTCGCAAAATAGCTCGCAAATATGAATTGACAGATGAGAAAGCTTTTAAACAATTTTATGAAAAGGCATTCGTTCTCACAAACACAAAAGGATATACGGGGAGCCAAATAGAATTTTCCAAAATCATCAGCGAATCTTTTGGAGCATTGATACATAAACTACGACTTTTGCTCTTAGAATTGGAAGGAGGAAAAAAATACAAAATCAAAAAAATATTTATTCTCGGTGGAGGTGCACAAATCAGGAATTTGCAAACTCTATTGTCATCAGAGTTGGATGTATCCGTGTCCCGTCTCGCCAATCCAGCTGGCTTTTCTGTATGGAATTTACGAAACAACAATCAAAAACAAAATAATTTGATAACCTCCCTAGGAGCAGCAATGGAGGGGTTGAAACGTCTAGATCAACCGCCTATTAATTTCCTAAAAGATGAGTTTGCAGTTCGAACTCACTCTCTGTTTGCACTATCCAAACAATGGAGACACGCTCTTTCACTCAGTCTTATCGGATTCATTTGCCTCACTGCTTATGCAGTCCTAAGAGAAGAACAAACCAAAAAATTGGAAAGCATTATCAATACCCAATTTAAGAAGCAATCCTTACAGGTAACAAAACTCAGTCCCAAAAAAATCAGCATTCAGAATGTTAAGAAGTTCATCAATAGAGGAAAAAAATTGGTGAGACAAAACGAACTCACAGAGGAACTCTCTAATTTGCCCTCTGCATTGGATCGTTTAAAGGCACTCAGTATAAAACTCAACAATGATAAAGCATGGGTTTTGGAAATCAACAATTTGAATATTCACGGAGAAAAAATTGAAATTCAGGGCTATGTCTCCAATTTGTATATTAGGAATCTGGAAAAAAACCTTCTGAGCATGGCAAAAAAAGGAAGCTTTAAAAAGTTACCTTTGCCGCAAAAAGTAACATTACAAAATATGAATCAGATGGATAAGGCGACACAAAAAGCAGAGGAACTAAGACTGTCTTCAGATACCAAATCAGCAATAGTACCTGATGATGAAGAAATCGTTCCCTTTACTTACTCGTTCATACAAATTACAGGTTGAACAAAATGAATATAAACACCATAAAAGATATTGTAACTTCTTTGTACAAAGACATTGTAGATAGAGTCTCGGATAGCGAATGGTACCACTCTCTAAGGAAAAAATATGAAATTCTTAGTTCCAAACAACGAAAAACACTCCACGCTTTTTTGTGGTTCACCCTGCTGACTACTGTGCTTTACTACCCTATTTCCCATTTATACGCTTCATGGACGAGCATGCATACTTTTACAACGAAAGAAAATCTGATTCGAGAGCTAGACCTCCTATCTTCTGCCAATCGCTCCATTGGAGTATCGAATTTGTCTAGCCAAAATTTACAAAAATCCATCAAGAAAAGTCTCCTCGCCCTTAATTTTCCTGAAAAACAAATTGTCCGGATAGAAAAAACAGAGTCCGTAAATTTGACTAGGCCTTTGCCTTTTCCTGTGACCATTCACACCGTAGCTATAGAAATGAAAGATTTGAACCTGCAAGAAGTTACTCAGTACGGATACCAGTTGGAAAGGCTTTCTGATAATCTCAAAATACTGGATATTTATATTAAAGAGAATCCAAAAAAAACGAATTATTTCAACACAACTTATAAATTGAGTCTGTTTTCCTTGTCGAAAAAGTCGAAACCAACTCAGTTGGAATCTGTCAGAAAACCAGAACCGCCTATCATAAGTAAAGAATCTATATCGCCTTTCTCTCCCCCAAATGCATCAGAGAAAATGCAAGACATTGACCCAGTAGATTTGGTCCCAATTCCCCATTTAACACTCCCATCCAAAATACAAACAGATAAAAAAGAACAATGACTCAAATAAAAAAATATCTTCTATATATCTGGGAACAACAAAAAAAATACAAAAAAAGATGGTTTGGTTTTTTTCTTCTGTTGTTTGGTTTTTTTCTTGTGCGCTTTCCTGTTGAAGAAGCTATCTCTCGCTTGGTTAATCAGTTCAATCAAGAGTCTCCAGTGAGTTTTCAATTGAATTATGAAAATCTTCGGTTGAGTTTTTTTAACCCCGCCTTGGTATTCAACGAAGCTCAGATTTTGATCAGTCATACGCAAAAAAAATTAAAATTGAAGCAACTCAGAGTGTATCCTTCCTATCCAGCCCTCTTGATGCTAAAGCCCGGAATTCGAATCCTATTCAAGTGGCCAGACTCCACGATGTGGCTAACATTCAGAAAAAAGACTTTAAAAAAAGATCAAGTTGGATGGTTTATTTCAATGGAGGCTAGCCATTTTTCTTTAGCTCACCTACAAGCTTTCTCTCCGCTTCTATCTAAAATATCTGGATACTTCGACATAAACATAGAGCTTGTATTGGATCCCAGTTTCAAGCAACAGCCAGACGGCTCTTGGCAAATACATGGAGTAAACATTGAAAGTCAGGCACTTTCTTACACGTTTCCCGGAACTACTGGAACGATCAGCCTTCCCTCCTTTGGTTGGGGAAAAGTCCATTCTGAGGGAAAAGTGAAAGAGGGTGAATTTCTCATTTCAGACATATCCATTGGAGAGAAAGAAGACCCTTTTCAAATAATGGCCAGAGGTGTCTTATCCCTTTTTTTCGTAAAACAAACTTTTAACAAAAGTTCTGTAGCCCAAAGAAAAAGCTACGATATCAGTCTAGACATTCTGACAAGCGAGGAATTGAAACCGAAACTTTACTTTTTGGATTTATTTTTTTCTTCTGTTGAAAGCGAAACAGCCTTCGGTTCACGTCATTTAGGACGTATAAGGGGAAACCGAGCGAATCCCTTTGATCTCTCTAGCATTGCAAAGCTCCCCTCCTTAGAAGAAATTCAAAATCCAGAAGATAGTGAAGAGCTATAACTGTATTTAAAAAACTAGAAGGCAGTAGCAAGCTGTAGTTTTGTTCAAAAAACAAGGGCCGGTGGCAAACTATGGTTTTGTTTGAAAAAACAGAAGATAGTGAAGGCTGATATGAAAATTTCCATTTTAACACGAAGCAGTAATTTCCCTCTTTTTGGCAAGTAAGTTTTCACAATTTGTGTTATAGAAAAGCCCGCAAATGTAAGAAAGAGAGGACGCTATGTATGGAATAAATAAGGTTATACTAGTAGGCAACTTGGGATCAGACCCCGAAATAAGAAAAACAGCCAATCAACAGACCGTGACGCAGTTCAGTCTTGCGACCAGTGAGAGCTGGATCAATAGAGAGGGAGAACGTCAGGAAAAAACAGAATGGCACCGTGTAGTTATATGGGGAAAACTTGCAGAAACTTGTGCAAAACATCTAAATAAGGGTCGACAGGTCTTCATTGAAGGTCGCTTGCAAACCCGTTCATGGGAAACCGAACAAGGACAGAAGCGTTTCACGACGGAAGTGGTGGCTTCACAAGTAGTCTTTCTAGGGAAAGCCTCTCAGCAAAGTACGCAAAAAGAAGTAGATCACTCCAGCAGTACAAAAACAGATACGCAATCCTCTTCCTATCAGATGAAAACGGAGCCAGAATTTAAAGAAAAAGAAGATGAACTACCCTTCTAGCTAGAAGGGGAAGCCCACTCCTGCTTTTAGAGTGATATAGATGGGTTTGAATTCCTTTGATCCCTGCTTCAAGCTGTAAAGGGAGACCAAAATTGGGTTGACTATAGCGAACTCCATTTGGATTGGAATATAGATTTGCCGAAGTCGAATGTCTGTTCCATAAGACAGCTTCAAAGAGCCGTGAAAGCTTTTGAAGCTTTTTTCATCTAGACCCAAGTCGTATTTTTTGTCTGCAATGGGCCACATCATAGCTCCCCCCCCTCCAATCCACAGGTTAAGAGTTTTGTTCTGAAGAAGCACCCACCGCAAGCTCAAATCCAAACTGGGATAATGAATACGTAGGTGACAATTCGTAATTCCTTGTCCGCAACTCGTTCCATTAGCTATCAGAATCTGGTATCCCAGATCCAAACGAACAGCTAGGTAATTAGTGAAGAAGAAATCCAGAAATCCAGAAATTTTCCCACCCCAGCCGGAAATGCTCTTACTCTCCGAAAGCCTAAGCAAATTAAAGTGTGGCCCCCCTAGAAAACCAATTCCATTATAATAAGGGTTGGTGGTGACAGATCGAGTTGTGGATGCATTTTCAGAAATATATTCTTCTGTAACCGAAGATTCTTGCTGTGTTTCAGAAGAGCCAGAAGGTTCTAAGATCCAATTCAAGCCCATCCTGCCTTTAAGCAAAATACCAATGGCCCTTCCTCCTTTGACTTTCTGGATTCTCAGAATACCAAGGACTTTCCCATACAAATTAATCGCATCAAATTTATCTTCCACTTCTGCTTCTGCACCTTCTAAGTCAATGAGTGCTTTTTTCCCTTTGAGCTTTAGGATCACAGCCGAGTGAGAGAAAGATGAGAATAAGAAACTGGAAGCAAGGATAACAAGCATCGCTTTTTTCATAAGTAAGCCTCATCCAAATTCTAAGATATATTCTCCATTTCACTATATTTTATCGAACAAGGGCAAGATTTTTCATATATAGCTTTTATTTTGCAGACCTTTTACTGTATTCTCGGTCACACAAAAATGAAAATGTCGAAAGTGAAAACAAGATTTGTTTGCAAGGAATGCGGAGCCCCTAGCCTCAAGTGGCAAGGGCAATGCCCCCAATGCACAAAATGGAATACTATGATCGAAGAACTGATCACCCCCAGATCTAGATCTCCTTTGCCTGCTTTCCAAAAAACACAGAGGAAAAATCAACAACCTACTTTGTTGGACTATCATCAAGTTGAAAAAAATTCTGGAATCCGAATTTCCACTGGCATAGAAGAATTTAATCGCGTGCTGGGAGGAGGTTTGGTCTCAGGTTCTTACATTTTGTTGGGAGGTGCCCCAGGCATCGGAAAAAGCACTCTCCTCCTGCAAATAGCTGAAGGTCTATCCCTTCAGAAGCTAAAAATCTTTTATATCTCTGCTGAAGAAAGTGTACAACAAACTTGCTTAAGAGCTGAACGACTTTCAATCAAAAACAACAAACAAATTTTTTTACTCAATGAAACTTCTCTTGAAAAAATTTTTCATCATGTAGAAAATATCAAACCCGACATTCTTATTATTGATTCGATACAAACTGTTCAAATGACCGACCTACCCTCCCCTCCTGGGACAGTTTCTCAAGTGTGTGAGTGTTCCAGACAGCTAATGAATTTTGCCAAGAGTACGCAGACTGCCGTGTTCATCATTGGCCATATAACCAAGGAAGGACAGTTGGCTGGACCTCGTCTTTTGGAACATATGGTTGATACGGTTTTGTCATTCGATGGAGATCCTCATCACCAATTTCGTCTGCTAAGAGCTTTGAAAAATCGCTTTGGTGCAACAAATGAAATTGGAGTCTTTCAAATGCTATCAACGGGTCTGAAGGAAGTATCCAACCCATCCGAATTCTTATTAGAGGATAGAGGAAATGAATTGATTGGATCCGTTATATTCACGACCATGGAAGGATCGCGCCCTCTCCTGTGTGAAATACAAGCTTTGGTTCTACCTAGTTATTTACCTATGCCCAGACGAACAAGTATCGGACTGGACATTAACCGTTTGCATATGATTGTCGCCGTGCTGGATCGTTATTTGGATACCAAACTTTCACAATGCGATATTTTTCTCAATCTTGTTGGCGGGTTGAAAATTTCAGAACCTGGGGCGGATGTAGCCATTGCGAAAGCTTTGATATCGGCAAAAAAACACCAAACCATTCACCAGCTCAGTTGTTTTTTCGGAGAGATTGGCCTAACTGGTGAAGTGAGAGCTTGTACTTTCTCCGAAGAAAGAATTAGAGAGGCAAAAAAATTAGGCTTCAAAAATATCCAGCTCCCTGAAGGTAACAAAAAACACATAAACAAAAACTTATTACAAGGCGATGTAAAATTAAAATGGATTCGCTCCATAAAAGACCTAGCCTAAATATCCTCTCCAATTACTTTTAAAATATCCATCCACTTTCGAACAAGCCAACCAGACTCTTCTGGAGAAGAACCTATCTGAACGATTTCCTTAATGAGAAAAGCCAATGCAACACAAGCAACTAGGAGAAGGGCGTACTCAAGGATAACGACTCCTTTCTGAGTTTTGAAAACACTCTTTTTTGGAACCAACTTTTGAATGAAAAAAAGTAATTTCATTTCCCATTAGCCTCTTTCATCTGCCTTAGCCTTCTTGGAGAATCTGAATAGCTCTTCGGTAGTTTGGATGCCGAAATATAAAATTTCCTGATACCAAAATATCTGCTTCTTTTAAATGAGACAATGTTTGTTCATTCACTCCTCCGTCTATCTCAATGAGTACATCCAATTTCCTTTTCAGCAATTCTAAGCGAAGAGGAGAAATTTTAGAAGCAGATTCCTTTAAAAAAGACTGGCCACTAAATCCAGGCTCCACAGTCATAATCAAAACCAGATCTACCCATTCTAAAAAAGGAAATAGAGATTGCACACTTGTTGAGGGCTTTAGCGTGATACCTGTTCGCACATTCATCTTATGAATTTGTTTCAAAACATCCTCTATATTCTTGGTAGACTCAATATGAATGGTCAGAGTGTCAGCTCCCGCCAGAGCAAAAGCGTCAATCATCTTTTCTGGTTGTTCCACCATCAGATGAACATCCAAGGGAAGAACACTAATCTTTTTTAGACTATGCATGATGGGAATCCCCATTGTTAAATTGGGAACGAAATGACCATCCATAACATCCACGTGGATCCAATCGGCCCCTGCTGCTTCTACGGCTCGTACTTCGTCCCCCAACCGAGAAAAATCAGCTGACAAAATACTTGCCGAAACTTTATGTTTTTTATTCGCCAAAATAAGATCCTTTTTTCAAACCATAACCTCTCACATACTCTCCTGCTGAAAGAATACCTTTTGATTCCGGTTGCACTTGAACAATTTTAATCAACGAGTCCTGACAAGCTACTTGAAAAAAATCAGGTCCTATCTCCACTATCTCCGCAGGTGAATGAAAAGATGAAGATTGATGAGGTGAATATTCTGCCTTGTGAATTCTCAACCTTTTCTTCTTAAAAAAAGTGTAAGATTGGGGACCAAGAGCGAAGGCTCGGATCTGGTTAAATATTTGCAAGCCCGATTGGGACCATACAATGAGATTTTCTTTTTTATCAATCTTTCGAGCGTAGCTTGTCTGACTTTCATCTTGAGGAGTTGGAGACAATTCATTTTGCATATAGAGAATCAAATCATCCATCATCTCTGGAATGAGAGAAATCATTTTGTGTAACAAGAAAATAGCATCCATTTCATCTTCTATCTGAAAACGGCGGGAACCGATAATCGACCCAGCATCCAATTTTTCTTTCACCACTTGCAAACTCATTCCTGTTTCTTTGTCACCAGCCAGAAGAACTCTTTGAATCGGTGCCGCTCCTCTCCAACGAGGGAGTAGACTAGCATGAAAATTTAAGACTCTGTTGGGAAACAATTGCAAAAAATCAATGGGAAGTATTTTTCCATAAGAAAGCATGACGACCCAACGGGCTCCCAAACACCTAATGGTCTGAAGAAATTCTTTTGCTTTTAGAGAGAGAGGAGTAAAAACTGGCAAACCCAGTTCCTTCGCTCTCAGAGCTACGGGAGAGTCACATTTCGATAAACCTCTTCCTGGAGATCGAATCGCCTGTGTTACCACTCCTTTTATCTCAAAGGCTGAATGGGCAAGTAATGCATGGAAACATTCTAGTGAAATCAACTCCGTCCCCAAAAACAAAATAGGGAATACAGAACTCACGAAGGAGAGGGCCTATTGGCTGAATCCGGATAACCATATTTTTTGATCTGTGCCCTCAACATCTCTGCCTTCATAGGGCTTAGATGATCAATAAACAACCTTCCATTTAGGTGATCTATCTCGTGTTGAATACAGATAGACAAAAGGCCATCCGTTTTTATTTTACACATTTGACCAGAGTGATCCAAGCCTTGCACTTCTATGATAGCAGACCTTTTCACATCCGCATAATAGGAAGGCAAACTTAAACAACCTTCCTTAAAAGTAACGCTTCCCTCTCTTTTGAGTATCTCAGGGTTAAATAACACAACTGGCTGAACAACGGCCTTTTCTAATTCTCCTGTTTCGATTTCTCTTTTGTCATATCGCTCATTCCCATTTTTTTCACGAAAAGTGGTATCAGCCACAAACAGTTGAACAAAGCGATTGATTTGAATGGCCGATAAACCCAAGCCAAAATGGGCATGCATGGTCTCGAACATATCATCAATCAAACGAGTTAAATCAGGAGTAATATCTTGGACTGGCTTACATTTATAACGCAAACGAGGGTCAGGAAACTTTAATATATCCAACACTGCCATCTACCCCCCCCCCTTGCCTCCAGCATTGTAACAAATGGGGAAGAGTGAAATCAAGAAGAAGAATCAGAAATTTTAGAGAATTTTTATAAGATCATAACTGTGAACCCCTTTTCTCATTGACTACGCATAATAAAAACAGTTTATCTTATGTTATGGGTCTTGAAATTGTTCTATACAGTTCTTCTCCGGTTGTTCAAAAAATTTTTTCTCATGTGCTTTATCATTATGGCCCAAAAGTTCATCGAGTGGATGAAGCTACGAAGCTAATCAAAAAAATAGAGCATAAACGACCAGATATCATATTTATAGAACGCTCAAATGAAGCTTCCAAGGACAAAGCCTTGAACGCTCAAATAAAGAAAAAAGAAGGATTTGATAAAATTCCTATTGTTTTGCTATCTCGGGACAAGTTGGAAACAAAAGAATGGCCAGCTGGATTGGCACAGGGGTTTTTAAAAAAACCAATTGAAGCTAGCCAATTACGAGAAATCATAAATCGTTTTGTCCCAAAAACAAAAGTCAACATTTTGGGAAGATATCTTATTTTTCCAACAAAATTTGGAGAGGATCAAAATGTAGAAGAAGCAGAACAAAGCTCCGCTCAAGAGACTGAAATGGCTGCCGACGTCATGCAAGATGAGGTGGCTGCCGACGTCATGCAAGATGAGGTGGCTGTCGACGTCATGAGTGAAACAGAAGAAGCAGAACAAAGCTCCGCTCAAGAAACTGAAATGGCTGCCGACGTCATACAAGATGAGATGGCTATCGACATTATGGGTGAAACAGAAAAATGGAAACAGACTTCCGCTAAAGATGCAAAGGATCAAGAGGAACCAAAACCACAAGACGAAGTGACGATTAACGTAATGGTTGAAGCAAAAGAAGAAAGCTCTGTTCAAGAAACAAAGAGTCAAGTGCTTGCTAACACTGAGGTAAAAACAAAAGAATCACCATCCCCTCAAGAAGTAAAACTCACCACCTTAGGCTCTGAACCGGAATCCACTGTTGATTCCGATATGGAGAACGAAGAGAAAACCAGTGTAAAGAATGAAAAGAAGAAACTCCAAGAAAAACTAAAATCGCTGGATTTACAGTCATCAGAAAATGTAAAAAAACAAGAAGAAATGGGTGCCAAAAATTTTTACGAAGAAAGTTTTGTTGAAGCAAATACAAAAAAAAGTTCTCGCTTTCTAGCAGATAAACATACGAATGTAAAATTTTTAGATTCAATGGGAAAAGACAAAGACACTCCAAAACAAATTGATACCCAAGAACTCAATGCGCAAATTACAAAGAAAACTGAAGAACAATTGGCTCAATTTTTTGCAAAGAAAGGTGAAAAATTGATTCAAAGAGCTATTGAAAAAACTGTGTGGCAAGTGGTTCCAGAACTAGCAAAACAGATAATAAAAAAAGAAATTGATACCCTTGTAAAAGAAGAAGAAGATATCAACAACGAATGATTTATAGAATGTCGGTGATTGCTAACTGGACAAAAAATTGGGCGAAAAGAGAGAAAAAGGCTTTCCTCTATTACAAACAGACGAGTAGCACCAACGATAAAGCAAAGGAATTATCTGATTCGATAAACGGACGAAAAGAGTTATTGATCGCTGAACTTCAAACAAAAGGACGTGGAAGAAGAAACAAAGAATGGCTCAACAGTGATATGATGTTGAGTTGGAACTACTATTTGAGTCAAGCTCCGCAACTCAAAACTACTGTCGTCATGGGGCTAGCGCTTCATTCTGCACTAAAAAAAATTTGGCCTGCCAACAATTATAAAATAAAAATACCGAATGATATATATATCAAAAATAAAAAAATGGCTGGAATCCTTGTAGAGGTCATCAACAAAGGTCCCAAACATCACCAACTTATCATTGGCGTAGGAATGAACGTTTTTTGCCATCCAAAAACTTTGGATTCAAGAAACTCCTTTACCCACCTGCAAGAAGAATTACGAAAAAGAATTACTGAAAAAAATTGGGCTGATTTTTTAAATGAGTGGTCTCATCAGACAAAAAAAAGGCTGCCACTTTGTCTCAAAAGACGGACTTCGCCGATCGTGAATTTATGAACCCAAAGGAATTTCAGGTTTCGTTCTTTCAAAAATCATTTGAAAAATAAGATCATTTTGTGCCTTTTTTTCCTCCTTGTCTGAGCACGGAACTCTTGCTTCTTCTTCTGCTTCGAAGCATTTGTTGTTTTCGTTGTATTTCATGATGCGTATTGCAATCAATGAATCCTTTGAAGCTGGAATGGCAATTCTATTTCTCACTTCATCATATAAAACAATAGGATTGGAAATGAAAAATTTTAAAAAAGCATCAGCAATTTTTGCTTCTTCGTCACGTCTTTTTTCTTCTGGGCTGAGTTCTCCTTCAACAACTGTCTCAAAATTCTTTTCAGAATACTGGTTCATAAATTCCTCATACAAAGTTTGAACGATCGGCAATCGATATTCATATGATCTATGTCTTTTCACGATTGTATCAATGATTTCTCCAAGACTTACAATGTTAACCACATGAAAGAACAGAGTGTTTGTGTTGTCATTTTTCAATTTTTGAACAAATTGTGGACTTGCCCCTAGAATACGACGGAAATTTATTGCAAGCAAATATGAAAAGCCCATACGTCTTTGGGGACGATTATTTTGAAAGGATAGAGTTCTGGGCATTGTAACTCCTAAATCCTCATCCAAATATGGGTTCAAATCCATTCCAAGCAATATATATTCTTCCATTCTGTTATGAATTTCGCTGTAAAAATCTGGCTCCGCCAATAATAGAGGAGCAAAAATACGTAAACCAAAAGGAAAATAAGCATACTTAAAGCTATCAGAAATGGGAGAGAGTTCATCGATGGAATCTTCTTCTGTCTGTGGTAAAAAGTAAGACCTTTCTCTATTGAGGTAACCCACCTCTGTAAACAATTCTCCCATGTTGTTTTCTTCGGCCCATTTTTTGGCTAAGCTTGATTCACAATCGACCAGAATTTTTCTATTCTGATAAAGTGAGATGTGTTCAGAAAAATCCCTATCAATGAGCAACTCTTCTACATCACTAGCAGGCCAAATGACTTGATCAACTATTTTTTCAAAATCCACAGATTGATAAAAACCATCTGCTTTTCTATATATGCAATATTTAATAGGAAGAAAAAATATCTCTTTAAAAAAATCAAATATTGGCTCTCTTATTTCATAGTATTGTTTAAAGTCAGAATTATTACGAGCCTCCTCTAGTAACAAATCTTTAAAAGACGTCACAGATTCTTCATCAAATGGCGAATAATCATGTACTTTTCTTCCTTCCGATCTTAAAAGAGGATTCAGATAATCTTCTTGCCACAATTTATATAGGTACTGTATGGCATACAAGCCAAAAAAATTAGTAACCTGTGCTGTGCGACTTCTATCATAGCGTCTTCTGGTTATCTCTATTGCATTTTTATCTGAGAGAATTGCCATTTGAGCAATCTCTAGCGGAGTTGCTCCATAGTCACCCTTGATACAAATGTTTCCATTTTTGGTAACATCACTACCATCTCGGTAGTACGTGCCTCCACATACCTTATAATGTCTCACTGTAACGTTCTTATCCGCTATTGTTTCCTCAATACTTTTTTGTGGTTGCTGAGGATCCGCATCAGCTCCATCAGATACTTCTAAAAACCTTCCATCAACCAATTCTATCTTATTAAAGTAGAGAAAACGAATCGCAGCGATATCATATTTACCTGGGACTGTAAGAATTGGATAACCTTCATGAACATAATCCATTAAAGAAGAAAATTTGGGAGGTTCAGAGAAAAACTTATTTATCATCATTTTATCGGCATTTTTTCCAAAAATTTTTGTGATCTCATCGTAGCTTTTGTAATAGTTGTCACTATCCACAGAAGCTGAAAAAACGTGCCTCAAACCGGCACTATGAAACATTTCATGTATTATTGTGCGAATAATACCAGCCTCAGCCAATTTGTAGCCACACTCTTTCACAACTACCTTATCATTTAGAGGAGCCATGTTGGGATGCAGTGGTTCCAAATCAAATGCATGAGAATGTTGTCCTTTTGTTTCATCAATAAACGAAATAACTTCTGGACACTTCACTTCTATACTCTTCTCAAAAAAATCACTCACTCCAGAAGAACCGGGCCAAAGCCAAGCAGTTGGATAAACACGAAATCGTATGTATTGTCGAACCAAATTAATGTAGTTATTAGTCAGATTGCTAATCCAAACATTAGCTGTTCCTGAAATGACCTCTCCTGTTTGCGGATTATTAATATTGGGACCGTATCCAAGCCTCGAAATTTGGCCTTTTTGATAATTGGCAACCATCATGTTAATAATGTTGTAGCGAATATCACCTAGTTCTTGATCTTGGCTCTCATTTAACTTGATAGTTATTTTTTTGTTTCCTTCAGAAGCAAGTAATTCAAACACTGAATTGAAATAGTGAACTGCCGTACGAGCAAAACCACGTATCCGCTCATCCTTGGGAGTTTGCTTAGAAAAATACCACTCAATCACTTCAACATTTGGATTGAATCGAACAGAACGATAGAACTTTGTTTTGTCCAACTCTGTATGATCCATAGAATCTAGATAAACAGTTCTGGAAGTATGAAAAATGGGAAAAAACGTAGTGCTATCTATTTCGAACCATTTTTTCTCGACATAATTACTATGACTTGGAACTTTTCTGAAAGCCAATTTGATTCGATTAACTCCCTCATCCACTCTATTCTCAAAGGTTAGACTCAGGTAATCGTTATCTATCACGAGATTCTCAAACTCAAGACGCCGATCTTCAAAAGAATGTCTTAGTTCTGACAATTGATCAAAATTGATTCTAAAATAGGACCTTTCAATAACCTCTTTTGTGCTCGTTTTCCTGTCACTGAAAGCACTCCACTGATCCCTTGAATCACGACTTTCTTCATAATCTTCCCAACTGCCAGGAATAAATATCGCAGCCTTTTTATCTTCCTTCCTAATATCACTACTCGCATCTAAAGCTTCTAGGCCTCCAGCCACTTTTCTAAAATTCACCAGAGAAGCTCTCACTGGCAACTGTTCACCAGCATATCCTTTAGCTGAAGTAATAAGGGTCTTCGCAAAAAACCAATTCCCTGAAAAAAAATTAGCTGGAAACACATTCTTTTTATCCAAGTAAGAAAACACTACTTTATTCGTGAACAAGCGCACATATCGAGCAGTCTTGTTTGATATTGCCGTACATTTTGGACGAAATTGCCCAGTTTTCTCATCATGAATATTTTTTTGTTGCTCTTTAGTACAATATTCGACCCTATAGCCAACAAGTGGAGTCGCCATCATTTGATCATCCAATTTGATTCCTACAGGTCTTTCATCGTAAGGAATTTTGGCTGTTTCAGCGACTTTATAAAAAATTAGATAATTTCCCTTTAATTGCGGAACAATGTAGTAGACTTGATTAGGAGATCCTTTGAATTTCACTTTACCAAGCAAATTCTTCAACAACTTTTGATCTTTCTTTTCTGTCTCTTCACTGAAAATTTCATAATTTAAAATGTATTGCTGGTCGGCAAATGAAAGCTCAGAACCTAGTTGGGCTCTTTGCCGACTTGTAGAAAAAGGGACTAATTCACCTTGCGAAGTTGTTTTAATCTTGAGGATTTTCCCATCTAAGAAAGCTTTGTCCAAAGATTGTTTTAAATCGCTCGGTCCGGAGGAAAGAATAGAATCAAAATTTTTGAATCGCTCAATCTTCTCTATGTTATCAGCTGTTCCTTGAACAAAAGTCTCTACTCCAAGATTGTTATCACTCGGTCTCACACAAGAAATGAATAAAAATAAGCAACAAAATTTCGTTATGAAAATACGAAATAGCAAAGGAAAGCTCATAGCAAATATATCCAATGATTCATGGCAAACGCACCTGTCAGTGATCGTGTACCATGGTAATATTAGGAGAACAAATATTCAGTGAGAAAAAAATCTAAATAAAAGGTGGAGGCAATAGTCTAGGTGCAGCTGGAAGTGGTCAAACAATGTAGATTTCTAATCATTTTTTGCAACCAAAATATCTTAGTAAATCTTAAATTTCGTTCCAGATGGGATGCTCAATTTTTTAAAGGAACTGTTCGTCGCTTGATCACTTGATATAAAAATTCATTATGACCAATTTTATCCAGCCTATCTGGGCAAGGAATGTGCTCATCCTCTTCTTTTTTCAAACAAGTTTTGTTTTCATTATATTTTTTAATCACCTCAGCAGTGTATCCATTGATTGCATATGGAACCAAAATCGACTCCATCCTTTGCGTAGTTACACTTGAAGGAACTTGAAAAATCTCTGGTTGAAAAAGAAAAAAATCAGCAAATTCTTTCTGCTGGTCTTGATCAAGAAATCTTTGATACAAATCATATAAAGAGGGTAACTTTTCTTTATATAAGACCGAATATTCTTCAACTCGCTCAATATAATCGGACAAAAAATCAATAGAAATACCAACAATTTTACTGTCTGCATTGAGATCTTTATATTCTTTCGATTGAAAGTCCTTTAGATTTTGCACTCGACTAATCTCTTCGTGGAACAATAACTTACTTCTCGCATTTGCCAATCTAAGGTGCGTCCGAGTGACTGCATAAGAAAACGCTCTTGGGATTTCCATATCTAAATCAAGATAGAGATTTAAATCTTCACCCTCTAATACATATTCCCTTATACTGTGGCTTGTTTCCTTATAAAATTGAGGCTCCTTCATTAATATCAAATTAAATCCATTTCTCACAACACTACTAAGAAGTATATAATTGAAAGGAGTGCCTTCATCAAGGGTATCAGTATTCCTCTCTTTTAAAAAATATCTCCTACTTTGCCCAAAATAACCAACTTCTGTAAACAGTTCCCCCATATTCATCCGATTCGCCCAATCCTCCACAGCGTCGGATTGGCAATCAATCAATACCTTTCTGCTATTTTCACTTAAATCCGGAATGATTTGATCAATAATCCTGTCAATACTCACAGCCTTATAAGAACCATCGACTCTCTTGTATATACAATGCTTAGTGGGAAGAAAAAGTAATTCCTTATAGAAATTAAATAAGGGTTCTCTAATTGCATAATATTGTGCGAATAGAGAGTCAGGATCCTGTTCTACTTTTCTCAATAATAGATTACGAAATTCATCTATATCCTGTTCGTCGTAAGGAGAATAATCATAGATGTTCTTGCTTTGGCCCCTCAACAAGGGACCCAGATATCCTGGCTGCCACTTTAGATGAAGATATTCAAGAATACTCAAAAAGGTAAGGAAGATGTTTTCATTTTTAAGAGCCAGATCATCATAGCGTCTAGTAAAAAGTAGCATCCCATTCTTTGCAGAGCGAATAAGATTTTGCACCACCTCTAAAGGGGTACTACCATAATCAAATGCAATACAAATATGTTGACCTTCCCTTATACCATCTGATCCGGAAAAACCACCGCATATCTTGTATTTTTTTAGAGAAACATTTTTCTTTTTTATAATCTCCTCAATACTTTTTTGTGGATTCTGAGGATCCGCATCGGCTCCATCGGGAATTTTCAAAAATGTACCATCGCTCAATTCCACCTTGTTAAAGTAGAGAAAGCGTAAAAAAGCAATATCGTACTTACCCGGAACCGTGAGCGAGGGGTATTGAGTATAACCATAATCCATCAGTGAGGAAAATTTGGGAGGCTGATCTGGATTGGCATATATCATTGGTTCAACGGAAGATTTTCCAAAAATTTTCACTATCTCACCATAGTTTTTATAATAATTCTTATCATCCTCAGAACTGGAAAAAACATGCCGGTCCCCGAAAGCATGCATCATTTCATGCATCGTAATACTGAGTATCTGAGACATGGACAAACGAACGGCACAATCATTTACAATCTCCCTATCCTCTAATGGATCCATGGAAGGATGCAAACGATTGCCCTTTCCCCTCTGGCTCACAATAAACTCCATCACTTCTGGGCACTTTACTTTTATACTTTTCTCAAAAAAATCACTCACTCCAGAAGAACCAGGCCAGACCCAAGCTGGGGGATAGATTCGAAGCCGTACATAATTACGAGTGAGAGCAACGAGATTGTCGATGATCTCACTGACCCACACGTTAGCTGTTCCTGAAATCACTTCTCCTGTCCTAGGATTTGCTACATTGGGGCCATATCCAATTAAAAAACCAGATCCTTTTTTGTACTCAGTCTCCAACATGTTAATAATATTATAACGAATATCACCCAGTTCTTTCTCTTCGCTTTCGTCTAGCTTAATGAGGATCTTCTGATCCCCTTCTCCTCTAGCCTCTTGAAAGGCCAAATTGATATAGTGAACAGCTTTACGAGCAAGCTCACGAACCCACTCCTTCTTAGAAGTCTGAGTGGAAAAATACCACTTGATCACATTCGCTTTCGGATCAAAACGAACCGCACGCAAAAACTTTTCGTGATCCTCCTTCGTGTGTTCTCCAAATCCCACGAAAGCAATTCTCTTGATGCCGAACATGGGAAAATACAAAGTACTATCTTCTTCAAACCATTTCTTTTCGACATAGTTGCTCTGACTAGACACTCTCTTAAAAGCTAGTTTGATCCATTCAAAACCATTTGCTCCACTAGATTGATAAGTGAAACTAAAGTAACCATCTGAAACAGTAGAACGTACAAATTCACCAAGTCCTCCCTCTTTATCAGCAAATTCATGCAAATTCAGCTTAATATAGGGTCGACTGAGAGTCTCTCCCTTCTCGACTTTCCTCTCCCCCAGATGATTCCAATGATCTATTGAATCTCGATTCTGCTCGTAGGCTTCCCACTCGCCATAAAAAGTTCCCCCAACTTGTCGATCCTCCTCCATTAGATCACTACTCGCATCCACCATGACCAAACCATCTATTGTCTTCCTAAATTTTACAAAATCCACCCTTGTGGGAGGTTGATAACCTATGAGATTCGAAGGACTCTTGATCAAAGTCCTTGTATAAAGCCACTCTCCCTTAAAAAAAACAGCCGAAAACAAATCCTTCTTATCCAAGTAAGAAAAAATAAGACGTTTGTCGTCTAGGTACAAATACTCAGCCGACTCTTTCGATATTCCAGCACATTTTGGACGTATCCTCCCTGTCACTTCATCATGAACATTCCTCTCTGATTCTTTCACACAATATTTTACCTCATAACCAAGCAAGGGAGTCGCCATCATATTTCCCAACTTGATTCCCATAGGTTTCTCATCATAGGGGATTTTATTTAACTCACCAACTCTGTATAGCACTAAATAATCCCCCTCTAAACGAGGAGCAATATAGTATTCTTCATTCGAAAATCCTTTGAAATTCTCTACCTTCCCAAGTAAACTCGCCAATTTTTTTTGAGTGTTTGTTTTAACGTCCAAAATCTCGTAATTCAAAATGACAGGCTGATTTGCAAAAGATAAATCTGGATCCAATTTCGATTTCTCTACGCTGTTAGAAAAACGAAAAGATTCTCCCCCCTCAGAAGAGGTTTTGATCTTGATGATCTTTCCTTCTGATACAGCTTTGTCCAATAATTGCTTAGCATTGAGAGATTGTTTTCCCAACTCGGGAGGAAAAATCAAATCAAAACTTTTAAATTGATCAATATCTTCTATACCGTCATTACTGCCCGGAATCCAATGCTCACCAGCTTTTCCACTGCTAGTAGTCGGCTCCCTTACACAGGACACAAATAAAAGCAGAGTACAAAAACATGTCGCTGAAACTCGATAGAAATATTTAAAAAGCATAACTGGCACCTAGACCCAAAAAAGTCCGATCTGGGCTAAACACACCAATTTTTTGTGCCATGCTATGAGATCTCAACAGATGATCTCCCCAGTTTAGACTGAACGTCAATCTCATTTTCTGGCTCAGTTTCCAACCTGTTGAAGCTCCCAAGTAAGCAACGTGAAAAAGAGTCCCTATCCGATTCACCAAAAATCGATAACTCCCATAAAAAAACACATCAGGGACAAGAGGCCATTCGAAATAAGAGAGACGAACACCCAATTGATTAAAGATATTTAAAAAATTATTATAATCGGTTCCCAACTTATTAGCTGTCTTGTAACGATGCCAATCCAGCTGCAAGGAATGGTTGGATATGAGAGATAAGCGAAGGCCCAAACGAGAAAAAAAACCATAAAAATTTACCAAAGAAGATCCAATGCCCGTCATGAGAGAACTTTTGTAAGAGGAACTAGAAATAGGAATCACAAAATAGAGGGAAGCTTCACTGGAGAAAATACCCGTCTTTTTTATAGGTTTAGAAAACCCTAGATGAAGATCACCAAAACATAAAACTGGGTTCCAACAAGATTCTTTGATGGATTGCTTGCTACTATAAACTGGCCTCGTATAAGAAAAGCTCGCAAACACTTGGACTGGGTTGAAACGAAAAGAGGGTGAAACTCGGTCCAAAGAATAATAAAGGCTGATGTCACTATCAAAATACAGAGTATCTGCCCAACCATTTGAGTAATAAGAATTAAGAAAATTGTCTCCACTTACACGCAAATTACGGGTGAATCTTGTTTTAATTGTCCCATGAATCCAAGAATCACCTGAGTCATTTGTCAGTTTGTGCGACAGGGCAGGATTCAATATAGTGCCCAACTGAGCCCAAGAGAAGAAAGGTAATACAAGCAAGCAGAACAAGAAAGTCCAGATTCTTTGTAACATGATACTATCCCTGCTGTTAAACCACCCTTTTATATTAAGAACCGAAAAGCGTACGAAGAAACGGAGTAACACGCAATAACATACTAGTCTATTCTAGTATGAAAAAAGGGGGTTGACCATTCTGAATTCACCTCACCCTTGGTCGAGTTTGTGTAAAAATTTCACAGAAAATAAAGAAATAAGGAAATTGTAACCTTCTTTGAATATCCTTCCAGAATCATTACATGTCTTTTCTCATCTAATGGAAAATACAAGGAATAAGGAGAGAGAAATCTATAATGTAAGATTGTTACATAAAGTGATATTAAAGTTACTATGCAAAAAAAAGTGACTTATCTAAGGGTAAGAATTTCCATTATATATCTTGCATTATCCAATGAAATTGTCAGCAGACGAGACCCTCTTTTCGAGAGCTCTTTTTAAAAATGTAGCCGTTTGACTTCGTTTGGATCGTGCAACTTTTTCGGGCGAACCAATCGCTACCACTTCTCCTCCGCTAAAGCCTCCTCCAGGTCCCAGATCAATCAAATAGTCACAAGACTTAATGACATCCATCTGGTGTTCAATGACAATCACTGTGCTTCCCTTTTTTGTTAACTTTCTTAAAACAAAAATTAGCTGTTTTACGTCTTCAAAATGCAAACCTGTCGTGGGTTCATCCAGAATATAAAGAGTGCGATTCGTATTTTTTTTCGATAGCTCGCGAGTGAGTTTTATTCTTTGTGCCTCTCCCCCAGATAAAGTCATTGAATTTTGCCCCAAGTTTAAGTAGCCAAGCCCTACCTCTTTCAATAAATCCAACTGTCGCTTCATTCTCGAATGATGAGCAAAAAACTGGCTAGCTTCTGAAATATTCATACCTAGGATTTCATATATATTTTTTCTTTTGTACTGCACATGTAAAATCTCATTGGAATAACGGCGCCCTTGGCAAACATCACATAGCAAAGTAGCTGAAGCGAGAAAAAACATCTCTTGTTTAATTTGGCCAGTCCCTGAACAGGTTTCGCAACGGCCTCCTTTCACATTGAAACTAAAGTGCCCCGGGGCGTATCCGCGAACTCTTGCTAATGGGATCTGAGACATGAGACTGCGAATCATGGACATAATTCCTACATAAGTAGCGGGTATAGATCGAGGAGTTCTGCCAATTGGTTTTTGATTCACAGACACCACTTTGTCCAAAAACTCTAGACCCTTCACTGCTCCAAATTTAGCTGGTTGAACGAAGGAATACTGATGCAAATGAAGCATCAAAGCCTTGTAAATCGTCTCAATCACTAGTGTGCTTTTCCCGCTTCCAGACACGCCCGTTACGCCTACCAGACAACCCAATGGAATCTGCACATTGATATTTTTTAAATTATTTCCAGCAGCTCCTTTGATCTCTAAAAAATTCCCCGTGCCTTTACTTCTGGAAGCAGGTAAAGGGATGATTTTTTTCCCAGACAGATACTGTCCCGTTAGAGACTTTTTTGTCCGCATAACTTTTTTTACACTGCCTTCTACGATAACAGATCCCCCGCATTTACCAGCTAAGGGCCCTATATCAATGATATGATCTGCTGAAACAATCGTCTTCTCATCATGTTCAACTACCAAAACTGTATTTCCACGATCTCGTATTTCAAATAAAATTTTCAACAAACGATGATGATCAAACGGATGCAGACCTACACTCGGCTCATCCAATGTGTACAACACACCAATAAGGGGAGAAGAAATTTGAGACATCAAACGAGTTCTTTGGGCTTCCCCTCCAGAGAGAGTATAGGTGGGACGATCCAAACTTAAGTAAGACAGGCCAATTTTTTTTAACACACTCAAATCAAAACAAACTTTCTCTAAAATTTTGTCAGCCACCAACTTGTATCTTTCTGGAAAGAAAAGCCCAGAACAAAACTGACTGAGTTCTTCTATGCTCATATGAGACAATTCGGCGATATTTTTTTTTGCTATTTTTACACTTAGAGAAAAAGGTTTGAGTCTTGCTCCTTTGCAGACAGAGCATTGTATATAATTTGCTCCATAGTATTCTCCCTCTCGTTCGACAAAATATTCTTCACCACCTTCCTGTACAAAATAACCAAGGCCATTGCACTCCGTACAAGCCCCCTTTGGATTGTTGAAGCTAAACATTTTTGGCTCCAATTTTGGAAATCCTTTTGAACAAACAGGACAAGTGGCATGAAGAGAGTAATAATCTATCCCTTGGCTTTTGATCCACTCAATTTTTACTTCTCCTCCTGTAAAATTACTTGCCTTTTCCAGACTTTCTTTTAATCGAACTTTCGAATTGGATTCAACAACCAAACGATCCACTAAGACATCTATAAAATGATCTTTTCTCTTAGAAAGTTTTTCCCTGTAAGGCAGTTCCACCCATTTTCCATTGATTCTCACACGATCGTAGCCGGCAGATAAAAGCAGGTCGAATTCCTTCAAAAACTCCCCCTTTTTTCCTTTGGCAATAGGAGCCAATACAGAAAATTGCACTCCTTTTTTCTTTCTCATTATCCCTTCTACCATCCGATCAATGGAAAAAGACTCCAAAGCTTCACCATGTTCTGTGCAATAAGGAGTACCCAAGCGAGCAAATAGGAGTCTCAAATAATCGTAAACTTCTGTTACCGTTCCAACCGTAGAACGCAAACTAGAAGTCAGAGATCTTTGATCAATAGCTATGCAAGCAGAAAGCCCGGAAATGGAATCCAATTCCGGTTTTTTTATTTTATCCATAAAAAATCGCGCGTAGGATGAAAGACTTTCCACATATCTTCTCTGTCCTTCAGCATAGATCGTATCGAAAACGAGGGAAGATTTCCCACTGCCACTGAGACCTGTCACGACGGTGATCTGATGACGAGGAATGAAAGTATCAATGGATTTTAGATTGTTTTCTCTAGCTCCAATGACAACAATCCCTTTAGAAGTAAAATCTGGTTTCGCATTGCGAGATTTTGAAGGCTTCAGACCTGCCACCCTCCATCCACCTGTTTGGTTAAGTGACAACTTACGTCAAAGGGATGCAAACTTTCCAGATGCTTAACTTGAATGTGAAAATCCTCAATCCAACTTTTTTGATTCAAAAACTGCTTGATTCGACGAGCAGCATCTTCTGAAAACATCAAATTTTGGCTGTTGAGCTTAGCAAACTCCTTTTCATCCTCTTTTTTCACAGCTGTTTGCACGGGAGTGCCCAATATTTCTTCTACCCCATTAACCAAGCTCAAAAAATCTTCCTTTTCCTCTTTCACTTTCAATTTCAAGAAGGCACAACTTTTTTGAGCATGGGGAGTGGCAGCGATGGAGTTTTCTTTTCCTAGCCAATCCACAATCTTTTGACGATCTAACTGATTGGAATCAAAATCCGTTTGGAATTTTTCTTGAAGCACTATTCTCGTTAAACTCGCAGAGCATGGGCAGGTGGAACTGTATATAACCGTCAATCCCATGATCAAATCCATAGATTGACCCTTATTGAGTTTGCCTTCATAAAAAACAGGATAAAAACGCCAGCCTTCTAAAGAATCGGTCTTGAGAGCTCGTCTTTTTACCGGCTCCTTCCAAGCGATTTTCATATATGCACAATCAGAAATGCCTTCTTGAGATTTGATCAGTTGTTTGAGTAATTCTTTCAATACACCCAAATTGAGAACATTTGAGCCCAGAAGGTTATGAAGAGATAGATAGATACGAGACATGTGAATTCCTCTTAGATTCTCTTCACTTAGAGAAACCATCGCTGTAATCTGAGAGTGCAAGTCTAGAATTTTGGATCCTTGTTGCACCCGGATCGGCATCTCTAACTTTTCTATTCCCACCAAATCAATAGCCCCACATACGGAGGGTTCTTGTTTGGCAACATCTTCTTCAATTGCTTTTATGCTGGACTGATCCACTGCAAATCTACACCCATATTTTGGATTTTTTCAAAAACAATAGCTTCTAGCGAGGCGGTCTTTTTGTCAATGATCTTTTGTCTGAGAATCGGACCGAGATGATAACATTCGCACTTGAACTGGCGTACGAAAATGAAGGTCTTGTTGAGGGAAGGCAATCACAATGCCATTTTCTCTGAATAATTCATCAACACGATAACGAATCATACTTGGTACTTTTTTTAGATCAATAATATCCTCCACACGAATCCAAAAAGAAACTGAAAAATTCAAAGAATGGTCTCCAAATTCTTTCAGAAACACGATTGGTTTTGGTTCTTTAAGAGTCATCTCATGAGATCGAACTGCCCGCAAAAGAAGCTCTTCCACCTTCCGAGTAGGAGAACCGTAAATCACCCCCACGTTCACTCTCCTTCTGACAATGGAATCAGAAAGAGTCCAGTTCAGAATATTTTTCTCTAAAAAAGAACTATTGGGGACCACAATATGAGTATTATCGATAGACTTGATTCGTGTTGCTCTAGCTCCGATGCGTTCTACCCTTCCGGTCAATCCATCTACTTCTACAATGTCGCCGGAACGAATGGGCTGTTCCAAAATAACGATCAACCCACTGATAAAATTGTTAACAATATTTTGAGACCCTAGGCCGATACCTACGGCCAAAGCTCCTCCAATCACCGTGAAAATGGTAATGGGAATGTTTAAAAGTCTCAATGTGAACAAGCACAAAATGATCATAAAAAAGTAGAGTACAAAAGTGGAAATCGTATGCCCTAGGGATGCCTGAACATTGAGGCGATGTAAAATAAATGTTTCTAGGTGACGTGATAATTTACGACCGACAATGTAACCAACAATGATAAGAGAAAAACCAAGCATCATTTGCCCAAAAGTAACTGGATTCTTATCTACTGCAAACAATTGCCAGTCCCACAAACCAGGAGCCCTAGTCCATACCTCTGTGATGAATGAATCAATCTGGTACCAAAGTGCTTTCCACATAACTTTATGTTGAGAGCAAATTTCTGTTCGGTCAAATAATTGTTTGAGAAAAACCTTGCAGTGTGTTGATCCTTTCCTCCCTTCCTGTTATAAAAGAATGTCTTTATTTTTGAAACTTCTGACAAGCAGGATAGAATTTCATTGGCAAATTTGGACTATTTGAATCAAGGAAATCTGGACTATATCGAAAATTTGTTTCAGCAGTACCTGAAAGCCCCTGAAAGTATACAAACGGATTGGAAGTTCTTTTTTCAAGGTGTTGAATTGGCTCGACACCTCTCCCCGGCCCTTTTTTCCGAAAAAGAATTGGCTGTTTTTCGGCTCATTTCCACCTATCGCAACGATGGCCACTTAAAGGCCCGATTGGACCCTCTTCATCAAAAAAACTCATTCACAAATCACGCTTCTAAACTGTTTGAACTGAAAAATTTTGGCCTCTCCAAAGCTGATCTTGAAAAAACCTTTCAAGTCAATTCCGTTTTGGGATTGAAACCAGAAAGCAAGTTGAAAGATATTTTACTCTTCATGGAGAGGACCTATTGCGGCCCTATCAGCATACAAATGGAGACCTGCCTCCCTCACATTAGAAAATGGTTTTTCAATGAGATGGAAGGACTAGGACAAAATTTTCACTTATCTTCTGAGAAAAAAAAAGAAATTTTTCAATCTTTGGCTAAGACAGAAGCTTTAGAAAAATTTCTTCACTCACGTTTTGTAGGATCCAAAAGATTTTCCATCGAGGGGGGAGATGTCTTGATCCCTATGTTGGAATACCTTGTCACACAGGGTATAAAAAAGGACCTGAAAGAAATTGTCATTGGGATGGCGCACCGAGGAAGATTAAACGTACTCAATAACTTTATGGATCAAGCTACAGAAATTGTTTTCATGGAGTTTGATGGAGGAAAAGCTCTTCAAAATTTTGATTTCTACGGGGATGTGAAATACCACATGGGTTACTCTTCGGTGAAAACATTACCAGAGGGCTCTTGCAATGTTTTGCTTGCCTATAATCCCAGTCACTTGGAAGCTGTGAATCCCGTCGTTTCCGGAATTACAAGGGCTAGACAGAGAAAATGGGCAGATCAAAAGGAAAGAAAAAAGGTCTTGGCCCTCATGATCCACGGAGATGCAGCTTTTTGTGGACAAGGATCTGTCAGTGAGACTCTGCAAATGTCTAACCTAGAAGGTTTTACAACGGGAGGGGCCATCCACATCATTCTCAACAATCAGATTGGTTTTACGACTGAACCAAGAGATGCTCGCTCCTCTGTACACGCCTCTGATTTGGCCAAATCCATCCAAGCTCCCGTCATTTTAGTCAATGGCGACGATATTTCATCAAGCATCAAAGCGATGGATATGGCTTTCAGGTTTCGTCAAGAATTTGGAACAGATATTTTTATTGATCTCATTTGCTACAGACGCTACGGACACAATGAAGGAGATGAACCCTCTTTCACTCAACCCGTGATGTACCAGAATATCAAAAAGCATCTGTCCACCATGCGAATCTATGCTAACAAATTAATAGAGGAAGGACTCCTCTCTCAGGAGAGTTCTCAATCCTTCTATGAAGAACAAATGCAAAAATTGCAAAAAATTTTAGATAAAACTAGAGAAAAATCTATCTCTTTATCAAATAAAAAATTGAAGGGAGATCTTTGGTCGCAATACAAAAAAGTCCCAGAAAGTGATTTTTTTAAAAATGTAGATACCTGTCCGCTCGATAAACACTTGGAGAAAGTTTTGAGTGTTTTGTTTCTAGAACCACCGAATTTTCACTTGCATCCCAAGATAAAAAAGCTCATTCAAAACCGTCGGAAAATGGTTAAAGAGAATCGTCTGGATTGGGCACTTTGTGAATTGCTCGCTTATGGAACCCTTTGCTTGGAAAATCATCCGGTTCGCATCTCAGGACAAGATTCTGTGAGAGGCACTTTCTCACATCGCCATGCCATGTATTTTGACACACAAAATAATTCGGCTTATTCCCCTCTAGCTTCTTTGAATCCTCAAAACGGTGAATTTTGTATTTACAATTCTCCTCTATCTGAAATGGCAGTTTTGGGATTTGAATACGGAAATGTTTGTGCAGACCACTCCTTTCTTACTGTTTGGGAAGCCCAATTTGGTGATTTTTCTAACGGAGCACAAATCATTATTGATCAATTTATCAGTAGTGGCGAAGAAAAATGGATGCAGGCCTGCGGACTCACGCTTTTATTGCCACACGGCTATGAAGGGCAGGGACCAGAGCATTCCAGTGCTAGGTTGGAGCGCTTTTTGCAACTTTGTGCCCAAGGGAATATGCAGGTCTGCTATCCGAGCACGCCAGCTAACTTTTTTCACCTTCTGAGAAGACAGATGAAAAGAGATTTTAGAAAACCTCTCATTGTAATGACTCCCAAATCCTTACTCAGACACCCGGAAGTCGTTTCATCTAAAAGAGAACTCACTCGATCCGACGGATTTCAAGAAGTCATTGCGGATCCGACAGTGAAAAAAACAAAAAATGTGAAAACACTCATTTTGTGCAGTGGAAAAGTATTTTTTGATCTGCATTCAGAAAGACAAAAAAATAACGAAAGTTCCTCACACATTGCCTTGGTTCGTATAGAGCAACTTTATCCTTTCCCTGCTCTAGCCTTGACTCCTTATCTTAATGGTTATCATGCACTCAAAAAAGTGATATGGGTGCAGGAGGAGCCAGCGAATATGGGAGCTACCTCTTACATGATCCCTCAACTGGAAAAACTAAAAAATGATTTGGGTTTGGAAGATCTTTCTCTTCTCAGTCTGAGTCGAGAGGAAAAAGCCTCCCCCGCTACCGGATCAATACAAATACACCAGAAAGAATATGAACATTTGATGAGGAGTGTTTTTTTTCACGCTCGAATGTGATAACCCTTTTATTTACAAAGAAAGCAAGGGAAGATTTGCTGAGACATAGTTAGAATTTGGAAACGAAAATATGAAAGAACAAATCAAAGTCCCCTCTGTAGGAGAGTCTGTTATGGAAGCCACCATTGGTAAGTGGCAAAAAAAATCAGGAGATTACGTTGAGCAAAATGAAACTTTGGTCATTATGGAAACAGACAAAGCCTCTATGGATTTGGTGGCAGAACACAGTGGACAGCTAAACATTTTCAAACAAGAAGGGGAAGAGGTGAAAATCGGTGAAGTCATTGCCGAATTAGATACTTCTGTGAAAAATACAAATAAAACAGTCCAAGCAAAACAAAGCCAAGACAAAATTAGGCAGAAAAAAACCATAGACCAACCAGCTACAAACCAACAAACTGCGAGCCAACAAACCATGGACCAACAAAACCAAGCGGTAAGCCAACAGGCACAAGCTCCTGAACCTCAAACTTCTGAAAAAGTTTTGTCTCCAGCGGTTAGAAAGTGGGTAATGCAAAAAAACCTAGACCCTTCTCAAATAAAGGGAAGCGGGCCAGCAGGACGTTTGACCAAGGCTGATGTTTTGTCTGCCCAGCCACCGCAACAAGGATACTCTGAAATTCCTGCCTCGGGCTTAGCTAAGGAAAACCAACAAAGCCGTGAACGCATGAGTACGATTCGCAAACGGATTGCTGAGAGAATGGTGGAATCACAACATCGTTCCGCCACCCTCACCACTTTTAATGAAATTGATATGTCTCAAGTCATGGCCTTAAGAGCAAAGTACAAAGACTCCTTTCAAAAAAAGAACCAAATCAAATTGGGCTTTATGGGTATTTTCATCAAGGCAACTATCAAAGCCCTGCAAGCCTTTCCAAGGGTGAACGCCTTTATTGAAGGAGATGATGAGGTGGTTTACAATCATGCTTGTCACATAGGCATTGCTGTCAGCACGGAAAGAGGCTTAGTTGTCCCCGTCATTCGCAATGCCGACCAAATGACCCTGGCTGATTTAGAAAAGTCCGTAGCCTACCAAGCCGAAAAAGCCAGAGAGGGAAAAATCATTCCCGATGACCTCACAGGTGGCACTTTCACTTTGAGCAACGGAGGGGTATTTGGTTCTTTGATGTCTACCCCTATTTTGAATCCTCCACAAAGCGGTATTTTGGGTATGCACAAAATTGAACAACGACCTATTGCCATCAATGGAGAAGTGAAAATTAGGCCCATGATGTATGTAGCCTTATCCTACGATCATCGCATGGTAGATGGAAGAGAGTCTGTTGGTTTTCTTCTCATGATAAAAGAAAGTGTAGAAAATCCCATTCGTATCTTGATAGACGTGTAAAGAGAGGAAGAGAAGAAATTGATGTCCTATGATCTAATCGTGATCGGTTCCGGCCCAGGAGGTTACACCGGGGCAATTCGTGCATCTCAACTGGGCTTGAAAACAGCCGTTGTGGAAAAGTATGATTCCCTAGGGGGTACCTGTTTAAATGTGGGTTGCATCCCTTCCAAAGCTCTTTTGGATTCTTCCGAACATTTTTATTTTGCCCAAAATGAAATGTCTGGACATGGGGTAAAAGCCAAATCAATTTCTTTAGACTTAAAGGTTTTATTGAATAGAAAAAATAAAATTGTCAAAGAGCTGACGGGAGGCATTCAATATCTTTTTAAAAAAAATAAGATTGAACGTTTGAGAGGCGTGGGGTCTTTAATTTCTCCACATCAAGTGCAAATCAAAACTCCTGACTCAAAAACACAAGTGATTGAAGGCCGGCACATCATGTTGGCCACGGGAAGCAAACCCAGTGAATTACCTAATATCAAGACAGACGGAGATCGAGTGGTTTCCTCTACTGAGGCGCTGAATTTCAATCAAGTACCAAAAAAATTGCTCGTTATTGGAGGTGGATACATTGGTTTGGAGATGGGTTCTGTTTGGTCTCGTTTGGGTTCAGAAGTTACCATCGTAGAATATGCCGATCGTCTTTGCCCGACCATGGATCAAGAACTTTCTAAAAAATTACTCCCTATTTTAAAAAAACAGGGAATCAAATTTCTTTTAGAAAGTTCTGTAGAGGAAATAAAAAAAACAAAATCATCAATGGAATTAATTTACAAAGACAAGTCAGATACATCTCATTCCATTAAAGGAGATTTTATTCTTTTAGCCGTAGGAAGAAGACCCTATTCAGAGGCTTTGGGTCTGGAAGCTTTGGGGATTCAAAAAGATGAAAAAGGTTTTGTGAAAGTAAATGAGAAGTGGCAAACGAGTGCTCACCCTCATATTTTTGCTATTGGCGATTTGATTGGAGGAATGATGCTTGCCCACAAGGCCGAAGAAGAAGGTGTAGCGGTGGCAGAGGTCATTGCTAGTGGGGTGGGTCATGTGAATTATCCAAGCGTCCCGGCTGTTATCTACACTTGGCCCGAAGTCGCTTATGTAGGAAAAACGGAAGAACAATTGAAAGCAGAAAATCGAATGTATAAAGTCGGTCGATTTCCTTTTATGGCGAATGGACGAGCCAAGGCTTTGGCTTGCACGGAAGGTTTTGTCAAAATACTAGCTGATTCAAAAACAGATCTGGTTTTGGGCGTACACATCATAGGTCCTAGAGCCTCTGATATGCTAGCTGAAGCAGTTGTGGGGATGGAATTTGGAACCAGCAGTGAAGATTTGGCTCGCAGTTTTCATGCCCACCCCACTTTGTCGGAAGTAATGAGAGAGGCGGCTTTAGATGTTGAAAAAAGAGCCCGTCAAATCTAAATTTTTTTCTTCTTTTTGCTTGGGAGTTTTGATTTTTTGCCTCCTCATTATTCTCTGGGGAGCTTGGGTTCGTATTTCTCATTCGGGCGACGCCTGCGGGTCCAGTTGGCCTTCTTGCAATGGCCAATATCTGATTGATTCTGGTGCTGATATAAAATTGCAGACTGAATGGTTCCATAGAGCCACATCCGGCCTTTTTGGCATTCTTGTTTTGATTCTTTGTGGTTTCGCTTTTTCCCTTTTTCCAAAATCCCATCCAGTTCGCAAAATTTCTTTGTTCATCTTATTTTTTAGCATCACAGAAGCCCTCATCGGTGCAGGCCTTGTACTTTTTTCTCTGACCGGAGCTGATGATTCATTCAATCGAGTTCTGGTAATGAATCTTCATTTAACAAATTCCATTTTATTGATGGGAAGCTTGATTTTGTGTTGGAGAACTTCTCTTGGAAAACACTTTTCCTTCTCTCATAGAAAATATTTATTGAGTTTTATTTTTGTTTTTTTTCTTATTGCTTTTTTTGGTTCCTTATCAGCTTTATCTTCTTCTTTGTTTCCCTCTTCTTCGCTGTGGCAGGGTTTGGCACTGGATTTGGATCCCCATTCACATTGGATGATAAAATTAAGAATTCTCCATCCCTTTTTTGCTCTTCTTTTTGGAGGAGCCTTTCTTTTTTACTACTTAAGACTCTTATTCAAGCAAGCACAAACAAAAAAAATGGATGCGCAACTTATTTTTTTTACCTCCTGTTTGGCTTTGGTTTTACTCTCTGGTTTTATCACTTTTCTTTTTTTATCTCCCACTTTTTTGAAATTGTTCCATTTGTTGATGCTCTATTTAATGGAGCTAAGTTTTCTTTTGGCTTTGGAAAAAGAACCCTTTATAATTTATAAGATCGATGAAAAAATATCTCAATAAAATTATCCATAGTGACACTCTTGAGTTTTTACCAAAACTAAAGAGCCATTCTGTGGATGTTGTTTTAACAGATCCTCCTTATTTCTTAGACAAAATGGATCACAATTGGAAGGCCAAAAAAGTAAGCTGTCCTAAAAAAGCTTATGCCATAAAACACCTCCCAGCCGGTATGAAATTTAGTAAGGACCAAGGCAAAAAATTTTATTCTTGGTATTTTAAAATATCAGAAGAAATTTTTAGGATTTTAAAACCGGGAGGATTTTTCTTTTCTTTTTCCAGTCCTAGGCTTTACCACAGAATGGCTTGTGCGATGGATGACGCAGGATTTGAAATTAGAGATTTATTTATATGGCTCTACACACAAAACCAAGCAAAAGCTATGAGTCTTCATCATTTTGTTAACAAAATGAAGACTTCCAAAAAAGAAAAAGAAAGATTAAATCAATTATTTGAAGGATGGAAAACACCTCAGGTGAAATCCTGCCATGAACCTATTGCCATGGCTCAAAAGCCAATAGAGAAAACGTATCTCAAAAATTCAATGAAGTACAATGTCTCCTTGATCAATACAAAGATCAAGCAGGGATTGTATGAAGATAAGTTCGTATCAAATATCATGACGGATCAATACATCCATCATAGAATAGATAAAGTTTTTTTGGTCGATAAACCAAAGAGAAATGAAAAAGGACATTTTAATGATCACAAAACAGTGAAACCTTTGTCACTATGTAAATATCTTATCAACTTGACGAGCCAAGAAGGAAGTCTTGTGTTGGATCCTTTTATGGGAAGCGGAACAACGGCAGTGGCATGCAAGGAGTTGGGGAGAAAATTTATAGGTGTGGAAATTAATGAACCCTACATTCAAATTGCCCTTGAAAGATTAAAAAATTCAAAAAGAAAAAAGAAAAATCAAGAGTTCAAGCCAAAGTTTGAACTGCCACAGCCTCTCTCATGAAAACGAGAGTTTGAACTGCCACAGCCACATTTTTCAACGTCCTTTAAATTTGGCTTTTCTTTTTTCGATAAAAGCTTGGATTCCTTCTTTTGCATCTTCTGATTCGAATAAGATGCCAAACTCTTTTGCTTCCTTTTTCAAACCATCTTCCAACTGAAAATGAACACTTTGATTCAATAAACTCTTTGCCTTAGCCATTGCCAAGAGCCCATTTTTCTTAAAATGCTCTGCCCATTTTACAGTTCTTTCCATCAATTCACCAGAGGGGAAAACAAAATTAGCCAAACCCATAACCAAAGCTTCTTGTGCCGAATATGTCGCACCAGAGAGGATCATCTCCTTGGCCTTGTGAAAGCCAACTGTTCTGCATAGTTTCTGTGTCCCACCAAAACTCGGGAATAGGGAAAGTTTTACTTCCGGAAATCCCACTTGTGCTTTCTCTTCCATCACAATCATATCGCAGGATAGAGCCAATTCCAAACCTCCTCCTAGAGCAAAACCTTGAATGAGAGCGATCACAGGGAAAGGAAGATTCTCAATCAATGAAAAAACTGCTTGTCCTTTTCTCGCAAAAGCTTCTGCCTGCTGAGAGTCAAAATGAGCCATTTCTTTTAGATCCGCCCCAACCACAAAGGCTTTCTCTCCTCCTCTAATAATTAAGACTTTTATTTTCTCAGATAGATTTTCTTGAGTAAAACTTTCTAACTCATCAAAGACTTCCGAATTCAAAGCATTCAAAGCTTGGGAACGATGAATGCTCAACATCCCAATTTCACTCGACTCTTCAAATTGCAGAGTTTTAAATTTCATTTCCATAGCCCAATTGAGTTAAAGCCCTTTTAAGGGATTTGTCCATCCAAAATCTGGTGTAAAATATTCTTGGATTGCAGAATCTTTTATCTGATCAAAAGAAGAGGGATTCCACTTTGGAGAATTGTCTTTTTCAACCAACAAAGCTCTTACTCCTTCAAGAAAATCAGACTTGTAGACACAGTGCAAAGCCATTACCAAATCCATTTGAAGCACCTCTTTTAAATTTTTATTCTCCGCTCTTTTCAACTGTTCACAAATAAGCCCCGCTGAAAGAGGAGAAGATTGTAAAAACACTTTTTGATTTTCTTTATGTTTTTTCTCTTCCCACTGGCTCTTCTGAAATTGTTCAAAGATTGTGGGTAAATTTTTAGATTGAACAAATGAAGTGATTTTTAATTGATTGTCCTCTAACCAATCCTCACGTTTAAGAAATTGAGATTCCTTCTCCATTTCTCTCAAGTGGGAAGTTAGTTCATTTTTGTACTTAAAAGAAAAATCTAAAAGAGATTGAAACAATTTTTGTTTTTCGGAGTTTTCAAAACAAAAATCCAAAAGTCCAATTGTTTTAGCTTCCGAGCTATTCAACTGGTAAGCTGTCAGGGCTATATACCAACCCAATTGATTGGGCAGATGACTCAAAAAAAAACTTGTTCCCACGTCGGGAAACAAGCCAATACGGATTTCTGGCATAGATAAATTTGTGCTTTCTGTTCCAATTCGATGAGAGCCCGCCCAAAAAAGTCCAAATCCTCCGCCCATGATCAAACCTTCTCCCCAAACCAAAATGGGCTTAGAATACGTATGCAAGAGATAATTGAGACGATACTCATTTTCAACGAAAGGCTGAACAACTTCTTTTGGATTTTGTTGATTCTTACGAGCCTGCAAAACATGAAAATAAATTTGCTTCACATCGCCTCCCACGCAAAAAGCTTTTTCTCCTTCTGCGTGTAGAAAAATCATTTCTATTCGAGGATCTTTCTCCCAACGTTCTAATTGATTCCTTAGAGATAAAACCATTTTTAAATCAATAGAATGAAGAGCTTCACTACGAGTGAGTTTTATCTCTCCTAAAAAAAAGCCATTTGATTTTTTGTGCTCTTTAAAAAAAACTTTCATAGAGTCATTGTCTTTTATCGGATTAAGCAATTCCCACCGCTTGACGAATTTTTTTCATCAACTCCTTAGCTCTCTTGGAAGCTTGGATGGCGCCTTTTTTAAGAATATCATCTATTTTTCGAGTATCGTCCATCAAAGAATTGTAGATTTTCCTTTTTTTAGATAAGTAGTTTTCCAACTCGTGGTATAGCAGTTTTTTTACTTCACCCCAACCCACTCCTTCTTGGTATTTCCTAATCAATTGTTCTGTATTTTTCTCGGAAGCAAAAGCTTTATAAATGGAAAACAAATTGGATTTTTCAGGATCCTTTGGAACCGAGGGGGAAGTGGAATCCGTTTGAATTCTCATAATGAGTTTTTCTAATTCTTGAGAGGAACAAAAAAGAGGAATGTGATTGCCATAGCTTTTGCTCATTTTTTTTCCATCCAAACCGAGCAATAAGTCAGTCTTTATTTTTATCTCTGGAATTTTCAACAGATCTACTTTAAATATGCGATTGAATTTAAGAGCAATGTCCCTAGCGATCTCCAAATGTTGGGCTTGATCTTGGCTTACAGGCACTTCATCAGCTGAAAATAACAAAATGTCAGATGCCATGAGAATGGGATAATTATATATACCCATATTCACGCCCTTATCTAGATTTTTTTCCCCTGAGGAATAATTGGCTTGCATCAAGGCCTTATAAGAATGAGCTCTATTCATCAAACCTTTTGGGGTTATACAGGACAAAATCCAATTGAGTTCATATAGCTCCGGAATATCTGACTGACGGTACATGGTTGTTTTTTTAGAATCTAGACCGCAGGCCAACCAAGCGGCTGAAGTTTGGTAAATCATTTTTTGCAACTTTTCTGCATTTTGCACAGTGGTTAGTGAGTGACCATCTGCCACAAAGAGATAACTGGAGACGGATGATTTTTTCGCTAGTTCCAAAGCTGGACGAATCGCTCCAACATAATTGCCCAAATGGGGCATTCCTGTGGGCTTCACTCCTGTAAGAATCGTCTTGGGCATGAGTTTCCTTTTTATCCAAAGAAAGAATGTATGAAATATCTTAGTAATATCAAGAGATTTTTTTTTACTCTACCCCTACAAATGGGCCTAGAAATCCTGCCTTTTCAGACTTCACACTACTCTATAGAAATCGGCAAGCCTTATCAGCCAATCTTGCCTAGAAATCCTGCCTTTTCAAACTTCACACTACTCTATAGAAATCGGCAAGCCTTATCAGCCAATCTTGCCTAGAAATCCTGCCTTTTCAAACTTCACACTACTCTATAGAAATCGGCAAGCCTTATCAGCCAATCTTGCCTAGAAATCCTGCCTTTTCAAACTTCACACTACTCTGGAAACAATATTTATTCGTCTGTAAAGACAGTCTGGTCAGAAACCAAGTGAACAAGGGTATCCGCAACAATAGAATAATCTTCCAAGCAAATACTAAAATTCCCACCACCTGTTTTTGTTGGAAGTTCGGACAAGAGCGTACCGTATGTTACATTCGAAAAGAAAGATGCTTCATCCTCATTTGTTTTTTTGCAAATTTCATCATTCGGTAAGATAATCAAATTGAATACCAACAACTTTTTATTCTGCTGTTCTTCGTACACTCGATCAAATTCCTTCACTACTGCATCTGCTCTCACCACAGGTAAATCCTGTTCCTCTTCTGTGGCCTCATCCCCATTGCTAACAATCACAACCGCTAAATAATTAGCTTCCTCTCTGATTAAATTTTTATTCACTAAAAAGGAGCTCTTTAAAGCACTTAGAGGTCGTCGGTTCCCTGTATTCTGACAGTAAGGTGGATAGGAACAAGTTAAATCCTCCTGTGCTTGGCCGAATGGATTTCTTTTGTAGCGATCGGGAGCTGTCGTGATCGTGTACAGAAAAAGTTCCGGATAATAAAGGACAATATCATCTAAATAGTGAGAATCAGTAACACCGTATTGGTCCTCTATAGGCATAACTTTTCCATTTCTAGCTTTAGATGTGAAAGCAGAAAACAAACTATCTTCTTCCACATCGTAAGAGGTATCGGTAACCATCAATCGCCAATTCAGGGGTTCGATGATGGAAATGAATCTATTGAATCTCTCATGAAAAGCTTTCTTTCTGTAAAAATATGTAGAAAAACTGGTATCCAAAATGAACAAAATATCTACAGTAGCTAAAAAATTTTGTTGGTTCGTCAAAGTCTGAGTTTCTACAACTTCTATATCTGCTTTCAGTTCCTCACAATCTTTGTCTGTGAAAACTACATAATCTCCAAATTCACATTTATTTTTGGTTGAAGATTCATCAAACCTTTTCTCTTTTTTTTCATAGCCCCCGAAATCCTCACCATCTGCGTAGTCTGAAATACCTGTACAGTTGAAAAGAACAAATAAAACATAAAAAAATAAAATAACAATTTTTGTATTCAATGAACTTTCCCAAACTCTAGTTAAACGCCTCTTATGACTTTTCGGCATGAATATGAAGTGTCTTAATTTTAAGAAGGAATATTCATACGAGATTTAGGTCCTGTTTCTAGACAAAAGTGCTATCCTGCTTTGTGACTTAAGTAGTGGAAAAAGGGAACAATGCATCCGATCCGTTGAGATATTTCCTTATGGGCAAAGGGATATGAATGGAACTATCACTTCTTTGATGGACTTCCAAGAAGCTAGCTAGTAAGCGAGGCAAAGCAATAGCTGTATTATTTAGCGTGTGACAATAATGTACTTTCCTATTTTGATCCCTGTATCTGAGACGAGTCCTGCGTGCTTGCCAATCCAGTAGAGAAGAGCAACTATGTGTTTCAACGTACTTATTCAAGGAAGGAAACCAAGATTCAATATCATGCATTCGGTATTTCCCAGCTCCCATATCGCCTGTTGAAACAATGACCACCCGGTAAGGGATTTCTAGGACTTGCAAAATCTCTTCTGATGTTTGAAGCAAAAATTCGTGCCACTTATCTGTTTCTTCTTTGCTGTTCTCACAAATGATATATTGTTCCAATTTTACAAATTGATGAACACGCAACAAGCCCCTCACATCTCTCCCAGCACTACCCGCCTCCCTTCTGAAACAAGGGCTGAGTCCGGCCAATCGTAAAGGCAGTTGATCAAGCATCAGTATTTCCTCTCGATACAAACTATTGAGAATGACTTCAGAAGTGCCGGTTAAATAAATCTTATCTTTTTCAATATAGTAAACTTGTTCTTCTCCTTCTGGAAAATGCCCAGTCCCTATAAAGGAGGAACGATCTCCAAAATTCGGTAAGCTGAAAATTTCAAAACCTTTCCTCACAAGATAGTCTGTGCTCCAATGTATGAGAGCCTGCTCAAGCAAAACAGCTTCGTTCTTTAAGCAGTAACTACGAGAGCCACACACACTAGCCACTCTTTTAAAATCAGCCCAATTATTTTGAGTCAGAATCTCCACATGATTTTTCACCTCACCATTTTTTTTTATTTTCCCCACTTCTCTAATCAACTTATTGAACTGATCATCCTTTCCCACGGGAGAATCTGTAGAAGGAATATTGGGAACTTGTAACATCAAAGATTGGAATTGATTTTTTTTCTGTTCCAAAGTGCTTTGAATTTGTGCAATTTTGTGAGAGATTTTCCGTCCCAATTCAGTGAATTTCGCTTTTTTTTCACTCGAATCAGCTTGTTGAAATTGTTGTGCGTTCTCATTCTTTAACTTTTGCGATTCTTGCAACTCTTGCTGGAGGCAACTGAGTTTTTTATCCAATGACAAAAGGGCATCCAAATCCAAAGAAATATTTTTTTCAGCAATCGCTTGTTTGACAATTTGTGAATGAGAACGAATATACTTGATATCTAACATATCCGAGTAGTTAAAAGGTGAGTGCAAAGAGGTCAAGGAAAATAAATACCTCCAGCCGTTAAAGTGTTAGGAAGAAAATGAATGAAATAAAAATCATTTTGGCGAGCGGATCAGCTTCTAGAAAACAACAGTTGATAGACTTGGGCTTCCCATTCGCAGTGCAAGCCTCTCATCTGAATGAAAATCTGCTAAAACAAACAAATCTTTCCCCGTTTGAGAAATGCCAAAAAATTGCACAAGCCAAAGTAGAAAAAGTGGCAAAAAAGTACCCCGAAGCTCTTATCTTGGGAGGAGATCAAATGGCTGTGTTGGGGGACCAAATTTTTGATAAACCCTTCACAGTTGAAAAGGCTGTTCAATCTCTGATGAAATTACAAGGCAAAACTCACAAACTTTTTACAGCTCTGCACATGTGCTACAAAGAAAAATCCTTCAATCATTTGGAAGTGAATGGTATGCACATGAGGAAATTAACAAAAGAACAAATTAGAAAATATGTAGACATAGCCCAGCCCTTACAATGTGCAGGCTCTTATGCCCTAGAGAGATATGGGCTGACTCTATTTGAAAAAATCGAAACAAACGACCAGAGTGCTATCATTGGTTTTCCTCTCATAACCCTCATCAACCAACTCATAAAATGGAACATTCCCCTACCGTTTTTATAAAACAGGCAACTGAGAAAGACGCCACCAAAGATTTCAAAAAGTACTTGTCTTTTACCCCTTCAAACATTAGCGTAGCCCGTTGATATGCCTCGTTGGACATACTTTCACGATCTAGATCCCTTCATCATTCAATTCACTGAAAATATAGGAATACGCTGGTATTCCATGGCCTATATAGTGGGATTTTTTATTAGCTACCTATTGGTGAAGCACTTTTTGACCAGAACAAAAACCACTCCTTTATCTAAAGAAAATTTGGCTGATATAGTTGTATGGGCAGCTTTTGGTCTGATCATTGGCGGGCGAGTGGGCTATGCTCTTTTTTACGACAGCAGTCTTTTTTCCACCTTTGATTCCCGTTTTCCTTATTGGGAGCTACTAAAAATCTATCATGGAGGATTGGCTAGTCATGGAGCAATCATCGGTCTTATTTTGGGGGTGATTTTTTTCGCAAGAAAAAGAAATTTTCCCGTATACCATTGTCTCGACATAATTGGATTTGGAGCTGGTATTGGCATTTTTTTGGGGAGACTCGCCAATTTTGTCAATGGAGAACTCTACGGGCGAGTGATTACAGGAAATCCATTCATCGCTGTCCAGTTTCCACAAGAGATGATGTTGTGGGTTGCAGAAAAAAAAACAGAGTACTTAAAAGACATCACTGAAGCTGTTGTTGCTTTGAAAGACAAAATAGATCTCACGGGTGATCAATGGCAAAATCTTATTTACCAATTTGAATCCACGGGCCAAGGGAGGGGGCAGATTTATTTTGTGATTCAATCTCTTCTAAAAGCTTGTGAAGAAGGAAACAAAGCAGTCATACAATCTTTAAAAGAAGTGATTTCCTATAGGTATCCTTCACAAATTTACCAAGCCGTTTTGGAAGGTCTTTTGCCTTTTTTGATTGTATGGTTTTTTTGGAGAAAAAAGGCCAGAAAACCAGGTGTGATTGCCGGATTGTGGGCCATTAGTTATGCCGTGATGCGAATCGTGGGAGAACAATTTCGACTACCAGATGCTCAACTAGGTTTTCGAGCCTTGGGTTTAACGCGAGGACAGTGGTTGAGTGTGACCATGCTGGTGTTGGTATGTATTTACTTTGTTTTGGTATTCAGAAACAAGAGTAGCCAAAAATTTGGTGGCTGGAATTCTCGTTCATAAAATCACATTGAATACAAAAAATTGGCGGAGGGAGAGGGATTCGAACCCTCGGTACGAGTGATCCCCGTACGGTTATTTAGCAAACAACTGGTTTCAGCCACTCACCCATCCCTCCATCTCGATTCCGAGAATGCCACAGCACCGACAGGGAATCAAGCGAGACTACTTTAGCTTTATTTTCGATTTCAAGGAATTCACAAAAGATGTTATAGTGATTCTACTATTTTGCGCCCGTAGCTTAGCTGGATAGAGTACCTGACTACGGATCAGGAGGTCGGAGGTTCGAATCCTTCCGGGCGCGTTGATTCCAAAGTGATTTTTGCTCCCAAACTAAAAAATTCTAACAACAATTTATTTCCAATTGATTTTCATATTTTCAAATTTTGGTTTCTCATCAGGATCAATGGGTTCCAAAATCACTTTTAGATCTTCTGTAAAATGAACTTTAAATCCTTGCTCTTTCGCCGCTGCGATAAAGTATTCAACAAATTGTCTTTTCTGCTCATCATTTTTATCTTTTAAATATTTTTCCAACCACTCTCTATTTTCTATTTGCCTGCCGATTATATCTTCCGGATCCTCATAAAGATCATTTACAAATGGCTTTTCATCTAGATCTTTGGCTATTGATTGAATCTTTCGGTTCTCTGGAAAGATAGCTCCCATATCCAGCGAGGGAACGGTGGGTCCCAAAGGATCAATCTCACCTATTGGCTCAGCATTTATTTGCTCCAATTTTTTTTCTTGAATTCGAATGTCGGTCTTGATCTTGAGTTCCGCTTGACGCTGACTGATTCTCTCTTCAAGAGTGTATGGTTCATCAACAGGTTCACTCAGAGATCGCACATTCAGAGTATTTTTCTCATCATAAAATTCATGAACGAAAAAACCAGCCACAAAAAGGAAGCAAAGAAGGAAAAAAAGTCGCAAAAAGTTTACATTCTTTTTGGTAGATCTAAGCTCACTTTGCCTAATATTTTTTTTCATCTTTTTTTTATAAAAAGACATGTTTGCCTCTTTATTTTATCATAATAAAACACTGCCCTTCCTTGTCGGTTGATCCCTTATCAATCTAAAATAACTATTGACCCTGATGGATAAAAATTTATACGATCCCTCACAATGATGAATCTATATATTTATGATCACTGTCCTTATTGTGTGAAAGCACGTATGATTTTTGGAATTAAAAACCAAAAAAAACATTTGGTCACCTTGGCAAACGATGATGAGAAAACCCCGTCTAAAATGATTGGAAAAAAAATGGTCCCCATTTTGGAAAAAGCTCCCAAGGAATACATGCCAGAAAGCTTGGATATTATTCGATACGTTGATGAACTCTCTCCGCCCACTCAAGTGAAATGGGAGGAGGATCCTTCTTTGCTACAAATATTTGGCAACTGTCATATGAGTTATCGTTCTCTCGTCATGCCCCGATGGGTGAATACAGAGATGGAAGAGTTTCAAACTCCAGAGGCAAGAAAATACTTCCAAAACAGAGTCGAAAAACTCCTAGGACAGTCTTTTGATGAGGCTCATAAAAATACTTCCTCTTTTAAAGAGGAGATTGAAAATCATTTGGTGAAAATATCTGAATTGTTTCCAGCAAAAAATCACTGGTACAAAGGAACTGATTTGAGTCTAAATGATTTTCACCTATTTGCTTTTTTGAGAGCCTTATCTATTGTCAAGGGTCTTTGTTTTCCAAGCTCCTTGAGAAGTTATATGGAAAGATGCGAAAAGGAATGCAAAATTCCTTTACATTTTTCCATGGCTAGCTAATTTGATGATTCAATCTCTAATGACCACCGGCCATGCCCTCACCACGATGATCAAAAGCTCCTTCTAAAAAATTTCCTTCCTGATCTGTAGCCACAGCATAAATTTTAGCTATAGAATCTCGTTTTTTCAATTGGTATCCTAGCCTTTTCAAAGCTTCTAAAACAGAGGGAAAAAATCTATTTTTTTCATAATAAAGAATACGAGGCAAAAACTGGTGATGAATGCGAGGAGCTTGTATCGCTTCGTCCAAATCAAAATTATTTATCAAGTGGCGATACAATACTTGGAAAACAGAACTGATGATCATTGGTCCTCCGGACCCTCCCAAAACCATTCTCACTTTTCCTTCCTTTTTCACAAGGGTTGGACTCATTGAACTCAAAGGTCTGTGCCCGCCACGCACCTCATTGTTTTTGCCTTGAATCAAACCAAATTGATTGGGCTGACCCGGTCGTGTATTGAAATCATCCATCTGATTGTTCAAAACGATGCCATATTTACTTGTCACAATTGAAGAGCCGTAAATTCCGTTTAAAGTTAAGGTCATTGAAACAGCCTGATTCTTATCATTCATCAAGGAAAAGTGAGTGGTCTCAGTGGATTCAGTGGATTCACTCGGCAGTGCATTTGGATTTAAAGGTGGAAGATTAACCACTTTTTTGAAAGAAAATCGAGAGACTAATTTTTTTAAATTATCATGAGATAGCCAACTGGGATCACCCATTGAATTAGACAGATCTCCCATTTGAATTCTGGGTCGGAAGGCAAAGGATAAAATCCCTCCCATAGAATGCCACTCTCTTATACTGTAAAGATCAGGCGTTTGCTTATTCATTAAACGGGTCAATTGGATAGCCCTTGCTACAATCAAACCTCCTGAGCTAGGAAGAGGCATGCCATAGAACTCAAAACCAAATATTTGCGAGAAAATGGGACGCAACCAATCTACTTGATAATTTTCTAAATCATCTGCTGTCATTATTCCTTTATTGGCTTTCACAGCTTCGATAACATCTGTTCCAATGGGACCCCCATAAAAAGCTGACCGACCGGATGTAGCCAAAATACGTAAGGCTTTAGCCAACCGCTTTTGCCTTAACACCTCATTAGGGGGGTAAGGGTTTCCGTCTCTACGAAGAAAAATAGTTTTCCCATTTGGACCAAATTTTTTTGCACTTTTCCTTGTACGATCAAACCAATCTCCTGAAACAGGAAAACCTTTTTCAGCCAATTGAATAGCTGGTCTCAATAATACCTTCCAAGGAAGAGATCCATATTTTTTATGAATCGCCCAAAGTCCATCCACAAAACCCGGCACCCCAACAGCCGCTCCTCCGGTGAGAGAAGAGAGACCACTTTTCACATAAAAATCAGGAGTCATTTTAGACGGAGCCACTTCACGAAAATCCAAAGCCTCAACCTCATCTTTGTTTGCAATGAGAGCGAAACCACCACAAGCTAAAGAGACAAAATAGGGATGTGTCACACTTAAAGTGAAGGCTCCAGCAATAGTGGAATCAAAGATATTACCTTTTTTATTATGAATCTCTTGAACCGTTTTCACCAAATAGGGAGAAGGCCCAGATACAATAATTTTTTGAGCCTTTGTTACTTGAGCGAAAACAGGAAACAGAAAGAAACTCAGCCACAAACAGAAAATGTATTGAATCATATCCATACCTCCTTGACGCTTCTTAGATTATTCTTAATTCTTTGTTTTTTGTTCCCTTGGTATTTTTATTAATTAAATCGATTTATCAAATTTTCGAAGACCTGTCCTCTCTCTTCATAAGAGTTAAAAATATCAAAACTTGGACAGCCGGGAGAGAGCAAAACAATATCTCCAATGCGAGATTTTTGGTACGCAATCAAAACAGCTTCTTCAAAAGTGCCAACCACAAAAGTTTCTGAATAATCTCCAATTTGCCGATTGATTTTTTCTTTTGCTTCACCAACCAAAATGAGATTTTTAACCTTTCGCTGAATTCTTTCTATAAGAGGCCTATAGTTCAAGCCCATGTCCTTGCCTCCCATAATGAGAATAATATTTTCATCAAATACATCTATAGCCTTCATCACGGCATGAACATTTGTGGCCTTGGAATCATTATAAAAACTCACCCCTCCTACTTTTCTCACATAACTCAAACGATGAGGCCTGCCTTTATAAGAAGAAATGACTTTTTGAACATTCTCCCAATTGGCACCATTTGGACGAGCAGCCAAAATCGCAGCCATTATATTTTCATGCGAATGCTGGCCCAGCATCTGATTGTTTTCAATGCTGTAGTACTCAATCCCAGGACCAATTCGCACTTGTATTTGGTTGTCAATCAATACAGCTCCTCCAATCTTCATAATTTGAGAAGTCAGTGCTTTCTTTCTAGAAAAATAGAACAAACGTCCTTTTTGAACAACTGGATCACGAGCCAGTTCCAAAATCGCTTTGTCATCTGCATTTAAAATGCTGGTGGTTTGCACCTTTGTGTTTTTAAATATCCGCCTTTTTGCATTCACATATTCTTCCATACTACGATAACGATCCAAATGATCCTCGGCCAAATTGGTAAAAACAATATTATGAGGCGACATTTCTTTTACATGCTCCAACATAAAACTGGAAGCCTCCACGACCAAAATATCTGCTTTCCTGCCACTATATAGGTATTCACTTAGTGGCTCACCAAAATTACCACCAGCCCAAGGATTCAAGCCAGAAGCTTTGAGCGACTGATAGATGAGATCAGAGGTTGTAGTTTTTCCATTAGTGCCTGTTACAACCAACAAAGGTTCTTTCACAAAGCGAGAACAAAATTCAAATTCACCGGTTACTTCGACACCTTGAGAATTCACATACTCAAATAACTTAAGATGCGAAGGAATGCCTGGACTCAAAATAACATAATCTTTGTTCAAAAAAGTTTTTGGTGTATGGCCTTCTAATTCCAAATGGATCGTTAAATCTTCTACTTGTTCCAAGTATCGAGTGAGTTCAGCTTCTGATTTATGATCACTGATTGTTACTTCTGCTCCATATTTCACAAGAAAATGGGCAAGAGACACTCCTGTTTTTGCCAAACCCACAATGAGAATTTTTTTTCCTTTTAATTCAGATAATTCCAAAATGCACTCCTAATTTTTTCCAATCTGACAATAAAAATTCCCCCTTTTTCGTTTAAACAATTTCAAAACAAACCCACCCTTTTTACAAGCAAAATGATTTACCGTAATTTCAAAGTAGCTAAGCTGATAACAGCTAGCAAACAAGCAACGATCCAAAAACGAACAATGATTTTTGCTTCGTCCATACCCTTTAATTCAAAATGATGATGAAGTGGAGCCATAAAAAAAATTCTTCTACGAGTCAATTTAAAAGTCAGAACTTGTAAAATAACAGACAAAGCTTCTGCCACAAAAACACCTCCCAAAATCAAGAGAAGAAGTTCATTTTTACTGAACACAGCTACCGTTCCTAAGAAGGCTCCTAAGCTCAAACTACCCACATCACCCATGAATATTTGTGCCGGATAAGAGTTATACCACAAAAAACCCAAGCCTCCGGCAACAACTGCTACAGCCAAGGGAACAATCTCGCCTGCCCCAGCTACAAAAGGAATCCCTAGGTAAAGAGCCACATTGAAATGACCTGCCACATAGGCAAAAACAGCTAAAGCCCCTGCACAAACCATAACAGGAACAATTGCAAGACCATCCAAACCATCTGTGAGATTCACGGCATTGGCACAACCAGTAATCACAAGACTGCCAAAAATGATATAGAACCAAGAAAGATCAAAAAACAAATCCTTAAAAAAGGGAACATACAAGGTGGATTCTATTTGGGCAGTGTGAAGCAAAACTGCAAGCATAGTGGATGAAATAGCAAACTCATAGAGCAAACGATAGCGTGGAGGAATCCCTTTAAAATTTTTCCATCGGCTTTTTAGCAGATCATCCCAAAATCCCACGGCACCAAAGCCAACTAGCATAGCTAAGGATCCCCATACTAATGGCTGTGATAAATCCACCCACAAAAAGGAAGTAAATAAAAGAGCAAATAAAACCAGACCTCCTCCCATGGTTGGCGTCCCACTTTTTTTCTGATGAGAGTCAGGGCCATCTGTATTGATCTTCTCGCCAAAAGCTTTTTTGTTTAACTTTCTGATAAAGTAGGGTGCAAAAAGCCAACAGATAAGAAAAGAAGTTAAGAATGATAAAAATGAACGGAAAGTAATGTAACGAAAAACATTAAACCCTGAAATAAAATCAGATAAGTCAAACAGCCATTTATAAACCATAGAATCAAGCCTTAATAGACAAGAAAGTTTTCAGAGTCTAGAGGTTCAAGATGTTGTAAAATTTTTTCCATTCGCATTTTTCTTGAGGCTTTCAACGCTAACACGAAGGAAGGATTTAACATATTTATAATTTTTTTTGCAAGCTTCTCTTCATAACTTGAAGATAAATAAATTTTGGCTGAACAAGAAGCCTCTCTCAAGGCCTTTCCTAACGAATCAGCCTGAGTTCCTATGAACCAAATGAGAAACACTTCACTTTGGGATAAACGAGAAGCTAGTTTTTTTTGAAAAGCCTCCAACTTAGATCCTAACTCCAAAAAATCACCTAAAATCAAAATTTTTTTTCCTTTCACAACAGGAGAGAAAAAATAATCTAACAAAGCCATAACACTTTCTGGACTGGCATTGTAAGCGTCGAAAAGAGCTTTGGCTCCGGAGGAAAGACGAAACCATTGATTTCGTCCGGATGGTAGATCGCAAAAAGGCAAGCTCTCCCAAACCTGAGCCGGCTTCAAGCCAGCCAGAAGAGCCAAACATCCCCCTGCCATCAAATTGTGTATATGAGCTTCACCGACTATGGGAACCTGTGTGGAAGCACTGACTCCTTGAAAATGACCAGAAACAACGAGATGAGAGACCGCAATTGTTTTCACTTCCAAAAACACATCAGCTTTTTTATTCTTTGTTGAAAAAGTAAGACATTCTTTTTTGGATTTTTGTGATTGAAAGCTTTTGTACATCGCATACGTGTGAGGATTATCCAAATTAAAAACGGCTTTAGCTTTGGGAGAAGAATGCAAATAAATTTGTTCTTTTTCTCTCGCAATCTCATCTTCACTACCCAAATTGCCAATGTGGGCCTGTCCCACTTGAACAACAGTCACAATGTCAGGTCTAGCAATCTGACACAGAGATTGAATTTCTCCTTTGGCACTTGTTCCAATCTCTTGAATCAGAAAATCCGTACCCTCTCTGACATGCAAAAGGCTCAAAGGCACGCCATACTCATTGTTGAAACTCTTTGGATTCATTTGAACAGAAGTGAATTTTTCCATTAATCGAAAACAAAAATGTTTTGTAGTAGTTTTTCCAACAGAGCCAGTAATGCCAATGACTGAAAAACCAATTTTTTCTCTCCAATGAATGCTTAGATTCTGCAAAGCTTTTAAAGTATCCTTCACTTGAATCACTGAGACAGAAAAAAAACGCCTAAGCATTTCATTTGAAACATTTGAGTGCACAACTAGGACAGCAACTCCTTTTTTTAAAGCCTCCTCTATAAAATCATGTCCGTTCAAACGTTTCCCTTGGATGGCAAAAAATATCTTACCAGAAAGTTTTGCTTCTCTGGAATCAATGGAAACACCTATTATTGGAAGCTCTTTTTTTGCCCTCTGGACCAACTGTCCATCCATCACTAAGCAAAGCTCTTGAACTTTTAATTTCATAAATATTTGCACTTCTTTATTTGATCTTTTTTACTTGCTCTTCTTCATTAAATATTCTTTCGCTACTTCTACATCACTGAAAACTTTTCTTTCATTATTTACAATTTGCTCGGTTTCATGTCCTTTGCCTGCAATTAAAATAACATCTTCTGGGGTAGCCAAATCCAGAGCTTGCTCGATAGCCGACCTCCTATCTATTTCCAAAATAAATTTTTTCTTATCCCCCACTCCCTTCATCGCATCTTGCATGATCTCCATAGGGTCTTCACTTCTTGGATTGTCGGAGGTCAAAATTACGAGGTCTGAAAAACGCCCCGCCACCTGTGCCATAAGGGGGCGCTTTTGTTGGTCACGCTCTCCTCCGCAGCCAAAGACGGTAATGAGACGACAGGATTTCAACAAATGTTGCTTTAAAAAAGACAACACTGCCTCCAAAGCATTTGGAGTGTGTGCATAATCCACAAATACTTGAGGCTTCAAATCGAAGGACACTCTTTCCATTCTCCCTCTGACACCTTTAAATTGGGAGAGAAGCTTCACTGCTCGTTCCAAAGAGAATCCGAGTGTGTGAACGGAGGCCAAAGCCGCTACTGCGTTAGAGACATTATAGAGTCCTGGAATTCCAAGAGATATCTCCATTTTTTTCTTGTCAAACAATAACTGAAAGACTGTACCAAGCAAATTGCCCGACAAAATTTTCCAAGAAAATGTAGCTCCCTTTTCTCCGAAGGAAAGAAAAGGTGTTGTGATCTCACGAGACAATCTTACACCCATAGGGTCATCGAAATTCAAAATAGCAATAAAATGACCACGATCAGAGGAATGGGATGACTGAAACAATTTTTTTTTTGCAAAATAATAACTTTCCATATTTTTGTGATAGTCCAAATGGTCTGTCGTGAGATTTGTAAAGACTCCGAGATTAAAATCTACACCTCTCACTCTTTCTTGATGCAAACCAATACTAGAAGCTTCCATCACAGTAGCTTGCACACCTGCCTCATAAAATTCATTCAACAAAGAGTAAAGTTCTACGGCAATTGGCGTGGTCAAAAAACTTTTTCTCATTTTATTGCCTATTATACCTGTTCTCACTGTGCCGATTTCGCCTGTCAACCAACCACATTGAGAAAGTATGAAAGAAATCATTTGAGCTACAGTGGTTTTCCCATTCGTGCCAGTGATCCCTATGCAAAACATTTTTTCAGAAGGAAAATCGTAAAATTCATTTAGCAAAACAGGTAAAATTTTACGAGTACTGGAAACCTTGCAAACCAAGCCTTTAAAATCCAAATCCTTCATACATTCATCGTTTTCCACTACCAAAACAGAAGCTCCGTTTCGAATTGCTGAAGCTACATATTTGTGGCCATCGGTTTGATAACCTCTCAGGGCAACAAAGACAGAATTGGGTACGACTTTTTTAGGATCCGTATATATGGCAGAAATTTTATCCAATTGTTCCAAGCCAACAGAAGTCTTTAATGAAAGCAAACGATCTTCTATGTTCATCATATATTTATCCTTATCATTTGAGAATCAATCGCACAGTTCGATTCTTGGGAAGAGATTTTCCTGAAGATGGAATCATTCGTACCACTCGACCAGAACCCTTCACAACCAATTGAATTCTTGATTCACGAGCCAACTGGTAAGCCTTTCTCAAAGCTAAGCCAACAAAATTCGGAGCATCACCTATATTAAAAGCCAACCCCCTGTCCGTTATCTTTTTTTTGTCCTTCTTCTTCTTTTTTGTTTTTAAAATATTTTCCTCAGTAATTATAATAGGGGAGGCACCTGAACGCCTCACAGCGTACTCAGCGACATTTGCAAAAACTGGAGCAGCGACTCTAGAGCCATAAAACTTTTTTTGTGGTCGATCAACAACAACATAAATTGTGAAACGAGGATCATGAGCTGGAATGAAACCGGCAAAACTGGCTATGTACTGTCCTTTTATATATCCTCCTTTTTTTGAATCAACCACTTGAGCCGTCCCTGTCTTGCCAGCAACTAAAAAACCTTTCACTTTTGCTCTCCATCCTGTTCCTTTGTCAGAAACAGCCGAGATCAACATAACAGTTATCGCTTTTGCTTCCCTAGGGGTGAGTACAGTCCTTATATTTCTTGGTTCAAAATTTTCCTTCTCACCAGTTTTCGGATCAGAAATACTTTTCACCAAATAAGGCTGTTTTAAGATGCCTCCATTGGCAATAGCCGAATAAGCCGTCACCATTTGCAAAGGCGTGGTTGTAATGGAATGGCCGAAACCAATAGTAGCTAACTGCAATTTTGTCCAAGGAGTTTGATTTAAAATACCAGAACTTTCTCCGGCAAGTTGAAAACCTAGCTTGGAACCAAAACCAAATTCTTTCAAACTTTGATACAAAAAATCAGTCCCCACATCCAAAGCTACTTGGGCAGATCCAATATTCGAGGAGTGAGACAAAATTTCTCTTAGTGTGAGATTTTCAAATTGATAAGTAGATTCTGCTTCTTTTATGGTATGGCCTCCCACGACCAAACGACCACCCATGCCATCGTAACTTTTGGAAGGAGGGATATTTTTTTTCAAAGCTGTTGCTATGACAAAAGGTTTGAACGTACTTCCGGGTTCAAAGGCATCTGTGATGGAACGATTGCGAAAAAGTTGGGGCTGAGATTGAAAAGGATTATTCAAATTAAATGAAGGCACATGGGCCATAGCCAAAATTTCACCAGTTTGGGGTTTCATTATCAGACCCAAAGCTGAATGGGCAGAATAAGTTTTTTTTACCTTTCTTAATTCCTTTTCAAAAAAAAATTGTAAATCACTATCAATAGTTAAATAAATATCAGCTCCATTGCCTTTAAAATTTATCAGATCTTTGATTGTATCAACGAACAGAGGTCGACCCATGGCATCTTTTTGAACCAATACTTTCTTTTCTTCGCCACTCAAAACCTTATCGTAACTGAGTTCAACACCTTCCAGACCATACCCATCATGACCAACGAAACCAAGAGTTTGAGCTATCAAAGATCCATTGGGATAAACTCTTTTTGGTTCTTCCAAAACAGCTAAGCCAGACAATTTCCACGAACGAATTTTATCCCAATCTTTATCCTTGATGTGCCTTTTTAACCATACGAATCGGCGCCTTTTGTTCCGAATTTTCTTATAGATCAAATGAGAGGGAATTTTTAAAATCCGTGCCAATTTTTTGGCAACCACTTTAGGAAATTTTATCAATGAGGGGTCGGCAAAAAGTGAATGAGAAGAAACAGTTATCGCCAGTTCCCTGCCATGACGATCATAAATAGTGCCTCTACGAGGTTTGAGTTGAATGCTTGTTTCAAAATTTCTTTTCTGAGCAGAAATCAAACGATCATCTGGAAAAAACTGAAGCAAAGCTCCTCGCACGATAAAAAAAGCGTAGAAAAAAACAAGAGCAAAATAGACAAAAATAATTCTGGATTTCATTCTTTTATTCTCATTGAGGTACCGCTACCTTTTCACCGATAATTAAAATTACCTGCCCGTCCTTAGCCCATTTTAACGTCATACGAGAGTGGGCCAGCTTTTCTAATCTCTCCGAACGAGTCAAACGAGCTTGAGCCAGAAGGTTCTTATAGTACCGATCCTGAAGAGTGCCATAAGATCTAGTCTTCACCAAGAAGGCGTAGCTCATTCTTCTCAACTCCATTTTACAAAACACAATCACGAATAAAAAACTAATTACAATCAAAACATTAAAAAAAGGTTTTAAATTTTTTTCAGATAAATTAAGCATGGCAGACACTTCGTTTTTCAAACACCCTTAGTTTGGCACTGCGAGCTCTTTGGTTTTTTTGTATTTCTTTTCTAGAAGTTTGAATCACTTTTTTAGTGAGATGAATCCCATGTTCTTTATGAGAAAGCTGAAAAACTTGTTTAACGATGCGATCCTCCAGAGAATGAAAGCTCAACACAAACAAGCGGCCTTTGGGATTCAAAGAGGCGATCATTTGAGGCAAGGTCTGCTTCAGACCGTCCAATTCGTCATTCACTCGTAAGCGAAGAGCCAAAAAATAAGGAGTAGCTGGATGTTGAGATTTTTTTTTCCAGCCCACTTTTTTTTCTATCAAAGCAGAGAGTTGCTTCGTGCTATGAAAAGGCGTTTGTTTTCTTGTTCGAATGATCTCTTTCACGACAGTGCCGGGATGGTAAATCTCTCCATAAGAGTAAAATAAATCTCTCAACTGTTTTTCATTCCAATCATTAATAATCTCCTTGGCAGAAAAATTTTGTGTTCTATCCATTCTCATGTCCAAGGGTCCATTTTTGTAAAAGCTAAAACCTCTTTCTGCCTGATCCAATTGCATGGAACTTACTCCCAAATCTAAAAGAATTATATCAAACCCTTTGCCTTTCAGAAAGGAAGAGAAATGCTTCTCCATTAAAAGTCCATACTCATGAAAATTACCATGTAATAAATGCACGGAACGGAAAAAATCAGGACTATCATTTTTTATGCTCCATTCCACAGCTTCTTGGTCACGATCCAAGGCAATCACAAATAAGGAAGGCTTGTGAGCCAAAATAATCTTTGTATGCCCTCCTCTTCCGAAAGTGGCATCCAACATCCACATCTTTTTAGAAGAAGAAGGTAAAAGATTCACGATTTCATTAAGCAAAACCGGCTCATGCCCAAACATGGCCTCACCTAGAAATTCTGAAAATTGTTAGGCAATCCAAAAGAGTCCTCCATTCACGAAACAATCTCCGCGTACCAATCCCTAGCTTACCAGTGCCATTTATCAAACAGTCTCTCAGTCTCTCATTTACAAAACAGCCTCGCTCACCCCAGCCCCGCTTACAAAACAGTCTCTCATTCGCGTCGATGCCCCTAAAGCCCATTGAAAAAGTACAAAAAAAGTGATAATAAAAACGGTAACTTTCGAAGCGACAGTCTAATCAGGAGGAAAAAAAGAGTCAATGTTTGAAATGGAAACATCCGTTCTCATCAGCGAGGATAAGATAAAAAAAAGAGTCGGTGAGTTGGCCCAAGCCTTAAATCAAAAATTTAAGGAAGAAAAAGTGGTTGCCATCGGTATTCTCAAAGGTTCTTTCATGTTTTATTCAGATTTGATTCGAGCTTTGACTTGCAAAGTTGTTTGTGATTTTTGCGCAACTTCTTGCTATGGAAATAAAAATAGACCTTCCACTGAAGTGAAATTTATCTTAGACACTTGTTTGGATATCCAACACCAAAACGTCTTGCTCATTGAAGATATTGTGGATCGAGGCTTAACTCTCTACGCTTTGCAATCCATTTTGAAAAATCGCAAACCCAAATCCTTGACAACTGTCACTTTAATTTCCAAACCAAAAAAAATCTCCTATGAATGCCAAATTGATTATGTAGGTTTTGAAATCAAAGAATCTTCCTTTTTGGTGGGATATGGCTTAGATTACCAAGAAAATTTTCGCCATTTACCTCACATTGCCGAGATCAGCAGTTTCAATTGAGTGAATGGGTTGATTTCAACCAGCCAAAACCTGCCACTTTCAATCAGCCAAATTTGAAAAATTCTTACGGCAAGAGTTTTCCATTTCATTATTAAGTTTCATCCAGTCACTTTCATGATCCTGTTTCATCTGGATCAAATGATGAGAAATTTGTGAAAAAAGTTTGATTTGCTTGGCGGGCAGAATCGCTTCTCTGGAAGGAGGAGAAAAAGAAGCATAATTCATTTTAAAAAAACGATCCCAATCAAAACAGTGACCGGGATCAACTTTTCCCCTATAACCCGAAATGTGTTCGTGACCCAAAACACGCTCTGGATCTTCTAAGGCAGGATAGCGGTTTTTTAATTCCTTGAGAAGCAAGCTTAAAGCTTCATACTGTGCAGAAGTATAAGGAAACAAATTCCCATTTTTATTAACCAATTCCACTCCTATAGAAAAATCATTGAATTGTATCCAATTGCGTCCTTCCGATTGCCATCGACTAGCTCCAGCGTGGTACGCTCTGAGGAGAGGACCTTTTAGACAAGAAACCGGTTCATAAACACTCCCATCTACGTCTACAACCAAATGACTAGAAACTTTTGTTTCGGGGTCCTGAAAAAGTTGAAGTGTTTTCGACAAGCTAGTTGCCGTGTAATGAAGAATTAAAAATTCCGCTTTGATTTCCTCAGGATCATGATTCGGTGAAGGAACCGATTGAGAGATGACAAATGGCATATTTTTTATTATATTCAGTTTTTCTCACTTATGGCAAGATGACTTCATTTTTCCATAAGATGACTTCATTTTCTGCATAGATAGAGGAGAAAAACAAAATGGATCAAGCTTTCACAGAGTCCTTTTGGCTTTGGGAGTTTTTGTTTCAAGTCGGAATCTTCGGAGCCAAAGTTTTAATTTTGGCCATTATTGTGCTTGCCACAGTTGGCATTTTGGTGAGCCTCGTGGGTTCAGCCCGTTCAGAATACAAAAAACTCCAAGTAAAAAAGAAATTAAAAGTAGAAAATATAGGTGAACAGTTGGAGTTGAATCGTTTAAAAATACAATCCATCTCTCTCTCTCCAAAAGAAATGAAAAAACAGTTGAAAGACCTCAAAAAACAAAAAAAACAGTTAGAAAAACAATCAAAATCTTGTGCTTATGTTCTGGATTTTCATGGGGACATAAAAGCTTCTCAAATAGAAAGTTTGCGTGAAGAAGTCTCTATTTTGATTCAGTCGGCTGATTCGAAAAAAGACGAAGTGATTTTGCGACTAGATAATGCCGGAGGAGCCGTTAACAAACACGGCTTTGCGGCTTCTCAATTGCAAAGATTAAGAGATCATGGATTTCATCTCACGGTTTGCGTGGATGAAATGGCTGCAAGCGGTGGATATCTAATGGCCTGCGTAGGTCACAAAATTTTATCAGCACCTTTTGCTTTTGTTGGTTCCATCGGTGTCATCGCACAATTGCCGAATTTTCATCGGTTTTTACAAAAACAAGATGTGGATTTTGAAGAACACTATGCCGGAAAAAACAAAAGAACTCTTACTCTATTTGGAAAGAGTACAGAAGAGAAAAGAGAAAAACTGTGCCAACAACTGGATGAGATTCATGGGTTATTCAAATCCTATGTAGAAAAATACAGACCCAAAGCAGATTTTTCAAAAGTCACAACGGGGGAAGTGTGGTTAGGGATAAAAGCAAAGGAACTGGGTTTGGTGGATGAAATTTCAACGAGTGATGATTTTATCCTATCATTATTGAATCAGAACAAAAAAGTTTACGCCATTAGCTTCAAAGAGGAGGAACAAAGCGGAATGGGGCGTTGGTTCAAACGAAAAGTCAGCCAAATGGAAAACCATTCTATTTTTTTGACGCTAAAAAAACTTCTACAAAAAATTATATAAGAAGATAGCCTTAGAAAAGCTCCTAAAATCAATCTCTACAAACAAAGGAAACTTCAGCCTCTTCACCAAAGGGCGTGTTTGTTGTGAATTCAATTTTTCGACCCTTGACCTCGTAATCGCTTACTCTTAGTCTCTCACCATCTACCTTTACCCAAAAAATCTTCTCAGGAAAACAGGGGAGAGGGATGGGAGGAACTTTTCCTAAATAATCAGCAATCTTTCCGAGTTGACTGCTATAGTTCCTGGAACAAATAGAGATCACTTTACCTTCCTGAATGTTCCCAAAAGTGTTTAGGATTCTTGCGGTTGGCTCAGAAGCTTCAGTGTATATTCTGCCCACCTCTCCTTTAGACTCACGTAAACAAACACTATCATTTTCCTTCACAATAATGGAATGAACAACTACCACCGAAAATTTATTTTGAATGGTTACCTTTCTAAAAAAAGTTTCTGGTCTATCCATTTCTGTCAAAGGTAAAACGTCTCCAATAGCACCTTCTGGTATTTTTCCTCCATGGCTTCTTTCATCTTCATCTGAAACAATGATCACCATGAACAAAGAATGAGGCCTGAAAAACTCACTGTTTTGGCTATTATCTAAAGCCATGTTTAAAACGTAAATACCTCTTTCATCGTCTGTTTCACTCTCATCAAGGTGTCTCAATAAACTTCGAAACTGATCAACATTTCGTTCATGCACAGAACGTTTTTGCTCAGGATTACTTAAAAATATTTTGTCATTTGGAAATACTAAGAACTCTCCTCGATCATTCTTCCAATCTGTAGTGATTACTCCAATGTTGTAATCTACTTGTTCAATTGTATTTAAGAAGTCATCAAATTGATCAGAGATAGAACGTAATTCCTCTTTCATGGAATGAGAATTATCCAGAACAAATAAAATATCGACCTTACCCAAACGAGTCTTAATGTTCGTCTTAAAATTACCTGTAAAATCATCATTCGGGAGGTTATCTTCAGGCACTTCTTCGCATTCCACGCCATCCACATTTCCATCGTCACAACGAAACTTAGGAATTGCATCAAAACTTAGGTCCTGACAACTGACGATATAAAAAATAAACACAAAGCCGACAAGAACCAAAGACAAAGCAAGATGTTTCAATAGAACTTCTTTTAATTTTTTCCAAATTTCCATATCTGCCTTAACGGCAAAATATGAAGCGTAGTTAAAAAAATCAGGACCAAAAGTGGAAATGGCCTCTCCCATTCCAAACAAAGCAATAGTACAGGATCAAGCAATTTCAATCTATAAGTCTGTGAATGATTTTTGCATGAATAATAGTTTAGGTAATGAAGAAACCATTTTGATTGGGAGGTTAAAAACAATGAGTTCAACAAATGTATCAAAAACATCTTACCAAGTGAATGAACAAGGTGAGACCGAAAAAACTCAGTTTCTTAGAGAACAAACAGAGTGTCCTATTTGCCAAGGGGAGTTAGATATTTTTGTAGAAAGTGTTCACACTCATCGTATCAAGGAAGAAGCTCGTTGCACCCAATGCATGGCTTTGTCGAGAGTACAAAACCATTTCATTCATTAAGTAGTTTTTTTGTTCAAGCATCTGACATTCTTTCGTCGGACGTTTTTTAGACAGATATTGTCAAAATTTTGTCTATTTCTTTCCTTACAACTCCATAAAATAATATTTTCTTATGCCAACCAAAAGTATAAGAGGCCCCACTCATTGTTGAGACCAAAACACTTGACAAGAAATATAGGATGGCGTACCTAGGGGGACGGACTTTCTGATTCTGCTTCATTGTTGCTTTTTCAAGGGCTACAGGGAATGCAACTAAGAGGTCAATTGATGATGGAGGCATTTATTTATGTTCATAAACAAAGATAATTTTGTTTTTAATGGGTTTGATCCTTCTGATGAGTTCAAGGTGTATTGCAAGGATGTCTATACCCGTGTTGAGGATAAAGCACCTAGTGAGTCCACGAAAATAGCTTTTATTAGCAAAACCAATACAGGTTATGAGGGAACTTTCCACATCACTTCAGCTTCTAGAGTGTTTAGAGTAAAATCTAAAAAGCAAGAAGCCAAATCTTTGATTGATGAGCTTTACAAAAAAATGTCTCTTCAAATTCTTGACTGGAATCAAAGTCGCGATTTCACCATTGAGTAAAACAAAGCGAGTTGTCGTCATGCTATACGACCATGAGAAATCAAAATTGCGATTTCATTATTGGCCAACGTCCTTCCTTTTTTCGTAAAAACTCTCCCCACATGAAAAAGAAAGAAAATCCGACTCTGAGTCTCTTATTCAACATTGTATTGCCAGTTTTGATTCTCAATAAGGCCCACACACTTTTTGGACACGACTCAGGAGTCCTTATTTTATTACTCGCACTCTCCCTGCCAACAATTTATGGAATTTTTGATTTCATCCGAAAGAGAAAAAAAAATATTCTTTCAGCATTCGGTATTTTAAATATCCTTATGACAGGCGGATTGGCAATTTTAAAAGTGGAAGGAATATGGTTTGCGATCAAGGAAGCCTCTTTCCCTGCGTTGATAGGAATTTTTATTTTTATTTCAGCTTATGCAAAAAAACCTGCATTTCAATATTTGTTGTCGCACTCGCATATTTTCAACTGGAGTTTGATTGAATCAAAAATAAAAACATCCTTAGAATTGACTCAGATTTTTCAAAGTTTGTTAAAGAGATCAACCATTTGGCTCTCTTACTCTTTTTTCATCAGTGCCATGATGAATTTTGTGCTGGCACTCCACATATTTAGTGACTCCTCCCAGATTTCCCCAAATAAAGAAACTCTTTTAAATCAAAATATTGCTGATATGACTTGGCTTGGTTTTCTTGTCATCGGCGTGCCAATGACTATTTTCTCTATCATTATTTTTTTGTGGTTTATGAAAAGGCTCTCTACTCTTGTCCAACTCCCTATGGAATCCTTGTTGAAAAAACATTGATACAATTATGTTCTTTTATATTCCAGAGGAATAAAAATACAAAACAGCATACAAAAAGGACAGAAAAAAAATGAGAATGCCAATTGATCGTAAAATGGAATCTTCTTTTTGTGACCACTTTTTCAAAAATTGCTCTTCGTTTCGCTATTTCCTGATAGAGCCATTCTCCCATTTTGCTAACCACTCCCAGACGAAAAATTGGAACCATATAAAAAATTAAGGGAGAACAAGAAACAAGATGCAACCAAACTTGCCAGCCTCTTTGCCAACCCTTCTCTTCACTCAATAACAACCAAGATGGTTCTTTTCTCATTTCAACCAATGCCCTCTGATTTATTCCAACCTTTAAAAAAGAAACATGGGGAAGGATGAGAAAAGACTGAATCAGACGAACTGATGTCTCACAAAAAGAACATTGATCATCATAATAGATGATTAAATGTTCATCTTTTTTTGGCAATAAATAATGATAGCATTGCCAAAATCTTTCCGGTAGGAAAGCTAGAAAACCTGCCATATAAATCCAAGACAACAAGCTGAAAGGCATAAACAGCAAGTGAAATAGAACCATGAAAAATATGATAAAGATTCTTAGAGGCCATAGGAAACCAAGAAATAAAAATAAAATGGGCATCCAGCTTTCAAAACCCATAGATTCACTTCCCGAAAACCAAGGACAAAAATAAACAACTAAAATCTGACAGATAAAAAGTATTGGATAAACGAAAAAATTTGTTGAAGATTCTATTCGTTTTTTTTGAAAAATATTATCAACTGAAAAATAATCTTCTAATGGCAAGAATAAAGACCAAAAAAGTATTGAATAGAGAAAAACAGATTGTAAAGTGCTTGTTGAATAAAAATTAATATCCAACAAAAGTGAGGCAAGCCAAATAACAAAAATAGCTATTTTTGTTTTGTAACCAATGAGGATAAGAAGAATCGGTATGAGAAGAAGTAGAGAAATTTTTTTGTCAAAAAAAAAAGAGCCACTCAACAGCTCAGTAAGAAAGACTAGGGCTAAGACCACTCTAAACAAGGCCAAAGAAGCCTTGTTTAAAGAAAAATGATTTTTTATTAGATCCATATTTTCAGAAATGCAGTCCGCCTGACATTAGGCCCAAGTCTGCAAAGGAAAACTATCATTTATTTTCGACTTCCTCAAAGAAAAAGTCTGAGGTGATCTGCTCGGCCAAAGAAGTGTAGTTTTTGTCACAAATGCTAGCTGAAGTCCCTTTAGTAAGTTCGACAATTTTGGAAAGTCGAACAGCATAAAGATTCTCATTCGATAGAAATCCACCTTGTTGCTTCTGGCACTTTTCGTCCCCTGGTTTTACCAAAATACCATAGACAATGAATTTTTTATACTCTCCACCAAACTCATCATTGAAAACATGCACAACGTCTTCAGCAGTAGTTCTATGAGCAGGGTCCGTGTGTTCACCTTCATCGCTGTCAGAAATAATAACAGTAACTACATTCGCATCATCTCTTAGATACTTTACATTTTTCTTTAAAAAGGAACGCATAGCTTTTAAAGGTTGCTCATTGTAGGAACCGCAAAACGGAGGCCTTTGACACTTGCCCGGTACAAGTGATGCTTCATTCCTTCCCATTGTTGATATTGATGCTATCCCAGTGTGTACGTCCAGTGTATCCAAAAAAATGGAACGATGATTGGGTGTATCTTTTGTTAGATAATGCGTGTCTTTTAAAATTACACCACGGTGTTCAAATGGCATGACTGAACCTTGTAGATTGTACGAAAAAAACCTGTGCTTATTATCTGTAGCATTGGTAAATAAAATTCTCCAGTCCAATGGCTTCAAAGCATTTAAAAAACCTTTAAACTTTTCACGTGACTTACGCAAAAAGGAATCCATTGAATGAGAAGTATCCACAATAAAGATGATATCCAACTTGTTATTATCTACAAATGCTGAAGGATCAACAACTGGTACTTCATCAACAATAACTTCCTCCTCTACTACCACCACTTCTACTAAGTCCGTCGCTTCTGATTGCTGGTTCTGAGAGAAGGCCTTTTTGCCAACTCTTGTTACGTCTGTTGCTTGTTGCAATTGCGTGGCCCACTCAGGCGTGTCTGCTCCCACTGGAGGCTGAGGCGTAGGAGCCTGAACAACGGCAGTTCCATCTCCCTCTTGTTGTTGTGCAACTTGCCTTTTCCCCACTCTTTCCTGCTCCACAGTTGAACGCAAATCTTTACTCCAAATAGGAACTTCTTCATCTCCTTCGGAAGACGTGAAATTAGCCATTCCGCAACCAATCATAAAAGTGAGACTTAGAATAATACTTAAAATTTTCATTATGCAATCCTCCAAAACACTTCGTACCTTGTAAAGGATCGACACATAGATGTGATAAGTAAAGTAATATTTTAGATAACAAAAAAATACCGACTCAAGATTTAAACCAATGATCTAGTTACATGAAAGATCTGGTTATGTATCGGACCTAATACTGTAAGACCAATGGAGTGAAAGTCTAGACTTCTGGTTACATGATAAGGATCTGAGAAAGGGAGAGGCTGAAAACTTCTGGTTGCATGATCAGGGTGCAAGAGAACTTTGTAGTTTGGAACTAATCTGAATCGTAGCCTTCTCACGCTCTGACTCTATCCATGAAACAAAAACTGTACGAGAGAGTATCCGACTCATAAAAACATCAATGTCTGCATCGAACCCTTCTGATAGAGTGGCTTCTTTGTAAAAATCATCCACTTTCAATACAAAATTTTCATCACCTAGCTGAATCACTTTTTTAACAAGACCTTTTTGCGGTAGTTGAAAAATCACCTCATCAAAAAGCCTTTTGTGAGACTCCAAGCCCGGCAAAGAAGAGGAGCTTAGATCAAACATTCTCGTTTTTTTCCAATTTAGTTGCTTGTTTTTTAAAATTTTATTTAGCTGATTTTGATTCCCTTCTCTAATCAATTGTTTAAAGGATTCTTCTTCTTCTGATTTTGTGAAATACTTTAAAGGGAACCGCAAATAACTTACTTGCACTTTAAAAGATTTGAGTTGAGAATTATTTTCTGTTTCTAGTCGAGACATATGAATCACCTTTGAAAATAAATTTTGCAGTCGGGAAGTCTCTATTTCTTTTTTAATTAAATTTTCAAAGTGGGAAGCAGAAAATCTCCGACTTTTCAAAAAAGAGCGATACCTAGATCGTACAAAACGTCCGTCTTCTTGAAAAATAGAGATGGTAAAAATATTATCTCGAATCGCTTGATTAGAGACGAGAATACCGTTTTTGTCAGTGGCTTGGATCATCAACTCTGCGTGAATTAAAAAGTCCATAGCTTGACGGCGTAGCTTGATTTGACGCGTAGCTTCTATTTCTCCTCCAGATTCACGAGCCTGCGACTCAAGCACCTCCAAATAATTTTGATAGTCAAACCATGAAACAAGCTTATTATTCACCAGCAAAGCCGCCCCTCCCAGAGAACCGATTTGATTGACAGGAACGCCAATAAAAATAAAAACCAAACAAATGGTACCAAAAATGACATAAGAAGCGATGTTCTTAGGTCGAATAGGTTTTCTAATTTTTTCAAACATGGTCTTTTTGTTCTATAATCTCATTAATAAGAATCAAGCTCAATCTGGGGATTATTTTGTATTTTTTTAATTTCAATGTCAAAAATATGATCCTAATTATTTTTCTCATAGTGATTCCCTTGATTTTAATCACACTGGAGCCGTCAAGAATTGAAAACAATTTCCTATTCAGGTCTGTTTTTTATGCCACAGGCAAAACCCAAGCCATTTACCACTCTGCCATATCCAGCATACGCAATACAGCGGACATTTATCTGAATTTACTTCAAGCCAAAAAAACAGCCCGCCAGCTAAAAAGAGAAAATACAAAATTAAATGCTCAATTATTTCTCCTGCAAGAAATACGACAAGAAAATAAACGACTCAATAAACTGGTGAAGTTTCGTGAAAAGAAAACTCTCCAGTTCATAGTTGCTAAAGTCACTGGCCATGATCCTATTTCTGAATATCACCTTGTCACCATCAATCGTGGAACCGATCAGGGCGTAAAGAAAAATATGATAGTTATTAATGAAATAGGATTTATTGGTTATGTGTTCCGGGTTCATTCTCATTTTTCACAAATTATTTTACTTACAGACCCTCATGCAAACATTCCTGTAGTTGTCCAACGCTCGCGTGTCCACGGAGTCTTGGAAGGTGCTAACAAAAACATCTGTAAGCTAAAATATCTAAAAAGAAGAGATGACATAAAGAAAGGGGATATTGTTGTCACAAGCCAATTGGGAAGCTCCGCAAATGCAGGCTTTCCCGTTGGCACCGTCAGTAAGGTAGAAAAACAAGAGTACGGACTCACTCAAGACATAGAAGTGATCCCTTTTGTGAATCCCTCTCAACTGGAAGAAGTACTTGTTATTACTCAATCACTCAGCCGAGAAAATCTCTGATGTTTGAAAGCTATAAATTCGTTCTGATCAATTACCTCTTGATGATCTTGCTCACTCTCATTATTGTAACGATTCAAAGTAGTATACGGATTTCTTTTTTTGGCATTTATTTATCCCTTCCCCTCTGGATCCCGCTTGTTATTTATTGGATCACTTATAGGCAGTTGCAAGAAGCCGTGGGAATGGTTTATTTCGTCACCTTTGCGATAAGCTCTGCTTCAACCATCTCGCTTGGTGAACTTCTAATGATTCATTCTTTCATTTTTTTAGTCCTCCTTTTCTTCAAAAGAGTGTATTATGCCAATTGGGTATTTTTTAGTATTGCTTGCGGAGTCAGTTTGACCTTCTTTCCCTTTTTTCTTTGGGGCCTATCGAAAATTATGGGACAAAACACTTACTTTCCAAGATTGATTTCTTGGCTGTTGGGTGGCACTTTGAGTTGGGGGCTTTCCTTTCCTCTGTTGGGCTTGCTAAGGCAGATAGACAGATGGAGCCTCCTGAAACAAAAGGGAACAAAAAGAATGCTTCTATCGGAGAGATTATGAGGGAAAGACTGTCCCGTGTAGAAGAAGAACTTCAAGAAATCAATCCTAGGTGGAGATTGATCAACTGGATTTTATTTGGAACAGGGATTTTATTGGCTGGACGGCTTTGGTTTCTTCAGATGATTCATGGAGAACAACTCAGGCAATATTCTGAAATCAATCGTCTGAAGGAAACAAAAATTCCAGCTCCAAGAGGTTTGATCTTTGATCGTTATCACAAAATTTTAGTAGATAACTTGCCCGGACTAGAGCTGACAATTACTCCCCAATATGCGGAGGATTTGGATTTGCTTGCTAAAAAAATTTCTCCCATTATAAAAATAGCTCCTAAACAGATTATAGAAAAAATCAAAACTGGAGAAAGAAAATATGGTCCCTTCCGTCCCGTCACCATAAAAAAATATCTGAGCCTGAATCAAGCATCTCACTTAAAGTTGCTTAAATGGGATCACGCAGGACTCGATATTCAAGAAACGATTATCAGATACTATCCTCTAAAAAAAAACGGAGCTCATTTGTTTGGCTACCTAGGAGAAATATCTAGAAATCAAATGCCCAAATTTAGAAAAAAGTATGCCAAACAATTTGATTTTAAACTCGGTGACATGGTCGGAAAAAGTGGTCTAGAGGCTAACTGGGAATCCGAGTTGCGAGGAGAAGACGGATTTTCTTTTGTAGAAGTAGATGTATACAATCGCAAACCAAGTTCTACAATCGCCGGTCTTTGGACCTTTAAACCAAAGAAGCCTGTGGCTGGAAAAAATCTCATTCTGACTCTCGACAAGAAGCTCCAAGAAAAGGCTTACAAAAGTTTGTTCAGAAAAGATAAGCGAGGAGTTCGCCATGGTTCAATCCTCGTAATGAAAAGCAATGGAGAAATATTGGTTTGGATTTCTTATCCCTCCTATGATCCCAATACATTTTCAACTATTTTACCCACCAAAGATTGGCTAGATTTGGTACAAGATTCTTCCAAACCTTTAAGAAACAAAATCATTCAAGACCATTATCCTCCGGGATCCGTTTTCAAACCAATCGTAGCTCTCGCTGCTCTACAAGAAGGATATATCACTCCAAAAAGTTTGGTTGATTCACCGGCTACTTTAACATTTGGTAGACGCACCTATCATGATTACGGACAAATAGATCACGGAGCTTTGGATCTTGCTTCTGCAATTGAAAGGTCTGCCAATGTGTTCTTTTACAAATTGGGAATTGGTTTAAAAATTGACCTCATGGCAAAATATGCGAAACTTATGAACTTGGGTAGAAAAACAAACATCAAGATGGAAAGAGAGGTGAGCGGATTTGTTCCTGATTCAAAATGGAAAATGGATCAATTGGGAGAAGCTTGGCAACCCGGAGAGAATCTCTCTCATGCTATTGGCCAAGGATTCATTCTTGTCACCCCTTTGCAAATGGCTGTTGCTTACAATGCCATTGCCACTTCGGGTAAAATTGTAAAACCTTTTGTCGTGAAAAAGATTATAGATACAAATAATAAAGAAATTCAAAATTTTCAACCTGAGGTGATTCGTCATATTGGTAATCAAATTGAAAAAAAACATTTCGAAACCATTCGAAAGGCTTTAACACGAGTTGTTCACGGTCCCCATGGAACTGCGAAATGGTTCGCACCGAAGAGTGTAAAAATTGCTGGGAAAACAGGAACGGCACAAGTGATGTCTTTTTCAAAAGATAACATTTACAAAAAATGTTCAACAAGGCCACGGGAACAAAGACATCATGGTTGGTTCGTAGCCTTTGCTCCTGCTGAAAATCCAGAGATCATTGTCTCTACTCTAACAGAACATTCTTGCTCTGGCTCAGGAGGATCAGCACCTATTGTTCGTGATATTATTCAATTTTATTTCGACAATAAAAGGCAAAAGAATGACAAATCTTACACTCACTCATCTACAAAATAAGTGAGTCATCAATAGAGATGGCCGGGTTTTATGATTAAAAAACTCAACTGGACTCTCATCGTGACCATGACCACCTTGCTCATCATCGGCTTGGTCAATCTTTACAGTGTTTCCCACCAAAGCGATGCAACTGTTCACTTGTTCTATCTGCAACTTACTTGGATTGCCATTGGCTTTTGCTGTTTTTTTCTTATTTCATTCATTCATTACCATTTTCTAATACGAACGGCTTACATTATCTATGCAATCAATTTAATCAGTTTGGTAGCTGTCAACTGGTTTGGCACCAGCTTTGGAGGAGCGCAAAGGTGGCTAGATTTTGGGCTTTTTTTCTATCAACCTGCTGAGACAATGAAGTTAGCCCTTATTTTAGTTTTGGCTAGAATTTTATCAGCCAAGCGTAGTTGGCAAGTGATGAATTTCACAGAACTGGTGAAACCAATTTTACTCATTGCTTTTCCTATTTTTTTTATCTTCCGGCAACCAGATCTGGGTACTGCTTTAATCACACTCATTGTGATGGCTTCTATCATCGTGTTTGCTAAAGTACGCAAGAGTGTTTTACTTTCTTTTGTTGGCCTGCTTCTATGTATCACTCCCATTGTGTGGAATTTTGGGCTAAAAAATTATCAGAAAAATCGTATTGTAACTTTCATCTCACCAACTCGTGATCCAAGAGGAACCGGCTACAATATCATTCAGTCCAAGATCGCAATCGGAAGCGGGCAATTTTTGGGAAAAGGATTTCAGAAAGGGACACAATCCCAATTGAAGTTTTTACCTGAGAGATACACAGATTTTATTTTCAGTGTATTGAGTGAAGAACATGGTTTTTTGGGTAGTATCATCACCATTTTGCTTTTCTTATTCTTAATTTCATTGGGATTTTATTCAGCTTTTCAAGCACGCGACAAAGAAGGAGTGTTTCTTTGTGTGGGTATGTCTTTCTATCTGTTCTGGCATGTATTGGTCAATATAGGAATGACGATGGGTTTATTACCAGTTGTTGGTATTTCTCTTCCTTTACTTTCTTATGGAGGATCTGGTTTGCTTACGACGATGATTGCTTTGGGTGTGATCTCTTCTGTATCTTATAGAAAGTATCTATTCTAGGAAGGAATCAACCAGCTTTCTTCTTTTTTCTAAACAGATTCATAAACGAGTTTCCCTTGCTCTTTTTTGTTAGCCCCAAGGAGTATCTTTCCTGATAAGCGTCCACCATTCCTTGATCCAGCAAAATGGCCTTAGTAAAAAGATCATAAGAAACTTGTTTGCTACCCATGCACTTCATGAGCAAACCCTTTACAAAAAAGAAGTTAGCACTTTGCTGGTTTTCCAAAGCTACTTTTTCTAAAAGACCCAATATCTTATCTTTTTCTTTTTCAGATAATTGAAATTTCTTCCGTTTTATATCCGTCCAAACATAATACAAAATATTGTCTCCGGGAGCTTTTTAAATTCCAAAATAGATGAAAAATGCTTAAAAGCTGATTCATACTTTCCAATTTTTAGTTCTTTTTTCCCTTCATTGTATCGACTAAAAATATCAAAAACATCCTCATCAGCCCCTGATTCTATCTCTCTAATGTATTTGGTTCTTTTATCCGGATGAGATAAAACATCATAAGCTTTCTTTATGAGAACGAAGTATTTCTCGTACACCTTTTGTACTTCTTTTGGAACTTTCTTATCTAAGGAGTCTGGGTGGATCATTTGCACCATATTTTTATACCGTTTTGTCACCTGCTCAGAACTGGCCTTCCAAGGGAGATCCAATAAGGAAAAATAATTTTTACTGTCTGCATCCTTAATATATTTTTCAAAACGATTTTTCATAAAGTCATGAGTCTGTAAAACATTTTTGTTTCTAGATTGACTGTATCTTAGATAGCAATCTTTGACCAAAATTCTGGCGTAGAGTTTACGCAAGGGAGTTTCATTTTTAAATTTTGGATGGTCAATCAAACTTTGAACAGCTACTGGTTTTCTTATAGGATAAGCTTTGATAAATTTTAAAACTTGAGAAGCAGAGTCTATACTAGAAAAAAGAGTTTCCTTGGCGGGTACTAACACCATATCTTGGCAAATATTAAAAAATTCCTCTATCCAAAGAAGATCTACTTTGGAATAAATCCAATTGTCTAATAAGATGAATAATTCCTCCAAACCAACAGAGACCCCTTCATAATATCCAGCGGGAATGATATTTGAATAATTGATTTTTACAGATTCCTCACTCATTGTTTTAGAAAGTCGAATTTTTAATTGCTCATTGAGGATTTTATGAAGCATATGAGGACTGACGATACATTGCGAAATTAATTTCTCTCCTAATGTTAATAAAGAATTTTCCTCGTGCTGTAACATTTTTTCTAATTTCTCTGGGCTGATGACATTATGTTTTATCAACAAAGATCCTAGATAGGATTCTTTATCATTCATTTCCAAGCCAATAATTTTGCCATCTTTAAAAAAAATATTTACAGGATCTTCATTATCGTATTGGACACTTAGCTCTCCGCTAAATCCTGAATGACAAAAGGAAAGATAAAGTAAAATCAACTCGTGGCTTTTGAATTCCTTATTCTGTTTAAACAGTTCTGGGTAGTCAAATTGAGTCTTATGAAAAGTATAAAAAGGATGAATTTTTTTACTCTCCTCAGGTATAAAAAAATTCAAAAACTTTTGCTCTAACAATCTCATATCAAGTGGTTTTTTAAAAAATTCACTCACGCGATTTTTTATCTCCTTTGGAAGGATATTTGGACCCAAAACTCCTGAGAGCAACCAAATGGCACAATTGCTTTGTATTTGATTTTGAGAAATTGCTTGCTTGAGAAAGTCCAGTCCAGTTTTTTTGGGTAAAACCAAATCTACAATCAAAATGTCATAGGATTGAATGGCGATCAAACGCTCCGCTTCTTGAGCTGAATGACTGAGACTTACTTCTGCTCCCCTTTGCTTGCAAAAATCCCCTAGACTTTTACTTAAGTTCTTATCATCTTCGAGTATTAATATTTTATTGCTCATAATTCTTCATTCAGTTGTTGCCAATAGTACAGGTTCCACTGCTTACTTTTCGGTTCGTTTTACAGTGATATTGATAGAATTATTAAAAATAATGAAGTCACCATAAAATAGCGTTTGCAAAAAAGCTTATTGTAAGAATATCCTATACTTGGTGTGCGAGAAAAAAGAGTAAGCTAGATCACAGAGGATAAACACATGAAATCCAAATATCTAAGGCCTTTTTGCCTAACTCTTGCCGTTTTATTCCCTATTTTTGGTGAAGCTCGTGAGGATCAGCTTGTTTTGCCTTTGCCTAGGAAGCCTCATACTTTTTACACAGAACTGAACACAGATTATTTTCTCACGAAAGAAAATTACTCCTACAGATTCACTGTTGAACCCTTGGGCCAAACATCAATTCAATCAAGAAGACAGCCTTTTTTCTATTACACGAGTTTCGATCTCAGCGTGGGTTACTCTTTAAACAAACAATTTGAAATGGATGCCTTCGTTCGAGGCTTTTGGTTTGCTGAGAGCGACAATGGAATCAATACCTCTTTTCAATCACCCTACTTCGCACGAGGAGGAGTTAGTTTACGTCATCACCAAAAATTGCATTATGTAATCTTAGTTCCTTCGGTCAATTTTTCCTTTCCCTTTTATCTCATCAATTTCAACAGCCAACTGCCCATCACTCAGGACGGTAGCCTCCATTTCACGCCAGCATTTTGGCTCTACGCACCCATAAAAAATTTATTCTATCCCTTTGGCTATCTGGGCTTTAAATTCAGAACCAATTTTTTGTCTTCCTTGTTGCGGTGGAAGCTTGGCGCACTTCTAACCATTAGTGGCCTTGAGGTAGGATTACAATTTCAGGGCTTTTGGTCTGTCATTCTGGATCAATCTTCTTCCCGCTTGGGAGATAAGAGGGCTTTATTGGATCGGGTAAATGGAGGGAGTCTTAAGTTTTTCTCTTCCAATCCGGGAGTATTGAATCTTGGAGGATGGGTGGGCTGGCGCTTCTCTCACTTTATTTTACGTCTAATGGGAGACGTTGATATGTTTGGACAAAATTATGCCAAAGGATCGAGAGTCTTATTTTCTGTCATCATGGAGATTGGCAAAAACAAAAGGGCAAAAAGAAGATCACAAATATATGATCGTGATGAGGGACGTACCAATTTTGAGACTGAAATCACAAAAGAGGAAGAATCTGTTATTGAAATCTTTCAATCTCCTCCCGTAGAAGAGCATCACATTCAGGAGGAAGTTGAACAAGCTTTGGAAGAAAAAGAGAGAGAACAAGAAAAGATGATAAAAGAAAAATAAAATTCTAATCCCCAAAGCCTGATCCGCACCACACAAGCTATTTGCTTGAGCTTGTTGTTGCAGAACTCATTAAAGGAAATGTTATTTCTTGTGAATCCCCTTGCCCATTCTCGTCTTCAACAAACCATTTTAATGATGTGTAATCTATGTCTATGTCATTTCACCGATCATGCTCCCCCTCCGCCATCAGAAGGGGAGGGAGAAAAAACTCTAACTCAAGTGTATGAACCGAACCTATAAACCCAAATCCAAGCTACTACCATCATTCCACAATTCCTTGAGCTTATCGCAAGCTTCGTTTTTCCACTCTTCATAAACGTTGTCCTCACTAAGACCCAAACCACCCTCGCTTTTGGAGTTTTTTATAAAATCATCTATTTCACCCAGTCTGAGTTCTTTAGAAATATATTTTCTTAAATCCTCTCTTTCCTCCTTATCGGATTGTGAAGTACTTGAACCGTAGTAACAGTAGACTGCCAAGAAACAAGCAACTTCCGTATTTTCCTCCGCATTTTCTAAGCTGGTGGTATCCGTATACTCATCAGGACCATTAACAGGAACAGGTCTATTACCTGTAGTGCAAAGAACCCCTTCAACAATTTGCTCGTGAAGAAATTCAAGAAGCTGCTCATTCTTATCGCTTTCTATCTGCAAAAGAAGACTATCTTTACCATCACCCACTTGCTTATTTGTTAAGCCTTTAAGTACAGATTTGCTATCATCTTGTACGCTACCAGCTTTGTCCAAAAGTTTTTCCATAATCGCCTGACCCTCGTCTTCATCTAGAGCTCTGTCAAATATGTATGTCACACGGTCTTCCCTTGAAATCCACTGCAGGGTCTCACTAGCTTCACGGGAAGAATAATCATCTATCAAATCCTTCCAAGATTCATAATCAATTTTATCAACCGCTGTACATATAAGCTGAATGTCATCATTGTCTAATTTTCTGAGATCATCGAAGTCTGGAGATTCTAGATAGTCTTCGAATAGTCTTCCCATTCTTTCTGCGTCTCTTCTAGGCATGTCTTCACATTTAGAATCACCACTGAAATATTCATCACAAACATCATCTTGGCAGTCGTCATCATCTCCACAACAATCGTTCCTATCACACTTTGGCGGAGACGGACACTGTATCACGTCATCTTCGTCGTCAACTAATATCCACTCAAGCTCTTTCATAACCTGATTTGAAGACATATCTTCTGCACGAACTTGAAAACGATAAGTACCTTCCTCGCTGATAATATATCCCCTAGGACTTATACAAGCCTCCCACTCTGGCTCAGATATCGACGGAGTAATCAAACGACATTCAACACTATCCTCTTTTAAACCAGAAATACAATCCACCACTTCAAAGGAGAGACTAGCTAATGACTGATTCACATTTCCTTCTACAAGACTCAATTGATTAGTAATAGTTATCTCGGGAGCCCTTGTATCAATATCAAGGGCAAACTCTATACTAGAGTTGATAGAAGGATCATCTTTGAATCGGACGCTAAAAGAATAGTTCCCTTCTTGATAAAAAAGAGAAGACCTGTAGGTCTTTTCTACAAAAGAATCATCTTCTCTGACTTGACCACAATCTTCCCAACTAGAAGAAAGATCGGGTATTTTAAGAAGGCACTGTATTTTTATATCAGTAGTCAAATTAAGTACTTCAAAATGAAATCGAACAACACTATTATTATCAATTGTAAAGCTCACTTCAGATATCGAGACTGGATCAGAAGAAGTTGCAGTAGATTTAACTATACTACTACATGTATTACATATACTACCACCTAAAAAAAACCTCAGTCTTAATTTGTCAGCTAAGGACCATTCACCTTGGAATAAAAATATAACACAAAATAAAAGAAATATTTTTTTTGCCATTTTCAAACCATTTTTATGATAGCAAAGCACTAACTAAAAGGGGATCGGAACAGGGAACAATGATGTGTAATCTATGTCTATGTCATTTCACCGATCATGCTCCCCCTCCGCCATCAGAAGGGGAGGGAGAAAAAACTCTAACTCAAGTGTATGAACCGAACCTATAAACCCAAATTCAATTTATTATCAGGTGCATCATTCCACAAATCCTTGAGCTTATCGCAAGCTTCGTTTTTCCACTCTTCATAAACGTTGTCCTCACTAAGACCCAAACCACCCTCGCTTTTGGAGTTTTTTATAAAATCATCTATTTCACCCAGTCTGAGTTCTTTAGAAATATATTTTCTTAAATCCTCTCTTTCCTCCTTATCGGATTGTGAAGTACTTGAACCGTAGTAACAGTAGACTGCCAAGAAACAAGCAACTTCCGTATTTTCCTCCGCATTTTCTAAGCTGGTGGTATCCGTATACTCATCAGGACCATTAACAGGAACAGGTCTATTACCTGTAGTGCAAAGAACCCCTTCAACAATTTGCTCGTGAAGAAATTCAAGAAGCTGCTCATTCTTATCGCTTTCTATCTGCAAAAGAAGACTATCTTTACCATCACCCACTTGCTTATTTGTTAAGCCTTTAAGTACAGATTTGCTATCATCTTGTACGCTACCAGCTTTGTCCAAAAGTTTTTCCATAATCGCCTGACCCTCGTCTTCATCTAGAGCTCTGTCAAATATGTATGTCACACGGTCTTCCCTTGAAATCCACTGCAGGGTCTCACTAGCTTCACGGGAAGAATAATCATCTATCAAATCCTTCCAAGATTCATAATCAATTTTATCAACCGCTGTACATATAAGCTGAATGTCATCATTGTCTAATTTTCTGAGATCATCGAAGTCTGGAGATTCTAGATAGTCTTCGAATAGTCTTCCCATTCTTTCTGCGTCTCTTCTAGGCATGTCTTCACATTTAGAATCACTACTGAAATATTCATCACAAACATCATCTTGGCAGTCGTCATCATCTCCACAACAATCGTTCCTATCACACTTTGGCGGAGACGGACACTGTATCACGTCATCTTCGTCGTCATCTCGGGTGTCATTATCCCGAGTAGTATTTCTCTCACCAGGATCTCTTGTTCCAATGTTATCGGGGGGCAGAGAACAACCAAACACCATAAAAATTGCCAGAAGGCTGGACAATACTAAAATAATAAAAGTTTTCATTTTCTCTCTCCTTGAAAAAAATTGCATTCCCTATTTTTTTAATTCCTCAAACCCAAACCCAAAATCAAGCTACCATTTTTCCACTGCTTTTTCAGTTCGCTACAAGCTTGATTGTTCCAATCATTGGCTGCGTCTTTTTCATCCAATCCCAGACCACCATCAGCTATGGGATCTTTAATTAAATTTTCCACTCCGTTGATTCCCAATATCTTAGCAAGTTTTTTTCGTAATTTCTCAGCATCGTCATCATCAAAAGAGGAGGCTTTGTGACAGTACACAGCTAACACACAAGCTTCTTCATCCCTTTCTGAAGCCTCCTTATTAGTAGAAGCAGGAACCGGACGATTGCTATTTTCACAAAGAGTTTCTTCAACAATTTTTCTATGAAAAATTCTAATGAGAGTTTTGTTGTCGCTGTCTACAGCCAGGTCCAAAACACTATTTGAAGAGCCTACCCTTTTCGCTGTCAAACCCTCCAGCAGATTCGCATCGGATGTCTCGCTGCCGGCAAGCGATTGCAACAAAAGTGTAAGCAATTCTTCGCGTTGCTCTTCTTCCAACTGGCTGATGATATTAGTCACTTGACCCGTCCTAACAACCCATTCAATAGATTGCTGGGCATCAGAAGTTGAGAAATTACCGTCGTCGATTTGTTCTACCCAAACACTGACGTCCAATTTATTTAGCATCGTACAAAATAGCTCGTAGTCAGAAGTCTCCAACTTTCTCAATACATCATCATAATCCGGATTCTTCAGATTGTTTTCCACAAACTTCCTCATTTTCTCGCCTGTTGCTTCTGAAAGATCTTGGCAATTACTTTCCGCAGTGCCATCAAAGGAATCACTACAAAAATCGCTACATTTATCGTCTTCGGAACAACAGGTAACCCCTGAAGCTTTGCAATCTTTGTTGGTCACCAAATCCGGACAACTCACTTCCGTGCCCGAACTCAAACCCGTATCATCAACGAGATAAATACCCACAACTTTACCATCGGAACCCACATTAAAGTCACAACCAAATATGAGAAAGCTAGTTATTAGAACCGAGGCTACCAAAAAAATAAATGTTTTCACTAATCCAAATCCTCCTTAATTTCTGATGCACCAAATATCCATATATCATACAAATTATGACGGAATGTAATATCTACATCAATCTAACGCTTATGAAGCTCCAACTACCCTTTATTGTCCTGCCCCGCAGATATTTTATCAAGCTTAAAATTCCTTTTTACAGTCCTCTCCTGAACGCTCACAAAAATTATCACAAATGTCTTCCGTGATTCTATAGTTTCTGTCAAAAACCCCAGTAGGAAAGTCTAAATCCCCGTCTTTATTCAAAGTATTCCAATAACTCCAAACATTTGGACCCTGAATATAGCAGTGCCTTGGTCTAGAATAACGATTGGAATAGTAGCAACGTCTTGTACGAATGCTAGACGCTCTTTCAAACTCCTCCCGAATGCAGTAAAGTTTCAGTCGACAATTTATACTCGTAGAACAAATATCGTTTACGAGTTCATTCATCGCAAAAAAAGCTTCTTTGTTTCTAATTCTTGCCCTTTCTCTCTGTATCCGAGTGGGTTCGTTGGGATTCCCATCCACAGCAATTCTCCAAAATGTGATGGCATAGCCGGACAAATCAGTACCAATTCCTACTTTCACATTTCTTCCTATTTTAGAAAAAGCCTCTTTTAAAATTTCGCTATCTTCATCATGAGTACTTATAGCTAAAGACACAGAACGTCTCTCAGCCACCCAAATTAAAAATCTTTTTATTTCTGTTACACTCCAATCACCTATGAGTTCTAAAACGGATCTCACATCGACATCAATCATCACTCCAAAGTCAAACTCACTGACATTTCTTCTCAAATCTTCCTGTTCTCGGAAATTTTTCATTGTCTCAAAAAGCTGATGCAGCTTTCCAATCAAGCTTACCGGAAGTGATTCACACTCATCTGCTGCCCTGCCATATATGTCTTCACACATATCTTCACACTTAATTTTTTCCCTTTCATTTATGTCATCATCTAGATCATCACATCGAGAACCTTCATAATCTGACTCAACATACTCTCCAACGACCGGCGAAGTTCCCTCCGTGACTCGAATGCCGGTGCTATCGTCTTTTTCTCGATAAACTCTGGTATCAATCTCTTGTTCCTGATTCATACAAGCAGAAATGAGCAAAAAAGAGGCGGGTAGAATAAGCCATTGCATCAACCTACAAATAAAAGAAGCAGGCCCTTTGAAAATACATTCTTTAAAAGATAAATGATTGTTCTTGATTATTCACATCCTCTCTTATTTCTACTGCAAACAATCGAACAGACTTGGTTGTTTAAATTAGGTTCTATCGTAATCACTTTAACACTTGAATGGAGAACATTTTTGACAATATAACGAAAAAACTCATCATCATCTATAGCATTCGCCAATTCATTTCTTAATTCCTCGGAATGAACATATGCCCCGTCTATATCTTCCCTTTCTCTACAATAAACTCTCAACAAACATTGTTCACTAATATCTTGTCCCAAATCATCTGCCCTACAAAGGTCTGCTTTGAGCATATCATGTGTTAACTGGATGCCCGGCTGATTTCCATATAGTATCAGCAATTGAAAGAAACTTTTATCAAATGACACTTTGTTAGAAAGACCTTCCTCCACAGGACCAACGATTGTACGATCCCCAGCAGAGGCCAAAACTTCGTAGAGGATCTCATTTCTAACCTCAGGCTTTAATTCGAGAAGCACGCGGCTCAAATTTTTATCTTTGGCGATCCATATCAAAATTTCACGAGCTTTGTCTTGATAATAGGATTTGATAATATTGATCCACACTCCGTAATCAAGTGCCAAAAGCAGAAGCAGGTCTCCCTCTTGGATTCGTTCCAATGCAAACACATCAGGATATTTGAGCAGTTCAATGAATTCGTCTAGATCCGTCACCATGCTTTGAGGCAAAGCTTTACATTGTTCTCTCGCTCTTTCAGATGAGCTTCCAAAAATGCGAGAACAAGTACGGCGACAACTTTTTGCTTCGGAACAACAATCGGAAGAATTTCCACAGATGGGCAAAACTTTTGTTTCACCTTGAATAGCACGAGCCACAATTTCGGTATTCCTATAACCTCCTGCTCTTGTAGGCAAGGGAGGGGAACACTGAATGCTGGCGAAAAAAAGCAAAGCAAATAAAAAAAGATGAATGCGTAATTTCACTAAAAAATACCCTCTAAACCAACCAATCATTAGGAAAATAAGCCTATTTCGTGGAAACCAATGCCTCTCAATTCTTTCATAACCAATAAAAACAGTCAAATTGAATGCATGAGGGATTTTTTTTAAAAAAGGGACAACTCATACAGACCTTGGTCCGAAAATTGCATGACCGAAAAGTGGAAATGAAAGCTCTATCTTTTTTATTTTCTGCCTTGCTACTTTCTTACTCTTTTCAAACAAGGAGTTTCTCCAAAGCAAGGAGTGTTTTTAAAGAAAAAATACAGAGCATAATTTTGGAAAAAGGGGAAAACACTTCTATCTCCAGTCCATCTTTTGAAAAGACTTGGCTGAGTTCTGGAAAAATTATCTCCGTCATACCAAGAGGGGATGCATTGTTTATTCAGGCTCGCCAAAAGGGAGAAGCACTCTTGAATGTTGGATCCCAACTCTACAAAATACAAGTCTTATCGAAGAAAGAGAAAAACAATTTGTTCCTTTTAAAAAATTTGCTTTCTAGGAGATGGGATTTGCGAGTCACATTTGCAAAAACTCAAATGCAAATCACTGGCCAACTTTATCGCTTAAAAGACTTTAAGGACATTGTAGAAATAGCACAAAAGCACCAAATGAATTATTTATTTCAAGCTGGAATAGACCCCTCCCTTCGTCCAGCTTTTTTGCACTACCTAGAAAGCAAAGTGGGTAAGTTGCGCCCCACGTTGTCCTTTTCTTGGCAAACTCCCCTCGTAGCTATGATAGGGGGCAAACATCCCTTTACTGAATTTTACAGGAACACTCTGAAAAAATATGGAATCACCCTACAGCTTGATTCCTCCATCTTGGCCAAGCTCCCCTTAGTTGAATTGAGCCTCCTTTTGGTGGAGAGCAACTCGAATCGTGCTCTTCTTACTCATCTTCCTTGGAAAGAAAGCTCTATCCACTCCATATTGGATAGAAACCTTTTTCAAAAAATTATAGATGAATTTCAAGTGCTGGAAAGCAAAGGACAAGCTCACATTCTCTCACAAGCTGTTTTGCTCAACGAAAGCGGGAAATCTTCTCAATTTCTCTCAGGAGGAGAAGTTCCCATCCCCATTTATCATTCCGAAACAAAAACCCAAAGTGTGAAATGGAAACCCTATGGGATTCGTCTTCATTTTGACACAAAGACAGGACGAAAAAAAAACATACATGTTAAAGTGAAAACAGAAATTTCAGAAGTGGACCATTCTTTTTCTGCCAATTCCTCTCCTTCTTTAAAAACCAGTCACATTCACTCTTCTGTGACACTAAAGAATGGACAAACCCTCGCCCTTTCCACATGGATTCGAAAACAAGAGGGAAAAAGTTTTTCCGCACCTTGGCCTTTACTCAACATTCCTGCCATAGGGCAGATGCTTTCTTTGAATGGGAAGATAAAGGGAAAAACTCGTCTTCACATTTTTATTCGTGCGAGGATAAAAGAAAATGAATAAAAATCTACAATCTTCTTTTTCCAACGTACTAAAAAAATTGCAGATATTTTCTCAGATGAATTTGTCTGAGCTCAATCAAACGGAGCTCAAATCCAGTCAAGAACAGATGAAACATATCATAAAAAAACATTCATCTAGCTCTCAACACTCGCGACTGATCAATGAATTTTTCCATTTTGGACCTATTGAAAAACTGATTCAGAAAGAACAAATTTCGGAGATTCTTATCAACGGGAAAGATCATATTTTTTATGAAGAGGCTGGAAAACTGGAAATGCTAAATGATCAATTTTTGTCCAAGCTCACATTCAACAACTTTGTCCACCGTATTTGTGAAGAGTCGCAAATGATTGTGGGTCTCAATCAACCTTTCGTGGATGGACATTGGAACGGATGGCGAATCCATTTGTCTAGAGCTCCTTTGGTCCATGTTGATTTTCATATTAGCATGAGGCGACATCCCAAAAATCCATGGACCTTCCAATTACTGAAGGAAAGAGGTTGGGGACCTCAATCAGCCATCTCACTCATTAAAGCTTTGATTGATAAGAAAAAAAATATTCTCATTGTTGGTCCGACTAGTTCAGGAAAAACTTCTGTATTAAACGCTTGCTTGCAGTGTTTGCCTGAGAAAGAGCGAGTGATCACCATAGAAGACAACAACGAATTGCTACTCCCCAATTTTTATAGCACCAAATTATTGACCCGCAATTTTCATGAGGAAAACTTACTTGATGTCGACCAAAGTGAGTTGGTCCGACAGAGCTTGCGAATGAGACCAGATCGAATTGTTATGGGAGAGACAAGAGGACCGGAAGCAAAAGACCTCATCATGGCACTGGCTACTGGTCACAAAGGAAGCATTGGCACCATTCACGCAAGAGATCATAAACAAGCTCTTTGGAGATTAGAAATGCTCGTGCAAATGGGTGCACCATCTTGGAACACAAGCACCATTCAACAAATGATTGCCCTAAGTATCGACCATCTGATTTTACTTGATCGCTGTGAAGGAGAAAGACAGTTGCGTGGGGTTTACAAACTGTCCGGAATAGAAAAGACAGGGTATTTATTCGAGACTCTTTTTACCTCTCAGCTGGATGCCCAACTCCAAGAGTTGTTCCCGATGCGGGAGAGAGGGAGCTGAGGACATTAGACAAAGTCCCCGAGTCGTTTTTGGAAAGGCTAACACATCTCGAATGTGTTCTGTTTCGCAAATCAACATCAGCAAGCGCTCTACCCCCCAAGCAATACCGCCATGAGGAGGGACTCCGTATCGAAGGGCTTCTAGGAAAAAACCAAACTTTTTCTTATACTCAGAGGCTTGCAAAGACAAAGCTTGAAACATAGCTTCTTGGATCTTTACTTGGTGAATTCTCATGCTCCCTCCAGCCACTTCGCAACCATTACAGACCAAATCATACGCTTGTGCTCGAATCATTTTCTCTCGCAATTTTTGCTCCAAGAAGTTATCCAAATCCTCTTTCACGGGTGCCGTAAAAGGATGATGTAAAGCTTTCCACTTTCGGCTCTCTTTATCATATTCGAGCAAAGGAAATTCCTTGATCCACACAAACTGATCTTTTTCCTTTTGTATAAGTTTTTGTTCTCTTCCAAGAGTTTGAATCAAAAAATTAGCCGCTGGATACAAATCAGATGAAAAGCCTGCAAGGAAAAAAACAATCGATCCTTTTTTTCCTCCGGATTCATAGAACAGCTTCTCTAAAACAGAAGTGTCCATCCATTTCTTAGCTGGGGAGACAAAGGATTTATCCTCCAACATTTCAATCCAAAGCAGGCCCCCAAGGCCTCGTTTCTTTACTTCCTTGGTGAGAGCTTTCAGACGACTGGAAGAAAAGCTCTTATTTGATGGAACCGCCAAAGCTCTCACCACTCCCCCTTTGCTCACACTTTCTGCAAGCACTTGAAATCCACAGCCTTTGGCCACTTTGCTCACATCTTTTAACTTTAATGGATTTCGTAAATCCGGTCGTTCACTGCCGTACTCCTCCATAGCTTTTTTATAAGGCAAAGAAGGGATTTGTTTGAGATCTTGTCCTTTGAATTTCTTCCATAAACTGCGGACCAATTCGCTGCTGAGTTTTATGACATCTTCTTGCTTCACAAAACTCATTTCCATATCTATCTGTGTGAATTCAGGTTGTCTATCTGCTCGCAAATCTTCATCTCGGAAGCAACGAGCCAACTGAAAATACCGATCCACTCCTGAGACCATGAGAAGTTGCTTTAAAATTTGAGGACTTTGTACTAGGGCGTAAAAAGAACCGGGATGAATCCGGGAGGGCACCAAGTAATCTCTCGCTCCCTCTGGAGTGGTTTTGTAAAGAATTGGAGTGGGTACCTCGACGAAGTTCATTCGAGTCAATTCCTGGCGAACCGTTTGGTAAAACTCATGAGTGATCTGAATATTTTTTTGCAAGCGATCGGATCTCAGATCCAAATAACGATATTTTAGTCCCAACTTTTCAGAAACATTTTTGTCTCCGATTACAAAGGGAGGGGTATCTGCTCGGGAGAGTAGCTCAAAGTGTTTGGCAACAATTTCTACCTCTCCAGTAGCTGTTCCCTTTGTAGACATCCCCGGTGGCCTCACTCTCACTTTCCCCTGAATAGCCACCACGCTTTCTGGGCTGAAGCGAGAAACAGATTCCATATTTTTTTTCTTGGAATCAAAAACCACCTGCACATAACCTGTTTTGTCTCGAATGTCCGCAAACAAAAGCCCCCCATGGTCACGCATTTTCTTTACCCATCCCATGATGACCACTTCCTGCTTGTTATGCTTTGCCCGAAGCTCTCCACAAAAATGGCTACGGCTTAACTCCTCAATAAAACTTTTCCCTTTTGTGTATTCCATAAACTGAAAAATCATCTCCAAAGATTATCCAGACTCATAAAACTGCAAAAAAGCTGATGCAGTCAAGACGATTCATTGATACTTTTAAATTGATTTTTACTTAATCTCATTTATGATTCTTAGATATCATTCAATTCTTTGTTCTTACACACCAAAGACGTAGATAAATATGAGAAAAAAAAAGAAGGTTTTGCCGTCAAAAACTCTGATCCCTAGTGATCCTGTTCAGATGTACCTAAGGGAAATTGCAAAATATCCCATTCTTAGCAAAACAGAAGAACAAAGACTGGGTCGATTGTTTTATAAGACCAGAGATCCAAAAATTGGCCAAGCCTTAGCCAGAGCTAATCTGCGATTTGTAGTGAAAATTGCAATTGAATACACCCGATTTGGTTCCAGATTGATTGATTTGATTCAAGAGGGAAACATCGGATTGCTCCACGCTGTGAAGGAATTCAATCCCTACAAAGGGGTCCGTTTGATCACTTATGCAGTTTGGTGGATTAGAGGTTACATTCAAGAATACCTCATGCGCCAGTACTCTTTAGTTCGCATAGGAACAACGGCCGAGCAGAGAAGGTTATTTTATCAGCTAAAAAGGCAACAAGAAGAACTCGCCCAACTGCCCTACCAAAAAAGCACCAAACTCATTACCCAATTCAGCGGTGTGAAAGCAAAAGAAGTGGAAGCAATGGATCAAAGGTTAAAAAAAAGAGACCTGAGCTTGGATATGCCTGCTTCGGAAAATAGTTCCGAGAGACTCGTGGATCTGCAGGCAGATAAAGAGACTTCTTCCTTGGAAGAAAGACTCAATCTTTTTCAGGAAAAAAACTTAGTACATGAAAGTTTGAAAAAAATTCGGCCAAGTTTGAATGAAAAAGAACGTTTTATACTGGATGAGCGTTTACTCAAACAAAAACCTCTCACTTTACAAGAAATTGGACAAAAATATTTTGTAACGAGAGAAGCAATCCGCCAAGTGGAAAATCGTTTAATAAAAAAAATCAAACTATCAGTCATGAAACAAATGAAGCCGAAAAACAATCTGAGACCTAGCTAAAAAGCACTTAATTTTTTGTTTTTTGCCACTTTGAGCATTTTTAAAAAGGATGTAGCTTGCTGAAAATCTGTGTCCTCTTCACCGCCTAGAACAACGTATTTATCGGAAGTTTTTGGAATCGGTTTTTTTAAGTCAACGTCTGGTACAACACCCTTCCCGTGGATAGTTTTTCCGCTGGGGGTATAATAATACGCAACCGTGAGCTTGATGGCATGTTCTTTCCCTACATCTAAAAGAGTTTGTACCGAAGCTTTTCCGAAACTTTTTCGGCCCATTACAATGGCTCTTCGATTGTCTTGCAAAGCAGCGGTCAAAACTTCCGTTGCACTAGCCGAATAGGAATCAATCAAAATAACTATGGGAAAGCCTGTTCGAGTGTGTGGGGAGTGAGCTCTCGTTATTGTTTCTTTTTCTCTGCCTTTGATACGAACCAATATTCCTTGGCTAACAAATAAATCTGCCAACCGAATTGCTGAGTCTAGCAAACCTCCGGGATTTTGTCTCAAATCCAAAACCAAACCCTCTATCTCTTGGTGAGAATCTATTATTTTCTTAAACTCTTCATAAGTTCTCTCCATAAAGGAGTGAATGTGAATATAAAGGAGATGATTTTCCAAATCTTTGTATGAAACAGATTGCACTCTTACTTTGGATGACTGAAGCTTTACAGTTTTCAAACGATTCGATTGGGGTTCAACAACTGTAATAGAGTGGGTTCTCCTTTTTTTTAAATCGAATTGTTCGGAAACATCTTGCATATTTCCTTCTTCAATCCTCCTGCCATTAATCTTCACAATCCGATCTCCTACTTGCAAGCCTGCCTTCCGAGCAGGAGAGTTGTCAAAAACAGAAATAATGATTGGTGTTTTGTTATGTATGGCAACCTCTATACCAATTCCATAAAAAGTCCCTTTGATTTTTTTCTTAAAATTCCTTATTTGTGTGGCATTAAGAAAATAAGAATATGGATCCAAACTCTTTGTCATTCCTTGAATCGCCGATTGAATCAATTTCTCCAGCACAACTTCTTTCACATAAAACTTTTCAATGAGAAACAATGCATCTGAGAACATTTTTAGATGTTCATATCTTACGTCTTCTTTTTTTATTTGATCAGAAGCTGAAGAAGCTAAAGCCGTGGATGAAAGAATAAAAAGTAAGAGACAAAGAATGTGAGCTTTACGAGTCCTCATGCTTATTTATTCTATCCTTTTTTAAAAAAATAAAGATACGAAAATAATAATTCTTCTCTATAAATACAGACTTATGTATGAAAATAAAAGATCCCAAACACAATAAGAATAAATAGATGATTCTTATCATGTTTGTTATTTCAGCTATAAGAATATCCTAGAGCTTCTATCTTGACCGTGGAATCCGCGATAATAGTAGAAAACCAATTCTGGTCTTTCTTCAGAAACATCCAATTTTTTCTCAACCTGATTATCATTCTCACCATCATGTTATCATGCCAACTGTATCATCGTTACTACAAAAAAGCAGAGCATGAGAAAGTACATACAAAAACTAGGAAGATTCCCTCTCCTTGTTTTATAGATCAACCAATAGAGAAATCCATTATATAAAATCAAAGGAAGCAAATAAAATAAATTAAATAGCGATAGATAGATAGAGCAAAAAACACTGAATGAAAGACTAAAAAGAAGAAGAAGAAATCCGATCATGATGCTGAAGTCACCCGTAGCAAATAGATTTTTATCATGAGCAATAGGCTGATCCCTGTCCAATGGAATACGAATCATATAAAAAAATATAGAAAAAGCAGTGGCTAAAAGATTGCAGTTTAGCAAATGCATCACACTTTTCCAAAAAGAAGCGAATTCAATCTGAAGGCCTATGTAGCTAAATACAGCTACATGGTTACACACATAGAAAAAAAGATAACTTGTCAGCCATGCCAAAATATTCATCCCATGGAGCGAATAACCAAGGCACTGACGAAAAGCGAGAGTATCTAATTTTTTATCTTTGAAAATTTTTTTTGGATTTAATTTTTTTGAAAAAAATAAAGCCAAAAAAGAAGGATTCACCCAGATAAAATCTCTGGCATGAGAGATAATTTTTAAATCTGCGATTGAATTACCGGCATAATCGAAGCCTTTTTCTCCGTACTTTGATACCAAAAACCGAGCTTTTTTTTCACCAACAAGATTATAATGGGAGGATCCCCAAACAAAATCAAAAAGTTGAATGATTTTTTGGATTTTTTCAGCGTAACTTTGGGTAGAGCCTGTACATAGAATGAGCAGACGACCTTTGGATTTTTCTTCCCTCAAATATTGCAAGAATGCATTTGACCAAGGTATTTTCTCCAAATTTATCTGAGCTTTTTTTTCTAACTCCATTTTTAATGAAACTTTGTTTCTAATTTTTCCGACAAAAATCTTTAGAAGTTGAAAAGGATTTTGCACCAAAACACTTAGGAAAGATTCCCAAGGAAGTTCTGTTTGAATCAAACTGCCATCTAGATCCACAACTAGCGGAATATAATCCTTAGAGCCATTCATATAATCAATTCCCATAAATCAATCTTATTGTTTTTGGTTGGTGAATCCTAAAAATGGCGACCACCTAGGTTGCGTGTAATTTTGAGCATCATGAGTAATCCTTTTTAGATACGTTCCTGAGAGATTCATAATGTAAAGTTGATAAGAACCAGATTTATTACTAGAAAATACAATGTAACGACCATCTGGTGAAAAAGAAGGAGATTGATTATTGGCCCACTTTTGACTGACTGTTTGAAAACTCGTCAATCGTTTTAAATTGGAACCATCTGCATTCATAATAAAAATATCAAAGCGACCACTATCTCGTCCAGAAAAAACAATTTGTTTTCCGTTTGGCGAATAATCAGGATGGGAATTATAGGAACCTTGATACGTAAGCCTTTTAATATTTTTTCCATTTTTATCCATGGAGTAAATCATCACCGACCCACTTCGATCGGATGAAAAAATAATTTGTTCTCCTGAGGAATTGATTCTTGCCTCTACGTTGATTGCCCCATCCGGACCAGAAGTGAGAGGCTGGATCGAACCATTTGCAACTGACATCTTGACAATGTCTCTATAGCCTCTCCCCAAAAACAAACTTGCGATTAGGTATTTCCCATCAGGAAAAAAATCAGAAGGTAAATTGGCTCCTGTATGTGTTGAAATTATCCGCCGATTCTTTTGTAAGCGATCGTATAGGACTAAATTCGCATTTCGAATTTGTTTGCTTTTTTGGTATAAAAAACTGCTATAGGCAATGAATCGCCCCCTTGGAGACCAAGCGGGAGACAAAACAATTGAATTATGAAATGAAATTTGCTTTTTGTTTTTCCCATCCCAATCCATTATGAACAGTTCTTTTTTTGTTCCTTTTGTTTTACGTATAGCCACAATTTTTGTTAAAAATACTCCTCTTTTTTTTGTCAAAGCTTCCAAAATATCGTTGCCAATGAAGTGAGCCAGCTTTCTAGTTTGTGAAGTGGAAACACTATATTTTTTTTGAAAAATTTTTCTTCTTAGAGGAATGTGATAAAGATATAACTCCAGTTTTACTCTTTTGTTTTCAATCGAGTAAGACCCCATGAGAAGATAATCTGTGTTGAGAAGTTGCCAATTTTTCCAAATAAATCCGTTTGGATCATTCGGATAGGGCTCAAAGTTTTTTTCTCCGGGTTTTTCCAAAAAAGCTTCTTGAGAAATGAGTGCAAAATATCCTGATGTGGAAAGATCCCCTTGAATCACTTGGAACAAAGTGGATCCCAGATTAGCTGATTCTTTATCCACAGAACTTAATAAAACGAGTGGTTGAAAAGCAATTTGGCTCTGACGAACATGGGCTTGCCCCACGTTGATGGACACATAGGCCAGACAAACGGACGGAAAAATCAAAAATACGAAAAATCCCTTTACCATATAAAACTAAAATCCTTCACCCATATAAAACCGAACTTTTTACAAAAATATTTTTCGGCATAGGGCCTTTCTTCTCATTTAGGGAATTTAAAAACAACTCCCTCGGAAAGAACTCTTTGGACCTCCTTGGGAGGCTTAGGAAAAGGAGAAGCTCGATCAATCGTCTCTAGAACTCTAGCGTCAAAATCCTCATTCCCAGATGATTGAATGATCCTTCTGCTTAAAACCACTCCATCTTCGTTGATATTGGCATGAATTTGTGCTCGGTAACTTTTGTCAGCCAATTCCTGCGGCAAACTCCAGTAAACATTAATATGAGACCTAACAGATGTAAAGTATTGAAAGACTAAAAAAAAATTCACCACATCCCCTGTGGGAGAATGTCCCTTAGAAAGGGTTTGCCCAATGTACTTGGGAGGTTCCAAATTTTGTTTGATCTGCTCAAAGCTCTCCAAGGCCCCCAGCTTATCAATGGCTTGTGCTTGTGCTTCTTTCATAATTTTTTTCTTACGCCTTTTATCGATTTTGTTTTTTTTCGCTATCTTTTTCGTGCTTCTCTTTTTGGATATTTTTTTTTGAGATTTTTTCTTTGAAACACTCTGAGAAATTTTTTTCTGTAATTGTGGCAGTCCGATCATGTTCACTCGGATTGCATTTTTGATTGCGATTTCGCTTGAGGAAGAAAAGAGATGTCCGCCCGATCGTACCATAAGATAAGAAACCACAGCTATGTGCAAAGCCAGAGAGCTAATAAGAAATATGTTAAAAGAGTCCCTAGAAACCATAACGAATTGTGCTTCTACTTATCTTTAAATGTCGTGATTAAACTCACTTGGTAAAGCCCCACCGATTGCAAATCAGCTAAAGTACTGGCTACAAAACCATAAGGGACAGATCGATCTGCTCGAATGTAAATATGTTTATCTCTTCGACTGGAAAGAATAGCTGATATTTTTTTACCCAGTCGAGAGGCAGGAATTTCCGAAGTGCCAATAAGAATTTTCTTATTTTTTTTTATCGTCAAAATAAATGGGTTTTCTGGAACAGAAAGACCCGAAGCTGTTGTTTCCGGCAAACGAACATCTAAACCTTGTTGCATCATGGGTGCTGTGACCATAAAAATGATCAATAGCACCAACATCACATCCACAAATGGAGTCACATTAATCTCACTTAAAATACGACGAGTTTTTTTATTCTCTATAACCGAATTTTCCATAACGCCTTTATCGAAAAAAGTTTCTTTTCGAAATATTTAAAAAGTCAATAATAAAGTTATTAAACTGTAACTCCGCTTTTTTCACCTCCTGAATGAAGTGATTGTAAAACACGGTTGCTGGAATGGCGACCAGCAGACCAAGACCTGTGGCGATGAGGGCTTCTGAAATCCCCGGAGCGACAACCGCCAAACTCGCTGCACCCATCTTACCGATCTGTTGAAAAGAATTCATGATACCAAAAACTGTGCCAAACAAACCCACAAATGGACTCACACTTCCCGTGGTCGCCAAAAAAGACAAACGAGACTCCATGCTGGAAACCTCATTGGTCGCAGCTTTGTTCAAAGCCCTTTGGAGATTGTCTATTCCTGACAACAAATTTCCCTCGCTTTTTTCTTTTTGTTTGGAGCCGGCAATTTTTTTTAGTTCAGAGTAACCCGCTCGAAAAATGGTAGCCAAACTACTCTTAGGATAAGAACGAGAGGTCTCAAATATGTCATCCAGTGAAGAAGCTTTAAAGAAAATATCCTCAAAAGGTGCATTGTATACAGAATTCACCCTGAATAGGCTCCACTTGCTAAAGATAATTGCCCAAGAAAGAACAGACATCAGTATCAATAAAAACATGGTGATTTGAACCACAAAAGATGCTGTTTTAATGATTTTCAAAATTTCCATATTTGAGGACAGCGAACTTGTTCCTTCTTGCTGAACAACGGAAGAAGAGGAGGGAGATTCTTTTTGGGCTCCAGAAAAACAACAAATGAGAAGAAGACTTGCAATGAAAACTTTTTTCATTAATTTATTTGAAAAATAACTAATTTGTGGCATAATGCAAGCCCTTTCTTATTGGATTGTACACCTTTGTCTGAATACTTGATTCATGAAAAATGTCTCCCTTTTTCTTTTCCGATGCGTGAGTAAGGAGTTTTATAGTAATGCTAGCTAAGAAAAAATACAAGTATGGTTTTGTGACTCCGGTCGCTTCAGAGACTTTTTCAAAAGGTCTGAATGAGGACGTGATTCGCCGAATCTCTAGACGAAAAGAAGAACCAGAGTGGATGTTGGACAAACGTTTACAAGCCTACCGCCACTGGCTTAGCTTGAAGGAACCTCGGTGGGCCAAACTCAACTATCCCGAAATAGATTACCAAAAAATGCACTATTTCAGCACTCCTTTGCAAAAAAAGGAAATGCTGAAAGGTCTGGACGAAGTAGATCCTGAGATTTTAAAAACATTTGAGCGACTAGGCATCCCTCTCGGCGAAAGAAAGCGCTTGGCTGGTGTGGCGGTGGATGTTGTTTTTGATAGCGTGTCTCTGGGGACCACTCATCAAGATACCTTAGAAAAAAGCGGTGTAATTTTTTGTTCTATTTCGGAGGCCTTGAAAAAACATCCAGAGTTAGTCAGAAAATATTTTGGTTCCGTAGTTCCTTACAAAGACAATTTTTTTGCTTGTTTAAACGCCGCAGTTTTTACAGATGGTTCCTTTTGTTTCATTCCAAAAGGGGTCAGGTGTCCTATTGATTTATCTACCTACTTCCGTATTAACGAAAAAGACACAGGCCAGTTTGAGAGAACATTGATTGTAGCTGAAGACTCTTCTTACGTCAATTATTTGGAGGGATGTACAGCACCCATGAGAGACACTCACCAACTTCACGCTGCCGTAGTGGAGTTGGTGGCTTTGGATTCTGCAGAAATCAAATATTCCACTGTACAAAATTGGTATTCAGGCAATGCAAAGGGAGAAGGAGGAATTTTCAATTTTGTAACAAAACGAGGAAAGTGTTTGGGAAAAAACTCTCGTATCTCATGGACGCAGGTTGAAGCAGGCTCAGCCATCACTTGGAAATATCCCAGTTGCATCCTGCAAGGAGATGGCTCTTCTGGTGCATTTTACTCCGTAGCCCTCACGCAAGACAGAATGCAAGCAGATACGGGAACAAAAATGATTCATATCGGAAAAAATACAAAAAGCACTATCCTCTCAAAAGGTATCAGCGCAGATTATTCCAGCAATAGCTATCGGGGACAGGTAAAAATTATGCCTTCGGCTGAAGGAGCTCGTAACTTTTCACAATGTGATTCTATGTTAGCTGGTAGTAAAAGCTCTGCCAATACCTACCCCGTAATTGAGATCAAAAATAAAAATTCAGTTGTTGAACATGAAGCCACCACCTCTCGAATCAGTGAAGATCAACTCTTTTATCTTTGCTCTAGAGGTCTAGATAGAGAATCGGCCATCTCTGTTTTGGTTAATGGCTTTTGTTATGAAGTGTTTAAGCAATTGCCTTTGGAGTTTTCCGTTGAAGCAGTGAAACTAATTGAAATGAAGCTAGAAAACAGCATCGCCTAAAAAAATATGTTAAAAATCAAAAACTTACATGTCAGTGTCAATGACATGGCTATCTTAAAGGGAATTGATTTAAGCATCAAAGCTGGGGAGATTCACGCCATCATGGGGCCAAATGGCTCTGGGAAAAGTACTTTGGCCAAGGTCATTAGCGGACACGCTGACTACCATATCACGAAGGGAGAAATCCTCTACGAAGCTAATTTACAGTACCAAAATATCAACGAGTGGCCTATTGAGGACAGAGCCAAAGAAGGAATTTTCATGGCCTTTCAGTATCCGGTAGAAATCTCCGGTGTTAGCAACTTCAATATGCTGAAAGCTTCCTTTGATTCCATTTGCAAACACCAAGGAGTGGCATCGATGAGCGAAAAAGATTTTACTGCCTTATTTTTAGAAAAACTGAAGCTTGTCGATCTCCCTCCATTTTTTATTCATCGTCCTGTCAATCAGGATTTTTCTGGAGGAGAAAAAAAGAGGAACGAGATTTTGCAAATGGCCGTCTTGTCCCCTCGTTTAGCCATACTGGATGAAACAGACTCCGGGCTGGACGTGGATTCATTGGCTTTGATTGCGAATGTCTTAAAGAAATTAAGTACGAAAAAAAATGCCTTACTTCTCATTACACATTATGAACGTATACTCAAATATTTAACCCCCGATCGAGTACACATAATAATATCCGGAAAGATACAAAAAACAGGGAACCATTTGCTTGCCTTTGAAGTGGAAAAACATGGATATGCGAAAACCCTTTCAACCGAACACAATACAGCTCATGAAAAGTGAAGCCAAATTGCAGTGGATAAAGATTCTCGAATCTGCATTTGCGAAAAAACAAGAATTATGGAAAAAAAATCCTTCTACATCCAAGAAAAAAATGATGCAAAAAGTAGAGGCCGATCATTTTCATCACCTCTTAAAGAACGGCTTGCCTTCTGTAAAAGATAGTTTATGGAAATTCAATCCATTGCAAAATCTTCTCAATCCGCTTTTTCAGCCGGTCTTATCTGTTCCCCCTATTTCCTCTTCTTGTGAATCTTCAAAAGAGGATTTTGATGGAAGCTATCTCTCTTTCCCTGAGACGTACCAAATTCATTTTCACAATGGATCTCTCACCTCCTCCTCTGCCTCTTTGAAACTCGCCCCAATGGAATGGAGTTCATGGCAACAATCTTCTTCAAATTTTCCAACTGACTTTTTGGCAAATCACACAGCTTTTCAAAAAAAAGGCGATGGCTTTTGCCACCTAGCCAAAGCCTTAACTACCAATGGCTACATTCTGCTTGTCCCAAAGGGGCACAAAGTGGAGCGTCCCGTTCACATTCATTGGTCTTTTGATGAATCTGCTCCCCCCTATTCTCTTTGGAATATGAGGAATCTCATTTATTTGGAAAAAAATGCAGAGCTCACCTTGATTGAGACGGCCGATTCCAAAAACTCCATTTTACTCAATCAAGTTACAGACATAAAAACTGAAAAAGGTTCTTGCCTGAATAGCTTGAATCTGGAACAAACTTCTTTTCCCCTACATCATTTGAAACAAAGCTTTTACGAAATGCAAAAAGAATCTCAGTTGAATCGCTTCAGTTTGAATGTAAGTTCGAAGGGCTGGTCAAGAGATTTTGTTGAAATCAATCACTTAGCTGAGGGGACGCAAAGCACTCTCTTGGGACTTTCCTTGTTAAGGAATACCCATAAAGCAGATCAAAGATTTTTTATCAATCATTTAAAAGGCAACGGCTATTCTAGGCAATTTTGTCGAACGATTTTAAATGACCAAGCCCAACACATTTTTCATGGAAATATTCACGTAACCCGTCAAGCGACGGGAGTGGATTGTGCCCAGTCAGCAAAAAATTTTTCTTTGAGTTCTCACACACAATCCTACATTCAACCAGAATTGCAAATCGACTGTGATGAAGTGAAAGCTCAGCATGGAGCAACGATGGGGCATTTGGATGCGAATGAAATATTTTATTTACAAAGTCGTGGGTTGAGCAAAAAATCTGCCTTTGAAATATTGATATTCGCTTACATAAGGGAAGTGTTGGATCAGTTCCCTGAAAAAAACCTTACTCAACATTTAGTTAGACAAATTGGAGAAAAAAAGGGTACTTTTCTGCATCTATAGGAGTTCTTAGCTATGTCAAACATTCAAAAATATTTTCCACAGGTGGCTCATCTAAAACTTCACAAACAATCTTACCTAGATAATGCAGCTACTACTTTAAAACCCCGATGTGTCATAGAAACTCTGAAGAAATTTTACGAAGAACAAGTGTCAAATGTACATCGCGGGGATCATTATCTTAGCGACCTCTTAACGCTTCGGTATGAAAATGTTCGTAACCAAGTGAAAGAATGGATTCAAGCAAAGAAGTCCGAAGAAATTATTTTTACAAAAAGCACAACAGAAGGAATTAATTTTTTGGCTTTTTCCTTGGAAAATTATTTCCAAGAAGGAGATGAAATTCTACTAACAGAAATGGAGCATCATTCTAATTTACTTCCTTGGCAACGATTAGCAAAAAGAAAAAAATTGAAGATTCAATTCCTGCCTGTTTCTCCAATAGGAGAACTGGTCCTTGAGGATTTAGACAAGGTCACAAACAAAAAGACCAAGTTTTTTTCTTTCACTTATTATTCCAACGTTTTGGGAACGAGGAATCCAGTTAAAAAGATTTGTCTTTGGGCAAAAAAGAAAAAAATTCTCACTTTAGTGGACGGAGCCCAAGCAATGACTGCTGAGAAAGTGAATGTACAAAAAATAGATTGTGATTTCTTTGTTTTTTCAGGGCATAAGTTATTTTGTCCAACAGGCATTGGAGTTCTTTACGCAAAAAAAGAGCAATTTGAGAAAATGAGACCCTATCAAGTGGGCGGAGGCATGGTAAATGATGTGGATAAGTTTTCAAGTGAATGGGCAGAGCCTCCCCATTGTTTTGAAGCAGGAACTCCTCCCATAGAAGGAGTGTTGGCTATGGGATCTGTATTGAATTTTTTGAATGAACAAGATTTTTTTGGGCAATTGAAGGAAAATAAAAATTCTTTGGCATCTCAAGCAGAAGATGAATTAAAAAAGATAGAAGGAGTAAAAATTATAGGCCTTTCTCCCACAAAGAAGAATATTTTATCTTTCGTCTTAGAATCAGCCCATTGCCGAGACGTGGGACAATTGATTTCTCAAGCGGGAGTAGCCATAAGAAGCGGACACCATTGTTGCTTGCCTTTGATAAAAAAATACCAATTGCCTTCCGGAACCGTGAGAGCCTCTTTTTCTATTTACAATGACCAAGAAGATGTGAAATTATTAGTGGAGGCTCTTAAAAACGCGAAAGGGATTTTGTCATGAATATAGATGCAAAAGATGTTTTGATTCGTATGTTGGCTACCCCCAATCCGTATGCTTTCAAGTTTGTTTTGAATGTACCCTTAAAAAATGAAGGCCGAGCTTCCTTTTATAGCAAGCAAGAAGTGGAGGGGCTTCCCCTTTTGCACTCTCTTTTTGACGTAAAAGGTGTGAAACAAATATTTGTCTTTCAAAATCAATTAACTGTCTCCCACGACGGCACTCTGAATGAAGAAGAGTTAGAAAAACAAGTCACAAGCATCATCGGAACTCGCATTGTGGTTCACGATCCAGATTTCAAAAGCCTTGAAGAACAGAAAACAAATACCACAAGCAAAAAGAGACAAGAAAATCTTTCCCCAGAGCTAATCAAGATAGAACAAATTCTCGATCGTACCATCCGTCCTGGCTTGCGAGCAGATGGAGGAGACCTGGAAGTGATTTCTTTTAAAGGAGATGAAATAAGAGTGTCTTACCAAGGAGCTTGTGGAGGTTGTCCCAGTGCAATGATGGGGACTTTGGAGGCAATTGAGGGCATTTTGAGGCATGAAATGGAACATGACACTTTGAAAATCATTCCCGTTTAGTATTGGCTTGCTTGTTGTAGTTTGTTTTTCTCAATCCGAAATTTCAATAGAAGCAAAACCAGAACCCAATTTTTGAAAGTTGGTCAGTTGACCTTGGTAAACTCTTGCTGCTAATTTCTGCACTTGGTCTTTAAACACATAGGCTCGAATATCGTACTTCCATTTTTTTCCCTGAGAATCTATAAAAGTAGAAGGAGGGACTGCCTTTTGATAAATCCCAGATTCTTCTATCAATCGCTCAAACATTGTCCGAGTAATTCCTTTCCCACGATAGACTGACTTTCCCCCATACCCTTTAGCTGGTTTGAAAAAAAAATCTTTCCTCTTCGCCCATAACTCAGCGGGAGATAAAGATTGAATCGGCGCTGTGAAGGGAAGACTTTCGTGAAGCACGAATTGGTCTTCTTTTTTTAATTGCAATTGATTTAAAAAAAATTCAGAAGACCATTCACAGAGCCGTGTTTTATCTGCCAGAAGGAGATACTCCTTGGGGTGAGGAGAGATACAACATGTTTGATTCAAAAAAGCTGAACGAATACTCGGATATTTCTCGAAGTAAAAATCAGTGCTACGGTTGTAAATCATTGATACCTTTTGCCCCTTGTTGTCTAACAACTCCCCTGCCAAATTGAGTTGTAAATCTTTGATCTCATGCAAAGAGCAAGGCCATTTCCAACGATTCAAAAGGTCTCGATACATGAGAAATTCCACATACATTTTTTGTTTCTGCACAGCCTCATCCACAATGAGAACATTGGAAGGATTTTGTTCTTGTCCTGAAAAATCCTTCCACTCGCTCTGAAATGACTGTTGTAAATAGGATAAAGCATTGGGGTTTTTCCCATGCACACAATCCGTCAGTTGCGAGAACAGGTATCCTGAAGAGCCAACATTTACCTCAATCAACTGTATTTTTTGATTTTGATCCAAATGAAAATCATAAGACATCAAAACAGAAGTATGAGGCACAAAAAGTTTTCGATAAGCCGTCTGATCGGTTTTAATGAGATCAGCATAAAATTTCAGACGAGTCATTTTGTAAATGATGGAAACAATTTGATCGATTTGTTTTTGAGCAGAACGCAAAAGAGGAATTTTTTCAGGGAAGAAAGGGAAAGAGTTCTCAACCAAAGACAAAGAAGAGGGATACTTTGTGTTCAGTAAGTGTTTGCATTCTTGATAAAAAAGTTTATTCTCTCTCAAATTGAACGAACCAAAGGGCTGTTTATCAAACATTTCATTCAGGCATTTGAAACCTTATCAAAAAAAGATGGAAATGAGAAGAATATCTATCCTTGTCTGATTTTCTTATTTCATTTCACGAGCAACTATTATAAGAAATACTTAGATCCTTTTACAAAATACTCAGGTCTTTTTAAAAAATGAAGCTGATTTCTTGGAACGTCAACGGTATTAGAGCTTGCAATCAAAAAGGTTTGGGCCTTTTTGTGAAAAAAGAAAAGCCCGATATTTTATGCCTCCAAGAAACCAAAGCCCACCCTGAGGACTTGGATGACGATCTCAAAAATTTGATGAAAAAAAGCTCTCACTGGTCTTTTGCCGATAAAAAAGGCTATTCAGGAACCGCTACTTTTCTTAAAAAACCAGTGATTCATGTTCATCATGGCATTGGATTAAAAAAATTTGATTACGAAGGCCGATTTATTGTGACTGACCATGAGAATTTTCTACTCTTTAATGTCTATTTTCCCAATGGCTCACAAAGAGAGGAAAGGCATTTGTTCAAACAAGATTTTTTAAAACGCTTCTTAGCTTACTTGAAACGAACAATTAAAAAAGGCAGAGAAATCATTGTAGCAGGAGACTACAACACGGCTTATTTAAATGAAGACGTTTTTGATTCTGTCCAATTAAAAAATACCAGTGGATTTCTTGCAGAAGAAAGACAGTGGTTTCGTGAATTTTTGTCGGCTGGATTCATAGACTGCTACAGGCATTTTTATCCAGATAAAAAAAATGTTTACACTTGGTGGTCCTATCGTGAAAATGCGAGAAAAAACAACAGAGGTTGGAGAATCGATCATATTTGTATCACAAAAGGTTTAATCAAAAAATTGAAAGCTGTTGATATTTTATTCAAACAACAGGGCTCGGATCACTGCCCCGTCATGATTCAAATATGAATGGGAAGAAAAAGAAGAGTCTTGATTCTTTTTGAAAATGATATATAAGAATTTATTTTCTAATGCTTTCAGTTCAAGTGATATCCTTCGAATACAGTGAAGGTTCAAAATTTGGAAAAACGAAGATCTATAATCTGGAGAAACACGAGTGATAAAAACAAAACAATTGGTAATTAAAAAATTTGGCGGAACTTCCTTAGCTTCTATCAAACGTATTGAAGCTGTCGCTGACCGAATTGTAGCAGATAGGAAGAAAGGACAAAAACCAGTAATTGTTGTCTCGGCAATGGCTGGTGAGACGGATAGGTTGGCTCGTCTGGGAAATCAGATAGGTCCTGTTCAAAAAGGCTCTGCTTACGATACACTTCTAGCCTCCGGAGAACAGGTAAGCCTCGGTTTGATGGCCTTGGCTCTTGAAAAAAGACAGATAAAAGCCGTTCCTTTACTCGCCCACCAAATAAGAATCAAAACCAATTCTATTTTTTCCAGAGCTCGCATCCGTGAAATTAACACCAAAAAAATAAAAAAATATCTTGCAGAGAATCAAGTTCCCGTCGTAGCAGGATTCCAAGGTGTGACAAAGCAAAACGCGATCACCACGCTGGGAAAAGGAGGAAGTGACATAACCGCACTAGCTTTGACCGTGGCACTTAAACAAAACTATTGTGAAATTTTTACGGATGTTCCTAAAATCTTTACAGCTGACCCGAACCTGCTCTCAAAACCAGCACAAATTTCCAAACTCAGCTATGAAGAAATGATGGAAATGTCATCTTTGGGCAGTCGTATTTTGCACTGTCGCTCCGTTGAAATGGCTGCTAAATATAATGTTAGAATCCACGTACGCTCCACATTTGAGAATGGAGAAGGAACTTGGATTGTTCCAAAGGAGGAATTAATGGAAGCTCCAATTGTTTCGGCGGTCACTCATGACCCCAAAACGGCTGTTATAACAATGTTCCCCATCCCTAAAGGAACTGCCTTTATCGCAAAGCTCTTCAAGGCACTAGCGAAAAAATTAATTTCCGTTGACGTAATTTCACAAAGTTATCACCCAGCTGGACAAAGATTGGCCTTTTCCGTCGCAGACGGAGATCTTCCAGAAGTCAAAGACATTATCTACAAAATGATAGACAAAAAAAATATCTCTATCATCACAAATGTTGCAAAACTTTCCATTGTGGGCGTGGGAATGGCCAACCATCCAGGGGTAGCTGCACGATTTTTCAGTGTAATGAAACAAAAAGGTATGGATTTGCACCTAGTCACCACGTCAGAAATTAAGATCAGTGCAATCATTGATAAAAAATATCTATCTCAAACAGCAAAAGCTCTGCACAAAGAGTTTAAATTGGACAAAGCTCATGCCATTTGAATACCAAAACAATCATTTGTATTTAGTCCATAAGGAGCACCGTCTCAATTTACTTTCTCTAGCTGAGAAATTAAAAAAACCAGCTTATGTATATGATTTAGATGGACTGATTGACCGATTAAAATTTTTCAAAAAAAAAATTCAGCCTGCTCACACACACTACGCAATCAAAGCCAACTCTCATCCTAAGATATTAAAAGCTTTATGTAAGGAAAATATCGGAGTCGATATTGTGTCGGGAGGAGAATTGAAAATTGTTTTGCAAGCTGGATTTCGTGGCAAAGATATTATGTTCTCCGGAGTGGGCAAAACCAGCAAAGAAATCACAGAAGCCCTGAAGGCTGATATTTTGCAATTCAATGTGGAGAGTATATCGGAGTTAAAACAAATTGCAAAAATTGCCAAAGATCTGTGTCGAAAAGCTAAGGTGGCCTTTCGCATAAATCCCAATATTGATTTGGACACACATTCTTATATTAAAACTTCTTTGCGAGAACATAAATTTGGAATGGGTGAAGAAAGCCTTCCCGAGCTAAAAGAAATTGTTCATCAACATTCTTCTCAATTATTGCTTCACGGACTCACTATGCATCTTGGTTCTCAAATTTTTGACTTAACCCCTATAAAGTCTGGCATCGAAAAAATGCTATCCATTTATGAGGAGTTGCAAAAGGAATTTGATTTAAAAACCCTAGATATAGGTGGAGGTTTGGGAATCAATTACAAGAGCATGAACTACGATGGAGATATAAAAATCATTGAAGAGTATGGAGCTCATTTAAAGAAGATCTGTAGAAATTTTCGCGGAACTTTACTGACAGAACCGGGCCGAATCATCGTGGGGCGTTTTGCCTGTCTGATTACACAGATACAATATTTAAAAAGCAACCCTCATAAAAATTTTGTCATCTTGGACACAGGAATGCACCACTTGATCCGTCCATCCCTTTATCAATCTTATCACCGCATTTTACCTATTGTAAAAAGAGCAGGAAAAGAAAAAACATACGACGTGGTTGGCCCCATCTGTGAGTCCTCAGATGTTTTGGGAGAAAAACGTAATTTTGGCCCATTGAGGGAAAAAGATTTTATGGCCATTTTGGACGCAGGAGCTTATGGCTCAGTCATGGCTAGCACTTACAATGCCATGGAACTCCCAGAAGAAATCATTATTTCTGTCGGTCATCAAGCATAGATTCATTCGGGACTCCCTCTATTACCTTTTCTGTTTCACTGAGTTGGTAGATATCTTCAGTTTGCATTTCTGTCAAAGCTGGATTCCCAATTAAACTGGTTGTGTAGGCATAGTCGTAGGCTTCTCGGAATAAACTCTCCAACCGAATGAGAGAAAAATTAAGAAGCTGGTCCACCAAGGGAGTGACCGCTTCTCCTTCTTCATTTTTTGATTCGCCGTTGAAATTGTATGTAAAAGCACCTGTCATCGAATCGTTCATTTCTTCAATCTTCTTATTTTGCTCTGACTCTTCAATAAAAAGAATACTATTTTTCAAAACACCCATGTCAGGATTTGCTTTTTCTCTTAAAACATTCATGTCTATCCCCAATGGAATAGCTATCTCAGCAATAGAAGTACGTATATTTTCCATATAATTTTCATCTTGTATAAAAGCACTAGCCCAATCTCGCACTTTTGAAATGTCTGCTTCATTTGTTAATTGGATAGAACCAAAGAAAGGATTTTCTGTGCGGAATTTCTTTAAACTCAATTTTTCGTTTATTAAATTTTTGAGAGTGTTTTCAATATCTGTTATTGAATAGATTCCCTTTTTTTCCGCCAGAGCAATAATGATATCTAACCAATAAAACATTTCAAAATAAATGTTTTGAAACACACCTTTTGGAAGTTGAAGTTGATAAGTTTTTTTTGGCGACCGAAAAAGCCCAGACGAAGACAGATTTCCAGGATTCCAAGAGTCCACCCCTGATTCACGCCAGTGAAACCAGTCGCTCGAAAGACGGAAAACAGCATCTAACACAAAAGGATCTTCTGCAACAACTCCACTTTGAATTTTTATTTCCTTCTTTTCGTCATTAAACAAAGGACCCAAAAAATGTTGCTTCAATAAATCTTGGTATTCCCTGCTGGCAGTTCGAGAAAACATTTCCACATAAGGACTGAGTTTGCGTTCCCACCATTGTTCAAACAGCTCCGTACTAGGCAATTGATTCGACAAAAGATGATCCAAACTCAAGGACCATAGATTGTTATAAGATTTCCCTTTGATGTCCCGAAAGATTCCATGAAACTCTTCAGCACTGATTGCGGATCGTTTATCCAAAGGAATATTCCTTGGACGATCACAAATTTGTTTCCAAATCTCTTGATCCAAATCCAGCCCAGCCACTCGCGGAGGATGAAACACAAAAGACAAACCCGAAAACCCTCGACTAAAAACTGGCATTTCATTAACAATTTCGTCCATTCCCATATCAGGAAATTCTTCCTCTAATTTGGAAGTTCCTAATTGAATATTTTTTATTTTTTCTAAAAGCCTAGAATCCGTTTTATTCAGCTCCACTCCGCAAAGAGAAGAAGCCGATATTGAATCCATAAATTTTTGAGTGAAAAACCTTCCCTCTCTCTTAGAATAAAACTCAATTTCCAATCCTGAATCCTTATTTTGTTCTTCCTTTGCGGAGTAGTAGTTATTTACATTGTCCACAAACCCCTGCCCCTCAGCACTATAAATACCATCCTTAGAATGAAGAGGATGATCCTCTTGTTCCTTGGATAGGAAAAACTGTCTATATGTTTCGTAAACACCTCCAATAGCACTGGTGGCCTTGCCCACATATAGCAACCAGTTTTGCTTAGCCATATCAGCTGTAAGAAACTGAAATTGTCTCCATTGGGTGAAACTACTTCCCATTTTGTGGAAGGTCACAATCATATCGTGATAGCGACAATCATTCTTATCTTCTGGATCGCAAATTAAAGGAACTTCATTTTTTCCATTCAGATTCTGATATTGACTCATAAACGCATTGATTTGATCCGACAAATCATCAGCTTTTATTTCCTCGCTCAACGGAGAATAAAGCTTATGGGTGATCATTTGCTCAATCTCCATAAAGGAGTACAAGCTAAAGAGTCGAAAGCTGAAATGCCCCACTGTTTTGAGACCATTTATTTTCCAACCAACAGGAAAAAGCCAAAGCAAATTCTTCACCAAACGAATTTTTGATAATCTCGCAGAAACTGTGGTTCCCTTCATAATGGAAATTTTGTGCAATTGCTGAACTGCACGGGTCCCAGCATATCGAGTGACTACAGCAGTTTTGACCAAGCTTTGTATAAAGAAGTGGTTGATGATGGCAGCTGTTAGGACAGAAAGAATCCCAGGCCCCCATGTCCAGGCAGTACTCGTTAACTCATCGTATAACAGATCACACTTGATACGGGCATTTTCAGATGCCATCTGCGTATCTTTGGATGTGATGTGATTCCAACAAACATCAAAATTTGGGTTATTAAATAAAACGTGGTCCAGTTCCATGACTATATTGGAGGCTAAAATACCCATCGCCATACCCAATTGACCGGAAAAAAAGTGCAATTGTCTAAATCCCTTTTGTGTACGCGTATAAGATTTTTGATTGGATTTTATGGGTTTGGCCACGTATTGATTTCTTTTATTTGTTAATGACTTTTCACTCCAAGGTCCCCATTTTTTGGCGAGAAAAAGTTGGGTCTGACCGCTCGCCATTAAGAAACAAAAAAAGCTAAAAATTCCAATGGGAGAAGTGATTTCATACTGGAAATTTTCCAACCATCTGGGGTCCGTTCTGGCATTTTCCGTATAGGCTTTTCTCACCATTGTGGCCCCGATTGCTGCGTAAAAAATCAAAGCCTCTGGAGCAAAGCCCTTTACTTGATCAAGGGCGTGTTTCCATTTTTTTTTCTGGCCAAGAGCGAACATATTGATAATTTGTCGATCTAACTGCATATTTTGCAGAAGCCATTGAGCGTGTCTTTCTGAGATTTCGGAAGGACGATTTTCTCTCAGGTCCTTTTCGGAAGACTGTTCAACCCTGACATTTAGCTGCTCCCCAACCTCAATGTTCTGTGATTTATCTTTTATTTCTGCTTCGGCTGGCAAAAAATGGTTGCCGAGAAGAAAAAAAACAGTAAGTGCTAAATATTTCTGCATTTATCTCTATCCTTATAGTCAAAAAGTCCTTACACTATAAGGGTTAGAGGCTGTGAAAATGATTTTTTTTTACTAGGGATGTAATTTTTTCATAGCTATACAAAAGTAACATAGTTAGAGATATTTGGGGTACTTGATGCAGTCATTGAATATTTTTCACGATGGAAAAAATTTTCTTTTCCTTTTGTGAGTTTTGCTTTATACCCAACATCTATTGAATGTTCGGAGGAAAAATGAAGGAGAACGAAAAAATGAATTATATATATGCTGTGCTTTTATCCGTTGTTTTCCTATTTCCTGCATTAGGCAGTGCTAGGGCCAAAACGCTCAGACCGGGATCAAAAACATCCGAACTCTCAACAGTTCGAGATGCCACACGAGATGCGGTAGACCCCAAGAGGGATGCAGGGCTTACACTCTTGAGCATGGCTGTCGTATCTAACAGAGAGAGCTCAGCAGAAGGTGCTAAGCTGGTTATTGAGTCTTTTTCGAAAGAAAACTTCATTAATAAAGCGCAAAAAACAGACCTTAATGTCGCCGTCAGAATACCGGCTGTAGCTAGAGCTGTGCTTGACATAAAGAAATTGTTGAAGACGTCTGGAGTGACCAAAAAAGACGTAAAAACTGTTTTAACCTTTTTGTCTAGATTGAAAGCAATCAATCCAAGAAGTGTTCAAGATAAGGCAAGAAACGTTTCCTCTGAATCCGTCCTTTTGGTTTTGGCTGGTCGAGTGGGTGAAATTCTAACTTGGGAAGTAACCGAGAAACAAAATGCTCTTTCTCTATTAAAAGAGTTTAGCAATCATAAAGATGCCGTTTTGTATCCCAACTCTGCTTTGAACCAAGTTCTAACAGGAAGAGGATTCAACTCTCTTGACAGGGTATTGGAAAGGAAAAAAGAAATTCGGGATAACTGTAAGAAGCGTGTAGCATAAAAAACGCTTTCGCACTTCGTCTGGTTATTGATCAAAAATAAAAAAGAAGGTTCAAGGGCCTTCTTTTTTTTTACTTTTCTTGCTAATAATAAAGAGAATCAATGAGAGCATTAGTAACAGGCGCTAGTGGATTTTTAGGAAGTTGGCTCTGTAAAGCTTTAGCAGAAAAAAATTGCTCAATCAAAGCCTTGATTCGTACCCAAAGCAAAAGAAAACACGAAGCCCTCAAAAAACTCAAACAGCAAAACTCTTCACCCTCTAAAAATTCCCACTCACTCGAAAACAGCGGGATCGAGGACCTAGAAAAGCTAAACAACATAGAATTCCGCTTGGGAGATGTAACTGACTTGGATTCCTTGATGGAGGCGTCCAAGGGAGTGGATGTAATCTTTCATCTGGCAGCTATTATAGGAGGAAAGAAACCAGAAAAAATGGAAAAAGTGAATGTCGGAGGGACCGCCAATGTCATCGAAACCTGCCAAAAGCGAGGAATCAAATTGATCCACATGAGTTCTGTGGTCACCATCGGAGCCAGCCAAAAACCTTGTGTTTTGAATGAAGAATCTCATTGTACAGAAAATCTGCCTTTTTCTTATTTTGAAACGAAAAGAAAAGCTGAGGTTTTGGTGCAAAAAGCATGCAAAAAACAGAGCTTATCGGCGGTCATTTTAAATCCTTCTACGATCTATGGGGCAGGAGATATGAGAAAGTCGAGCAGGACTGTGCAGTCTTGGGTGGCCAATGGAATGTTCCCATTTTACAGCTCGGGAGGAGTGAGCGTGGTGGATGTGGAATCCGTTGTGGAAGCTATTTTGCGATCTGTTGAACAAGGTCGAAGGGGGGAAAAATACATACTCAGTGGCGACAACCTCTTGATTAAAGATCTTTTTTCCATGATCGCAAATTCAGCAGGTGTGAAAGCCCCTTTTATCCCCATAGGCGATTTTATGCTGTCCCCTTTATTTTCTCTGAGCCAACAACTTAAAAAATGGAATTTTTCTCTTCCAACTGATACAATGAGGATGGCTTATCTTTACCACTGGTTTGATCATTCAAAAGCCAAGGAAGAACTGAATTTTTCTCCAGCGAAAGCAAGCAAAGCCATTGAAAACTCAGTGAAATGGTTCAAAAAACAAAAAAATCAATCATGATGAAACAAAAAATAGACAAGCAATTTTTTTTGGACACTTTTACGAAAAAAGTTTGCATAGAAATCTTGCAAAATATAAAAACTTTGTTCCAAAAAGAAGTGCCTCTTTGTGAGATAGCCGAACATTTGAGTTCCCCACCCAATGGAAAATTGGGACATTGGTCTCTTCCTTGTTTTTTTCTCAGCCAGATAGTAAAAAAAAAACCAGAAGAGATTGCAAAGGAATTTGCTAAAACATTTCATGGGTCCTCATTGGTATTTGAAAAAGTCTTGCCTCATGGGCCTTATGTAAATTTTTTTTTTAGAAGTTCTTTTTTGTTTAGTGAACTTTTAATTCCCTTGGAATCCGGTGCGTATTTTCAAATCCCAGCTAAAAAACAAAATCCCTATCTCATTGAATACTCTCAACCCAACACACATAAAGAACTTCATGTTGGCCACATGAGAAATCTTTGCTTCGGTCTTTCCCTCATTACCCTTTTAAGAAAAAGAGGGTTCTCGGTAACCACTTGTACCTTCCCAGGAGATCTGGGCACTCATGTAGCCAAATGTTTATGGTATTTACACTATCACAACAAAGAAAGCTTGCCCTCGGTCCGCAAAGGACAGTGGCTGGGCCAGATTTACGAAAAATCCCATAAAAAATTTGAAGAAGAAAAAAACGACCCCGCAGAGAATGAAAAAAATCAGAAACAACTCACAGAGATTTTAAAAAATTTACAAAAAAAATCAGGAGAATTTTATTCCCTATGGAAAAAAACACGTCTTTGGAGTCAAGAGTTGATGGAAGAAGTTTACGATTGGACGGGAGCAAAGTTTGATCGGTGGTACTGGGAATCGGAATTAGATGAACCTTCTGTAAAGTGGGTGAAAGAGCTTTATCAGAAAGGAGAGTTGCAAATCTCCAAGTCAGCCATTGGTTTAGACCTTGGTGATTCTCTAGGCTTTTGCCTCTTACTTAAATCAGATGGCAATGGACTCTATTCAACCAAAGATTTGTATTTAGCCAAAAAGAAATTTGAGGATTATCAACCGGAAAAAAGTATCTACATTGTCGATCAGAGACAAGAAAGACATTTTCAGCAAATACTAAAAGTTTTGGATCGTATTGGTTTAAAGAAAGTCTCTCATTGTTCTCAGCATCTCAAATACAATTTTGTTGAGCTAAAGTCTGGAGCAATGAGTTCGAGAAGCGGAAACATTGTGCCTATCATGAAACTGATTGAGCAAATGACTTCCTATATAGAGGACATTTTTCTAAAAAAATATAAGGAAGAATGGTCTAAAGAGAAAAGTAAAAAAACAGCTCATATCATCGCCCAAGGAGCTATTAAGTATGGAATGAATGAACAAGATTTGAACAAAAAAATTATTTTTGACATGAAGGAATGGCTAAAATTGGATGGACGATCTGGATCCTACATTCAGTATGCCCATGCTAGAGCTTGCTCTTTGTTGAAAAAATTGAATCCCCCTAAAAAAGAACAGCTGAAGATCAATCCTCAAGAAATCCTCATTCAAACTGATGAAGAATGGGATCTCATCATACATCTATCATGGTTTTCTTTGGTGATGGAAAAAAGTGCTTGGCGAATGAAAACCTCTTCCATTTGCTATTATCTGTTTGATTTGGCCAAAAAGTTTTCGCAATTCTACCAAAATTGCCCCATTGGAACTTTGAAGGACGAAAAACAAAAGACCTTTCGTTTATTTCTTGTACAAATTGTTCAAATCGTTTTGGCGGAAGGATTATCTACTCTGTCCATTCCTGCCCCTGAGCAAATGTAATTTAATGGGGATTCCCATTGCCCTATGAAGATGATATGCTCAGATGATATGTGAAAGGAAAACAGCTGGAGAATATCATTGCCCTTACTAGAATCATATATTGATTGAATACAAATTGTTGATCTCAAACACAAGAACAAGCAAGTGAAACAAGAAAATCTTCTTAATGAATTAAAAAATAATTCTTTTCTACTAGCCCCGATGGCCGGAATCACAGACTCGCCTTTTCGCTCCTTCATGAAGGAAATGGGCTGCGGAATTATTACGACTGAGTTGGTATCTGCACAATCTATCAAAAGACAGAATAAAAGAAGCTTACAATTAATGCATTTTAGAGAAGATCAAAGACCCATCGGGATACAGATTTTTGGAGAAGACCTAGAATCTTTGAGCCAAGCGGCTCAAATGGTTGAGCAATCTGGAGCTGATTTCGTAGATATAAATTTTGGTTGTCCAGTTACAAAAATTATCAAAAAAGGAGCCGGCTCAGCGGTTTTAAAAGACCTTACATTTCTGGGTAAAATTTTGAAAGCTGTGAAAAATTCTATCAGCATTCCCCTATCAATTAAAATAAGAACAGGTTGGGACACTCACTCTCGCAATTCACAGAAAGTAACACAAATTGCTTTCAATGAAGGAGTGATTTGGATTGCGATCCATGGACGAACCAGAACACAAGCTTATTCAGGAAAATCAGACTGGGATTACATTACACAAGTAAAAGCAAAAAGTCCGCTCCCCATTATTGGAAATGGAGATCTCATAAGTACTGAGCAAATTATCAAATTAAAAAAACAAAGTCAGTGTGATGGAATGATGATTGGAAGAGGTTGCCTAAAAAATCCGCTTATTTTTCAACAAACAAGGGAAAAATATGGGCAAATGACAATAGAAAGGCTAAAAGAAAACCAAAATATTTATTTCTTGCTAAAACGATTGAGGCACCATTTAGAAAATTTTTATGACGAAAATATGTTTCTCTTACAGTACAAAAAATTTTGTGCTTGGTACTCGGCTGGCTACCCGCAATCTACTGTATTTAGAAAAGAAATTTTTCAAGCGAGAGAAAGACAAGAGGTTTTAAGCCTAATAGAAAATTATTTTCACCCCTTATATCTATCAGAAAAAAACCATACAGAATATGAGTCTTCTTTGATGCAAGGACATGGTTAATGAAAGAAGAAATTTTCATTTTATGACATTAGCAAGCAAGCAATTCGTCATTTTGGCTTCTGGGACGGGAATGTTGTTCTCATCCATCACGAAGGCTTGTTTGAATGGACGATTGAAAGCCAGAGTGATTGGGCTGGTTAGCGATCGAAAAAAAGCTCCTGTGTTAAAAAAGGCTCAAGACCTAAATATTCCAATCAAGATTTTTCATTTTGGAAATGATTCTTCATTCGAGAAGTGGGATGAGGACCTGTGTACATATTTGAAAAATCAAAAACCAGATTTTATTTTATTGGCCGGCTTTTTAAGAAGGATAGGAGAAAAAGTTTTGCTAAATTTTGAAAACCAAATTTTAAACATTCATCCTGCTTTGCTCCCCCGCCATGGAGGAAAAGGAATGTATGGCATCCATGTTCATCGCTCTGTCTTGCAGTCTGGTGACAAAGAAACAGGAATTTCCATTCATTTGGTATCAAAACAGTATGACGCAGGACCTGTACTAGCTCAAAAAAAGATCCCTGTTTCTCCTGATGAAACAGCTGAATCTTTACAAGAGAAAGTAAAAAAATTTGAACCTGAGTTTTTTATCTCTTTTTTGGAAAAACTTATAAAGAACGAAATTCATCTGTCTGTTGCAAATTCCAAGGATTGAATACTGTGTTTTCGTCTAAGACAAAACAAAAACTACTATGGACCCTGCAGGGCTTTGCCCTAGGAGTGACAATCTTGATCCCCGGAATGTCAGCAGGCACTTTAGCCGTCATCATGAACATCTATGAAAAAATTATTTCCTCCGGAATGAAGCTCATCACATTGGACGTAAAAAAAACAAACGATGATTTCCTCTTTTTACTTTGCCTGCTCATTGGAACCGGTTTGGCCCTGCTCTCATTTGCCAAATGGATATCTTACCTACTCACTCATTTTCCCTTAAACATTTATTCTTTTTTTATCGGTCTTATCTTGGCTTCTTTACCAAGTCTATTTCGATTGATTGAAAAAAAATGGTATTTCGTTGCTCTGATTATCTTCACAACTATTTTTTGTTTTATTTCTCTAAGCCAACTAAATCTATCGCTTGGCAAGAATGAAAGCTCTTTGCTTTTATTATTCTTATCTGGATTTTTGGGATCTTTTGCCTCTATTTTGCCCGGTCTGTCCGGCTCAACCATTTTGCTCCTCATTGGCACTTACCATACGATCCTAAACGCTCTAATCAATTGGCATTGGCTAGCCCTGCTGTCTTTTGTTGTAGGAAGCTTATTGGCCTTTTTTTCAGCTTTTTTTCTCATCAATCTATTTTTGAAACAAAAAAAATCTTTGTTATTTTCCATCATCATAGGCCTCATCATTGGAAGTTTGCCAAGTATTTTTCCATGGAACCAATGGCCCGCCCACGAGTTCAAAATGGAAGCACTAAGTGTAGTGAGTTGTATCATTTTGGGAATATTTGTCTTTCTTTTGATAAACAAATTTTGTAAAAAAACATTGAATAAAAATGAAATTTCTTAATAATTAAAGGGAGTGTAGGTAAGACTGGGGGTTTTTGAATGTTAAATTTTTCATGGAAAAAAACAACCAGGCGATTCGTTATTTTGTTAATGTTTTTTTCTCCCTTTTTGGGAGCAGGGAAAAAGGAAAGCCAGAAGAAGGTGAATGAAGTTCATTGGGAAATAGCTGCTTTTGCTGGAGGTTGCTTTTGGTGTATGGAATCTCCCTTTGAGAAACTAGATGGAGTGAAAGAAGTTATCTCCGGATACGCAAAGCAAGGGCAAGAAGTTTACAAAACTCTTGCTAAAAAAAATACCGCCAACAAAATCCCCACTTATAAGGACGTATCCTCCGGTCAAACAGCTTATGTGGAAGCTATTCAAATTCAGTTCAATCCCAAAAAAATTAGCTACAAAAATTTGCTAGATATTTATTGGAAAAATATTGATCCAACCGATGCAGGAGGACAATTTGGAGACAGAGGCCCTCAGTACCGAACAGTCATTTACTATCGTAATGAAGAACAAAGAAAAGAAGCGGAGAAGTCAAAAAAACAGCTATCGAGCTCCAAAGTTTTTAAAAACCCAATTGTAACAGAGATTGCCTCTTTTGCTTCCTTCACGAAAGCGGAAGAAGAACATCAAGATTATTCCAAAAAGAATCCCATCCGATATCAACTTTACCGAGCAGGCTCTGGTCGAAATAGTTTCTTTAAACAATACCAATGTGAAAGACAAAAAAAAATGACAAAAATTTCACCCTCATCCAAAAGCAAAGAAAACTCTCCTTCTTGTGGATCGCAATCAAAAAAATTCAAGAAGCAGAACAATTATATAAAGCCAAGTGCTGAGAAGATAAAAAAAATATTGAGCCCCTTAGCATATAAGGTAACTCAGAAAAACGGAACAGAAATACCTTTCAGAAATCAATATTGGGATCACAAAAAAGAAGGTATTTATGTAGACGTTGTTTCAGGAGAACCTCTTTTTAGTTCTTTGGATAAGTACGACTCAGGAACTGGGTGGCCTTCTTTTACCCGTTCCATTGCAAAAAACAATGTTGTGTTGCGCAAGGATGAGAGTTTGCTCACAACCAGAACGGAAATTCGGTCAAAGACGGGAGATTCTCACCTAGGCCATGTATTTAATGATGGTCCTTCTTCGACGGGACAAAGATATTGCGTTAATTCCTCTGCTCTTCGTTTCATTCCCAAAGAAGAATTGGAAAAACAAGGATATGATAAGTTTCAGAAATTATTTAAAAAATCACAATAAAGTTCTAATGATAAGTCGCTGATAAATCAGTCACTGGATATTCCAGATATTTTTGCTTAAAAAATCTCAAGCCACTTTTCATTCGTGGTCTTTAAATTTTTGCTTAAAAAATCTCAAGCCACTTTTCATTCGTGGTCTTTAAATTTTTGCTTAAAAAATCTCAAGCCACTTTTAGTTCGTGGTCTTTAAATTTTTGCTGGAGCTTCACTTTTAGGCGATTTACAGCCTGTGCATGCAATTGAGACACTCGACTTTCAGTCACTCCCAAGATGGCTCCAATTTTTTTTAAATTAAAGCCTTCGTAATAATAAAGAGAGAGTACAATTCTTTGCCTCTCTGGCAATTCTTCAATGGATTTCTTAATCACTTTTTTAATAGATTTAACGCTCAAATGGAAAAAAGGATCATTTTCTTTTTGAAGGAGATTTAAAAAAGATTTTCGATCCATGCTACTAAAAGTAGAAACTTCATCTATGGAGAAAACATTCACAGGTCGAGCTTGATTGGCCAAGTCGTAAAATTCATTGAGTGTTAAACCCATCCTCTCTGCTATTTCTTCATCTGTGGGAGATCGACCCAGATCCACTTCCAGAGCTGAAGTTGCCCGATCCAACATTTTTGCCTTATCACGCACCGAACGAGGCACCCAATCTTGAGCTCTTAATTCATCCAAAATGGAACCACGGATTCTAAACTCTGCATAGGTTTTAAATTTATTATCTCTCGAAGAATCATACTTGTTGATTGCATCCATCAAACCAATCACTCCGCTAGAAATAAGATCCTCCGCCTCAATATTAGCCGGCAAACGGATGGAAATTTTCTTCGCAATAAATCGTATGAGAGGAGTGTATTCCACAATCAATTGTTGTCTTTCCTCTTGGGTGAGTTTCCTAAAATTGTAATCTTTGATATTAATGCTTTTCTTTCGTTTCACTTTTTTCTCCAATTTTTTAATTTAAAAAAATTTCTTTCAATTCCACTTTTTCAACTTTGCCAGCAATGAGAAACCAGTTGAGCTGATTGATGATCTCTTTTTCGAGGAAAGCACGTCTTTTTGAGTCGACAAAATTCATTGTATTTTGAGCAGAGAGAATGAAGATCAGATGTTCTCTTACATCCGGCAATGAGTTCTGAATTTCATCGGTTACAGCAGAACTATTCACCTGAAGCGCAATTTCTACCTTTGTGAGACGAAACCCTGTCTCCGTTTTTAAGCGAATAAGAAAAGAACCTAGTTTAACTAAGGGAGTGAGTCTCTTATTTACTGCCTGAACGGGTACTGTGTTTTGATTCCTCGGTTCGTCTACTTCTTTCTCGCTCAGCCCGAAAAAAAGTCCAAGACCGAAAAGAAAGCTCAAAATAGAACTGAGTTTCAAAAAAAAAGAAAAATTTTCAGTTCTCTCTGCTACACTCTCAGCGGAATGGCTAGTTTTCTCTGAACGAAAATGAAAATCCTTAGTATGAGTATCCAAAATTGCTTCCCTTCCATGGCGACACATAAATGAAACAAAGCAACATAAGTACCATGCAGACTTTAGACCTAAAAAAACCGTAAGAAAGTCCGTGTAATTCCATCCTGAAGTCCCTATAGCCCTATCCCAATGTCCGAGGATCAAGAAGCGGAAGTAGCAAAAACCGACACGTTATAGACATTTTTCTGACACAAAAAATGAGTGAAGACTTCGAGAGAAAAGCTCAGTGAGATGAAAAAGCTCGTAACAATTGACTTTGCTCCTTAAGATTTTCTACCATAGGCTCGCTTCTTACCCAGACCCACTTCATAAGATGAGGTGACTCTTTATGAGAAAAGAATTTTATAAATTGATCATTGTCTTTATTATGATCACCTTGGCCTTCTCAATTGCTTTCTTCTTGGGCAGAGAGATCACCTTGACAGAACAAAACATCCAAAAAGAAGTTGGCTTGCGCGAAAAAGTGCAAGCTAGAAATCAAAATACTGAGAAACTGAGAAATGCAATAAACACTTCTCAAGTAAAGAAGACAAAACAATCGCAGATTATCGAATACAAAAAAAGGATTCAATCATCAGAAGATATCGAACAAAAACTAAACATTGAACAAAAATCAGATATCAAACAAAAACCAAACATTGAACAAATAAATAAAAGAGAAGAAAAAAGGCAAAGAAGGAAGCAAAAAGCAAAAAAAAGGGGTAGAAAAAAAGAAGCCTTAAAAAGCTATGCACAGAGAAAAAAGGTAAAAAGAATAGAAGATAACAATTTAAAAGGCTCACAAAATACATCTTCGAAGTCCCTAAGAAAAAAAATATCTTTTTACGGGCTGATGGTTGCAAGTTATAAAGAAAAAAAAATGGCGATGGATAAATCTACTGATTTAAAAATACGATTTTCAACATGGAATATTTTTTTCAAAAGATCAAAAAAGCTATACAAGGTCTATATTGGACCTTTCATGAAAAAAAGTTCAGCTGAAGAATTTCTAGAAAATATTAAGAATCAAAAAGAATTTACCTCCGCAAGATTGGAAAAACTGGGTACTAAAAGAAAAAATAAGAATAAAAAATAGCAACTTTGTACTAAAAGAATGATTCCGAGAACAAACAATGAATTCATTTAATGAAATTATCAAAACGCTCAACACAAGTCAGTTTGCTGCGGTCAACAAACTAGACGGGCCGATTTTGGTATCTGCCGGTGCAGGTTCTGGTAAAACTAGAGTGCTCAGCTATAGAATTGCCAATTTAATAGAGACAAAAAGAGCCAAAGTCGAAAACATTTTAGCTGTGACTTTCACAAACAAAGCAGCTCAAGAGATGAAAGATAGAATCCACAATTTAATCAAGAAAAAACCACTTCCCTATCAAAGCAGAATGTGGATAGGTACTTTTCACTCCATTTGTGCAAGAATTTTGAGAGAAAATAAAGATCTCATTCTTTCTCCCACCACCTCTTTTACGATCTACGACAGTAGAGACCAATTGACCTTGATAAAAAAAGTAATGAGAGATTTAAATATTAATGAAAAAATATACAATCCCAAGACAGCGGCAAGCCAAATTGCTCAGTGTAAAAGACGAGCTCTCGGACCTCAGGAAATCAATCCAGAGGATTACTTAGGCTACTCTGGACGTTTTCAAGAAATTTATCACCATTATGAAAATGAATTAAGAAATGCAGGAGCTTTTGATTTTGAAAGTTTACTCTTCGGTACATACAAACTTTTTTTAAAATATCCAGAGTGTTTGAAAAAATATCGTGAGAAGTTTTTATATATCTCAGTTGATGAATACCAAGACACTAACCACATTCAATATCTCATTATTAAAACTTTAGCAGAAAAACATAGAAATATTTGCGTAGTAGGAGATGAGGATCAGTCTATTTACTCTTGGCGAGGCGCAGATATTTCCAATATTTTAAATTTTGATCATGATTTTCCTGAATGCAAGATTGTGAAATTAGAGAAGAATTATCGATCAACCAAGACAATTATTTCAGTCGCTTCAGCACTCATCAATCACAATCGCTTAAGAAAAAACAAACAACTTTTTACGGACAATCCGGTAGGAACCAAAATTCAAGTTTGCGAACTGGAAGATGAGTACAGAGAAGCTCATTTTATTGCTACTACCATTTTAAAAAATTGCCAAGAAAGTGAGTCAGCTTATAAAGATTTTGCAATTTTTTACCGCACCAATGCACAATCTAGAGTGCTAGAAGATTCCTTACGCAGTTTGAACATTCCCTACAAGATTATCGGAAATTTGAAGTTCTATGACCGAGCTGAAATCAAAGACATTCTCTCTTATCTAAAGTTTCTCTCCAATCTGAAAGACGAAGTTTCTCTTAAAAGGATTCTCAATACTCCTAGAAGAGGAATCGGAAACAGCACTATTGAGAAGGTGACTCTATTTTCCCAAAATATGAAAAAAAGCTTTTATGAAGCTTTGATAGAGTTATCAAGGAACGGTGAACTCGTCGGACAAGCTAAAAAAGCTGTCCCTTCATTCATTCAAACAATGGAATCCTTAATAGAAATAAAAGATCGTGTTTCTTTATTTGATTTTTGTACTGCCATCTTGGAAAAAACTGGTTATCTAGAAGCCCTTAAAGCCGACAAATCCATTGAGTCACTTGCTCGACTAGAAAATTTACAAGAATTTGTAAATGCAATTGTCCAATTTGAAATGTCTAATGAATCTCATACGCTAGAAGATTTTTTAGAAGAAATGTCTTTCACTTTGCCGGACGATCATCTGTCTGATCAAGTAAATGGAGTAACGCTCATGACCCTTCATATCTCGAAGGGATTGGAGTTTGACACCGTTTTTATATCTGGAATGGAAGAAGATTTGTTCCCCCTCCCCCAAACTGCTAGCGAATACAGTTTGGAAGAAGAAAGAAGATTGGCTTATGTTGGCATCACAAGAGCTCAAAAAAACCTTTTTCTTTCTTTCGCAAAGAAACGACACAAGTTTGGAAAAATACAATACAATCAAGCAAGCCAGTTTTTGAACGAGATCCCAAAGAAATTTATATATTTCCATTCCTTTGTTAGAAAGAACCTTTTTAAATCAAAATACAATGAAATGTTTCAATCCAAAAAAAGTCATGAGGAGAAAACCTATTATGATGATCTGACAAATGAATCAGATAAATATCGAATTGGGCAAACTGTTTATCACCATCAATTTGGACCTGGAACAATCCAAAAAGTAGAAGGAAATGGGGAAAATCTAAAAATCAGCGTTTTATTTCGTAACCAAACGGTCAAAAAATTCATTGCCAAATATGCTCATTTCTCATTAGAAAATAATTTTTGATGAGAAAAATGATAAAACGATGATTGGATTAAGTTCCAGATTGCCTCCTTTTTTTAGAAATTTAGAGAGAAAGAAATACATTCAAATAAGGAGAAGAAATAATGGGCTTTGATTTTTCAAAAGTTGAAATTCCTGCACACGTCTCTAGCGAGAATTGGTTCAATTGGAAATGGCAAATACGAAATAGTTTACAGACAAGATCCGATTACGAAAAATATCTTGATTTAAATGAGGACGAAAAAAAAGCCTTTGCGATTGGCACCAACTTTGCCGTACAAACCACTCCCTATTATATCCAACTCGCTCGAACTTCCAAAAGCCAAGCAATTAGAAAAATGATCACTCCCCATTTCAACGAATCTTTAAAAGGACGGCAAGCTATGAAAGATCCTCTAGGGGAAGTGCATCACAGTCCGTTAAAACATTTGATTCATCGTTATCCAGACCGAGTGGTTTTTTTAGTAACAGATATTTGTCCGATTTACTGTCGCTACTGCACAAGAAAAAGATTTACCGCACAAACAAAAACTTTCATAAAAACTGATGAATACGAAAAGTCAGTGGAATATATCAAAAACAACAAAGGGATCAGAGAAGTCATTCTTTCCGGTGGTGATCCTTTAACCCTAGCAGATTCTATGCTGGAAAAAATTTTAAATGATCTAAGACAAATAGATCAAATAGAAATCATTCGCATTGGTTCTCGGATGCCGGCAGTTTGTCCCATGAGAATTTCAGAAAAACTGAGCAAAATGATCAAAAAATATCAACCCATCTTTATCATGAGCCATTTTAATCATCCCGCTGAGTTGAGCTTTGAATCTGCTACAGCTCTACATACATTGGCGAACAATGGCATTCCTGTATTCAATCAGATGGTTCTACTTAATTCCATCAATAATCATCCTGCTATTGTGCAAGCCCTTTCTCGCAGATTACTTTTTTTAAGGGCCTACCCCTATTACATGTTCCAATGTGATCCTTCCTTGGGAACCGATCATTTACGTACTTCAATTGAAAATTCAAAGCAGATACAAAAAGAACTTTGGGGAAATTTATCAGGGCTTGCCGTTCCACGACTAGCCATGGATTTGCCGGGAGGAGGAGGCAAAGTAGAGATAAGCCCAGAAAGCCTAATCAAGAAAAAAGATGGTTCACACACATTTCGGGGATGGGATGGAATAACATCTGATTACATCGATCCAGACAAAACAAATATTCAATCTCCTTCGAACCTCACTCCCTATTTAAAGGAATGGCAAAAGATTTCACAGCAAAGTTATGGCAACCCGCAAATGCCGGACAAAAAAAAGCCACCATTACAAAAAATTGTGCCTTCATAGATGATGAAAATTTGAGTTCTCTTGGTGTCTTAAAACGTAATGGCGGCTTGACTTACAAAACCAATATAAAAATCTTCTTCCTGAGAAAATAAAAATCCAAGACCATTTGTCCATGTGAACCCCTCAGGCAAGTAGTAGTTCAAAACTAAATCTGCCTCGCCTAGTGAAAACTCTAACTCAGGATAAGAAAGATAAGTGGAAATCGACACAGTCATGTCCAAAGATTCAAGTAAGGAAAAAGAAAGACTGGGAGTTAGATTCACTGCTGAATGAAAAGAATAGAAAAGATATTGTTTTAGGTAAGGTTTTGCTGGGGATTGAAAATCCTCATATTCTGCAATAAAGAGAGAAGGATTGAAATTGGGATCAAAATAAAAGGATGTCTTTTCATTTGAAGTACTGAGACTCGCCTGCAAGGCAAGATCCAATCTTTTCCAAGGAGTAGCCCAATCCATTTCCATAATGATTCCATAAAGTTTTTTTTCTGATAACAAACTCCCAACTTCCAATTTGGCATGAAACTGAGAAGCATTGTAATATGCATGCACACCAAGATAATCAGATGAATCCTGAGGGCCACTAGAATGCTTCAGCCCGAATGGTGAAGCTTTGTAAATCCCTTCCACCCCATATTTGTCTTTCGTAAATCCAGCTTGAATAAAAGGATGAAACAACAAGTCCTCTATGTACTGAAGCATGGGTTGCACATAGATAGAGGACCCGATAAAAGCTCGCCAAGAAACAAAGCCTTTCGCTCCCTTTGTTTTGCTATAAACGGGAGAAAAAATTTTAGACCCATCGTTATAGTACATGCCGAGACCAAACTGGTAAGGCCTCCAACCTATTTCAAACCAATTGAAGTCGTGAGATACCTTTGCGTACAAATCTTTGAGAGCCAAAGTCGGTGGATGAAGATTTTTTTTCCCATCAACATACAAGCCAAAAGGTTGAGTTATCTGAGAATAAAATAAACTTTCTGGTGCATTTTCATAAAAACTTTTGGAAGCCGCGAGTTGGAACCAAGATTTTATTTGAATTTTATCAGAAGCAATAATGCTTGGTTTCAGATGCAAATTGTGCCAAGTTTCAAAATTCCACTCATCGAAACTGCCCTTTTCTGCCAAAAGAACTTCAACTTGGTAGGAGCCCGACCAATCCAAAACCAAGGCTCTTGCTGGAAAAGCAAAGAAAAAGACCGCAAAAACAACGAAAAAATTCTTTATTTTTATCACCTGAGACAATCAGTCGAGCTTTTTATCATTTTTCAGTCAAGAAAAATATATGTTACAACACATTGCCATATATGATTCAAAAAAGTGGGCAAATTTTAAGAGCGTCCTAGACGACTGCGGGAAAGCTCTTCATCTCGGTAACGTAAATACAATACATTCCATTCCGCACTACCCTCAAACACTTCTTTTTTAAGAGAATGAATTTTTTTACGTACTTTTTCTGTAATTTCCTCATATTGTTGCATAAAAATATTGATCGCTTTTTGGCTTGCCCGCATCCACGACTCTTTCTTTTGATAAGAAATAAAATGTTTTTCTGAAAGACCGTCTAGGATCAAATGAAGCCAATGGAGCTTTTTTTCCTCATCTGACAACGAGAGAGCTAAGCTTTTTTGTTCCGCTAACTTTTTTTTCAACAAGGGATACATTTTGTATCTTTCAAACTGCCCCTTATGGGTTTTCTCCAGTTCGTCCAATCTTTGGGCCACCTCTTGATCCAACTCTTTTTCCTTTTCCTGCTCGGTATGGAAAATTTCGTAGATGTGAGAACCCAAATCCTCTGTGCTGAGCGAACACACAAGCTCAGCATCTTTTTTCCATTCTTGAATCAGTAAGATCGCCAGATAATTTGAAAGACTTAAGGTCCAACGCATACCTTATACAGTTCACTGGAGAGCTTCATTCTGTCAAGATAGGATTATTTGAAAGACGGCAAATTATGAAAAAATTGTCCTCCAAAATCTTCCTTTCAAGAAACTAGTGTAGCAGAAGGAAAAAAATGAAATTCTTATCCCGGGCAAGAGCGAAAAAATGGCTTTGGACTTTATTTCTACTATTCTTCGCTTTTTCATCCTTTCAATTTTTTCTCCTAGTTCTCAGCCTGAACCGCCAAATAGATAATAGTTTAGAAAAAGGCTGGTTCGAAGCACCGGTCGAGTACTATTCAAGCTCCGAAACTCTTCACGAAGGAAAATCTTACTCACTAGAAAAGCTAAAAACCAAACTACAAGAAAGAAATTACTACAAAAGCAAAAACGAGAACCAGCCTCTCCCCGGACAATGGATTACGCAATTGGGAGAAAATTGCACATCCGATTCATCTGCGCCCGAAGCTGTTATCGAATCTTGTTTGACTTGGACAGATTTGCAAACAGAACAAATTTTTACTGTCCATTTTGCAGATAACAACATTCACTCGCTGAAAATAAGTGGCAATGCAACAGATAGCATTCAACTAGCCCCCATTTTATTCGCTCAATACCAAGAAGAGACTCCTATTTTAAAACAATTTGTTCCCTTAGAGCAGATTCCTTTTTACTGCAGATTGGCTGTATTGACTGCCGAAGATAATCAATTTGTCACCCATGAAGGCATTAGTCCTAAAGGAATTTTGCGAGCTATATGGAGAAATATCAAAGCCAGACATTTTTTAGAAGGCGGAAGCACAATCACTCAGCAACTGGTAAAAAACAGATTTCTGAATCCGAAAAAAACTCTTAAAAGAAAATTTAACGAACAGGTGATGGCGATTTTATTAGAAACCAAACTTGATAAGGATGAAATTTTAACAGCTTATCTGAATACCATTTATATGGGCCAAAGTAATTTGCTTCAAATCTATGGTTTTGGATCAGCCTCTTCGTCCTATATAGGAAAACCCATCTCCCATCTTAACTTAAGCGAATGTGCTTTTTTGTCAGCCTTGATCAAAGCCCCAGGCAGATACAACCCCCTCACTCACAAAAAACAGAGTTTAAAAAGAAGAAACCACATCTTGCGTTTGATGCATGAGAAAAAATTTATCTCAATGAATGAGTTGCAAGAAGCCAAAAATACACCCTTGCCTTCTATAATTAAGAAAGCAAAAAACTTTGTCTATTTTACAGATGCCGTCCATAAGAGGCTCAAACAACTAGGCTTGGGTGAAAAAAAGGGTTTAAAAGTTTTCACTACCTTAAATCTAAAAATGCAAGAAGAAGCTTCTCAGGCTATTACATCTGGATTAAAATTTTTAGAAAAACACAGAATGCAAAAAAAATCTCAGGGTCCTGAGTTGCAAACCAGCTTAATCAGTGTAAACATTGCGACTGCTCAAGTATTGGCTGTCATAGGAGGCAGAAATTTTAAAACCAGCCAATTCAATCGTGTCATTCAGTCTCAAAGACAAATTGGTTCTTTAATGAAACCAGTTGTTGTGCTCTCTGCTCTGGTGGAAAACCCTGATCTCAATCCTCTATCCATTATCAAAGATGAAAAATTCTCTTACAAATATGGAAAGCAAGTCTGGAGTCCAAAAAATTACAAAGATCAATACAGAGGAGAAGTACCTCTTTACGAGGCTTTGACTTTTTCTCTTAATACGGCAATCGCAAAGTTGGGACTCGAAATTGGAGTGAAACAAATTATCCAAACAATAAAGCATCTAGGCGGTCCTGCTCCAAGCACAGAACACCCATCCTTGATTTTGGGAGCTATAGAGTTGACCCCTTGGGAAGTGGCTCAAATGTTTTTAACTGTTTCTCGAATGGGAGAGTATAAAAAACAATATATCATAGAAAAAGTGACAAATTTTAAAAACAAAATTATCTACCAACATCCAGAAGAAATCAGACCAGCCTTTGATGAAAAAAAAGTAGCCGTCCTAGTTGGCATGCTCAGGGAGGTGAGCCAATCAGGAACTGCACGAAGACTCAAAAATTTTCCAACTACTGTAGCCGGTAAAACAGGAACCACCAATGATGAAAGGGATTCTTGGTTTGTGGGTTTCACACCAGAAATCTTGACGCTTGTATGGGTCGGGTTTGATAACAATCAACCCCACCATCTCACGGGTTCGCAGGGAGCTTTGCCTCTATGGGAACGTTTTATGAAAAAAATTGCAGATGATTTTCCAAAAGAGAATTTTTCTTGGCCTGAGGGAGTTTTCTCCAAAACTATCTTTATAAAAAAAGCTGAACCCTCATCAGATGAAGCCATTACAGCTTCATCTGCTCAAAAAACCAAACTCTCACTTTTTCAAACCACCAAACTCTCATCAGGTGAAAAGCTTGAACCCTCACCCATTCAACTGATTTTTGAAGAATGAAGGAATTCCCTTTCATCCATAAGAGCTTGTGGACTCATATTTTATAGTCGTGTTATGCTTTTTTTACAAACACCACAAGGAACAACGAAGTGAATAACTTGAAAGACATTCGAGAAAGCTTACATCTTCCCCAAACCCCTTTTCGTATGAAGGCGAATTTACCAAAAACAGAACCCGAGATGATAGAAGCTTGGAAAAACAAAGACATTTATAAAAAAATAGTATCCAGAAGAAAGAAGGAAACTCTTTTTAGTTTTGTGGATGGACCTCCTTACGCCAATGGGAATCTTCATGTGGGCCATGCGCTAAACAAAATTCTTAAGGACATTATAGTCAAATACATGAATCTATCCGGTCGCTTGTGCCCATTTATTCCTACTTGGGATTGTCATGGTTTACCAATTGAGATGGAAGTATTGAAAAAGATGAACTCGAAAGAAAAAAAAGAAGCTTCTCCGGAGCAGATTAGACAAAGTTGTCGCGAAACAGCTTTGTCTTGGGTTGGTATCCAAAAAAAACAGTTTGAACGACTGGGTATATTAGCCGATTGGAATCAGGTTTTGTTGACTTTGGACCCCGAGTACGAAGCTCAGGAAATCCGTTTCTTAGCTGAAATTGTAAAGAAAGATTTGCTTTATCGAGGGAAAAAACCAGTCTTTTGGTGCTCAACTCTGCAAACAGCCATTGCTTCTTCGGAGGTGGAGTACCGCAAACAAAAAAGCCCTTCCATCTATGTAAAATTTCCCGTCCTTGAAGAAATCTATCAGAAGTATTCTTTGAAACAAAAATCTTGTGCCATAGTTATCTGGACTACGACACCGTGGACACTGCCTGCCAACCAAGCAATTTGTTTGAATCCAAACTTTCAATACGCCATTTTTGATTCTGGAAAAGAATTTTTTATCCTAGCCGAAGACCTACAATCAAATTTTGAAAAAAATACCGGTTTCGCACTGAAAAAAATACGTTCTTTTAATGGGAAGGAGCTAGAAAACCTAAAAGTCAAGCACCCTTTCATAGATCGTGATGTGCCTATTATACTTGGAGAACACGTAACAAAGAAAGAAGGTACAGGCTGTGTGCACACGGCCCCAGGACATGGGCTGGATGATTTTATTGTTGGTTCTAGATACCAGCTTCCTGTCTTTGTTCCAGTAGATTCAGCAGGGAAATTCACAGAGGAGATACCGGAATGGAAGGAGTTACATATATTCAAGGCCAACCCTCTTATTATCGAAAAACTAAGAGAGAAGAACTGTCTTCTTGGTGAAAAGGAAATCATTCACAATTACCCTTTCAATCCAAGGTCTAACACCCCTTTGATTTTCAGAGCCACAGATCAATGGTTTATCAAATTTGATCACCCTGAACATTCTGTTAGAAAAAAATCTCTGAAAGAAATAGAAAATAACATTCAATTTTGTCCTTCTTGGGGCCAGCAACGATTGAAGGCAATGATAAAAAATAGTCCGGATTGGTGTCTGAGCCGACAACGGCATTGGGGAGTCCCCATTCCGGTTTTCTACTGCAAAAACTGTCAAAAAGTTTTGCTTCGTCCAGAAATCATGATGGATCTAGCGAACAAAATAGAAAAATCAAAAAAAGGAATTGAATACTGGTTCTCTCACTCCCCGCAAGAACTCTTGCCAGCCTTCACCGCTTGCCAACATTGCAAAAGCACCGAATTTCAAAAAGGAACCGACATATTGGATGTCTGGTTCGATAGTGGTATTTGCCATTATGTTTTTCAAAAAAAATATGGAGATGAATTTTTTCCAGCTCAGCTTTATTTGGAAGGAAGCGATCAACATAGAGGTTGGTTTCAAAACAGTTTAAATTCTTCTGTGTGCGTCCATGGGAAGACTCCCTTTCGAACACTCATTACCCATTGCTTTGTGAATGATGTTGAAGGTCATAAAATGAGCAAAAGCAAAGGCAATGTGGTCAGTCTGGAAAACATATTGAAACAAAAAGGAGCTGATATTTTGAGATTGTGGGTAGCCAGTGAAGATTACTCTCAAGATTTGCAAATGAGCCAAGAAATTTTAGATCGAGTGAGTGAATCTTATCGCAGAATTCGGAACACTTTTCGTTTTATGCTTGGCAATCTTTTTGATTTTGCTCCAGAAAAAGACTGCATACCCCTTTCTCAAATGAAGGAAATAGATCGTTGGATTTTATCCCAATTGGCTCGTCTAACTGCAAAGATCCGTTCTTATTATGAGCAATTTCTGTTTCACAAAATTTATCAAGAATTCAATGTGTTTTTCACGAATCATCTATCTTCCCTGTATCTAGACATTGTAAAAGATCGACTCTACACTTTTCAAAAGGACGGAGTAGACAGAAAATCTGTTCAGAGCGCTATGTATCATTTGCTGAACACTTTGTTGCCACTGATGAGTCCCATCCTTAGCTTTCTTAGTGAAGAGGCTTACCAACACATACCGGGCGGGAAAAAACAAGAAAGTATTTTCTTGACTGACTTTCCAAATCCACCGAAAGAGTGGCACTGTGAAAAGCTAGATAATATATTACAAAAGCTTCTAAAAATTAGGCAATTGGCCTTTGCTCAGATTGAGAAAATGAAAACAGATCGTTTGATTGGCTCCAATTTGGAAACACAAATTCTTGTTACCTTACCAGAAAATTTATTTGATGAATTAAAAAACTCTAAAGACACACTGAAAGAATTATTGATTACTTCCCAACTCCGCATCCAAATAGGTGAATCATTGGAAGTGGAAGTAAAAAAAATGGATGGAGACAAGTGTGAACGTTGTTGGCATTATAGTAAACAGTTGAACATTCAAAAAATTTGTCCCAAATGTATGAAAAATCTATATGAAAAAATATCTTAAAATACTTTCCTTTTACCGCTGTTTCCTTTGTACCCTGCTTTTTTCACTCCAGATTGTTTGTCTTCTCCTCCAACATAATGTATTCGTATTGCTTCAAACAACATAATGTAGGATTCTCAATGCATGCAAAAATATCTTAAATATTTTCTTTTTACTACAGTTTCTCTCTCAGTCTTAACTTTGGATCAGGTTACTAAACTCATTATTCACACGCAATTTCTCCTAGGAGAAAGTAAGGAAGTGATTCCAGGTTTTTTCGATCTCACCTATATCAGAAACAAAGGGGGAGTGTTCGGCCTGTTTGCAGATGGGAATGAGGTGATTCGCAAGGTTTTATTTCTTATTTTACCCGTTTTCGCATTTATTCTGATCCTATCCATCATACGAACACTAGAAACAAAACAAAAATACCAAGTGATGGCTTTCTCTTTTATTTTTGGTGGAGCGATGGGCAACTACATAGATCGCATACGCTTTGGTTATGTTGTAGATTTCTTTGATTTCTATATAAAGAAATGGAAATGGCCGGCATTTAATATTGGCGATAGTTTCATTGTGATCGGAGTTTTTTTGGCTATTGTCACCATCTATTTTACTAATAGGAAGCAAAGTCCTGCCTCTTCATCAGACTAAATCCCACGAATCCTAGCTAATTTGCCTCTAGATATCGGGAACTTCCGAATGATCATCGGTACAATGGAACAACATGGTCCTATGTACATCCCCAACTCTAAATATCAAGACCCAAGTGAGAAGGCATACTGGCTTGAACCACTTCTTGATTTTGCATCTTGCAGTTCATTGCATCTAGTTCGATCTGCATTGCTCTGACCTGTGCTGACAACTGATAAATCTGGTACTCATTTTTAGACATACATTTTGAGAGCGAATGGAGATTTTTGTCATAACTACGAATGAACTGACTGTGACGATGCATCAATTCCATAGTGTTCTTTTGTGTTTGTTTGGTTTTCTCTGGCTCCAGCCAATGCTGGATTTTTTGTTCCATTTGCTGGAGAGTGTGATGGGTTGCCGACTCCAATTCCTTCTGATTTTTAGACATTGCGTTCAATTTCTTCCTCATCAAAGTCAACCAATTGAGAACCTTGGCGTATAAAAAATCTGTTTTTTCATTACAAGAGTCCAATTGAGACTGTATACGATCTATACGAGAGAGAAAGTCTCTCCAATCCTCTAAGGAAATAGAAATCTGCTCCGGAGCTTTAAGATTTTTTTTGGAAGCATTCTTCCGAAATAATTGATCCATAATTTTTCTAGCCATGACACACCTCTCTAAGACTCAGACATTTTACTCGACGAAAGGACAGCATTCAATTTATCTTCGCCCAAGATGCCAGTTGTCACTCATTTAAAAAACTATTTATTTCACAAGGATTTCAATAGGAATCCAGAACGACTCCTCTTTTACAATTATCTCTGTCATTTTTGTCTCGACAACAGCCAACTCAACAATGAATTGCTGAACCAATTTTATCGAAGGATCCTGTTATTTCCTTACTGGCAAGTGCGTTTAAAAAGAGTTTTAAGTGCTCTCATGAAAGACCTGTCATCATTTGCAACACTTTATTCGAGCTTCCAATATGATGAGAAACATCTCTTCCCAAAGGGTGCTTGGCAGATAATAAAGATTCAAAAGGAAGCAGATTTGGTAGAATTCCTAGATCGTTTTATGAGGGAGAATTCATCCTCCGGGGATCAAGTACAAGTACTCCCCCTTTCTAAAGAAAGAGTAGCAGTTGTTTTGCTGAAATTTGACGGACGATTAAAAGTGATGAGCTTTGGTCCTTTGGCTTTCTTACATCAAGGGAAGCTCTACCCTCTATCTTCTCTATCCCATTTGCATTACTCAGCAGACTACGTTTTGAGTCCCTTTTCCCATCAAGTCATTGAGGGTCTAGAAAACCAGTACTTTCATTTTCAAATGAAGGAAGAAAAGATTAACGGACACCAATGTGAAGGACATTTGCTTCACAAAACTGACTCTTTCAAACAAAAAAAATTATGGGAAAAAGATATTTTATTTACTCAGTTAAAAAAAATGGAAAACTTATTTATTCGCCCTCAGTCTGATCCTTACTATAAGAATCTGATTCAATCTTTACATGATCATTACCGAAAAATATTGATTTATCCATCCACCCATTTCTTGGATACGAAAGTCGTGTTGTTTCAGGCAAGGAAAGCTATTCGGGATTTTTATCCGCAAGATCGGCTTTTGGTTCTTCTAACAGCCAATATTGATTTTCACTCTAGGCAACAAAAACAAACGCAAAGCCTAGCATGCGACTGAATAGGTTTCTTTCTCTTTGCGGAGTGTGTGCCAATAGAAAAGCCCATGAAATTTTACAATCCAAAAATGTTACACTCAATGACAAAAGAGTGAAAAAGGTAGGAATCTCGATTGATCCACAAAAAGACAGTGTCAAAATAAACGGCCGTCTGATTCAATTACCGAAACAAAGAATTTGTCTAGCTTTTTACAAACCAAAAAAAGTACTTGCAACAATGAAGGATCCAAAAAATCGCCTCTGCCTAGCTGATTATTTTAAAAAAAGCAAAGGGAGGCTTTTCCCCGTTGGACGATTGGACTGGGAATCAGAAGGATTGATTTTACTTACCAATGACGGAGATCTATCTATGAAGATCACTCACCCAAAGTACAAAGTGTTTAAAACCTATCTGGTCAAGCTAAATGGCCGTCCCACACATCGGCAATTACTCGCTCTCCAAAAGGGTGTCACAACAGTTGTTGGAAAAGTGAAGGCTTTTTACGCCAGAGCTCTCCGTCGCACTGTTACCAAGCATTCTTGGATCAAAATCATCATTGCAGAAGGAAAAAATCGACAGCTTCATCATATGTTTCAAAAAATTGGATTTCAAATCAAAGTACTAAAAAGAATGAACATCGGAAAATTAAAACTCAAATCTTTACGACCAGGTGAATCTATATTTCTTAATGAAAAAGATATAGAGAAAATATTTTCTACACCTTCTGAACTAAAAAATAAATTTCTTTAGCGTTCTCTTTTGAGTGCTTTCTCAGCAGATCGATCCATTTGCTTCCGTTTGACAGTTTCCCTTTTGTCCCACTTTTTTTTACCTTTTACTAATCCCAACTCTATTTTGGCCTTTCTTCTTTTGAAATAGAGTTTCAAGGGAATACAGGAAAGACCTTTTTGATGAATGGATCCAGATATTTTTTTTAATTCCCGACGATTCAAAAGAAGTTTGCGTCTTCTTTCTGGATTGTGATTCCTAGAGGAAGCCGGTTGATAAGGGCTTATGTACAGATTTTGAATATAGGCTTCTTCTTTTTTGAAAACCACATAAGAGTTTTTTAACTGACAACGGCGATTTCTTAATGATTTCACTTCCGAACCCTGCAATACCAATCCTGCTTCAAAAGTCTCTAAAATAAAATAATCGAAGGAGGCTCGACGATTCACAGAGACCTGAGAAGGGGAAGTAGGATCTATTTTTTTTCTATGAGTTGATTTTTTCTGTTGCATTTGATTCTTTTTCTTTCAAACGATGAAACAAAGATACAAACTGATCAGGAGAGAGTTCTTCTGGCCTCATGCGAAAAGGTAAATTCATCTTATTAAAAATATCAGAGACATCCGTTCCTGTCTCTTTTTTTAATCGAGTGAGTAAGATTTTTCTTCTTTGAGAGAAACACATTTTTACAAATTTTAAAAATCCATCTGGATTGGCTAGGGAAACTCCCTCTTTTTTTTGAAAAATCAGCACCCTTCCTGCCACTTTCGGCCTAGGATAAAAATCATTGACGGAGGCTTCCAATAAAAATTGAATGTTCCAAAAACACTGGGACAAAACACTTAAAATACCGTAAGATTTCGAGCCACAAGGAGATAGGATTCTATTTGCCACTTCTTTTTGGAACATAAGAACCATAGACTGTAACTGAAGCGGGCCGGGGCAACACTGTACCAATAAACGACTAGCCATTTGGTAGGATAAATTTCCTATTAGAGAAGAATTCGAGATGAGATGGCGACTCCAAGAAAATTTTAAAAAATCTCCTTCCAACACATTTATTTTTTTATCCCTCCAATAGCGACAAAGTATTTTATCTTTTTCAATCACACAAAAAGGAATTTTGAGAGACATAAGATCGTTTGTTAGAGCCCCCAAACCGGGGCCTACTTCCATAATGAATTGTGGCTTTATTTGCTTAAGAACAGACATAATTTTCTCGGATATGGAGGAATTGGTGAGAAAATTTTGTCCAAGAAATTTTTTGGGAGTAAATTTCAGTATTTCTATTTGCTTCTTAACAGTTTTTCTATCCATAAATCTTTACATAAGAATACATTTCAGTATTTCTATTTTTTAAACCATTTACATTTTTACGATAAAATCCTCTGGCAAAGAATAGGGGGAACAATTGAGATGATGAGAAGAAATTTTATTTCTAGAAAAAAGACTGAACCCAGCTTGGGCAATCATCGCTGCATTGTCTGTACAGTATCTCAAAGGCGGTACGATTAAGGGGATGCCTTTTTCCTTGGACCATTTCAGCCCTCTTTCCCGCAAACGAGAGTTTGCACTCACTCCTCCTGCCATCACGACAGATGCAAAATCAAATCTTTCTACACATTGATCCACTCTCATCATCATTTGATCCACAACAGCTTCTTGGTAATCAGCACAAAGCTGAGAAATAAGTTCTTTGTTGCTTTGCTGATCTTTTTGGAAAATTTGTTCTATATTTTCCTTCTGAATCAATTGAAGAGCCTTTGTCTTTAAGCCAGAAAAACTAAAATCCAAGCTGTCTTTTTTCAATTTAAGGCGTGGAAAAACATATCTTCCGAGTTGCATCCCTTGAGAAAGACGGTCCACTTCCGCTCCCCCTGGATAGGACAAGCCCAACGAACGAGCAAATTTGTCTAAAACCTCACCAGCCGCATCGTCTAGTGTTTTTCCAATCAAGTGATATTTTCCGAAATCTTCTACACGAAATAAAAATGTGTGCCCTCCGCTGGCAATGAGAGCCAAGAAAGGAAATTTCAATTCATCCGAACGAGGCCAATCAGAATCCCACAAAAAAGGAGAGAGAATGTGGCCCTCTATATGATTCACAGCTACATAAGGTTTTTGCAAGATCAAAGACAGTGTCTTTACGGTCACTAAGCCTACGATCAAAGAACCCACGAGACCCGGCCGATTGGTAACAGCCAAACAATCGATTTCATCCCAAGACTTACCGAGTTGAGCTAAAGAATCTTCTATCAAAGGCAACAAATAATAGGCATGGTTTCGACTAGCCAACTCAGGCACCACTCCACCATAAGCTTGGTGAACAAAATCTTGGCTAGCTACTTGGTTGGATTCCACAAAGCCATCTTCTCTTACAATCGCTACAGATGTATCATCACAACTGGTCTCGACAGCCAGAATGCACTTCATGGGGATTTGGATTTTTTTATTCCATCTAATAATTTCTTAGCCCTTTTCGCCTCAGAACTTTTTGGAAATGAGACTACCACTTCGTTGAAAAACATCTTCGCTTCCTTCAACATTTTCAAATTGTAAAAACAACGACCGATCTGGAAAGTAGCTGCTTTATATAGCTTATTTTTTTTATTGTTTTCTCTATAAGATTGATAACTTACGATGGCCGACTTCCAGTCTTTATTTTTGAAAAACTCTTCAGCTTGTCGAAACAAATTTTCTGGAGACATCTTTTTATTTTTTTCTTTTAAGGCTGAAAAACGAGAATCTAGGTCCTTTATCAAATCCGAGAGGGTCTGTTCTAGTTTCTCTAGGCGATCTTCTTGTTTCTTAATGAAATTTTCCAATTGTCCTCGTAACCCACGCAAGCTGTTCTCCGTCTGAATCAACCTCTGACTTTTTGGAACAACAGCAGGAGCTTTCTTTTTTTCTAAGTCATAGCTATTTTCCGGTTCTAGACGAATTTCTACTTCATCCGATTCTTTAAACTCCTCCTCAATATCTTGGCGCGTGAGCAAGCAAGAGTTGCTAGACAAAATGATGAACAGCAAAAGTAAAAAGTAAATTTTCACATTCCCTCCCCTTTGAGTATTTTGAAGCGACTCAGATTCTCAGCCTTCTCCGCCCATTCGATTGCTTCATTGAAAAGCTGGCCAGCTGAAACATAATCCCTATAGCTAAACTCTTTCTCACCTTTTGTATAATAATTTAGAGCTTTCATCCAGTAAGATAGTGCATTTTTTCTAGCATTTGTCTTGCGGGCAGATTGAATCGCCGTTTGAGCCAGAGCATACTCCAGATAAGGGGGTTTGCTGATGCAAGCAAGCAGAAGAAACGAGCAAAAGGCCAAGGTCAAAAACTTCATCAATAAATAGGAACGAAATTTACTCGACGATTTTTGGAAAAATTCACGCTGGAAATGGGTTGTTCCTCTCCATAGCTAACCGCTGAGAGCTTGCTTGCCGAAATGCCATTTTCGATCAAGAAATTCTTAACGGCCTCAGCTCTTCTACGGCCCAAGCCAATATTATAAGATTCCGAACCCATACTGTCGCAATGACCTTCCAACTCAACACTCCGTACATCAGACTTGGAACGAATCCAACGAATGTTCGCCAGAAGCATCTGCTTTGTTTTTTCTGATAAAGTAGATTGATCGTAGGAAAAATAAACGGTGCTTAAACCGGTAATGATTCCGCTATCGCTACCCTTGCTGTCCGAATCAATATCTTGTGAGGAAATATCCGCACTGCCCGGACCAACAAATTTATTCGGGTCCTTCTTTTTAAAACTAGCACAAGAAACCAATAGAAAAGAAACTACTGTAAACGAAATCAAGTTCGACATTATCTGCCCCCCGTTTAATTCTGTAATTGTAAGCCCAAAACAAAGGCTATAAAAACACTACCATATCTATACTATCGGAATAGATGGGAATCTCAACTCGAACACTGCAAAAAAACATTGTTTCTTGACTTTTTGGGTCAAGGCCTAAATGATTCGCCCCCTAAGAAGGGGGTTTCTAGGTATGCCGGCATCCGAAAACAATGAAACCAGTTGGATTAGAAGCTTGGTTCGTCTAGAGCAAAATATGGAAGCTTCAGGGCAGATTTCTTTACCAGAAATGAGCCCCTCAACAGAGCAACTAGCTGAACACACTATAGAATTTATGCGTCAATTGCGGACAGCCTTCACCACTAGTTGTGCTGTTTTCAATCACATGAAAGGATTTTTGGGCAGTTTGAGAATTTATGGAATTGCGGGTACGGAAGCTGACTTTATGCTTTTTCGAAACGGACACAAGTTGATTTTTTCTGTCAAAGAGCCTGGTCTGATTTGTGTTCGCATGAGCTTTAATGATCAACTACTAAATACGAAAAAAGACGACTCCCATCAGCAGCAACCAGCTGATTTTATCAAAGGAGAGTGGGGACCTTTCAATGAGCTCAAATGGGAGTACAACGGCCGATCCATCAACATCGATTATCTGATTCGTTACTATATGACTGGATTCGTAAAAAACAGCGTGAAGTAGTTTTTTACAGCGAAGATTCTTGGTCCGTTCTTTTGGGTTTCGAGTAATTCACAAAATTGATTTCTTCGAAGGGAGATTCTCCAAATTGAAAAGCCTGCTGAGCCTCTGGAGAAGAGCTTTTCTTTTCCTGAGGGCTAAGCTCTTTCATTGCAACTTTTTGTTTTAACACCAAGCCTCGGTCCAAATCTTTTTCCAGCTGTTTGCATAAAGTATCTGCCTTTTTTAAGAGCCACTCTAGTTTCTCTGTCTTTTTTATGAAAACAGACATTTGGCGATGAACTTGATCATCCACTTTTAAAGACAAGGTCTCCAGTTCACTCATTTTTTTTCTTAGAACCTGCAAACCTGTGCTGAGCCTAGAATCTTTTTTCAAAAATTGATCCCATATCAAAAAAAAGGCGAAGCAAAAAAAGGCAATGATGATACCACTTGTGAAGACCAAAACGAGACCTCCTTATAACACTCTCAATCTCCATTAGAACAAGATCACATGAGAAGCTCAACAGGTCACAAGTCGTGATTCTTAAAAACCCGTCTAGGAAAGAGCGGATGTAAAATCCTTAACTCTTTCAGTGGCCTTAGCAAATAGGGTAGCATCCACAGCAAAGTGAATACGTATATACCCAGGATAATTAAATGCCTCTCCGGGGACACAAAGAACAAGCTTTTCTTTGAGAAGAGCTTCCGCAAAATCTGCAGAGGAGTGAATGTCTTGGCCTTTGAAAGAACTGCCGAGCAACTTTTTGATTCCAAACCAAAGATAAAAGGCCCCTTGCGGAGGAAAAACATCCAGAGAATCTATGCCACTGAAAAGATCAAGAGCCAAATTTTTTGTTTGAATGAGCATTGTTCTGATTTGCTCCAATTCTTCATCACAGTTTCTTAGCGCCCAAGCGACCGCTTCTTGTGAAATGGAACTGGCGCAACTCACAGACTGACTTTGAAATTTGGACATCGCCTTTATGATATCTTCATTCCCGACAGCCCATCCCACTCTCCACCCAGGCATGGAATAGTTTTTTGATACAGCATTGATGCATAAAACACGCTCCTTTAGGTCTGGACAAGCTTGTAAAAGGTGGGGAGCCAAAGGATTCGTAAAACAAAGTCGATTGTAAATATCGTCACTGAAAACATAAATATGAGGGTTTTCCCTTAACACTTCGCCAATGGCTTTCAATTCCTCAAAAGTAAAAACCGCTCCGGAGGGATTGTTTGGAGAATTGAGTATCAATATTTTGGACTTTTTGCTGATGTGTTTTCTGAGTTGATCGGACCCGAGTTTGAACTGTTGTTCAGGGGTGGTTGGAATGGGAACAAGGCACCCCTTTGCCAATTCCACCATAGAGGGATAGCTCACCCAGTGGGGAGTGGGAATCAAAACTTCCTCTCCGGGATCACAAAGCGATTGAATGGCAGAAAACAAAACAAATTTTGCTCCAATGGAAACCGTAACTTGAGAGGCTTCGACGGAAAGGCCTAAGCATTTTTTTGTGTCAAAGGCGATGCTCTCCCTTATTTTTTGGCTTCCATTTGCTGGTGTGTATTTTGTATGGCCTTCTTGAATGGCTTTTATCCCTGCTTCACAAATAGAAGCCGGAGTCGCCCAAGTGGGTTCTCCAACGGACAAGGAAATGACATCTGCTCCCTCTCTTTTTAGTTTCTGTCCCCGAGCCATCAAGTCCATCACAACTGAGGGTTTTAGTTTTCGAGAACGATCGGACAACATTTTCATTTCCTATTCCTTGCAAACTTATTCTTTAAGTAATCGCTTACAGGTTGGGGAACCCACTCACTGAGATCACGGTTATGAGAGGCCAAATCCTTAACGATTTGAGAAGACAAATGAATGTATTCTGGGTGAGTAAAGACAACAAAAGTTTCACAGTCTGGAAAAAGTTTTTTATTAGCCATAGCCATTTTCATTTCATGTTCAAAATCAGAGGCACAACGAATCCCTCTGATAATCACTTGAATATCATGTTTGCGAGCGTAATCAACCGTCAGCCCCTCATAGGAGGACACCTGTATATGTTCTGCATTTTTAAGGCTCAGTTGCACCAATTCGAGACGCTCCTTCAGTGAAAACAAATACTCCTTTTGAAAAGCCGTCGTGACCAACACAATCAGAGGATCAAAAAAAACTTTCAATCGATCAATGAGGGCAATATGACCTTTTGTAATGGGGTCGAAACTTCCGGGATAAATAGCTGGCCATTTTTTAGACTTCATTTTTTCCGCCTTTATCCTTTCCACTTCTGTTCCTTTCGCCCTTTTCAAATCTATAAAACAAGACTTTCTTATCACCAAATCCCTTTTGAGTAAATGAATGATAGGATTCACCACAGGAGGGAACTTTTTCGAAGGCGGAAATCTCTAGTACGAAAAGGCTTCCCTCCTTGAGAACTTGTGAAGTTTTTAGATGATCCAAAATTTTTTGTCCCAACTTTTTTTCAAAAGGAGGATCGGCAAAAATGAGATCAAAGCCTTCTCCCTCATAGGAGGATAAAAACCGAAAAACATCTTTTTTCTCTACTCGCAGGGGAGAGCAAATTCTTAAAATTTGTGCATTCTTTTTAATAATTTGGATGGATTTTCTACTGGAATCAACAAGTGTCACTTCTTTTGACCCTCTAGAGAGGGCTTCAAAGGCCAAATTCCCAGTACCGGAAAAAAGATCCAATACTCTGTCAAAACATAGATCTCGACGTGAAACCAAGGTATCGAAAACGGAAGTCTTCACACGGTCTGTCATGGGACGGATAGTACTTGTTGAAAAGTGACACAAGCGACGACCTTTTAAAATTCCAGAGATGATTCTCATTTTTTATTACCAACACATGTCCTTTCCAAGAAAAAGTAAATCTTCAGCTTGATTGAAGAGTTGGATGATATCATGAAATGGTTTACTCACAAATAAATCTACGCCCTTCATGGGAGCTAAACGAGAAAATTTTCTGTGTGCAGACATCATCACCACCTTCTCTTTATTTTTCTTACCCATTTTTTTCAACAAAGAAATGCCATCCAGACCGGGAAGGCAAATATCTAAAAAAACAAGCTGAGGTTGAAAAGATTGCCAAGTTTTCAAAGCGGAAAGACCATTTGATTCCATTCTAACATCGTGCTTGCGAGATTGGGCGATACGAAATAGACACTCTCTGATTAGTTTTTCATCATCTATTATCAATATTTTCATCATTCTATAATTCCGCACAATTTTTTTCAGTTGAATGAGTTTTCAAAGGCAAACGAAGAGTGAAACAAGCACCTCCTGAAGAGGGAGCAGAAAGCTTCAAACTGCCATCGAATCTTTCTACAATTGTTCGACTGATACTGAGTCCCAGTCCCGTCCCTTTCTCTTTTTGCTTAGTCGTAAAAAAAGGCTTAAAAATTGATGATTCATGCACCAGTTCAACTCCCTTCCCATTATCTTCCACACATAAGATGGCTTCTGTCTCTGAACAAAACACACGCAGACTGACTTTTCCATCAAAAGAAGGAAGGCAGGAAACAGCTTGGCAAGCATTTTTGACCAAATTGAAAATAACCTGTTGGAGCAAACAGGGCTGAACTTTTACAAAAACAGGTTCTTTGGAAAAATGCACGCTTACCTGCGAGCTATAAGTGATAGATTTTAAAAAAGGTAGAGTGTTTTGAGTGATCACATTCAGATTACAAATCTGAAGCTGACCGTTGGAACTGGAAAAATCTAGAAGATTGGAAATAATTTTTTGAGAACGTAAGATCCCTTCAGCAATAGCCTTCATGTCTCCTGTCATGGAAGTTTTTAACTCTTTCGAATGAAGAAGCCATTGCACCATGGACAAAACACCGGTGAGAGGATTGTTCAATTTATGGGCCAATGTTTCCCCCAGCTTTCCTATTGCTACCATTTTTTCGTTATGAACCATTTGGCTTCTTAAGGACAATGATTCTGTCACATCCGAATAATAGTAGATACTGTAATTTGTTTTCTTAAGAGATACGGAGTAACGATCTCTTTTAAAAGTCCGACCTTTTTTTTGAAGAATCTTTTTTTCCAAAATATCCCCTTTGAGAGAGAAGTCCGTAAAAATATTGTTGGCATTACTGATACTATTGTTTTCATCCATTATAGCTAATGGTTCATTCAGCCCATTGAAAGTTGCCATCCAGAGATTTGAGCTAGTTCGCAAGTGCTCCTCTAGGAGCAAACGATCCACACAAGCTTGAAAAAATTTAATATGAGATTCGCAAAAGGCCAATAATCCTTCCAAATTTTTTGCAAAAACTTCTATGAATAAACAAACACGGTGATTGACCCCGCTCCTGCAAGTGAGAATGGGAAGAGAGATAATATTTTGAAAAGGCCGACCCAGCTCATTAGCCAAATATTGGCTATCTTCACGATTTTTTACTCTTATTTTTTTTAGTTGTGGCCAATGAACTTGCGAACGTTTTCGATAAATTCTATTTTTTCCGGATTTGATACATTGAAGGAGACCAAAATGACCGGAGTTCCAACAAAAAACAAAGCTCCCGGTCCGAAACTGGGAAGCCATTTTTTTATGAAGAATCGATAAAAATTCCTCAACGGTTTGGCTACAAAACAAATGATCAAACAAGAGAGTCTGGGAGCGGGTGAACCGAACACCACCCATTATAGATTTTTGCTTGGAAGCTGACATAAGAATTCTCAGTTCTAAAAAATATCTGCTTCTATTTTAGAACAAAGAAGGAACATTTTTTAGAACAAAGTCACTGGATATCAGACCTTTAGCGAGATACTTTTTAAGCAATCTGATCTTTAACTGTATCAATTGAGAAGTGAGACAAATGAAAATGAATCAGAAAGTCTATATGCAAAATAGAAAGTATGATTTCCTGTTTTTTTTGAAGGAGGCTAAAAATGGTTTTTTTCTCAGATTCACTGATATATTTTATTTTACATTTTCCCAAAAGAGCATCAACAGATTCAATAGAATCTAACAGGATTTTTCGAGAATGATAAAAATCATTAATGTGATTGAAGTTTCCCAAACAAATTCGATCACACTCAATACGACTCAATTGAGCAAACTGATCTAAGTATCTATTTTTTTCTTTCAGAAGATCAACGATTGTATACATAGCCTCATTCCTCTTTTGTTCAATCAAGCTCAAACCCCGACAACCCCTATTGTGACAGATAGAAGCAAAAAGAGGACGTCAATAATATGCCTTGTCTAAAGATGAGACACAAAAAAAAACTTTTCATCATCAATACTTGTAATGAGTGCAAAAGTCTTGACAGGGAATTTAGTCGAGTCGAGTTTTTTGAAAATTGAACCTTGGTCTTATATTTTTTCCTGCATAGGAAGAAAAAAACCCTACCAATGTTTTTATCTGAATAATCTTTTTACCCCGCAAATCTCATTCATTCCAAAGGAGCTGGTACTCTTTTTCGAACTTGGCTGTGTCAGAATGATCAACTGTCAGCTCAATTAAAGCGGGAGAAAGAAAATGAAAAGAATTTGGCCAAGTGTGAATCTTATAATAATGGAGCTTCCATAATTGAGCTAAGGATTCAAATGTAAGAGTATGGCTATTCAAAAAGAGAGGATCGGAAAACAGAGAAGAAAAAATTTTCCCACCACCGTTATTGATGGCAACAATAAAACACTGCCCCGCTTGCTTCATTTCAATCAATTGGTTCAAAATCCAAGGAGCTGATAAATCATAGAGCAGGCTCAGATCCCCTAGCAGACACCAATTCGAACGCCCCACTTCACTTGCACCCAAAAAAGTAGAGACCAAACCATCAATGCCATTAGCTCCTCGATTGGCTAGATATTTTAGATTTTTATTCTCATATTCAGCACAAAGATTCCATTCTCTGATCGGTAAAGAATTTCCTAAAAAAAGCAAAGATTCTTTGGGAATTTTTTCAGAAAAAATTTTTACAAGATTGGCTTCGCTCCTTGGACACTTGCCCATCAAGGCCTTTAGTTTCTGATACTGAATGTGATCTTTTTGAAGAAGTTTTTTCAGATTATGAGAAAATTGATTTTTTGAATATTCTGCCCATTTAAAAAAAGCTTCAAATGAAATGGCTGGAGGGGCATGACTAACACTTGGATAAGATTGATCACTCACGGAAAGTATTTGCAGGTGAGAATATTTATTTTCTAAATCTCTCCAAAAACGAGTGCAGGGACAACGCCCCACTCGAATGACTCCGTCGATTTCTTCATTAGAAGCTAGATACTGTAAATATTTTTCACCAGATTTTAAAATGATGGGATCCAATTCCTTTGATTCACGAAGACCGGATAAGGGTTCTGCATAAATGGGCAAATGGAATTGTAATAAAACTTCCTTTACTTTTTCTCTGACGAAGTCTGGTAGTTCAGACAAAATAACAAGAGGAGCTTTCACTTTTGAAAAAAAAGACTTCACTAAATGATCTTGCTCAGGAGTGAAAAGATTGAGATTTTTGAATTGAAAAGCTGAAGGCTGATAGGTTTTTTTTATCGGCTCGGAATCAATGAGAGGCTCTTCAAAGCAAATATTGATGTGAGAAGGCAGAGATTTTGACCAAGAGGAAAAATCAAAATGATTTTGAGTAATGTCCCAAGTTTTTTCAACATAATGGGAGAAGATGCCCACTTGCAAGATAGACTGAGGGGCCCCTTTCTCTCGGTAATGTTTGGGTCTATCGGCTGTTATGAGCAACAAGGGCAGATGAGAATAGTGAGCTTCAATAACCGCCGGCAACAATTCGGCTACGGCTGTTCCAGATGTAGTGATAACCGCACAAGGCCTTTTTTCTTTTCGAATATGACCAATGGCAAAAAAAGCGGCGGATCTTTCATCAAAGAAAGACAAAACATTTAGACCTTTTGCTTGAGAAAGAACAGAAACAAAAGGAGCATTCCAAGCTCCTGGGCAGAGACAAAAAGTTTTCACGCCCATTTCTTCTACGAGTTGAGAGGTGATTTTTTCAGCTTGTTTGACATTCATGATAGGATTTTTTTCACATATTGATGCTTCAACTTTAGTTCTGTCCATTCATCTTCCAATCGACTTTCTTTGACCAAGCCACAACCAGCTCCCAAATAAATATTCTTTTCTATCACTTGTATATTACGAATCGCCACCACGCAAAAAGCTTTCCTGCCTTTACTTACACCAAAAGGAGCTCCAAAACGATGCCTAGAAGTGTATTTGCAATCAAAATCTTTTAACAACCTGACTGCTTTTTTGCGAGGCACTCCTCCCAAGGCAGGAGTGGGATGGAAAGCTTGGCAAAGATCCAAAAAAGATGCTTGCTTTTTTAAATGTATCCTAAAATCCGTTCTCAAGTGTTTGAGTTCAGCAAAAGAATCAACATAGATATTAGACACAACACAATCTCCAAAAGATTGGGAGATATTTTCTATGTCATCTGACACCCATTTGTGTTCCCGTCTCTCTTTTTCATCTTGAAGGAGATCATGAGTTTCACTGCGAGCCGTGCCTGCCAGAGCCATGGTCTGAAGACTTTTATCTTCTTTACGAAAAAGATATTCTGGAGTTCTGCCAACAATGGCCTGCCCTTCTGACCACCAAGCATAAGCAAAACCATCTGAGGGAGCAGTGAATAAAGAGAGAAGCCAAAACCAGTCAACTTTATCTAACTGGTAGTGACTGGTCTCAAACAAGACCGGCACCAATTTTTGAATCTCTTTGCTTTCTATCTGTTCCTTAATTGCAAAAAAGATATCTTGAAAATCGGAAAAGAGAGGTTCCTTCCATTTCCAATTCATTTTTTTTCTTTCACTCATCTCAACTCTTAAGAAAGATTGTAATTCTTCGGTCGAAAAAAAAGCGGTAGCGGAGGGCCTGTACCAACAGGGCTTAGATGAGAAAAAAAAATTGGGACAAAAAAGATGCCAATCTTCTTGTGAAACTTCAGAAGTGAGGGAAAAAGGACCCTCCCCAACCAAGTACTGATTGGAATCCATTTGCAAAAGAAAGCCTTCCTTTTCCCACCGATTTTTATTTATTGTTTTTATCACCTCTTGCCTTTAGTATAGCGAGTATTTCTGCACAGTATTATCGTAGGAAGCGAAAGAATGGAACACAAAAATATCTCTCTTGGTAAAAATCAGAAATTCCCGTTTATGATTATTGCTGGCCCTTGTGCAATTGAAAGCTTGGAACAAATCAAACAAGTGGCTGAAGCCTTAAAAAAAGAAAATGTCCTTTACCTAAGGGGCGGTCTTTACAAAATGAGAACACAAGCGAAATCCTTTCAAGGCTTACAAAAAGAGGGAATTGAAATCATTCTTTCAATAAAAAAGGATTACGGCCTAAACTTTGTCTCCGAAATCACAGACCCTAGGCAAGTAGATTCCTTAATGGAGGTGGTGGATATATTTCAAGTCGGAACAAGGAATATGTTTAACTATGAGCTCCTAAAAGAGTTGGGGCAACTCTCCAAGCCCGTTCTTTTAAAAAGAAGCTTTTCCGCTCTTGTAAAAGAATGGTTGTTGGCAACGGAATACATCACTCGTGGAGGAAATGAAAAAATCATTTTATGTGAGAGAGGAATTCGTACTTTTGAAACCAGCACAAGGAACACTATGGATTTATCAGGAGCTTTATTGGCAAAAAAAGAATCTCCTTTTCCTGTCATTGCAGATCCTTCACATGGAACTGGGAGAGCAGAGCTTGTGACCCCTATGGCTTTGGCAACTGTGGCTAGCGGACTGGATGGCTTGCTCATCGAAATTCACCCCAATCCGGAAAAAGCTTTATCCGATGGATATCAGTCTTTGAATCTGAATCAATTTCAAGAAATGATGAAGCAAGTGAAAAAATTGTTACATGCTCTTAAAAGACCCTTTATGGATAGTAAAGATTATGAAAAAAGAGACTTTGAACTCTCATCAAGAGAAAATAAAAAGAATATTCGGCTCCATAGCCAGTAAATACGACCAAGCAAATCGGGTCATCACTATTGGAATGGATTCTGGATGGAGAAAAAAACTAGTGAGATGGAGTGGAGTCGCAGAGGATGCGAAAGTTCTAGACTGTGCAACAGGCACAGGAGCTTTAGCCATTGAATTTTCAAAATTTTTGGGAAAGCAAGGAACCATTACAGCAATTGATTTCTCCCCCTTGATGCTCAAAGAAGCAAAAAAGAATCAAGAAAAAATTTTTTCCAAAGAAGCGAACAGAGAGCAAGCCAAAATCTTTTTCCAAGAAGCAGATATGAACCAACTACCTTTTCCGGATAACAGTTTCGACCTAACAGTAACGTCTTATGGAATCAGGAATGTTCAAAGTATAAAAAAAGCATTAACTGAGATGGTGCGAGTGACTAAAGAAAATGGCTCCCTAATGATATTGGAAACAGGAGAAATTCCGAAATATTTTCTGAAGCCATTTTTTTATTTATATTTTCGTTTCATTATGCCTTTCATGGCAGGCTGGGTCACAGGGCATCGACCTGCCTACAACTACTTGCAGAGATCTTCTAGAAATTTTCCATCTCAACAGAAGTTTTTACACATAATGAAGGAAACTGGCCAGTTGCAAGATTGTCAGTATAAAACGCTTTTTTTTGGAGCGAGCTTTATCTACAAAGCCAAAGTTAAATGACTGAATGAATCATAAACTGAATTTCGTCCGGAACGCTGAAAATTCTGCATTTTTGGCACTTATTCAAACTAACATAGCTTTTGCATAGACAATAAGGACATGTATTCTTGGCTTCAATATTTGGCTTTCTTAAAGTGGCAAAACCAAAAACTTTGTCTCAAAGATTTTGAAAACACCTTTCAAAACAAAGACTATATTCGTAATCCTTACGATCTTAGCGAGTTGGTTTGTTATCCGGAAACTAGGATGTATATAAAAAACAAAAAACATTGGTGGAAAGAAGTCGAAAAAGACTCTAGTGAATGCAAAAAATTAAAAATCAAAACCACTTGGCCCTTCCATCCGGATTATCCTCATTCTTTACTTTACATGGATCAACTCCCACCTCTAATTAGTTGGAGAGGGCAAGCTTGTTGGAAGAACAAATTTTTATTCTCAGTCGTAGGAAGTCGAAAGGCTTATAACGATACACTCCTTTGGATGGACATTCATTTGAGTGCTTTTTTGCAAAAGAAAAAAAAAATCTGTCTTGTTAGCGGAGGAGCACGCGGTGTGGATCAAAAAGCTCATGTTATTGCTTTGGCCAATCAAAATCCCACTTTGTGTTTTTTACCTTGCGGATTGAAACATTATTATCCAAGCGAACTGGAGAAATGGGTCACCCCTATTATAGAAGGGGGAGGGGCTTTCATCAGCGTGTTCCCTCTTTCTTCAGAAATAAAAAAATCTCATTTTCATGCTAGAAACGCAGTGATGGCTCGTTTATCTCACTTGATCTTTATTGCACAAGCGGAGATCAGAAGCGGATCGATGATAACTGCTCGTTATGCCTTACATGCTGGTGTAAATTTATGTGCTTTGCCGGGGGGGCCACTTTATGCTGGATACAAAGGAAATTTAAGCTTGTTAAACGATGGCTGTTTTATGATCAGAGATTCTATGGATTTAGAAACTCTTTACCAATCCTCCTGTTCGCAGATTCGTCTTGGCTCCAATGATGACTTCCCTTCAAGTGACCAAATGGAACTAAAAAATATGAATCCGTCATAATCACAATCATCACTCTATTTCAAACGATCCATGCGTGACCACAAAATATGATCCGCCATAACCAACCAAGCCATGGACTCCACCACGACCAAAGCTCTTGGTACAATACAGGGATCATGACGACCGGTTTTTGCCACATCCAAAACAGAAGAGGGAGCTTTAAACTTGAGTTCAAAAACAATTCTTTCACCTGTCGAAAGGCCTCCCCTGATTCCTGCATAGTGAGATGAATCTTTCCTTCCATGCAAGACACTTCCTTCCACTAAAGAAATATCTTTTTTTCCTAAGGAAACAAAAAAGCAAGCTCCAATGCCCATGAAAGCACTAGCCAAGTCTGATTTTAATTTTCGAAAAACAGGTTGCCCCAAACCGATAGGAGGATGATCTATCCAAACTTCAACCACTCCCCCACAACTCATCCCCTTAGATTTGTAATCCTGAAGAAGTTGTGTGACCTCATTTGTTTGGCTCCCAAAAAAAAATTTTTGTTTAGAAAAAGACTGTGGAACATCTTTCCTCTCAATAGGACCAATGCGAGAGGCAAAAGCTAAGATATTTAGATCCTTATAAAGGAATTTCACGAACATTTGTGCAACAGCTCCGCCCAAAACACGACCGACGGTTTCTCGACCGGAAGCTCTTCCTCCCCCTCTGTAATCTACATGCTTGAATTTTTCTTTCCAAAGATCATCACAGTGTCCAGCCCTTGAGAAGTTTTTTATCAAATCATAATCTTTCGGCTTTGCATCTTTATTTCTCACCAACAAAGCCAAGGGAGTGCCAGTGGTCTTTCCCTCAAAAACACCGCTTAAGAGTTCTGGAATATCCGGTTCTTTTCTGGTTGAAAGCCAAGGGAAATAGCCAGGTCGTCTTTCCTTCATTTTTTCTTCAATCAAGTCCCAAGAAAAAGGAACACCCGCTGGAACTCCTTCAATCAAAGCTCCCATTGCCGGGCCATGACTTTCACCAAAAGTACTCACCTGAAAATGAGTTCCAAATGTATTAGCTCTCATTGAGACGAATTCCTTTTAAAAAAATTTCTTTTTGCTTTTTGGCTTGGTATGCAAACATTTTCTTTCCAGAAACATATTCAGTACCAGACAACAAAGCATACTCTAAGCCGGGAGAGTCCTTTGTATAATTGAGGTCTATCAGTTTTTTTAGCTTCCAAGCAAAAGGAGGGAGCACACAATTTTTCATGCGAGATCGTCCAACAGCCCAAATCACAAACTTTGGAGGCAAAGGATTGATCGGTCCCTTTATCTTTTTTCCTGTACGAGCCGAATAAAAAGTCGCCAAGGGCAGAGTTTTTTCTAAAATTTTTTTCAATCCTCCTCCTCCCCAAATCGCCACTTGATTTTCTCTCATCACATGGGAAAGTAATTTCTTCAAACCAAAAGAATCTGTCGTAGCCCCATACCACTTACCTTGTTTTAAAATCATCGTATTCACTGATTGTGTAATTCTGGCCTCTCGACTCGATTGGGAACAAAGTTTTAACACTTTTTTTTTCAAAGGAGAAGTGACTGCAAAAGCCACTAAACCCAATTGTTTTAAAATGTTGAGATTTTTTTTCGTAAGATTTTTTTCATTCATTCGAATTGTAACAAACTTCATACCATGTTTTTTACAAAGAGCTTGGTGAGTTGCCGGACTGGCTGAGTGAGCAATGGGATCACCCAAAACAGCAAGAAATTTTTGAGATCCATTCAAATGAGGATGAACTGCCTCATGCAAAAAGGGTTGATCCTTTACGCCATCAGCAGACTCTCTGATAAAATGCAAATGCATCATTGGACCAAAAATTTGTCGATACCACCTCCAATGCTCAGAACTAAGACAAGACTCGGTAGAAAAAGGTAAAAAGGAACGCCTTTTTGGATCTTTCAAGAACCACTTATGCCCTTGAAGGAGCTCTTCAAGATTTTGGATGGGAACAGCAAGTTTCAAGTGACTGCTTTCTTTATAGGTTTCCAATTTTTTCAAAGTATCGTTCAAACTCTTCATTCTTTTATGTAGGGAAACAATGGGAGGATGAAAAAAGGATCCTTCTTTTTCTATGGGCCAATCCCAAGCCATGGAACGAAGGTCTTGAGTAAAAAAAACCGAATCTCCTAGCTTTCGAAAACTCAGCAACTGTTTTTCTTTAGGAATGAGTTTCATCAAAATTTTTAATTCACTAGAAAGTAGTTCATCATCACGTAATTCAAAAAACTTCAATCCCCAATTCAATCTTTTGTCAATAAATTCCTTCCAATTTTTTTTATTCTTGGGAAGACTGTTTTTATTTACAGTCAAAGTAGCCCTGAGCTTTCCCTTTTTCAATCCAAAAAAAAGATCCATTAACGGGTTCAATCGAAAATTATATTCAGGAAGAACAAAACTTTCATCTGATTTTTCTCGATAAAATTTTTGTCTTTTGGGATAAAACAATAAGTACTCCTCAAATGGAGAGAGAGTTTTTTTCAACCTTGGACGATTGAAAAACACTCTGCCTGAATGATCTGTTTCACGAATCAAATGAATGATACGACAAAAGAAAGGAAAGTTGCCAGAAAAACCAGCTCCAACAGAAATGCAAACAGGATGCTTTTTGAAATGATGGTAATGAACTAAAGAGTGCAAAGTTTTTCTCTCTAGGGCACGAAATTTTCTTTCATTTTTTAGTAACAATTCATCAATTTTTTTTCCTGCTACTTTTTCAATTTCTTGATCCAAATCAAAACACTTCACTGTTTTTTTATATTTAGAAAAAAGCTTTTCTATGTTTTTGAGCCAGTGAGTCTTACCTACGCCTCTATGTCCGATAATCAAATAAATCATGGAGAAATTTTCATTAAGGACCAAAAATTTGGAAAACTTTTATTTACCACATTCGGATCTAAAATGTTTATAGCACAGCCAAATTGTTTTAGGACCGCTCCTGCCATGGCCAAGCGATGGTCTTTTTGGGGATCAAAACAGCAGTCTACGGTTTTTTTAAGTTCTCCTCCCTTTATAATCAAACCATCTTTCAAAATTTTCACCGAGATTCCAACCAATTGCAAAAGCTTGGCCACTGACTCAATACGGTTGGATTCCTTATATCGCAAATGAGAAGCTCCATCCAAGCGACTGGTTCCCTTAGCCACAGCACAAAGAGTTGCCAAAACTGGAAAAAGATCTGGGCAATTTTTTATATTGTATTCGATGGATCGTAATACACTTTGACTAGAGATTTTTAAACAAGAATTTTCTTTTTTCACACGCACTCCCATCTTTTCAAGGATCTCTGGGAATATGGAGTCCGCTTGCAAGCTATCTTCTGGCCACTGAGTAAATACAGCTTGCGACTCCGAAGAGGCTTCATCTTGCTTTACAGAAGCCAAGGCTGATATGGAAAACAAACAACTCATATCTGGTTCTGGTTGATAGAAAAGTTGTTTTGGTTTTTGGTGAGCAGGAACTATGTATTCTCTCTTATTTTCTTCGATCTTCATTCCCAAAGACTTTAAAAAATGAATGGTCATTTGAAAATATGAATAAGAGACAAAATCTCCCTCCAAACTGACAAACAAATCTTTGGGCAAATCCCAACTATTTAATAAAACCCCCGAAGCAAATTGACTGGAACGATTTACAGGAACAGTGAGTGCATCTCCAGTAACCTGCCACCCTTGGCTCTTGATTTTTAAACTGTTTGTTTGGAATTTTACGTCACAGCCAAGTTGGCTTAACAAAGATTTTAATTCATCAAGAGGCCTTTTGAAAAGTTCTGGTTCTCCTTTTAAAATAAAACTTCCTTTTTCTCGTGCAACTCTGAGTGCGAGAAAACGTAAAACCGCTCCGCCATAAAAACAATTCATTGAGACTTCACCAGACTGCAAAACCCCACCAGACCGCAGTGTATTCAGTGCTGATTTTAAAAAATGGACGTCATCACAGTCGTTATCTTCCATAATTTGAAAATCATCAAAGTAACTCTTTACAATGTGGGCTCGCAATAAAAGTGACTTAGAAGCAGGACCCTTTCCCAAAAAATAAAAAGACATAATAATCTCTTAGCTATCTGATTCTTTTCCAGCTCAAATTGACAAAACTCTTTTCATCCTAACCTGACGACGTACTTCCTGTAAAATATCTTCGATAGAAACTGTTTCGACAAAAACTTGACCAGGGCCTTTAGTGAATAAAAAATCTATTTTTCTCCCCCTCGTTCTTTTTTTGTCTTTCAAAAGCAAAGACCTAAATTTCCCCATTGGAATTTTTTTCAAAAAGGAGCTTTGCCATCCAGCTTTCTTTAGTATTTGAGAAATCTCTCTCAAAAAAGTATTGGAAAGGCCAAAACGATGGTGACTCCAACAAACAGAAAAAAAAATGCCATGCAAAACAGCTATTCCATGCGAAAGAGTAAAATGAGATTCAAGAACATGCCCCAATGTGTGGCCAAAATTAAGAACTCTCCGAAAGCCTTTTGTTTCAAAAGGATCTTGATTCACAATTTCCAATTTTGCAATGATTGCTTCAGGAAGAAAAGACCAAAGATGAGAGGAGGAAAAGGATTTTTTTCGACAAAGTTCAGAATAAAATTTTCCTCCACGAATGCAAGCCATCTTGATCAGTTCGCCGAGGCTAGACACCACCTCAGAAGAAGGAAGATGAGAAAATAATTCCTTCACGATGAAAACAGCTCTTGGAAAAACATAAGATCCGAATTGATTTTTTATGGATCCTATATTTAAAGCTGTCTTCCCGCCATGAGATGCATCCATAGCACAAAGCCATGTGCTAGGAATATGAATCAAGGGGACCCCTCTTTTGTACACACTGGCAAAAAAACCAGAAAAATCCGCTACGCTACCCCCTCCTACACTGATCAGATAAGAAATCTTTTCATTGCCTATCTTTTTTAGAATTTTGTTACTATGCCATGGAAACATATTAAGATCTTTTAATTTTTCACCAGCTGATACAAAATAAACCATCTGACTTCTCAACCATACTTTCACTTCTGGTGAATAAGAAAAAAGTTTCTTATCACAAATGATTAAGGGTGTTTGCTTATCTAACTTACCATATTTATCAGATGAGAGTGGGAGAGAAAAGGGCCTCGCAAAGGAAGAAAAATTATGAAGCGAATAGTTTTTCGAATGAGAAGACCAAACGGCTTTTGAAATTTTTTCTTGAGAAGGCAATCGAAGAGAAAAAAATACTCCATTTTTTTGTAACTGGATTTTGTCTTTTCTCATCTTGTTAGTTCCAATTGTTTTAGATTTCAATTTTTCTAATCACTCCATGCAATCAATCGAATACAAGATCAAGCAAACAGCAACCAACTGTCACTCTTGGGAAATTTGAGGCAAATTCCAGTCAATCATCGACTTCCCATGAAGCTCCAAGTATTGATTGGTCTTTGAAAAATGAGAACAACCAAAAAATCCATGATCCGCCGAAAAGGGAGAGGGATGAGAAGCTTTTAAAACCAGATGTTTTGTTTCATCAATGAACTGCCCTTTTCTCTGAGCGTACTGACCCCACAATATAAAAACGAGAAATTTAGATTTTTTATTCAAGATATCAATTACACGATCAGTAAAAATCTCCCACCCCTTGTTTTGATGAGATCCAGGTTTTCCCGACTCAACAGTCAAAATGGCATTGAGAAGTAAAACCCCTTGTTTTGCCCAAGAAGTAAGACAACCGTGCTTAGATTTTTCAATTTTCAAATCAGATTGCAATTCACGAAAGATATTCTTTAGGGAAGGAGGATTTTTCACCCCCGGACGCACGGAAAAACAAAGCCCATGGGCTTGATTGGGGCCATGGTAAGGATCTTGTCCAATGATGACCACCTTGACATCTTTAAAAGGCACAAGATTAAGCGCAGTAAAATATTCTAAAGAGTCTGGAAAAATTCTTTTTTTTAGTCTCATTTGACTCAAGAGAAAATTTCTTAAATCTTGCATATAAGATTTATCAAATTCAGATAGCAGATGACTTTTCCAACTTTTTGTTAAACGAACACGATTTTCTCTCATTGAGACACTCTGGAACATGGAGGCCAAAACCGATTATGCACTGTGAAATTTATACATTTCAGCACAGCCAATTTCTAGAATTTATCTTGTAAATTGTCAAATTCGATGAAAAAAAATACTTGATCTTGACAAAAATGAGAGAAAGCCACAGACTGAAAGTGTGTGACTACTAAAACTGAAAAATTTCTTAGCCGTCTAGAGCCCTCAGGAGAGGAAAAAACTTTTGTTTACCAACAAGTTTTGGAACTCAAAAGTTTTTTACTCAACAGTGGATCTATTGCTGTTATATTGGAAAAAAGCCAAAATGAAAAAAAGCAATCCCAATATTCTGTTACTTTTGTTCTCGTCCCTGAAACTCTAAATTTAAAAGTGCAAAGTCAGGGAGACAATCTTTTTGATGCTTGTATTAGCGCAAAAAATAAAGCTAGAAAAACAATCACTCAGTTAATCAACCACATAGACCAACCAGATAGAAAACTCCAAGTAGAGCACTTCAAAAAATTCCCTTATCTACATTGATCATGTGATTTTGTTACCATAGCCTTGAAGCTCGGCAGTAGGTTCTTTCTTACTAAGGTTGTGATCATGTGATTCTATCGCCATGATGATCCTCTTTCGGTGAGATGGGATCTTACTGCCACAGTGCCCTTGTGATCGGTGCAGTTCCTTTTTCTGCCGTATCTTTCCCTGTAAATTCTTCTCCCGGATTTTGTGTTATGTTGGATACTTTATCCCCGCCATCACCCTCGTCATCACCTTCGTCGCTGGGTGGGTTTGGTTTTTCTTCCGTGTTCCCCGTTGGATTTTGAATGGAATTGAAGTCGATTGTGTTTGTAACAAAGCCTCCCTTTTCTCTTAGGGGAGAACAATTACCAAGCAAGCAAGAAAGAAGTAAAATACATAATCCATAGATAAGTGTTTTTATCATTTTTTCTCTCTCCTTACAAAACACCCATAGGAGTCGTATCGGTTAAATGAGCTTTTTATTTTAGGAATAGACAATGATTTTAGATTCTTTTATAAGAATTTTTGAAACCCTCTGACTAAAAAGTGAACAAAATGAAAAACAAGGTCAAATGGACGAAAATGAGCGGAGCTGGGAATACCTTTCTGATCACTTACTTTGAAAGTTTTCCTGCTTCACTTCGTCAGAAAAATTGGATGAAACTGAGCCAAAAATTTTGTGATAGCAAAACAGGCATAGAAGCCGATGGCTTGGTGATTTTGTTGCCAAGAAAAAAAACTGGTGAATTCGAGTGGCTATTTTACAACAAAGATGGCTCCCTTGCTCAAATGTGCGGAAATGCAGCTTGCTGTGTAGTCGTATACGCTTTCAAAAAGCATCTCATTGTAGAAAGGGAAACTTTCACTCTAAAAACACAGTCTCAAAAAATAAAAGGGGATTTAAAAAAAGGATCGGGGCGTATTTTTGTGAAAGAAACACAAGAAATTAAAGGCCCTTTTACTGTTCAATTTAAAAAAAAACCACTATCCTATCACTTCATAAATGCTTTGATTCCTCATGCCGTTATTGAGAAATCCCATTCCCTAGACACAAAAGATAAAAGGGAAAGCTTAAAAGAAATCGGCCAGTGGCTCAGAAACAAAAAAGATCATGACGAAGAGGGAATGAATGTTTCGTTTTACCAAAAAACTCATCAAGACAATCTTTTGCTTGGTTGCAGTTTTGAAAGAGGGGTGGAAGATATCACACCAGCTTGCGGGACTGGTGCCTTAGCTTTGGCTCAGATCCACCATCGAAATTTTCCGAAACTCAATCCCATCTTTGTGCAAATGCCTGGAGGAAAATTGGAAATCGGTTTTCATGAAAATCACACTCTTTCTGTTCTTTCGCCAGTGGAATGGATGCAAGAAACTGAAATGGAAATGTGAATTATGAGTAAGCTCTATACCCTAAAAATTCGCAAAAAAATTCAAGAGACTGCAGATAGCGTATCATTAGTCTTTGAAATCCCAGAAGAACTCAAAGATGTTTTTCAATACAAACCGGCTCAATTTCTGACTTTTCAGTTCCAAATGAAAGAAAAAAAATACTTGAGAAGTTATTCAATTTCTTCTTGCCCTCTCTTGAATGAAGACTTCAAAACTACCATCAAACGAATAAAAAAAGGAGAAATTTCCAATTACATTGTAACCTACTCGCACGTGGGAGATGAAATGCATTGCAGAAAGCCGGCTGGCAAGTTCTTCAAACCTCCCAGTGATTTGAAACCAAAAAATTATTGTTTATTTGCCGGAGGAAGTGGAATCACTCCTTTATTTTCTATCCTAAAAACTGTTTTACTTTCTGATCCAGAAAATAAGGTTTTTCTTTTTTATGCCAATCGAAACGAAAATTCTATTATTTACAATCAAGACCTAAAAGATTGGCAAGCTCGCCATCCTGAGAGATTGCATATCTGGCACATTTTCAGTCAGCCAGAAAAAAAGGAAAGCCAAACAACAAGACAAGTTATCAAAGGCAGGCTAAACAAGGACCATTTGAATAGATACTTTGACCCTTCGAAAGACAGTGCATCGAATTTATATTACTTATGTGGTCCCATTGGTTTTATGCAAACAGTGAAGGAATTTCTCATAGAAAAAAAAGTTCAAAAATCACAGATCAGAATAGAGAATTTTTTACCAGCCAAAAAAACAGAAGATACTTCTTATCAAAAAACATCATCAGTGATGACTCCTTCGAATGAGGAAGAGGGAGAACTGACTATGATAGGGCAACAAGGAAAAGGAGAACAGATCGAAAAGAAAACAATTAAGGCTCATATTGACGATGAGATGATAGAAATTCCAGCACAAAATAACATCCCGATATTGGAACAACTTCTTTCAGCCGGATACACTCCCCCATTTTCCTGCCTCTCCGGGTCTTGCATGTCTTGCTTAGCTACCTTGAAAAAAGGAGAAATTTTTCAAAATGAAAGAGGGATATTGGAGGATGAAAATATCGAAAATCACGAAATTCTCACTTGCCAAGCAATCCCAAAATCCCAACTCGTAGAAGTAGATTATCAAGATGAATGACTAGAAAAACAAAGCCCCTTATACGAGTCGGCCACGAAGGAATATCTGCAGTTGTAGAAAAATCTCTTGGGGAATTTCATGCTCCCCCTCAAAGGAATTCAGCTTTCCCTCCCAGCCAAGTCCTTGTAAAAAAGCAAAAGCTTCTTCCCCTAGGGCATAGGGCAACAAGGGGTCACTTTTGCCATGGCTTTGAAAAAAATGAGTCCGCAAAGTATATTTTTTCTTTTTTAGATTTAAATTCTCTTTTGGAAATAAACAACCAGACAAAAAAACCAAAGCCCTTGGAGGAGGATTGAATTCTAAGGCAAGATGTAGGGCCATAATTGCTCCTTGAGAAAATCCTCCGAGAACAATTTTTTTTGGATCCGTACAAAATCCTTTGATAAAAGATAGAAGTTTTTCTTTATGGATTCTAAGAGTCTCAATGGATTGCTGTTTGGCTTGAATCGTGCTAGTCGCAAAATCCCTGCTAATGGGAAACCAAAAACGACCTTTATTATTGTATGCTTCCTCGATTCTTAAAAATCCATTGGGAAAGATCCACCGACAAGCAAGTGGTAGATCCATGGAATGAAAAGAACATAAATCATGAGCATTGGCTCCATAACCATGAAAAAATATCGCACAAATTTCATCATTTTGATCTGAACGAACTTTTTGATCCTGACCTGAACGGATTTCATCATTTCGATCTGGCAAGAATTCGATATATTCCACATTCTCTTTTTTTTTCAAAATATCTCTCCTTGATAATATAGTCATTTTACTTTAAATCAATTACGTTGCGTTTTCATTTATTTTCCATAAGAAAAGCAAGAGAGTGACTATGTCCAAATCAAGACCCATAACAGTCAGCTACGGAGATGGCATTGGCCCAGAAATTATGGAGGCCACTTTACAAATCATGGAACATGCGGGAGCTATGATCCAGCCTGAAATAATACAAATCGGTGAAACCATTTATAAAAAAGGAGTCCCAACCGGCATGGAAGATAAAAACTGGGAATCTATTTATCGAACGAAAGTATTTTTAAAGTCTCCGATCACAACCCCTCAGGGCGGTGGCTTCCAAAGTCTCAACGTCACAATCCGAAAAAAATTGGGTCTATATGCCAATATCAGACCTTGCATTTCGTATTTTCCTTTTGTTCATACAAAACATCCCAACATGAACGTGGTTATCATACGAGAAAATGAAGAAGACGTTTATACAGGAGTCGAATACCGCCAAACCAATGAAATGTTTCAATGCTTAAAATTTATCTCTCAATCTGGATCACAAAGAATTATTCAATATGCTTTTGAATATGCTATTCGAAACGATCGAAAAAAAGTGACGTGTTTCACAAAAGACAACATTATGAAAAGAACAGATGGACTCTTTAGAAAAATATTTGAAGAAGTGGGTACCAAGTATCCTGAATGTGAAACAGAACATTGGATTGTCGATATTGGTGCAGCCAAATTAGCTACCTCACCGGAAAATTTTGACGTGCTAGTATTGCCAAATTTGTATGGAGATATTTTGTCTGATGTGGCCGCCCAAATCACTGGATCTGTGGGACTGGCTGGCTCTGCCAATATGGGAGACCACTACGCCATGTTTGAAGCCATACATGGGTCTGCTCCTAGGAGAGCAAAACAAAATGTAGCCAATCCTTCTGGACTTTTGCAAGCAGCCATCCTCTTGTTGATTCATATAGATCAAAAAGACTGTGCAAAAAAAATACAAAACGCTTGGCTAAAAACTTTGGAAGATGGATTGCATACTTACGACATTTATCAAGAAGGAGTTAGCAAAAAAAAGTTAGGGACAAAAGAATTTACAGAAGCTATAATCAAGCGACTGGGTGAAAATCCAAAGAAATTACAATCAAGCATCTCTGAAAAATCTAGTACAAAAAAATCAAGAAAATTGAGTCAGATAAAAAAAGAGCAAAAAACATTGGTGGGAGTGGATGTATTTATCGATGATGCTCATCTGTGTGTTCCTGATTTTGTGCAAAAGATAGAAAAAATGAAGCTCCCTCTCTCGTTGAAATCTATTGATTCCAGAGGTCTGAGAATTTGGCCCTCTAGTGATAGTTCCAATGCTTTACTTTCTGATCATTGGTGTTGCCGATTCACGACAAAGACTCCTTTTCAACGCATCACACCGTCAAGCATCGTGGAGCTTCTAAGAGGAATGGAAAAACATGATATAGATTTTATCAAAACGGAGGGACTTTACCTGTTTGATGGAAAAATAGGATTTTCAAAGTGATCCATCGAATGAAAAAACAATATTGTAACTTGCAATAAGAACAGAGGAGAAAACATTGCTGGAACAGTTCAAACAATCACTTATGCATTTTTTAACTGCATCAGCTTATGATCCTGTTACATTCTATACCGTCATAACAGTGGCAATGTGTTTGGCCACTGTTGGATTCCCTATATCAGAAGAATTTGTCATCATTTCATCTGCCTTGGTGGCTTATATGGGAGCTCATCCAGAACTCTATCCTCCTCCTAGCTTAGTTCTTTTGAGCGGACAAACTCCCGTGCATCCCGCAACAACTGCTATGGTGTGTTTTCTATCTGTTTTTCTAAGTGATCTGTTCATCTATATGATTGGTTTCATCTTTAGAGAAAAAATCACGAATCATTATTTCTTTCAAAAGTTCATTCCACAAAAGAGAAAAGAAAAAATTGATTTATGGATGACTCGCTATGGGTACTATGTTTCTGGCATGCTTCGCTTCGCTCCCGGATTGCGACTCATCGGATACCTGACTTGCGGAATCACAAGAATGCCAATCGACAAATTCATTTTGTTCAACGGAGGCGTCGCTTTGTTGGTGGTCCCCACGCAAATATGGATTATCTCTATTTATGGAGAGAGTATTATCAGACACATTGAAATCATTAGCGTCGTTTTAGGCACTTTGGTTTTCATCTCCATTGCAACCATTTTTTTCACTCATCTTCGTTCCTTCATAACAAAATGAAAAGAGAAACATCTTCTGTTCACTTCGATACAGCTTTATCCATTTTAAAAAAGGGAGGAGTGGTTGCCATTCCAACTGAAACTGTATATGGCCTAGCAGGGTCTGCTCTCAGCGAAGATGCTTTAAAAAAAATTTTCCAGATAAAAAAAAGACCATTTTTTAATCCTTTGATAGTTCACTGCTTTGGAGAAGAACAGATGCGTCTTTTTCACCAAGAAAAACATCCTCTACTGAGAAAGATGATCAACCATTTTTGTCCCGGACCTTTAACTTTCGTACTAGACAAAACAAAGAAAGTGCATCCTTTTATCACAGCTGGCCACAAAAAAGTGGGATTAAGAATTCCTAATCATCCACTCACTTTAACTTTGATAGAAAAAATGGGAACAGCACTTTGTGCACCCAGTGCCAATCTTTTTGGACAACTCAGCCCCACACAAGCAGAACATGTTTCTCATATTTTTGGGGAACAAGTTTTTATTTTGGATGGAGGCCCCTGCCAACTAGGAATTGAATCCACTGTGTTAGAGCCTGATTTTGAAAATAGGAGTTTTCGAATATTAAGACCCGGCTCTATTTCGAAAGAAGAGCTCCTGCGTTGGCTTAAAAAAGAAAATCTAAAAAACTGGGAAGTAAAGTACGCAAGCTCATCCGCAAGTCCTGGCAATTTGAAACACCACTACCAACCTGAGGTTCCTCTCATTGTAATAGATCTCAAGAAGGGATTTTTTCCAGAAGAAAAGAAAATCGAGTCTTATCTTTCTAAGAAATTTCCAAAAAAAATATTCAAACAACTGTATTTAAAAAATTCACCAGAGATCACAGCTCGAACTCTCTATCAGGAGCTAAGAGTTTTCTCTCAAAATTCCTCTCACATCATCTACGTCTGCAAAAGACCGGAACAATCAAACGCTCACTGGAAAGCAATCTGGGACCGACTGGATAAAGCATGCTCTCAAAGATTTCACTGGCCACCTATTTGAGATAGCTAAGGGAGGAATGGGTGAAGGGACCATGAATAAATCCAAAAGTCCCAAACTGGAGCCCAAAGAAAAATTAAAATACTGCCATTTAGCCATATAAAAAATTTTATTTTCCCCAGTTTTTTAGAAAATTTCACAAATTCTAAAAAGAGCTTTATACAAATGGGAATAATAACGAGTGCATAAATAAAATTCATAGGAAATAACAAAGGTGAGATCAAAACCAAACCAAGGTAAGAAAGTAAGTAAATGCCAATATAGTAAATTGTTTTGCTATCCCCCAAGCGAAGAGGCAAAACAGGCACACTAGCTAGTTGGTAATCTTTTTTATAATGTAAAGCCAATGACCAAAAGTGTGGCATTTGCCATAAAAAAAGAATCAAAAATAGGTAAAGGGATTCTAGAGAAAAAATGGAAGAAGAAACCACCGAGTAACCGATCATTACTGGCAAGGCTCCGGGCAAAGCCCCAAGGACTGCTGCAAAGCTCAACGTTTTTTTCCAAAAAATCGTATAACAAATATTATAAAGCAAAAAGGCCAACAAGGCCAACAAGGCAGAAAGAGGATTCAAAGCTAATAAAATTAACAGACCAAAAATGGTTTGAACAATCCCTAGAGAAAACGCTTGCAAGGTGGTCATTCTGCCAGATGGAATCGGGCGGTTTTTCGTTCGATTCATTAAAGAATCTAGACGCCACTCATAAACTTGGTTGATTGCAAAACTTCCACTCATTACAAAATACAGTCCAACCATTAAGTACAAAAGAGGGAAAGAGACAGAAAAAAATACCGGAGCAGTTTCTAACTTGAGGGCCAAGGAATAGCCTGCCCAAGCACTGATTAGGGCAAATAGGGAGATTCTCCATTTGGTTAATCGTAAATAATCAAAAAAGAAGGTAAATCCTTTCATACTAGAGGACTCTCTGGAATACGAGTCAGAATATCCAGTTCACAGATTAAAAATATAATCACTAGAAAGAATACCCCAGTTAAAAAGATCACCAAAAAAAATTTGTCGTCATATTTAAGATGCATAAAAAACAACAACACCAAACTTGCTTTGATGGTTGCAATACCCATAGCAATAAACACATTGACCACGCCAAAGTCTACCTGAGCTATCAGCACAGTCATAGCCGTTAGAAACAACAAGACGGCTAAAACCTTACTATAAACTTTTAAGGATAAAGTATCATGTTCTGCGTTCATTCCACCAAATCGCTCCGTTCATTCCACCAAATACAAGAGAGGAAAAAGATAAATCCAGATCAAATCCACCAAGTGCCAAAAAAGCCCTACACATTCCAATGGAGTATAATAAGAGGACCCAAATTCTTTCTTGTAGGAACGAAAAATAAGCCACGCAATCAAACCCATGCCGATCAAAACGTGAAAGCCATGCAATCCGGTCATACAATAATAAAAAGAAAAATAGAGAGGCAGGTCGGCTAAGACTGGTTGTTGTGTATAAGAAAAAAACAGTCCGGGTGCTAAACCAATCTCCAGTTTATGGGAATATTCAATATATTTGACTCCCATAAAAATAAGCCCGCAAAAAAAAGTTACCCATAAATTGAGAATGGATTTTTTTCTTTCTCCTTTTCGAGCGAAATAGATGCTAGCTACCATGGTGAATGAGCTAAACAAAAGAACAACCGTGTTGATCGCTCCCAATTGCCAGTCCAAAAATTGGGACCCTTCTAAAAAAACATCTGGATACATTCGGTGGTAGATGGCATAGGCCACAAACAGGCCACCAAACATGACAATTTCTGTACATAAAAAAAGCCAAATTCCTAGCTTGCTAGCCTCAAATTCCTGCTTCGCACTCTCAAAGTGATGAGCAGGATGATGAATAGAAGAATCAACTGTACTCATAAGGCCTTTTTGTCACAACGGGAGTTTTATGAAAATTTTCTGTGGGAGGAGGGGAATCTGTTTGCCATTCTAAAGTAGTCCCTCCCCAAGGATTGGGTCCTGCCTTTTTCCCTCGAAAGATGGCAAAAACGATAACAAAGAAAGAAATAAAAAATCCCAAACCGATGATCCAAGAGCCAATCGTTGAAAGTTGATTGAGCGGTTCATAAGGTGCAACGTAATCGTGATAGCGACGAGGCATTCCCTTTAAACCCAGTATGAATTGCGGAAAAAAAGTTATATTAAAACCGACAAAAATGAGGACAAAAGTAACTCGTCCCCAAAATTCGTTATAGAGCCGGCCAAACATCTTGGGGAGCCAATAATACACACCAGCCATGATGGCCATCAAAGTCCCTCCCACCATCACATAATGGAAATGAGCCACCACAAAATACGTATCATGCACATGAACATCAAAAGCCAAAGAAGCCAACATGATCCCCGTTACGCCTCCAATCACAAAAAGAAACAAGAAACCATTGGCATAGAGCATGGGGGAGTCAAACCTGATCGAACCCTTGTACATTGTTGCAACCCAGTTAAACACTTTGACTGCCGTTGGAACTCCCACCAACATGGTGAGAAAAGAAAAAAGAACTCCAGCCCATTCCGACTGCCCGCTTACAAACATATGATGTCCCCAAACAAAAAAGCTCACCATAGCAATCCCCACGCTAGACCAAGCAATCGCTTTGTAACCAAAGATGGTTTTTCTGGAAAAAGTCGTGATAACTTCACTGATGATGCCCATAGCGGGAAGAATCATGATGTAGACAGCTGGATGAGAGTAAAACCAAAAAAAATGTTGGAACAAGATGGGATCTCCTCCCAGTTTGGGATCGAAAATTCCCACTCCTAAGATTCTTTCTGCAAATAACAACAAAACAGTAATTGCTAGAATGGGTGTTGCTAACACCTGAATGATTGCAGTGGAATAAATAGCCCACACAAAAAGAGGCATTTTAAAAAATCCCATTCCTTTTGCCTTCAATTTGTGAACGGTTACGATAAAGTTCACGCCGGTTAAAATAGAAGAAAATCCCATAATAAAAACGCCGAGAACTGCCCAAGTAGTGCCTGTGTTAGTTCGAATACTGTAGGGAGTGTAAAAGGTCCAACCAGTATCTATTCCATTAAAAAATATAGAGCAAAGGGCCACTATCATTCCGATAACTAAACAATACCAAGATAGTAAATTGACTCTCGGAAAAGCCACATCTTTGGCACCAATTTGAAGAGGAAGAAAAAAATTCCCTAAGGAGGCTGGTATCCCTGGAATGATCACCATAAATACCATAATGACTCCGTGAAAAGTCATAAATTGGTTATAAGTTCCTGCTGAGACAAAAGTATCGCCTACTTTAAAAAGTTCCAATCGCAACAAAAGCGCAAACACTCCTCCCACCAAAAAGAAAAAAGACACCGTAATCATATACAGCAAACCAATGCGTTTATGATCTAGAGTGAAGAACCAAGAGGCCAAACCTTTTTTATCTAAATAACTTTCTGTGTTCATTTTTTTATTTCTCTCCCTTTAATGATTTAATATATTCCACCAAACCTGTCAGTTCCTCTTCCTTTAAAAGCCCAGCAAAAGGAGTCATTTGATTCGGATAGCTTTTCACAACTTTCGCGGAGGGATTTAAAATAGATTCACGTATATATGCCTCATTTGCTATTTCAGGACTAGCTTTCTCAAATTCCCTTTCGGATTTAAAAAGACTAGCCAATCCGGGACCAATCATTCTTTGGCTAGTGGTTTTATGGCAAGCAGTGCAACGGCCTTGAAAAACTTTCTCTCCAATCTGCACCAAATTCATTCCTTTGTAAGGGTCTGTGGCAAGCCAATGTTCCCACTCACTCAATGCCATCACTTTCACCTTGGCAAGCATTGTAGAATGTCCAGTTCCACAAAATTCTGCACAAAAAACATGAAATCGGCCCTTTTTGTTGGGAGTAAAAAACAAGCTTGTATAAGTGCCGGGAACCACATCTTGCTTGATACGAAAAGAAGGCACAAAAAAACTATGGATCACATCTCTCGAAGTCATGATCAACTTTACCGGCCGATTGATCGGAACATAAAGCACACCAGAACTTTTTCTTCCATTTTTGTAAACAAAATCCCAGTTCCACATTTGGGCATATACGTACACTTCCAAAGCTCCCTTAAGGGGGTGTCGCATTTTGCTATAAAGCAACCAGCCCCAAGCAAAAATAAATATAAAAATGAGAAAAGGAATAAAACTCCACAAAAACTCTAATCCCCGATGATGGGTGATCCTTGGAGTTTGTTCTCCTTCTTTTTTTCTTCTAAAAACGATTGAAAAATAAACAAACCCTCCGATGATGAGAAGGGAGGCGACTAAACTCACACTCACTAAAAATTCAATCAATCGATCTACATCAGAGGCAAACTGAGTGCCTGCTGGGGGAAGTAAATGGTTTCTTATTTGATCAATGAAGTGCTTGAACATGGTCAAACACCTTTTTTTGATTTCTTATTTTCTCTTAACCAAACCGGAAGGAGAAAAACAAAAAGGGAGAAAATAGTAAAAATTCCAGCTCCTCTCATAATATTGTATGCGTACCAAGAATAACGAGCTTGTCGAGGATCAAATTGAAAACAAAACAAAATAATACGATCCATCACAGAGCCGATTTGTCCTTTGCTTGCTTCCACTAGGGAAAGTCTCAACGTTTTTGCTTCAAATTCCACCCCATAAAGATACCGAGAAATTTTTCCCGAGGGAGTTAGAATATAGGCCACTGGCAAGTGAGCAAATATTTTTTGTTTGTCATCCCATCGAAATCGAAACCCCAATTGATTGCTCACAGACAAAATATTTTTTTCTTTACCAGTTAAAAAAGACCAATTCTTCTCTGGGAAGGAATATTTTTTCATATAATTTTCCTTTTTTTTCTTAGCTAGAGCAGGTGTTTCATTCGCATCCATACTCAGCACGACCACTTTAAACTTTTCTTTAAACTCTTGAGGCAATTGACCAACAGCCTCTCCCAAACCACTTAGGTGCAGACCACACAAATTGGGACAATCGTAGTAAACAATGCTCATTAAAACAGGCCGATCAGGCTGAAAAAATTGAGACAGTTGAACTTCTTTCCCTTTTTCATCAGTAAACCGAAGATGTAAATCCAAAAAATCACCTATTTTTTCTTCTATCTTTATGCCCTTTAGTTCCTCTGGAATGTTTTCGGCTGAAAAAGTTCTCTTTGGTTCATAGGCATGAACCATCAAAGGGAAAAAAACAAAAAAAACTTTACTGAGCAGTCTGAAAAAACTGTTCCAATTTTTTCTCATCATCTTTTACCTTATTTTTTGTGATAGAACGAATATAATGCACCAAAGCCCAACGATCCAACTTGGATAGATAAGAAAAAGATACCATTGATGTCCCAGAAATCCCCTGAACTAAAGTCTTATAAAGAGCTATGGAACTTCCTCCTTTTTTCCATTTTCCTTCCACGAGGTTGCGAGGGGGAGGTTGTAAACCTTTCGCCACTATCCCGTCACCCAGACCTTTGTTCCCATGACAAGAGGCACAGGATGTCTGATACAACTTTTCCCCATAAAGCACCAATTCAGGCTGAAAACGCCAATAATCCTTAATTTTAGAAAGGTCTATGCTCTCATCCCCTTTTTCATTCATAGCTTGCAGGCTAGAAGTCTTTACTTCTTCAAGATCTACGGCTGGGGAAAAATAAACGATATAAAAAAACCAAACAAAACTAAAAGAAACAGTTCCCAACAAAATCACAAGACCAAGCTTGTTTTGTTTTTCTCGGTCCTCGTTTTGTTTCACTTGGTTCTCCAAAAAAAAACATCGCCAACGACTTCATCAACTAGTTTTCTAGGTCTTCCCATGTTTACCCCCTGAGTGCAAGCTGGTTTTTTGACGCTTAAATCGACGTATCATTACCTAGATCGACATATTTTACTTAGAAAGAATATAGTATTTCCAAGCGAGAAAAAACTGTATATAATAATCTGCATGCGTTTTGTTTTGTTATTTCTCCTCTTTCTTTCTTCTTGTATCAGCACTCGTGCGGGCTTGCAAAGAGTTCAAGTCGGCTTCACCAAAAAGGAAGTCTTCAATGAAATCGGACGACCAGAGAAAGTGCGAAGGATAAAGGGTGTAGATCGCTGGCTTTATAAATTCAAACTAAACTCCCAAAAACACACAAGAGAGATTTTTTTTGAAGAGGGGAGAGTTCTAAAAATTGGGCCATTGACTCCTTATCCTAACTACTATCGAAAAATGGAGGAAGCGGAAACTATTGAGGAGTATGAGCAAAATGCGAACTTTTACCGGCGACAAAAAGAGGCCGGATTTAGAAAAATTAATTCTTTAAGCGAGCCCAAAATTGCAAAGAAGCTAAAGAAAAAATAATCGATTCTTGACCTGCCTACTAGCACGATATGGAACCTAGCGAAAACATTGCGTCTTTATACATTCCCACTGTCTCATTTATCTTGGTCTGAAGTGTTTGTGCTGGGTGCTTGGGAGGAAGAAGACAAGGCGGTGTATTGCTTCCAAGAAAGCTGAACGGACAAACGAGAAATTTCAGAAATCAAGGAAACAACTTTTATGGGATGTAAATTTTTAATCCACAAGTTTCCATCTTTTTGTTGTCGGTAAATTTCCTTTCCATCCCAGTTAAAACGAGAGTCCTCCAAAATAAATAATATCTGCTCCTCTATTTCACTAGAATCTATCCCTTCAATAAGGAGGTCATAGCGCAAAAAACCCTTGCTGGAGATGGATTCTGAATTGCCGTAATTTTCAACATCTGAGAAATCCTGAGGCTTTGGTTCTGAAAGAGCTTCTTCTGCTCCCTGAGAGTGCAAAACCTCTAGTTGAGGAGATTGCATTTGTTGTTCTGAAGGAGAATCAGTCACCACCGAAGGACCTTCCTCAGTAGGCCCTTTAGCTTCTTGTTCCGAACTATGTTGTTCTGAAGGAGAATCAGTCACCACCGAAGGACCTTCCTCAGTAGGCCCTTTAGCTTCTTGTTCCGAACTATGTTGTTCTGAAGGAGAATCAGTCACCACCGAAGGACCTTCCTCAGTAGGCCCTTTAGCTTCTTGTTCCGAACTATGTTGTTCTGAAGGAGAATCAGTCACCACCGAAGGACCTTCCTCAGTAGGCCCTTTAGCTTCTAAAAAAGAAGAAGATTCATCATCATTTTCGGCAAAACCCTCATCAACTTGCGCCGAAAAAGGAGCCTTGGAGGCTTCGTCTTTTACCAAGGAAGGATGCTCCAAAGGCTCAACCTGTGAAGAAGAAGTTTTGGAAGGTCCAGAAGCTTGTTGAATGACTTCGAAAGAATTGTTTTCCCATTTGAGAACTGACTGGCAGTGAGGACACTCACAAAGACCATCCAGTGCACTTTCTGGATAAAATTCAAAAGCTTTGTGACAGCAAGGACAAGGAGAGTTCATATTTTAATTTTCTTTCTCTTTTTCATTTTTTGCTTTCTTCTTTGGGCTCGATTGCTTCGTTCTCCAGCGTTTGCATTCGCAAAAGAAGAATCTGAGCCAGAAGCTTCCAACTGATTTTGATCAAAAAAAGGCTTGTCATAGTCCAATTTTTTTTCATCATAGTTTTTTCCTAGTCGAATTTTTTCACCATCCGCCTCATTCATTTGAATTTGTATTTTAAACAACTTTTCCATTGATTCCACAGCCACTCTAAAATGCACTTGCTCAAAAAGTGCAAAAGCCTCTTTTTTGTATTCAATCAAAGGATCTTTTTGTGCGTAAGCTCTCAAATTGATTCCTTCTTTTAATCGATCAATATTTTCCAAATGTTCTTTCCATCGAGCATCCAAAGTCTGCAACAAAATCATTTGAATAATCGGCTGAAAATGCTCTCCTAAATATTGTTTTTTGGCATCATACAAAGTCTTCACCTTTTCCTTGACAAAAGAAACCAAATCCTTCGACTGAGACAAATCTTTTGCCTGAACCAAAAGACCAAATTGTTGATAAAGCGCCTGAGACAAAGCTTTTGTGTTCCACTGCTCTGGCTTCAATTGCTCCCCGACAAAAGTATCTAAGAGAGAAGAAGTGGTTTCACTCAAAAAATCCAAGCATTGTCTTTCGATTTTTTCATCATTCAAAATATTGCGACGTTGTGTATAAATAACAGTTCTTTGCTGGTTCATTACATCATCGTATTCCAACAAATGCTTTCTGATATCAAAGTTATGGCCTTCCACTCTTTTCTGAGCATTGGCGATTGAACGAGTCACTGGCTTGGCTGTAATGGCTTCATCATCTGGCACATTAAAAACATTCATAATTTTTTGCATATTTTCCCCGCCAAAAATTCGCATCAGATCATCCTCCAAGGACAAATAAAAACAAGAAGCTCCCGGATCTCCTTGGCGACCCGACCTTCCCCTCAACTGATTATCAATACGTCTGGATTCATGTCTTTCGGTTCCCAAAACAAAAAGCCCTCCAGCTTCAATCACTTGTTTTTTTTCTTTTTCACAAATTTCCCTAAATTTTTGCTGAGATTTTTTTTTCAAAGCCTCATCCGCGCGGGAGCTGAGTTCTGTTTGGAAAAGAAGCTCTGGGTTACCGCCCAAAACAATATCTGTTCCTCTGCCCGCCATGTTTGTAGCAATTGTAATCGCACCGAGACGACCAGCTTGTGCAATGATCTCTGCTTCTCTTTTATGATGTTTTGCATTTAAAACATTGTGAGGAATTTGTTTTTCTTTCAGCCCCTGCGAAAGTTTTTCTGAAGTTTCAATGCTTACTGTTCCCACCAAAATAGGTTGGCTATTTTCATGGATTTCTTGGATTGTTTGGGTGATTGCCTTAAATTTTGCCGAACCAGTTTTGTAAATGATGTCATTTTTATCTTGGCGATTGATGGGTTTATTCGTAGGAACAACAAACACTTTCAGATTATAAATTTTACCAAATTCCACGGCTTCCGTTTCAGCTGTTCCCGTCATACCGGAAAGTTTGGAGTACATTCTAAAATAATTTTGGAAAGTGACAGTTGCTAAGGTTTGATTTTCCTTTTTTACCCGTACTCCCTCTTTGGCCTCTATGGCTTGGTGAAGACCGTCACTCCAACGACGCCCCGGCATGAGACGCCCCGTGAATTCATCTACAATGACTATCTCATTATTTTTCACCATATAATCCACATCTTTTTTGAACAGATGGTACGCTTTTAAGGCCTGATAGATATGGTGGAGCAAATCAATATGAGCGATATCGTAAAGATTTTTTATTTTTAACAAATCCTCCACCTTAGAGTTTCCCTCTTCTGTAAGAGAAACCGTTTTGGATTTTTCTTCCATTGTAAAATGAATTTCTTTTTTTAACTGAGGAATAATTCGATTGATATGATAGTATTTTTCAATGGAATCCTCCTTGGGACCTGAAATAATCAAAGGGGTTCTAGCCTCATCAATTAAAATGGAATCACACTCATCCACAATTGCGAAATAAAGGCCTCTTTGGACACACTGATCCAGTTCAAACTTCATATTATCTCTCAAATAATCAAAGCCAAACTCATTGTTGGTACCGTAAGTGATGTCTTGGCTATAAGCTATCTTGCGTTCTTCATCCGTTAAGCCATGCAGGATGGTCCCTGTACCAAGTCCCAGTTGGTGATAGATTTGCCCCATCCATTCTGTGTCCCTGCGGGCTAGATAATCGTTCACCGTCACCACATGAACTCCTTTGCCGGTCAAAGCGTTCAGGTAAACTGGTAAAGTGGCCACCACAGTTTTTCCTTCCCCTGTTTTCATTTCAGCAATTTTTCCTTCATGCAAAACGATCCCGCCAATCAACTGAACATCGAAGTGGCGAAGATTCAAAGTTCGACGAGCCACTTCCCTACAAACGGCAAAGGCTTCAGGCAACAGCTCATCCAAACTGCAACCTTTGTCTATCTTTTCCTTAAATTGGCCTGTCTGAGATTTAAGAGCATCGTTGGATAAAGATTTTGTACGAGTTTCCAAGGAATTAATTTTTTCAATGATAGGACTAAAAGACTTCAAGTCTCTTTCGTGTTGAGTACCAAAAAAACGAGTGAGCAAATTTTCAATCATAAAAATAAAAATACAGTGCTTTAGGGATCAATGTCCAGACACTCTTGATCAAAACAGACCTGTCTGAAAGCTTCAAAAGTTGTAACGCTAACAGCATTGGCCAAATTTAGAGAACGTACGGGTCCTGGGGAGGGAATTTTCAACACCTGGCTAGGAGTCTGTTTTTTCAGCAAATGATCAGATAAACCTTTGGACTCTGAACCAAAAACAAAACAATCTCCTTGCCTAAAATGAGCTTCATAAAGGCTTTTTTCACCTTTTGTAGAAAGATAAAACACCCTCTGGCTTTCTAAATGAGGCTTGATTTCCTCCCAACAATCATAAATCTTATAATTCAAGTGTGGCCAATAATCCAAACCAGCCCTCTTTAATCTCTTATCACTCATCTCAAAACCCAAAGGCCCCACCAAGTGCAATCGGCTGTAAAGGCTCACACAAGTCCTCCCAATATTACCCGTATTGGAGGGAATCTCTGGTGCAACCAACACCACATTAAAGAGATATTTTATTTTTTTCATCTTCTAGTGAAAGAGGATTGAAATCTTTGGGAACATGAATGTCAAACATTTGTTCCTTTACTTCGGAGTGAAAACTAGAAGGATAGAAGTCAAAATGAAACGTAGAAGTTGTCAGGGAAATTACTTGTTTCCCTTCTCTTTTCCATGAAATATTTGTTTGAAACCCCTGGCATTGAACTGGCTGTCCCTTTTGATCTTCCTTGCAACTCCATTCTTGGCCAGAAGGCTTTCGATCGAATAAAATATTGGTAAAAACATTAAAATCCACAGTTGTTGAAAAAAGATATTGACTGAATGGAGCAAAACTCTCTCCTTTGTAAAATTGCTTGCTTTGAAAAAACAGAGCCAAACTTTCTTTTTTTTTCAACAAAATAGTCAAAAAAGGAAAGCCCAAGGAAGTAATCAAATCTATTCTCAAACGGCCGGATGGAGAGATCATGATATCAACTGCAAAGTAGCTATTTTTTTGTTTCTCTGTTTGGATCACAACAAAGCCCGAAAAAATTCCGGAACGGTACTTTTGTAAACTTCCCAAAGATTGGCTGCGTGATTGCAACAGCGTTTGACAGGAAACAAGGCTGATTAGCAAGATGAAACAAGAGAGATTAGACCCCCAAATAAATGGAAGATAATTTTTCTTGCAGTTTGGTTTTTTTCCTCTCATTTCTTTCTAAACTCACTGCTTTCTCGTATAAGTCAATGGATTTGTCAATCATATTTAATTGATGATAGGCCTCAGCCAGATGTTCTGCAATACGACTTTTGGAAGAATCTTTCTTGTAAGCTTGTTCTAAGTATTCAACAGCTTTTTTCGTTTTTCCATTTTTGAACAAAACCCATCCAGCCGTATCCAAGACATAAACATTTTTTGGCGACAAAGATAAAGCCTTCGTAATGATTTTCTCCGCAAAATCCAAATTCTGGTTCAACTCAGTATAAACAAAGGCTAAATGATTAAGGGCAGGCACATGATTCGCATTGATTCTCAAAACTTCTTTCATATTTTTTATGACTGCACTCGTTTGGCCAAGGTGATCTTGTATAAGACCTTTATAAAATATAATTTCTGTATTTTTCGGAAAAACTTGAGAAGCCTTTTGTAAAGCATGTAAGGCTCCTTGGTAGTCTTTTTTTTCTTCAAACAAAGATGCGTAAAGAACATGAATACGAGGCAAGCTTGTTGGCCGTTGAGTGATGACTTCTTTCAAGGATAAAATAGCTTTCTCATACTCTGTTTTTTGGCTCAAAAGTGAAACCAATTGCAATCGAAGGGATAGGTTTTGTGGATACTTCTCTGAAAGAGATGTAAGCACTGTGATGGCTTTATCCATATCTTTTGTTTGATAATAAAGGCTCACTAAAGAAAAGGCGAGTTCTGGGTGAAATCCGAATTTTTTTTGATACTCTTCCAAAGTCGAAATGGCTTGTTTTAGGTCTCCAGATTGCCTATAGGAAAAAGAAAGAGTGATCACAGATGGAATAAATAGAGGTTGAAAGAAAAGAGATTTTTGAAGATAAAATCGAGACCTTTTCCAATTCTTCGTTTTGTCATCGATTTCTGCCAACGAATAGTAAATCCTATGAGAATTTTCAGGGTATCGTTGCAACAAAGACAGGAAAGAGGAGCGAGCCAGCTCAAAATGCTCCAAGGACATATGTAAAAAGGCGACACGATATAAGGTCTCTAGATGATCACTTTGATCTTTCAAAATTTTTTCGTATTCAGAAAAAGTCTTCTTATAAAGGTGTTGCATTTCATAGATCTTCCCCATTTTCAATCTTGCCTCTATATGGGAAGGATTTTCTTCCAATAAGGACTTACAGAGCTCAAAAGCTTTTAAGCTTTGTTGGACTTGTAAATATTCATCCACCAAGCGCAAGCGAAGAAAAAAAGAACGGGGATGGAAAATCAGTGACTCATTAAGAGAACCAATCGCTTGCAAGTGAAGACCCATTTTCGATTGCTTCTCAGCTTTTATATACAGCTTTCCGGCCTGAGTGCGAAGATATAAGGAATCAATATTTGTCAAATGCAAATTGCGATTTTTTGAAGTTTGACAAGCTGTCATAAGCGGCAAAAGTAAGAAAAGAAAAAAGACCGATTTTTTCATACATAACCCTGAAGATGTATTCTTATCGGCCTGTATAAAAAACTCTTTATCTTTTTTAAAATTAAAATCTACTATAATTAATAAGTGCTTGTATTTATTTTTAAATTGAGATGTTTTTTCATTTTTGGATGGAGTATTTCTGTACAGAAAAAAATCTTACGAAGTGGTATGAGAAATTTTTTTATTGCTTTCGTCTAGATTGTTTTCACAGAAAACATGTGAAAAAAAATCACAAAACAAAGCCTTGACAAGGCGAGAAATTGATTCCTATGATACGCCCTTAAGTCAATGACGCAAGGATGACACTGTTTTTCATTAGGACGATTTGAAAACCAATTCAACTAAGGGGGACTGAGTGGATCAAGAATTCATCGACAGCGTTGCACCAAGAAACAACCAGACAAAACACCAAAAGCCAAAAGTGATCAAACGATATGGAAATCGAAAACTCTATGACACACAACAAAGTTCCTATGTTGTGTTAAATGACATTGCCAGAATGATTCGCAATGAAGAAGAAGTCTTAGTGATTGATAATGAAACAAGAGATGATATTACTTCAGCTACTCTCACTCAGATTATTTTTGGAGCTGAGAAAAAATCCTCTTATTCAGCACCACTGAATATTTTAAAATCAATCATAAGAAAGGGAGACGGAAGTTTCTCAAATTTTTTGGCAGAAATGGGTCTTTTTAAGGCCGAAGAAGCGGACAAAACAAATGTGAGGTTGAGTCCCAAGAAAAATCCTGACAGTTCCACGCCTTATAGTATGGGAGGCAAATCTTTTTTGAACCAGCATAAGAGCATCCCAGAAAGAGTGGCTAGCGCAGCTTTGGAACCTGATTCATCCGAAAATGAAAAAACCATTCTGCCCACTTCAGACAACGTTTTGGAGTAGTTGAGTTTTTCAGCTCCCTTGATTGTGTTGTAAGATAGAACTTGATTCAGCCTTCTTTTGTGATGACACATCTTAATACTGGTGTCTTTACTGGGTGCAGTCCTGATTTTTCCTACACCACAGCCAATCAGTACAGCTATGATAGATAAGGCGATATATATATCGTTTTAAAAACAATATTTTGAATAATTACATCAATCTCAAGCTTTTCATGACCCTTACCAAGAACGCCCTTGCCCTTCCCACATATGAGATAAGGCTTTGGGATTGGCTGTGGTGGAGGGATTCGAACCCCCGACCCAGTGATTAACAGTCACCTGCTCTACCGACTGAGCTACACCACATAAGCTACAAAATAAAATACTAGAAAAATGCAATTTTTCTGTCAATAAAACTTGTTCTTATCATTGAATTTTAACAGATCGTTGCCTTGGTTTTTCTTGAAAATGCGACGGAGAAAATAGTCTGTTCAAACCTTCTTGGAATGAATTTTCTCTAATCTGCTTCATAAAAAAAAGAATAAAAAGAAAACTCATCACCAATATATTCAGTTTTATATACCATGAGAGGTTCATTTGTTTTTTTGGTCCATTCATAAGCATAGGCTCCTTCGCTTTTTTATAAACCCCCTCTTTTTTTTATTTTTCAAAAGTGAAATGGCGGAGAGGGTGAGATTCGAACTCACGAGGCCCGAAAAGGCCCGCCGGTTTTCAAGACCGGTGCATTCAACCACTCTGCCACCTCTCCCTAATTCACTGAACTTCTAATTTCTTTATCCAGCATTTGCAATGGTTAGATATAACTTTGACAACAAAATAAGTAAAACGAGAGCCAAATCTAACATCAAGACTCCCAAAAATTTTAAATTTTTCACCAATCCGAAAAAAGCAAAAAAGACAGTAATAAATATAAACACAAATGATAGAGTGCCATATTTTATCAACTCTTGTGCCAATATAGAGATAAAAAGGGACAGGCAAACTGCTGACAACAATTTAAAAATAAATGTGAATATTGTTTTCATAAGAATTCAGGATGCAATCAAAACTCTTTTACCTAGCCAACTCAACAATGAGCCAACTCAACAATGAGCCAACTCAACAATGAGCCAACTCACTCAGAAAGCAATTTTATCAATTGAAAACTTATAGTGCAATCAAAACATCCTAACCACACTTTTGCATTTTTTTTCCAGCCCTTTCAGCCAATTTTTTCATTCGAGTTTCAATGGATGGACGATCTGGTGCCTCAGGTAACAAATTCAAATAATTACAATAGGACCCAGAAGCTTCTTGATAAGCTCCTCTCATCTCATAAACAAATCCCAGTTCCTTGTAAAGTTGAGGATCGCCTGATTTTAGCACACTATCTGCTCCTCCGGCTTTTTTCAGAATTTTCACTGCCAAATCCAGATGCCCTGATTTTCGATAGCAACGAGCTGTCCTGACATAAAATGTTAAATTTTCGGGATCGAGTTCGATAGCTTTTTGATACTCAATAGCACAATTCAAAAAATTACCTAGTTTTTCATAAGCTTCTGCCGAGAGTAAAAAAGGCACAATCAATTTGGAATTGAACTGTGTTTCTAATTTGGCTTGCTTAATGGCTTCATAATAATTCGTTTTTCCGCCTTGTAAAAGAGCCACTCGACCAAGGTAGTAATGTGCACGTAGATAGAGCTCGTTAACAGCTAATACCTTTTCAAATTGTTTTTTAGCCAAGCCATATTTTTTTTCCTTTAAACGCAAAAGTCCAATATAGAAGGAAGGAGTGGGATCAGCGGGATTTAAAATTGCAGCCTGCAAAAAAGCTTCATAAGCTTTTTGGTAATTATTTTCAAACATCAAGATGCGACCCAAGTACAAATAAGCCTCATTGTACTTTGGCTCCACCTCTATAATCCCAAGCAAAATATTGTAAGAAGCCTTGTACCTCTCATCCTCAAACAAATATTTGGCCCATTCCATACGGTATTCCATAACTAGTGAATAGTTATTGACCAACTTTCTGAAATGATTTGCCCCTGTATCTACTCCATATACATAGCCCAGTGCCTTTGCGTAAGCTACTTGCGTCTTTGTCGAATTTGGGTCCATTTCTATCGCCCTGCTGGCAAAAGCCAAAGATTCATTCGCATCTCCTAGTTTTCCATAAGCACTCGACAAAATGACCAATGACTCAATGTCTGCCTCATAGATTTTGAGTGCGATCTTGGCGTAACGAATCGCCTGCCTGTACGCCTCCTTTTTGAATTCCAAATACGCTTTCCCTCTATACACCTCATAACTACGAGGAGATTTTCTGGTTGCAATTGCAAGAATTTTTGATGCTTTATAAAAATCGTACTGTTGAGAATAATAATCAGACATAAGAACATAAGATTCCATCATATAGGGATCCGCCTCAATTGCCTTTTTCAACCATTTGATGGCATTTTCAAAAAAGCTTAGTGTCCAAAAATTTTTGGCAATCTTAATGGCTATCATTGCATTTTTATTCCCATCCAACTTAAATGCTTCCTCATAATATCCAATAGCAAATTGAAATCGATTTTGAAGAGTGAGTTGATCCCCTTCATAAATGAGCTGCCCACTTTTTACCTTTGTTTGTTTCAATTTTTTAATTCCACCCAACTGTGTTACCAAATTTCTAGCTACATTGTTTGCTGGATTGTAGCTGTAGGATTTTCTGGCATAATCCAAGGCAACCAAAGAGTTATTTTTTTTTAAATTGATTTCAGCCAAACCAAGGTAAGCCTCTGAAAGTGTCTGATAGGAAATTCGGTCTGCGTTTTGAAGAGCGATCATCAGTGATTTTTCTGCTTTATTTTTTTTGCCAAAAAATTTGTATTCGATCAGCCCTGTCTTGATTTGGGCTTCCTTGTTATTAGGGTGTAATTTTAAAATCTTTCGATAAAGTGATAAAGCAGAAGAATGCTTTTCCTGCTTCATCATGATATCCCCCAACAACATGTAAGGGGCTATCCAACTGGGAATCATTTTTTGAATCGTATCCAGATAGCCGATAATTGTTGAATAATCTCCCAAGTAATAAAGAGAAAGAGCTTTCAAATAATAAAACATAGGCAGTAACCTTTGCGATTCATCCTCTCTAGAAGCATTTGCCAAGCCATCTAAGGAGCTTTCTATCATTGTCTTTGCATCTAAATACTTTCCCTTCACAAGAAAATGAACAGATTGGCAAAGCCCTGAGTAAATACCTCCTTTATTCAGTACAGAAATTTTGCGAGTCACATGCAAAAGCACTCGACTGGATTTAAAATCCTGACGAGAAAAAGGCCAAAGATCCATGTAGACAAGACAGAGAAAAGAGATGGCCTGTTTGTTTTTTACATCTCCTTCGATGGCTTGTATAAAGAGTGCCTGCGACTTAAGATAAGAGGAAAAACGACTTTTAAAAAATTCTAACAATCCTTTTTTTGCTAACAAATCCACTCTTTTGCTCGGCAAGGCTGGTCGATTCCAGCGAGGAGCTTTTAGATCAATGTATTCTTCAGCAGTAGAAGTTTTTTTTATCTTATCGTAGAAGAAAAAAACAAGAACTCCAGCTGTAAAGAACAAAACAAAACTCCACTTCAAAAATGAAGAAAGTTGAAACCTGCTTTTTTTGATCTCTTCTGCTTTTAATTTCCTGAGTGATGGTTCTTCGATTTCTTCGGGGATTTCATAGAGCAGGGTGTCTTCCTGAGATTGTTTTTGTCTCTTAAGAGAACCCAAAGTTTTGATATTTTTTCTTTTTTGCCTTTTGCGAGTCAGCTTTTGGAGATCCGCAGAGCTGGCAACCGCGGTAGGGGACTCTTCTTCCTCAACTGGCAAATCAAGATATGAGGATTTGTCAGAATCAAAATCAGGAGTGGATTTTTTTTCTTTTACAGAAGATTTTCCAGAAAAAACTCTCAGTAAATGATCATAAAACTGCGGTTCCAAAGAGAGGGTTTTCCATTTTCCTCCCGGGTAGGGGGCAATGGACTCTTCACCTGAAAGCAGGTGATTTTCTATCATTTGATGAATGCCATCTCTGTCTACAGGACCTTGCACCCGCCCTTGTTGATCCTTTAACAACCAAAGAGACTTTTGTTTCACCATATCTTTTATAGTCTAACACAGACCCATTCGACTACGATCTTTTTTAGACCCCACGAAGAAGCTTATCCGCTATAAAAGTTTTTGCTACAGTCTTACGAATGCCTTTTGATGGAAGCTCCCAATTGAGACAGCTTGCTCTCAAGATTTTCATATCCTCGATCCAAATGATACACTCGATGCAAGGTGGTCTGCCCTTGAGCCACAAGACCAGTTAAAATCAAGCAAGCACTTGCTCTTAGGTCCGTAGCCATAACGGGGGCCCCTTCGAGTTTTTGTTTGGATCTCACGATAGCTGTATTCCCATCTAATTGAATGTCTGCTCCCAATCTCCGCATTTCTTGAACATGAATGAATCGATTTTCAAAAATGGTTTCCGTAACCGAACCCACTCCTTCATCAGCTTGCGTGAGCAAAGCCACAAATTGTGCTTGAAGGTCTGTCGGGAAACCGGGGTAAGGAGCTGTAACAATGTCCACAGCGGAAAAGGAAGAAGGAGATTGTAATTCAATCGCATCAGGATATGTTTTTATATCAAAACCAGCTTCTTTTAATTTTACAATGAGAGCACTTAGGTGATCTGGCACACAAGAACGCACCACAATACTGCCCTTTGTGATGGCCCCAGCGAGCAACAAGGTCCCCGCTTCAATTCGATCTGGAATCACCTCGTATTCACAGGGAAACAAAGTTTCTACTGGCTCAATGCGAATGGTAGGAGTCCCAGCTCCATAAATCTTCGCTCCCATTTTTTTTAAATAATTTGCTAGATCCAAAATTTCAGGTTCACAAGCTGCATTCTCTATAACCGTATGACCTTTTGCCAAACAGCCTGCCATCATTAAGTTTTCTGTTCCTCCAACGGTTGGAGAATTTAATAAAATGTGACAACCTTTTAAACGATTCTCTACTTTCCCTGTAATGAGGCCCTTTTCTACTTTGATATCCGCTCCCATTTGGCTCAAACCTTTGAGATGCAAATCAACGGATCTGTTCCCGATTGCACAACCTCCGGGCAAATTCACCCGTGCCATCCCTTGGCTGGCCAACAAAGGTCCCAAAGATAAAATACCAGCTCTCATTTGGCGAACCAGTTGGTAGGGAGCTTCTACACATTTCAGTCCCTGATTTTTGATGATTAAAGTTTTTTCATCTTGTTGAATCTTGCAACCCAAATATTCGAGCAACAAGCAAGTAGTTTTTACATCCTTCAAAAAAGGAACATGATGAAAAACATGTTCCCCTTCCGCCAACAAGGAAGAAAAAAGAATAGGTAGAATGGAATTTTTTGATCGACTGACTACGACCTCTCCTTCTAACTTCTTTCCCCCTATGACACTAATTTTATCCATCATTCCTCTGAAAACAAATGACCCGAGTAAGATTGGAAAGGTCTTTTAGTGTATGAGAGAAAACCATTCTTGGAATTTTCATGGCGGTGCAAGCAGTTTCTTGTTCAGCACCAATCTCGAAAAAGTAGAGTCCATTTGGCTTCAACAATCGACTCGCTATATGGAGCCAAGAACGAAGATGACAAAGCCCCTGATCCGGCGAAAAAAGAGAAAGAAAAGGTTCAAAACAAAGAACTTCCTTTTGAATTTTAGGATCTTTAAAGGCCACGTAGGGAGGATTGGCTACGATCAAATCAATCTCTTCTGACATAAAAGTATTCCAATCTTCTTTTTTCAAATAATACACATCTTTTCTTAAGAAAAAAACTCGATCACTTATACAAAATGCCTTGGCATTTTTTTTTGCCACTTGCAAAGCTTTTCGGCTTACATCCACACAGATCAATCGAGATTGGGACCACTCATTCAACAAACTAAGCCCCAAGCAACCCGAACCACAACCAAAATCAATAATGTTTAACTTCTCATTTTGTTTAAATTGTTTTTTCACAGCTGAAACAATGACTTCTGTTTCCGGCCTTGGAATAAATACCCCCGGTTCAACTTGAAATTCATAGCTGTAAAATTCTTTTTTCCCTATGATGTAAGCTATAGGAACTCCGCTGGATCGAAGTCGAATAACGGACTGAAATTTACTGATCTCTCGTGAAGTCAAAGTTTGATTCCACTGAGTGTAAAGATAAGACCTCGAACATTTTAGAATATAGCTCATCAACAATTCCACATCCAAACGAGCGGTGTCGAATGGGATCGAAGAAGCTTCTGAACAAATGAGATCTCCAAGCTTCATTTTTTATCACTTTGTGATGCCAAAATGTTTCCCATATCCTTCATCTTCAAAGATTCAATCAAGTTTTGCAAATCTCCCTTCATGATTTGATTCAAAAGGTAAAAAATTTTGCCGAGGCGATGATCCGTCACACGAGATTGCGGAAAATTATATGTTCTCACTTTTTCGGAACGATCTCCCGTTCCGATCTGGGACAAACGAGCTTGTGATTCTTTTTTCTTTTTCTTCTCCATTTCCAAATCATAAAGGCGAGCGTAGAGCACCTTCATAGCTTTTTGTTTATTCGAGTGTTGGGATTTTTCGTCTTGGCATTGCACTACGACCTTAGTTGGCATATGTACGATTCTTACTGCACTGTCAGTTGTATTCACATGTTGCCCTCCTGCCCCGCTGGATCGAAACACATCCACTCTTAAGTCAGAAGGTTGGATAGAGATATCCATTTCATCGGCAGAGGGAAGCACAACCACAGTTACGGTGGAGGTATGAACACGTCCTTGGGATTCTGTTTGTGGAACTCTTTGCACTCGATGAACTCCGCTTTCATACTTTAAATCTCCATAAACATTTTTCCCAGAAAGAGAGAAGATAATTTCTTTTAATCCACCATTGTTTCCATGGGAAATAGAAAGAATTTCTTTTTTCCATTTTTTCTTTTCTGCAAAGTGAGAATAAAGAGAGAATAAATCCTGACAAAATAGGCCTGCTTCATCTCCTCCCGCCGCTGGACGAATTTCCACCACCACATCTTTTTCATCTAGAGAATCAGAAGGGATCAATATTTTTTTTAATTCTTTATCGAGCTCATTTAATTCTTTTTGGATGGAGACAATTTCCTCCTTAGCCAATAAAATAAAATCCTTGTCCTCTTTGTCCTCGGCGATCAGTTTTTTATAAAATGTAAAGTTGTTATTTTTTTCTTTATATTTTTTATAAACATCCATCACCTTCGAAAGATAGGAAAATTCTTTTAGGCATTTGATTTTTTTGTCGGAAGATTGATCACCTGTCGAAAGACTCTGCATCTCATCTTGCAAAACTCGGTATCTAGCCTCCATTTCTTCCAATTTTTTAAACATTTAACCCCATTATAGTGAAGAAAATAAAACTGAACCATTTATTTGACAAATAATTTAAAAATTAGAATTTGAAAATCAAGAATAAAGGGGGCAGAAAAAAGATTTTCAGCTACCCATACTGTCCAAAAACTCTAGATTTGTCTTGGTTTTCTTCAATTTGTCTAGAAGAAATTCCATATTATCTACCACATTCATGGGAGCTAGTATCTTGCGCAAAATGAGAAGACGATTGAGTTCGTTTTCTGGAATCAAAAGGTCTTCTTTCCGAGTTCCCGATTTATTGATATCCATGCAGGGGAAAATGCGTCTTTCCATTAATTTTCTATCTAAGTGAATTTCAGAATTGCCAGTGCCTTTAAATTCCTCAAAGATGACCTCATCCATTCTAGAACCAGTATCAATCAAAGCAGTTGCAATGATGGTAAGGCTTCCTCCTTCTTCTACATTTCTCGCTGCTCCAAAAAATCTCTTCGGTTTATGGAGTGCACTTGAATCCACACCTCCAGAAAGAATCTTTCCAGAGGGAGGAACCACTGTATTATACGCTCTAGCCAGTCGAGTGATGGAATCGAGCAAAATCACGACATCTTTTTTATGCTCTACCAATCTCTTGGCTTTTTCGATCACCATTTCAGCTACCTGAACGTGGCGAATAGGGGGTTCATCAAAGGTGGAAGAAATCACTTCCCCTTTGACGTTTCTCAACATATCGGTCACTTCTTCTGGGCGTTCATCAATCAACAAGACGATGAGAAAAACTTCTTCATCATTTTTCGAGACCGCATTGGCGATATTTTGAAGTAAAACGGTCTTGCCTGTGCGGGGAGGAGCTACGATCAGAGCTCTTTGCCCCTTTCCCAATGGGGTCATCAAATTTACCACCCTCGTGGTGTATTCAGAAGGATTCCATTCCAAGTTGAGTCGAGATTCTGGATAAAGGGGGGTGAGATTATCAAAAAGGATTTTTTCCTTCAAATGATCAGTGGATTCAAAATTCACATTATCTGATTTTAAAAGGGCAAAATATTTTTCACTGGATTTGGGAGGACGAATGGTCCCGCTAACAGTATCCCCTGTTCTCAATCCAAACCGGCGGATTTGTGAGTGGCTGACATAAATATCATCAATGCCCGGCAAATAATTGTAATCTGGAGAACGTAGAAATCCATATCCATCTGGCAAAATTTCTAAAACACCGCCTCCATAGATATCTCCCAATTGAGCCGCTCGTTTGAGTATTTCAAAAACCATGTCTTGTCTTTTTAAACCAGCTGGATTTTCGATTTTCAACTTCTGAGCCAAGGCCAGGACTTCCCGAATATCTTTGGATCTCAGATTTTTAAAATCTAAAGCCTTTCTTTCTTGCTCTGTTAGATTGATGTCCGATAGATCCACTTCTTGACTGTGAACCGAGGTAGCGAAATCATCTTCTCCAGCCGAGCGAGAAGAAGCGTGAAGACGTCCGTTTTCATTATCTGTGTGGTTGTTTGTCGAGGGATTGTTGTTGCTTCCTCTATGATACCTTTGTTTTAAGCGAGAACCTGAATGGCGTCTGGGTGAGTGTTTTCTCTCGCCAGAAGAAAAAGATTCCCCCCCTCCTACTGAATAGGAAGAATAAGGTTTATTATTTTTACTTGATTCGGAACGGCCCATACCCACTCAGCTTTGAAATGGAAACAAGAACAAGAAGCTTTTATTTCTTAAACAACCAACCTCTTTTTAACGAAAAACAAAATGATTATTGTGAAAACGAAAAGTAAGGCTCTTTTGGACAGTGGGCCAATTTATTTCTGATTTGTCAATAAAAAATACACTTTTTTTAATCGTCAATTCGGAAATTTGTTTTCGTAAAATCATATTCTTTCTTTTTTTGTTTCTTTCTGATGATAAAAAGGAGCCCGATCGCCAAAATAAGCAAAATAATTGGAATGATTATCTCCATATGCAGTGGGAAAAGTGACTTTTCTTTTGTTTTTTCGCCCCCTTGTTGATCTGTGGCAGGAGAAGTAAGAGAGGTTTTTTCTTCTGGGTAGTCGAGGGATTCCGCCCCTTCTGGGTTTTCTGCCATATCGATAGGAGCTTCTGGTGCTAGGTTTTGAACAGGAGGTTCGGGTGCTAGGTTTTGAACAGGAGGTTCGGGTGTTGCTTGTTGAAAATTTTCAGGAGGAGCAGAATCTGAGCTTGCCCAATATTTGATAGAGTAAGAATCTTTTAAAACTCCTTTGGATTTCAGAGCGGAATTGGTTGCCCAGATTTCTTTCCAACCATCTTGGTGTTTTAGTAAATTGTAAGCAATTTCACGGATATTGTCTCCCGGTTGTACTTGACGGTAGGAAGGAGTTGCACCTATGTCTTCAAAGTAGAAAAGAATCTGACTCTCATCTGTTGGACGCCTAGGGGATTGGTAGTAAATTTTATCCCCCACTTTTACGCTTCTGTTTTTGAAATGAGGGTTAATCTGGTAAAGCTGTTCGACTTGATCAGAATTAAAAATGTTCCTACTAATGGACGAGAGAGTTTGATCGGAACGAGCAATGTAGACAGCATTTACAAGGAAGCCTCCTCTTTTGTAAGGAGTTTCCTTAATTTTTTTAAGCGGAATCCAAGTCTTGGTAGCTGTCGTTCTTTGGGGAAATTGCGGTGAAGTTTCTTCTGTTTTTTCTGCTTCTGCTGCTTCAGCAATCTCTATCTCTTCTTCTGAAGTATCTATCAAATCGGGAGCAGGGGGTTCGACAATTTCTTGTTCGGTAACTTCTTCTACTTCTTCGCCTTCATCCATTACTACATAATCATCATCTATGTATTGGTATTCTCCATCATCTTCCTGATCGCCTTCTTCTTGCATAGTTACTTCGTTGTCTGCTTCCTCTCCTTGGTATTCCTCATCTTCTTCTTCAGAAACTTCTACGCCCTCATCATCATCATCATCCTCATCATCTTCTTCTGAATACTCTTCTCCTTCTTCTTCTTCTTCTTCTTGGTATTCCTCTTCCTCCTCTAAGGCGGAATTTTCAGAATCAATACCCAAGAGAGAGCAATTGGAAAGAAGAGTGAAAGATAATAAAAAAAGAATAAAATACTTACTCATTCAAAACGCCAATCTCGCAAATAAACGGCACTACCTTTTTAAAAGCAAACAAGTTAAAGGCTTAAAATTCAATACAGAAGTCTATAATCTAGACCATGGTTTTATTATTTTTTTAATGACTCGCAGAGCAATTTCATCAGGCACCCCAGAAGAGTAATCCGTAACGTAGTCCAGTTGTAGAAACAATACATCTCTCACATTGGTACTCATTCATAACGTATTTCAATAATCCCAAACCCGCCAAGATAACATCAGCTCGATGGGAGGGCATACCAGGTAAAAGAAGTCTTTCATCTTTAGAAAGATGAGAGAGACGATCCCACCAAAACTCTATCCTAGAAAGTGAAAGATCGTCTCCATGCACTTGGCTACAATCATTAGTTTGTTTCTCTAAACACGCAATAGTTGTTGGAGTGCCCGCAGTGGCTACCATAATCTTAGCTTCTGAAAAAAGGGAGGAGAAAGGAAGAGACACATGGGAAGCAATCTCTTCAAATAATTGATCCATCTCTTCTTTTAGCGGAGGGTCACGATGAATAAATTTTTCTGTCAAATTTACAGAGCCAATGGGCCAACTAAAAAAATCATTATCTTTCCAACTGATTTCCGTAGAAGCTCCTCCGATATCCAATACCAAAGCTTTTAAAGGGTCTACAGACAACTGAAACAAAGCACCCTTTCGAGTGATGTTCGCTTCCTCTTTGGCAGAAAGAATTTCTACAGAAAATCCGTATTTTTCCCCTAGGGAAATTAGCTTCTTAGAATTTTTTGCCAAACGAGCGGTCGCGGTCGCCACACATTTAATCTGGCTTACTTGATGAGACTGAATCAAACTTCTAGCCTGTTTAAAAAAATCTTCTTGCCTTTTTAGAGCTTGATCAGAAATTTCTTCTCTGTGCTTTAGCCCCTCCGCCAATCGAGTAAAGTGCAAAACATCTTCTAAAATTTCTGGAGAAGCATTTAAATTATCATTAAAAAAGCTAGCAATCAACAGCAAAGAAGTATTGGAACCCAAATCCAAGCTAGCTTTTATCAAGACTTTAGTTTTTCCTTCAGAATGTGGTGAAGTGTTTCTGGATCAGCTTGACCTTTACTTTCTTTCATTATCTCTCCGACAAAAAAGCCAAAGAGCTTTTCTTTTCCGTTCTTATAGCTTTCTTTTTGCTTTGGAAATTTAGCGATCACCAAATCCGCCCATGAAGATAGCACATCTGGTTCGCTGATTTTTTTCAATTGCAATCTCTCAATTACCTGACAGCAAGTTTCCCCTTTCTTCCACATTTCATTAAAAACTGTTTTGGCTATTTTCCCAGAAATTTTTTTTCTATCAATCATCTTGATCATTTCTCCCAAATGAGAAGCAGAAACTGGGCAGAGGCTGATGTCTTGTTTATTGGCATGAAGCTTGGCCAATACCTCGTTGATCAACCAGTTAGCGCAAAGTTTGGCATGAGAGGCCACCTTGACCATTTGTTCAAAATAATCTGCCAAGGTATTTTCTTCTGCAATCAACTTTGCCGTTTCTTTTTTTAGTTTGTATTGATCTTGAAAACGATCTGCTTTTTCCAAAGGTAATTCTGGAATTTTTTTCTGGCATTCTTCAATCCACTGATCAGACAAATGAATAGGAAGCAAATCAGGATCAGCAAAATAACGATAGTCACTCGCCTCTTCCTTGGAACGCAAAAGAAAAGTTTTGTTCTTCACAGAATCATAAAGACGGGTTTCCTGATGCAAACTCCCTCCACTTTCTAAAGTATCTATCTGTCTTTTTATCTCATACTCAATAGCCCTTTCGATGAAGCGAAAGGAATTGAGATTTTTTAATTCGGTACGAATTCCCAACTTAGAATCGGAAGTTTTTTTCACACTTACATTACAGTCAAATCGCAAAGATCCCTCTTCCAGATTTCCATCGCAGACATTTAAGTATTTTAATATTTTTCGAATCGAACGAGCCATTTCTCCTGCTTCTTGAGCGGAGTGAATCTCTGGCTCTGAAACAATCTCCACCAAAGGGATTCCAGCACGATTGAAGTTAACGAGCGAGTAAGAATCTTTATGGTGAAATCTCCCTGCATCCTCTTCTATATGAATCCTTTGGATGCTGACTTTTTTTCTTGTACCATCACAGTCAAATTCCACGTAGCCTGCTTCACAAAGAGGGTCCTTATATTGAGAAATTTGATACCCTTTGGGCAAATCTGGATAAAAATAATTCTTTCTGGCAAAGATAGATTGTTTATTGATACGACAATGAAAAGCTAGACCCACCAAACAAGAATATTCGAGAACTTTTTTATTAAAGGATGGCAAAGTTCCAGGAAGAGCGAGTGTAATGGGATGAATGTGAGCATTTTCCATTTCCGAAAACTTCGCAGAGTCTGGTGAAAAAGCTTTGCTTTCAGTTAGAAGTTGGGCGTGAACTTCTAAACCAATGACTGGACACCACTTCTCAAGCATTTGGCATCCTCTCATGTATATTCAACTCTTTTTGAATAAAAAGAGCTGCGTTGAACAAACTTTGTTCGTCAAAGTGATTTCCTATCAGCTGCACTCCAATGGGCAGTTGTTGAGAGGAAAAACCAGCAGGAACCGAAATAGAGGGAACTCCAGTCAAATTGGACAAAACGGTAAAGCTGTCACTGGTGTAAGAGTTCAAGCTACCGGCTGAATTTTCTCCAATTTTCCAAGCCGGAGAAGCACAAACTGGAGCGATAAGAATAGAAACTTTAGAAAATATTTTTATCAACTGGTCTCGCATCTGTCGACGAATTTGACAGGCTTTATTGTAATATTCATCATAATAACCCTGAGATAAACAATAAGTTCCCATTAAAATTCTTCTTTTTACTTCAGAACCAAAACCCTCTCCCCTATTTTGGGAATAAAAATCTTCGATATTGGCCGATAACTGGGATGCAAGATGAGAACGATACCCATAAGGGATTCCACTGTAACGGGCCAAATTGCTAGAAGCCTCACTGGTAGACACAAGGTAATAAACAGGAATCATCATCTCCATCAACGGCAAAGATACCTCTTCGATCAAGGCCCCTGCTTTTTGAAAAAGATCCACTGTTTGTTTTAGGATTTTCATTACGTTGGGAGAACAAAATTTTTCACAATCTTTTTTATTTAACCAAGCTATTTTTAAAGATTTCACATCCGTATTTAGTTTTTCAGACCAAGAAGGAACTTTTTGCAAAACACTCGTACTATCTTTTTCATCTCTTCCAGAAATCACTTCCAAAATGCGGGCACTATCTTCCACACACAAAGTCATTGGTCCTGCCTGATCCAAAGAAGAAGCATAAGCAATCATTCCATAACGACTCACTCGACCATAGGTGGGCTTCATCCCAACCAAGTGACAAAAGGAAGAAGGTTGCCGCACAGAACCTCCGGTATCTGTTCCCAATGTTGCGGCACAAAACCTCAAGGAAGTCGCCACTGCACAGCCACCACTGGAACCTCCAGGCACATGCTCACGATTCCATGGATTGAAAGAAGGACCAAAAGCAGAATTTTCGTTGCTATTCCCCATGGCAAATTCATCCTGATTGCATTTTCCTAATATTAAAGCTCCCGCTTCTTCTAAGCGATTAACAACCTCTGCAGAATAAGGCGGAACAAAATTTTCAAGCATTTTTGAAGCGGCTGTTGTCCGAATCCCCTTGGTACAAAAAATATCTTTCAATAAAATAGGAACCCCCAACAAAGGTAGTTTTTTGTATTCATCCAAGTTATCATCTATTTGCTTCGCTTTTTCCAAAACAGATTCACTGACTGTTAAAACAGCGTTCAGCTTGGGGTTCAATCTTTCGATACGACTAAGATAAAACTGACAGATTTCTCTAGCTGAATATTTTTTTTGTCGAACTCCATCAACAATATCTGTTATTTTATTTCTCAATAATTGTTCCATTCGATCAGTCCAATACAAGAGGGACTTTATGCTCTCGACCTAAAAGCTCTGGTGCCAAATCCAAAAGCTCTTCGCACTTTTCCCAAGATTTTTGTTTATCCTTCCTCAAATGAATTTTCTCATCACCATCACTATCTCCCTTCAATCCTTCCAAAGGATGAACAAGGGGCTTTGTGTTTTTTGTTTGCACAGAAGATATTTTATTAAAATACTTAAAAATCAAATCCAGTTGCTTTGCCATTTTCTTTTGTTCAGACTCAGACAAATGAATGCGAGCCAAACAAGCAATCTTTGATAGTTCCTTTTGGTTCATGAAAACCCCTCTTTCCTTTAAAAACGAAATTTTTTCTTTTCGTTTAATTGTTTTTGAGTCTTTTCCACTGATGTGTTAGGTTTCCTTCAAAGACTCTGTTTAAAATAGTGAATGATAAAAATAACAACCTAATGGAAATATAAAAACTTAATCTTTTGTCATCAACAACAAATATGAGTTTTATGAAAAAAAAAAAAAAATTCCGAAGAGACTGATAGAGTTAAGAGACCAAATTCGTAAATACGACCATTCTTATTACAAATTGGATCAACCTGAGTTTAGCGATTACGATTATGACCAATTGATGAACAAGCTCATCGAGTTGGAAAAAAAGCACCCAAAGTGGGTGGATGCCAATTCTCCCAGTCAAAGAGTTCCAGGGAAAATTTTGAGCTTTTTTAAAAAAGTCTCTCACAAAACTCCCATGCTATCCTTGCAAAACACTTACAAAGAGGAGGAAATTCTTTCTTTTTATGAGAAAACCCTCAAACGTCTTCAGACAAAAAAAACGACTTTCTTAGTGGAACCAAAATTTGATGGAGTGGCCATCGAGCTGATCTACGAAAAAGGACGCTTAATAAAATGCCTCACTCGGGGAGATGGATCGCAAGGAGAAGATGTTTCAGAAAATGCAAAGACCATCAGGTCCATACCCATGCAAGTGAAAACCCCTTTGAATCTTTTAGAAGTTCGAGGGGAGATTCTTTTATTTAAGGAAGATTTTAAAAAAATCAATATCTATCAAGAGGAACAAGGACTCACTCATTTTGCCAACCCTCGAAACATGGCCGCTGGTAGTTTGAGACAATTGGATCCAAAAGTTACTGCTAGCAGACCTCTGAAATTTTTTGCTCATTCTGCAGGCTTGATGAAAGGAGGGGGTTTTCAGAGCCAAAGCGAATTTTTAAAACAAATAAGGCTTTTGGGATTTCCCGTTTTGCCGGTTTTTAATTTTTTGCAATTTAAGCAAAAAATAAGAAAAAAAACTTTTATTGCCAACGTAATCTGCAAAAACTCAGAAGAAATTTTGAAATGTTTTCGGATCATGGAAAAGCAAAAAAAACAATTGCCATTTGAAATAGATGGAATGGTTTTGAAGCTCAATCTTTTCGAAGAGCAAAAAAAACTAGGTTCTATCAGTCGCTCCCCTCGTTGGGCGAGAGCAAGTAAATTCCAGCCCGAAAGAGCTTTTACTTCTGTGACAGCCATTCAATTGCAGTTGGGTCGCACAGGAGTTTTAACTCCCGTCGCAAAACTCAAACCGGTGAAAATAGAGGGAGTGCAAATCTCCCAAGCTACTCTTCACAATCAATCAGAAATCAGCAGAAAAGATATCCGTGTGGGAGATGAAGTCCTTGTTGCAAGAGCTGGTTCTGTCATTCCGGAAATCATAAAGGTTCAATTATCAAAAAGAAAAAAATCGGCCAAAATTTTTAAAATGCCAAGTCATTGTCCTTCTTGTTCCTCAGAGCTTGTTACAAAAAACGACATGGTTTTTTGTCCAAAATCTCGTTGCCCGGATGTGGTTTTGCAGTCCTTGATTCACTTTGTGTCGAAAAAAGCGATGAACATTGAATCCTTGGGCATTAAAATAATGACTCAACTTTTTAAACAAAAACAAGTTCAAAATTTCTCAGACATTTATCAGTTATCCAAGAAGAAATTGCTTCAAATAGAGGGACAAGGTGAAAAATCCAGCTCTCGAATTTTGGACAGCATTGAAAAAAGTAAAACGGTTTTTTTGCCAGCTTTTATCTTTGCCTTGGGTATTCGACACATTGGAGAAAGAACGGCTTTTTTGTTGAGTCAATTTTTTGCTCAAAAAGCAAAAAAATCTTCGGTAAAAAACTCTTCTCCCCTTTGGCCCACTTCTTTGTTGCTAATGAGCCAAGCCGACTTAGAAAAATTGAAAGCCATTGATGAAATTGGAGAAACTTTAGCTAGCTCCATACATGAAAGCTTTCAAAAAAAATCATTGAAAAAGGAGATAGATTTGCTTTTTCGCTTGGGCTTGAAAATTCAAAATCCCATTTTGAGAAAAAATGCTCCCCTATCCGGTCAATTTTTGGCCATCACTGGATCTTTACCCCAAGCCCGATCAGAAGTAAAAAATCTCATTTTATCTTTGGGAGGAAATTTTCAAAACCAAGTGAATCAAAAAACCAACCTCTTACTCGCTGGCAAATCAAAGACTACGTCTGAAAAGCTGGAAAAAGCCAAACAACTTGGGACCAAAATAATGGACTGGAACAGTTTTCAGCAAAAATTTTTGACCCGACTGACTTTTTATTCCTCTAAAGAGGACTGAGTGAGTTGAAAGCTGACTTTTGGAACATGAGCCATTTTGACTGTTTTTAATTTGTTAGCAATGACATTATCAGCAGCTTTTTGACAAATCTTCTCAAATTCCCCACTTAGAGCTTTAATGGCCTCTTCGGAAGTTTTTAGACCACGAGTTTTAAATAAATCCTTCGTTTTTTTCACAATAATTAAAGACATCACTTTCTCCTTTTTGAATAAACCATCACCTTTATTATAGAAAAATGACTTAATGTCCAGAAACAAAACTAATTTTTTTTACATATTTGAGAAAAAAACAAGCTTTTAAGGCGTTTTTTCGGGCAAAATGGCTTCATCCACTCGATAAAAATCATCTGAAAAACGCTGGCTGGGGTGCAAACCACAGAAATGGACGACATTCAATGGGATGAAAGTTACGTCAATACACATAAAGCTATTTCATTAACTTAGGATTCACATTACTTTCTCGATCCCACCTTACCCAGTTGCCATGGTCATCGAACCAATCAATCGATCTATTTCACAGTGCCATTATTATGCGAAGTGTTTTCATCCGAAGTGCCACCTTCCCCAAGGCCATATTTTCAAGTACCTCATTTCCAAGTGCCACCTAGCCAAGTACCAGCATTCCAAGTGCCAGCATTCCAACGACCATAATGCCAGATGATTTTGATCTTTCCACGGTCTTTTTAACTCCACCGTTTCATATTCGACATCAATCAATAGATCCTCATATTTTGCTTTGGTCTCAAGTATGCCATTCATTCTTGTTACAGTTAGTGAAAAAATTACACGATTTTTGATTGTTCTTGCACTAAAAGGAAAATTTAATAGGATAGAGCTTGTAAAAAGTGCCTGTTTTTCATTTTTATATAGGAGTTGCAAAATGAGATTTCGTGGAACTAGCTGGGTGGGAAATTCTTGTGTAAAAAAGCTTCTTCCTTGGTCTGTTTGCTTCCTCTCAGCACTCACTTCCTTCCATGCACTTGGTCTTTCTTGCAATCCTGATCCTGAAAACAGCTACGACGTCATGAAATCACACATGGAGCATATTGAGTGGAAAGCACATTACACCGATGCATATCTTAAGTTTGGACTGAGCATCCTTTGTTTAAATGACAACCAAAGAAGCAAAGTACAGCAAAGCTTTGAAAGTGGAATGGGGCATATACAACATGCGGCAGATAGAGATGATATAATGGGGCTTTATTTTATGGGCGTATATGAAAAAACGGATGGCAATTTTGATCGTTCGACCAGTAGTAACCTTCAAAAATTAAGCAATGCCATTCACTACCTAAAAAAAGCGCGTGATTTGATCGTAGCGAACCCCCGCTACCCAGATGGTACAACAACTACAACAATAGTATATGAAAAAACAAAGGCAGAGGTCCCCATCAGTTTGGTCATTTTTTCTAAAATCAATCATTTGTATCAAATGGTATATGTGAGAGAACTTGAGACCGATAGAGAAAGTGGGAATCCTGAACACAAAGACACTGTGGCTCTTCTTACTGATTTAGAAAACTCTACCAGTAAGTGCCTAGCTTTTCAAACATCAGTCTCACTTTGGACTCAGAAAGAAAAGGCCATTCAATTTAGAGATATTAATTGTGGGGCCTATGGAGATTTTGCTGAAAAAGTTCGCACCATTGAAAAAGAGCGTTTGGCAGTCGCAAGCAATTGCCAGCCAGTGGATAAACTGAAAAATTGTAAAGAATATTTAGATGTTGAAGATAAAATAAATGCTGTGTTCAAAAAGAAAAAGAATAGACTTAAACCGCTCAAGGATCTGTTTTGAGCGTATTCTTTTTAGATCTCACAAAAAAAATTATTTAGAAAAAAGCTAAAAAGACCGACTGGTCTTTTATGCTTAGGCTTTTTTTGTTCTTGTTTTTTTTCTCCCTAATTGGCAAGCATCATGCTTACGGAACAAGTTTTGATTTCTCTTCTGAACATAATTTAGAAAATTCTTCGCAAGAAGCCGAAGCTTGTCAAAGTCGTTGTGAATCCAATCTCCACACACAAGCAAACGCCTGTGACTCCCACATAGACAGTGCATTCTGCACACAAGCTTGTGGTGAGAGGGGTGATTATTCTGTCGCAGAGCCATCTACATTCAACCAACAACTACAAGCTAGTGCCAGCTTTCAAAACTGTATCGAACAAAATACCCAACAAGTAAAAGACTCCACAGAAAACAATTGCCTCAATCAAATTAGAGCGATTCAAAACCAAAAACTTGTTGTCTTGAGCCTTTAAAGTGCAGTAATGTAGATGTGCAAGGGATGATGGGGTAGGACAGAATGCAAGTGACAATTAGGAGAGCAGTCCTGATGTGACATATATCCCCTACAAAAGTGGCCTTGAGTACGGCCATTGCTGATTTTGGTCTCAAGTATGCCATTCATTCTTGTTACAGTTAGTGAAAAAATTACACGATTTTTGATTGTTCTTGCACTAAAAGGAAAATTTAATAGGATAGAGCTTGTAAAAAGTGCCTGTTTTTCATTTTTATATAGGAGTTGCAAAATGAGATTTCGTGGAACTAGCTGGGTGGGAAATTCTTGTGTAAAAAAGCTTCTTCCTTGGTCTGTTTGCTTCCTCTCAGCACTCACTTCCTTCCATGCACTTGGTCTTCCTTGCGATCCTGATCCTGAATACTACTACGACGTCATGAAATCACACATGGAGCATATTGAGTGGAAAGCACATTACACCGATGCATATCTTCAGTTTGGACTGAGCATCCTTTGTTTAAATGACAACCAAAGAAGCAAAGTACAACAAAGCTTTGAAAGTGGAATGGGGCATATACAACATGCGGCAGATAGAGATGATATAATGGGGCTTTATTTTATGGGCGTATATGAAAAAACGGATGGCAATTTTGATCGTTCGACCAGTAGTAACCTTCAAAAATTAAGCGATGCCATTCACTACCTAAAAAAAGCACGTGATTTGATCGTAGCGAACCCCCGCTACCCAGATGGTACAACAACTACAACAATAGTATATGAAAAAACAAAGGCAGAGGTCCCCATCAGTTTGGTCATTTTTTCTAAAATCAATCATTTGTATCAAATGGTATATGTGAGAGAACTTGAGACCGATAGAGAAAGTGGGAATCCTGAACACAAAGACACTGTGGCTCTTCTTACTGATTTAGAAAACTCTACCAGTAAGTGCCTAGCTTTTCAAACATCAGTCTCACTTTGGACTCAGAAAGAAAAGGCCATTCAATTTAGAGATATTAATTGTGGGGCCTATGGAGATTTTGCTGAAAAAGTTCGCACCATTGAAAAAGAGCGTTTGGCAGTCGCAAGCAATTGCCAGCCAGTGGATAAACTGAAAAATTGTAAAGAATATTTAGATGTTGAAGATAAAATAAATGCTGTGTTCAAAAAGAAAAAGAATAGACTTAAACCGCTCAAGGATCTGTTTTGAGCGTATTCTTTTTAGATCTCACAAAAAAAATTATTTAGAAAAAAGCTAAAAAGACCGACTGGTCTTTTATGCTTAGGCTTTTTTTGTTCTTGTTTTTTTTCTCCCTAATTGGCAAGCATCATGCTTACGGAACAAGTTTTGATTTCTCTTCTGAACATAATTTAGAAAATTCTTCGCAAGAAGCCGAAGCTTGTCAAAGTCGTTGTGAATCCAATCTCCACACACAAGCAAACGCCTGTGACTCCCACATAGACAGTGCATTCTGCACACAAGCTTGTGGTGAGAGGGGTGATTATTCTGTCGCAGAGCCATCTACATTCAACCAACAACTACAAGCTAGTGCCAGCTTTCAAAACTGTATCGAACAAAATACCCAACAAGTAAAAGACTCCACAGAAAACAATTGCCTCAATCAAATTAGAGCGATTCAAAACCAAAAACTTGTTGTCTTGAGCCTTTAAAGTGCAGTAATGTAGATGTGCAAGGGATGATGGGGTAGGACAGAATGCAAGTGACAATTAGGAGAGCAGTCCTGATGTGACATATATCCCCTACAAAAGTGGCCTTGAGTACGGCCATTGCTGATTTTGGTCTCAAGTATGCCATTCATTCTTGTTACAGTTAGTGAAAAAATTACACGATTTTTGATTGTTCTTGCACTAAAAGAAAAATTTAATAGGATAGAGCTTGTAAAAAGTGCCTGTTTTTCATTTTTATATAGGAGTTGCAAAATGAGATTTCGTGGAACTAGCTGGGTGGGAAATTCTTGTGTAAAAAAGCTTCTTCCTTGGTCTGTTTGCTTCCTCTCAGCACTCACTTCCTTCCATGCACTTGGTCTTTCTTGCAATCCTGATCCTGAAAACAGCTACGACGTCATGAAATCACACATGGACTATACTGGGTGGGACGAAGCTTACACCGATGCATATCTTAAGTTTGGACTGAGCATCCTTTGTTTAAATGACAACCAAAGAAGCAAAGTACAGCAAAGCTTTGAAAGTGGAATGGGGCATATACAACATGCGGCAGATAGAAATGATATAATGGGGCTTTATTTTATGGGCGTATATGAAAAAACGGATGGCAATTTTGATCGTTCGACCAGTAGTAACCTTCAAAAATTAAGCAATGCCATTCACTACCTAAAAAAAGCGCGTGATTTGATCGTAGCGAACCCCCGCTACCCAGATGGTACAACAACTACAACAATAGTATATGAAAAAACAAAGGCAGAGGTCCCCATCAGTTTGATCATTTTTTCTAAAATCAATCATTTGTATCAAGAGATATATCTGAAAGAAGTTTTGGCCGATAGAGAAAGAAGGAGTCCTGCACACAAAGACATTAAAGGTCTCCTTGCTGATTTAGAAAACTCTACCAGTAAGTGCCTAGCTTTTCGGAGAGCAGAAGTGGTCTCATCTTGGACTCAGAAAGAAAAGGCCATTCAATTGAGAGATGTTAGTTGTGGGGCTTATGGAGATTTTTCTAGAAAACTTCGCTCCCTTGAAGAAGAGCGTTTGGCAGTCGCAAGCAATTGCCAGCCAGTGGATAAACTGAAAAATTGTGAAGAATATTTAGATGTTGAAGATAAAATGGAGGCTGTAATCAGAGAGACAGAGAACAGACTTAAACCGCTCGTGTTGCTGTTTTGAGCGTATTCTTTTTAGATCTCACAAAAAAAAATTATTTAGAAAAAAGCCAAAAAGACCGACTTGTCTTTTATGCCTAGGCTTTTTTTGTTCTTGTTTTTTTTCTCCCTAATTGGCAAGCATCATGCTTACGGAACAAGTTTTGATTTCTCTTCTGAACATAATTTAGAAAATTCTTCGCAAGAAGCCAAAGCTTGTCAAAAAAAAGAAAGTGAAATTAAAGAATCTTTCACTTCACTAAAAGGATGTGAGTGTGGAGGTAGGGCAAATCCACGCAACGAGATAGGAGTTTTTGAGAATTGTGTAAAAGAAGCCTGTCAAAGTCGTTGTGAATCAAATCTCCACACACAAGCAAACGCCTGTGACTCCCACATAGACAGTGCATTCTGCACACAAGCTTGTGGTGAGAGGGGTGATTATTCTGTCGCAGAGCCATCTACATTCAACCAACAACTACAAGCTAGTGCCAGCTTTCAAAACTGTATTGAACAAAATACCCAACAAGTAAAAGACTCCACAGAAAACAATTGCCTCTCTCAAATCAAAGCGATTCAAAACCAAAAACCAGGAGCCACTCTTGTTTGCCCAATGGGAGGCTGTGAAAGTTATTGCAACAGCCAATCTAAAAATCTCTTTTTCCAGAACCCAGCTTGTGGTGAAAGTGAACTCTCCACACAAACAGGTCTTGAGCAGTGTCAAAACGAGATGCTGAAGCAAGTTAGCCGTCTGCTCCCTCAAGATGCGACAAATTTGTTAGACGGCTTTAGTTGGTTATTAGGGGAAAAATGCACTCTTGATTCCTCTTGTGAAAGGGAAATCTCACAAAACTTTCAAGCAGTGTTGTCACAGTGTGAAGAATTAAAAACTAGAGCAAAAACTTGTTGTCTTGAGCCTTTAAAATGCAGCAATGTAGATGTGCAAGCAATGGTGGGTTCTTTAAACTCAGGGAAAATAAGCATGAGTGGTTATTGCAAGCAAATCAAACAAGCCTTTGGAAGCGCTTCGGATATGGCAAGAAGAAGCTCTGATCAGTGTTTGAATAAATCAGCTACTTGTGGCTCTCAGTGTGGGGAGCGTCTTAGCGATTTGAATGATTTTTTTCGAATGAAGTGTAGTTTTGATCTGCATTCTGAATCCCAATATAATAATAGCACTCACACCTGTGAAGAGGCTTTGATCAACAAGTATGTGAATTTTTACAAGGAAAAATTAATGATGACTCCCTCTTACTGTGAAACTCTGAGGGAGGAAGAAGTTCCGAAGCTCACTCTTTCTGCACAAAAAATCATGGAGACGGCTTTATCGGCTGGAAACTGTGAGAAAGAAGCCAGTGCCTCAAATGTTTTACAGGCTGAGGTGACAAGACCAAGTGCTTCAAAGGAAGGGGAGAGCAGTCCTGATGTGGCAGGAACAGGGTCAGAAGAAAGTATCTACAAAGGACAAGCAAGCACAAGCACTTTTCAAAACCGTGAAGCAAGTGATGAGTTGGGGGGGAAAGCTAAGGACAAAAAGAAAAATCCCAATCTCCAATCAGATGGCGTGGGAAGCAATGCCCGAGGTCTTCGTCGCAACAAAAGAAGCTTGGCTGGGACGAATCAGCTTGCAGGAAAAGGAAACAAAAGAGCTGGGATAGGGCAAAATGCGAATGGCGGAGGCAATGCGAGCAACAATAAAAAAGAAGCTCTCAACTGGTTTTCCAATTTAAAGAAAGTGCTTTTTGACGACAAAAAAAACACCACCACAAAAAAGGAAAAAGCTCCAAAAAAAGAAGAGATTGCTCAATTGAAAAAAGGAAATGCAATCAAGTGGCAGGATTTACGAAATCTCAAAAACGCAAACACCGCTTTGAATAAGTATGGATCTGCTCATGATAATATTTTTAAAATTGTATCCGATCGGATTACTTTTCTATGCCAAGCAGGCAAAATGTATGATTGTGAGAGGTAAATTACGGAAGATCAGCTAAGTAAATTTTTACTGTGTGCTGTCCCCATCTTGACCGCCTTCAAGTTCTCTTTTTTGAACGGCTTCTTCACTGTCCAAAAAAAATGCTGTAGCATTGTAACTACCTCGGTCTACCGCACTTGTTGGATTGCTCAGGTTTTCACATTTATGTTCGGACTGAACTCCCACATTCACCTTAGCAAAAACTCCGAAGTGGAATGTGAAAAAACAAAAAGCTAAAACGAAAAATCTAAAAAATAACATGACTCCCCCTTTTTCAGTACAACAACGGTACGTAGAATCGGTTTCTTGGAAAAATTCCTTAAGAAGATTTTTTCAAACGGATCAAATAACTCACTTTTATCTTTGCCCCTTCCTGTAAATTCTGACCAAAAATGAGTCGATTATCAAAAATTTTCCATCCCACTGGTTTTTGTCCCCCCAGAAACTCCACTTGCACTTTTTGAGGCAAAATCAATTGGTCTTTTTTATCCGCCAAAGAAAAACTTTGCACATACGTTTTGAGTAAATGGGATAAGCCCTCAAAGGATGAAACATAATTTCTTTCGCAAATAGAGATATTTTCTCCTCCTGTGAATGAGGCCAACTCGGCAATTTTTTCTCCGTAACGAACATTCGGAGAGTAGGCTTGTTCCCTATGCAAACAATCATCATCCTTAATCAACAAGGCAACAGAATAAAATTCTTTATTTGGGAAAAGCTGTTTGAATTGATTATACACTTCTTTTGCCGAAGTCGCCGAATCCGGGTCTTCGACTCTTTCGTCTTCATCGGTAACAATGAATGCAACAAAACCAGCGCCTTTTCTTAAAACTGGACCCTTTTGTTCTTTTGCATTTTTGTACAATCTCTCTAGACTGGCTTTGAGGCTTCGAAGAGGTTGCTCCATGTCTCCTTGGCAATAAGGAGCCAAGTCGCAAGACTCTTTTTCATTGCGAGTGAGAGTGTCCAAGAAAATAGCTTCGTACTCTGGTAAATCCCTGCTCAACCATTTTTTAGAAAGTCTTTTCCCGCTCAACTCTAGATCCATAAATTTGCCAAAATGAGGTTCCTCTCCCTCATAATCCTCCCAATTGGCTTGCCGAAAATGCCTCTCTTTTGTGGCAAGATTTCTGTCCACCCTGTGATCTCCGTGATCGGCGGTCGTGAAAATCATTCTCCAATTGATGAATTCCAACTGAGAAACCATCGACCGAAAAGCCCTTCCCAAACGGTGAAGATTTTCTTCCATAGACCGAGAAACATCCAAAACAAATAAGAAGTCTAAGCTCTGTGTGACTTGGAAAATTTTCTGCCTGTACTCCACGCAGATTGATTCATCTCCCTCCTTTTTTTTGACACAAAAAACATCGCCATCTACTTTGGGCTGTTTATCAATTTTTTTAATAGTCTCATCATCAGCTGAAAAGTACGTATCTCCTCCGCAAGAAAACAAAAGGGGAAACATCCATATAAGAAAAAAAATATTTTTTATTTTTATCATGAAAAGTTCTTTCTACAAATAGTCCTCAATCCATCACATCTCACTCATAGTAATAGCTGACATGAATTTCCGATTCGGGTTTTAGATTGTCAGAAAAAACAATTTTTCTCCCAACGAGTTGCCAAGTCACATTTGGTTGTTGGGGAGAAAAGGAAACTTCGACGGATTCAGGAATCAAAAATATTTCTCTAAGGAGAAAAGAATTCTCAATTAGGCGGTTGGTCTTTTCTGAAATTCGAGCTAAAGATTGGCTGTAATCTTTCGCACAAAGAGAAAAATTTTCCCCTAGAGTCAAATCCGCCAATCGCCCGACCACAACTCCCATACTGGCCGTGCTGTTTCTTTTTTCCTCTTGGTAACAGGCATTATCTTGGATGCTGATGCTAAAGCCAAAAAGCTGTTTTTTTTGCCCAGCAAAAACTTTTTCGTATGTCTTAATAACATCTTCCGCAGTCGTGGCCCGTGTTGGATCCTGTCCTCTTTCATCTTCATCTGTAATAATAATGGCAATCGTGTCGGTTTGCGGTTTGAAAAATCTACTGTGAACAGAACTGGGATTTTTAGCTCGTTCAATGAGAGATTTGAGAACTCTTAGAGGTTGCTCATTTCTTCCTTGGCAGTAAGGAGGCATATCACAATCAGAATTTTCACGAGTGAGAGTGTCCCTGAAAATTTTCTCATAATGAGGTATTTGCTTTGTCAAAATTTGTTTGTTAAGCAGGCGACCATTTTGTTCCCATCTCATCAGTTTGCCAAATCGAGGATCATTAGATAGGAAAGAACTCCAAGTTTGTTGTGCTCGATTGTTGGAAAAATGATCTCCATGGTCCGCAGTTGTGAGAACCATTCTCCATTGCCTATTGGAAATATGAGAAAGAAGGGGTCTCATGTTCTCTCCCACTTCCTCTAGATTTTCATACATGGACTGAGAAGCATCTAGGATAAGGACAATTTCCACTTCTTTATTGCTGTTAGAAGCAAATAGGTTTTCAAAGACACGAATTTTCTCTCCTTCTTTCCTAGAATAAAAAGAAGCTCGCTTGTTGGCCAAACATTTTGGATCGCCATCAGGGCAAGAACTTGGCAAGTTGGAAATATCTGGCTGTTTACTGTTAAAAGAGTGATCAGAGATAGAATTTGTACGAAACTCCATCCGACTGCAGTCTGCAAAACAAATAGTGAGAACAAATAAGATGCCAACCAGCTTGTATTTTCTAAAAGACCTCATACTCTGTTTTACGGAATATTGTGGGTGAGCCTTTAGAGACTGATGGCTTGATGTTATCCGTGAACCTTTTTTGCAAGGTTTTAGAGACTGATGGCTTGATATTATCCGTGAACCTTTTTTGTGGCAACTTATACGAATGATTGCCGATCACGAGTGAATAGCTCTACCAAAGTCTGATAAGAAGCCTATAATTTCAGTTGTTTTTTCGACTTTGAGAAATGTATTTTCCCTATGCTTTTTCTAACTATTCCGATTCAAAGTTATTGTTTTGCAAACCGGGAAATTTTTCTTGAATCATCTTAGCAAAAGAAAGAGGCACGCTTTGTACGATACGACTGACGGGAGAGTGTTTCAATTTTCCCTCTATCCATTGTTCAACAGTTTTTGTGCCAACAGGGGTTTGTAAAACCAAAACAACTATGCAAGAAACAGTTACCTTGATTGAGAAATAAAAAAATCTCAGCAATAACTTTATTGTCCAAAGCATCAACATAGAATCAATCCTTTTTTTGTTTCACAACCCCGGCTCTGTTCCCCATAGGTCAAAAGGCTAATCGGCAAAAAAACTGTCAAAAAAAAACCCGAAACGCAAGATCCCGGGCTTTTTTGGAATAATATCTTAATATTCTGTAGGACCAAAATCTTTTTTTACATCATCGGCATGCCACCGCCACCCATTCCACCCATTCCGGCAGAAGACGGTCCAGCTGGTGTGTCATCATTTTTGGCTTCTTCAGCAATCATTGTCTCCGTAGTGAGCATCAAAGCAGCTACCGAAGCGGCGTATTCCAAAGCACAGCGCACCACTTTTTTGGGATCAATGACACCGGCTTTTTGCAAATCCTCGTATTGTCCGGTCCAAGCGTTGAAACCCAAAGCAGTTGATTTGCCTTTATGTGCATCAAGGACTTTGTATAAAACAACCGCTCCATCCATTCCTGCGTTGCTAGCTATCTGGCGGATAGGAGCTTCACAGGCCTTCTTCACAATATTGACTCCGAATTGTTCCTCCTCATTTACATTCAGATCGTCCAAACTGCTGGCTGCTTTCAAAAGAGCCACCCCGCCACCGGGGACAATGCCTTCTTCTACAGCGGCCCTAGTGGAATTCAAAGCATCTTCCACCCGAGCTTTCTTCTCCTTCATTTCCATTTCAGAGGGAGCTCCTACATGAATCACAGCCACTCCTCCAGCCAATTTTGCCAATCTTTCCTGTAATTTTTCTTTGTCGTAATCGCTTGTACTTTCCTCAATCTGGGCTTTGATTTGGGTCACTCGGTCGGAAATCTCTTGCTTTTTACCAGCCCCATCAATGACGATCGTGTTGTCTTTATCTATCACAATTCTTTTTGCTTTCCCTAAGTTTTGAACCGTTATATTTTCCAACTTATCCCCAGCATCCTCACTGACCACTCGTGTACCGGTTAGAGTGGCAATATCCTCTAGCATCGCTTTTCTACGATCTCCAAAACCTGGAGCTTTAACCGCTGCGATTTGCAAAGTCCCCCTTAGCTTATTCACAACTAAAGTTGCCAAGGCTTCGCCTTCTATGTCTTCAGCGATAATGAGCAGGGGTTTGCTTGCTTGGGCTACGCCCTCTAGAGCTTTTAACACGTTTTTCATAGAGCTAATTTTTTTGTCATAAACAAGCACAAAACAGTCTTCCAAAACCACTTCCATTCTTTCCGCATTGGTCACAAAGTAGGGAGAGAGATAGCCACGATCAAATTGCATCCCTTCCACAACATCCAATTCTGTCAAAGATGTTTTGCTTTCTTCTACCGTGATGACTCCTTCTTTGCCCACCTTTTCCATAGCCCGTGCGATGATGTCTCCAATTTCTTTATCGTTATTGGCGGAGATGGTTCCAACTTGAGCGATCTCTGTTTTTCCTCTCACTGGACTAGCAAAAGTATCGAGTTTTTTGATGATCGCTTCCACCGCTTTATCAATCCCCTTTTTAATCTGAGTGGGATTGTGATGAGCAGTGATGTACTTTAACCCCTCACAATAAATGGATTGAGCTAAAATGGTGGCACTCGTTGTTCCGTCTCCGGCTTCATCGTTGGTTTTGCTGGCCACTTCTTTGACCATCTGAGCTCCCATGTTTTCAAACTTATTTTTTAATTCCACTTCTTTGGCAACGGTTACACCATCTTTTGTAATGACTGGAACCCCGAAGGATTTTTCGATCGCTACATTGCGACCCTTTGGTCCCAAGGTCACCCTTACCGCATCAGCCAAAATGTTGACCCCTCTGGCAATGGCCTCTCTAGCTTGGCCACTAAAACGTAATTCTTTACTCATTATTTTATCCCTCCAGTAATATTGGTAAAACACCCATGTGTTATCAGTTTAATTAATTAACCACCCCGTAAATATCTTCTTCTCTCATCATCAAAAGTTCTTCATTTCCCATTTTGAATTCTGTGCCGGAGTACTTTCCGAACAAAACTTCATCACCGGGTTTGACTTCCAAAGGCAAAACTTTGCCGTCATCTGCGGTGCGACCCTGCCCCGTGGAAATAACCTTGCCCCTTTGGGGTTTTTCTTTAGCTGTATCTGGAATAATAATACCCCCTGAGGTTTTTCCCGGTTCGGGAAGGCGTTTTACGATAATTCGATCGTGAAGCGGTCGAATGTTGGTATTCATAATCATTACTCCTTATTTTTAGAAAAAATCTTTTATATCAGACATAAGCCGGACAAAAGTTAATTTGTCACGACTGGTCAAAATGAATATGAAATTGAGGAGCCTCTTGTCAAGCCTTGCAAGAAAAAAAATTCAAGCTTTTTAGATAAAGAGAAGAAAAGAGAAGAGAAGGGAAGACAAAAAAAATCTTACATTTCAAATATTTAAGAGAATTTTAGCTCCTTTTCCTTCAAAAATTTCTTAAGAAAACTTCCCGTGAAGCCAAGAGAAGAGTTTGCCAAATCCGTCGGGGAACCTTGGATCAGTATCTCCCCTCCCTTTGAACCGGCTAGGGGTCCTATATCAATCAGATAATCAGAGTGGCGGATCACTTCCAGATTGTGTTCAATGAGCAAAACACTGTTTCCTTTTTCTACCAAATCTCTGAGAAGTTTTAGCAACAACCTCACTTCACGGAAATGAAGACCCAGTGTGGGTTCATCCAAAATATACAAGATGGCTTGCGAGTGATGATCAAGAAATTCGCGAGCCAGTTTGAGTCTCTGAGATTCTCCTCCCGACAAGGTAGAAAGACTTTGTCCCAAGACCAAATACTCAAGACCCACTTTCTTTAGCAAAAAAAGAGGTTGATAAATAGAGGGAAAGGAAACAAAAAATTCCAGTGCTTTTTCGACCGTCAAGTTCAGAATCTGATCAATATTTTTTCCTCGCCACTTCAGGTCCAAAATTTCTTTCTTAAACCTCTTCCCTCCGCATTCTTCACAAGGAATTTTTACTGGGTCCATAAAGACCATCTCAATTTCTTGGTAACCAAGCCCTCGACAATGAAAACAACGTCCTCCTTCCACATGTAAACTAAAGGAACCGGGGCGGATGACAGTATGGAGTTTTTTTCTCTCACTCTCCTCAGACAACAACTGCCGAATGGAATCGTAAAACTTTAAATAGGTGACCGGCATGCTTCTCTTGATTCTTTCCACCGGAGAGGGATCCACAAAAATGACTTTCTTTAGATGTTCGATTCCCTTTATTTCAGAAAAAGGCAAGCCACTGATAACTTTTTTTCCAAAAGCTCTGGCGAGGGCCGGGTAAAGGGTACGGGTAACAAGAGTGGATTTTCCAGACCCGCTCACTCCCGTAACAGTTACCAAGCGATTGAGGGGTACTCGCAGATGAACATTTTTTAAATTGTATCCTTTGCATCCTGATATTTCCAAAACATACCTGTGGCTTTTTTGCTTGATCTCCTTGGCCGGAAAAAGCCTCTTGTTTATTTTTTTGTCTGTCAGATAAGCACTTGTCTGGGAGGAAGAGGCTTTTAGAAAATGATCCTTCGAACCAGCAAAGACAATTTTTCCTCCGTAAACCCCCGATTGAGGGCCCAGTTCCACAATAAAAGAAGCTGCCTTGATCACCTCAGGATCATGCTCCACCACAATGAGCGTATTTCCTAGGCGATTGATCCCTTTTAACAATTCGATCAACTGGACAGTGTCCTTGGGATGAAGCCCCACGGTGGGTTCGTCCAGAACATAAAGCACTTGGGAAAGTCCCAATCCCAGTTGATGAACCAAATTCAATCTCTGAAATTCTCCGCTCGAAAGAGTTTTAACGAGACGATCCAGACCCAGATAATCCAGGCCAATATGGCGTAATCGTCTCAGAAGCAACATGATTTTTTCTATAACAGAAGCCAGTTTTTTATTCTGTTCCAGTTTTTTTTGCTGAAAAAACTCGATCAAAGAACTTACGTCCATAGAAAAAAGATCCGGAAGATTTTTCCCATGAAAAAACACATAAGAGACTGCCTTTTGAAAACGAGTCCCTTCGCAGTTTAAGCAAAGAAAAGAATTTTTGTAACGAGAGAGCAAAATTCGAATATGAAATTTGTATTTTTTTGTCTCCAAATAATCAAAAAACCCCTTCACTCCCCAAAAGGATCCAGAGCCTTCCCAAATCATTTTCTTGTGCGTAGAGGAAAGCTTTTCCCAAGGACGATGAAGGTCAATTTTTTTAACTTTGCAAAATTGCTTCAATTGTCTGCGTTCCATTGAAGTGCTGGGCGTGGTAAAGGGATGAATTGCTCCCTGTGCGAGGGATTTTTTGGGATACAAAACAACTTTTTTTTCGTCTATGGCTAAGCAACTGCCAAAACCCTTGCAATCGGGACAAGCTCCCAGAGAAGAATTGAAATTAAATAAGGAAGGCTGGAGGGGAAAGGGAAATGTGTAGCCACAAAGCGGACAAAGCTTTTGTTCGCCCAAATGCAAAATCCCGCCGTTGAGGCTGACCACTTTCACATATCCTGTGAATTTTTGATTGTTGTATTTTAGGTAAATTTGATTGGCCAGTCGCAAGGAATCAATGAGTCTCGCCTCTTCTTTAAAAAGCAAGCGATCCAAGACAAGGTAGAAGTTTTTTTTTGGCAAAGATGCTAGCAAACGCAATTCTCGAATGACCGGAAAATTTGTTTTTGTTCTCTTGTCCCACCAACAAATTCGACTGAATCCATCTTGCAAAAGAGTTGTTTTTAATGAAGTTTTTTTTTCACTTATCGCCTGTTCCTCCAAAGGCACAAGCAACATTCCTTTTTGTCCTTTAAAATTTTCCAATATTTTTTGAGCACCTTGTTTGGGAGAATAAGCTTGAAGGGGAAGCTGATCCTTTGGGCAAAAAGGAACTCCGGCAGAAGAGAACAAGACACGAAAACATTCTGCCAAGTCTGTTAAAGTGGCGACGGTGGGTCTTGAAGAACGAATGGAATTTTTTTGTTCCAAAGCCAAGGTAGGAGGAATGTTTTCCATTTGATCAACCAACGGTTTGGGAAGCTCTTGAATATATTGTCTAGCGTAATTAGAGAGAGTTTGTGTGTAGTATCTTTGCCCTCCTGCAAACAAAGTCTCAAAAGCCAAAGAACTTTTTCCAGATCCACTGGGGCCACAAAGGACGGTAAAAGAGCCAAGAGGAATTTTCAGATGATTGATTTGTAAATTGTTTTGTTTGGCTCCCTTGATTTCAATTTGCTTCACTGAGAAAGATCCTCTCTTAAAAATTCCTGCTCTTCTTCTGTTTCGTCTTGGCTGTTTAGCTGTGGTTGGCTTCCCTCGATAAATGCCTGCCTGACAATTTTATTGGATTGTAAAGAAACAAGCTGACCGGTTTCATTGTCAATGTTGGTGAAAAGAATTCCCTCTGGCACATCAAAATCTTGAATCTCTTTTTCTTCTAGCATTTGTTTCATCAATTCTCTCCATATAGGAAGAGCGGCTCTGGCTCCGGTTTCTCCTTTGCCAAGACTTTGTTCATTGTCAAAGCCCACCCACACCCCTGCCACAATCTCTGGAGTGTATCCAATAAACCAAGCATCATAATAACCATTGGTGGTTCCTGTCTTCCCCGCCACTGGTTGTTGTTTCATTTTGGCTCCAGATCCCGTTCCTTCCGGCTCTGCAATGGCTGCACTCAATAGAGAAGTCATCAAAAAAGCTGTTTGTTTTGAGATCAATTGATTGGGATTTTGAAAGAAAAAAGAAGGTTCTTTTTTGGCACTGGGTTTTTTGATTTTTTCTGTTTCTGTCTTCGCTTTTGCGTCGAAAAATTTTTTTCTTCGCTCTTCATCAAAAGATTTCCACACAAGCATTTCTTTTTCAAAACGAAGATCTAAACTCAATTTTTTCAACAAAGTTTCTTGGTTTAGAGCCACCACTTCATGAACAATAAGAGGATGAATATCCAAACCCAAGCGACCAAAGACTGAAAACACTTTTGTCATTTCGTAGAGGGTGACACTGCTAGAACCCAAGGCCAATGTGTAATCTGGATTCAAGGGACTAAAAATTCCCAACCTTCTAGAGTAATCAATCACCCATTCCACACCGATGTTTTCAATGATTTTCACGGTGGGAACATTCATAGACCGAATGAATGCGTTTCGAAACAAAATGTCTCCCGAAAAGCGTTGAGAATAATTGCCAGGCTTCCATTGCTTTTGCTCTGTTATTTCTTTTGTTTTTTGATTTTCTTTTTCTAGCATTTGGTTTTTTTTACTTTCCTGCATCGGGTCCAATTTTTTTTGTTCGTCATAAACGATGGGAGCATCGATGATAATACTTGCTGGCGTAAAGCCCTTATCCAAAGCGGCGACATAAACGATGGGCTTAAAAACAGATCCGGTTTGCCTAGCCGCTTGATAGACTCGGTTAAATTGAGAACGATCAAAGCTATATCCTCCCACCAGTGCCAAGATATCTCCTGTCTTTTGATCCAAAACGATCACCGCACCCTCTACCAAAGGTTCTTGCTCCAAGGAAAGAGTAATGAGAGTGATTTCTTTTTCAGGAGAAGGATTCATCTCCTGAATCTCTACCCAGATTATATCCCCTTTTTTTAGAACCAATGAGGGTTTGCGAAGCGATGTGTATTTGAAACTGATCTTTGGATCTGGCTTTCTGGCCCACTCCATATTTTTGATCGGAATGACCCCAGTTTTATCGAAAGGCAATTGCACTTGCACTTCTTTTTTTTCATCGTCCACGGATAGGACCACCCCCTTTAGCCGTTCTCCTTTTTTTAGCTGAGGGATTGGTTCAAAAACATCCATGATTTCATAAAAGCCATTTGCTAAAAATTGAACTGGTGGCAAGAGCCGAAAAGTTGTTTTCTGATTGATGAAAAGTTTTTCTTCTTCTTCCAAAAATTTTTCAATCACTTCTTCTGACTGCAAATTTGATAAGGGCCCTCGAAACCCCTGCCTTTTATCCAAATCTCTCAAACCTTTTTGAAGATTTTCACGAGCAAAAATTTGGCTTTGAATATCCATGCTGGTTTGAATTTTCAATCCCCCAGTTAGAACCTTTTTCTCCCCAATCTGCTCAACGAGAACTTGACGAATGGTCTCCAAATAATAAGGAGCTTTTTTTTGGTATTGTTTTCTTAGATAAATTTTTAGCTGGAACTTGGCGACTTCTTCTTTTTTCTCTGAATCAATGTAGGATTCTTCAACCATTCTTTGCAAAACATAAAGCTGGCGTTCTTTTGCTTTTTTCGGATTATAAATGGGGGAAAAACTGGAGGGAGCGGGAGGCAAGCCAGCCAAGGTAGAGATTTCGGCCAAAGTCAGGTCTTCTGGTTTTTTTCTGAAGTAAATCTCGGATGCCATGCCCACTCCATAAGCTCCATGGCCAAAATAGATCTGGTTTAAATATAGATACAAGATATCTTCTTTGCTCAATTGGTTTTCCATGCGAAAAGCTAAAATAGCTTCCTTGAGTTTGCGAGTGTATGTCTTCTCAGAGGACAGAAGCAAAGATCGAGCAACTTGCTGGGTGATGGTGCTTCCTCCTTGGACTTTTTTCCCAGCTCTAAGATTTGCCAAAAAAGCTCGAAAGACCGCCTTATAGTTGACTCCCTTGTGTTCAAAAAACCTAGCGTCCTCCGCAGAGACAAAGGCTTCAATCAAAAACTTGGGAAACTTTTGGTACGGAATCAAAATGCGACGCTCTTTAAAAAATTCTCCCACCTTTTCCCCATTGCGATCGAAGACAAAAGATACCAAAGAGGGCTTATAATCCGTAAGCTTTGTAATTTTTGGAAGAGAACGAATTAAAAAAAAAATGTAGAGAGAGAAAACAAAGAAGAGGCCCAAGATCGATATGAATAGGAAAAAAATGAGAAATTTTTTGTTACGTAGCACTTAAGAACTCCTCAAAATTTAGACGATTTAAGGGATTTCTTTATTAAAAATCAAGGATTTTCAAAAGACTCCTATTGTTTCATTAAAAAAAGGGCAAGGTCAAAAGCTTTTTCCATTTTCACACTAAAGTATAAAAGCAAAAATGCCGATCCTTATGTTTCGACGTCTTCAGTTTGAAGATTTACATCCAGTTTGTCATCCTTAGGTTTGTCGTTCTCACAGATTTTTTAAGAGGAGGTTTTATGTTCCGCTATCTTTTTTTTCTAGGTCTTTTTTTTGCTCTCACCAGCGGGGCAAAAACAGAAATAGAAAAAGCCCTCACGGACCAAGCCTGTAAAAAGAACCCCGCAAAGTGTCTTGAGATATTGCAAAAGTCAGAGGAAGAGCAAAGAAAATGGGAAGACGTAAAAGATGCATCGGAACGAGAAAGACAAGATAAAAAAGGCATACAACAAGAACTCCTAGACAGGAGAACAGATAGACAGCAGATCTGTATGGATGCTTCTAGAGAGATTCAGGATAGTTTGAAAGAAGACAAGGATAAGAAAAAACAACAGAAAGAAAAATTTTACGACGTAGAAGAAGAAATTTCCGAATTGGAACAAAAACTAACCGAACAGAAAAATGAAATGTTGGAAAAAAGGGAAGATCTGAAAAAGGATTATGATGAGAAAATTGCAGATTTTCGAAAAGAATCAGATGAAAAAAGCAAAGAAATTGATGAACAAATAGACGAAATAAAAGATCAAGTTAGCAAGTTCTCTGATAAATTGCACGAAATAGAAGAGCAAATGATTACTGTCCATTTCGAAGGCTTTAAGAAGCAAAGAGAATTTTTTGATACCTGTTACACGCAAGCTCTTAAGTTCGCAAGGGAAAAAAGACAACAATACAAGAGAAAAGTCAAAACAGGAAGAGCAAAACAACGTAATTTTGGAGCCTTGATGATAGCCGGAAAAAGAAATGTAACAGATAAATTTAAACGAATATTTAATCAACAAATCGCACAATGTATAGGAAACTCTGTGGCCTTGTCACATAAGGAGATGATAGAGAAAACTACAAAAATGTTGAAGGAAAAGTTGGAAAGACAAAAGAAGAGGCTAAAGGAGAAAATTGTTATTGCAGAAGAAAAAATAAAGCAGTTAATGACATCGGAAAAAGTAAAAGCCTTAACGGAATTGAGCAGAAAATTGAAAGAAAGTCTGGGAAATTTCAACCAATCGTATGAGTCTTTGGTCTCTCGATTTCAAGAGACTGGGAAAAGCATTCAGGCCAAAATAGAAAAAAAAAGAAAGAAACAATCTTCATTTCTTAGGGATAGAGTGCAAAACGTTTCTGATAATGTAGTTATTCAGTCTTTAAAAAATGACTGCAGGGAAGCGAAACATTTTTTAAGTTTGTTTGCTGAAAAGATGGCTGATATTACCGAAAACGAAGATGAGTTTTCAGACTTCTACGACGACGACAGCACCCAGTAAAAGGCTGTACCAAAAGATTTAAATACAGGGCCAAGTGCAAACAAACAGCCAAAGGCCACAGAACTCACCTCTTTTAAAAAACAAAAAAGGAGCAATAACTTGGGCCTGAATCCGTTTTTGCTAAGGGTGGATAGCCATGATAGCAACTTTAGGCTTCTTAGGAGAAAAACTCTCAAGCCTGCTCACCGTTGCCAGAGACAGCTTCCTTTCTACTACTTGTAGGATTCACCTTTTGTTACTTGCCCCTTTTCCTCACCATAATATCACATAAAAAAACAATTGTCTCATTGACTTTATTGAAGACCTACCAGTAGTTTTTTAGGTAATGGGACAAAACGAGAAAAATGTGACAAATTACGAAGCCTTTGATGAGGAAAAAGCGGATAAAACGGATTGCTATTCGGTTTCTCAGCTAACAAAAATGATACAAAATTGTTTGGAAGATTTTTTTCCAACAATCTGGATACAGGGAGAAATATCCAATTTTACGGCTCATAGATCAGGCCACTGGTATTTTACCCTCAAAGATTCCACCTCTCAGATCAAAATTGTCATGTTTCGATCCATGAATCAACAAGTCACTTGGAAGCCGGAGGGAGGCCTAGAGGTAAAGCTGAAAGGAAATTTGAGCGTTTATAAACCCAGAGGGGAATACCAAATTATCTGTCACCACATACAAAAGCTTGGAAAAGGAGCGGCTCAAGAAGAACTCGAAAAACTCAAAATCAAATTGAAAAAAAAAGGCCTGTTCGAGAGGAAAAAACCTCTCCCCTTTTTGCCCAAAAATATTGCCATCATTAGCTCTCCCTCTGGAGCGGCGATTCGGGATATTTTTAATATTTTAAAAAGACGCTACAAAGGAGTGAATGCCATTTTGATTCCTGCTTTGGTACAAGGAGAAAAAGCCCCTGAAAGTTTAATCGAAGCCCTAGCTATGGCCAAAAAACTTCCACAAATAGATGTATTGATTGTGACTAGAGGAGGAGGAAGTGCCGAAGATTTGCAAGCTTTCAATGATGAAAGATTGGCAGAGGCTTTGTTTGACTTTCCCCTGCCAGTAATCTCCGCAGTGGGGCATGAGATTGATTTTAGCATTTGTGATTTTGTAGCCGACCTAAGAGCTCCCACGCCTTCTGCGGCTGCTGAACTAGTAATGAAAAATGCTGAAGAACTAATGGATCGAAAGGACTTATTGACAAAAAATCTTTACAAAAATTTTAAAAGAGAACTGCAAAATTTGCGGTCAAAGTTAAAAAATTTCCACTCAGTTTTGATCAATCCTGCAAGAAAAATACAAGATTTACAACAATATCTGGATGACCTTAGTCTCCGCCTCAAACAAAATCTTTTGATACAAAATAAAAATAAAAAGCAAAATCTCAGTCAAGTTGTTTCAGCTTTGAATCACCTAAGTCCGTTGAAAGTTTTAAGCAGAGGGTACTGCCTTGTTAGCAAAAAAAATAAAGTCATTAAAGGAGTGCAAGAAATAAAAACAGGAGAGGAAGTGAACGTACGATTTTTTAAAGGCTTTGCTTTGGCTAAAATTTTAAAAACCTACCAAGACAAAAAGGAAATCCCTAATGGACTTTGAACAAAAACTAAAAGAACTTGAAAAATTAGTGGAAAAACTAGCGAGCGGGGATCTTTCTCTGGAAGATTCTTTAAAATCCTTTGAAAGAGGCTTGAAGCTTTCAAAGGATTGTCACAAAGAACTGGATCAAGCAGAACAAAAAGCCAAACAACTCACTGGATTCGGGCCAGATGGAGAAGCACAAATGAAAGATTTCGAAGGTGAAAAGTAGTTTGTTCCAAGATGAGAAAGCCCAAAAATTTCTGGCTGACTTTGAGCAGTTTTTAAAAAGACACGTTCAAAAAAATCTAAGGCCCGACTCTCGTTTTAGAGGGCAAAAGATTTTGTTGGATGCGATCAATTATTCCTTATTTTCTGGAGGAAAACGTTTTCGACCACTGCTGGCTTTTGGCGTAGCACAAATTTTTCGGCTGAAAACTTCAAGCATTTTGCCTTGGGTTTCGTCCATAGAGATGATGCACACAGCTTCATTTATCCATGATGATTTGCCTGCCATGGATAACAGCCAAAAAAGAAGAGGCAAAGTTACGAATCACCGTAAATTTGGAGAGGATATAGCTCTTTTGGCGGGAGATTGTCTATTTATAGAAGCTTTTCGTCTGATTCCATCGAATCGAAGTGATTGGAACTTTCTTCTTTATTCGGCTTCTGGGTTTCATGGATTGATGGGAGGACAGGCATTGGACCTAAAACCTCCCAAGAAACAAAATATGCTATATTATAAAAACATGCACTCGATGAAAACCAGTTCTCTCATCTCTGCTAGCATGAAAGGGGTTTTGGCTTTGGTAAAGAAAAAAACAAGAGTATTAAAGAGGGTTGAAAAAGCTTCTCATTTGATCGGCCAAGCTTTTCAAATTTGCGATGACTTGCAAGATAGCAAAGAAAAAAAAACTTCCAACTCCATCACTTACATGGGAAAACAAAAAGCCATAGACCAGTTGAATCAGATCAGCCAAGAAGCTCTCCAATTTCTCCATTTTCAAAAACCCTCCCCTCCTTTGTTGTTGAAAAAATTAATCGCTTTCAATTATGAAAGAAGCGAAGTGAGAAAAAATGCGAGATAGCTTTTTTAAAAAAAGTTTTCTTCTTTGCCTCCTTTTTGCTTTAACGGCTTGTCAGTTCCTCCAAAGGCTAAAGACGAAAGACCTCTCTGTTACAACTGAAACGGCAACAGAAAAATCAAAACCCTTGGTGGGTCTTTTTATCTCAGACGCTGGGGCAAATACTTTTGCTGCAATTCCTATTTTGGAATTTTTTCAACAACAAAACCTTCAATTTGATGTGATTGCGGGTTCTGGCTGGGGGGCTTGGCTGGGGGCTTTTTATGCAAAAAATCAAAATATGAATCAAGCCAAGTGGAATTTATTTAAGTTACAAGAAAAAAAATTATTTCAAGAAAGAGCTTTTATCAGTCGAAAAAAACAAACGAGGCAATTGAAAAAAAGCATTGAGCAAGCTTTTTTAACACCTTTAAAAGTTCCCTTTTTTTGCCCCGCCATCAATCGAAAAGAGAAATTGGTCTTGCTCTCTGGAGTTCGGCCGGTTAGAGCGGTTTTGTCTTGCTTGCAACTAGTTCCTCCTCTTTCTTTTCAGTTTGAAAAATCCACTCAATACCAAGGAAGTTTTTTGTCTGTAAAACAAGTTTTATACGAAATGAAAAAAAGAAAAATAGACCTAGTGGTGTGGATCAAATCACCCATACAGTTGGGACTCTTCAGGGAAGAGGAAAAAGAAAGTGCGAAGTTTTGGTGGTCGGAATGGGTTCGCTTCATAAATGACATAAAGACCGAAGATTTTGTGTTTGTTTTTGAACCCAAAGCTTTTTCTTTTTCTATTTATGATTTTTCTAAGATAGATGCTATAATCAAAACTCCTTTACCTTTATCCTTAAATAGACGGTTTCGTATCTTGAAAGAAAAACTCAAAATCGTGAGTGAGAAAAAGGCTCATTCCATGGAAAAATAAAGTAAGCAGATCGTAAAGCAATAAAACCGATCGCCTACAAAAAAATACAATGAGCGGGTCATGATTTTTTCGGCAAAAGTATACCAAAGTAGAAGAAAAGAGTTATCCAAATTTTTAGACTCTTCTTCCAACAAGCTTTCAGCCTTGGTGGTTCCTTCGGCTCCCCTCATCAAAATGCCAGGAGGCAAAGAGATCCCCTTCCGACAAAACTCTGATCTTCTTTACCTGAGCGGATTTGAAGAGCCGAAATCTTGTTTGGTAATTCTTTTTTCATCGCAAAAACCAAAATCTATTCTATTTGTTGAAGAAAAAAATAAAGAAAAAGAACTCTGGACGGGATGGGTTCACGGTCCAGAACTAGCAGGAGAAAAATTTCAAGTCGATGAATGTTATCCCTCGAACCAATTTTCAGTGCTGTCTTTAAAGCTATTGAAAAATATAGATTCTCTTTTTTATTCTTTTGGATTGAATGTTCATTGGGACCAACAAATCAAAAACATTCTCACAAACTTAGAAAAGAAAAACCGAATGAGTGTTTCAGTCCACAACTCCACTCATTTGATTGCTTCGCTGAGAATGAAAAAAAGTGCTGAAGAAATAGAGCGGATGAGAAAGAGTATTTCAGCTTCTGCCTTTGGACATGATGAAGTAATGAAAAGATGTGCCCCTTTGGTCAATGAAAGAGAGCTTCATGGAATTTTCCTATCTGCCATCATGAAAAAAGGAGCAAAAGAAGAAGCTTATACTGGAATTTTTGCTTCTGGTCCCAATGCTTGCACCCTCCATTACACGAAAAATAACCAAGTGTTACAAGATGGAGAACTTTTATTAGTTGATGCGGGAGCAGAGTACGAGGGTTACGCTTCTGACATCACTCGAACTTTCCCTGTGAAAGGAAAATTTTCAGAAACACAAAAAAGAATGTACGAAAAAATTTTGGAAGTGCAAAAACAAATCATTCAATTTTTAAAGCCCGGAGTTCTTTTTGATGAAATCCAAAAAAAGACCGTAGAATGGCTGTCGGAACTGATGAGAGAAGAGGGCCTTTTAACTGGCTCTCAAGAACAGATCATTGAAACAAAAGAATATAAAAAATATTTCCCTCATTATTTTGGCCACTCATTGGGTTTGGATGTACATGACCCTCTTCCTTCAAAAACAAGAAATTTCTCCATCGAAGAAGGCTTTGTTTTAACGGTTGAACCGGGGCTTTATCTGCCAAAAGAGGATTCTTCCTTGAAGGAGGAGCTAAGAGGTTTTGCCGTCCGTATTGAAGACGATGTTTTGATTACAAAAGATGGGTGTGAAGTGTTGAGTGAAGAGATCCCCAAAGAGATGGAAGCTTTGGAAGAACGAGTGGGATCTCAAAAAACATAAGAGGAGCCATCTTGATAGAACCAAGATTTTTGCTTAGCAAGTTGTAACAGATTTCTTTCTGAATCATAGTTTCTTTGTCCATTTTTTGCCGTCGCCACCACAAAACTGATTCCTTTGCTTTCTTCCAAAAGCTTTTGATCGGACAAGGTGTTCCCAGCCGAAAAAATAAGCTCTCCACCCTCCGCTTGAGACTGAAGAGCTTTTACTTTTTCTGCTTGAATGGGAGGGGGTGAAACAAGATGATCTGTAATGATTTGATCTTTGATAACCGTTTCTACTCCGATTACCCTCTCTTTTGGAATACCATAAACTTGAACGGCAGAATCCAAAACCCATTTTAAAGAGGAACTCACGACAAAAACAGAAACATTTTTTTCGTGCAACCAATCAATGAGTTGTCTTTGAAACAAAAAAGGCTTCAGCGGATTATCAGCCAAAAAATCTAAAACCCAGCTTCTTACCTGTACGATGGGAAAACCTGCCAAACTGCTGGCTAGCCAAATGAGAGAAGCTCTCATGCCTTGTTTTTCTTTGATTTGATCAAATTCAGTTTGAGGGCAAGCGTATTTTTTTCTCAATAAAGCTTTTTTTATCTGGTAATGAAAAAAATCTCTCCCCACATCTGTGGGCCAAAGAGTCCCGTCTGCATCAAAGGCAGCTTTCGGATGAGAGGTTTTTTCGATTGCTTGTTCCAAGCGTGATTTCATTTTTTCAAACAAAGCTGAACCCATTCACTGCCTCTAAAAAAACTGGATACAAAATGATAGGACCCTTGGGAGCAAAAACAAAAAATACCATGATCGTCACGCCCAGCAAGACAAAAATGGCAAAAAACAAATAAAACCACCATTTCTTTTTTTTTCTCTCCTTTATTTTTTGCAAACAAAGAGGAAGATCTTTTCTTGCCAACCAATTGCAATGCTCTTGGGCTTTCATCTCTCGATCTTTTTCCTCCCATCTGTTTGAAGACGTTTTTTCTAACAGCTCATCGGCCAAAGCCAAAAGTCCATGTGAGAAACGATAAGAAATCAGTTCTGGCTTTTTTCTTATCATCCAAGCCACATCTTTTATTGGTTGCTTTACAATCCCACAGAGAACGACAGCAAGAATCTCCTCATAGTTATTTTTTTTGCAAAAAAGTTGCCAAGGAGAAAGCGAGGATGGGTTTTCTTGCTTAAGTTTTTTTTTCACTTGATTTAAACCGGAAGATAACTTTTCCAAAAATAGAGGAGAAAAAACTTGGCCAGATGATGGTACAACATGAATACGAGAGAAAAACTTCTGACTTTGCTGTTCATCACAAGCGAAGAGAAAGTAAATGATTTTCTTAACGACCATGTAGTGTGCTAGCTGTTATTATGTGATGGTAAGTTCTTTTAGCAAGCTCAACTGATCAAGAACCTGTCCGGAACCTAGGACCACGCAAGAAAGCGGATTTTCTGCAACAGCCACGGGAAGCCCAGTTTCCTCTCTGAGTAAGACATCAAAATGACTCAACAAAGCCCCTCCTCCCGTAAGAATGACCCCATTGTCCACAATATCAGCGGCCAATTCGGGTGGCGTTTTTTCCAAAGCAATTTTGATGGCATTGACCACTTCGTCCAAACTATCTGCCAAGGCCTTATTGATCTGAGTGCTCGTAATTTTAATTGTCTTTGGAGCTCCTCCCACCAAGTCCCGTCCTTTAATTTCCATAGATTTTTCTTCTGAATGGGCATAAGCCGTTCCAATGTTGATTTTTATATTTTCTGCCATTCTCTCACCAATCAACAAATTCTTTTGTCGCCGAGCAAAGTTGATAATCGCCTCATCAAATTTATCTCCCGCTACTTTAATGGACTCACAAAGAACAATGCCATTTAGAGAAATGACAGCGATCCCTGTTGTACCCCCTCCGATATCCACGATCATACTGCCCTTGGCTTCCGTAATGGGAAGTCCTGCTCCTATCGCCGCTGACATCGGCTCCTCAATGAGGTAAACCTCCCTAGCTCCTGCAGAAAAAGCAGATTCTTTTACCGCCTTTTTTTCCACTTGGGTGATCCCATACGGGACGCAGATAATGATTCGAGGGCGAATCAAACGGCGGGAGGGAATGGAAGAACGAGTAATAAAGTATTTCAACATTTTTTGGGTAATCTCAAAGTTGGCAATCACTCCATCCTTGATTGGCCGAATGGCTTTTATGCTTCCCGGTGTTCGACCCAACATGTGTTTGGCTTCGCGGCCAACAGCCAGAACCTCCTCTTCTCCACTAAGCATCCTCTTGACCGCCACAACGGAAGGCTCATTTAAAATGATCCCCTGCCCTTTTGCGTAAACCAGCGTGTTTGCCGTACCCAAATCAATCGCTAAATCTTGTGAAAAATAATCGTATATTTTGTTGAAAACATCCATTGCCGTTGCCAATTTATTTACTCCACAATGTATCCACTTACTGAATGAGGGTCAACTTCTGTTATCTATTCGAAAATATTTTATGGGAATCTTCTGATTCAACTGAATGTCTGAAAATTGATATTCCTCTTTGTTGCCATTTTTCCACTCTACCCAGAGTGTTAAAATCACACTGCCTTCCATTTTCAAAGACAAAAACTTCACGTCTTTGGATTGAAGGGCTTGAAACTTCAAAACCCTTGCTCGACCCTTCAAATAGGAAGAAAGTAAGCGAAAAAATTCAAGAAAACGATTCTTGTCGAACAAAATGGAAAGGTTAAAAGTTCCCATTCCTTGCTTTTTTAGATCAAAACCTACCGCCTTTTTCTTTTTCCCTCTAAACACATTGAGATACCAAATCCTTTTCTTATCAAAAATAAAAGAAGTTTTCATATCATCTCTTAGGTCAAGCCGAAGCAGACCCTTTGCTAAAAAAATTTTCCCGCTGGATTTACGTGTTTTATTTAAGAATTCCAAATGAGTGATTTTTTCAAAATTCATTGTCACGCCAGAGGAGCTTTTATAAATCTCGATCACTCTTAAAAACTGAGATAGTGGCGAGGAAGAAGCCTTTTTGGACTTTGAAAATCCATGGGCGGGAAAGAGGCAAACTACGAATAAAAAGACTTTCATTTGACACTTATATATCAATGAAAGCATTGAATTCAAAAGTATGTCGCCAAGCAAGGCTAAAAATAAGAAACTGCTTGGGTTTTTTCAAAGCACGGTAAACTCCAAAAGCAGTGGCTCCTGTGGTTAAAACGTCGTCCACAAAAATGATCCTTTTTTGAGTGAGAAAATAAAAATCTGGTTGTAGATGGAAATTCAGCTTTCTTCTATCTCTTTTATTTTTTCTTCTTTGCCACTGCTCACTTGGGAAATCCATGGATCTATCAAGAGGTGTATACATTTTCAGACCCGTCAATTGAGCAATCGAATGGGCAAAACAAAAGGCATGATCTTGCAGATGAGGTAACTTGGGAGGAGCGGGAATAATGACAGAATCCAAATTGACTGGATAAAATGAAATAATGTGATGCATAAAATCCGAGCTAAGCACCTTGAAAACAGAAGAAGGAGTCCCTTTTTTCAAACTATTTAAAAATTTTCGAATAAGTGAATCATTTTCTGAATACCAATCAAATAAGCGAAAGTGAGGCAATCCATCTTGCATGCGCACCATATCTCTGGGAGACAAATAAAAATGACGCAACTTTTTCCAGCAATGAGAGCAAAGCCAGTGAATCGGGGGAACACTGAAATCACAAAGAGGACAACTTCTTATCCAGATCGAAAAATCACTCAAACTTTGTTGGAAGACATTCTGCACGAGAAACAAAAGTAGCAAAATTTGTGCCATTGTTCAAAATTCTTGTTTTTATCATGCAAATTTTTCACCCTAATGAGAGAAATTCTCTTAACATATTGACCAAACAGATAGAAAGAGAAAAACTGCCCCTCCGTGGAAAAACAATATGATGCTTTTGCTCCTAGGAAATTAGCATTGAAAAAATATTTTTTTCTTTTATTTTTCTTATCAATGCTCTTGAATTGTCTCGGCAAAGAAGAAAGTGAAAGAATGCATTCCACCAGCACACCAACAACTTCTGAAACTGGATCAACAAACTCCCTTACGCAAATCCCAGAAGAAACAAAAACAAGTAACAGCTTGGAAACTGATTCCATTTGCAAAGGATCCATTGAAGAGTTAAAAAGAAATTGTCCGCACCATATCCCTGATTGGTTGCTCGAAGCTTCCATAGATGAGGAGCTTGTGGAAATCACACAGGAAGACTCAATTATCTGGCACGAGGGTACTTGGTATGGAGGGACTTGGAAGGGAGATGTTTGGAAAAATGGAGAATGGAAACGAAGATTTTTTCCGCTCTCACTCTTTTATGATGATAGTGTATGGGAGAAAGGTATTTGGGAAAACGGAACTTGGGAAGATGGTACTTGGTGTACTAGATCATTGGATACTGATGACACATGCATTTGGATGAGTGGCCTGTGGTTGTATGGAGATTGGCTGGATGGAGAATGGCAGAAAGGAAAGTGGAGATGGGGTGACTGGATGAGAGGAGATTGGTGTACAAAAGGCGACGCTGAGACTTGTTTGTGGCACTTTGGTACATGGAACAATGGCACTTGGTATGATGGTACTTGGAAATTTGGCTATTGGCTAGGTGGCACTTGGTTAAAAGGAAAGAGAAAGCCTCCCTTTGCAACCACCCCCCCTGCAAGTGATTAATGCGAAAATATTTACTCATTTTATTTTTTTTCATCCCCTTGATTGCCTGCAAACAGACCGGAGAATCAAAGGAAAGCTATGGACCAAAAAAAAAACAAGCGGAAGAAAAGCTCCCAGAAGACAAGCAACAGCTTGACATTGTTTGCAAAGGATCCAGAAGCCAATTGCAGAAAAAATGCCCAGAACTCACTCCGGACTGGCTATCGGAAAGTTCCATAAAAAATGAAGTGTTATCGATTACTTCTGAGAAGAAAGTCATCTGGCATAACGGCGTTTGGTATGGAGGGACTTGGAATGGATTCATTTGGAAGAAAGGTCTCTGGTTAGCTAATTTTTTGAAATCTGGCCAACTAAGTATTTGGCTAGGTGGCACTTGGGAAAAGGGCACTTGGTACGGAGGACTTTGGATGGATGGTAGATGGAAAGAAGGCAAGTGGAAACTAGGCACTTGGTGGAATGGGACTTGGGAAAAGGGGACTTGGGAAAATGGGACTTGGGTAGATGGCATTTGGGAAAGAGGTGCTTGGGTAGATGGCACTTGGAAAAGAGGTACTTGGGAAAATGGGACTTGGGTAGATGGGACTTGGGTAGATGGGACTTGGGTAGATGGGACTTGGAAAAGAGGCACTTGGGAAAATGGTATTTGGCTGAGTGGCACTTGGGAAAATGGCACTTGGCTGGGTGGTACTTGGCTGGGTGGTACTTGGCTGGGTGGTACTTGGCTGGGTGGTACTTGGCTGGGTGGTACTTGGCTGGGCGGCTTAGGAAAACCAGCAAATGCTTTCACTCCTAACTAGGGAATAATCTATACTTGATGTGAAGTCTATTAGCGGAGTTTATGGGTAGAGGATAATACATCCTTTTTTTATTTGCTTTTCCTAGCCTATTGACAAGTCACCAGAACTAATGCAATTCAAACTGATAAAGAATAATTGTACACTTAAATTAAGTGGGAAATAAAAAAATGAAGCACATATTTATTTTACTTTCTTTTGTCTTACTTCTTTCTTGCAAATCTGATTCTAAGAAGAACACAGAAACTCAAGCAGAAACTCCAGCAGAAATTCAAGCAGAGATTCCAGCAAAGCCAGAAAGCTTTATTGAAGTTTCTGGCTGTAACGGTTCCCTCACTGAATTGACAGCCAATTGTCCAGAAGGTATTACAGTACCCGAGTGGCTAACAAACGCAGATGTCGAATATGAACTGGTGGAATTAATAAAAAATGTTAATAACAAGATAAAAGTCATCTGGCATGAAGGAGTGTGGAAAGATGGTACTTGGGTAGATGGGATCTGGAAAAATGGCACTTGGAAGGAATCTTGGTTCTCAACCAGTACTTGGGAAAATGGTACTTGGGAAAATGGCACTTGGGAAAATGGCACTTGGGAAAATGGCACTTGGGAAAATGGCACTTGGAAGGAATCTTGGTTCTCAACCAGTATTTGGGAAAATGGCACTTGGGAAAATGGCACTTGGGAAAGAGGCACTTGGGAAAATGGCACTTGGGAAAATGGCACTTGGGAAAATGGTACTTGGGAAAATGGCACTTGGGAAAATGGCACTTGGGAAAGAGGCACTTGGCTGAATGGTACTTGGCTGAATGGTACTTGGCTGGGCGGCTTAGGAAAACCAGCGAATGCTTTCACTCCTAACTAGGGAATAATCTATACTTGATGTGAAGTCTATTAGCGGAATTTATGGGTAGAGGATAATACATCCTTTTTTTATTTGCTTTTCCTAGCCTATTGACAAGTCACCAGAACTGATAAAGAATAATTGTACACTTAAATTAAGTGGGAGATGAAAAAATGAAGCACATATTTATTTTACTTTCTTTTGTCTTACTTCTTTCTTGCAAATCTGATTCTAAGAAGAACACAGACAATCAAGCGGAGACTCAAGCAACAGAGACTCCAGCAGAAATTCAAGCAGAAATTCAAGCAGAGATTCCAGCAGAAATTCAAGCAGAGATTCAAGCAGAAATTCAAGCAGAGATTCCAGCAGAAATTCAAGCAGGGCCAAAAAGCTTTATTGAAGTTACTGTCTGTAAAGGTTCCGTCGCTGAATTGGTAGCCAATTGTCCAGAAGGTATTACAGTACCCGAGTGGCTAACAGACGCAGATGTCGAAGATGAAATGGTGGAATTAATAAAAAACGTTAATAACGAAATAAAAGTCACCTGGCATAAAGGAGTGTGGAAAGATGGTATTTGGGTAGATGGGATCTGGAAAAAGGGCACTTGGAAGGAATCTTTTTTCTCAACCAGTATTTGGAAAAATGGAATATGGGAAAAGGGCGATTGGAGAGATGGCACTTGGGAAAAGGGTATTTGGGTAGATGGGATCTGGGAAGATGGCACTTGGCTGAGTGGCACTTGGGAAAATGGCATGTGGCTGGACGGTAGCTGGGTAAAGGGTATTTGGAAAAATGGTTCTTGGCATGGCGGTACTTGGGAAGGTGGCACTTGGAAATTTGGCACTTGGTGGAATGGCACTTGGGAAAATGGCACTTGGCTGACCGGTAACTGGGTAAAGGGTATTTGGAAAAATGGCACAGGAAAACCAGCGAATGCTTCCACTCCTAACTAGGGAATAATCTATACTTGATGTGAAGTCTATTAGCGGAATTTATGGGTAGGATAATACATCCTTTTTTTATTTGCTTTTCCTAGCCTATTGACAAGTCACCAGAACTAATGCAATTCAAACTGATAAAGAATAATTGTACACTTAAATTAAGTGGGAAATAAAAAAATGAAGCACATATTTATTTTACTTTCTTTTGTCTTACTTCTTTCTTGCAAATCTGATTCTAAGAAGAACACAGACAATCAAGCGGAGACTCCAGCAGAAATTCAAGCAGAGATTCCAGCAGAAATTCAAGCAGGGCCAAAAAGCTTTATTGAAGTTACTGTCTGTAAAGGTTCCGTCGCTGAATTGGTAGCCAATTGTCCAGAAGGTATTACAGTACCCGAGTGGCTAACAGACGCAGATGTCGAAGATGAAATGGTGGAATTAATAAAAAACGTTAATAACGAAATAAAAGTCACCTGGCATAAAGGAGTGTGGAAAGATGGTATTTGGGTAGATGGGATCTGGAAAAAGGGCACTTGGAAGGAATCTTTTTTCTCAACCAGTATTTGGAAAAATGGAACATGGGAAAGTGGTACTTGGGAAAGTGGTACTTGGGAAAATGGGATCTGGAAAAATGGCACTTGGAAGGAATCTTTTTTCTCAACCAGTATTTGGGAAAATGGGACTTGGGAAAATGGGACTTGGGAAGGTGGCACTTGGGAAGATGGTATTTGGCTCAATGGGACTTGGCACAATGGTACTTGGCTGAATGGTACTTGGGATGATGGCACTTGGAAATTTGGCACTTGGCTGAATGGTACTTGGAAAAATGGTACTTGGGAAGGTGGCATAGGACAGCCAACAAATCTAAGATCGTCCAAATGGCCGTGAAAAAAATCAGCCTTTATAAGGGTTCCATCATTGCCTAACTACAAAGCATCTTTAAATTCTATGAGGGGGGCTTTTTCCCATAGTTTTTCTAGATTGTACTTTTCTCTAGTGTAATCATAAAAAATATGAACCAAAAAATCTCCGTAGTCCAAAACAATCCACTGACCAGTGTTCTCTCCTTCTTTGTATTGGGCATGAAAGAAAAATTCATTCATTTTGGACTGCAAACTCGTAGCTAAGATCTTTGTGTGACGAATATTTAAACCGGAAGCAAGCAAGGCAAAATCAAAAGGAAGAGACAAATTTTTTCTCAAATCAAAAGCCTTTACTTTCTCTGCTTTTTTGTCCAAAAGAATTTTGGCACAAAATTCTACTCGTTTCTTGGAAGAAATAACTCTCTTAACAGAAAAAAAATCTTTTTGGTAAAATTTATTCCTTTCAATCCATTGATTCACAGCAGGTGGTAACAAGTGACTCACTAACTTTTTTTGTGCCAAGCAGGCTCGGATGTAGGAAGAAGAAATGTCCATATTATTTAGCTTGAGCCAATAAACGATTTTTTTTGTTTTTAATTTGATTTTATTTTTCTGAAACTCAAGAACGTATTTTTTCAATCCTTCAGGCAAAGTGGAAGGCTCCCACTGAAAACCTCCTCGGGAACAAATAATCAAATGAGATTTTTTGATAATCTCCTCATAATTCTTCCATTTATCAAATTGTACAAACTGATCAATCCCCAAAATAAAAAAAATCTCTGAAAACAATTGGCTCTCCTGATTGATCGTATCTATCGTGTAACTAATTCCCTTTCTTTTTATTTCTTGGGCATCCACCTCCACAAAGGAATACTCTTTAAAAATTTTGCGTACGATAAAAAGCCTTTTCTCTGGTGAAACATCCATGGCTGATGAATCAAAAGGACTTTGGTAGGCAGGAACTACCTTGAGCAAATCAAAATCAAATGCCTCTTGTACTCGAACCACAACATTCAGATGGGCCAAATGCAAGGGATTGAAGCAGGCTCCAAAGATACCAACTCTAGCAACTTTTTTGGATAAGGGCGAAAACTTCATCAGTAAATTTTCCAGATTTTATAAATTGATTTGGCTCAAAAAATAACATTTTCTTTATGATGTTTTCTCTTTGGAAAAGATCTTTTGCTGAAAAAGGAAGAAGCTCCTTCCTCCCCATAAATACCAAACTCGTGGGTTTCGTGGATAAAAAACTTTTATTTTTTTTATCATAATAAAAAAGATGATCTCTTAATTTCTGATAAGTCAAAAAAGAGTCCTCATCTTCTAAAGAAAGGACAAAAAAAATATTCTTTGTCCTTTCAGCCTGTTTTAAAAATTTCAGAGTGGATCGACTGATCCCCGGTAAATCCACAAATAAAATAGGATTTTTAGAAGGATCTTGGTTTTTAATAGAAAAAAACTGAGGCTTTGATGAAGGGGAAGGTTTGGTTTTTTCCTTCTCTTTCTTCTTACTCAAAGCCCACATCAACGAGGTTTTTCCCCCTCCCCTCATACCAATCAAAGCGATATCACTTGACCATTTCAGTTCCAAAATCACTGTTTCTTGAGAAAAATCTTCTCCCCTTTGTGCCTTTCTTGGAGCTTGGAGACGAGAATTTTTAAAAAATCCGTTCCCTTTTCCTCCACGACCTCCGTTTAAAAAAGTCCAAGACTTCTCCTTTAATTCTTTTAGAAACTCCCCCTCACAACTATAGAAAAAAGTTCCTTGTGGGACGGGAATCAATAAGTCTTTACCTTTCGCTCCCTTTTTTTTTCTCGCTCCTCCTGGCTCGCCGTTTCGAGCTCTATAAACAATTTGATTTTTTAAGTGAGAAAAATCCAAGAGCGAAGATTTTGGAAAAAAAATCAAGTCACCGCCTCGTCCTCCATCTCCTCCATCTGGACCAGCACGAGCCGAACTTCTTGTCCGATGAAAATGTATCTTCCCAGCGCCTCCTCTTCCCGAAGCCAACTGAAGATGTAAACGATCCACAAAAGCCATAGAAATCAAGCCGAATTGGAAGAAAGAGGATAGACACTTACTTTTAGTTTCTTTTTATTCAATCTTTCGAATTGAACGCGCCCTTTGATTCGAGAATAAATTGTAAAATCTCTTCCCATCCCCACTCCTGTCCCCGGAGATACAGCAGTTCCTCTTTGTCGAATAATAATGGTCCCAGAAGAAACCACCTGTCCTCCAAAACTTTTCACTCCTAATCTTTTACTCTGAGAATCTCGCCCGTTTCTTGTACTACCTGAGGCTTTTTTCGAGGCCATTGCTATTTTTCTCCTTTTTTCAGAATCTCTCCCCTTGGAGTCAGTAAAGATTCAACATAAATCTCCGTAAAATCTTGTCTGTGGCCCTTTGTTACACGATGAGACTTTCTCCTCCTCTTTTTAAAAACGAGAATTTTTTTGCTTCTACCATGCCGACAAATTTGCAACAAAACTCGAGCCTTTTTTAAAAAAGGCTGACCAGTAAAAAGATGGCCTTTTGAATCCTGAATAGCCAGCACAGTTTCACAAGTCCACTGAAAGCCTACCGGTTGATCCATGTGAGCGATTCTAAGAAATTGACCTGGCTGGACCCTATACTGGTGGCCAAGCGCTTCGATAATTGCATACATAAGAGCAAAGATTCTTAAACAGTTCCTAGGCAAATGTCAATCTTATGAAAAGAAACTACTTTTTTGAAGAATGAGGGGAGAGTTCAAAATATCCCTTATGAAAAGAGGGATTTACCCGAATCAAAAGAGAGGAGTCTTTACTCTCCCTATGAATCCAATTGGCTATATCTGGATGACAAAACAAAGAAAAAAGGGAAGTTTTCTTATGGCTGTTTTTCATTCTTTTTAGCTCTCTAAAGATCTCATAAGCTACCGTATCCGAACGTTTAAAGTAAGCACTCCCTCCGCAATGCGAACAAGGCTCGCAAAGACTTTCCAAAAGAGAGGGCCTTGTTCTTTTTCTGCTAATGGAGACCACGCCCAACTCAGATATAGCAAAAAGTCTAGTCGGCTCTCGATCTTTAGACAATTCTTCATCCAATAAATCCATCAATTTCTTTTTGGACTCCTCGGTTTCCATATCAATGAAATCAATCAAAATGATTCCGCCGTAATTCCTCAAGCGAAGTTGTAAGATGATTTCCTTCGCTGCCTCCAAATTGATATGTAAAATATTTTCTTCCAAAGTTTTTTTGCCAGCAAATTTTCCAGTATTTACATCAACGACAACACCAGCTTCTGTTTTTTCTATCACCAAAAATCCCCCTGATGGCAAAGAAATTTTTTTATCCAACAAACCGCTTAGCCTTGGTTCCAAATCATAAAGATCAAACAAAGGAGTTTTTCCTTCATAAAAACAAATTTTATTTTTTAAATTTGGCAGATTTTGCTCCGAGAAATTTAAAAGATTTTCATACATTTCTTTGTCATCAATAAGAACTTGATCCACTTCTTCTGTAAGTATGTCTCTGAGGATTTGAGCTGGGAAATACACTTCAGACCAAAGCAGACCTTCCTTTTTTTTTGTATGAAATTTTTTTTTAATATTTTTCCAATTTTGTTTTAAATGGTCCAAATCTTTTTTTAAAGTTTCCTCGCTGGCTTTTTCCCCCAAAGTCCTCACTATTACCCCTTCTTTTTCATTCCATTGGCTCATGATCTTTGTCAGCCTTTTTCTCTGCTTCTCATCACGAATTTTATGAGATAGGGCGATTTGAAAATCTGATTCAGGCACGTACACTATATGCCGTCCCGGCAAACTAATTTCAGAAGTGACACGAATATTTTTACTTCCCAAAGAATCCTTTACCACTTGAACCAAAATGCTTTGCCCAATTTTAAAAAATTTTCTTACTGCCTCAACTTTTTCTACTGTTTTCTCTCCCTTTACCGTTCTCTCTTCCTTTGTTGTTCCCTCCTTCTCTGCTGTTTTCTCTCCCTCTGTTGTTCCCTCTTTTTCCCTTTTTGATTTGGGATTTTTTACATGAAGAAAGGCTCTTTTTTTATGCCCCAAATCCACAAAAAAAGATCCAAAACCAAGGAGAGATTTCACCACTTTGGCTTTGTAAACAGAACCTACCAAAGAAGGAGAAGACAAATTCTCTAAATAAAAGTCGCTTAAGGCCTTATTTTGTATATGGGCGATACGTACCTGATGAGAAAACACATTGATGAGAATGATATTTTTCTCTTGAAACCTGGCTGATTTTTTTTGCACGGTAACCTTTATGAAATAATGTTATGCATTATGACCTTAGTTTTTGTGTCTATTCAAGCATGAATATTACAAAATAACTTTTTTATGGAAAATAAAGAAATATTTGTTTCTCATTTATCTGATTATAAAGACAAATCCATTGAATTAAAAGGTTGGGCTTACAATTTGCGCTCTTCTGGACGTATCGGCTTTCTTTTACTCAGAGATGGAACAGGTATATGCCAGTGCATTGTAAATTCGTCTTTTAGTCCTCCTAATTGTCTTGAAACTTTTAAAAACCTCGGACAGGAAAGCTCTGTCAAAGTGAGGGGAGTGGTAAAGAGTTGGAAGGAGGGCTTTGAACTTCATGTGCAGGAGTTAGAGCTTATCAATGAGTCGAAGGATTATCCGCTTGGAAAAAAAGAACATGGCATCGATTTTCTTTTGAATCACAGGCATCTTTGGCTGAGATCGAAAAGACCATGGGCTATTTTAAAAATTCGTTACGAAATCGTAAAAGCCATCCACTCTTTTTTTAATAAACAAGAATTTGTTCAAATCGATAGCCCTATTTTGACTCCCACAGCCTGCGAAGGGAGTGCGTCTTTATTTCCCGTCCATTTCTTTGATGAAGAGTCGGTTTATCTGAGCCAGAGCGGACAACTGTATATGGAGGCGGCGGCTGCAGCTTTTGGTCGGGTCTATTGTTTTAGCCCAGTTTTTCGAGCAGAGAAATCCAGCACTCGTAGACATCTTTTGGAATTTTGGATGGTGGAACCGGAAATGGCTTTTTACAACCTAAAACAAAGTATGGATTTGGTTGAGCAATTGGTGGAGTTTATTGTTTCGCAAGTATTAAAAAATCGGCAAATGGAATTAGAAATTTTGGAAAGAAGTCTTGAAGATTTAAAAAAAGTAAAAGCTCCCTTTGAAAGAATCTATTATGAAGAAGCTTCTGAAATCATAATCGCTAACAAAAGCAAGACATTTCAAAGAGGGCAAGATTTTGGTGGAGAAGATGAAACTATCTTAAGTTCTCATTTTGAAAAACCAGTTTTTGTTCACCACTACCCTTTAGAAACAAAGGCTTTTTATATGAAAACAGATGAAAATGATCCTCGCTTTTCTCTAAGTTTTGACCTTTTGGGAACGAAAGGGTATGGAGAAATCGTAGGAGGCTCGGAAAGAGAAGATTGTTTACATATTCTAGAAGAAAAAATAAAAAAAAGACAAATGGAAAAACAAAATCTGAATTGGTATCTGGATTTGAGAAAGTACGGAAGTTTCCCTCATTCTGGTTTTGGTCTGGGCTTGGAGAGAGTGGTAGCTTGGATATGCGGACTAACTCATGTAAGAGAAGCCATTGCTTTCCCTCGTCTTTATGGGAGAAAATTTTTTGAAAAAAAATAAAAAAGAATACAGTGAAACAAAGCTCCAAGAAGAATCAGAGGCTCTAAGAAATTTGAGAGAAAAAAATCTAAAAGCTTTTGAAGCAGGCGGAGAAGAAAAAAAGAAAAAACAAAAAGAAGGAGAACGACTCACCGCCCGCCAACGTCTGCAAATCCTATTAGACCCCAACACCTTCACAGAAACAGATCGCTTCGTTACTCACCAATCCACCTATTTTGGCATAGAAAAAAATCGTATCATGGGGGATGGAGTGATTACAGGCTTTGGAAAAATCCATGGGAAAAAAGTGATGGTTTATAGTCAAGACTTTACAGTTTTTGGTGGCAGTATGTCTCGGACACAAGCAAATAAAATCATAAAAATAATGGAGTTGGCTTTACAAATAGGAGTGCCAGTGATTGGTCTAAAAGATTCTGGTGGGGCAAGAATTCAAGAAGGAGTGGCTGCTCTAGCCGGTTATGGGGACATCATGAACCAAAATGTCAGACTCTCCGGAGTGGTCCCTCAAATCAGTGCGATCATGGGACCTTGTGCAGGAGGAGCTGTGTATTCCCCAGCACTAGCCGATTTTATTCTTATGGTAGAAAATTCAAGCTATATGTTTTTAACCGGACCCGAGGTCATTAAAACCGTCACCCATGAGGAAAACACAAAAGAGGAACTGGGGGGTTCAAAAGTTCACACAGAAAAATCTGGCATTGCTCATTTTTCTCTTCAAAGCGATAAACAATGCTTGATGATGATTCGAACTCTTCTTGGTTTTTTGCCAAGCAACAATCTAGATGACCCTCCAAGAGCAGAAAACAAGAACACCACAAGTAGATCTTCTGAAAAGTTAAATCACATCATTCCCGACAACCCAAAAAAACCTTACGACATGAAAATATTGATCAAAGAGGTAGTGGATGATTCTTTTTTTCTAGAGATAAAAGAAAACTATGCCATGAATATCTTAATTGGCTTTGCCAGACTGAATGGACAAAGTGTCGGAGTGGTAGCCAATCAACCGCAAGTTTTGGCTGGCTGTATTAACATTTCAGCTAGCGTGAAAGCAGCTCGTTTCATCCGATTTTGTGACAGTTTTAATATCCCTATTATCAGTTTTGTAGATGTCCCTGGCTTTTTACCGGGAACCGATCAAGAACACGGAGCGATCATCTCCCACGGAGCAAAACTTCTTTACGCCTATGCGGAAGCTACAGTTCCAAAGATTACCTTGATTACAAGAAAAGCATATGGAGGAGCCTATATTGTCATGGGATCCAAACATTTGGGAGGAGATATCAATCTAGCGTACCCAAGTGCTGAGATTGCTGTAATGGGGGCAGAAGGAGCTGTGAATATTATTTTTAAAAAACAAATCAAAGAATCTAAAAATCCAAAAGAAACTGTAGAAAAACTCACAAAAGAGTATGAAAGAACGCTAAATCATCCCTATATCGCGGCGGAATTGGGATATGTTGATGCGGTTATTGAACCCGCTCACACAAGAGAACATTTGATACGATCTCTCAGTTTGTTGCAAAATAAAAGAAAAAAAAGTGTAGAAAAAAAACATGGTAATATCCCGTTATAATTTTTTACATTAATAAGCAAAAATTAGATGGATGTAAATTATGTTTAAGAAAATTCTCATCGCTAACCGAGGAGAAATTGTTATTCGTGTGATTCGAGCTTGCAAAGAATTGAATATTAAAACTGTAGCCATCTATTCGGAAGTGGATCGCAACAGTTTGCATGTCATGTTGGCTGATGAAGCCTACTACATTGGACCAGCTGAAAGTCGTTTTTCTTATCTAAATATCGAAAAAATTATCGAAGTGGCTGTAAAAGCTGGAGTAGATGCAATTCATCCTGGGTATGGTTTTTTAAGTGAAAGCCCTCCTTTTGCAAGAGCTTGCTTGGATGCAAATATTCAATTTATTGGACCCAGTCCAGAGGTCATCGAAGCAATGGGAGACAAAATTAATGCTAGAAAAATTATGGAATCGCTTGGTGTGCCAATCACTCCTGGAGTGAATCATCCTTTAAAAAACCTCAAAGAGGCAAGCGAAGCAGGAGAAAACACTGGTTATCCCATAATATTGAAAGCTAGCAGGGGAGGAGGAGGAAAGGGAATTCGAGTCGTTCAAACAGAAAAAGATATGCCGAAAGCTTTTAAAAGTTGCCAATTAGAAGCAAAAAAAAAATTCGGGAAAAAAGATATATTTATTGAAAAATTCATTCCTAATTCTAAGCACATTGAAGTACAAGTGCTAGCCGATCATCACGGAAAAGCTGTACACCTTTTCGAAAGAGAGTGCTCCATCCAAAGAAGGCATCAAAAATTAATTGAAGAATCTCCCAGTCCCAAATTGCCATCCAGAGTGCGAAAAAAAATGACAAAACTCGCCCTTAAAGTCACAAAAAAAATAGGCTACACAAACGCCGGAACCATTGAATTTATTTACAATAGCGAGGACAAAAAATTTTATTTTTTAGAGATGAATACAAGATTACAAGTGGAACACCCAGTGACAGAGTTAATTACTGGAGTAGATTTGGTGAAAGAACAAATTTTCATTTCTGCTGGTCACAAATTGCGATTTTCTCAAAAACATATCCAACAAAAGGGACATGCAATTGAACTCAGGATTTGTGCAGAAGATCCCAAAACCTTTCTTCCCAATCCCGGTCGTATTCGCAGATGCCGGATTCCACAAGGACCATTTGTTCGGGTAGATGCGTATTGCTATATGGGGTACAAAGTCCCTATTCATTACGATTCCTTAATCGCCAAACTTATTACTTGGGGAGAAAATCGAAAAGACTGCATTAACAAACTAAAAAGGGCTTTGGCAGAATTTTCTCTTACAGGAATTAAAACCAATATTGTTTTGCATCGAAATATTTTGATGCACGAGAATTTTCTAGATGGCACCTACACCAACAATTTTATAGAAAAAAAACTGAGCAGAGAAAAAAGAAAAGAACTGTCTCTTTTTGTGGATGAGAGAGTTTTTTTAATTTCAGCCGCCATTATGGCTTATAAAGCACATAAAAAGAAACCTTCATCAGGTAGTTCCAATCTTTGGAAACAAAAATCTCGTATTGAAAACTTGGAGTCTTAATTTATGATTTTTTTTGCTCAAACAGATCAAAGAAGTTACCAAATGGAAGTACTAGAGACTTCCTCAGAGTGGAAGATCACAATCAGTTCCAAAACCAGTGAAAAGAAACAAACATATTTGATTCCAAAAAAAAATTACCAACAATTTGGGGAAGTGATTAGTTTTATTTTTGAGCAAAAATCCTATTTGATTGACATTGTCAATCAAGGAACAAATTACACAATTTTTACAAAAGGAACATCTCGAACCATTCAATTTTTAACAGAGGAACATCTTTTTTATAATGAGCTTTCTAAAGATACGAATGAAAAAGAAACCATCATTCAATCAGAAATGCCGGGACAAATTGTTGAGATTCCAGTTCAAAAAGGAGAATTTATAAAAGAAGGTGATATTTTAATTATCATTGAAGCAATGAAAATGGAAAATGAAATTCGTGCAGTCAAGGACGGTCAAGTTCGTTACATTCGAGTCAAGAAAGGACAAAGTGTCGAAGCAGGCACAGCGCTTTTATCTATCAAATAAATTTTTATTCAGCAGACAAAAAAGTTCCCGATTACCAAAGTTCGATTACCAAAGTCCGATTACCAAGGTCCGATTACCAAGGTCCAAGCATTAAAAGCTATCAATCCACAATTCTTTCCTTCCTAGAAGTTTTTGGAATGAACTATTTTTATGCTGAAGTGGGCCAACCAAATGGAAAGCTCATAGAGAAGAACCAAGGGAATCATCAGTAGAAAAAGACTGAATATATCAGGAGGAGTAATAAAAGCAGATAAAACAGCCAAGCCTATAATAGCTACTTTTCGATATTTTTTTAATTGTTCTGGTGAAATCAATTTTGAATGACAAAGTACTATCAAGAGCAAAGGCATCTCAAAAACGATAGCAAAAATAGAAATAGACCTTATCAGAAATGAAAAATAATGAGCCAAACTAATGAAAGCTTGGTCTACAGAATCACCAAAAGAGAGCAAAGTACGAAAAATCAGAGGGAAGAAAATGAAGTAGGCGAAAAAGACTCCTGCCAAAAACAAAAGGATGGCCAAACTCCAAACAAGAATAAAAGTTTTTTTTTCATTTTGGTAAAGCCCCGGAGCAATGAATCGCCAGAACTCTCTAAGCCAGTATGGACTGGAGATAAAAACAGCGACCAAAAAACAAATCCTCAGGTGAGTTAATAATCTCTCTAAAGGGGCTGTGAAAATTAGTCCCCCTTTTGTATTCACCAAAAATGGTTCAATAGGTTGTCTTAAAATATTCAGAATATAATCCTTAAAAAACCAACAGATAAAAAAGGAAAGCAAAATAGCCGCAATGCTGTTTAAGAGTCTCTTTCTTAACTCAGTCAAATGCATTTCTAGACTCGATGATTTCGAAGAATGAGAAGTATTGTTATTTATCATTTCCCTTTTTATTTAGTCAAACGCGACTTTACACTTAATTACATTTCCAAATTCAATGGTTTTGAAAAACCTTATTTATCATTTTTTTCTTTATCCTCCAAATGATTCCATTTTTTTTCAAACTGATGAAAAATATTTTTTAATCTATAAACCATTTGTAAAAGCAACCGAGCCAATTTTGGCAAATCTTTTGGTCCAAACAAAATGAGAGCCAAAATAAAAAGAAAAAACAGTTCTAAAAAACTTATACCCAACACAACCCTCTCATTTATAACCAAAGTCTTTGGATTCAATCATCCTCAATTAATGAAACTCAGTGAGAGGAAAAATTGGAGCCTTTATTCTTAAATGGAACATGAATGCCCTGTCTTATTAGTTCTTGTGACGTTTGTTTCGATCCCGTATCCATATAATAGTCTAGCAAGGAAAGAATATAATGATATTTGATATTGGTATTTTTTTTCTGGATACGAAATAAAATAAAAACCAAATCAGGAAAACGACTTGCTAATTCTTCAAACAAATCTTTCTCATCAAGATCCGCTAAAGTCCCATAGGCTTGACTTCCCATATTCATATAATAATCAACCGATATAGGTTTTCTTTTAAGAAAATCCCTCAAAAACCCACTAATATAAAGACTGGTATCTCCCATTTTCTTGAGCTGACGTTTTAAATTTATTTTTGAATCCTGTGTCGTGAAATACATTTCAGCTAGAGTTTTCATCTCCTTTTTCCCAGAGGGGCTGACTTCCGAAAACAGATGATCCGAATAAATATAAAATTGCAAAAGCTCACAAAGATAGTTTTTCACTGCCGAAGAAACATGTATTTTTGTTTCATCCAACTCTTTTCTCACCAGCCCTTTAAAGAAGGCCCGAGGAGATGTCATCAAAGGATGCTTTGACATAAGCAAAATTGTAACAAATCTATAAAAAAACTCAAGCCTTTGCCAATGAGGAGGTCAAGACATTGATAATGCGAGGATTTTATTCAAAAAAGCTTCATCTAAATGTGTATTTTAATTGTTCATTAAAAATAAAATGACATAATCTCATTGTGTCATGAGCTTGGCCATCTATATTCATATCCCTTATTGCATTCAAAAATGTCGCTACTGTGATTTTACAACTTTCACACCCAACCAACTTCCACCTTCTGAAATATATGTTCAATGGCTTAAGAAAGAAATTGATAATCGCCACGAAAGTTTCGAAGATCGCAATGTAAGGAGTATTTATCTTGGAGGTGGTACACCAAGTATCCTTCCTCCCAAATTGATTGTGTCTGTTATTAATCATCTGAAAAAGATTTTTGATTTTCATCCCAATAAAGAAATCACAATCGAAATCAATCCAGGAACCATCAACCAAAAAAGCCTCGACACATACCAAGAAGGAGGAATCAATCGTTTCAGTTTAGGAGTCCAAACTTTTCGAGATGATATTTTACAATTATTTAATCGTGAACATTCTTCTGAACAAACAAAAAAAAGCTTAGAGCTATTAGCCAAAAACAAAGTGTCTTTTTCTACTGATCTTCTTTTTGCTCTCAATCACCAAAACTTAGAAGATCTAAAGAACGATTTAAACACTTTGCTACACTATAAGCCACAACACATAAGCTCTTATTATTTAGACCTGCCTGCAAATCATATTTTACAAAAAAATCGACCTGCAGAAGATGTACAAATCAAAATGTTTCAACTGATTAACGAAAGATTGATCAACCAAGGATTTAAAAAGTATGAAATTTCCAGTTTCGCTATTCCTAAGTTTGAATCCAGACACAACTTGGCTTATTGGCTAGATCGGAACTATTGGGGTATTGGCTTGAGTGCTCATTCCTTTTTCAAAAAAGCTAAGCAAAGAGTGAGATTTTGGAATCCCAAAAGTTTGAAACTCTATCGTGATCAAATAGAAGTAAAAAGCCCAAAAAGTCCTTTTGCTTGTTTACCCGCAGAACAAAAAGAATTTTTAAAACTACATGAAGCTCTAACCGATTTTTGCCATACTGGTCTAAGGACTATCTGGGGCTTACATGAAGCAAAATTGAAGAAAATATTTGGAGAAAATGTGGCAAATCTAGCTCTACAAAGACTGTATCAACTAGAAAAGAGAAAATGGATCAGAAAAAAGGGAAAGCGATGGAAATTAAAGCTTTACTCACACATTTTTAGCAACGAAATTTTTAAAGAGATGACTTTTTTAGACGAAGATATAAAGAAAAGAGAACTGAGGGCTTGATTTTCTAGTTGTAGGCAATAAGAATAAAACCATTCTTTATTTTCATTTTGGAGATTTTATGAAAAAGAAAAGGAATACGAATCTTTTTGCCAAAAAATCCATTAAGCGTTCTTCAATTTTAAGTCTAAAAAAAAATAAGGCTACTGCTGAAACAAAATCGGCAGAAAAAATCAAAACTCTAACCACCGATTTACAAAAACTAAAAAATGATTTTGATGATCTTCATAAAAAATATCAATTTCTACAAGCGGAATATGCCAATTACAAAAAACAGACCTCAAGACAAATGGAGAATTTAAAAAAGTATGATGGGCAATTCATAATTCAACAAATCGTTCATAAAGTATTAGATAATTTTGATACAGCTATGAAAATGGAATTAACAGAGGAAACAATAACAGAATTTAGGAAAGGGATTGAAATGATCCATCACAGCTTTAAATATGTTCTAAAAGACTATGGTGTGAAAGAATTAGAAAGTGAAGGGCAAGCTTTTGATCCGACAGTTCATTTTGCAATCGGAACCACATCCACTAGCGAAAAAGTTCCCTCAGACCATGTTAGTAGTGTGATAAAAAAAGCCTATCTTTTTCATGACAAACTCATTCGACCGGCTGAAGTAATCGTAGCAAAAAATAAAGAAAAAACAGAACCAGAAACAAAAAATAAAGAAAAAGCAAAACCAGAAACAAAAAATAAAGAAAAAAGTGAGTAAAAAAAATTATTATAAAATTTTACAAGTATCTGTTTTAGCCAGCCAATCCATCATAAAAAAGTCTTATCAAAAACTAGTGCGACTTTGTCATCCGGATCGAAATGAAAATAGATTGGAAGCAGACAATTTGCTAAAAGATATCAATGAAGCCTATGCAGTTTTAAGTGATCCGTTCAAGAGAAAAAATTTTGACCAAGAGCTAAAAAAACAAAAAGAGAAGGAGAATAAATCCCCTTCGGCCAAACCAATGTATGAAACATTTCATTCCCATCAAGCTTTTTCAGAAAAAGCCTTTATCTCCCAAAATCAAAGAACCAAATCAGCCACTCATTCCAACAAAGCAGAAAAGAAGATTTGCGGAGAGTTAGAAATTTCCCTTGAGGAAGCTGCCTTTGGTTGCCAAAAAAAAGTCTGGTTTGAAGAATTGAAAAAAAAACCTCAAGAGTTTGTTGTATCTATACCAGCTGGAATAAGAGACAAACAAAAATTAAAAATGAAAAGAAACTCTTGGAGAAAAAAAGAAGAACAAAATTTTTATGCTATCATTCGCTATAAAAAACATCCTTTATTTCAGGTAAGAAATGCAAATATTTTGTTGAATTTGCCTGTTCCTTTTACAAAAGCTATTTTGGGAAGTCCTTTCACTGTTCCCACATTGGGAGGGGATCAGGTTTGTTTTGATCTTCCTCCGTTTACACAAGCAGGAAAAAATATTCAATTATCTGGCCAAGGATTCCCTCTTTCTCAAGAATCCAAAAAGAAAGGCAACATGATCATAAGCATCTCTATTGAAATCCCCACTTATTTTTCAGAAGAAGAGAAAATTTGGATAAAAAAACTACAAAATCAGAACAGACCCTATCCGAAAATGAAAGAATTTGCTATAAAACTAAAGCAAATCTTCAGTAAAGTAAAAAAGTAGAAAAAAGACAAGAGAAAGGGTTTGGGAAAAATTACGTGAGAAAAAGTTTTTTGATTTTTTTCTGCTTGTTGGCTTCTTGCTCTATCACCCTTAAAAAAAATCTCAAAGTTTCCTTCACTCAACAAAAACAAGAAACAAAGTTAGAAGAGAAACCTTTACCTCAAAAAACTGCAAAAAGAAAAGAGAAGAGACAAGAAGTAAAAATTTCTCAATCAAAGATCAAATGGCTAAACAATCTTTTCGGACAAGCACAGATAAAGCCCTTAACAAAAAAGCAAGAGAAAAAACTAAACCAGATGCTTCAAACTAGCAAAAAAAGTTCAATAAGTAGTAAAATTCTAATGACATTAGGAAAGCATTACACAAAAAAACTTTTGTATAAAAAAGCTTTAACCGCCTTTCAAAAAATAAAGGAGCCTCAGTGGAGAGCAGAAGCTTTATTAGAATCAGCAAAAATTTATCACAAGATCAAACAACCCTCCGAAGCCCTTTCCCTGTTTCGCATTCTTATCAATGAAGAAGAGCTTTCTCAAGAACTTCTCATTAAAGCATATCAGTTAAAATTATCCGTTCTTCTAGAAAACAAATCCTCTAACCAAAAAGAAATCCTAAAAGTTTATTCTCAGCTTTTGGAAAACGAGAACAAAGCAATCTATAGCCAAAAAATGCGACGTCTGATCCTTGAAATGAAAGAAAGTGATTTATTCAAAATCAAGGACGAAAATTTTCTGGAACCCATTCAAGGTCTTGTCTTTTTTTTAGTTGGAAAAACTTTTTTTTATCGGGAAAAATTTGACCGTGCTCTTTCTTTTTTCAAAAAATCTCTGCGTTTTTCTGAAGAAGGAGATTTGGAGAGAAAAACAATCAAATACATTCAAGCAATTGAATCTAGAAAAAAAGTTCGCAGAAAATTAATTGGAGCTGTTCTCCCCCTAAGTGGTCCCTCGCAAAGAATTGGAAAAAGAAGTTTGAGAGGCCTGCAGATGGGATTAGGGCTTTATGCAAAAGAAAAAACTATTTTTCAACTCGTGATTTTAGATAGTCAAGGACAAGTAGATAAAGCAAGAAAAGCTGTTGAAAAGCTGGTAACCAAATACCATGTGATTGGCATCGTAGGAGGTGTGTTAAGCCGAACAGCTCAAGTCATCGCAGAGGAAGCCCAAAACTTTGGCATCCCATCTATTCTTACTTCACAAAAAGCTGAGCTCACAAAAGTAGGCCGGTATGTTTTCCAAAATGGTCTCACTTCCCACTTGGTGATTGATCGCCTCGTTTCATTTTTAATGAACCAACTAAATTTTAAACGTTTTGCCATTTTGTATCCAAATGATCCTTATGGAGTAGATTACGCAAATGCTTTTTGGTCCAGTGTAGAAAAAAAAGGAGGAAGCATCACAGGAGCACAAGTCTATAAGCCCAAACAAACTGATTTTAATGGACCAATCAGAAGACTTATTGGAACTTATTATGTAGAAGACCGCCTCCCAGAATATAAGAAGAAGTTGAAAGCTTGGTTCGAAAAAACATCCTATTCATACGGAAGTCGAGTTTCCCCACCGAACAATATTTTGTCTCCGATTCTTGATTTTCAAGCCTTGTTCATCCCCGACTCTTCTAAAGTGTTAAATTTGATAGCCCCGCACATCGCATACAATGACATAGAAGATCTTTATTTGGTGGGAACCAACCTGTGGAATCAAGAAAGACATAAAAATATCAATCAAGCTTTTTTTGCGGACATTGGTTTGTCAGAAGAATCTTTTAAAAAGAGTGATTTTTATCAAAAATTTCATTCTATTTTTAAACAAAAACCTGGACTTTTTGAATTGCAAGCTTATGAAGCTACCTTGGTATTGCGACAGGTGATTGCCGGAGGTGCAAACACACGTAATGATTTAAGAGAAGATTTGAGTCGTTTAAAAAAATTTCAAGGCCCTTTAGGAGAAATTCTGATAACAAAAAATAGAGAATTTACTCACCAGCTAAAAATTTTCGAAATCGAAAATGGGGTCATTCAGCTTTTTTCAAAGACAAGAAAATTACCTCAATAATCCAGACTCGTGGCGATTTTTTCAATTTTTAATGCTCTAAATTAAAGCTCCCTGTTCCTCATCCGAAAAGAGAAAGTATATAAGGAAACCAATTATGAATAATAAAATTCAGATCCCTGAAATTCTTCCACTCCTACCTGTGAGGGATGCTGTTGTCTTTCCCTATATGCTTTTATCCCTATACGTAGGAAGAGAATCTTCCAAAAAAGCAGTGGAGGAAGCTTTAAAGAAAAGTCGTATCATTTTTTTATCTTCACAAAAAACTCCAGAACAAGAAAAAATTACCGAAGTCTCCATTTTTAAAGTAGGAACTGCCGCCATTATATTACGAATGAGAAAACTAAAAGATGGACGAATGAAGGTGCTGGTACAAGGTCTCACAAGAGGAACTATTGAGAAATTTAAGACCATTGAAAATTCTCACTGCGAAGTGAAGATTCAAGAGATCCAGGACTTGGAAAATATGATCCTCTCAGAAAAAGGCAAAGAGTTGATGCTTCAAGTGAAGGATAGCTTGAGAACCCTCACTGCATTAGGGGGACAATCTTTTCCGGATCTGTTGATGATTTTAGATGAGATCAACCATCCGGGGAGACTTGCTGACTTAGTCACAGGACACTACGAATTAAAAGCTTCAGAAATGCAAAACATTTTAGAAATTTTTGATCCAGAAGATCGATTGAAATATCTTTTTCAGATTCTCAATGAGAAAAAAGACTTCATTCGCATGCAAATGCAAAATCGTATCAAAAAACTAGTGAAAAATAATCTTTCCACATCTGCCCAAGAATCTTCTCTCGGCAACCAGTTTTCCCCTTTTTCTCAACAAGCAAATCAGCTAGATCCAAAGACCGAAGAATTTCAGGAACTCACAAAAAAAATTATGGACGCCCAAATTCGTCCAGAAGAAAATCAAAAAGAAACTCTCAAACAACTGGCTCGTTTGGAAAAAATGCACCCAGAATCCAGCGAAGCCTCTATGATAAGAACATACTTGGATTGGCTCATCGAATTACCCTGGAACAAATACACAAAAGATAACCTAGATTTAAAAAGAGCTCGCCAAATTTTAGAAGAAGACCATCATGGCCTTCACGAAGTGAAAGAAAGAATCCTAGAATTTTTGGCTGTACGAAAATTAAAAAAAGGGAGCCAAGTGAAAGGTCCTATTTTGTGTTTTGTCGGCCCTCCGGGAGTGGGAAAGACTTCTTTAGGGCAAAGCATTGCGAAAGCCATGGAGAGAAAGTATACGCGTATTTCCCTAGGAGGAATCAAAGATGAAGCAGAAATTCGTGGACATAGGCGCACTTATGTGGGAGCTATGCCAGGAAAAATCATACAAGCCCTAAAACAGGTGCAATCCAATAATCCACTTTTGGTTTTGGATGAAATCGATAAGCTGGGAGCGGATTTTCGTGGAGACCCAAGTGCAGCAATGCTAGAAGTTTTGGATCCAGAGCAAAATTTTTCATTTAGAGATCACTATTTAAACTTGAATTTTGATCTCAGTCGGATCATGTTTATTGCTACAGCAAATATTTTCGAAAATATCCCCTATGCTCTTAGAGACCGAATGGAAACCATTTTTATTTCTGGCTACACCTTGAAAGAAAAAATAGAGATTGCCAAAAAATATATTATTGATAAGCAGATCAAAGACCATGGCATCACCAATCAAAATATACAGCTTAATGAAAAAAGTATTGAGTACGTTATTTCCAATTATACGAAAGAAGCTGGGCTAAGAAATCTCACCCGTGAGATAGGCTCTCTTTGTAGAAAAATAGCGAAAAAAATAGTGCTGAAAGAGAAAAATTCTTCTTTTTTAACACCGAAAAAAATTACAGAACTATTGGGACCAGCAAAATACTCAAAAGAAAGTCCTTTGCGGGAAAACACAATTGGTGTCAGTACAGGTCTAGCTTGGACACAAGTAGGCGGGGAAATTTTATATGTGGAAGCCATTCGAATCAGCAACCAGACAAACAACAAAGGAATTATCTTGACCGGACAATTGGGCAAAGTAATGAAAGAATCGGCAAAGGCAGCTTACTCTTATGTACGATCTTATGCAGAGAAAATTGGAATTCCCACAAATTGGTTTAAGAAAAATGAAATCCATATTCACTTGCCAGCTGGAGCTACTCCCAAGGACGGTCCATCGGCTGGAGTGGCACTATCTACTGCACTAGTTAGCTTGATCACCCACACAGCGGTAAGAAAAGACATCGCAATGACAGGAGAGATCGGCTTACAAGGACAAGTGCTTCCCGTTGGAGGTGTAAAAGAAAAAGCTCTAGCCGCTTTGAATCAAGGTATCTTGAATGTGATCTTGCCAATGAAAAACCGCCCCGATATTGAAGATGAAAATAGCAAAGATAACACCCTAAAAGAATTGCGAGAAAAAATTAACTTTATTTATGTAGAAAATTTAAATGAAGTGTTTTCTATCGTGTTTGCCGAGAAACAAAAAAATCAAGGTGTAGGGGAAAAACTTTCCGTCTCTATTGCTTCGTAATCTAGTTCTTCAAAATGTTTTTCTGTCGAAACTTTTTTTGGCTCTTCCAACCAGTCGGCCAATTCTTTTTCCTGATGCAAGATGGATTTTAGATCACGATTTTCCTTTTCTAATAAAGCCAGCAAAGTTTTTAAGTCAGATATTTCATCTTGTTGTTTCAGAATTTTTTGATCCTTTTCCATCAATCGTTCTTGTTGAGAAAGCAAAAACTTCTCAAAAGATTTTTTCCATTCCAAAGAAGCAATCAAGCTGGATTTTTTTGTTTCTTTTTCTTCGGTAATTTTCTCATTTGATAACTGAAAAGAAGTGGTTCTTATGCTTCTAGAATGTGGCATAAACTCGCCAGAAGAACCCCAACTTTGGTCCTGTAAAAAATATTTTCCTGACTCCAAGCGAAAAGGAATCTGTTCAAAGCGAATCCTTCTTCTTAAAGTAGAAATACTGATGCCATATTTACTTGAATACTCAAGCAGGGGTATCCACTGACTATCCATTTTAAACACTCTCAGATGGTTTCAGAGCAGTTTTAACAAAGCTTACAATGTTTTGGAAACATAAAAATTAGGACTCTTACAACTTTTTTTTAAGATAAAGCAGCAAAAACATGAAAATCAGGATTTTTATGAAGCCTCTTACTAAAAACTCTAAAAAAAAAGATTCCAAAGTTTGAAAACCCATCAGAAAATGAATAGCCAATCCTCTGATTATCCAAAAATACCAAAAATAGAAGTGATGTCACAAGCCCTATATGGTCAGTAACTGTATATATTTTGGAGCAGGGAAGGAAAAACCCCCATCAGGAGCAAAGATAAAGCCAGCACAAAAATAATAGATAGAAAAAAGGGATGAAGATGAAAAGAGTCACTTAAATTCCCTTCCTTTTTGTTCGTGTAAAGTAGCATGATAGGTTTTAAATAATAAAATAAGCTAATACTAGAACCCAGAAGAACCCAAAAAACCATCCCAAAAAATTTTTGTTCCAAAAGGGATTGAAAAAGAAAAAACTTGGCCACAAAACCTCCTGTAGGAGGAAGACCAGCTAAGCTAAATAAGAAAATGCTGAGAGACAATCCAAACAAAGGATTTTTGTTTCCCACTCCCTTAATTTTTTCTAAACTTAATCTGCTATCAGCTTTTTTCTCAAAAGGCCTAAGACAAATAAAAGCCCCTAGCGTCATAAACATGTAAACAACTAAATAATAGAACAAGCCAAAAAAGGCTCCGGAAGCATCTTTTTGAATGGCAATAAGTAAAAGTAATAAATATCCAGAATGAGCGATAGTGGAAAAAAGCAACATTTTTTTTAGGTCTGATTGGACCAAAGCAATAATATTTCCAAACAAAATACTAAGGACAGCCAGCCATTGCAGACCATAGAGAAATGAAGAAAAATCTATCTTTGAAAAGATTCCTTTTGTCCAATCAAATAGTAGAACAAAAACAGCAAGCTTGAGCCCCACAGCCATAAATATCAACAGAGGTGTGAAAGATCCTCGATAAACATCCGGCAACCAAAATTGAAAAGGGAAAATAGAAATTTTGAATAAAAATCCAACCATTAAAAAAACCAAAGCCAAAACAAAAAATCTGGATTGAATCAGTAACTGTGGATTTTCTTTTAAAACTTGAGCCAAATCAAAATGACCAATAGATCCGAAAACAAAAGAAATTCCATAAAGAAGGAGAGCTGAAGCCAAAGAACCCAAAACAAAATACTTAAAGCTTGCAGATAAAGACTGGGGCCCCGTATCTCCAAGAGCAATCAATAAGTAAAAACAAAGAGATGCTACTTCCAACCCAATAAAAGTCATGAGCAAATCGCCTGATTGAACCAGTATCATTAAACCCAACAAAGACCCTAATTGTAAAAAAATAGTTTCAGAAAATTTTTTCATATTCACTTGTGGATGAAAAAGAGTGATGGTAACCACGAATAGGCTTAGGATCTGTAAAGCAAAAGTTCCCCAAAATCGTGCAGAATTCAAAACTAAGGTAGAAGAAAATATGGTGAGCGAAGTCTCATCAGAAAAAGGTCCGCTGAGAAGCAAAAGAACCATAGAAGTCAAAAGAGCAAATAAAGCAATGCCCAAGACCAAAAAAGGAGAGGGCTCTTGATTTTTATTTAAAACTTTCAGTGTTAAAGGAAAGAGGCTGAATAAAAACAAAATCCAGATGGGAGAACTTAAGAGAAGATCATTCATGGAATCACTCCGAATGGAAGAGTTTTACTGCTGATATTTTCTTTTTGCACTGTCTGAACTCGATCTGCTTTGCTCAGTTTTTTTTCCGCTTGTATTTCGTGTAAGCTTCGCACTTTTTCCACGCTCAAACGATAATTCATTTTGTTTTCATCCAGATGATTAAGACTTGATAGAGAGTAGTTTAGAAAAAAATGAGGAAAGACTCCCATAAAAAAGACAAGAAAAACAAAAGGGAGAAAAATAAAAATCTCTCGCCTAGAAAGAGCAGATACTTTCTCAGAAAAATTAACCACAGGACCAAAAAACACACGATGAATGAGATACAACATATAGACTGCACTCAAAACAACTCCCCAAATGGGTAAGATGATTCCCGCAACTTGGTGACTAGAAAACGCCCCCATTAAAACCAAAAACTCAGAAATAAAACCACCAGTCATAGGAAAAGCCATCACCGATAAAGAAATGAGAATGAAAAAAGTAGCGAGGTAGGGCATTTTTTTGGCCAGACCTCCATAGTCAGAAATATTCAGCGAGTGAACCCTCTCATAGATCGCACCCAATAGTAAAAACAATCCGGCAGAGGAAATGGCATGAGTGAGCATTTGGTAAAAAGAGCCTGTGAGGCCATAAAAATTTAAACTAAAAAGCCCCAAAAGAACATATCCCATGTGAGAGATAGAAGAATAAGCTACCAGTTTTTTCATATTCTTTTGAGACAAAGCCATCACGGCTCCATAGAGAATCCCCAATCCAGCTATCAAAGTTATTGGAAGAGCAAAAAATGCAATCGATTGAGGGAAGATGGGTAAAATAAAACGCAAGAAACCATAAGCTCCCATCTTTAGAATCACAGCAGCTAATAAAGCGGAACCCGGTGCCGGAGCTTCCACATGAGCCAAGGGAAGCCAAGTGTGAAAAGGCACAAGAGAAAGTTTTATGGAAAAAGCAAGAAAAAAGCAGAAAAACAAAATGTTTTGCATATTGAACACATTTGTTTTTGAAAAAGGAAGTTCCAAACGATAAAAATCCAAAACCGAAGCACTCATCTGAGGCAAGCTTAAAGCACTAAGATTCATCAAGGTAACAATAGCAACGAGAAGAAACAAAGAACCAAAAGCCGTGTAAATAAAAAACTTAAAAGCCGCATAGATTCTTTTTTCTCCTCCCCAAATGCCAATAATAAAGTAAAGAGGAATGAGAGAACTTTCAAAAAACACATAAAACAAAATAGCATCTAAAGCCAAAAAGCTCCCAACCACAGAGGAAATTATGAGAAACAAGCATGCGTAAAAAACAGAAATTTTTTCTTGAATGAGATTCCAAGAAGCTCCCACACAAATGGGAAGCAAAAAGGCAGTTAGAATCACAAACCAAAAGGAAATTCCGTCTATGCCCACAAAATATTGAATCCCAAAAGCAGGGAACCAAGATGCTTGTTCTACCATTTGCAATTTTTCACTCGAAGGATCAAAAAATAGAAAGAGCAAAAGACTGAAAAGAAAATAAAGAAAAGAAAAAGAAATCGCCAGCCTTTTTGACAAAACCACATTTCCTACCAATGCAATCACTAGGCTAAAAAAAATCGGCATAAAAATTAAAGCTGATAACATCATTTCACCCCATAAAAACAAACAAAAGAAAAAAGATAAGTCCCAAAATAATATAAAGAGAATAATCGTTTAGCTTGCCATTTTGCCATTTATTAAAAATCACTCCAGCGGAACAAGCACACTTTTGAATCAAAAAGATAAAACCTTGGAGGATTTTTTGATCCACTCCTTCATAAAGTTCCCTGCTGACTTTCAAAGTGGGTTTGATAATTGAAAAATTATAAAAAGAATCCACTTTAAAAGCTTGTTCCAACCAATGAAAGGGAACTTGAAACTTGTTTTTCAAAGCTTGCAAAGTAGAAGCTCTTTGCGAGTAAAACCAAATGGTTAAAGCAAAAACAAAGAAGACTGAAAGAAAAGAACCACCAATTAAGATCAATTCCGAAGTGGGAGTTCCTTTTATGGGAAAAACAAGCACCACTGGTTTTAAATATGCTTCAATGAAATGAGGGATGTGCCAGCCCTCTGGCAAAAAAGATTCTCCAATCAAATGAGGAATTCCCAATAAACCACCTAGAGCAGAAAGAATAGCCAAAATCACTAAGGGCAATTTGGCAAGAAATGATTCAGCTTCCAAGGCTTTGTTTGAAACGAAACGAGTTTCTCCATAAAAAGTAAGAAAGAGCAAGCGAGTCATATAAAAAGTTGTTAACAAGGCTGTTATAAAAGCTATAGCGAAGAGAAAATAAGATCCCGAAGCAAAAGTCGACCACAAAATTTCATCCTTGCTAAAAAATCCAGAGAAGGGAAAGAAACCAATGAGAGAGAAAAAGCCAACGAGGAAACAGGCATAAGTCCAAGGAAGTTTTTTTCTTAATCCACCCATGCGGTAAATATTTTGTTCCCCATGGAGGGAATGAATAATGGCTCCTGCAGATAAAAATAAAAGAGCTTTAAAAAACGCATGCGTAACCAAATGAAACATGGAAGCAGTAAAGGCTTGCAGTCCTGTTGCTAAGAACATGTAACCCAGCTGCGATAGGGTGGAATAGGCCAATATTTTTTTTATATCTGATTGGGCACAAGCAACAAGGGCTGAAAAAAAAGCTGTCGCAGTCCCAATGAAGGCTACCAGTGACAAAATTTGGGGAGCTAACACGAACAAGAAATCCAGTCTTACGATCAAATAAATCCCTGCTGTAACCATTGTCGCTGCATGGATGAGAGCAGAGACAGGAGTGGGTCCTGCCATAGCGGAGGGAAGCCAAGCAAAAAGAGGAATTTGAGCAGATTTTCCAATCGCCCCAAGTACAAGAAACAAACAAGACCAAAAAATCACATCCAAGTTTTCTGGATTCGAAGAAGAAACCGCAAGAGAGATTTCAGAAAAATTCAAAGTTTGAAAAGCAGTAAATAGTAAAAGCATCGCTAGTAAAAATCCCATATCTCCAATACGGTTAAAAACAAAAGCCTTCATCCCCGCACCTGCTTTTTGTTTATCAGTGAACCAAAATCCAATCAGAAGATAAGAGCAAAAACCCACGGCTTCCCATCCAAAAAAAAGCAAGAAGAGATTGTCTGCTAAAACCAAAACCATCATGCTAAAAACAAATAGATTTAAGAAAGAAAAATATTTTGCAGGCCTCTTATCATGTGACATGTAATACACACTAAAAAGATGAATCAAAAAACCTACCCCTGTGATCACCAAGAGCATCAATGTGCTTAAGGGATCAAGAAGGAAAGAAAAAGACATTTGAAAAGATGCCAGATGGACCCACTGAAAAAAATGAATATTCATAGAATGAATATCTTGATTCAATAGGGCAAAAAACAAAAAAAGACTAATTGCAAAAGAGAGGAAGCAAGAAAAAACTCCAATGAGAGATGCAGGAAAAAGTTTTTCATTTCGCCATCTCAAAGCGTTGACAAAAAATCCAAGCAAAGGAGCAAGTAAAAGACAAAGAAGTGCTGTTTTCATTCTTTAAAATTCTCTAAAACAGAAAGATCTGTTTTCAAAAATTTTCGACCAATTAAAACAACCAAAGCTAAACCCACTCCCGCTTCTGCCGCCGCAATAGCCATCACAAAGAAGGCCGCCACTCCTCCAGAAGGAAGGGAATAAAATTGGCTAAAAGTAACAAAAGAGAGATTCACAGCATTTAACATCAATTCAATGCTCATTAACAAAATCAGCAGATTGCGACGGATCATCAGACCCAAAAATCCAATACCAAAAAGCACCAAAGAAACTATAAGAAAGTGATCAAGATTGACAATCATCTCACTCGCCTTTTTTTATGTTCTGACATAAAACCGCTACCCCAACAGCAATGAGGAGTAACAACACTCCCAATACTTCAAAAGCAAAAATATATTTTGAAAAAAGAATAGAAGAAATTTCTTTCGTAGGAAGAATCGTAAGAGAAGAAAGAGATTTTACTTCAAATATCTGAAGGGAAAGAGGGAAAAGCCCAACCATTAAACCCAAAAGAAAAAAAATGGTGCCAGAGCGAAACCAAATCTCTCGACTGAAAAGAGGCCCCTTTTTGTCTTTCATGTCAAAAAGCATAACAACGATAATGAACAAAACCATTACAGCTCCGGCATAGACAATCACCTGAACTGCTGCAATGAAATGAGCCCCCAATAAAAAGAAAAGACCGGCTAAGGCAAGCATAGAACCAGCCAAATGAAGAGAACAAACAACCAGATCCTTATGGGTAATCACTCGAAAGGCCCCATAGAGAACAATAGCAGAAAAGAAAAAAAACATCACTTCTGTCATTTTCTAACTCACATTCACTCTCATTAAAAAAATCATTGTTCCCGTAAGAACAGTATTTCCTAGCGCCCAAGGCAACAATTTTTTCCATCCCAAATCCATCAGTTGATCATAACGAAAACGAGGAAGAGTCCACCTAACCCATATAAAAATCCACAAAAATAAAAGCATCTTCAGCATAAACACGAGGTGCAAAATCAAAGCCGTCGCCAAACTATTTACGGATGGAGAAAGAAAATGAAACCAAGCTGTTAGAAGTTCAGGAGTCAAAAAGGGCCACAAGGTGTATCCACCAAAATAAAAAGTAACCATCAGAGCTGAAGCCACCATCATATGACCATATTCCCCCATGTAAAACATAATGACCTTCACTCCTCCATATTCTGTGTGGTACCCAGCAACTAACTCTGTTTCTGCCTCAGGGAGATCAAAAGGAAGACGATTTGCCTCCGCAAACAAGGCTACAAATAGAATAGTAGCCCCCAAGGGCTGGTAAAAAATTCCCCAGTTGGGAAGAAAAGAAATTTTCAGTTGCTCCCCAAAAAAATAAAATTGTAAAGGCCCATTTTGAGCCAATACAATTTCAGAAAAATCAAATGTGTTAAAGAGCATAATAATGCCCACGATAGAAAGACTCAAAGCCAACTCGTAACTAATGCTTTGGGCACTCGCCCTCAAAGCTCCATAAAGAGAAAATTTGCTCCCTGAAGCCCATCCAGCTAATAAAAGAGAATACACAGATAAAGAACTCACTCCCAAGACGAAAACAATTCCCACCCCCATAAAAAAAGACTGAAAGAAGAAAGTGTAGGGCCCAAAATTTCTACCAAATAACTCAAAAGCTTCAATCTGAACGGGTGTGGATAAAGGAATCGCTCCAAAGGCAAGAGCCGCTGGCAGAAGAGCTAAGACAGGTGCCAGATAAAAAAAGTTTTTTCGTCCAGCTTTATTCAAAAAATCTTCCTTGAACAAAAATTTAACAAAATCAGCTAAATTTTGAACCAAACCCAATGGACCGACACGGTTTGGACCAAAACGATTTTGAATAAAAGCAGATCCTCTTCTTTCCACCCACACCAAAAGTGGAACCAACTGAACCATCAAAAAAAAGATGAGGGCTATTTTTATGACATTGACAAAAATTTCAAAAAAATCATTTCCCATTATTCAATATATCCAAGCTAGACAAAAAATTATAAACCTATTTCCAATTCAAAGCTTTTGAAGAAATTTCCCAGAAAAGACCGTAGAGAAAAATCAACAAAAACACAAGCAGACCAATAAGAGCCCCCATGCCTTCCTTCTCCGAGAGAAAATCATTGAAGGACAAGGCCCAAGGATAAATAAAAATAATCTCAATATCGAAGAGGACAAAAAGAATGGCTGTTAGATAAAATTGAACAGGAACGCGAGAGCTGGAAGTTTCTTCGCCCTCTAGGCCACATTCATAGGGAAGTTTTTTTGCCTTGCTTTCCTCGCCTTTGACTTTTGCACCCAAAAGATGTGCCACAGCCAACAAAAAAGCACCAAAAGTGATGACAATCAAAGTACACACCAAAACTGGCAAAAGAGAGTTCATATTTGGATCCTTGCTTAACTCTTCCTTAGTATCCTTATAAAACAGGATGAATAAAGTGCAAGTTTTTTATACCGACAAAGGTCCAAAATTATAGATATAGAAATTTTTTGTGATGGAAAAGTAAAGTGATGAAAAGGCGTCCAACTCGACCATTTCCATCCAAGAAAGGATGAATGGTCTCGAACTGAGCGTGCATAATACTAATATAAATGAGCGATAAAATAGATTTTTTTTTCATGCAAGAATTTTTCAAAATCGCCCAAGGACTTACACATTTGATTAGCAGGAACAGGTACGAAGCGAGCGTCTTCGGGTTTGGTTCCTCCCACCCAATTTTGAGTTTTACGAAATTCACCTAGGGTAGCATAATGAGTAGAACAAGCTCCCGTCATCAATCGCTGGTGAATTTCCCTAATGAAGCGCAAAGATAAAGGGAACTTCTCTAACCTTTCCATTCCATAATTAAGGGCATCCTCATAATAAATAATATCGAAGGCGTCTGCACTTTTAGAGGGAGCCCTAGCATTTACTTTTAAAACGTTAACAATTGTTGCTTTCGTTCCTTCTATTTGAGAGGAGGCTGTTGCATCCTTTAAAACAAACATGGAGAGAAAAAAATCCGCATCTGATAAAAGATGAGTAACCCCATCCAATTTCCCGATGAGTCTTCCAGCTTCAGCTACTTTAAAAGCAATTTGATTAGGTAACTTAAATAATTCCTTTTGGGGAAAATCGGTTGGAATGAAAGCGAAATAAGCTTCCTTTTGTTTAATTTTTCCTCTCATTATAAATATTTTATCTGATTGAAACCAAATAAAGATATATGGATTGACTAAATATTTCTTTGAGAAACAATATGAAGCCTAATTAACGAGGTTTTATAGATATGAAATACATTCTTTTTTTATTTGTTTTTTCTCTGTTTGCTTGGTTCCTATAAAATCTCCTAAGACGAGGGCTTTCACTCCTTTAAAAACTTGAGCATGATACATTTGCCATAAAGCACGATCAATTCGGTGGGGAGATTCACCTATGTCTTCTAAAAATAAAATTTTATTCTTGAAAGAATAGGCCCAAGGAGTGCCAATAGAACTCTCTTTGAGATGAGTGAGAACAGGAAAATGAAGAGCCGGCCATTTCCATTTTAAATTTAAAAATATCTGTAATATAGTTGCGTCACTATAGCCAATTAGAATTTTAATTTGTTGAGGTTTTTTCATACGCTCAAGAGTCTCTATGAGCCTCTGACTACCATAACCTCCTCGAATACACCAAAGAGCTTGAGAATCTTTGGCGGCCACCAAGGCTTTCTTTAAATGCCGTGCTCTTTCTTGATCACTAGCTGAAAACAAAAAAGTTTTCTCTAGATGTCCAGCCCATAGGGCTTGAAAGCCCAAAGATTTCACTTGTTGAATGGCCTGTTGAATTTGATCTGAAGAAATTGAAAACCCAGGAGCTATTAAATCAATAGACAAGTCCTCAATACAATAAGTACAATATAAGGGTCCCCATCATAATAGATGACCTTGTCCATAAAACTTGTTACTTGTTATTTGTAGATTTAAAGATTTTTATAACTCACATTAACGAGATGAAATAAAAAAAATGCGCTTATTATTAAATTTTGTTTATTTATTTCTCACTTTCAGTTTTCCTCTAAACGTTCATTCTAGCAACAAATGCAAACAGCTTTTTAAAACACCCGTTCAAGAATCTCCTTTGATTGTTCTTGCGAAAGATTATTTCGCTAATCAGTGGCAGGAAGAAATGGGCCATAATTGGCCAAGAAAAGCAAACAAACAAACAAAAAAATGGAATACGGATCATTTGACAGAATTTTTAAGTTTTTTAATTGATCGAATAGGAATAAACGAAACGGTAAAACGAATGCAATCTTTGGTTATTTTAAAAAACCCAAACTACGAAAGATTTAAGATTAAATTAAAATTTTATGAATTACAAATTGGCGAAGAAAAGGTCACAGAATGGCTTCTTAAGGATTTGTTCGTCTTCAATCAGCAAGACCTTCTTTTAGTAGAAAAAAAAATTAAATTTCTAACTAAAGACATGGACATGGAACCAAATAAACTGATTCAACTTATAGGAGAAAATCTCGATATTTTTGATTCATTTAAATTAGAGGATCTGAGGGAGAGTGTTATATTTTTAAAATCTTATCTTAATAAAAAGGAAATAATCGCTTTAATAGAAAAAAACTGGCGTCATCTAGATCAAAAAATTCTTTTATCCTTACAAACTAAAAAATTCCAAAAAGCTTTGAACTCATTAAAACAAAATATAAAAGAAAAGGAAACCATTGACCAGGAGGATTTAGATTCTTTTTTTGATACGATTTCTTCATGAAAAAAAATAGGATAATTTGAATCCCTTTGTTTTTTATTTTGATCCTCCTATTTTAAAATTTTTCCATCATTTGATTAGAAAAGTAAACTAAAACCCATTAAAAATGATGAAATTTCTACATTGTATTTGTAAATAACTTAGAGATTGATCTCATTCTGTTATATATACTCCTACTAGAGAAACAATATGAAACGACTATTCAGCATTTTTTTAATTATTTTGACTCTGATTTTCTCATCTCAGTCTTTTTCTTCATTTTCTTGTCAAAACATCTTTTCTAAATTCAAATTTGGCTATTTGGTCTTTGGCGATTTTTTAAAAAGCGTAGCTCAAAAAAATAAAGACCAAATAAGTACAGAACAGTTAGAAAAAATAGAAAAACATACCTATAATTGGACTTATAAAGAAGCCAACCAGTTGTTAGACTTTTTGAAAAAAGAAATAGGAGAAAGAGGAATATTTTATATGCTCACATCTCGGAAAGGTTTAACATTTCTTAGATATTATAAATCTTCCTTGATAATTTTTATACAATTTCTAGAGAATGAGATGTTAAATAAACCTCAAATAAATAATGAATTTCAACTTAATAAAGATGAAATAGAAAAAGTGTATTCCCATGTGCCGAATCAGGACCACCAAGGCACAAAAAAATTTTTAGAATTCTTAATAAATAAGCTCGGCACAGAAAATACAATCTTCCTAGTAAATTCTTCGATTTTTTTTGAAAAAATGAAATCAGTTGATTATCAAGCATATAAAAGAAGAATTTTATTTTATGAACAGCATAAACTTTGGAAAATTCTTAACTTGATTAAAAATTACATAAAAAATAATAATATAAACCAATTATCACATCTTGTAAAAAAGGGGGTCGTAGAAGAATACCTGAAAGAAGCGACTATTAGACAACTTCTGCGAGATTTTAATATCATTAATAATGCCTATAAGATCTTTGATTACAAAAAAACGTATGCTCTGTCAAATTCTAAAAACATGAGAGAAAATATTTTGGATCGTATAACGGATAGAGAAAATGCTTTTATCGCTCTTACCAAAAATTGGCACCCAATGAGAATCATATTATCCCATTTATCTATTGAAAAACTTATAAAAAAAATATACTTAAAAGAATTACAAATAATACAACAACAATATAACCTATTTGAAAAATAATAGGAGCTAATTAATGAGATACAAATTTCTTTTTATATTTTTAGCTTCCATCACCTCCTCTGCTGTTTTCTCTTCTACGACTTGTGTAGATGCTTTTTCAAACCAATCTATTTCAAAAGAATTATTGAATTTTTTAACAGATTATATGGGCTCAACGGAAATTTCGAATATGACAGGCATTAATAAAATCCCTGTTGATTACAAAGATTTTAAAGAAAAAAATTATACGCCATATTAAAAAAGATTTTTCTACTTTTTCTCATGGCGATATAGATAAAACAAAAAAAATATAAATTTTCTGACAAAAAAAATAGGAAAATATAATACACTAAAAATTCTGAGGCAAAATGTGAAAGCCTTCGTCAAAGCTGAGACCAACGAAATAAGAACAGTATTGGAGACTCTAAGTTCTTATTTTGAAAAAATACAGATCAAAATAAAGATCTATAGATTGACTAAATATTTCTTTAAGAAACAATATGAAGCCTAATTAACGAGGTTTTACAGATATGAAATACATTCTTTTTTTATTTGTTTTTTCTCTATCTGTTATCGCTGATGAAAGAGTACCTCTTTGCAAAGGATCTGTTAAGGGCTTAAAGGCAAAATGTCCGAAAGGCGTAAAAGTACCCAAGTGGCTAACAGACGTAGATGTCAAAGATGAGACGGTGGAGTTAGTAAGAAACTCTAATGAAAAAACCGAAGTCATCTGGCATGATGGCATTTGGTATGGTGAGAATTGGTGGGAGGGCACTTTTGGCATAGTGGTGAAGGAAAACCAGCAAATGCTTCGATTCTGGACAGACTAGGATAAAATTTGTAATAGGCTTTCTTGTTCTTTTTGTTTCTTTCTGAGTTCTCTTATTTCTTTAGGCGAAAGGCTTATATTCTCAAGTTGTTTTAACGTGTTCGCTAAAACTTTTTTTGCTTCTTTTTTATCTAAGCTTTTTTTTGTCTCAAAAGATTCTGCCAACACAATCACATCTTCAGCCCGTACCTCGCAGTAGCCCCAGCTCACAGCCAATTCTTCAAAGTCTGAGCCATGAGAAGTTTTGTATCTCAACACTCCTGAGCCCAAGGGAGAAATCAAAGGAGCATGACCTGGTAAAATCCCCAGTTCTCCTTTTTGTCCAGGAACTTGCACCTCTATCACTTCCACTTTATTTAGAAATTCCTTTTCTGGTGTAACAATTGTTAGTTTCATTTTTACTTTTTCTTTAGCTCTTGAGCTTTTTCTTGTACTTCTTCCAAATCACCCACCATGTAAAAAGCTTGTTCTGGAATTTCATCACATTCCCCGCTTAGAATTTTGGAAAAGCCTTCGATGGTATTCTTGACATCCACATACTTACCCGGTTTTCCCGTAAAAGGCTGTGCAACAAAAAAAGGTTGAGACAAGAATTTTTGTATTTTCCTCGCACGAAAAACCAGTTGTTTATCCTTTTCACTGAGTTCATCAACTCCCAAAATTGCGATGATATCCTGAAGTTCCTTATATCTTTGCAACACCTCTTGGACCTGTCTTGCTACTCGGTAATGTTCTTCCCCAACAATTTCAGGGGAGAGAATGCGAGAAGTAGAATTTAGCGGATGAACGGCTGGGTAAATTCCAAGGGCTGTTAGCTCACGATCCAAATTGGTTGTTGCATCCAAGTGAGAAAAGGTCGTCGCAGGAGCAGGGTCAGTGTAATCATCTGCTGGAACAAAAATGGCTTGCACAGAAGTGATAGAACCTTTTTTGGTGGAAGTGATACGTTCTTGAAGTTCACCCATCTCCGTAGCCAAAGTGGGTTGGTACCCCACTGCAGAGGGAATACGACCCAAGAGAGCAGAAACTTCAGCTCCGGCCTGTGTAAAACGAAAAATATTATCCACAAATAGCAATACGTCTTGTCCCATCTCATCACGAAAATATTCCGTTGCCGTCAAAGCACTCAAGGCCACTCTAGCTCTAGCCCCCGGAGGTTCATTCATTTGTCCATAGATCAAAGCTGTTTTGCTCAATACCCCTGAACTTTTCATTTCCAAAAACAAATCATTTCCTTCCCTCGTTCTTTCTCCCACTCCAGCAAAGACCGAATAACCACCATGCTCACTTGCAATGTTACGAATGAGTTCCATAATAATGACAGTCTTTCCGACCCCTGCTCCTCCGAAAAGACCCACCTTACCCCCTTTCATATAAGGAGCTAGTAGGTCCACCACTTTAATTCCCGTCACCAACATTTCTGTTCTGATGGACTGTTCTTCTAGTGAAGGAGCTTCCCGGTGGATAGGCCAGTACGTGGAAGCTTTCACAGGACCTGCTTCATCAATTGGCTCTCCAGTGACATTTAAAATGCGACCCAAAATCGCTTTCCCGACAGGGATTTTAATCATTTCTTTGCTGTTTATTACTTTCTCCCCTCGAACCAAGCCCTCTGTTCCAGACATGGCCACTGCTCGACAAACATTATCTCCCAAATGTTTGGCCACTTCCAGAATGAGATTTCTTTTCTCTACTTTTAAAGCGGTTAAAAGAGGAGGCAAATTCCCGTTCGAAAACTCTACATCCACAACCGGTCCCATCACTTGTTTGATCTCACCAAGTTCACTCATTATTTTATCCTTTCATGGCTTCTGCACCTGAACTCACTTCAAGCAACTCTTTGGTAATAGAACTTTGCCTTAGTTTATTGAACTCCAAAGTTAAACGAGAAATCATTTCTTTTGCGTTTTTACTCGCATTCTCCATAGCTGACATACGTGCTCCATACTCCGCTGCAATGCTCTCACACATGCAACGATACACTTGTACCGTAAAATGTTTTTCAATCAAATCCTCTATTAGTTCCTCAGGTGGAATTTCGAAAATAAGACTTTTTGAAAAAATATTCTGACTCTTTAAAGGAGCTTCAGAAATATCCACTGGTAAAAAAATTTCCCGCACCACTTTTTGTGAAACAATAGATTGAAAACTGTTGTAGATGAATTGGATTTTTTTATAGGAGCCTTTTTTAAAAAAGTCGATCAGTTCTTTGGCAACTTCACTCGCCAGAGGGTAAGAGATATTGCGATCCAAGTTAAAGATCTCATTCACGCTCGAAATCCCGCGAAAACGAAAATAATTTTTTGCCTTTCTCCCAATGAAGAAAAAATCAAATTGATTTTTTTCTTTATGAGAAGAATGAAAAGACTCTGCGTAACGACAAATATTGTTGTTAAATCCTCCACAAAGCCCCCTATCGCTCGTAAAAACAACCAAGAGTGTGCGACCAGTTGTAGATGATTGCTCTCGTTCCAAGAGGGGATGAGAAATTTCACAAGAAAAAGCAATGTCTGCCATTACGGATAAAAGATTTTTTGCATAAGGGCGCAAATTTAAAATGCGAGACTGTGCCTTCCTTAGTTTGGCTGTCGCTACCATCTTCATGGCTTGTGTGATCTGCCCCGTGTTTTTCACACTGGAAATGCGAGTACGAATTTCTTTCAAGCCACTCATTTTACAGAGTCTCCTTTAAAGCTCGCTGAAAATTCTTTTAAAGATTCTATAGCTTGTTGTTTTATTTTTTCTGAAAATACTTGTTCTTTTCTCAATTCATCTAAAAGAGAAGAACAACGAGTTTTTAAAAATTCTCTTAGCTTTTCTTCGTAACGTAAAACATCTGCTTCTGCCACATCATCCAAAAATCCATGACCAGCAGAAAAAGTGATGAGTACTTGCAATTCTATAGCCAAGGGCTCTCCTTGCTTTTGCTTCAAAATCTGCACCAACCTTTTTCCTCTCTCCAATTGGTCTTGCGAAGCTTTATCTAGATCAGAAGCAAAGGCGGCAAAGGCTTCTAAAGCTCGAAACTGGGCCAACTCTAGTTTCAAGCTTCCTGCAACATTTTTCACTGATTGAATCTGAGCCGCTCCTCCCACACGAGAAACAGACTTTCCTACATGAATGGCCGGACGAACTCCTTTGTGAAACAAATCTGCTTCTAAAAAAATTTGTCCATCTGTAATGGAAATCACATTGGTGGGAATGTAAGCGGAAATGTCTCCTGCTTGCGTCTCAATAATGGGCAAAGCAGTGAGTGAGCCTCCTCCTTTTTTTTCACTCATTTTCGCAGCTCTTTCCAACAATCTTGAGTGAACATAAAAAATATCTCCCGGAAAAGCTTCTCTTCCGGGGGGACGTCTTAGGAGCAAACAAAGCTGGCGATAGGCTTGTGCCTGCTTAGTAAGATCATCAAACACAATCAAAGCATGCTCTTTTCGATCTCTGAAATATTCCGCCATGCTAGTTCCTGCGTAAGGAGCTAAAAACTGCAAGGAGGCAGGATCGGAAGCAGTTGCGGATACAACTGTTGTGTACTCCATCGCTCCGGTGGAACGAAATGTTTCAATCACTTGAGCGAGAGTGGATCGTTTTTGCCCAATGGCTATGTAGAAACACTTCACACCCTCGCCCTTTTGATTCAAAATGGTGTCTGTAGCAATCGTGGTCTTGCCGGTTTGTCGATCCCCAATGATGAGCTCTCTTTGCCCTCTCCCAATAGGAATCAAAACGTCGATGGCTTTGATTCCAGTTTGTAGCGGTTCAAACACTGGCTGTCTTGCAATAATCCCTGGCGCTTGCGTTTCGATTTCTGAAAAATGTTTTGTTTGAATGGGTCCTAACCCATCTAGAGGTCGGCCGAGTACATCTACCACTCGACCAAGAAGGGCTTCTCCCACAGGCACTTGTACAATTTTTTTTGTTCTTTGAACCAGAGAGCCTTCTTTCACGCTACTATCACTTCCCAAAAATACCACTCCCACATGATCTCTTTCCAAATTAAAGACCATCCCAAATAAATCTTCAGAAAAACTGACCAACTCACCAGACATCACCTGTTTCAATCCATGAACTTGGCAAACCCCGTCTCCAACAGAAAGAACTTGCCCTACTTCTTGAACGGAAAGATTTTTTTGATAATTTTGAATCTGCTCCTTGAGAACACGACTGATCTCAATCCCTTTTGCTGACATAAACTCCTCTTTTCACTTTTTGTTCCATTTGTTTCAAATGACCAACCAAAGTATCGTCAAAAACAAAACCTCCTGCATGAATTCTTATTCCTCCCAGCCAGTTTTTTGATTTTTTCTCCTTTATCGAAACGTTTTTCTGAAAGAAAGCACTAAATTTTTCTTGCAAAACTTTTTTCACATCTTCTTCTAGTGGGAAATCAGATTCCACTTGCACAACAAGAAAAGATTGTCTCTCTCTTTCCAACTGATGAAGTTTTTGGCTCACTTGGCTAAGCTGATCCCATCTCTTATTATCCAACAAAACAGATAAAAAATTTAAAAGGAGAGGATGAAAATCAGAAAAATGCAAAACCTTTTTCAAAATTTCTTTTTTATCCTTTATGTTTATTGCAGGAGAGAGAAAGAAAGAATTGATTTTCTCTGAAGCAAAAATAGTTTCCAACTCTTTGAGATTTTCTAAGAATTGAGATTTCATTTTCTCATTCTCTAAAAGAAGCATTAGGGATTTTGCATAAGCATGAGAGGACAAATGATTCATTTTATTTTCTCCAGTTCATGGATCATGTGCCAAAAAAAAAATTTCTGTTTTTGCAAATCCATTTTACTCTTGCGAAACTTTTGCTTTGCCTCTGAGATAATTTCTGAGATAAAATGATCTTTTAAAAGATTTAATTCTTTAAATCGCAACCGTTGAATTTCTTGGTTGTTTTTTTCTTCTAAGTGAATGAGCCACTCTTGGTTTTTTGCTTGCAATTCTTTTTGAAGTCTTTCTAAGGCCATGGCTACGTCGCTTTTGATTCTTTTTTCTTTTTCTTCCAATTTTTTTACTTCTTCAAACAAAGAGTCATAAGATTGTTTGTTTTGCTTTTTTAAATCTTTTGCATTTTGCCTATAATTTAAAAAATCTTCACGCTGTCTTTTCAAGAAAAAAAGTCCTTTTTTTCTCAATAAATAAAAGAAAAGAAAAGCAAAGAGAGTAAAATTGATCATGGGAAAAAAGAAGCTGGAGATGCCTCCTTCGGATGAAGCTTCTACAAAAAAACAAAGAAATAAAAGCAATAAATTGACAAGAATTTTCATTTTTCCCTTTTTCAAAAAGATAATTTTTTAAGAACTATGTCCAAGAATTCATTTTTTTGAAGTGCCAATTCTTTTTTGATTGCCTCGATTTCTTGATTCACATGAGCTTTACTTTTTTTGCTCCCTTTCTCAAGAACAAGCTGTTGTTGATTTCTTAGCTCCAAAGATTTTGTTTTGATTTCTTTTTCACCTTTTTCATAAAGAGAACGAAATTTTTCATTTAACTGCTTTGCTTTTCTCTCATACTCTGCTTGTAAAAGTTCTTGTTTTTTCTTTAGCTCCTCCACTTCTTTCATTCTCAAAGAAGTTTCTTTTTCTTTTTTGCTATAGAGCCGAAAATAAGGTCCGAACAAAAGCTTTGACAAAACAGGATAAATCAAAAGAAAAATAACAAATTGAACAAAAAAACTTTCATTCAAACCCAAAGATTCCATTATGGAATAGAACATTGAAATCCCCTTTTGTTTTAAAAACAAGGCTTACTTTCTTATAGAAGAAGGGTCAAGCGAGACTCCCCTTATTCGAAAAAGAAGCTTTAGTTAGAAGAAGACTTGTTTAGGGAAGCTCCTTCAAAAAAAGCTCCCGGCTCAATGTGTAACTTGCCGGCTTGGATGGATCCATAAAACTCTGAACCGCTTAGTAGGCTGACCTGTCCACTGGCTTCAATCTCTCCCTTCACCCATCCTTTGACAACCAACTCTTTGACGAGAATTTTACCTTCCACTCTACCTTCTTCTTCCACAATCAAGATTCCTGGGCTCGTGATCTCTCCCTTAAAAAAAGAACAAAGCCTAGCAATTCCCTCAAAGCTCAGACGTCCTTCGAAATGAGAGCCGCGAGTTAAAATCAGGTTCCCACCAGAATCGTGTTTTAGCTCTCCGGATTTTGACATAAAATACCCAGTAAATAGTTAAGCTCCTCTTTTGAATAAAAACGAAGACGCAATTCTCCCCCCTTTTTCTTTAACTGCAAAGAGCTTTTCACTCCGTGAAGATCTTGAATTTTTTTCAACAAATGCATTTCTTGTGAAGACAAAGAAATTTTTTGATCTTGAGGAGATTTTTTTTCTTGTTTTTTTTTCCTTAATAAAAATTTTTGGGCTTCTTGCACTCCCATTTTTTTTAAGTAAAAATATTCGGCTAGCTTGCGCTGAGTTGCTGGATTTTTTTCCATCAACAAAACTTTGGCCAAAGAAAAGGAAAGTTTTTTTTCCATCAACAAATTTTGCACTTTCGGATCCAAGTTTAAAAGACGCAATTGATTGGCAAGGGAAGCCCTAGCTATGCTCAAGCGATCAGCCACTTGCTCTTGCGTAAGATTTTGTTCCTGCATGATTTTCTTATACGAATTGGCTAGTTCGATGGGGTTTAAGCCTTCTCTTTGAAGATTTTCAATGAGAGCTAAGATCACGCTTTCTTCTTTTTTTTTCTTTACAAGCCAGACAGGAATTTCATGCAAGCCAGCCATGGCAGCTGCCCTCCATCTTCTTTCTCCGGCAATGATTTCATATTGTGAACCAGATTGTCTCACCAAGACTGGCTGGATCAAACCATGCCTTTTGATCGATTCACTTAATTGCCAGAGAGCTTGCTTATCAAAATTTTTTCTAGGTTGGCGAGGGTTCGCTCGCAGTCGCGAGATATCTAAAAAAAAGACTGGCGATTTTTCCTTTAATATTTCTCCACCCAATGAGGAGGGAAAAAGACTCTCTAGACCTCGACCCAAAACTGCTTTCTTTGGAAGGCTGAAAGAAGATTTACGTGACATGAGCGGTTCTTTCAGAAAGGAGCTCTTTTTGGCCGGAAAAGGAAGCTAATACTTCTCCGGCCAACTGTTCGTAGGCTTTGGCTCCTTGGCAATGAGGCTCATATTGAAAAATTGATTGAGAGAAACTAGGAGCTTCACTCAATCGTACATTGCGGGGGATGATGGTTTGAAACACTTGCTCTTCAAAATGACGACAAACTTCTTGCTTCACTCGATGAGAAAGGGAGTTTCTGGAATCAAACAAGGTGAGTAAAATCCCCTTTAGTTTCAAGGAAGAATTCCATCTTGTTTTCACTTCCTTGCTTGTTACCAACAATTGGGAGAGTCCTTCCAGAGCATAGTACTCACACTGCAAAGGAATGATAAAACAATCGCAAGCAGTTAGGGCGTTTAGGGTGAGAAGCCCCAAGGAGGGAGGGGTATCTATTAAAATAAACTCATATTTATTTCTGTAATCACTGAGAGCTTTTTTGAGAAAAAACACTCGATCTTGTTCTCCCGCCATTTCAATTTCTGCACCAGCTAGGTGGGCATCCGCAGGAACTAGATCCAAATATGGAGAAGAAGTTGTGGAACAAATGACTTCTTTGAGACTACGTTGTTTCAGCAAGGCGTGATAGACGCCGAAGGGAACAGAAACTCCCAAACCGCTGGAAGCACTGGCTTGAGGATCTAGATCAATGAGAAGAGTTTTTTTCTCTCTCAAAGCCAATGCAGAGGATAAATTGAGTGCTGTTGTGGTTTTTCCAACCCCGCCCTTTTGATTTGCAATACAGATAATTTGACTCACCAAGACCTCTTTTTGAATATTCAATTTCCCATGGAAATACTCAAGCTGTCCAGACGAAAAGAGGGGATTGACTAAGCATGACTATCAAAAAAGAAAAGATAACTGAGCGTGACAAAAATATCTTAAAGGAATAGCTAGAAGGAAAAACAGGAAAAATCAGCCCTCTTGGCTTCTGAAAAAGGGCAGAATACAGACATAAGTCTAGACTGATCGCATAAAATTGTTCTACGTAGAACAATCTCCAAAAGAAGTGATTTTTATTAAACATCTTTTTTGTTTCTCACTCGTTTCAAGAAGGGTATTTCCCAAAATTGTTCCACGTGGAACAATTGCAATGAAACGCTTATTGCCTTTGCGTCTTCAAAAGAACTCTGGAAGATAAATACGGAGGCAAAGCGTAGCTTTTACTTTCCACTTTCCACGACTTTTTCAAAGCAGGAGACACTTTTTCCCACTCTTTTTTCCAGTTTACAGACTGCAAATGATAATAAAGGCCTCCTTTTGCAAACAGAGGCTTCGCCAATTCTAAGCGACGATTGAGGGAAAAAAATGCCTTTGAAACCGCAAAGCGAAAAAGAGTCTTTTCCTTTTGGATGGGAATATTTCTGACGATTGTATTCTTAAGGCCCATCGCAAAACAACAATACTCTAAAAAGGAAGCCTTTCGTTCATTGACTTCAAAGAGCTGAACTTTTTTTTTTGGATCCAAAACAGAGAAAACAATGCCCGGAAACCCAGCCCCAGAACCCAAATCCGCCATCTCATCTGTTTTCCCTTCACAAAGCAAAAGTTTTGAGGCTAAGAGGCTATCTAGCACCATTTCCCAGCAAAAAATTTCCCCTTGTTTTTTGGAGAAAAGACCGATTTTTCGATTAAAATGCAAAAGCTCTCTAACAAAGATCAGAAGTTGTTCTTTTTGAAATGGGGAATCTAGCAAAGAAAGCCATTTGGCTTCCTTAACTTTCCTTACTTGCAATTTTTTTTCTCTTCCCATAATTTGCCATTACATTTTTTGACTTCAAATAAATGATCAGGGCCTGAACGGCCGAAGGAGGGATCCCACTAATGCGACTGGCTTGGGCTAGAGTTCGCGGACGAACTTTTTTTAATTTTTCCAAGGCTTCCAAAGAAAGTCCTCGCACATTTTCATAAACCAAGTCTGAAAGCAGGGTATCTTCCATCACCTGTGTTTGGGAAATGAATTGATTTTGTCTTCGAATATATCCCTCATACTTCCATTTGATTTCAACAGATTCCCAACAGTCTTTTGGAAAACTTTCCCCCTTTTTTTCCAACAAAGCTTCTGCTTTCGACCAAGAAACTTCCGGACGACAGAGAAATTCTTTAAAAGACCTAGGCTTTCGTAAGGGATCTAGGTCTAAAGACCTAAGCCTTTGGTTGGTCTTTTCATTGGGGAGAATATTTTGTTTTTCCAAAAAATTCATTAAACGGGATCTTTGTTGCAATTTCCTTCTTAAAAAATTCAATTTTTTTTCAGAAAGCAACTGCAATTTTTCACTAAATGGAAAGAGTCTTTCGTTTGTGTTGTCCTCCCTCAAAACCAAACGATGCTCCGCCCGAGATGTGAGCATACGGTAAGGTTCTTCCGTTCCCTTGGTAACCAAGTCATCAACCAAAACACCGATGTACGCACAATGCCTTTTCAGGATGAAAGGAGGTTCTCCTCGTATCTTCAAACCTGCGTTGATACCTGCAAGCAAACCCTGCCCAGCTGCTTCCTCATACCCACTACTCCCGTTGATTTGACCGGCGAAAAAAAGATTTTCAAAAGCTTTGGTTTCCAAAGAGGGAAAAAGATCTTGAGGATCGAAAAAATCATACTCCACAGCGTAGCCGGGTTTTAAAATTTCTACTTGTTTTAGGCCGGGAATGGTTTGCAAAAACTGTATTTGGATCTCTGCTGGCAAACTGGTGGAAAGCCCTTGCAAATAGATCGTATCTCCTCCCAAAGTCTCTGGCTCCAAGAAGCTTTGATGGCGAGTTTTGTCGGCAAAACGTATGACCTTATCTTCTACGCTCGGGCAATAGCGAGGTCCGCTGGATTGAATGGCACCCGTATGAAGAGGGGAGAAATGCAAATTTTTTCGAATGATCTCATGAGTGCTCTCATTGGTGTAGGTCAGATGACAGGCCTGTTGGGGGAGAAGAAGAACCGGAGAACTAAAAAAACTAAAGGGAACAAAATTTTTATCTCCGTAAGAAGGAGAGAGAACAGAAAAATCAATGCTAGATCTTTTTAAACGAGGAGGAGTTCCTGTTTTTAGTCTCCGGACACGAAAACCCATTTCTTTAAGCTGGCTCGAAAGTCCGTGAGTAGCTTTTTCTCCTATACGACCTCCTTCTTTTTTAAAAGAACCAATGTGCATCATAGCTCTCATAAAAGTTCCTGTTGTTAGCACCACCGCTTCGGCCCTTATTGTTTTTCCTTCATGGGTCACAACTCCCCGGCAATATCTTCCTTCAAAGAGAAGGGATTTCACTTCGGCTGATAAATAAGAAATATTTTTCTTAGACGATAAAAATTCTCTGACATAGGCACTGTAAATACTTTTATCACACTGAACCCTTGATCCCCTCACGGCAGGCCCCTTGCTCGCATTCAATCTCTTGAATTGGATACAACTTGCATCTGCCGCTCTTCCCATAAGACCACCCAACGCATCGATTTCTTTTACTATATGTCCCTTGCCCAATCCTCCAATCGAAGGATTGCAACTCATGAAGGCGGTTTTTTTCCAATCCACTGTCACGATCAAAACAGAAAGGCCCAATCTTGAAGCAGCGTAAGCTGCTTCACAGCCTGCATGCCCGCTTCCCACAACGATGACTTGAAATTGTTTCACAAAATCCTTACCATTTTTTTTATTTTCCTATGCAAAACTCTTTGAAAATTTGATCAATGACTTGCTGGTTATTTTTTTGACCCAAAATTTCTTGTAAAATATTTAAAGCAGATTGCAATTCAAAAGTCATAAACTCTACGGAAGCATCTTTTTTTAAAAGAGCCTCATATTGCTTCAAACATTTTTCAATTTTTTTAAAGCAAGAAAATTGGCGTGGGCTGAAAAGAAAAAGTTCCTCAGAATAAAAATGAGATTTTTTAAAAAACAAGTGTTTTAGTTCTTCAATTCCTTCTCCAGAAAAAGAACTCAACCAAAGGGAATTCAGATGAAAAAAAGATAATTTTTCTTTTTTAAGAAAATCTTTCACTTGTTTTAAAAATTTTTTTCGATCCTGTGGATCAGTGAATTGATCCGATTTGCTGAAAACAACCTCAATTTTTTTGTATCCCATTTTTTTGAGCTCAACAAAGGGTGTTTTGTTAAAAGGCTTCCCCGCTTCCAACAAAAACAAGAGGAAATCAGACTGTTTTTCTTCCTCGACAATTTTCTTTAAACCCTCTTTTTCAACCGGATCCGAAGTATGGCGAAGCCCCGCTGTATCTTTTATACCAAACTCTCTTTGATTAAATAAAAATCCAGCAAACAAAATATCCCGAGTGGTTCCGGGAATTTTTGTAACGATGGCTTGTTCCCTCTCAATTAAGTAATTAAAAAGTGATGATTTTCCAACATTGGAAGCTCCAAGAAGCATGATGGAAAAGCCTTTTTGATTTGTTTGAGCTTGTCTAAAACTTTTCAGCCAACTTTTCACTTCTTTTTTTATTTGCTCAAGCTCTTGTTTTTGCTTTGCGACAGAAAATATTTCGATATCTTGCTCAGAAAAATCAATGCTAGCTTCTAAGTGAGCCAAGAGTTTCAAAAGTTTTTGTTCCAAATTTTTTAGATTTTTGGAGAGTGATCCCTCCAAACCTCTAAGCGCCAAAGATTGAGAGATCTGCGAACGACTCTTAATGAGAGCCAAAATACTTTCCGCTTGCACCAGATCTATTTTTTCATTCATAAAGGCTCGATAACTAAACTCTCCTCTTTCTGCTAAGCGAGCTCCTTCCAAAATCAAAGCTTCCAAAATAACAGAAGACAAAAAACTTCCTCCGTGACAAGAGATTTCAATGCTTTCTTCTCCAGTAAAAGATCGCCCTTTTTGAAAACAAGAAACCAAAACTTCATCCATTGTTTTCTTGGTCTGTGGATGCATGAGAGAACCGTAGTAGATATGATGGGATTGAATTTTGGAAGGGAGAAAAGGGCAGAGCTTCCTGCCAATTTTAAAAGCCTCCTTGCCACTGACACGAATCAAAGCTAGAGCAGATTCTCCTGGAGGAGTTGCCAGAGCACAAATTGTTTGTTGGTCTTGAGGCCTTGGCCCATTCATTCAAAAAGACCCTTGGCTTTTATAAGGAGAGATGCAGATATTTTTATAAAAACCTTCTCCTACGGAAGAGCTTTCTACTTTTGTATCCTCCGCTAAAAATTCATGAATTTTTTTTCTCTGAAAAGGAGGAAGAGCTTTTCTTAAGTACATTGGCTGTCCTGTATTGACAACTTTCTCTCTCAATCTCTCCACTAGGTCAAAAAGCCTTTGGTCTTTTTCCTCAAAAAACCCATTGGAATCTAGAGAAACAAAAATCTTTTGATCTGGACAATGATGGCGAATCACACGATTCAAGTAGATTTGAAGAGCCAAAAGAAAACGGCCATGTTTTGCTTTGAGCAAGTCCTCATCTTCTCCAAAAATATTGATCACCAATTTTTCTTTACTCTCTTCCTCTATGAGAAAGGACAAAGAAAAACCACCGGCTTCTAGAAAGTCTTGCAACATATTTTCGACCAAATCCTTAGTTTTTATATCCTTGGACTTAAACAAATTCTTAAATGACAGCATTTTTCATCCTTATTTCTTAAGCAAGAACTTCATCGGCAAAGATATCGCCACTTGGTCCTTGTTTAAATAAATTTGTTGAATCAGGCCAAACAAAGAACTCACAAAAACATACAAAGTCAGACCGCTTGGCAATTGTAACATAAAAACGGTCATAAAAATAGGCAAAATCTGCATGGCTCGGGTCAGTTCCTTGCTCCCTGTGGAAACAGGAGCGATTTTTTGTTGCAAAAACATCAAGGCTCCAATCAGGACGGGTAGCACGTAGTAGGGGTCCTTGGAGCTTAAATCCTGAATCCAAAAAATAAAAGGAGAACGATAGAGGGAATAGCTATTGGAGAGGGATTGCCAAAGAGACCAAAAAACTGGGATTTGAAACAACATGGGCAAGCATCCCCCCAAGGGATTGGCTTTGTAGGTCTTCATACAAGCCATTACTTCTTGGTTCATTCGCTGGGGATCATCTTTAAATTTCTTTCGTATTTTTTGCAACTCTGGTTGAATCTTTTTCATTACTTCCATGGAACGATGAGAAGAAAGTACTAAGGGCAAAAGAAGAAAGCGAACCAAAAGAGTTAAAATGATGATTGCAACCCCCCAATTCCCCATTAGAGAGAAGAAGAAATGTAAAATTGTCAAAATCCCCCTTGCTAAGAAACCAAACCAACCAAAATCTATCCAAGCAGCCAAGTCCGGATGTTTTTCTTTCAAAGAGTAGAAAGATTTGGCTCCAATGAAAATTTGGTAAGAAAGAGAAAAATCTTGTTCTGGGTTTAAAATCTCATGACGAATGAGAGCCAACCACTGCTTTTGCCGAAAAGCAAAGCTCAGCTCAGCCAAAACTTCTGATTGATCCAACCATGCTTGTCCAAAATACTTGGTTCCAATGGCGGCTACTTTTACCAAGGAAAAGGGAGGATTTGACTCCAGCTCTTGCACTTGGTCCTCATCTCCTTCATGCAAGGGGATGTGTTCTTTTCCCTGAGAGGAAAAAACAAAAAAAGAAAGAAGATCTGGTTGCACAAAAAAAGATAACCATCCTCCTTGTTCGCCTTTGTCTTTTGGATTTTGAGTCAAAAAGGTATTCACTCCGAATAAATCTTGTAAATCACCGGAAAGTTTTACCTTTGTTTGCAAGAACCCCTCTTCTGAATCCAACACGATGGTTTTTTGTACTCTCACGCCTTTCCATGAGGCCATCCCTTTCCAACTGTTTCTCGATCGTTTCTCAATCTTGAAATCCAAAGCGACTTGTTTTCCATCCTTCAATAGCAGGTGGGTTTCAAAAGGAAGATTTTGCCCTTTTGAAAAAAGCCAGATGGTCTCTCTTTTTTGATTCAAGACAGGGTGGAGTTGAATGTCTTTTAATCCCATCCCCTTTGAAGAAAGAGAAAAAGAAAAAGCTTCGCCTTTATAGGGGAAAAAAACTTCTTTTCTTTCTTTTTTTTTCAAAAAAGTGCTGCCCTTTAATTGAGAAAAATCTTTTTTATCAAACGTATTTTCCTCCGAGCTCTCAGCAAGAAGAGCAGGCGAAGAAGGCGATTTTTCCCTTTGCTCAGGATATTTTTTACGCATGTAAGCGTCCCAAGCAAACCAAACCAAAAACACTAAAAGCACTGAAATCACAGTGTTTTTATCTAAAAAATTGGATTCATTTTCTTTCATGAACGAAACCTTCTTGGAGGGATTTTACAGAGGGCAATTTTGCTTGAGAATTTTTAAAGGGAAACAAACCGTAGCTAAAACTTCTGCCGAAGGGATGGCATTTCCCGAGCCTTTTTAGAACGAATAAACAAGCTTTCCAAGGGCTTTTTTGGTCCTGAAAAACCCTCCAAGCATAAAGAGAACAAGAGGGGCTGAATCGACAAGCCCCCCCGAGGTGGGGCGACAGGCACATCCGATAGCAGAGGATAAAAAAAAGGCAGAAGAAAGAAAAGAGTGCTTCACATTTTAATACGACGGAACGCTTTTTCAAATTGGAGACGAAAGGTTTCATAAGTCATCATTTTGTAAAAATCTTTTTTCGTTTTTTTAAATCTCACGAGAAGGTCCAATTGCGAGGACCATGTTTTTTGTTTTTCCTTTACCAAAAATCTGAGCCATCTTTTTAGGCGATTCCTTCGCACGGCAGGCAACAAGGCCTTGGGAAAAGAGCAGATCAACCGAGAATCAGACAAATCATTTTTCATATAAATAAGAAAAAAATTCTCCTCTTTGATCTGGCTTCCTTTTTCTCTCAACCTCAAAAAGTCTTTCCTTTTCAAAAAGCGCAGTGTTATTTCCTGCCCAAAACTACGCAAAGTTTTTTACGGCCTTTTTGTCTTCGCCGACTCAGAACTTTTCGCCCTCCGCTTTCTGACATACGTGCCCGAAAACCATGAGTACGGCTTCTTTTTATCCGGCTAGGCTGGTAAACTCTTTCCATTTTCAGATATCCAAAATTTGTAATTACGCAAAGCGTTCATTTACTTATTTATTTGACGCACAATAAAACCACAACTTGTCTCTTCCCGTCAAGGCCTTGCTCATGATACATCCCTGATCCTCTTTTCTCGCTGGGGGGATTATGTCAGAAAATTTGCTATGGGACCAAATTAAAGAAGCGCTGCAAAAAAACCATCAAGGAAAAATTCTTCAACGTGTTCTCGACAACATTTTTTTAAAGAGCCGAACCACATCGAAAGGCAGTCAGCTTTTTGTCTTGAAAGTTCCCTCCTCTTTTCATCAAAAATTTATTACTCCCTTCCTCTCAGACATCCAGAAGTGTATAAAACATAAGGGTTTTTTGCACTCGAAGATCCAAATAGAAAAAGAAAGCACCCTTTGGAAGCCGGAAAAATCAAAAAAGCACAGCCCTTTAGAAGAACCCTTTGCCAAAAAAGTGTTCCTGAAAAAAAGCTTCTTTTCCCTCTATCCCGACCGCAATTTTTCTTCATTCATCCAAGGTCCCAGTAATCGTTTCCCCTTCGCCTTAGCAAAAAGCATTGCCAATGAGCCTTCAAAAAATTCTTCCAACCCTCTTTTCATCTATGGAGACACGGGACTCGGGAAAACCCATCTGCTGTTATCCATTGGGAACCAAATCGAACAACAAAAACCGCAACTGAAAATAAAATACCTGCCCGCAGAACGTTTTTTTAATGAGTGCATTGATCACATTTTAAAGAATCAAATGTCAGATTTTCGCAACAAATACAGAAACAACATCCATGTTCTCCTCTTGGATGATATCCAAATTTTGGGACGAGGGGAAAGTGTTCAAGATGAATTTTTCTACACATTTGAATCCTTGGTCCAACAAGGATGCCAGATCGTACTAGCGAGTGATCGCCCGGTAAAACAAATCCAAGGACTAAAAGCCAGAATCCAAACTCGCTTTGCTGGAGGAGTGGTAGCCCATATACAAAAGCCAGATAGAGAGACGAAAATAGCGATCATAAAAAACAAAGCAAAAAAATTGTCTCTTCATCTTTCCGAAGAAATGTTGTTTTACCTAGAGCGAATTTCTACAGGCTCCATTCGAGAAATTGGAGGCTCTCTCAATAAAATAAAAATGTTTTGTGAGTTTCAAAAAACTTCTGTCTCATTAGATTTGGTTAAAAAGCTTTTTCCAGCAGAAAATCCCAAAACCGGCCCGCTCACAATCAAAGAAATTCAAAAAATCGTTTGCAGTTTGTTTGAAAAGTACAGCCCTGCAGACCTAAAATCCCTATCTAGAGATTCTCTTTTGGTGCAAACTAGGCATCTGGCTATGTTTTTGGTTAGAGAGGAACTCAACCTTCCCCTTTCAAAAATAGGGCGATATTTCGGAGGGCGTCATCACACAAGTGTGCTACACGCGATAAAAAACATTCAAAATCAACAGAAGAAAAATCCAGAATTAATGAAGAATATTACTCACTTAAGACAACAAATCCGCAAAAAAACCTAAAAGATTGTGGAAAACTCCTGTCAAAATAAAAAAAGCGGATTTTTTGGTGAAAAACTTTTCTTAATTCACAAAGTTTTCCACAGCTATATTCTAAAAATTTTCCATAAAAATAAGATGTTTATTCCCCTTTTCTTTGTTATCAACAGAGCCTACGAATACGACTATTTTTATATTTACTAATATAGTAAGACAAAAAGACTTTGTAAAAGATACAAAGTAAAAGCCTCCGGATGGGAAAGTGTCATTAATAGAAGCGCAAGTAAAACAATCAGATTTTTTTCGTCTCATTGATCAAGCTTACGGTTTGATAGAGAAAAGAAACGTGATGCCTATTTTGTCCAAAGTCCTCATCGGCTTCAAAAAGGATCAATTCCATCTGCAAGCCACAGATCAAGATAACAGCATACAATGCCAAGCTCCTGCTCAAGTGAAAGGAGAGGGGGAAATGGTAGTGGATGCCCAAAACTTGTTTGAAATTTTGAAGGAGCTGGAAGATAAACCCATTTCTATTAGAGAACAAAAAAAGAAGAAAATAAGAATTACTCAGGGTTTTTGTGTTTTTAATCTGCTGAGTTTGAATGTAGAAGATTTTCCTTCTTTTCCTCCCTTTCAGATGAAGGAATCTTTTTCGATGAAGGCCTCTTCTTTAAAGGATCTTTTGGAGAAAACTTCTTACTGTTCTTCTAAGGATGAAACTCGCTATCATTTAACGGGAGTGTATTTTGATACCGTGAAAAATTCCTCTAACCAATTCCAATTTCGTTTTGTGGCAACGGATGGGCATCGTTTGGGCTTAGCAGAACTGGATTGCGAGAAACTTTTTTTAAAAGAGCAAGGAGGAGTGATTCTTTCCAGAAAAGGAGTTCATGAAGTTAAGAAAATGATTTCTAACAATGCGAAAGATGAAATTGAGGTGGCGATTGAAAAACCTCGTATTTTATTTCGTCAATCCCAAACCATTTTGAGCGTGAAATTGGTAGACGGAACGTATCCCAATTATGAATCTTTTATTCCCAAAAAAAGCGTGAGCTCTGTGACTTTGGAAAAAGAGAGCTTTCAGCAAGCATTGAAGAGAGTTTCTCTTCTCTCCAGCAGTCGATTCAAAGGGGTAACTTTTGAGATTGAGAAAAATCGAATGGAGATGAAGGCAGAACATCCGGATCTGGGTTCTGCTCATGATGAAGTGGAGATAGTAAAAAAGAAAGGGTCAGATTTAACTGTACGCTTCAATGCTCGTTACATTTTGGAAGCTTTGCTTACCTTAGATGAAGAACAAGTAGTGTTGGAATTTGGTGGCTCAGAATTTCCTTGTTTGATCAAATCCGTTCCAAATAAGAAATCCCAAAAAGGGAAAAATTTCTGTGTAGTAATGCCTATGAAAATCTAATGCAGTTAGAACAGTTAGAGCTGAAATATTTTAGGAACTATCGTCACATTCAGCAGGGAAAAAAACAAACAGTTTTTTCTTAATCAAAAAATCCGTCATTGTTTGTTTTCCCCTGAAAGTTTGTTTCTTTTAAAAGGTTTGGCTGAGGCAAGGAGATGGTGGATGGACCATTGGCTAGGCCGTGCAAGGCCAAGGTCTGTTGGTGGTGCGGGAATTTAAAAAAGCCTTTGTCTTTATGGACCACAAGGGGACGATTTTCAACTCTGTTTTCAAGGGAAAGACTCCAGATATTTTTGTTCTCAGAGCCAACAAAGAATGCTTTTATTTGCTCTAAAAATGGCTCAAGTTGACTGGCTTTCTGAGAGGGGAAATTCTCCCTCTTCTCTCTTGCTTTTGGGCGATGTTTTTTCAGAAATAGATAAACATCTTACCCATAATTTGCTACACTTCCTAGAGAGGGTTTCATCTCAGATTATACTGACTTCCACTCAGACGCCTTTCTTTTTGAATCGAAAGTTGTTTCGTGTTTTTTAGTTGGAAAATGAACGTTTAAAAGAGGAAAATTTTTGTGAAAGACTCCATCCTTCTTCCCCCGAAAAGTTCCCCGAAATATGACGCTTCTTCGATCCAAGTACTAGAAGGCAGAGAAGCCATTCGGAAACGCCCCGGCATGTATATCGGGGATGTGGGGCAAAGAGGTTACCATCACTTGGTTTATGAAATTGTGGATAATTCGGTAGATGAAGCCATGGCGGGTTTTTGTTCTCGTATTTCCGTCACCATTCATCCCAATGAATTTGTGAGTATAGAAGATAATGGTCGAGGGATTCCCATTGGTAAGCATGAAGGGGGAAAAAGCGCTCTGGAAGTGGTGATGACCGTCTTACACGCAGGAGGGAAATTTGATCATGATTCTTATAAAGTATCTGGAGGTTTGCATGGAGTGGGAGCCTCTGTCGTCAATGCCTTGTCCAGCTCTTGTTCTGTGAGTGTGCGAAAGGAAGGACAAGAATGGAAACAAGAATATGAAAAAGGCATTCCCTTGGGTTCTTTAAAAAACCTTGGGCCAAGTGAAACAATTGGGACTCTTACAACTTTTCAACCTGACCCGGAGATTTTCAACGAAGAAGTGCTGTTTGATTTTGAAACTTTGGTGGCCCGTTTTAGAGAGTTGGCTTTTTTAAATCGAGGGCTTTGCATTGATCTAAAAGACGAAAGAGAAGCTTCGTTGAAATCCCAAACTTTTTTATTCACAAATGGTTTGTTAGATTTTATTTCTCATATCAATAAGACAAGGACAAAAGCCCACCCAGAGATTTTATTTTTTGAAGGAAAGAAAAAGGATGTGGAGCTAGAGGTTGCCTTTCAGTGGAATGATTCTTATTCAGAATCGATTCACACATATTGCAACAATATTCACACGATGGAAGGGGGGGTGCATTTGTCCGGCTTGCGGGCGGCTCTCACAAAAGTCATCAATAGCTATGCACAACAAAAAGGCTGGTTAAAAGATTTTAAAAATTCCTTAGAAGGAGAAGACGTTCGAGAAGGTTTGGCGGCCGTCTTGTCTCTACGATTAAAAGAGCCTCAGTTTGAGGGACAAACCAAGACGAAGCTAGGCAACAGTGAAGTCAAAGGACTGGTAGAATCTTTTGTTCAAGAAAATTTAACTGATTGGTTTGATAAAAATCCTTCCTCTGCAAAAAAAATTATTGAAAAATGTATCAAGTCCGCAACCGCTCGCCTTGCCGCTCGAAAAGCTCGTGAATTGACCAGAAGGAAAACAGCTTTAGACGGAGCTTCTTTGCCTGGGAAAATTGCGGACTGTCAGGAAACAGATCCAGCACTTTGTGAACTTTTTTTAGTGGAAGGAGATTCAGCGGGAGGAAGTGCCAAGCAGGCAAGAGATCGAAAGAACCAAGCGGTTTTACCCTTACGTGGAAAGATTATTAATGTGGAAAAAGCCCGCTTCGAAAAAGTTCTCTCCAATGAAGAGATCAGAACCATCATCATGGCTTTGGGTGCAGGAGTTGGTAAAAATGATATGGATATTGCTAAAATTCGCTACCACAAAATCATTATTATGACAGATGCTGATGTAGATGGTTCTCATATCCGAACTTTGCTTTTAACCTTTTTTTATCGTCAAATGCCTCAAATTTTAGAAAAGGGTTATGTATACATTGCTCAGCCACCTCTTTACAAAGTCAAAAAGGGAGCGGAGGAAAAATATCTAAAAGATGAAAAAGCTCTCAACCAATATCTGTTGGATAAACAGCTGTCTCAGATGCAGTTTGTTCCCTCTAATGGGACGCAAAGATCTTTTTCATCTGAGCAAAAAAAATCTTTCATCTCTAACATTCGGAATCGACAAAAGTTGCTAAATAAAATGAGCGTACGCATGAACAAAGAGAGTCTCATTTTTTTCTCTAGCTTAAAAGAAAGTTTGTCTTCCTTGCTAGAAGATTTTCAGAAAATTAAAGATTCCTTCCAAAGATTTAAACAAAAAATTGAGCCTTCTGACAAAACTTCTTCTGTTTCCCTAGAGCTTCATTCTGTGGGCGAGGAATCCTCCTTTTCTATTCAAAGCGAGCAATATGGACGGAGAAAAACCAGTGTCTTTGATAAGCAGTTGGCTGAGTCCTTGGAGTGGAAGCAATTGGAAGAGCTTTCCAAAAAATTGCTATCTTTTCTTTTGCTTCCTTTTAAGGTGCAGTGGAATTTAGAAGAAGTTTCGCAATCGCAATTTTTTCACAAGTACGAAAGTTTTTATGAAGAGTTGCTCACTCATGCAAAAAAAGGTTTTTATATACAAAGATATAAAGGTCTTGGAGAAATGAATCCAGATCAGCTTTGGGAGACTACTTTGGATTCCAAAAATCGTCGCTTGTTGCGTATCATTTTGGGAGATTCTGCAGAGGCTGATGAAACTTTCAGTGTTCTCATGGGCGAAGTGGTGGAACCAAGAAAACAATTTATTTACAACAACGCTTTGAATACGGGTCAATTGGATATTTAAGACGATGAAGCCAAAAGAAAATTTTATCTCAGACATAGATATCAATCAAGAGATGAGAGAGTCTTACCTTCAATACTCTATGAGTGTGATTGTGGGGCGGGCCTTACCGGATGTGCGAGATGGTTTGAAGCCTGTGCATAGAAGAATCCTGTTCGCCATGAAAATTTTAAAAAATACCCACGACAAAGCTTACAAAAAATCTGCTCGTGTAGTTGGAGATGTGATTGGAAAATATCATCCGCACGGAGACGCAGCTGTTTACGATAGCATAGTCAGAATGGCACAAGACTTTTCCATGAGGCACCCTCTTGTGGATGGGCAAGGGAATTTTGGTTCTGTGGACGGAGATGCCCCAGCGGCTCCTCGGTACACGGAAGTACGAATGACGGCTTTGGCAGAAAAATTATTGGAGGATATAGACAAACAGACCATTCCCTTTATTTGGAACTATGATGATACCTTACTCATTCCGCAAGTCTTACCAGCACAGTTCCCCAACCTGTTGATCAATGGGAGTGAAGGAATCGCCGTGGGAATGGCCTCTCGTATTCCTCCTCACAATCTCTCGGAGGTGATTTCCGCATGTGTAGTTTTGATTCAAAATCCTGAAGCCTCTGATGAAGACCTGATGCAAAAAGTTTTGGGCCCTGATTTTCCAACTGCTGGAATCATTAAATCTCGTGTAGGCTTGCTCTCTGCTTATAAGACCGGGAAAGGAGTGATCACCGTTCAAGCTAAAACAGAAATTATTCAGGAAAAAGGCAGAGATATCATTTTAGTCCATGAGCTTCCGTATCAGGTGAATAAGGCTCGTTTGATTGAAGGGATGGCCTTTTTAATAAAAGAGAAAAAAATTGAGGGAATTTCAGATATCAGGGACGAATCTTCCAGAGAAGGAATGAGAGTAGTGATCACTTTAAAAAGAAAAGAAAACGCTCAAGTGATTTTGAATCGGCTATTCAAACACACTTCCCTGCGGACACGTTTTGGAATCATTTTCTTAGCTCTTGATCACCAGAACCAACCGCAACTTTTTTCCTTGAGAAAAATGCTCAAGGCTTTTATCGAACATCGCTATATCGTGGTCACAAAAAGACTTATATTTGATCTGAAAAAAGCTCAACAAAGAGCTCATATTTTAGAAGGTTTGAAAAAGGCCATGGCATCTATTTCAGAGGTCATTCAGGCTGTCCGTTCTTCAAAAGATACGGCCACTGCTCGTGTTCTTCTGATGAAAAAGTTTCTTCTTTCAAAGGAACAGGCTCAAGCAATTTTGGATATGCGTCTTCAAAAATTGACCAGTCTGGAAAGAGAGAAGATTTTTAAAGAATTAGAAAGTCTCTTGAAACAAATTAGCGAAACCCAAAGCATCCTAGCGAGCAAAGAACAAATTTATAAAGTGATTGAAAAAGAGCTTTTGGAAATTCAGTCCAAATTTTCTTCTCCGAGAAGAACCCAAATTGAATATGATGACGAAGAAGAAGTAACGGACAAGGATCTCATTTCCAAAGAAGATGTACTTTTGATTCTTAACTCTGATGGCGGAATCAAACGAATCTCTTTGCAAGAGTATCGACTCCAGAAAAGAGGAGGAACTGGCTTAAAAGGAAGTTCCAGCACTCTAGAAAGCGGACCCAGAGTGTGGAAAACTCTTTGTGTGAATACTCATAGCACTGTGTTGGTTTTGACAGATAGAGGACGTCTTTATTGGCTAGAGGCTTTTCGCATCCCCCAAATGAGCCGTACTTCCAAAGGCAGATCAATCAGAAACTTCCTTCCTCTGCAATCCGATGAGGAAGTGCAAGTAGTTTTACCGGTAGAGTCTTTTTCTAAACCAAATGCTCATTTGTGTTTGATGACAAAGAAAGGAATTTTTAAAAAATCAAAACTTCAACTGTTTTCAAAACCCAGAAAGACCGGCATCTTTGCTGTCAATTTGGGAGAAGGAGACCGATTGGTTTCTGCCTGCATCAGTTCTTCAGAAGAAGATATTTTTATTTTAACTAAGAATGGATTTTGTATTCGCTTTTCGGAAGAAAGTGTAAGAAACGTGGGGCGAACAGCAAGAGGAGTGAAAGGAATTTCCTTGCGAAAAGGAGATGAGGTTATTGGCATGGATAATATTGAAAGAAAGTCTAAGGCAAACTTTTTAACTGTGAGCCAAAAAGCTTTTGGGAAAAGAACCATTTTGACAAAATGCCGGTCTCAAAAAAGAGGAGGCAAAGGATTGATTGCCCACAAAATCACACAGAGGACAGGGCCTTTGGTATGTGCCCATATTATTGAAGAAGAAGAATCTCAACAAATCGTTTTGATGACAAATCAGGGCCAATCCATTCGATTCTCTTGCAAGGAAGTTTCTCTGATTGGGCGTTTTACTCAAGGCGTTCGATTGATGAAATTAAAATCAGGGGAACAAGTGAGTTCTACAAGTCTAATAGAGGAAAAAGACAATTCTGAAGAAAAATAACGCTATTTTTCTTTCTTTTTTTTTCTTTGCAGGATGTTTTTATTTTGTTGATCCGATAAGAAAAGCTGAGAAATCTATTTCGAAGGGAAACTGTCAGGAAGCACAAAAATTTTTCCTTTTATCTTCAAAAAGGCCATTGGATTTTGCTGAGAGAGCTTCTCAAGCTTGTGCAGAAAAAAATGCTTGGTTTGACGAATATTTATTCAAAAGAAGCAAAGAGCATAAAAAAATTTTCTATGCAAAAAAATTAGCAGAACGCTATTTTGTGAAACAAAAAAAATACCAAAAAGCTCTACCGAGTTATTTTTTTCTAAAAAATAAGGCTCGTAAACCTGAAGAAAAAGCATTCTATTCTCTTCGAATTGCGACCATTTTCTTTGAGTTAGGGTTTTGGAAGCAAAGTTTGATAGAAATCAAAAACCAGTTACAAATTCCCTTTTTAAACTCAGAAAGAAAAATGGATTTTTTGTTTCTCAAATCTCGTGTCCTTTTAATGCAAGCAGAATATGATTTGGCTGAAAAAATATTTTACCAAATAAAGAAACAAGACCCTTCATATTTTGCACAACACAAAATATTTTTGTATCTTTCTCTCATTCATGAATCGCAAAAAAATTTTCACCAAGCCATCATGGAGTTAGAGCTTTTTAAAGACAGCTCTAGTTTTTTACTTGAAAAAATTGGCAGGTTAAAGTTGAGACAAAAAAATCAACCGGGGATCATCTCATTTTGAAGAAGAAGGCTTTTTTACTAATTGGCATGGGGTTTGAGGCGGTGATCTTGTTGTGGATTTTTATTTATTTGGGCCAAATCTTGGATTCTCGCTTAGGTAGCAAGGGCTTGGCTGTATCGGGGTTTGTCATTTTGGCAATAACAATTTGGTTTTATCAATTATTCAAGTTATTTCAGAATAAGTAAAAATTTTATTGGATCGAATGTAAATGTCACATTTTTATTGGCTTGAGTTGCTTCCTTTTTTTGAGAACGAACATCTTCACATTGCTCATATACTTGTTGTGGCAATGATTGTAGTGGCTCTGACTTTTTTTGCGAGGCGAGCCTTGAAAAAGGCCCAAGACCCTCTCGTTCCGGATGATCGTTTCTCGGTCAAAGCTTTTATGGAAAATTTTGTTTCTATCATTTCCAGTTTATCCGATTTGGTTGTGGGTGCTGTTGGCAGGCCCTTTGTTCCCTTTTTTGCATCTATGTTTTTGTTTATTTGGTTCAATAATTTGTTGGGTCTTTTGCCGGGGATGGGAGCAGCGACCGGTGATCTCAATACTTCCTTAGCCCTCGGTGTATTTTCATTTTTTGTTTACAATATATATGGCTTTAAAGAGCATGGATGGGCGTATTTAAAGCAACTTATGGGCCCAGTTTTGTTTTTGGCTCCTATGATGTTTCTCATCGAGATGATCTCTCATTTAGTCAGGCCTTTTAGTTTGGGGCTTAGACTTTATGGAAATATCATGGGGGACCACACTGTGTTTTCTATTTTTTTGGATCTAGTGCCCTTAGGAATTCCTGTCATTTTTTATTTTTTGGGCTTTTTTGTCAGCACGATGCAAGCCTTTATTTTTACCATTTTAAGCATGGTTTATATGAGTATTGCCTTGTCACATGAACATTGATAAAAAATACGACTCAGCCCACAAAAGCTTGCAAAGTTATGGGGCTTAATTACATTGCGAAAGTGATACCTAATAACTTCACAAAAAAAGAAAGGGGCAAAGCGGTGAAAAGTTTTTTAAATAAGAAAATGTGGTCTATGATAGCTATTTTCCTAAGCTTTTTTCCAATGGAGTGGCTCTATGCTGCTGAATCAGCCATGGAGATGGAACAACAGGGAACTGGGAAAAGTGGGCTCTACGCTTTGGCTGCAGGTTTGGCGATTGCAATTGCTGCCTTTGGGGGCGCCCTAGGGCAAGGCCGTGTGGGAGCGGCAACGATGGAGGGAATTGCACGAAATCCTCAAGCACAAAAAATTATGTTTATTCCTATGATCATTGTTTTGGCTTTGATTGAATCTTTTGTGATTTTTTCTTTTGCCGTAGCGATGATTATTGCTGGAAAAATTTGATTCTTCTATAAAAAGTTTTTTACTTTTTAAGAAATTTTTTTCAAAAGCTTCCATGGCTTTATCAAATTTTCTATCCTCAATGAGTAACCAGCCTTCAAAAAAATATACGTTATTCAAAGGAATATGTTTATTTTTAGCTTTGAGATCTTTTGTGCAAACTTTCTTTTTTGATTTCTAAAATCTGATAAAAGCTTTTTTGCAGAGAAAGTAATTCTTGCTTTGTTTTTGCTCCAAATCGTAGGGTGATTTCGTCTTGTGTGTTGGAAAGGCGAGCCAATCCCCAAGAGTGATTGGAAAGTCGCACACGCAATCCGTCGATAAGGCAACAATCGGCGTTCTTTTTTGTCCCATAATGGTGTTTTAACTTTTGAAGATTCGCAAAAGCTTTTGTAGCTGGGGTGGAAAAACGTAATTCATTGGTATTGATTTCCGCTTTTTTTGGCAAACATTTTTCTGGACTAAGATTTTTCTTTGAGAGAATTTCTAGCAATCGCAAAGATCCATAAATACTGTCATCAACAGGGAATTGATTCTTGTCTTGGAAGAAAAAATGCCCACTAAACTCCCCTCCAAAAAGAGCCTTTGTTTCCAAAGTTTTTTGCCGAATCAAGCTGTGTCCCGATTTCCATATCAAAGTTCTTGCTCCTTTCTCTTTTAAGAATTCAAAAAACCAATCTGCACATTTTACGTCTGCAACAACGAGAGGATCTTTTTTTTTGCTTTGAGAGAAAATATCAGAAAGGAGCAGTGCCATTAGTTCATCTCCATGAAAAATCCGACCTGTTTTTCCTACCAAAACGAGGCGGTCCCCATCTCCGTCAAAAGCCAAACCGAAGGATAAATTATTTTTTGTAACATTTTCTTGTAAAGATTCTAGATTCTTTTCCAAGGAAGGATCTGGGGAATGATTGGGGAAACGGCCATCTGGCTTTTCATACATCCATGAAATTTTTAGATCGAAAGCTGAAAAGATTTTTTTTGCCAAAGGGCCACAGGCTCCATTTCCACAGTCAATTGCAAAGTTTTGGCTACTTCTTAAATGAGGGAATTGGCTCTTTGTGTAATTCAAGTAGGTAGCACTTATATCTAGGGGTCTTACTCGGCCTGCTCGTTTTGTCGTTTTTGAAAATTTTTGTTTGGAAAGAAGGGTTTTTATTTCTAAAAGTTCTTGGTCACAAAGAGTTCTTTTTTGCAACATGAGCTTAAAGCCATTGTCAGCAGGAGGGTTGTGACTGGCTGTGATCATAATGGAAGCTTGAATTTTTGGTTCAAAAAAATAAGAGGCGAGAAAACAAGCAGGGCTAGGCACAATTCCCAAAAAATAAACTTCTGCTCCAGCATCAGCAAAGCTAGAACAAAGTTGTTTGGCAATCTCTGGACTGCTTTTACGACTGTCGTGAGCCAAGGCAATGTGCAAGGGATTGGGGACTTTTTCTTTCTCAGCAAAACGAAGAAAAGCCCAAGCAAGGGAATCGACAAAATCCAGATCAAAATCTTTTTTGTAGCATCCTCTCAAATCATTTTTTCTAAAAATTTTTTCATTAAATTTCATATTTAAAAACTGTTTCTTTTGGTATGAAAATCATGAAGGGATCTTTAGGGCCCACTTTAGAGCTTCTTTCATGGACTGACAATCTGCTTTGTTCTTTCCAAAAATATCTTTGGCTGTTCCGTGGCTCACGCTCGTTCTAACAAAAGGAAGCCCCAAACTCATTTGGCTACTTTTTGTTTTGTGAATCATTTTAAATGGAATCAATCCTTGGTCATGGTACAAACATATATAGGTAGAAAATTCTTTCCAGTTTTTTTTTAAAAAAGCCACATCTGGAATCAAAGGTCCCACCACTTTATTGGAAATTTTTTTCAGTTGTGAAAACAAAATTAGGTCTTCTTTTCCGATTAAGCCTTCCTCTCCAGCATGAGGGTTGAATCCCAAAATAGCTATTTTCTTTTTTCTTTGGCTGGAGGGCAAAAGAGTTTGAAAATTTTGGCAAAGATGGATGCACTTTTTTAAGGATTCAAACCCCCATTTCACTTGTTTCAAAGGAAGGTGTCCTGTCAGTAAAGCAACATTGAAAGAATTTCCAAGAAAAAACATAAAAACATGTTTCACATTACTTATTTTTTTTAACAGTTCTGTGTGTCCTCTCTCAAAAAATCCATCCTTTTGCATTTGTGTCTTAGAAAGAGGCCCAGTAACCAATGATTGATTTTTTTGATGAAAGCAGTTGTTGGCTGACTCCACAACCCACTGAGTGGGACTCAGAGAAGAAGCCATATCGAGAAATATATTTTCTTTTTCTGGGATTTTGTTCAATTCTTTGAGATTCTTAACTCGAACTCTTTGAAAACGTCGGTCCACAATGTTTAAAACCTCTTGTCGGCTTCCTGTCTTTCTCCAGAGAATAAATTGCACTCCATTTATGGGGCCCATATCATACAAAGCTTTTGCAGAAACTTCCAGTCCAATGCCGTCTATATCTCCGGTAGTGATATGGATTTTTTTCATTATGAATTAATTTGGATAAATGCTTGTTTTTCTCTTTTTTTCAACCAAGATTCCATTTGTCTTTTAAAAAGATCTTTAAATAAAAGATTTAGGATTTTTCCCCTTCGCTTTTGATTTTTCAATGTAATGATAGGCGTTTTCCAATTGACTCTAAAGATGTGGTAGCCGGAAGGCAAAGTAACCAAAGAGGAATGCTGACTTACGGAAAGATTCTGGACAGCTTCCCTAATTTTTGGATTTACTGACGACAATTTCTTTTTCCCCAAAGATTTTTTTTTGGAACCTTTTACTTTGGCCGTGAATTGATCAAATGCGGCATGATCTTTTTCTAATTTTTTCAAAGTTTCTTGCGCTTCCTTCTCCCCTTCTGCATTGGGAGGAAAAAAAAGATAAGATAGCTCATACTCGAAAGAAGTAAAAAGAGGAGTCTCTCCCTTTTTGATAGCGTATTCATTGAGATCCGTATCCGAGATTTTTATCTTGTTGATGATTTCTTTTTGAATCAATGCTTTTCGCAAAAGAGATTTTTTTAAAAATTTTTTGTAAGAAGAAAATGTAAATCCATTTCTTACTAAAAAACGAGAGAAACCTCTTTGCGAAAGAAACCTTCTCTTTCTTTTTTGAACAATTTCTTGTTTAATCTGGGCATCATTGATTTGAAAAGGTGTATTTAAACTAGCTGTGTCTAGGAGCTTTTCATAAATAAGATATTTTAGAAGAATGGAATCTTTTTTCTTCAAGTCTGATTCTTTAAATAAAGGCAACAAGCTAGAATCCTTCATCATTCCTGATCGCATTCTTCTTTTTGTATTTTTTAGTTCAGATAGAGTGATCATATTTTCTTCCACAATGGCTAAAATTTTTTCGAGCAATTGTGCAGAAGAGAAAAAAGAAAACAAACAAAGAAAAATGAAACAAATTGCAAACTTCATAACACCTTCACTTTTATTTTATTCAGGGCTTCTTCGTTTTTAAAGATATGTATCTTTTTTCTCTGTTTGTCTAGCCAAGCCTTAAATAAGGCTCTTTGTTTTAGCATGTTTAGGATTTGGGCGATTCTCTCTTTAGCTTCGTCCCATTTTAATTTGGTCTTTTTTTGTTTATCCAAGACTTCAACAATGTGGTAGCCATGGACGCTGGATAAAATCGGACTTTTTTGACCCTTTCGTAGAAAGAAAGCTTGGTCAAATGTTTTGGAAGTTCCCTTTTTAATCCACTCTGGATTTTCCGACCCCCCAGTTTGAGAGAATTTTTTTGCGACGACCTTAAAATCTTTTCCTTGTTGTAACTCTTGCATTGCTTGATTTAAAAGATCTTTTTCTTTGTTAAAAATGTGACGAATAAAAATACGAGCGGGCCTTACAAAAGAATCTATATTTTCTTTATAATAGTTTTTCATCTCTTCTTCGCTTGGCTTTTCATGCTGAGAGGAGAGGTTTTGCGATACTTTTTGGCTCAATAAAAGAAGAAGGATGGATTTTTCCCATTCTTTTTGTTTCATTTGGTGTTTTAAGAGAACCATTTTAAAAATTTGTTCATTTGGATATTTTTTTTTGATCTCCAAAAGTTTGTGATCTAATTCTTGCTTGGGTACCGAAAGATTTTTCCTTTTGGCTTGTTGATAAATGAGTTCTTCTATCAAGAGATCTCCGATAAGCAAGCTTTTGATTTTTTCTAAAGAGTCTTGTTTTTCTGCTTCTTCCTCCAATCTTAAAGATCTGATTTTTTGAACCAAGCGTTTGGCAAAATTTTTACTTGTCCATTCCTTGGTTCCAATTTTTAAAACCACAAGGTCTTTTTGAAAAAAGTGACAAGCAGGGAATGCGAACAATAAAGAGAAGAATAACAGGCTGAGCTGAGCCCTTTTCATTAGCGAATTTTATTTAATAACGCCGATTGTGTCTTGATGGTATAATTGTTTCTGATTTGGTTGAAATATTTATCAATCACTTGTGTTCTTTTTTGATCAAAATAGGCAACTTTTAGTTGCACTCGATTGGCTTCTTCAAAAGGAATTCTGCGGTTTAGTTTAACGATTTGGAATCCTGTAATCATTCGAATGGGAGGAGAAATTCCCCCTTTTTTCATTCTCTTTAGGCGATTGTACACGGTTGGATAAATCATATTGCGAGAACGATTTATCTGTAACTGACCGTTTATCTGGTCATCAGAATAGTTTTTCACTAGTTGAGTAAAATTTTTCTGACTTTTCAAAACATCGGAGTAAATTCGATCAGCTCTTTTTTGGGCTTTTTTTATTTGGTTTGCGTTTGCTCCCTCAGGGATGCTGATCAGAATAAAATTCATATCAAATTCTGGATTTTTTCTATATATTTTACGTAAATTGGCACTCGACACATCTCTTGTCATTCGATCCACTTTACTAATCTGTCCTTTTAATTGATTGTTCATTAGCATTTTATAAAGAGACTGCTCAAAACTCTCTTTTAACATCGGATTGCTGAACATTGTTCTTATTTTTGGGCTTTGCACTAGTTTCGGATCGTTATACGCTTGTTCCACTCCTATCCGATAACGCAAATAATCTTTCCAAAATGCTTTCGCAGAAGGAGCATTGGGAGCGAGTTGTCTCACTTTATTGTACGTGTCTTGAAATTCCTCTAGGGTGATAGAAATTTTCACCGGCCCTTCTTGGCTCTTATAAGAAATAGTAGCTAAGATTTGTGCGCTTGCAGAAAAGGAAAAAAAAAGGATGCTAAAAAAAATTAGCTGAAAAAAAGAATTCATGCTCTCCTGATTATATACTCACCTAGCATTTAAAGGCAAGAAAAGTAGATGAAAGTCTCTAAGTTTTGTTTTTTAGTTCCTCTATCAAAAGCGGGAGGAACTCAAATAAGTCACTGACTACAGCATAATGGCACTTACTGAAAATAGGAGCGGAAGCATCACTGTTGATCGCAACGATTACTTTTGATTGGCTCATCCCTGCCAAGTGTTGGATGGCTCCTGAAATTCCGCAAGCGATATAAAGATCTGGTCGAACCGTTTTACCCGTTTGTCCAATTTGCATGCTATGGGGGCACCATCCGGCGTCTGTAACCGCTCTGGAAGCTCCTACGGCTCCGCCCAAAGTCTTGGCCAATTCTTTCAAAATGGAAAAATTCTTGGCTTCTTTTAGTCCCCTTCCTCCTGAAACAATGATTCTAGCTTCTTCGAGGTCTGGACTTTTTTGCCTTTCTTCCTTTTCATTGATTTGGTAAGAGGGGTTTTTTTTGGGAGCAAACGCAATTTTTTGTATCGAGGTTTCAACTTTGCTTGTTTTTTTTTGAGTGGTCGATGCTTGAAGCTGCATCAAAAAAATAGGAGGATTTGTTCCAAAGGAAAGTTGGACGGAAGCCTTGCATTTTCCGGCGTAAAGATTTTTTTCAACCAGCCAATGGTCTTCCTTTTTTGTTAAAGAAGAAATATCGCTTAAGAAATTTAGTTTTTTTTGCACAGCTACACGAGGAAGAAATTCTTGTTGAGAAAGAGAGAGAGGGCCCAAGATCAGGTCTGGCTTTTGCTCCTCAACGACAAAACCAAAAATTTGAGCCAAGCCTTTCGCGTCTAAGATTCTTAAAGAAGCTTCTTCATGATAGAAAATTGTTTCCACCCCTTCTTCTTTTAATCTTTCAAAAGCTTGGGGGATGTCAGGACAAAACACTTCCACTTTCCAATCTTGCTGGCGAGCAAAGAAAATAAGACCCAAGCTATTTGAGCTAGGAAGTTTGTTTTCCATAATATCTAGGGAAACTAAAACCTTAATCGGCATCTTTATAAAACCCTTTCTTTTTCTCTTAATAAACGAACCAACTCTTTGGCTTGATTTTCGGGCGAGCCTTCAATCTGGTGAGGCTTTAATTTTCTGTTCAGTTTTTCATAGGAGTGAAAGAAGATTTTACTCGTTACAGATTCAAGTCCTAAATCCTTTAGCTGTATTTTTTCTATTGTCTTTTTTTTGGCTTTCATAATGCCTGGCAAACTGGGAAAGCGAGCTTGATTGATTCCTTTTTCGACGGTTATAAGAGCGGGTAAAGAAAGGCAAAGTTCTTGTTTTGTGTTTGTGCTGAGAGTTCGTTGCAAAATCCACTCTCCCTCTTTGACCTCCTCCATTCGAGTTACGAAACCGACATGTAAGAGATCCAAATGTTCTGCCAACATGGGTCCTGTCGCACAGTGATTTTCATCCACACTCACTCGGCCCAGTAAGATCAGATCAAAAGCTTTTTGGGAGGCTTTTTGTTTGATAAAGGAAGAAAACGCCAAGGCTCTTAGAGATGGATCTACCCTTTGATCCGTTTCAATTAAGGAGGCCTGATCTGCACCCATGGCCAAAGCTGTCTTCAGAGCCTTTTCGACTCGTTTGGTTCCGACGCTAAGAAGATGAACCTCTCCTTGTCTTTTTTTTTCAACAATTCTTAAGGCTTCCTCTATAGCAAATTCATCATAGGGATTGATGATCCAATCGAGATTTGATTCATCGATTCCTTCTTTTTGCTTTAAAAGCTCAATGTTGGCTCCCGTATCGGGAACTTGCCTCAAGCAAACACAGATATTCATAGCAAAGACTCCTAACGACTGGAAAAAAGGATCTACATTCTGTATAATTTAAATCATTAGTTATAAATGGGATTTTCTGGAATGAAAAGTTTTTTCCTACTATCTTTGGCACAAAAATATCTCACCGCTCTAACAGGTTTGGGCTTAGCTCTTTTTTTGTTACTCCACATGCTTGGAAATATGTTCATTTTTTTGGGAGCAAAGGCTTACAATCTTTATGCTCACCAGCTGGAAACAGATTGGCTTGTTTTTTTTGAAATAGTTCTTTTGGCTTTTTTTCTCCTTCATATTGCTTTGGCTATTTTTTTAAGCATTCAAAATAAGCGGGCGAGACCTCAAGCCTATGCAAAAAATATTTCTGGTTTCAAAGGTACAGCTTGGTACCAAAAAACTCTTCTTATTCAAGGTGCTGTGATTTTCGTCTTTGTTGTTTTGCATCTCATAATATTTAAGTTCGGTACCCGTTATGAGGTTGTTTATGAGGGGCAAAAAGTTCGAGATCTTTTTCGTCTTGTTGTAGAAACTTTCCAAAATCCTCTCATTTTTACTTGGTATTTGACAGCTTTGCTTATCTTGTTTTTTCACCTCTTTCATGGTTTGCAGTCTGCTTATTTATCCTTGGGATTCGATAGTTCTCGCTGGACTTCAAAACTAAAAATAATAAACTGGTGCTATGCCGGCTTTGTGATCGTGGGTTTTATTTCTCAACCCCTGTATATTTTCTTTTTCTTAAAGGAAATACCTTGAATCTAGACGCAAAAATTCCCAAAGGACCCTTGAACGAAAAGTGGGATCAACATCGTTTTGAGTTAAAATTGCTCAGCCCAGCAAATAGAAGGAAACATACTCTCATTGTTGTGGGAACGGGTTTGGCAGGGGCTTCCGCTTCAGCCACCTTGGCTGAACTCGGGTACTTGGTGAAAACTTTTTGCATCCAAGATTCTCCTCGCAGAGCTCACTCCATTGCTGCCCAAGGAGGAATCAATGCAGCTAAGAATTACCCAGGAGACGGAGATTCCATCAAAAGATTGTTCTATGATACGATCAAAGGGGGTGATTTTCGTTCGCGTGAGGCCAATGTTTATCGCTTGGCCCAAATCTCAAACCACATTATTGATCATTGTGTAGCACAAGGGGTTCCTTTTGCCAGAGAGTATGGAGGCCTTCTAGACAATCGTTCATTCGGAGGTGCCCAGGTTTCTCGTACTTTTTATGCTAGAGGACAAACAGGACAACAACTTCTCCTAGGAGCCTATTCCGCTCTGATGAAACAGGTCTCGGCAAATCAAGTGCAGCTCTATCCTCGTCATGAGATGATGGATCTTGTGGTCTGTGAAGGTCGAGTGGTTGGAATCACAACAAGAAATTTGCTCACAGGAGAGATTGCTTCTCATTCAGGCAGTGCCGTCGTTTTGGCTACAGGAGGCTATGGAAATGTTTATTTTCTATCCACAAACGCTCTTCATTCAAATGCGAGTGCAATTTGGAGATGCCATAAAAGAGGAGCCTTCTTTGCAAACCCCTGCTTCACCCAAATTCATCCCACTTGCATCCCACGTTCTGGGCACTATCAATCCAAACTCACCTTGCTCTCTGAGTCCTTGAGAAATGAAGGTCGTATCTGGGTTCCAAAGAATAAAAAAGATTCTCGTTCTCCAAATGAAATTCCAGAAGAAGAAAGAGATTATTATCTAGAAAGACTTTATCCAAGCTTTGGAAACTTGGTTCCAAGAGACTTAGCTTCTCGCCAAGCCAAATTTCAGGTGGATGCAGGCTTTGGTGTGGGAGAATCCAAAGAAGCTGTTTATTTAGATTTCAGACAAGCGAAAGCTCATTTAGGAGAAAAAAAACTGAGTGAAAAATACGGAAATTTGTTTGAGATTTATGAAAAAATTACAGGAGAAAATCCATACAAACAACCCATGCGGATTTATCCAGCTGTTCATTACACAATGGGGGGGTTGTGGGTGGATTACAATTTGGAGAGCAATCTCAAAGGACTTTTTGTCTTGGGAGAAGCCAATTTTTCCGATCATGGAGCCAATCGCTTGGGGGCTTCTGCTTTGATGCAAGGTCTCGCTGATGGGTACTTTATCATTCCTTACACTCTTGCCAATCGTTTGGCTGGATCAAAACTTCCTTCTTCTCTGAAACAAAAAGAAGCCTTTGAAGAAAGTCGAGCCTTTGTCAAAGCTCAGACGCAAAAAGTTTTACAAACTAAAGGTCACAAAACGGTCAGTTCCATTCACCGTGAATTGGGAGATATCCTGTGGAACGAAGTGGGAATGGTGCGAAACGAAAAAGGTTTAAAAAAAGCTTCAAAAAAAATTACTTTTCTCCGAGAAAGTTTTTGGAAGGAAGTGAAAGTACCTGAAAATGAAAATTGTAAAAACGCAGAATTGGAAAAAGCTTTGCAAGTGGCTGATTTTTTGGAATTGGCTGAATTAATGATCCAAGACGCCCTTGCTCGGAAAGAATCCTGTGGCTCTCATTTTCGCACGGAACACCAAAATGTAGAATCAGAAGCTTTGAGAGATGATGAAAATTTTTGTCACGTTTCTTTGTGGCAGATGGAGGACAACAAAAAGAGTTGGAAATTTTTGAAAGAACCGCTCGTTTTCGAAGAAGTGCCTTTGAGTGTGAGGGATTATAAATAGGAGGTTAGAATGGTCGTGCAGTTAAAAATTTGGAGGCAGAAGAATTCTCAAAGCAAAGGAGGCTTTGAAACCTATGTTGTTGAAGATCTCTCTCCGGATATGTCTTTTTTGGAAGCGCTAGACCAGTTGAATGAGAAATTAATCTTGCAAGGTGAAATCCCAGTGGCTTTTGATCACGATTGCAGGGAAGGAATTTGTGGAGCTTGTTCCTTGGTTGTGAATGGCAGTCCTCAAGGCCCAGAAAAAGCCTCTGCGGTTTGCCAATTATTTATGAGGTCTTTTAAAGATCAAGAAGAAATATGGGTAGAACCTTTTCGGGCGAAGGCTTTTCCTGTGATTCAAGATTTGATGGTGGATCGTTCTGCTTTGGATCGCATTATGTCTCGTGGGGGTTATATTTCTGTAAAAGCAGAATCTGCACCAGAAGCACATAGCCAGTTAGTGAAAAAAGAGACAGCAGAAAAAGCTTTTTCCTTTTCATCTTGTATTGGTTGCGGGGCTTGCGTAGCTGTTTGTAAAAATGCTTCGGCCAATTTATTTGTTGCGGCTAAGCTTGCCCATTTGGCTCTTTTGCCTCAGGGACAAACAGAAAGAAGAAAAAGAACCCTTGCAATGACAGAACAAATGCAAAAAGAAGGGTTTGGATCTTGTACCAATACAGGAGCTTGTTCCAGAGCTTGTCCCAAAGAGATCTCCATTCAATCTATTGCGTTTATGAACAAGGAATATTTAAAATCTCAATTCACATCAGACTGAATCACTTCAATGTATGTGTTTGCTATAGAAATTAGATCCCCAGGGTTTAAAATTTTTTTGGATAGTGATTTTTTGTTCACCAGAACTTTTTCTGGATAGCGAGTTTTAAACAAAACTCCGCTTTGTCTTGGATGCAAGGAAAAACAGATGGCCGGAGCAAGAGGATCCAAGATTGGTAAATCTAAGGAAGCTGATCCCACCTCTCTGGGGCCATAGTGCAAAGACCACACTTGTGATTTTTGTATTCCTGATTGAATTTTAAGAACCAAAGGAGGATGGATGCTTTTCATTTCCACCTTTTGATTCGAAAGCAGTGGAAGATGAAATTTTAGTTCTTTTTCTATCAAAAAGGGCCATTGCTTTTTCTTATCAGGTTTTTTCTGTGAGGGCTCTACTCGAAAACGAGTTCTTCCTATTCGAAACTCAAGTTTCGGTTTTAGGATAAAAAAATCATCTATTTTCTCGTCTACATAAGTTCCATTTTTGGAATTGAGATCTTTTAAATAAAATCTTGTTTTTTTTTTGACAATTTCAGCATGAGGAGAAGAGACTTTTAGATCTTGAATGATGATATTTCCTTTTTTTTTCGATCGGCTGAAAACAAACCCTTCCTTGACAGGAATCTGTTTTCCCTTTTGTGAACCATTCAAAATTTGTATTTTCATTTGTCTTTTGTATTATATCGCAAGCTTGGCTGATAAGGCTTGCCGATTTCTACCCTCCGTGTTAAAAGTCGACCTCTTCTAAAGGGGTTTTATCGGGGAATAAAAAAAATGGCAAGAAGTGTTTCTCTATCAAACTATGAGTCTGTTTTGGTCATGGATCCTTCACTCGGGGAAAAAGACCAAAAAGCTTTCTTTCAGAAAATCAAAGAGGTGATTCAGTCTTTTAAAGGTCGTATTCATCATGTAGATAGTTGGGGGATTCGGAAGTTGGCGAATCAAAACAAAAAAAAAATCGCCCAAGGACTTTATTTCCATTTTTCTTTCCAGAGCCTCGGAGGAGTGATTGTGGAGTTGAGACGTCGTATCAGAATGAATGACCAAGTCATTTACCATCATTTCGAAAAGTTGAGCGAGGGAAAGGATCTAGAAGAACATCTGAAAGATTTTCGTCAGCTCATAGAAGAGTCCATTAGCAAAGAAAAAGAGCGCTTGGAAAGAATCCAACAAAAACGAAAAGTTTTTGTTCCAAAGAGAATAGGAAATTAGCGAGATGCAAATTATTTTACAAAAAGACGTTAAAAACTTGGGTTCTGTGGGGGACGTGGTATCGGTAAAAAAAGGTTATGCTCGTCATTTTCTTTTTCCCAAAAAATGGGCGATCCCATTTACGAAAGCGAAGCAAGCGGAGTTGTTGCACCGCCAAAAAGTAATAGAAGCAAAGAAGAAGAAGGCTCTCAAACTTCGTCAAAAATTGATTAAGGAGATCAACACCCTAACACTTCATTTCATAAAAGAGGCTGACAGTTCTGGTTATTTATTTGGTTCTGTAACCGCTTTTGCCATCTCTCAGGAGTTTGAAAAAAAAGGTTATGAAGTAGATAAAAAATTTATTCAATTACCTGCCCCTTTGAAAAAGGATGGAGAACATTGTGTGCTCTTGGACTTGGGAGATGGGATCAAGACGGAAATAAAAATCTTGATCGAAGCGCATGTACCAAAAAAGAAGAAAGAACTGAGTAAAGATTAGGAACAGATAACGAATAAATAAAAACAGGTACGAGCATCCGAATTAAAAAGCGGGAGCTGTTGGGGCGGGAGCCTCATTTTCATTAGGAATGTTGTTATCAAAGTGTCCAAAAATGGGATTCCATTTTAAGTTGACCGTACCTGTGGGACCATTTCTGTGCTTGCTTAGGATGATTTCAGCTTCTCCCTTCTTACTGCTTTCTTTATTGTAATAATCGTCTCGGTAAAGCATCATAATTAAATCAGCATCTTGTTCAATGGAGCCGGATTCTCTGAGGTCAGAAAGTAAAGGTCGGCGATTGGTTCTTGCCTCTACTCCTCGATTCAATTGCGACAAAGCTATCACGGGCAATTCTAATTCTTTGGCCATGGATTTTAAAAGTTTTGAAATTTCAGAAACTTCTCTTTCTCGACTCTCCATGGAGCTTTTCAAACTCATCAATTGTAAATAGTCTACGATCAAAAGGTCCAGTCCGTGACGAGCCTTTAGTCTTCTTGCTCGCGAACGAATCTCAAAGGGAGAAATGGAAGAAGAATCATCAATAAAAAATTGCACTTCATTGAGCTTTGAAGCAGCTTGAACTACTTGGTCCCAATTTTGAGCAGACATTTGTCCAGTACGCAAATTGGAAAGGGGAATACGTCCAGCCAGAGAGAGCAGTCTCATGAGTACTTGCTCATTGGCCATTTCAATGGAAAAAAAAGCTATTTTTTTATTATCGAGGCTTGCCGACAATGCAATGTTCAAACTAAGAGCCGTTTTTCCCATAGAAGGTCTGGCTGCAATCACAGTAAATTCCCCTGGCTGAAATCCAGAGGTTAGGTAATCCAGTTCAGTGAAAGAAGAAGAAATTCCTGTCACTCCCAATTTTTTTTGGGACATCTCCTCTAGCCATTCAAGACCTTGTTTGACTAGCACATTGACTGGCAAAAGTTCTTTTTGTCCAAATTGATGGGTCAGTGTAAAAAGCTCTTTTTCTAAAGAATCAATGAAGGCATCTATGCGATCAAAGTCTTGGGAAAAGGCTCTTCGTCTAAATTCAGAGCAAAGTTGGATCACGGTCCTCAACAAAGCCTTTTCACGAATGATATGAGAACACTCTTTCACACTAATGGCAGAGCTACTCTCTTCTATTAACTCGGCCAAGTAGGAATGGCCTCCAATGCTTTCCAATTTTTGTTGTTTTTTTAATTCTTCAGAGATAGCTAGGATGTCACCGTAGCTCCCGTTCTTGTAAATTTTCTCCATGCAATAAAAAATTTCTTGATGAGAATTTTTATAAAAATCCGAGGGCTTCAGGAATTCCATCACGAGGTCCCAGATTTTTTGTTCTCCCAGCAACAAAGCCCCTAGAAGGAAGCGTTCTCCCTCGACAGAAGAGGGAAGGGTGAGTTGATTTTTTAGATCTTTTGTCTGGAACATGATTCCCCGAATATATACAATGAATTGATTTTTAAAAGAAATAAAATAAACTTTTTTTATTTTCTAAATCTATAATCATTTTAATTACTTAAGTAATAACCAGAGAAATATTTCTCTGGCAAAAAAGTGAAAAAATCCAATTCACTTGATTTAGGGAAATCAATCTTCAGGCAAGCAAATGAATCCTTAGAGCTTTCAAAATTCCCTTCTTCATTGAGCTTTTTAAAAAATATGGACTTTTATTCATAATCTTCTTTTTCTACACTATTCCTATGAAGCTTTCCTTCTATGGTTATCGTGCTGATATTTTTGGTTTGTTTTGGTTGGCAACGGCTCTTTTTTTGGGGCTCGCCTTAGCCAGTTACAATCCCTTAGACCCTTCTTTTAATTCTATTGGTTCTTCCTTAGAGGTTCAGAACAAGTGTGGCTACTTGGGTTCTTTTCTCTCAGACCTTTTGTACCAATTATTTGGCTGGGGGGCTTGGGTTTTCGTTATCATTTCTTTCAATAACTCTGTGATCGCTTTTCAAAGACGAATGGTTAGTGAGAGTGTATGGAAGCATGCTTTTTTAATGATGGGAAGTGTTTTCACTGCTTCTTCTCTTTTTGAACTTCATCAACCGGGAAAAGAATTGTTTCAAGGACATATCAGTTCCGGAGGCCTTCTAGGGCATTTTGTGATTGAGAATGCGAGTCCATACTTGCATTTCGCCGGTCTCTTTCTTTTTCTCTGGTCGCTCATTTTGATTTTGTTTGTGCTTTACACAAGAAGATCGCTAGCAACCATTTTCATGAGAAATTTTAAAGCTCTAAAAATTTTACTCTACTACATAGGAGTTCGACTTCCCTATTGGTTCGGGCAAGTATTCCATTGGTCTAAAAATGTGGCTATGTTTATTTGGTTAAAACCCAAAGGGATTTCCCCTCAAAAAAAAGATATGGACATGGAAGGAGACCCTCTTTCTGAAGGGGAAAAAGAGGTCAGTCTATTTTTTGATGAAGAGAAAGATTCATCCGAGAATTTCGAAAACGCACTCAATCAAGATTCTTCACTCTCTCTCCAGAGTCCTTTGTCTGCCAAGGGATGGAATCTTCCCTCTACCCGTTTGCTCTCTGCTCCTGCTATGCGGTTTTTAAAATTAGATAAAAAAGAAAAAGAGGAAGAACAAGAGAATGCCGAAAGGTTAATAAATAAACTTTCTCAATTTTCCATTATGGGAGAGATCACTGATATTCATTCAGGTCCTGTCATTACTTTATTTGAATTCAAGCCTGAAGATCATATCAAAGTGGCTCGTATCACACAGATGGAAGATGATTTAATGATCGCTTTAAAAAGTGAATCCATTCGCATCATTGCTCCTATCCCTGGAAGAGATGTGGTGGGGATTGAAACTGCTCACAAAAATAGACAAAAGGTATATCTCAAAACTCTCCTAGAAGAATCAAGTTTGTGGAAAAAAGATTTGAAGCTACCTTTAGTTTTGGGCCGGACTGTAGATGGCCAACCGGCAATCATGGACTTACAAAGCGTTCCTCACTTGATGGTCGCTGGATCCACAGGTTCCGGGAAATCAGTTTTTATCATCTCTTTTATTTTAAGTCTTTTGTTTCGTTATTCTCCGAAGCAGTTACGATTTTTGATTATAGATCCCAAACGAGTGGATCTAAGTATTTTTGAAAATCTACCTCATCTTCTTTCTCCTCCCATTCAGGATTCGAAGTCTACAGTTTTGGCCTTGAAATGGTGTTTGAGCGAAATGCAAAAACGTTATCATTCTATCAGTCGTTTTCAGGTGCGAGACTTGGAATCTTTTAATGAAAAGGTAAAAAAATTGAAACGCAAAGAGATTGAAGAGTATCAAAGAATCAATGAGACGAAAGAGGATAATTATTACTTTTCTCATCAGCCTTACATTTGCGTGATTCTAGAAGAATTTGGTGACTTGATGAGTTCTCCTGAAAAGATGCAGATCGAAAACTCTGTCGTGCGCTTGGCTCAAATGGCCAGAGCTTGTGGCATTCATTTAATTTTATCTATGCAAAGCCCTCGAAAAGATATTGTAACGGGTTTAATAAAAACAAATATTTCCGGCCGGATTAGTTTTAAAGTATCCTCTCGCATTGATTCTCGGATCATACTGGGTGAAGGAGGAGCCGAAAGATTGTTATCAAAAGGAGATATGCTTTATCTTGGCTCCGGCCAAGCACGTCCTGAAAGATACCATGCTCCTTTTGTAAAAGAAAAAGAAGTGGAAAATGTGGTAAAATTTTGGGAAGCTCAAGCTAAGGGAATTTCCTCTCCTTCTCTTTTTGATTTAGAAAAAAGAGAATCTTTCGATCTTTTTAACACTTCCTTTTCAGATCAAGAGGATCAGAAATATAAGGAGATTTTTGATTATGTTTCCCAACTAAAGCAAGTGAGTGCTTCTCTCTTGCAGAGAAAATACGGTTTGGGCTACCCTCGTGCGGCTAGATTGATTGATCGTTTTGAAGCAGAGGGATTGGTGGGGCCAGCCAAGGGGAGCAAACCCAGAGAGGTTTTGCTTTCCTCAAGCGGAGCAGCTCTGAAAAGATGAGGTTTTCATTTTCTCGTGTGAGAATGTATAAATCCTATAGACAGCGAGCCTTTTTTAGAAATAGTGTCTGAACACTCTAAAGAAAAACGAGAGCATTTTAACAATGAAAAAATTTGAAGGCATCATCACGGCATTGGCGACTCCTTTCTGGAAAGGGGAGTTGGATAAAGCCTCCTTTATAAAATTGTTGCATTTTCAGATGGAACAAAAAGTGAGTGCTTTTGTCATCAATGGCACAACAGCAGAAAGTCCTTGTCTTTCTGAAAAAGAAGTGGAGTTGCTTTTTTCTTGGGCCAAAGTGGAAACGGCCGGACAAGTTCCATTGATTTTGGGTGCAGGAGGCAATTGCACGAAAAAAACGCTTGAAAAAATAAAAAATTGGCAAAAGTTTTGTCCAGATGCTTTTTTAACAGTTGTTCCTTATTATAATCGCCCTCCACAAAGAGGTTTGGTTCACCATTTTAAGGAATTGGCTGATGTGAGTGAAGTGCCGCTCATCCTATATAACGTCCCCATTCGTACTTCCATTAATATTTCGATTGGATCTTTACAGGAGCTTTCCTCTCACTCGAACATTGTAGCCATCAAGGAGGCCTCTGCGGATTTTGATTTTGCTAAACAAATTTTAAAAAAGTGCCCTTCTGATTTTTTATTATTGAGTGGGGATGATGAAACAGTCTTGGAACTTTGTGAACTGGGTGCTTGCGGAGGTATTTGTGTGGTTTCTCACATTTTGGGAAGTTATCTTCGTGAGTTATTGAATAAGATAAAAAAATCAGAAAAAAATATTCCTTGGCTTTATAAAGAAAAGTATAACACTCTTTTAAAAATTCTTTATTCTGAGAGCAATCCGATTGGAATAAAAATGGCTTTGCAACTGATGGGAATTTTTCGTTCCGCAGAAATGAGAAGCCCTCTTTCAATTTTGCCAGAGCAGAAAACTCAGATTTTAAAAGAGCAATTAAAAAAGGTTGAATTGTTATGAAGACAAAGAAAACTTTTTACCTTGCCCTAAGCGGAGCTTCTGGTCGTATGGGGCTTTCCATTCAAAAGCTTTGTAGAAGAAAAGGAAGTAAAATTCGTATTCTTTTTACTCTCTCTAGGAAGCAAGCAGATTTAAAAAATTGGAATCCAAAGCAAATCAATGGAGTGATTGATTTTTCGGCCCCAGAGATTTTTGATCAAGTTATAAACTGGTGTGTGCAAAATAAAAAACCCTTTGTGAGCGGAACAACGGGCTTGAGCATCGTTCAAAGAAAATCTTTGCGAATGATTAGTAAAAAGATTCCTATTTTTTATGAAGAGAATATGAGCTTTGGAATTTGGATGATAAAGCGCTGGATAGAGAGTTTTTCTGAAAGCTCTATAAAAATTTTATTGGAAGATATTCATCACAAAGGGAAAAAAGACAAACCTAGTGGAACAGCTTTGAAATTGATGAGAAGTTTTCCTTCTTTTGTTCAAAAACAAATCAAAGTTCGAAGTATTCGAAAGGGAGAAGAGTTCGGTACTCATCGGATTTGCTTCAAAAGTTTGGGAGAGCAAATTACTTTGGAACATAAAGCTTTGGATCGGACTCTCTTTGCTAGGGGAGCATTGAAAGCGTTAGAATGGCTTGTTACAAAAAAGGCTGGACTTTATGGTTTGGATGATCTTTATGGAGATGTAAAAAGAGGAAAATTGAAATGAAATTTTTTGTTGATTCAGCTAATCTGACAGAAATTAAAAAAATAAAATCTGATTTTTTGTTAGATGGAGTGACCACTAATCCTTCCTTGGTGGCAAAATCTGGAGAAGAACAATATAAGGTAATCCGAGCCATTTGTGAAGAAGTAAAGGGTCCGGTGAGTGCAGAAGTTCTTTCTACTGATGCGGATGGTATGTATAAGGAGGCCCATCAACTAGCCGGAATTCACGAACAAGTAGTGGTCAAGCTCCCTTTAACAAAAGAAGGCTTGCTCACTACTCGCAAGTTATTTTTGGAAGAAAAAATAAAAACCAATCTCACTTTGTGTTTTTCAGCTCTTCAAGCTTTGTCGGCAGCTAAGGCAGGAGCTACGATGGTTTCCATTTTTGTCGGACGCTTGGATGACATCGGCTTGAAAGGAATGGAAATTGTAGACCAAGTAATCAATATGTTTGCTTATTACGAGTTTGACACAGAGATTTTGGTAGCCAGTGTTCGTCACAGCTTTCATGTTTTAGAAGCTGCAAATCTGGGAGCAGATATTGTTACAATTCCTCCTTCTTTGTTTCCCAAACTTATAGAGCATCCTCTTACCAATATAGGATTGGATCAATTTTTAAAATCTGCAAATCTTTCACAAAGAAAATGAATCTTTCTTTTTTGTGATGAAAATAAAATTCGAGATTTTTTTCTTATGTTTTCTGCTTTCGATCGGTTTGCTTGTGTGGTTTTTTCCCAAATCGCTAGACTCTATCCAATTCTTGGGATTTTCCGATCCTCTTTTTATCTCCACAACAGAAGAAAAAGCAAAAACCAAAGAGTAATCTTTTCATTTCAAACTTCTTGTATTTTTACTTGGCTCTACGTTCTAGTTTGTAGCCTTTCACCTTAGAAACTAAGGCAGCTCTTGAGATTCCCAATTTTTTTGCTACGCGTGTTTTATTCCATCCTTCTTCTCGCAAAGAGCGAGAAATAAGTTGGCGCTCCAAACTTGCGATTGCTTTTTTCATTACTTTGCCAGATTCTTTGCTGGAGGCAGAAAGGAGATACTGATTCCCGCTTTCTGTCGTAATTTTTTTAGAAAGCAGGTCCTCTTTGATATAAGGATTATCACTAGAAAAAATGGCAATGCGTTCGGCTTCGTTTTGGAGTTCTCTTACGTTTCCCGGCCAAGAATATTGCACCAACTTTTCCATTGCCTTTTTTGTGAACACTTTGGGAATTCTACTGGCTCGGTTGATAAAAAACTCAGCTAATAAAGGAATATCGTCTTTCCTATCCCTGAGAGGAGGAACTTGTAAATTGATGACGTTTAAACGATAATAAAGATCTTCCCGAAAAGTTCCCGCTTCGATCATTTGCTTCAGATTCTTATTTGTTGCCGCAATGATTCTTGCATTTACTTTTTTTTGCTCCACACTTCCTACAGGAAAAAAAGTTCCATCTTGGATTACTCGCAATAGTTTGACTTGCATGGCTGGCGAAGTGTCTCCAATTTCATCTAGAAAAAATGTCCCCTTATCAGCCATCTCAAATAATCCCTTTTTATCTCTATAAGCTCCAGTGAAGGAGCCTTTTAGATGGCCAAAAAGTTCTGATTCTAAGAGATTATCGTTTAAAGCGGAGCAGTTTTGAACAATAAAGTTTTCGTTTTGTCTCGGAGAGTTGTCATGAATGGATCGTGCAATGAGTTCCTTACCCGTTCCGTTTTCTCCTTGGATCAAAATGGTATTGTGTGAATATTTGATTTTTTCCAATAAGTTGTAAAGTTGGTGCATAGATTTTGATTTTCCCACCATGTTTCCATAACAAAGGCTGTTTGATTTTTTAATCTCCTTGATCTGATTTGTTTGCTCTGTATATTCCTTTTGAACCGATATAATTTCTTTTGCTATAAGTTCACAAAGATCTATCAAGTAATTTTTGTCTTGCTCTTTTATTATAGATAGTTTTTTCACGTTTTCTTTACACCACTCTGATTCAAAACCAAGTGCCACCCAGTCCTTTATAGCTTGTTCTCTCTGGGATTCTTCTGTCAGAAAACCAGAGACGATAATAAAGCCACTAAAGTAAGACTCTGCTTGGATAGGAAGAATCAGTAAGTAAATTCCTGTAAGAGGCCATTTTTCTAAAACACAAAGTTGATTCATATTTATTGGTCGGCGATTGGCATCTAGAATTTCAAACAAGGATTGCTGAGCGGGTGTTTGTTGGAAAAGCTTTGTTAACAAAGGGTTTTCAAACTGGAGGGCTTGATTTTTCGTAAATTCTTTCCATTGAGTGGGGCTTTCCATAACACTTGCTGAGTCAGGAAAATCTCTCTCATCAATAATAGTGGTTTCGATTTGCCACCATGTTTTCAAAATCTCCATTATTATTCTAACGACATGAAGATTTTTTGCGTCTTTTAAAGTGAACATTTCTCACACCCCTTGTGGCTTTTTCTCACCATCATGAAGGGTGTATCGGGGCATAAGTGTCTAAACTTTAGACAGTTGTGATGTTTTCTGTGGCTCGGGATGGAATTGAACCAACGACACAAGGATTTTCAGTCCTCTGCTCTACCGACTGAGCTACCGAGCCTGCTACTTGACCAAATCTTTGTAAATGACTAAAGCCGTGATACAATATTTTTCTCCATTTTTCATTAACAATTTTTGGCCCTAGCTCTTTACTTCCTGTGCAAAAATATGTTCAGTCCCCACAAAAAGAAATCCAGCCCACGAAGTAAAGTAAGAAGTCGAGTCCGCACAAAAAGAGGCTAGAAGAAAGAAAATCCAGTCCATAAAAAAGAAACTTCATTCCATGTTGCAAAAAGAGATTTAATCCGTATAGGCAAAAGAAGCTCAGTTTCCCACTCACAAAATCCTCTTTAAAGCTTCTTTGAGATCGGATTTCAAATCCTCCACATCTTCAATCCCCACACTGAGCCGGACCAAGTTTTCGCTGGGCGGATGAGGAGAACTGGCATGGGTCATACTCGCCGGATGTTCCACCAGCGACTCAACCCCCCCAAGACTTTCTGCTAAGGTGAATATTTGCAAACTGCTTAAGAATTTAAATATTTGTTTTTTTTCGGCTTTTATCTGGAAGCTCATCATTCCCCCAAAGCCAGACATTTGTCTGCATGCCAATTTGTATTGGGAATGAGAGGGCAAGCCGGGATAAAAAACCTTACTGATGAGTTTTTGTTTCTCCAAATAGCTGGCTAGTTGCATGGCATTTTCTTGGTGAGCTTTCATTCGGACAGATAGGGTTTTTAAACTTCTCAAAAGCAAATAGGAATCAAAAGGAGAAAGAATAGGGCCCAATGATTTGCTCCAAAAAGCTAGTGCTTCAGCTAGCTTTTTTTGTTTGGTCAACACCGCTCCAGCTAAAACATCAGAGTGTCCGCTCAAATACTTGGTAGCGGAATGGACAACGATGTCGGCTCCTAAAAGCAAAGGCTTTTGAAAAAAAGGACTCATAAAAGTATTGTCTACGACCAGTAAGGTTTTTTGTTTTTTGGCAAGAGATGCAAGAAGAGTAAGATCAATCAATTTCATTTCTGGATTGGTAGGAGTCTCCACCCAGATCATTTTTGCAAAGCTTGGGATGTTTTTTATATTCTCTTTTTTTGACAAGTCCATAAGGAGAATTTTTATTCCCTTGGGTTTCAAAATTTTTGTGAGAATTCTTAAAGTCCCTCCGTAGAGATCTTTTTCAGCTACGAGAAGATTTCCGGGAGATAAAAATTCGAAAACTAAAGAAGAGGCAGCCACTCCGGAGGAGCAAGCAAAACAGTAGGGAGCTTCTTCCAGAGCAGACAAACAATCTTCGAAGGCCTTTCTGGTTGGATTTTTTACCCTAGAATATTCATATCCTTTATGTTTCCCAGGAGAATCTTGTGCGTAGGTGGAGGATAAGGTGATGGGAGTCATGATCGCTCCGCTTGCCAGATCGGGAGTTTGTCCAGCATGGATCGCTCGAGTGGAAAATCCTTTCAGGTTTTTTTTTCTCACGGCTATTCCTTTAAGAGGACAAGTAAACTAAGAGACCAGAGATAAAAAGCGAAAAAATGAAAAGATAGACTTTTTATTGAGCACAATACCCACTTTACAGCTAAATAGCCAAAAAACCAGGAAGTGAAAAATGCGAGAAAAAAATGTGACAAAGCTAAAAAATTCATTTTTTGGCTCAAGAGTTCAAACAAAAAAGCTCCGGCAATGACTGGGATGGCCATGAGGAAACTAAAAGAAACAGCCTGTTCCCTCGACAGTCCAGAGAACAAGGCCACTGAAATGGTCCAGCCGGAACGACTCATCCCTGGGAAAAAGGCTAGCAGTTGAGCTACTCCAATGAGTAGTGCCTGAAGAAAAGAAACTTTCTTCCAATCTTTTCTCACAACTTCATTTGGTTGAGAGTTTTGTTGTTTTTTGTTTGGAATGAATCGAGTGGCAAATAAAATCACACCGGTAAGGAAGAAAGCTAGAGCGAGCCAAGATGTTTGCAAAAAACTCTTTTCAATTGCTGATTTTAAAAAAAAAGCCCCGATCAAAGAGGGTAAACTGGCAAAAGCTAGTAAGTAAATCACTCGAACTGGCCCATGAACATCTAGTGGCTTCTTATAAAAATCTTTTGTTAGTTGAAAGATATCTTTTTTGTAATAAGTGAGCAGAGACATTAAAGTCCCTAGGTGTAAAGTTAAAATGAGAGATAAATTTAAAGGACTTAGGTTCCAGAGAGAATTGGCTAGTTGCAAGTGTCCAGAGCTTGAAATGGGTAAAAACTCAGACAAACCTTGTACCAAAGCTAATAAGAAAATTTTTATCTCTTCACTGAAAATCATGATCCCTTAAAATGATAGTTTCCCCATTTCTTACAAAAATTTTTTTTTGCCCTCTACTCTTATTTTTTTTCCACTGAAGTTGATAGATACCAGGTCGGTTAAGAGAAAATTTTGAAGGAGAGTAAGCCGTTTGTCCTGCCAATTGCACATGAACCCATTGCTTCGTTCTAATCAGTACTGTGGAGGGGTGGGCTGGCTCAGAATCTTCTTTATCAGAAATAAAAGGATTGGTTATGAAAAGAGAAAATAAGAAAAATCCTGTAAAAAAAACCGTCCTCCAAGCTCTTTTTTTCCCTCTTCGGTATAGTGTTTGTTCCTTCGAAGGAAAAGAGTTCTTCTTGGAATGAAAACAATCTCCAAGCAATAAAGCTTGTTGTACCTGATTTCCCAAAAGAGATTTGGTTTCTGGTGAAAAAGGGAAAGAAATGGGCTTTCTTTTTTGGGAGATGGGATCCAAAAGAGAGTTTCCCTCTAAGAAAAAATGTTGATTACTCAGACCAATAATCTCTGTTTCTGAAAAAGATCCGATTAAAATTTTTTCTAAAACTCCTAAAGAAAAAAGGTCGGAAGAAAAATTTGGTTTTTGTAAAAAACTGATTTCAGGGGCTATGAAGGGTTGTGTTCCATAGATTTCATCTTCGTAGTTCGCGAGTCCATAATCCGTTAGATAAACCTGCCCTTTTGTATCTATGAGGATATTTTCTAAACTCAAATCACCATGTGCCAATCCTATCTTCTTTAATTCCTTCAGTCCCGTAAGAACTTGGCTACAAATGCAATTTTTTTCTTCTTCGCAGAGGCGAACTTTTTCCATAAACTGTTTTACATTTAAGCCGTGAATGTATTCTAAAATCAAAGCTGGTTGAGAAGCAAATCTTTCAAACCCTAGTACTTTTACCAAATGGGAACTGTGTCTGGCCCTGAGTAAGGATTCCATTTGTAAAACGGGTAGATCCTTGATTTGTTGTTTAAATACTTTAATCACTACAGATTGATGGATCTCTAAGACGTCATCTGAACGACGAGCTAGATAAACAAGACTTTTTTGCGTTTGACTGAGGATTTTTTGAATTTTATAGGAGCTTGGCTGAGGAAACATTTGATCAGGCATGATCTTTTTTTAGATAAAAAAACTTAAAAGTCAAAAGTCTTTTTTAAAATACCAGTCGAAAAAATATCGACCAGAACGATCTCTTATTTGGTACTCTAAAACTGTTTTTCTCTTCTTCAGTTGTTCTAAGCAAAAGACAGAAAGGTATTCATTTTTCATCATAAATGTTATTCGCTTTATTTGCTGTAAATGGGCCGAAAAATCTTGACATTTTTCATTTAGGTAACGAAAAGCTGATTTTTTCCCTCGAGGAGAATATTCTCTCTCCACCAATTCATAGCAAGAATAAGGGACTTTTTTGTTTTCTAACTGGAAAAAGCAAGATATCTCTAGGCGTTTCTTTGTCTTTTGCTTTTTAAGATTTTGGTAAAATTCATAGAAATTTTTGCTGGCGATTAATTTATCGCTGGCCAGTAGCTCGAAGTTGAACAGAGCACTTCCAATGATGAAGAAGACGATTTTGATAAAGGTTTTTCTCATCGCTAAATTTTCAGCTCCTCCAAATTGAGAACCAAATCCACGAATCAAGTTCCAAACTGCAAAATAAGAACCAAATCCACGAATCAAGTTCCAAACTGCAAAATAAGAACCAAATCCACGAATCAAGTTCCAAACTTACAAATCAAAAACTCCAACTTACATAAATCGGCTTTTTCAGGCTTTCTCACATGAGACGATCTTTGAGTTCCAGAATGAGGGGACCCAAAAAAAGGAGAAAAAAAGCTGGAACCTGAAATAAAAACAAAGGAGCCAAAGTCAAAAAAGGCAATCTTTGCACCTGCTCTTCTAAATCTTGCAGGCAAATGATTTTTAATTCTTCTTCTAACTCCTGCAAAACGGTCAAAATGGGTTCTCCTTCCAAACCTCTCAGGAAAATATCGAAAATAATTTTTCTATAAGGATATTTTTTCAATTGAGGATCTTTGAATGCTTGTCCATTTTCTACACAAAAAATCCATAAACTTGTTTTTTTTGCGAAAGGACAGTCTGAAAAATCTCGGATGTAAGATTGAATCGCAGAGCGAACAGAAAAACCGCTTTTGATTTTTAATTGTACTTGAAGCACAGCGTTTAACGGAGGAGCTAAATAGTCCATTTTATTTTCCTTCCGCACTGAAGTAAAAATATTGTACCCAAAGCAAATAAGGCACTCGAAGTGAATAAAATTTTGGGATATTTCAGCCCATATCGGTAAAGGATAAAAAATAACAGTCCTGTGTAAATGATAAGCAGTAAAAAAGACTGGATGCGAACTTGCAGAATCGCCACCTGAACTTTCCTCCGAAAGCGTGTTCTCGTTCGCAATTGATGACGCAGGTTTTCCAAATGTTTGAGGCATTGGTGAGAGTGATCCGTTCTCTGCAGTTCCTCAATCATTTGTCGCATCGGAGAAAAAAGATATTCCTTTCTCATCCGCTTTGAAAGCAAAATAGAATCCAGTATGTCCATAAAATGATTTTGAAAATGTAAAGAGCTCATTGTTTGAATTGCCAGTTTAAATCCAGAGCGAAAACCGAGACCTACTTTAATTCTTGCAATCAATGAATTAAGAAAAAATTCAAATTGTGTGAGAAATTGTTCCTTCCATATAAAAGTAAGTAGGGAGTGAATGAAAAAGGTAAGCCCAACTGGAATGTAAAGCAGACAAATTTGGACAAAAAAAGATTTTATCTGCAATTGAGTGAGTAAAAACACAAATAAAATACTAAAACCAATCCATATTTTCCAGACTATTGGAGATAAAAAGTTGTGCGATTGGCTGAACGGGGTGATTTTCCACAAAAACCAAAGACTGAGCAAAATGTGACAAAACAAAATGGCCTGATAAAGATCAAACATCTTACGAAATGATTGTTATGCAAAAACCGTGCAAGTTTTTTATTTGACTGCGGAAGCCGATGGGTGGAGAATGGCTGGGAGCTGGATGGAATTTTTCATCATGCTGATCGTCTACCAACACGAGGAGGAGAAATGGCTACAAGAAAAAGAAAGAAAGTCAGCCGAAAAAAAGTAAGTCGTAAGAAGAAAGTAAAAAAGAAAGCGACAAGAAAGAAAGTAAGTCGTAAGAAAAAAGTTAGAAGAAAGAAAGTAAGTCGTAAGAAAAAAGTTAGAAGAAAGAAAGTCAGAAGAAAGAAAGTAAGTCGTAAGAAAAAAGTTAGAAGAAAGAAAGTAAGTCGTAAGAAAAAAGCAAAAAGGAAGAGATAAGAAGGCTGTTGAAGAATGATTTTTTTGTATACAAAAAAATAAAATCGTTTTTTCTCTAAGATCTCCCGGAGAAGGTTCTTTTTCGGGAGATCTTTTTTATTAAGATGTTTAATCGTTCAAAAATTTCAATTGTTGGTGGGGGCTTCGTTGGTTCCACTTGTGCTCACTGGTTGCTCAGCCGGAATTTGGGTGACATTGTTTTATTAGATATAAAAGAAAGTGTCGCTCAAGGGCGGGCTCTAGATTTGCTACAATCTGGCTCTTTAGTTCCTTCTGACTGCCAAATTACTGGCGGTTCAAATTATGAAGATATAAAAAATTCGGATGTAGTTGTGATTACGGCTGGTCGGTCGCGTCAACCAGGAATGGATCGTTCTGAATTAAAAAATATCAATGCATCCATTATTCACAAAGTTTGTGAGCAAATAAAAATTTATTGTGAGAAAGCTTGTGTAATTGTAGTCACCAACCCTCTGGATGTGATGACTTACCAAGCTTATAAAACTCTTGATTTTCCTATTCAACGAGTGATGGGTATGGCAGGAGTGTTGGATACGGCACGTTTTCGCACTTTTGTTGCCAAAGAATTAAACGTCAGTGTTCAAGATGTGCAAGCTTTTATATTAGGAGGACACGGAGATAGTATGCTCGCCATTCCTAGACTTTGCCATGTCGGCGGGATCCCCTTGGCAGAGCTTTTGTCTCAGGAACGAATTGAAGCTTTGGTGAAAAGGACTCAATTGGGCGGAGCAGAAATTGTTTCGCTGATGAAAACAAATTCTGCTTACTATGCTCCCGCTTTAAGCGTAGTGGAGATGATTGAATCTATTTTAAAAGACCAAAAACGTATTCTTCCTTGTTCTGCCTATTTGAATGGAGAATATGGAGTGAAGGATTTGTTCATGGGCGTGCTTTGTTGTGTGGGAGCTGGTGGCATTGAAAAAGTGATGGAGTTTTCTCTCACTGAATCAGAGAGAAAACAGTTTCAAGATTCTGTTTCTTCTGTTAGATCCCAAGTGGAGAGTTTACATCTTTCGTAATAAGGTAGATGGGTAATGGATATTCATGAATATCAGGCAAAACAATTGTTTCGTCAGGCTGGAATGAAAACTCTTGTTGGTGAAGTGGTCAAGGATCCAGAACAAGCTTTTTTGGTAGCTCAAAAACTCAGTAAAATATCTAAATCCTTCATTCTTAAGGCCCAAATCCACGCTGGAGGAAGAGGAAAGGCCGGGGGAATTCAAAGAGCTTCTTCTCCAGAAGAAGCAAAAAAACTGTGTAAAGAGATGCTGGAGAAAAAATTAGTTACGGCCCAAACTGGAGAGCGGGGGAAAATCGTCCGCCAAGTTTTTGTTGAGCAAGCTTGCAACATTAAAAAAGAATTTTATTTGGCTTTTTTACTGGATCGTAATCGCCAATGTTTGAGTTTGATTGCCAGTTCAGAAGGAGGGATCTCTATTGAAGAAGTGGCACATAAATTTCCAGAAAAGATTTTCAAAACTTCTCTAGATATCTTTTTTGGTCTTCTGGATTTTCAAATATGGAAGATATTAAAGATTTTTGCACTTCCGACAAAGGATTTTAAAAAATTAAAATTTTTATTGAATGCTGTTTATCATCTCATGGTGGAAAAAGAAGCTACTTTAGTGGAGATCAATCCTCTTGTTCAAACCGAGGAAGGAGAACTATTGCCATTGGATGCTAAGATGACCTTCGATGACAATGCTTTGTTTCGACAAAAAGAGATTACATCCATGAGGGATCTTTTGGAACTTCCTGTAGAGGAACAAAAAGCAACAAAGGCAGGTTTATCTTTTGTGGGTCTTTCTGGAAATATTGGTTGTTTGGTAAATGGGGCTGGATTGGCTATGGCAACAATGGATATTGTTCAATTAAAAGGGGCCAAGCCGGCCAATTTTTTAGATGTAGGGGGAGGAGTTAATGATGAAAAAATTGATATCGCTTTTCAAATTTTAACATCTGATCCTCAAGTGAAAGGAATTTTGGTCAACATATTTGGTGGCATCGTGAAGTGTGACTTAATTGCTAGAGGTTTAATCAAAGCCATAAAGCTTTTGGGTGTCAAAATTCCGGTGGTTGTGAGACTAGAGGGAACCAATTCTGAAGAGGCAAAAAAATTACTCAATCAGTCTAATTTGGCTTTTCATTTTGTTAATGATTTGTCTGAGGCAGCGGAAACAATTATTTCTCTTACCAAAAAATCAAGTGGCAAAAAAAGATGAGTATTTTAATTGATAAAAAAACAGGTGTGATTTGTCAAGGCTTTACAGGAAAGCAAGGCAGTTTTCATTCTCAAAAAGCTTTGGAATATGGAACTCGTCTGCTTGCTGGAGTAACTCCAGGGAAGGGAGGAAGCAAACACTTGGGCCTTCCTGTTTTTGATACAGTCGCCGAAGCAGTTTTTGAAACAAAAGCTTCTGTCTCTGTTATTTACGTGCCTCCGCCTTTTGCCAAGGAAGCTATTATGGAGGCCATTTCAGCGAATTTGGATTTGGTTGTCTGTATTACTGAAGGGATTCCTTTGCAAGATATGTTGGAAGTGAAAACATTTTTGAAGGAAAAAAAAACTCGCTTGATCGGCCCAAATTGTCCGGGCCTTATTACCCCAGGGGAATGTAAAATTGGGATCATGCCAGGATACATTCACCGTGCAGGTCGAATTGGAGTTTTGTCTCGTTCTGGCACTTTGACATATGAAGCTGTTTGGCAACTAAGTCAATTGGGTTTGGGGCAAAGTACTTGTGTGGGAATTGGAGGAGATCCCATTCAGGGAACAGATTTTGTGGATCTGTTGAAACTTTTTAATCAAGATGAACAAACGGAAGCTGTTGTCATCATCGGAGAAATTGGAGGGGAAGCCGAAGAGCGGGCTGCTCACTATATTGAAACGGAGTTTAAAAAACCAGTCACTGCTTTTGTTGCTGGTCTCAGTGCTCCAGTGGGAAAACGTATGGGTCACGCAGGAGCGATTATCAGTCAAGGAAGAGGAACTGCGGAAAGTAAGTTTTCAGCTTTTCAGTCGGCAGGAGTTTCTATCGCTCGTTCTCCAGCAGAAATTGGGGTCACTTTGAAGAAAAGTTTAAACTAAAAAGGAGGCCTTTTTCTTCGAGAGCTTGAGTTTGGAGAGTTCCTGTGCGAAAGTGCTGGAATCAAAAAAGGATGAAAGCATATGAGTGAAAATCAAGTTTCTTTTTCCATGATTAAACCAGATGCTACGGCTAGAAATTTAATTGGGACAATTATTCAAAAATTTGAATCAGAAAATTTGAAACTAAAGGCTGGAAGATTGACAGTTTTAAATCGTTCTCTTTGTGAGACTTTTTATGAAGAGCACAGAGAAAAATCCTTTTTTCGCTCCTTAGTGGAATTTGTTCTATCTGGTCCAGTTTTTGTGATGGCCATGTCTGGAAAAGATTCTGTGAAGAGAATAAGAGACATCATGGGGCACACAGACCCAGCAAAAGCTAAGGCAAACACCATTCGAGCTCTTTATGGAGAGAGCATCGAGAGGAATTCTGTTCATGGAAGTGATTCTTTGGAAAGCGCCAAAAGGGAGATTTCCCTTTTTTTTGAACAAGAATCTTGGAAATGAAACAAAAGAACAAAAAAAAAATCTTTCTTCTTAGTTTATTTTGTTTTTGTGGCTTAGTGTCCTGTGTTTCTCATAAAAAACAAATAAAAAAAAGTTATTTTTTACATGATATGGCTGTTTCGCTAATGAAGCAGTGCCAGTACAATTCAGCTCTTGGAGAACTAAAGAAGGCTTTAAAACTGAAACAAAAAGACCCTTTGCTTCATAATTCTATTGCCTTGGTTTATCTACAGTTTAAAAAATACAAACAAGCTATCTTTCATTTTGAAAAAGCTCTTCAGTTGCAACCAAATTTTACAGAAGCTCGAGTGCATCTGGGTTGGAGTTTGATCGAAGTGGAAAGCTTGAATCGTGCTGAGTCAGAATTGAAAAAAGCTCTGAAAGATCTTACTTATAGAAATTCAGAAAATATTCACACTCATCTGGGCTTGCTTTTTTATAAGAGAGGAAATTTTCAAAAGGCAGAAAAGCATTTTAGCGTGGCTCGGAAAATAAAAACCAAAGATTGTTTTACAGCTTTGTATCACGCTCGGAGCTTCTACTTTTTAAATCAGTTTTCTGATGCGTTAAAAATATTGCGTCCGGCAAAAAAGTGGTGTGAAATATATCTTCCTATTTGTTCTTCTCCGAATTTTGATGCGTATTTTTTTACAGCACTGGTTTATAAGAAAATGAAACAGGATCAAAAAGCTTTAGAAAATTTGAAGATTTTTTTGCAAAAAAACCCTGAAAGCTCCTATCTGGCAGAAGCCAAAAGGCTGATAGTTCGGTGGAGAAAGCAATAATGAATCTTCCGGAAGGCCTCATTCGATTGGGGCAAATTTTAAAAGCAAAAAGAGAAGAAAAAAATATGTCTTTGAAACAAATTTCCAAGGAAACAAAGATTAGTGTTTCTTTATTGCAAGCCTTAGAAGAAGGGGAAACAGAACGGCTACCCACCTATGTTTATCTTCGCGGTTTCATTCTTGCTTATTCACAAGTTTTACAGATTAAAAAGGAAGAAATTTTAAATGAACTCAAGGTTTTATTTCCCGTAGCTCAGCAAAAATCAGAAGTGGGAGCAACTCCCTCATTGGATGATGAAATCGTAGAAAAAGATTTACGCCTTACACAAATTGTTTCAGCTATTTTTATCTTATTTATTTTGAGTGGAATCTTGATTTTCGCAAATATGATTCGGAACTATGATAAATTGGATAAAATCATTGTTGAAAAAGAAAAAAGTGTGAATACTGCAGTAGATTCAAGTGAAAATAAAAAGGAAAAAGCAAAAAAAGAAATTCCTCGAAAATTAAATAGTAAAATTACAGAGCTAAAGAAAACAATGGTAGATAATAGTGCTCCAATAAAAAAAACTTCCGTGGAAATCGTCGTAAGAGCTATAAGAAATGTAAAATTTTCTTACCGAGTGGATGAATTGGAAGATCAAGAATTTTTGTTGAAAAGGGATCAGTTTAAGATTTTGAAAGCTGAGAAAAATATCTTAGTGAGGAGTGAGTCTCCCCAGTGGATTCAGATCTTTCAAGATGGCAAGGACCTAGGTCTTTTGGGCAAGAAACAATCGCAAAAACAAAGGGTATTTTCTGTAGGTGGGAAGTAATGAATTTTGTGGCTATAGATTTAGAAACGACAGGAACTTTATCCTACATTGATCACATTGTAGAGTGTGCCGGAGTTAGATTTTCGGATGGGGCCGTCGAGAATCAAATTTCTTTTTTGGTAAATCCCGGAATAGCTATGCCGGAAGAAGCTTCGAAGGTCAATGGCATTACAGATGAAATGCTCAAAGGTAAGCCTCCCGTTCAGGAAGTGCTTCCTATCTTTTCTGAATTTTGTGGGACAGATTGTTTGGTCGCACACAATGCTATTTTTGATTTTCAATTTCTTCTGCAAGCCTTTGAAAAACATCATTGTCCCGGGCCAATCGGACCTTTGTTGGATACTTACACTCTTTCTAAGAGATTTTTTCCCGGCTTGGCGAACTACAAACTATCCACCATAGTGGAATATTTAAAAATTCCGGTCGATCAGTTTCATCGTGCGAAGCAAGACGCTTGGGCTTGTGGAAAAATATTTGATAAAATTTTGTCAAAAATTTATAAAAGGGAGAAGACACTAAATATTAATAAATTGATCCAACTCTCTGGTAAAAAAGAATTACGTTTTCCAAAATTGAAGATCAAACAACTTTCCTTGTTCGAGTGAATAAAAATCTTTTCGCTAATCATGTTATCAAGGAAACTTTATTCTCACCTTTTTTCTTCATAGATAAAGGAAGTCTAAAACCTCTGTCAAAAGAATGATTTTTGATTTTTAGAACAGGTGGAGATTGTCTTCTCTTGAATTCTGCGTTCAGAATCCAGTGGAAAATTTTTTTTTCTAATAGGGTTTTCGGATCTTTTTGCTGTTCCAATAGTTTTTTTAGCACAGGATCTAAGATTTTATAAGATGGAAGGTCTTGTTCATCGGTTTGATTTTCTTTCAATTCTGCACTGGGCTTTCTTTTTAGAATTTCCAATGGGATAGAGGGGTTTTTAAAATCGTAAGCCATCTTGTAAACTTCTTCCTTAAATAAATCGCCAATGGGAAGTAAAGCTCCTGTCAAATCCCCGTACAAGGTAGCATAACCAAGTGAGAGTTCACTTTTGTTAGCTGTTCCAAGCAATAAACTATCTGGATGAGTGTTTGCATACGTCATCAAGTACAAATTTCGAAGGCGAGATTGAAGATTTTGTCTGGCTACATCGGATGAAGGAAAGGAATCTGCTTTCCAAGTTTTTAAAATATTTTGATAAAGAGAACTAATATTATAGATATACAAATTTTTTTTTAATTTTTTTGCAATTTCTTTTGTTCCTTTCCAAGAGAGCCTAGAAGTAAAAGGTCCCGGTAAAAATAAGAGTTCAATATTTTCTTTTCCCAGAGCACGAAAAGCCAGATAAGCGACCAAAGCTGAATCCACTCCTCCACTAAGTCCCAAATGTGCCTTTTGAAAACCATTTTTGCTCGCAAATTCCTTGATTCCAAAAATAATTGCTTTTTTTGTTTGATTGAATGGAGTCTGTTGTCTTTTCTTCTTTTCTCTCATTTTTTTCTTTTCTCTGTTTTGTTTCTTCAAATCAATAAAGTGTAGATTCTCCTCGAACGAAGGGCTTTGATGAATAAGATCTCCTCTTTCATTTAGAACAAAACTTCCTCCATCGAAAATTAATTCTTCCTGTCCTCCCACTAGGTTGGCATAAATAAAAGGACACTTGTATTTTTTTACCCATTGCCTAGCCAAATTAAATCTTGTATTTTCTTTTTTGAATTCAAAGGGAGAAGCATTCAAGCTAAGAATCAAAAACATGGGGTGTAAACGTTTTTCCCTCGCCTTCCACATTTCTTCACAAATAAGAATTTGTATTCTTTTTTTTTTGTGGGAAAAGACATTGTCTTTTAAATTTCCAGCCTGAAAATATCTTTTTTCATCAAACACATCATAGTCAGCAAGGATCTCTTTGGAAAAAACAAGTGGTTCTTGTTTTTTTTCAAGCACAAGAATACAATTACCCACAATTTTGGATGTGTCTTTTTTTATCCAAGCTGGAGTTCCAAAAATAAGTTTTATTTTTTCTGGCATTTGATTTTTGAGAGCCGTGATCGAACGAGAAATTTGATTTAAGAAAAAATTTCGATTCAAAAGGTCTAAAGGAGAATAGGCCGTTAAAGCTAACTCTGGAAAGACCACTAGTTCGGCTCCACCTTTTTTCGCTTGTAAGAGATATTTTTTTATTTTTTTTTGGTTGTAATGAATATTTCCCATTAAGGGATTTATTTGTGCAAGGGCAATTTTCAATTTTTATAACTCCCTGCGGAAGGAACAATGGGTACGTTTACTCATCTAGTTTTTTACTAAAGATTTAAACTATCCCTCACATCTTTTGCCTTTTTATTTCATGCCTTTTTATTTCATGCCTTTTTATTTCATGCCTTTTTATTTCATGCCTTTTTATTTCATAGATTTTTTTACTTGTAGAGTTTGACTACCAATCAGTAGCACAATAGCCAATATAATACAAATAATTAAAATGACACGAAAAATGGATCCAAAGGTCCATGCCCCCACTCCCACATCTTTTCTTCCCTTTTTTTTCAATTTTTTATTTATCAGCATTTTTCTTTTTTTGCTCTCAGGGGTTATCTCTTTCTTACTTATTTTGTCTTTTGTCAGAGCGATGGGTTTTTCTCTTTTTTCTTGCTCCTTTTCTATCACAGTCCAAGCATTAGAATGGACAGCTCTAAATCTGATTCCAGATTGTTCACTATTGTAGCCAGACAAATTTTTGAATTTTTTAAATTTGGATTTTCTTTCGCTTCTTGAATTTCTTTTTTTCGAACGCCTTTTTCTCAAACCTTCTTTTTCTATTTCATTCTCAGCGGATAACAAAGAGCCACTTGGTTTGTATAAAGAGTTTCTTGATCTCGAACCGACTTTTTTCTTAGAGGAACTATTTTTGAAACTACTTGATGTTCTTCCAGAATTGCTTCCGCTTGTTTCTCTAGAACCAGAAACAGAAGCCGATCCGGGCTTTGTTCGAGGAGGAGAAATCTGTCTAGGATTGGGTCTTTCTCTTGGAGAAGGAGAAACACCTCCTCCGATGGTACTAGGAATTCCAGTCTGTTCTGCTTCAAAAACTCCGCCTAGTGAGGGACAATCATCTGCACGAGCTTGCCCAGGCAACAGTCCTGTTTGCATGAGGCAAGCAATGTATCCATCTCTTCCCAAAAGAGCTTCTCCCCAAGCTTGGAATCCCTTGCTGAAGCGATAAAATAATCCACCTAGTCCCAATAAAACAACTGTGAGAATGAGCACATATTCCACAACTGCTTGGCCTTTTTTCTTTGAATTTTTCTTTCTATTTCGATCCATGTTTTTTTGTCATCGGAAGAATTTTAAGTAAATTGGAGAGCTTCTCGTGAAGTGTTTCAAAATGAGTCAGTAAAAAGAATAAAGTTTCATTCTTAGTTTTCCGATGTTATTATAGAATGTTGTCTGCTGGTATCAAGGAGTTAAGGTTATGAAATTTTTAAAATCGTTAGTTTTTCGTTTTTGGAAAGATGAGTCCGGGCAGGGGACGGCTGAATATGTACTAATTTTAGTAGCTGTCATTGCCGTGGGATTTATTTTTAAAGACAAAATTACAGCTATGTTGGAAAGTAAGTTGGATGGAATTGCTTCCCAAATCGGCAATTTTAATCCCTAAAATCAATTGAGAAATTTATGACAGCGGAATTGGTTCTTCTTCTTTCTGTTTACGCTTTTTTGATAGCTGGGCTTTTCTTACATAAAGACCATGGGGTGATTGCAACTTTTCACAATTCTTTGCCATCTCTATCGGCACGAATAGAAAAGCATGTTGCCACGGGCTACGGTTTTTGGGATTCTTCCATTTCAGATTCCACCATTTCGGTTAACTGGAAAAAGCCATAACAATTTTTTTCATTATCTTATGTTCACGGCATCTACTTTTATAATATGGATTCTTCCTAGCATTATTTTGCTATCTGGCTTGATTGATGATTTGAGATCTAGAAAAATTCATAATTATTTAATCATTTTTTTAATAATATTATCTTTAGCAACTTTGATTTTTATTCGCGGGCTGGACTCTTTGTTGCCAGCTTTTGCGGGTGCACTTTTGGCTTTTGCCTTAGGCTTCCCTCTTTTTCTACTCAGAGTGATTGGCGGAGGAGATATAAAACTTTATATCGTTTTGGGCTTAGTTCTCCCTTCTCGTCACTTAATTTTTACTTTCCTTTTTTCTTTTTTGTGGGCTGGGCTTTTGGGTTTGATTAAAGCCCTACTGGATCGAAAAATTAAGACTCTTTTTTTAAATCTCTTATCTTTGCTCAAATGGAAGCTCCCTTCAGCCGATCAAGTTACTACTTTTCCTTTTTCCGTCAGTCTGTTTTTTGCTTGGCTCACAGCTTTTTATTTTTGAGGGATAGGGAAAAAGCGAGAGAGGTTATTTTGCGATGATAAAAAAATCTAAGTGCTCTTCTCAGAAGGGACAAATTTTTGTAGAAATGGTGCTTATTTTGGCTCTATTTGTTGGTTTGACCTATATTGTATTGAATGTTTTCAAGCAAAAAAAACCTTTTGTAGCATTTGTTACCACTCCTTGGCAGATCATTGGCGGAATGATGGAGTCTGGAAATTGGCAAAAGTTGGATGAAGCAAAACAAAATCATCCAAATCGCTGGAAAAGAATGTACTCTTTACAAGGGAAAAATCCTTGAATAAAAAATCATCTTTTTTTTCTCAAAGGGGATCCTTAACTGTTCAATTTCTTTTTGGTTTTGTTCTGGTCTCCGGCTTTGTTGCCATTTTTTCAGCAGTAAGCCTCACACTAGCTGTGAGTGAGATCACACAGTACATCACCTATGCATCTAGTCGCCAATTGTTTTTGGCTCATGGAGATCGAGAAGCTCAAATGAAGGAAGCAAGGGAAAAATACGAAAGCCTAAGACAAAATCAAAGTTTGAAGAATTTTTTTTCTGCAGGCTGGTTTGTCATTAGGGATGAAATCAGTCAGGAAAATGGTTTGGGATTAAATAGAAGTTTTCAAGTTTCCAGTAACCGACCCAATCTGTTTTTTGGTGTGTGGACAAATTTTGAAGCCAAGTTGTTAGATATAGATATCCCGCTTTGGGGAGGGACTACAGAAGAAGGAGATTTAACAAAATTTTCTTCTGTAGTTGGCTCTTATTTGGGAAGAGAATCTACAATGTGGGAGTGTAAGAAATTTAATGACAACCGATTTGAACAAATAAGAATTCAGTGGCAAAGATATTCCTCTATTCATCCTGAGATTGATGGGAGAACCAGTTATAGAAACAATAGTCTGCATGATAATGGGTGTTGAGAATGAAAAAAAGTAAGAAAAATTTCTTTAATAATCAAAAAGGCTTAGTGATGTTGGAGTCCCTTCCCATTATCTTAGTGATGTTTGTTTTGATGGGAGCTACCTTGGGCTCTTGGGGGGTTGTTCACACAGCTATTTTACATTCCATTGCTGCGAGAAATTACATATTTTTTAATTTTAATAATCGTTTTGATCTTTCCTATCTGAGAGATTTTGGTCGAGGTTATGGTTTACCTGACATTGTCAGAAGGAATGGTTACTATCCTCGGTTAGGAATTCGATTTTCATATATTGACTCTGAAAAGCCAAAAGTTGGTTTTGATGTAAGAGCTACTTTACGCTTTATTGATTTTAAAAATCCAAACAATGAGTTTCCAAACCGTACGGATTTTCTCTCAGATTCAGATCATAATAGAATTCATTCTCTTGTCCCTCCCTTAGGAAGAAAAAATCAGAAAAAAGTTGGTCCTGCTTGGATCATGGTGGGTTACGGAATTTGTCTTTCTACCTCCTGTGGGGACTGATCTCTTTGCAAAATAAGGTTTCTTAAAAATAATTAAGATAAACTTAGATTTTACCGAAGAAAGAAATAGGAGAAAAAGGTCAATATAAGAACTTTTTCTTCCAAGAAAAATTACATTGCTTTTCCTTCCTACCGGGGGTGATCACGTGAACAAAAACGAAACTTTGACTTTGTGGCTCAGTATTGGAGCCGCTATTCTCACGGTCATGTTGATCTATAGTTACACCCAGGAAAAAAGTTCTCAGATATCTAGAAAATTTGGAGCACAGACCTCTGTAGTAACAGCCGTTCGTGACATTGAAGAGATGGAAACGGTCGATGATTCTATGATAGAACTAAAAGAATATCCCAGCCATTTTGTTCAGCCAGAGGCTGTGTTATCTATTGAGGAAGCTGTGGGTTTGGTTGCTTTGGCTCCCCTTAGTAAGGGAGAGCAGATACTCAAAACAAAGATTACAAGACCTGGTCCAATGACAGGACTTTCTCTCCAAGTTTCTCCTACGAAACGAGCTCTAACAATTCCGATTGATGAAATGAGAGGAGTAGCGAAGCTTTTAAAACCAGGAGATCGAATAGACGTGATTGCAGCCTTAGATGTCAAAACCGGTGCAGTACAAAAAAGAGAGATCAAAACCATCATGCAAGATGTGGTGATTTTGGCAACAGGAATTAAAATCATCAATGAATTACCTAGAGTGTTTGAAGAAATCAGTGGAGAAAATTTTATTCGGAATATTCGAGCAGCTACGGATTTTAATTCTATTACGATTGAAGCTGATCCAAGAGATATCCAAGATTTGGTCTATGTGCTCTCCACTTCGCCTGGTTCTTTGTTTCTTTCTCTCAGACACCCGAGCGATCATTTTGTAACTATGCATTTGGGGAAAAGTAGTTTGGAAAGAATTTTGGGACGTACCCCTCGCAAACCTGCCTTGAAAAATAAAAATGCTTGGTTCCCAAAATTGAAGAAAGAGAAGTAAAAAATGAAACATGATTTGAAATACTATAACTCGCTTTCTAGGGGCTATAAATTGTATTTTGGATTGAAAAGTATTTTTTTAGAGAAACATTTTGTTCAAGTTTTTTTTCTTTGCCTTGTTTTTTCTCTAAATTTTGTACATGCTAAATTCAATCAAACAGAATCCTTACCTCTTTATGTTGGTATTGAATATGATTACAGGTTATCGAAAAACTTAAAGGGCAAAAGGCTTCGATTCGAAGGAACTTACAAACACTATACCGGTCTGAAATACAACCGCACTCTAGGGACTCTTCGTTTTACTCCTCGCAAAATTGGTTTGGGAGTGATCAATATTAAAGATCGTAAGGAGCAAATTTTAAAAACTTTTTCGGTGAGGGTGAGGAACACAGATCTTCATGAAACGGCTACAGAAGTTCAATCTCTTTTGAAAGATATAGATGGTATTAGTATTAAAGTTTTAAATAATCGAGTGATAATAGATGGAGAAATTGTGGTTCCCAGAGACATCAGGCGTGTGCATGATGTTGTTGTAGAGTACAAGGGAAAGGCTACTTCTTTGGTCACTTTGAGTCCCTTGGCTCAAAATAAATTGGCCAAATTTATTGAGAAAGAAATCAATAACCCCAACGTTACGGTGCGGGCAACCAATATGACTTTTATTCTGGAAGGTTTTGTTAACTCGCCAGAAGGAAAAACGAGAGCCAAAGAAATCGCAGATCTTTATGTACCTGATTACATTGTGGACCTAGCTGTTAGCCAAAGTAAAATCAAAGAGCGAGTGCGTGAGCCGGTACTAAACTACATTAAAGTCATTGAGAAAAAAAGCGATGGACGGAGAAAACTCATTCAACTAATTATTCACTATGTCGAACTCAACAAAGATTATGCAGACAATTTTCGTTTTCAATGGACTCCTCAGATTGAAGATGGAACTCGCTTTACGTTTACTTCTGGAACCTTGGGTTTAGGACGCATCGGCGGGATTATCTCTGGAACGATCAATAATTTTTTACCAAAGCTGAATTGGGCTAAATCATTTGGATTTGCTCGGATTTTACATAGTGCCAATGTGGTCACAGAAGATCAAAAGGCCGCTTCGATTCAGTCGCAAAAAATGATTCCTTACCAGGCTACTTCCGGACCTCAAGGAGAGCAAAGTATTGCTTTGCAACCTACAGGGATCTCCATAAGTCTCACTCCCATTGTCGTGGGCCCTAGGGGAGATAGCATTCAATTGAGTAATATTAATTTCAAAGTCAATAACTTGGTGGGAAGTTCAGGAGGAACTCCCATTACAACCACTCGAAGCTTGCAAACGAGTATTCACGTACAAAATGGCTTAAGTGCCGTAATCGGAGGAATCATCAGTAATAAAACTTTCTCCGATTACAATAGAGAGCCCAATTCGCAAGAAAGCAATCCTTTATTTTCTTTTCTCTCCTCTAAAAAATTCAATCGCTCACAAAGCCAATTTGTGATTTTTGTGACTCCGATTATTAAAAGTTCAGCGAGTGCAGGAGTGAACAGAATTAAGAAAAAATTTAAACTTTTCAATAACTAATAAATGGATTTTTCAATGATTGTTAGGAAGTTAACGAAATGCCTTTAAGCTCAAAATGCCATCTCATTGCTGTAACAGGAGGAAAAGGAGGAGTGGGGAAAAGTGTTCTGGCCGCGAATTTGGCTGTGGCCATTTCGAGGGAGATAAGAACTCCTACTCTTTTGGTAGATTTGGATGAAAAAAGTTGTGGGGATCCAAGTGTTATTTTGGGTTTACGACCCAAGCAAACAGTTTTGGATCTTACCCGTTTTCCCCAAATTGTGAGTGAGCAAACAGCAGGTAATTTTTTGGCTTATCATAAAGCGGGTCTGGCTTATCTGGGTGCTGTGAAGGGACCTGAGCAAAGTCTTGCAGGGGATCCCCAGATGTTCAACAAACAACTTTTTGGTTTGTCACAAAATTTTAAATACATTGTAGTGGATTTAGGTTGCATTTTAAATCCGTTGCAATTTTCCGTATTGGATTTTGCTAGCGTGGTTTTAATTGTGCTGAAACCCGAAGTTTTGGTTGTCAACCAAAGTAAGAGAATTCTCAACGAACTTAGTACCGCAACCATTCCTTCCCAGCTATTTCAAATTGTTGTGAATCAATTTCAATCCGGAGACTTATCCCCTTCTGCAATTGCCAATAGTCTCAGATTGCCAGTTTTGTCTGTTTTACCAAAAGAGGATGCAGTGGCCTCAAAGGCTCTCAGAGATTCTGTTCCATTTACTTTTTCTCATCCTATGATCCCCTTGTCTGGGGCCTACCATGACATGGTCAGAAAACTAATGGGCGGGATTTTACAAAGAAACAAATCTCTTTTGCGTCCCAAGAAACAAAGCACTCCCTCTTTTTTTTCCTCTTCCTTTTCTCCAAAGAGTACAGGAGGGAATCATAAATTAACTCCTTTGGTTTTGTTAAAAATGCAAATTCATTCTGAATTGATTAAAGAAATGGATTTGAAAAAAGATCTAACACAAGCAAAAGACGAGGCTTCGAAAAAAGAATTAAAAGATAAAACACAAATTGTGGTTTCTCGTTTAACAGATAAAAGAGGACAAGAGCTTTCTCGTCGAGAACGAAGCCAAGTGATTAAACAAGTCTTGGATGAAGCTTTGGGCTTGGGGCCTTTGGAGGAGATGCTTGCTGATCATTCGATTACAGAAATTATGGTAAACGGGTGTGATCAAATTTTTTGTGAAAGAAATGGGAAACTTCAACTCCACCCCACTACCTTTACTTCCAATCAGCAATTAAAAAATGTGATAGAAAGAATTGTTACTCCTTTAGGGCGTCGTATTGATGAAAAAACACCCTATGTGGATGCTCGTTTAATGGATGGATCTCGGGTGAATGCCGTGATTGAACCTTTATCACTCAATGGACCAGTAGTGACCATTCGGAAATTTCCCCAAGATCGCATTGAGATAGAAGATTTGGTGAGTCGCTTTGGCTCTATGACATCCGCAATGGCAGAATTTTTTAAAATTTGTGTAGAACAAGGCTTAAATATTGTCATTTCTGGGGGTACAGGATCAGGAAAAACGACATTTTTGAATGTATTATCAGGATTTATTCCAGCCAATGATAGAATTATCACTGTAGAAGATGCTGCTGAATTGCAACTCAAGCAAGAACATGTGGTTCGCTTAGAGACTAGGCCAGCTAATATGGAAGGCTCCGGAGAGATTTCCATCCGTGATCTGATTCGAAATTCTCTTAGGATGAGACCGGACCGAATAGTGGTTGGAGAATGTAGGGATGGTGCTGCCCTAGATATGTTATCGGCTATGAATACAGGGCACGACGGCTCCATGACAACGGTGCATGCCAATTCTCCTAGGGAAGCAATTTCTAGATTAGAAACTCTTTGTTTGATGGCAGGGATGGATTTGCCAGTGAAAGCCATTCGGGAGCAAATAGCGGGAGCTGTGAATTTGATTATTCAAATCAGTCGTCTCTCGGATGGAAGTCGTAAAATTATCAATGTTACAGAAGTTGTGGGCTTGCAAGACGAAACAGTGACTCTACAAGAAATTTTTCGTTTCAAAGAAGAAAGTTTTGACAAAAATAGAAAAATTATTGGGCAGTTTCAAGCTATGGGGATGATTCCTACTTTCATAGAAAAATTTGAACAAAAAGGTCTGCAGATACCTAGAAGATTGTTTACAACTAGTGAATCTCATTCTTCTACAGCTCAAAAGAAATCTCTTCTCGGCGTAAAATCTAGACTTTCTCCCAAATCTTTTCCCAAGGGAGGTATTCAAAAATCTTCTGCCTTACCTAGAGGGAAAAAAATAGCATGATCAAAGCCTTTTTTTTACATCCTCTTGTTTTGTCTTTGCTTATAGGCGTCTTGGTGTTCATTTTCTGCTACGTTCATTTTCCAAGGGTGATTCGCTTTTTCAAGGAAAAAACATTTCATTCTCAAAGAGAGATTCTAAAAATTGCGGATCAAATGATGCTTCAAGCTGGTCCAGAAAAGATCACATTTTGGCTCTGGATGCTTGGTTTGAGTATTGGATTTTTGGTCTTTTTAATTTCCTGGCCCTACATTGTTTTGGGTCTTGTCCTAGGAATTTTTGGTTTTTTGTTTTCTTGGTTAGCCGTACAAAGAATTATGAAAACCATGTGGGAAACTCGTTCGAATCAAATTGTGTTTCAAATGGTAGATGGCTTGTCCTTGATGACCAATGCCATGAAGGTAGGACTAGGGATTACGCAGGCAATGGAAAGAGTGATCAAGGGAGGAAAGAGAGGACCTTTAGTGCAAGAATTTCAACTCATTTTAAACAAAGTTCGTTTGGGAATGAGTGTGGAAGAAGCTCTCAATGAAATGGGAGAAAGAGTGGATCGTCCGGATGTAGATATGATGATCACAGGAGTTAATATCCTCAAGGAAACAGGAGGAAATATTGCGGAAACTTTTTCTGTGATTGCAGACACGATTCGGGAACGACAAAAGGTAGAAAATAAAATCAAAGCCATCACTGCTCAAGCCACTATGCAAGCCACGATTGTTTCTGCCATTCCCTTTGTGATTCTCGTAATGATGTTTTTCCTAAATAAGCAATATGCAATTTTAATGCTGACTACCCCTTTAGGCTGGTTTTGTTTGTTTATCATCTTGACCCTCATTATTCTGGGTGGCATCATGATGAAAAAGACTGTTGCGATTAAAATTTAATGCCGATGAAGGTTTAGGTGTTTTGATTGAATCGAAATTGTGAAAGAAATTCAATAAAGAATTTCTTGAGGAGGGAAGTATGAAGATCATAATTTTATTAGCCTCTTTATTATTTGGCTTCTCAGCCTTCTCTCTTGTGGATACAAAGAACGCCAACTACAGCAAAACATTTGTAGACATAAACCTAGAAGGCAAGGGCTTGCCTTTTTTGGTGGAGCGAACTTATAATTCCCGTTCACTTTATAAGGGACTTTTTGGCTACGGATGGTGTTCCAATTTTGAGACAAGAGTGGAAGTATTACCTGATAACTCCATTTCTGCCGTGGAATGCGGAGGGGGTATGGAAATAAATTATGTTCCCGCAGGCGAGAAAAGAAACCCTAAAATGATAGTTAAAAAGATTATGTCGCAAGTTCGCAAGGGGAAAAAATTTTCAAAAAAATATATGAAAATTATAGAAGGAGATCTCAAACAATCTTCTGCTCTTCAATCGGAATTAATAAGAGCTCTTAACCTAGAAGGCAAGGCAAAAACAGGACAGACTTATTATGCTTCTGGAAGGTTAGGGGAGCGATTGGAAGTGCAAAATAATCAGTACAAACGTTTTCTACCAAACGGAAGGGTCGAGTTTTTTAATCAGAATGGGCAGTTGTATAAAAAAGCTGATCGACAAGGAAATTGGATCAAAATCATGAGAGACAAAAATGGAAGAATAATAAAAGTCTTGAATAATGAAGGAAAAACTTTACGCTTTAGCTACAATTCTAAAGGCTTCGTTATCAAAGGGCCGAACAAGCTAAAAGCTAGCTTTGTAGTTCGAAAGGACAATTTGGTTTCTGCTACTAACAGCAAGGAGAAAACCTATGAACATGTTTATGATAATTATCATAATTTAACCAAAACTAGGTATCCGGATAGCACGTACGAATCTTTGATTTACAACACAGATAAGGATTGGGTGACAAGTTTTAGGAATCGAAAAAATTGTAAAGAGACCTATAATTATGAAACTAATAAAAACAATAAGAATCATTACTGGACAGATGTGAAAAAAGTTTGTGGAAAAAGAGTGACAAATATCAGTCGTTATGAATTTTGGAATAAAGAAAAACCTGGGAAAGGTGGACAGTATCTTTACCGTGCTAGGCAAAAAGTCAATGGAGATGTGTTAGATGTTATTTATGACCATAGAACAGGTTCTCCTTTGTTTGTCACTCGAAATAATTGGAGAACGAGTTTCTCTTATAACCCAGATGGTTCTTTAAAATTTCGTAAAACTCCCAATCGTCACATTTATTTTTCTAATTATGGAACCAATTGCAAGAAGCCTAATTTGGTTCAAGTAGATCTTTTGCAAGGAAAGAAAGTGGTTCGTCGAATAAAAACAAACGTACGATATGAGGGAAAACAGTGTCACTTAGTTATGGCTAGTCAAAAAGATACAGGACGTTGGGTGAAAATAGAAAGAGATATAAAAGGGCGTATCAAAAAAATTTCAGATCAGTCCAAAAAAATCATTCTAATCACTTATAATCAAAAATTGAACAAACCGCAAAAGATCACTCGACCGGGAGTAGGTTCTATTCAAGTAAGCTACGATGAAAATGGAGAGATAGATCGTTCGAAGACAAAAACTGATCCAGCAGTAGCCACACAAGTTACAAATGTATTTAATGGATTTTTGGAACTGATCTCTCCCTTAGTGGCAGAGGTTAAAATTTAGGGATTTTGTACTAAGATGAAAGGGAATGATATGTTAAAAAGGGGTGCTTGGCTTGCTTTGCTTCTCTTTGGTTTTTCATCCTTTGCCCGGTTAAATTGTGTCAGTAGTGCCCCTAAAGGGGATCAAGGTACGGAGGCTACGGTGATCCAATCGCAATGCAATCTTTCTGCCCAAGGGGATCAAGGTCGTTCTGGTAACGGTGGAGAGCTTCTTGCAATTATTCTCGCAGGACAACCAGAGGGAGATACAAACCTAGGTGATGAAAAGGGCACTATTCAGTAGCTCATTTTTAAAAGTGTGTAAAAATTATCAGCTTGTCTGAATCATTGTTGATTGTATGATTGTTGTACAGATTTTGTATCCATCACGATTTTTTTTTTAGTCTAAAGATCCATTTTTCCCCCTTCTTTTTCAACGAAAGATCCAATTGTAAAGAAAAGCAAATATTTTCTTTATGGACCCATTTTTGCATCTTCTTTGTTGTATGATGGAAAAAAACAAAAAAGAAGTGTTCAAATTGCAGATCCAGCAAATATCAAGGTGGTGGGTGCCAGCTATTATCGAATGGATTAAAAAAAGGCACTCTATTGATGTTTCTTATAGTTCACAATCTTTGCCTGCAGAATACAAAAACATGTGGTTTTATTTCAATAACCAAACCTGTTTGCCCTTGTTTGTCCAATCTCATTGTTTAGGTTCTCTCATGATTTTTCCGGCTTTGACAAAGCAACAATCTGAAAATATAAAAATTCTTGTAAACCAAAAGATAAAACAAATTGCTCTTTCGATTCGTCTAAAAAAGCCATTTCATTTACCTAAGCTAAGATGCAAAAATTTTGATCTTAAATTTCCTCTTTTGATTAAAGGAAAAACAAAAAAGGATATTTTTAATACTGCTCATGATCTTTATTTGCAAACTACTTCCATTGCTTTTTTGAGTGGAGATGAAATTCCATGGAGCAAAAAAATGTTTGAGGAAATGGCTGGAGTATTTATCTTCATTTCTTCTTTCTATAGTTTGTCACTTCGTCAGCGGGACATTTTAGGAAAGGCCTTGAAAAATCCTCTCAATTGCTTTTTGGTGTTGGGAATGATACCACAAGAGACTCCTCCTTTCCATTTCTCGTCTTTGTTGAATGACTACACATCATGCTCTGGATGAGTGTACTGACAGACTGCCAATGGGGGTTTTACTTGAGGTCCTCAAGATTCTACACGGAGACTGTCAATGGGTTTTACATAGGTCCTCAAGGTTCTACACAGACTGCCAATGGGTTTTTATAAAAGCTTTGTGTTTTTATCCCAGTGTTCAGGATATAATGGGGCAAATGGATTTTCTATTTTCGAATCTTCCGGCGAAAAAATATCAAAAAATTCCTCTAGCTGTGGAGGGAAGCCAAAGGACTTACGTTCGCATTAAAGGAAAAAATTTTTCCTTTATTCTAGTAGACTCTCTGACAATGAAAAAGCAAAAGCACTTTTTGCTACGATTGAAAGAGCTAAAAAGCTTAGACTTGAGAATTCCAAAACTAAAAGTTGCGGACAAACAAAAACCTTACATACTTTTAGAAGATTTGGGGGATCAAAGTCTTGAGAAGATAGTTTCTAAAAATTCCAAGTTTGTATTTTCCTATTATCAGCAAGCCATCGATCAAATAATTAACTTGCAAAAAAAAGCACTTATTTTTTCTTGGCCTCATTTTTCTAAAAAATCTTTTTTTGAAGAAATGCTTTGGACTCAAAAGTATTTGTTAAAGCATTTTTTTTCTATAAAAATGAAAACGGTTTTTATGAAAGAGTGCCAAAAAGAGTGGAAAAGAATTTGTCAAAAGATTTCTTCCTTTTGTTTTCTTCCCTCCCATAGAGATTATCATAGTCGTAATCTCATGATTAAAAACAAAAAACTTTATATGATTGATTTTCAAGATGCTGGACTGTTCCCTCGTTTTTATGATTTGGTGAGTTTGCTGTATGATTCCTATGTGGATGTTCCAAAAAAAAAAGAATTAAAAGAGTATTTTTTCTCCCATATGCCAGCTCAAGATGCAGACAAGAAAAGCCTTCTAAAAGAATTTCAACTCACTGCCATCCAAAGAATTTTCAAAGCTTGTGGGAGTTTTGCCAGTTTTTACGTCTTGAAAAATCAAGACACTCATCTTTCATATATACTCCCTTCTTTAAGAAGTCTTAGAAAGTTGCTCAGAGTTTATAAAGAATATCCATTTTTTCTAAGCTTAGTGAATCAAATCATAGAGAAAAAAAAGGAGTAAACATTTGTCTCTAAAAGCTTTTTTGCTCTGTGCAGGCGAAGGGATGCGTTTTCGTCCGCATACTAAAACTTTATCCAAGGTGCTTTTGCCCTTTTTGAATCTTCCAATTGTTTTTCATAATTTATTTTTATTAAAAAAGTTGGGTGTGAAAAGCTATGTGAGCAATATTTGTGACTCCACTGGACTTTTAAAAAGAGAACTAAAAAAATGCTCTGTTCAGCCTATTTCATTGGAACCTACATTTAGTATTGAGGATTTTATTTTGGGATCCGCTGGAGGGCTTCTAAAAGTTTGTTCATTTTTTGAAGGAGAAAAATATTTTTACTATTTGAATGGAGATAGTCTATTTTTTCTAGAGGATGAAGAGGCTTTAGAAAATTTTATCAAGCTCATCTACAAAGTGGGGCTCTAGCCAGTTTTTTGGTGTCTTCCACAAAAAAAGTACGATCTGTCTTGTGGGCGGATAAAAATGGGAAGATACAATCTTTTTTAAAAAAGCCAGAAGCTTCAGAAAGCAAGGCTTATGATTTTTGTGGTTTGGCTATTTTTTCCACTCAAATTTTTCATGAAATCCAAGCAAGGGACAGGCACATTTTTAAGGATGTTTTGGAATCAAAATGCGTAAAACAATATCTTCGCATTCATTGTTTATCCGGCTTGCAATCATTCAGTATGAATCGACTAGATACTTATTTAGAAGCTACTGGACAGGGACTCTCGGAGATCTTTCATTCTTCAAAATACAGTGTGTTTTTAAAAAAAGCTCTGAATTTATTTTCTCCTCGTTGGGATCATTTTCAAGGTGTAAACTATTTTTCTGGTACAAGAGTGTCTCAGCCTCCGGAAAAACAAACTGATTTGTTATTTTGTGGAACAAATGTAAAAGGCTTACATTTGGTGACCGTGAAAGATTTTTCTGTGCTAGGAGATCACAGCTCTATCCCTTCTCCCATTACAATGAGAAAAAGTGTGTTGAGGGAAAATCTCTCCTTGGCAAAAGACTCTGATAAAGAATTAATTATTTAGCAAAAAAGTCTGAAAATTATTGCATAAATTGCTTCAGTTTTCTTTTTCTTTGGTATCTCCTATGAATCATCTCAAAAATATTGTCTTGTCCAATGCCTATTTTGTCTCCTCTATTTTTTACAAACATGTTTGCTAACTTCGAATGATTCTTATCCTTTTTTGCCAGCAAATGATCGAATTCTGTAGAAGAAGAAGGCCCTCTTCTTCCTAAGCCCCTAGCGGAAGAGCTATAGCCTGAAAATCCTCCTCCTCCAGCCGGCCCCTCTTTTACCTTCTGATTCGCATTAGCAATGGAGTTCTCATCAAATTTATTGTCTGTTGTCATTGCCTTTTGGATTTTATCTTTTAGATTTGCCATCTCGTTTTTAAAAGTTTTTTGTTGTTGTGATGTTAAAGCACCAAGCCCTGCCGTGTTTCCTCCTCCATAACTGGTTCCGTCCGGCAAGGAAATCTCTCCTTTTTCGGGGTCCCATTCCAATCCAGAGTCAGCTAAACTATCTCTGAGTCCTTTTGGGGTTAGGGGATATCCGGGATTGTTAGGATACGTAGTGATGAAAGGAGGTGGAGAACCGAAAGGGGAAATTCCTCCATTTCCTGGACCGGCAGGAAATATGGAGCCTCCTCCATCTGGTATCTCTGGCATGCCGCCACGATATTCATTCGCAATATCATGATTATTCTTAGCTGATGAAAGCATAGAAACCCCACTTACCCCTAGGCCAGCAGCGATCGCCAACCAAGCAGCACAACAAGCAGCTGACTCTGGTCTGCCACAGCAGGCCATCGCTTTGGATGTAGCAGCCATTGAACCACCAATTGCTACCATACCTCCCAGTTGTTGCGTAGTGGAAGCTTGATCAGCTTTTTCATTTGCTGACGTTGCAAGTCGTTCTTGTTGCTCATTATAGTCTCTGATTATTTGATTTTTTCGTTCAATTTGTTCTCTCAATTTATCTTCATCATCTGCGTATTTTTCTCTTAAATATTGGGCTCTTCTTGCACTTTGCACTCTTGAGCAGGATTCATATATTGTTTTATCTCCGTATGGAATCTTCTCTAAAATAAGGGATTCCGTTTTGTTTGTTTGGGGGTTTGTCCACTTACACTCTGGAGGCTTATCGCTTGGAGCTGAAAATGAATAGTGAGACAAAACAAAAAAAAGAAAAATACTGAAAGTGACTACCTTTTTTTTCATCTAAAAATTTTTCCTCGTTTTAAAAACAATCTTTTAATCCGCCTTTTTGGCACAAATATTTAAACCGTCTGGTGATTCGTTCAAAAATGTTTTGGTGGATTCCGCTTCCTATTCCCAAGCTGGCAGATTTTCTTTTGATTCCTTGTTGTTTTTCTAAGGCTTTCAATTTTTTTGCACTGAGGGCTAAACTGGAGTATTTGGATTTATATTTGCCTCCTCCGTAACCTCCAAATCCACCACCACCACCCATAGAAGAGCTGTTTTCACTATTTTCAAATTCATCTTCTCTATTATTTTCTCTAGTTCTTTTTCCTCTTCCCATCCAAGGGTTACTTCCAAAACTTGTGTTTTTGCCATTTTGCAATTGGTTTGCAGAAGGAGTATCTGCTAGTTTGCCTCCATAGTTGCTTGTTGTTTTACCCAAATTCAATGGGATATCTCTTTCTCTATCAGCAGGGAATCGTCCTCCTCCTCCTTCTAAATCAGGATTTGTTTCATCATTTGACTCATTTTCTGCTGAACCGTCTACAGTAGGTGTCAGGCCTTTTTCTTCACCCATGGGATTGCCACCCCCTAACAGGGTTTCTGGTGAATTATCTGGTTTGTCCTCTTCAAGGCCAGCACTTACTTTGCACAAAGTGGCGAAGACTGCTGAATTGATAAATTGCAAAGCATTTTTTTCCAAATGTTTTGTATTGGCTTTTAAACTTATGCAGGTAATTTTTTTGTTTTCTATCTCATCTATATCTTTTACTAATGTTTTGCTCTTTGTTTCAAATGTTTTAACAGTTGCTTGAGTGCATATTGTTTTTGCATCTCTATATTCTTTACACTTTTTTTCTTTTTCTGCTTTACAGTCATCTTGGCAACTAGAAATAGAGGAAAAACATTTGAACCGTGCTGTGAAAGCGATTCCTGCTCCTGCTCCGCTCATGTATTGAACTAAAGAACAAATTTCTTTGCTATCTTTCCCGCTAAACGCAGGGCCTATTGCGGTTCCTACAGTACTCGCTATTTGATTGATCGTTTGAATTGTCTCTAAGCTACTCGACCCTAAACATGTCATAGGGTCTCCACAGCAAGTTTTTGCGTCTTTATAGCTTGTTTTGCAGGTTTTCGGTGGAGTTACTGTTCCGCTACTTCCCGAGGCGGTATTCGGTGTTCCGTTACTTCCCGAGGCGGTATTCGGTGTTCCGTTACTTCCCGAGGCGGTATTCGGTGTTCCGTTACTTCCCGAGGCGGTATTCGGTGTTCCGTTACTTCCCGAGGCGGTATTCGGTGTTCCGTTACTTCCCGAGGCGGTACTAGATCCACCTTCCTGTGCACATACGCTTTCTAATTCTGAATTGGAACAAGTCTCTCCCCAAACTTTTCCGCTTTCTAGATGAAAAGAATAAATGAAAAACAAACTAAGAAAGGACAGTAAATTTTTCATTATTGTTTTGAACACATCAAACGTTTCGGTGAAAGGCCTGCAATCTTTAGGTCAAAAAGGAAGAAATATTTTTTATGATCTGCAACTCATTAAAAAGTTATCCAAATTTTAAACGTTTGCTTTTTTTTCTTACAGTAAAGCTATACCAAAATGAGAATATTTTTATTGGAGAAAATGTGATGTGAGGAACGAGATAGCGCAGCTTTGTTTATTGACCTAGATGATACATATCTGGATAGTTGCGTCCTTCTTCATCAATATCCATTCCGTAGCCAACAATAAATCGGTCAGCGATGACTCGACCCACATAATCTGCATGAGCAAAAATTTTTCGATGGGAGGATTTGTCTAACAAAACCACAGTCTTCAAACAAGCTGGCTTTTCCCATTTTATTCTCTCTTTCAGAAAGGAAAAAGTGAGTCCAGAATCAATAATTTCTTCTACAATTAGAACGTTTCTTCCCTCCAGAGGCAAAGAAATATCTTTCTTGATCCTGAAATGTTCTTCTCCCAATGATTCGAGAAAAACAAAATCTACTTTTACAGGAATTTTTAATTTACGAATCAGATCAGAGAGAAAAAAAATGGAACCTCTTAAAGGACAGATCAAGATCAATTCCGTATTTGAAAAATCTTTTTGAATTGCCGAGGCCAAATCTTCTATGATTTGGTCAATCTCTTTTGCACTCAAAAAAGGTACCAAGCCCTTATACATGATGAATCAGCTCCACTCGCTCAATTGTTGAATCCTTAGCAAGGCATTTTTTGCTTTCTTGTTTTTGGGTTCTTTTCTTAAAATAGACTCCCATTCATTGACAGCTAAAGGCAGATGTTTTTTTTCGAAGTACCACTCAGCCAAGAGGAATCTAGGGCGATTTAAGTGAGGATAAAAAGATTTAATGAGTTTTAAATGTTTAAGAGCTAATTCTGTTTGTTGAAGTTTCCACAAAATTTTTGCCAATTCAATATGACCATCTATATTTTTGGGATCAAACTCCAAAGATCTAACGTATTCATTTAAGCCTGCCTTCAGGTTATTATTTTTGAGATAAGACCTGCCGGTTTGCAAATGTTTTTCTGCCATTTCTTCTTTCCAATTTTTTTCTTTGTTCTGATTTTTTAGGTAGAAAGCTTTTTCATATGCTTGTTGTGCTTTTTCATATTGTCCCAACTCGTTTTGTATAATACTGAGATTCAGAAAATATTCTGGTTTTTTTTCCATGGCACAAGCTCTTTGAATGTGATCCGAACTTGCTTTGAAAAAACCTTGTTGGAACAAAATAACACCCAGTAAATGTTCAGCTTCTGGAGTTTTTTTCACTTCCAACAGACCTTTTTGAAGTACTTTTTGGGCAGAACTCCATTGTTTTTTCCTAAAAAGTTCCAATGCTCTTATATAATAATCCATCAAGACTCTTTCATGGTTTCTTGTTAGAAACAGGAATTTTATATTTTTTTATTTGCTTAAAACGAAGTTTTGGATCAATTTCCTGGCCCAACTTTACCAAATTTTGAGGAGAAGGAATTTCCTCAGATTTATATTTTTTTTGAGATTTTGGATCAGCATCTTTGATAAGTTCTATTATATAGGGCAATGCAGAGAGCTTTTTGTCTTGATGGAGATAAAATTGAGCAATGATCCATTTTTTTTGAGCCAAAAGGTTTAGTACTTTCTGTTTATATTTCAGCACTTCTGCGAGATAAGAACTTTTTAGGAACTTTCTAAGAAACTGATTCAGATGAAGCAACACTTTTTTAGAAAGATTGAGATCTCTATCTGCCGTAAGAGGTAATTGATAAAAATAGGAAAGGGCTAATTTAAAAAGCACTTGGTCATTTTTGGGGTGGGAAGGATGAAGCTCGTAGAAAACTTTGAAAGCTCGGCTCGCTTTACCCCATTCTTCTTGTTGAAAGTAGATATTTGCAATAGCGAGGTCTGCTTCCGTTGCCAGTTTCGAATAAAGATAACGACTTTTTAATTTTTCAAAAGTAGCCAAAGCCTCTTTGTAATAAAATCTTTCTTTTAAATCATTTGCTTGCGAGAAAATTTCTTTAGCTGAGGCTCCCTCCTTCAAATGAGAAGACAGACGACAGGAGGGAAAAAGCAGGAGAGAAAAAAACAAGAGAGAAAACTTCATAGCCGGCACATTTTCAGTATTTTATTGAAAAAAGTCAAAGATTTCAGTTTTTAATATGAGTAAGATGTTGATAAACAGCCATGGAGGTCACCTTTAAGGCATTTGCCAACGGAATGCTAATAATCATTCCCAAAATGCCCATGAATTGTCCACCAATGATGATGAGCAAAACTACAGTGACAGGATGAAGATTAACAATCCGAGCAACCAGAATAGGAACCAAAATACCGGCATCAATCAATTGAGCTACTAGGTAAACACCAATCACCAAAGCTAAATCGAAAGTCTGATAACCATTAATTAGAGCAATGATTAAAGCTGGGATGGATCCAATAACAGGCCCCAAATAAGGGATCAAATTGGTGATGGCGGCAAAAAGCGCCAGCAAGGAGGCAAAGGGAAAGGAGATCAAAGTGAGACCAATAAAAGTGACCAATCCCACGAGCAAAGCTTCTAAAAATCTTGCTATAATAAATTGTCCAAGTTGTTTGTTGATTTGATGTTGCAAACCCAATGTCATTTCAAATAAACTGTTTGGTACCAATAACATGAAGTGTTTTGATATTTTGTGGCCATCTTTCAACATAAAGAAAGCAATAAAAGGTGCTAAAATTGAGACCATAAAAGACTGAGCAAATGCATTCGGCAAATCTTTAACAACTACATGACCCAATGAGAGAATTTTATTTTCTCCCAAATCCTTTAGATCCAAAGATACGCCTAGCCAGTTTTGAATCTTTATTTCACCTTCTGTAATTAGTTTTATCAAGCCTTCATAGTAGCGTGGCCACTCGGTTTGCAAGCTGAGCATTTGTTCAGAAACAAAAGGGAAAATCCAAATTCCTAAAAAACCAATAGAACTAATACCACCTAAGAAAATCAAAATTAAGGCTTGATTGTAGCTGAAACCTGCTCTTTCTAAAATCGTAATGCAGGGGCGAGTTAGGTAACTAATCACGAAAGCCAAAAGTACAGAGATAAATAAATTGTTAACCTTAATCAAGATTGTGCCAACAACAACAAGCAGACCTAAGAAAACCAAAAGTCTGACAATGTTAATATATCTTAAGCGTTTTTTTTGTTCTTCATTGAGGGCCAACATTATGAATCCGTTTGTGCATTCATTTTAAAAAGCTTTTCACCAGATTTTTGCAAACGCTCACCTAGGATGGATGACAATTTCATTAGAATTTTCACCCCTGTAATAGGATTTTTTTGCACTAAAGTGAGCAAATCAGGTCTAAAAAATCCCAAAAGCTTGCACTCGCTAACAGCTTGGGCAGAGACATAGTGATAACCATTTTCTTGAGCCAAAGCCAGTTCTCCAAAAAAATCCCCTTCTTCCAATTGAGAAAGAATCACTGCTTCTCCATTTTCATTGTCACTGTAAAGAATTTGTACTTTTCCACTTAAAATAATATACATACCGAGACCTTTTCCGGATTGAAAAATAAATTCTCCTGGAACAAAAGCTCGTTGGTGCATAATCTGAGCCATGAATTTTAGCTCTTTGTATTTTAAAGATTCAAATATAGGGTTCACAGAAAGAACGTCTATTATGTTTTTATCCTTTTTTTTCGTAAAAAAATTTTTCCATAAAAAATCTAATATCATTTTTGCACCTTTGTTCCATGTTCTCGTTATTTGTTTCATGGGTTAACTAATTGTGCCTCACTTCTTCAAATATTTTTCGTAGTGTATTTTATTTATCTTGCATTGTCCTTTATTTTTAGAGAAATAAGCAAGGAAGAAGGAAGCCAGCCCTTTCGATTGTTTTGTTCTTCTATGTAACTCCACTGATTTGAAGACTTTCTTGCTACTTTTAAAAGGGTTCCGCTTTTTGCCATAAATAAGGATGAGGCCAATTTGTCTGGTGCGGATAAAACTTCTCCATCTTTTATCAATGTGGCGTAGGAGCCCAAACGATGAAAAAAATAATAGCTGGCTAAAGCTTGTACGAAAACCAAAGGGAATAGGTAAATCTTTAGATGAAAAAATCTCTTTTTATAAAGGAAAAAAATCATCAAAGCCCATGCAAAAGCCAAGCAAGCCAACATTGCATCCGATGGGACAAAAAGCCACCAAGGAGAGCCTTGTCCCATTGCTTGTAAGGCTTTTCGGCTCCTTGTGTTGTAAGCATTTTGAAATAAGATTTGTCGCCAGTAGGCAGAAGCTTTGGCCATTTCTCCCTCTCGGTAAAAAGAAAGGGCTAGATTGTAGCGAACTTTTTTCGATTCGGGGTTTTTGAGCAAAAGCTCAGTAAATAACTTACTAGATGCTTGATTTTTATTGAGGCGAGAAAGGGTCTTTTTAGATAGATTTTCCTCAGCTAAGATCGGAAGGCATAGAAAATAAAAAAATAACAAATTTGCTTTTTTCACTGCGTTTCTATTTAGCTAACTTCAGAAACTAAAGGCAATAAAAAAATACCTTCTGTGGTTTGATTGGACTTATTGGAGTTTTTTTGAGATACGTTTTCTTTGAAAAAACATAGAAAGAGGCCTTGTTTTGTTAAAAATGTCAGACTGGGATTTGAAAGAGAAAGTAAAACATTTCTATAAAAGAAGTTGTTTCCGGAGTTGGGAGGTAAAAGCCTCTGATCCAAAACGAAGAACCTTTTACGAATCACAAATAAAAAAAATTGAACAAAAAAGAGGAAGAGGAATGCTTTACCCCTACTTGGGGAGTGGTTTCGGTAAGGGAGTGTATGTGGAGTTGATGGATGGTTCCGTCAAAATGGATTTACTTGGCGGAATAGGGGTGCAAATTTTTGGTCATTCCCATCCAGATTTGCTCAAGGTTAATCGGAAAGCTTCTCTGTCGGATATTACCATGCAAGGTCATTTGCTGGTGAACCAAGAGTATTTGAAATTAAATGAAAAACTGGTTGCTTTGGCTTCTAAAAATTCTCAGTTGCAATATGTTTGGTTGACCACTTCTGGTAGCATGGCCAACGAGAATGCTCTCAAAATGGCTAGACAAAAAAATTTTCCTCGCAAAAAAATTTTAGCCTTCCAGAAAGCTTTTGCCGGAAGGACTGGATTGATGTCGGAAATTACCGACAATCCAGCGATAAAAGAGGGCCTCCCTTCCTATAACGAAGTGTTGCGATTGCCGTTTTATGATTCCAAGCAACCCACAAAAAGTTTGCAAGTTTTAGACTCTTATTTAGAAAAAGAGGAGAGAAATATTTGTGTCTTTATTTGTGAAGTAATCTTGGGGGAAGGAGGGTATCAAAGTGCTCCTCCAGAATTTTTTATTTCTTTGTTTGAAAAATGCCGGAAACAAAAAATTGCCATTTGGATTGATGAAGTACAAACTTTTTGTCGTACAGGAACTTTTTTTGCTTTTGAAAAATGGGGATTGGGACCTTATGTGGACCTTTGCACAATTGGAAAAAGTTTGCAATTGGCAGCGACTTTCTTTACTCCTGAATATAATCCTCGGCCTGGCCTTGTTGCTGGAACCTTTAGCGCTTCCACTTCGGCCTTATCCTCAGCTTTTACTATTTTAGAGCAGATGGAAAAACATTATATAGGAGAAAAAGGAAAAATTGTCCAAACAGAGAGATTGCTAAAAAAAATGCTGGAAAATTTGAAAGAGAAAAAACTGATCCAAGACTATAATGTTTTTGGCCTGATGATGGCCTTCACACTAAAAGATTCTTCTAAGGAAAACACTCTATATTTTTTACAGAAACTTTTTCAATCCGGTGTGATTGGCCTAGCTTGCGGAAGGGATCCTTATCGTGTTCGATTTTTAGTTCCGGCCGTCATTACTTCCAAAGACATTGAAACATTGCATTTCATTTTAAGCCAAAATCTTGAAGACAAGGGGTAAATTTATATGTCTTTTACAATTGAATCTGTTTCCTTGAAAGATTATAAATCTTTAAGAGCTTTGGTTTTAAAAGTTCCTTTGCTCAATCTTCCCTCCGATCCTTCTTTTTTAAAAAAAAAATTCAAATTAGCCAACAATCTTTTGCAAAACGATTGGCAAAGGAAAAAAGGCAATTTTTATTTGTACTCAAAGATTCAAAAAATCAAATCATTGGTAGTTCTCAAATTCTTTCCAAACTTGGCACCCGACAAATAGCTTCTTACGCTCTAAAAATTTTCAAAACTCAAGAAGATTCATTTTTACGATTGGTATTGGACAGGGATGGTCCTTCTGGCTTGGGAGGCTTGGTTTTGCATCCGTCTTATAGAGGGCATCAGGAAAAATTAGGCAAACAAATCAGTTTCATTCGGTTTTTGTTTATAGCAATGCAAGTTCGATCTTTTGAACCTGAGTTGCAGGCAGAACTTGCTCCCTTTTTGGATCATCGTAAAAAGAACCCTTTTTTTGGATATTTTATTCAGCCACGGTTTTCCCTATCTTTAAAGGAAATTGATCATCTGACTCTGACAGATAAAAAAAGATTATTTAAATATTTTCCAAAAGGAGATATATCTTTTTCTTCTCTGCCCCTTGTTGTTCAAAAATCCCTAGGTAAAACTGGCAAATCTAGCCAACCGGCAGAACACCTTTTGAAGGCTCAAAACTTTCGCTTCACAGGTCTTGTAGATCCTTTCGATTGTGGTCCTTATATCCGAGCAAAGACAAAAAATATTCCTCTAATTCAAAAACAAGGAAAGTTTTTTTGAGTTACTGTAAGCAAGATGATAAAAATCGAAAATTACGTAAATGGCTTTGGGGAAGCTTTAAAGGAGCTTGTTTCAGGGGAGGACTTGTAAAAGCCTATTTGAAACAAAACCAACTTTTTGTTTTAGAAAAGAATTTTTTGGATCTAGAAGAAAAAACTGCTATTTATGTTTCCCCTTTCGATTCTGATAAGGGGAAAGGAGTGAAGAGCAGAAGATAAGAGCTTGAGTAGCCAAAGCCGAATAAACGAGAGAAGATAAGAGCTTGAGTAGCCAAAGCCGAATAAACGAGAGAAGATAAGAGCTTGAGTAGCCAAAGCCAAATAAACGAGCAAGTAGAAAAATAGGAGATTGAGTTTGCAGAAAAAAATAGAACCTCTTTTTAAGGGTCAAGGAAGTTATATCGACGGATCTTTTGTAAAAGCTTCAGATGATGAGAAGATGTGTTCGATTCTGAGTCCAGCGGATTTAAAGGATACTGTATTTGAATATTTCATCGATCCCTCTCATGTGGATCTAGCTTGTGAATCTGCCTTTCGGGCCTTTGGAGCTTGGTCCTCTCTTCATCCAAAAAACCGAGAGAAGTATTTTTTAAAACTGGCCCAGATCTATCGTGAAAATGAAGAATCATTGGCCGTTTTGATCTCTAGAGAAACAGGAAAACCACTTTGGGAAAGCCGTCTAGAAGTGAAATCTTTATCTCAAAAAATCCACATCACCCTTGATCATTCTTTACCCTTGGTGGAGACAAAAAAAATAGACTCCATGAAACCAAAAGTACAAACTTTTATTCGCTACAAACCAAGAGGTGTGTTCGTCGTGATTGGACCTTTTAATTTTCCTTTGCATTTGCCGAATGGTCATCTCATTTCTGCTTTGGCAAGCGGTAACACTGTAATTTTTAAACCTTCTGAGAAAACTCCAGCTAGTGGAGAGAAATTAGCAAAAATGTTTGATCTTGCTGGTTTCCCAAAAGGAGTGTTCAATTTGATTCAAGGAGGTTCTGAAGTTTCCAAAAGATTGATTCAACATAAAAAAGTTCGAGGAGTGTTATTCACCGGCTCCTATCGTGTAGGCCAAGAAATTAAAAAACAACTACTTGAACATCCTCAAAAAATTTTGGCTTTGGAAATGGGAGGGAAAAATTACACTGTTGTTTGGAGTATAAAAAATCTCACAAGAGCGATTCATGAAACCCTCAAAGGAGCTTATTTGACTGCTGGTCAACGTTGCTCGGCGACTGCCAATCTCATATTACATCCAAAAATTAAAGAGGAGTTTTTAAACCGTTTGATTTCTCTAACTCGAAGCCTAAAAATTGGACACTGGAGAGACAATTCTTTTATGGGACCATTGATTGATGAGAAAGCAGTGTCTCATTTTTTGAAAGCTAGCGAGGAAGCAGAAAAAACAGGAGCAAACTTACATTTGAAGGGAAAGTCTATGCATTCTTTGGGAGGTCATTATGTCAGCCCTTCACTTGTGGAACCAAAAAATTATGATTCTTCTGCCAAGTACCAAAGTGAGGAGCTTTTTGCTCCTCACTTGAATGTTTATACCACTGATCAGGAAGAAGAGGCTTTATATTGGATCAATGATTCTGGCTATGGGCTTTGTTTGTCCATTTTTTCAGAAGAAGAAAAGTTTGCGGAAAAAATTTTTCAAAATGCAAATGTGGGAGTATTTCATTGGAACTCTAGCAGTAATGGAGCAAGTTCTTTTTTGCCCTTTGGTGGTTTGGGAAAGTCTGGCAATGATCGTCCAGCAGGAATGTTTGCTATCTATTCTTGTACCACTCCAGTGGCGTGGATGAGGTCAAAAGAAGATGACAAAACTCCTTCTCTCAGTGAGAATTTTTTTCAGAAGGATTGAAAGTAATGAAATTTCTTTTTTTCTACCCTATTTTCTTTAGTCTTTTAAGTGTTTCTACAAATCACACCTTTATAGATGTTGTTTTTGCACAAGAAGATTCTGCTGAAGTGTTGATTCAAATTGAAAAAGGAATGTCTTTAGGTGAAGTGGCTCAAGATTTAAAAAAAAAAGGTTTGATAAAAAGTGTTCTCTATTTGAAGTTCTGGGCATGGTTAAAAAATCAAAGTCGAAGCATCAAATTTGGAGAATACCTTTTACGTCGAGGACATTCTGAAAGAGAGATACTGAACATTTTAGTCAGTGGAAAAACCAGATTATACAAAATTACCTTTCCAGAAGGAATGCACTTGTTTGAAATGGCTCAGCAACTAGAAAAAGATCATTTTTTACAGGCAAAAGATTTTATTCAATGGAGCCAAAACCCAGATTGGATTCAAAAACTTTTAGGAGAAAAACTTCCTTCCTTAGAGGGTTATCTTTTTCCGGATACATATCATCTTTCTCGTCCTATTTTGGCTCAAACAGTGATCGAAAAAATGGTGAAAAATTTTTTAAAAGTGTATTCTCAAATAGAACGACAACAACAAAATTCAAACCATTTTCTCACTCGCCAAGAGATTATTATTTTGGCTTCCATTGTGGAAAAAGAAACTGGAATAAAAGAAGAAAGAGATCTTATCTCTTCTGTTTTTCACAATCGATTAAGAAAAAAAATGAGATTAGAAAGTGATCCCACCATTTTGTATGGCATGATGAAAAAACAAGGGATTTTCTCTTTGCCAAAAAATATCAGAAGAAAAGATATTTTAGAAAAAACAGACTACAACACTTATCGCCTAAAACGTTTCCCAGCTGGCCCCATTGGCAATCCAGGAAAAGCTGCCCTGCTGGCTGTGTTTCAAGCTAAAAAATCCCCTTATCTTTTTTTTGTTAGCCGAGGAGACGGCTCCCATGTGTTCTCGGAAACTTTTTCAGAGCACAAAAAAGCTGTGGACAAATTTCAAAGAAAAATCAAAAGGAAATGAAAAGAGGTTGAAGGCGAGCAAAGAAAGCTTGGAAGCGAATAAACGAATGAGCGAATAAATGAACAAGTGTTTATTACGAATGATTTTTTTATTCGTTTTCTAAGATGGACCAATCTGGCATCTCGTTAATCAAAGAACTTCCACCTGCTGAGGATAATTGCTGCAAAAATAAATGAGAAACCAGTTTTACAGAATAACCGTTTCGTCCTCCGTAAACGCAACCAAGAGGAACTTTCCCTCTTTCCCCCGCAGAGGAACTCATGTCTTCTCTATCCCACTTATAGCATCTTCCAAAATCTGTATTGCGGACTATAGAGTAGTCATTATAAGCATTGTATTTGCGCTTGGGAGGGTTCCAACCGCTCATCAATTGTTGGAGTTCCTTGACATAGTAAAAAGGTCTTTGCAGACGAACGGGTGAAACAGAAGCAAAGGGACCTGAAAACTCTGCCCACACTCCGGTATCTTTGACCTGTCCTCTAATGGCTTGCCCATAGTTTTGGGGAATGGAAAATCCCAGATCCGCCCTTATAAATGTTGCTGTTTCTCCCAATATGTTTTTGATTCTTGGAAAATATGTGGACATATAAGAAGGGGAAATTGTGAAGTAGGTAATGTCGAAAATATCCGGAGTTACCGCAGCTACTTCCCATTTTCTGGCAACAATATTGGTATTTCCATCTTCTCCCTTTGCTAAAGGATCAGGATCATTTGGATGGACGATGTAATTTTTAATATTCTTTAAATTTTTGTCTGCTTTCTTTAGATATTCATTCCAGTAGTATTGTACGGCGCTGGATCGCAGACCCAATTGGTCTCCGGGATAACGAGAATAATTGGGAGCCCAGGTGCTGTCATATTCCAAAAGGCTTATCTCCCCCCCAAGCTGATCTCTTTGCCTAGGGAGCAAAGGGTCTGCATCATTGGAAGGTCCAATTCTTCCTCCAAATGGTTTGGCAAAGGCAGTTGCTTTTAATTTTAAATCCTTGCTAAAAGGCAAGAAGATTTGATTTTTATAAGATAGTTCAGCCTTCACAGCAAAGAAGACAACGAAGCTATCTATTTTTTTTAAGCCTGCTGACATATTGCAATTGTCTGGATTGGAACAAAGAGAATTGGAAGTATCAAAATACGTTACTGTTTCAAGTAAAGAAGGAGTGATGCCAGAGACACTGGATGGTGGTTGATGAATGTAATCAACACTTTTTTCGCAACCTCCACCTACACCTGCTTTAAAGTGAGAATAAAGAGGAATGGTATAAAAAGCTTGATCCGCAAGCCATTTTTCTGGAGCTTGTCCGTCCATAGAACTAAAATCTTCGTAACTGGATTCAGGATCGGAAAAAGAGGTTTTGTTGACATAACTCAGGTTTTTTTGAAAAGTTTTTTTTGCACCAATTGAAATGGCTTGATTGTCTAAATCTTTCCCTTGGGCAAAGTGTTGAGCCAATTTGTAAATCATGTATTTTCTGGCACTTTGATCTTTGCGGAAATTGAGGAAAGACCAAAAACCCATTAGCCAAGAGTTGTAGCCGTATATTTTACATTTCCCCGTCAATGTTTCATTTGCCACTCGAGTTGTGTCGACAATGCTATTGAGAACGGCAGAAAGCCCTCCCAAAGAACCACCCAAGGAGGGGATTATTAAGGCTGGGATGTTGGTGCTCATTTTAACGCATAAGTTGTCACTCCTGGATTGAAAAGACGCATCTGCTGAGTAAAATTTACCCCACTTATCATGGGCTAAACACGTGAAAAACACTCCCGGGCTGTTGTTTTCAAAACTCCTTGGGAACAAGATCCGATCCAGAGGTACGGGTCTGGCTGAGGGAACTCCTGTAAAATTGCCGATACCTGACATGGAACCCAAGACCCGATAGCGCCAAACCATTAATTTCCAAGATTGCCGGATTTGGTAGTTGATGTGGGCAATAGCGTTAAGCGTCTCGGCTTGTTTCATTGCTCCGTAATAGGCAGCCAAATCTACAGAATTTTGCAAATTAATCTTATCATGCACAACTAAGGCCACATTCAAGGACATAGCAAAGAAGACGAATAGAACTTGAAAAATTAAGGCCAAAAAAATGGAAAGTTGTCCTCTACAAGCCTTTCTTTTTGTTTTTTTCATACTTCTATGATTGTAGAATAAAACTCAGGATTTTAAATATTTTTTATTTCAGATAGCTTACGCTTCGGGTCTTATATATGTATTTGATTATTTTTCGTCGGCTTTTTTTCACGACTTTGATCCTTTTTCTTGCTGGTTCATTGAGTTTTTTTTTGATTCATTTGGTGCCCGGAGATCCCGTAGATCTTATTTTGGGAGAACACGCAAACCAAATGGATCGCTTAAAACTAAGAGAAAGTTTGGGTCTCAATCAAAGCCTTTGGTCTCAATATTTGTCCTTCATTCAGAATGTACTAAAAGGAGACTTGGGTGTTTCCATTCACTCCCAAGAACCCGTCTCGAAGGAGCTGATACAAGCCTTTCCTGCCAGCTTCTATTTGGCCTTCTTTTCACTGCTGTTAGCCGCTTTATGGGGAATTTCCGCCGGTGTAATTTCTGTCCTAAAAAGAGGTTTGGTCGATACGAGTTTGTCTTTTTTTTCCTTACTAGCTATGTCCATCCCAGCCTTCTGTCTAGCCCCAGTGTTAATCTGGTTATTTTCTATCAAGTTGTCTTGGCTTCCTGTCAGTGAGATGGGCATGGGGATTGAATATTTTATTTTGCCATCTCTCAGCTTAGCTCTGCCCTTAGGAGCTATTTTGTTGAAGATGACGAGGGCAGCTTTGTTGGAAGTGATGGGACAAGATTACATTCGAACCGCAAAGGCCAAGGGGCTTTCCAGAACAGACCTCTATTTTAAGCATGCCTTAGCAAACGCTTTCATTCCCATTATCACTATTTTGGGTTTGCAAATGGGAGCTTTGTTAACGGGAACCGTGATCATAGAAAGCATTTTTGATTGGCCGGGCATAGGACTGCTTTTGTTAGATTCTATTCAAAGAAGAGATTATCCGGTGGTGCAAGCTTGTGTTTTATTCATTGCGGTTATTTACGTATTGGTGAATTTGTTTGTGGATTTGATTTATATTTGGGCCAACCCTCGGATGAAGTCATTGTGAAAAATATACGCAAAGAATTTTTTACTAGGAAAATGTGCTTTGGGCTTTCCCTTTTGGCTGTGATTTTGTTTTTCGCTCTGCTGGCTCCCTTTTTGTACTCTCACCAAGTGTTGGAAATGGAGTTGTCTCGTTCTTTGGAGGGACCCAGCTTGCACCATTTTTTTGGTTTGGATGAGAATGGATCGGATCTTTTTTCTCAGGTACTTTACGGATCCAGAACCTCTTTGTGGGTGGCTATTGTGGTGGTGGGTGTAAGCTTACTCATTGGTCTTTTCATTGGTTCCTTGTCTGCTTGGCTTCCTTCAATAGTGGATCAAATTTTAATGAGGCTAGTGGATGCCATCTCAGCTTTCCCTAGGTTTTTATTGGCTCTGGCTCTTCTAGCTGTTATGGGAGCCAACCTTCATAATTTAATTTTAGCTTTGTGCCTTTCTGGCTGGACAAGTTTTGCCAGATTGGTAAGGGCTGAAATTTTGCATTTAAAAAAGAAAGAATATGTTTTGGCAGGAATTTCTTATGGTGCGAGTGGACCCCGTCTTCTTCTTCATCATATTTGGCCAAATCTTCTTGGCATTTTGCTTGTGCAGATTGTTTTTTCATTGATCGCAGTAGTGATTGCTGAAGCGGGATTAAGTTTTTTGGGTTTAGGGGTACCGGCTGAGGTACCCAGTTGGGGTCGTCTTCTCAGTTCTGGAAGACAAGTCATCGCAGAGGCCCCTCACCTGATTTTCTTTCCAGCTTTGGCTCTTTTCACTCTTGTTTTGGGTTTTCAATTGTTTGGAGAAGCTCTGAGTGAATTTTTCAATCCACAAAGAAGAAGGCTCTCATAAATAATGAAAAATTTTCATACAAAAATGGGAGCTTTCATTTGGTCAGGCATTGAAGGCCACACACTCACAAAAGAGGAAATTCAATGGATTGAACAAGAAGAAATTTCCGTTCTTATCTTATTTAAAAGAAATATTCATTCTCTTTCTCAGCTTTATGAACTCTGTCAGCGAATTAAAAGCTTCAAACATTCTCCCTTGATTGCCATAGATAGGGAGGGGGGGCCGGTGGATCGTTTAAAACATTTGCCTGACATTCTTCCATGGTCAGCCCCTCAGGACTTGGTTCGAGTTAGTTCTCTAAAAGAGATCGAAAAAACGAGTTTTTATATGGGAAGAGAATTAAAGGCTTTGGGGATTGCTATCAATCTTGCCCCTTGCTTGGAGATAGCAAGTGTGGCAAATGTTCTTTTTCAATCTCGTTTGCTTGGTTCATCCCCTGAGCAGGTGAGTCAAAATGCTATCGCATTTATTAAGGGGCTAAGAAGAGCAGGCTTAGCGAGTGTGGGAAAACATTTCCCCGGTCACGGAGGAGTAAAAGAGGATTCTCATAAAGAGCTACCAGTGGATCAGCGAAGCTTAAGCGAACTAGAAAAACAAGATCTACTGATTTTTCAAAAAACTTTTTCCATCCCTTTAGATATTTTGATGAGTGCTCATGTTCTTTATCCTCTTTTGGATCCCATCTATCCGGCAACGTTATCTCCTTTTATTTTAAAAAATCTTCTGAGAAAAAAAATGAGTTTTCAAAACCTAGTCATTTCAGATGACTTGGACATGAAGGCTTTGTCTTCTTTTTTTCCTTTGAGAAAAGTTGTCATTCAAACGTTCCTTGCGGGAGTGGATTGTATTTTGAAATGCCAAGCTTCTGATGAAAGGTTTGAAATGGGGGATTGGATCCGAAAAGCTTTGGCTGAAAAAATACTTTGTGAAAAAGAATTTCATTCGAAATTACAAAAAGGTCAGCACTTTAAAAATAGATTTTCTAGAGTCAAGCCATTTTCTTTTCAAAAGCTTCAGCAAATCCTTCAGGACTCAGAGGCTATTTCTTGGTCTGAAGAGCTAGGAGAGAGACTCAAAACTGAAAAAAAATCTTGTTCTCTAAGAGATTCTTGATGGAACAAGAAAATACAGTTCTTTTAGACAAATCCAAGACGTATTTTAAAAGAATATCTGGATCAGTTTTGTGAATAGCTTTCCTTGACTTTCATTTTACAGCTTGATTGCACACACTTTCAATTGTTTGCATAGAGCAATGAATCGCTCATGTGAAAAACTTACAATCTAGACAAAGTTTCTACCAATTTTCTAAGGTTTCGTGTATAGGAACTGCACTATGATTTCCTTTTTTAGCGAGTTCAAAAAAATATTTTCTATTTTTTTCGTTCTTATTTTAATCAGTTCATCTCAGGCTTTTGCGTCTCTTTGTGCTGATACTTTCTCTAAAAACTCTGCCCATTTTGTCTTTATCAATTTTGCGAGAAAGCATTTGGGTGAGAACTGGCTCAAAGTGATGGGTGAAAATTGGCCAGAAAAAATCAAAGAAGATCTTTCTCTTTGGCAGTCTCCGGATGCCACGGAGTTTTTGACTTTTTTGGGCCATTATATTACGCCAGAGTATATTTTAAAACGAATCAAAACTTCGTCTTATTTAAAAAGAACAAGTTACGACAATTTTTTAGAAAGAGTAACTTTTTATGAATCTTATCTCGATCGAGAAAGTATCAAAGAGCGATTGCTTGTTTCTTTAGGAGGGTTTCATAAAGGTGAGCTCTCTAAAATAGAAGAAGCAATTACCATTATAGAGACTTATGTTGGAAAAGAGGTAGCCAAAAGCATAGTTCGAGACAATATCGTATATTTCATTCGAATTCACCCAGATCGGTTAAAAGAAACGATATCTTATCTGGAGACCTCTTTTTTCGATAGAAAAGAACTCGAACAAGTTATGATAAAGAATTTTGGAGGTTTTTCTTTAGCTCGCCTAGATAAATTGAAACCCACTATTTCTTATGTGGAATCTTTTGTTGGAAAAAGAGGAGTTCAGAAAATCATAAGAAAAAATTTCGTTGGTTTGGTTACTACAAATTTGGATCGACTGAAGTTGATGATTTCCTATGTTGAGCCATTGATTGGCCGAGAGAGCATACAAATGCAAATGCCACAAGATTTCCAAGCTTTTGCAATAGCAAAACTTAGTCAATTACAATTGATTGCAAAGTATGTAAAGAATATTTTCGGAAAAAAAGAAATGATAAAAATACTAAAGCATAATCTTCGTGGTTTCACTGGTGTTCGTTTGTCTGATTTAAGAGAAGTTGTAAACTACTTAGAAACAGTTCTCGGAAGAAAAAGCACAAGAGAAATACTGAAAAACAACTTGATTAGTTTTTATCAGGTTAAAATGAAGAATTTTAAACATATTGTGAATATTGTAAAAAGTTTCATTGGGGAAAAAGAAACGAAAGAGATAATGAAGCGAGATATTCGACCCTTTGCTTTCGTTAGTGCAGATGAATTTAAAGAAATAATTTCCTACCTACAATCTCTAGTCGGTCCAGAAGAAGTGCAATCCATCATAAGAAGAAATTTACGTGCGTTCACTTATGTTCATTTGAATGAATTAAAACGTACTGTATCCTATTTAGAACAATTAATAGGAAAAAAAATGGTAAGAGAAATGATACTAATCAATTTTCAAGGATTTGCTTCAGCTAGGTTGAATCATTTGAAACAGGTTGTTTCTTACTTGGAAAACATGATGAGTAAAAAGGCTGTCAGAGACATTATAAAAAAGAATTTTGGAGGTTTTTCTTTAGCTCGCTTGGAAAGATTAAAACAAGTAGTGCCTTATGTGGGAAAATATGTGGAAAAAAAAGGCGCTATCAGTATTATGCAAAATAATTTTAGTGGTTTCGTTAAGAGTGATTTGAGTCAGTTACAAGAATCTTTGAACTTTGCAGAGACATTTTTTACAAAGGAGTCAATTGCAGAAAGTATGTTGCGAGGATTTCATAAGTTTGCAGGTAGTGATTTGGATCAAATGAATCTCTCTATCAAATATCTAAAAACTTTTTTCAAAAAAGAATCAGCAGAGCAAAAGGTGCAAAATATAATTAAACAAAATTTTTCAACTTTCAGTCAAGTGAGGGTAGTTCGATTAAAGCCAGTGTTAGAATTCTTAGAAGGTATTATTGGAAGAGAAGGAGTGCAATACCTTGTAAAGCACAATCTTTATTCTTTGACTAGAGTTAGTTTAACACAGTTAAAATCCAAAGTGGAATTTGAAAACCAGCGTTTGGAAATATCGGACTTAAAGATAATAATACAATATCATTTCAGAGAGTTTATTATTGATAATAATAATATATCTTTGAATGCTCCAATATTTTGAGTCTTTTGATAATTTCTTGTCGCCGGAACTCATCAGAAGACCAAAAGCAGTATTCAACGATTTGTAACCAGATAGACTCACAAGTTGAGAACTTTTTGTATTGTGATCGCTCTTGGATCAAATTTCATGTCGTAAATCAGTCTGAGGAAACAGAATGTGGTGCTTTCATTTTATCTGAGGGAGTTTCATTTTTCCATGAACGATTTTTTCTCATTTGAAAATGAATGTACCAGTCAATTTTTTGATTCCATCCACTATGAGAGGATTCAGGATCCACAATTCAGCCCCTTTTTTAAGGGCTTTAGTGGGAGAAATAATATTTATGATTTTTTTTCATGGGTAGTAACACTCAAATCATTTTAAGAAGAAATTACAGTATCTAAAAAACATTAAGTTAGTGAAAAATATACATAGATGATTAAAAATTATGTAAATTACGATAAATTATGTTAGTTACAATAAGACCATGCTTGGAAAGATAAAATTAGGACTCGTTTTGTTGTTTCATTCATATTTTGTGTTTGTAGCAGAAGCTCAATTTAGAAGTGAATATAATCTTCCAAGAAGTGAGGCTAAAAATAATCTTAAAGATAAACTTTTAGATGAGACTGTAGTTCAATTTGGAAATAAACTAACTGAGTATCGTAAATCGATTCTGTATGATTTAGTTGAGAATCAACTCGTAACTAAAGTAATTTTTTCGATAGGCTCCGTTAAAGGCTTGAGCAAAATGCATCAATTTTTTATGCAGCCTGATGATTTTTTTATCTTTGGAGAAAAGTTTGGAGATTCAGATCATTCAAACATGCGATTTACTATTGAAGGGGAAAAAGTAGAAACAAAATGCTTACTTAGATTATTGGATATAAGTAAAGAGATGACCATTAGTTCAATTTTTGGACATAATAATAAGTGTCTCTTGACTGTAGAGAGAGTGATAAGTGCTGATCTACTACAATGTGAAGGTCCTTACACAAAGGAATTAGTTTCTAATCATGAAGAAGCGAATATATTCGAGTATAAATACAGGGAACTTACGAACTGTTTAAATGCTTCTGATATCGAGAGTGATGGTGAGAGTACTGACGATGGTGAGAGTACTGACGATGGTGAGAGTGAAAAATTCACATTATAATGATCATTCATCCGGCAGTCAGTGAACTTACAAAATTTTAGAAGTGGAGATTTTGGTTTTTTGTTTGGAGACGGAATCTAGGATACCATTTATAAAAGTAGGAGAATCTAGGGTGCCATAGAGTTTGGCCATTTCTAGAGCTTCGTTAATAGATACTTTAAAGGGAATTCTTTCCGATAAGTAAAGCATTTCATAGATGGAAATTCTCATGATGTTCAAGTCGATAAGTGGCATTCTATCGAGTTTCCATGATTCACTTGTTTTTTCAATCAATTCATCAATCTGAATTTTTTCTTTTTTCACTCCCTCCCACAGTTGCATGGAATACTTTTTCACGTTTGGCTCCAATCTGGACCATGGGCTGTTTTCGTAATTCACATGTTGTTCATGAAATTCTCCTTCGAACAAAGCTTTCAAAACAGCTTCACGAGCTTTTCTTTTATTTTCTTTTTTCACTTCGATTGACCTCTTTTTTTCATAACCTGAAATAAATCATTTCGTATCATAGTATTTGTTACGTACGATCAAAATGCCAAATTAAGTCGCCAACATCATCTATAGCTTACCGGCAACATTACCGCAGGTCGTTTCCATCGCCAGCGACATTATATGCAATCAGAACATCATAAAGATAATAAAATCAATTCAAATGAGGGGTTTTTGGAAAGATTAAAATTTCATTTTAGCAAATTTAAGCGACATTTAAAAGAAAATCGGCTAAAATTTGGCATGCAATTTTGACTTTCTAATGAAAGGTTGTTTGTTCTTTATCCGAGATAATCTATGTTTAGAAAATATTTATTTTATGCTTTTTTCCTAGCTTCTTGCTGTTTCTTTCTTTTTTCTTGTGGAGCTGATGAGAGAAAAACGATCTCTTCTTTTGAGGAAAATGAAATTAGGGAGGCACTTGTTAAGATCCGTAAACCTGTCTTGAGGTATCTGGTTCAAAAGAGACTTGATGGAGTCAGAGTGTCTTCAATCAATTCTATTGAGGAAGTAAATCTTTTTTATTTACTTTTTCATGCTCCTCTTGCTATTTTTCAGGCAGATATTGTAGATCGCAGTTGGATCAAATTCCATATCGTAAATCAGTCTGAGGAAACAGAATGTGGTGTTTTCATATTGTATAACCCATCAGATGAAATTATCGTTAATTTGCTAGAATGTTCAGGTCCTTACGCAGAACGATTCAACAATTATGCTGCGTTAAGATTGGGTTTTGATTATCGTACTATAACAATTGATTTTGAGGAGTCTGACTCCATTAAATTATAGTGATGATTGAGTTTAATTCGAGAGCTTATTTTGAGAGGTTAATTTGAGTCGTTTTTTTATTTTTTTTATTTTTTCTTTTTCTATACACATGGCTTTGGGAGCTTTGTTGATTGCCAATATGGGAATCTGGGGTGAAACCAAAGGGTTGGGTTTTATCCAGGTAGAAGGTAGTGGGGGACAAAAAAAGAACATGGAAAAAAAAATAATAAAGAAACCTCTGAGTTCTCCTCAAGGAGAAAAAACAAAAGCTTCTTCAAAGAAAAATACAGGGAAAGTGTTGAAAAAAAAATTGGTGAAAGATTCAAAGAAAAGTGTACCAGTTGTAAAAAGCAAAGAAGAAATGAAAAAAAAGCAGGAGATAGGGCAAAAAATAGTTGAACCAATAGAAAAAAAGGATGAAAAACCAGAGGAAGTAAAAAATCTTGAGGTAGAAGAAAAGAAAACGATTCCTAAGGAAAAAGTTGATCAAGAATCTTCTCTTGAAGCTGAAGAAAATGAGAATACGGGAAAAAAAGACGAGTTGGTTGAAGAACTTGTTACAGATATTGATGAGGATAGTGAGCTAGATCAGCAAAAAGATGATAAGGATCAAGAAGGCGAGAGGAGCCAAGAAAGTGGAGGAGCTCAAGGAAATAATTCCCCTCCGGATGTTGCAGAGGCTCTTAGTTACACACAATTAAAACAAAAAGAAGGCAATCCTATACCAGCTTACCCCAAAGAAGCTTTGGAAAAAGGTTGGACTGGAGAAGTACTGGTTCTTTACTATGTGAATTCATATGGTTTTGTTGAAAAAATTCAGCTCGCTCATTCATCCGGTCACTCCATATTGGACAATGCAGCTTTACGGATTGTTTCAAAGTATCGCTATCATTCCGGTCAGGAAGGTTGGGTCTCTCATCCTTTTCAGTTTTCCATTGATTCAGACAAAAAAGAAACTCCCTTGCGTGTTCTAGATCCACTACTGGAAGCAAACTAAGGGGAATGCAATATCAGAAATTGGCACGTATATTCATTTCCTGTACCCAAGGGGAATGCAATATCAGAAATTGGCACGTATATTCATTTCCTGTACCCAAGGGGAATGCAATATTAGAAATTGGCACGTATATTTACTCCCTGTAACCAACGGGAATCTTCTCTCTTTCCAATAGAATAGTCTGCTTGGATTTGCTTTGCTTTTAAGCCCAAACCTCCAGAATAAAGAATTTTTTGTTCGTGAGCATCCCATTCACTGCTCAAGCGGATGACAAAGATCTTACTCAAAACACCTTGTGTTCCCAAGCTTAGATACCATTTTTTTTGTTCCATTTTATACATACCATCTAGGTTTAGCTGAAGCCACGGAGAGGCTTTGTAATGCAAGCCAATTCCTAAGTTTTTTTCGCCTATGAAATTTTTTTTTAAGGGAAGAAAGTAATCCCAATTAGCACCTAGGGAAATCAATGAATTTTTGGGACGAATAAGAAAACCAGCTTTTGCGTTCCAATCAGCTATTCCCTCTGCTTGGACTTGGCGAACAACACTTAAGCCAATTGCCCAACCTGAAGTAACAAAACCAGCTGTACTTAAGACAAGAATTCGTTTTTCTGAATTTTTTTTTTGAATCCAACTTAGAGCTAAAGGGAGCGTGCGATTTTCAGAAAGAGAAATTCCCCAGTAGGAATTTTCTTGATCAAACATATAAAATCCAGAAGCTTGTGTTGATCTTGAAAATACAAAAAGAGCTGGGTTCAATAAATGGTATTCTACTCCTTTGCCTACAGAAGCTCTTCCAGAGCCACTCATAGAAAAAATTAAAGGACCTTCCAACTTTAAGGCAAAGGCGTTGCTACTCAAAAGAAGTAAAAACAGAAGCACTCGAACACAAGAGGAAAATTTGCTCAATAAAAATGGCACGGATTCATTTTTCATTCCGAACCTGATTGTTGACAGGTTTGTTTTATATGTCAAAGATTTGGAGGATCTAACAATCTGAGCTACTTAGTTTTGTCTGATACAAATGGATAAAAAGTGAGGGCACTCATTTTTCCCCTCCTTATCAATTGGTTTGCAATTTTCTATCTGATCTGAAAAATTGATATGAAAAAGACCAGAACGGGAATAACAAAATTGGCTTGCACTTTTGGGAGAAACACAACCCTGTGTAACATTGATGTTCCAATTTTGACCCAGTATCTTTTCTAACACTGTTCTTGTGGATCCACCAGATTGTGAATCTTCGCAAGTGAGTTCGTCTGTTGGAAGCCCTGCCTCAGCAATTGCTTTTTCTATGGATGGGTAGGCTTTTTTATACCTTGCATTTTGTTGAGCATTATAACCTTTTCTCGCTGTGTAGGCATTCTCTTCATTTCTTCTGATTTCTAGTTTTAGTTCCTCTGGACAAGTCCAATCTGTCTGAGATTCTTTCTCTGGAAGTTTTGTCTCCTGCACAGAATCCAACACGTATCGATAAGTCAATTTTTCCTCAAAATCCACATGATAAGCCCTTCCATAAATATCTAAACCGGGGATTGTCCTTTCTCCAGATTGGTAGTAAATTTGTCCTTTGGCATTTCGATAAGAAATGATCAACCTATAATCATTATTATTCAGGGCTTCGGCAAGAGAAAAAGATCTTGGTCCATCTTTAATCTTGGCCTCAATGTTTTCCCCATCCAGTTCATTGAGTCGAGTGTTTTTCGTTCTTACTAATGCAGAGAGTTCATTGTAGAGTACTATGTTGAAAAAGCCATCTGCTATAGAATATAGGAAATTCAGTCTGCCAGCTATGCTGATTTTGGGAGTAGCAATATATTTTGTGGATTTTCTAATTAAACTTTTTAATTCTTCGTTTTCCAAATTATCTTCTTCCTGCTTTTGTAAAAAGTATTCACTTAATCTGACACCGCTTCTTGAGAAATAGGAACCTACCTTGAAAGTAAAAAAAGAATTTTCTCGGCAAGATAAGTAAGCAATGGTGTCTGGCTGTAGATCGTAGGGAAAAAAAGTAAAATCTTTTTTTGGATCGTCTTTAGCTGGTTCAGTGATGTTAACGGTCACAGGATTCTCACCCTCAGTGCCTCCGGGGGCAGGTGTCAGCCCAGAGTTTATACTCCCCAATATGGCTTCTCTTGTAGAGTAAACTCCGGAACAATTATTTAAGGAGAAAAAGGTAATTAGAAAGACAGAAAATAAAGAAAATTTAAAAAAACTCATCAGACCTTACTCATCGGAATTTTTTAAAAAACTTTAATCCTTTATTGATTCAGTGACTTGATTTTTCTGAGTTCTAGCTATAGCACGTAGGGATCTCTTATTATATAAAAGATGGGAAACTCGATATTTTCATTTTTGGGGTTGGTTTGATGAAAAATAAGCAAAGAATTAATAAAACTCTCATTTTATTCCTTCTATTTCTCCCGATTTTTTGTCTGGCATATATTCCTTCTTATCCAATGATGCTTTCTCATCTCGCTCGCTCGCGAGGGCAAGGGGCTTATCGCATTGATCAAGAGGTCATTTTTCAAGGGAACAATGATCTGGTTTCATTGGTAGAGACATGGTGGATTGCTGGGGGTTCTCGTATGAGATTGCGTGTGAAAGCAAAGGAGAAACAATTTCAGCCTTTCCATTTGCAGTTTGTCTATAAAAATGGAAAGAAAATGTTCAGAAATGAAAAAAACCAAATAAGAAGTCGAACCATTCCATTTCACCATATTGAAAAGGTGTTTCATTTAAGAAACAAAAAAAAATTGGCTTCTCTATTTCATCGTTGGAAGATGGCTCCTATGCCAGATTTTGATTCCCTTGAGGGAAATAATAATCAAAAATCTTTTATCCGTTTGGAACGCAAAGGGGGAGTGATACAATATAGAATCGGAAAAAAAAAGGCTCACTTGCAAATTGAACAAGATGAGTTTGTGATTCGAGCTTGGGAATGGGCCTCGGGGGTTCAGGTGTTTGCTTGGGATTACAATCTTTATCCAAAAAATCTTTTTTTTCCTAGCAAAAGAAAACTGAAACAAGCTTCTTCTGTCATTTTCATTCAATTGAAAGATGTTCAGAGTTTGAAGCTAAGGGATCAATGGTTCACTCGTCGCCATTTGACCGAAAAAAACCAACTTCCAAGCAATATTTCTTCTGCTGATCAGGAAAGAATTCGTGTGTTCTATCAAAAATTTAGATAAGAAATATTACTATGAAGTAACTATTCTTAAGGCTATAAAAATAAATCTCATTTATTTTTCAAACATAATTTTTGAGCCGGGGACTTGTGTACGAGTGCCCCTTAGAAACCAAAAAGTATTGGCTGTGGTTCTTCGTGAGGTGGTTCGACCAAAAAGGCTTTTTCATATCAAATCCATTCTATCTTTGGACAAAAATCATCCTCCCATATCATCTGCTCGTTTAAAGTGGTTGATGTGGATAGCAAGTTATTACTGTTACAGTCTACCATCTGTTATTCGCTCTAGTTTTTTTTTCAGTAGAATAAAAATAGGAAAAGACAGAAAGAAGATACAAACCCCTAAAATAAAATATCCACTCTCTCCCGCCAATCTTCCAAACTTGACGAAAGAACAAGACAAGTGCGTGAAGGAAATCTCTTGTTATTCAAAAAAAGGATTTAAAGTACATTTGATTCACGGGGTAACTGGTTCGGGAAAAACAGAAATTTACCTTCGACTCATTGAACCTTTTTTACTGAATCACAAAAGTGTTTTGGTTTTGGTTCCTGAAATTGCTTTGACCCCCCAACATATTGAAAGATTTTCTCTTCGATTTCCAAATCAAGTGGCTTGTTTTCATTCAGGTGTGACTCCAAAGGAAAAAAGCATTCAATGGATGAGCGTGTTGAAGGAAGAAAAGAAAATTCTCATCGGACCAAGATCTGTATTGTTTTGCCCCATTCCTCATCTAGCTTTCATTATTGTGGATGAAGAACATGAGTCTCATTTTAAACAAGAAGATAAACTGAAGTATCATGGTCGAGACACGGCTATTTATTTGGGCAAATGCTTAGACATTCCTGTGGTTTTAGGATCGGCCACCCCTAGTATAGAGTCGTGGTGGAATGCCAAAACTCACAAATATAAATACCATCATTTGAAAAATCGAGTGTTTCGTTCTTCTCCTCCTAAGATAGAGGTGGTGGATATGAGGAAAAAAGAAGACAATTTGAATTACTGGTTAAGTCCTGAGCTTCACGAAGCCCTAGAACAAACTTTAAAAAAAGGAGAGCAAGGGGCTTTGTTTTTAAATCGTCGAGGAGAAACAGGCTATGTTTTTTGCTCCGCTTGTGGGTTTCATTTTTCTTGCCCCAATTGTGATATTTCTTTGACTCAACATCAGGGTTGTTTCTTGACTTGCCACTATTGTTTGTGGAGACAAGAAAAACCAGAATTTTGTCCCCAATGTGCTTTTTCTCAGTTGTCTACTTTTGGCTTGGGTACCCAAGCACTGGAAAAACAAATCGCAGAGCTTTTTCCAACGGCTAAATTGGTGAGGGCAGATCGAGATCAAATAAAAAATCACAAAGATTGGATTCAACTGATTCGTCAGGTAGAAAAAAAAGAAGTGGATATTTTGGTGGGAACCCAAATGATTGCCAAGGGACTCGACTTTCCCTATCTCAATCTAGTGGGTTTGGTGTTGGCGGATCAGGGTCTGAACCGACCAGATTTTCGTTCCGCTGAAAAAAGTTTTCAGCTGATCACCCAAATGGCTGGACGATCGGGGCGCAGAAAACAAAAGGGTCGGGTGATCTTACAAACCTACAATCCCTCTCATCCTGTAATAGAGGCTTTGAAAAATGGTGATTATGAATCTTTTGTCAAAAAAGAATTGGCACAGAGAAAAAAATATTCCTATCCCCCATTTAATAAATTGGTTCTTGTGCGAGTCCAGTCTTTACATGAAAAAAATGCTTTGAGGGAAGCACTGGAAATCAAGGAACAAATCAAAAAACTGAGGAATTTAAAAATTTTAGGCCCCGCTCCGGCACCTTTTTTTCGCTTGAGAAACAAATATCGCTATCATTTACTTTTCAAAAGCTCTCTTCTATCCGTGCTACATCAAGCTTGCTCGATCATTGCTTCCAAAAAAATTCAAACCGCAGTCCAAGTTCATATAAATAGAGACCCCATTCAGATGCTTTGAAAACAGATCCTCCAAATGTGTTTTTTATTTGCTTTTTAAAAGCAAATTGTGATAGCCATCTGATTGGACAAGGAGAAAATATTCAATGGCTGGAGAAGTAAGTATTAAAAATATGTTGGATGCAGGAGTGCATTTTGGTCACCAAATTCAACGTTGGAATCCCAAGATGAAGCCTTATGTGTACACCTCCAGAGGAGGCATTCATATCATTAATTTGCAAAAAACTTTGGCTTGTACGAAAAAGGCTTTGCAATTTGTTGAGGAAATAACAGGCAAGGGGAAAAGTTTAATCTTTGTTGGGACAAAAAAGCAGGCGGTTGACTTAATTCGTTCAGCCGCGAAGGAAGCAAATCAATTTTATGTCAGCAAAAGATGGCTAGGAGGAACTCTAACCAATTTTGAGACGATAAAAATGAGTGTAGACCAAATGAAAAAAATTGACCAAATGAGGGAACGAGGGGACTTGGATCATCATTCTAAGAAAGAAAGGGCAAGAATTGAAAAAGAATACGCCCGTCTCAATGATTATCTAAATGGCATTCGTGCAATGAAGTCTTTACCAGGGGCCTTGTTCGTTGTGGATATTAATTGCGAAGATATTGCCGTTTCAGAAGCCAAACGACTGGGTATCCCGGTAATTGCCTTGGTGGATACCAATTGTGATCCAGATCTTGTGGATTATCCCATTCCAGGAAATGATGATGCCACACGCTCTATTGAATTCTTTGTAAAATTGGTCAGCAAGGCCTGCTTGCGAGGCCAAGAAAAATGGAAGGAACGAGTAAGGATAGAAGGAGAAAAAGCCCACACAGAAGTGCAAGGGGAAAGCTCTAAGCTAGATCAAGGAATGAGTGCAGAGCTACAAGAAGGACCCACGGTTGTAAAAGTGTTTAAAGAAAGAAAATTGGTGGCTGCGGGAACGGCTGATGATGTGGAAATTTCCATAGAATTGGAAAAAACAGACTCTGCTGAGAAAAGCCCCTCCTTTACTTCGAGCCAGCAGAAAGATGAGGCATGAAAGTAGAAATTATTGAGGGAATTAAGAACCTAAGAATGAAGACAGGTGCAGGATTTTTGGATTGCAAAAAAGCTCTCCAAGAAAACAATCAGGATTTTGATAAAGCTATCGAATGGCTTAAAAAAAAGGGACTCGCAAAAGCTAGCAAAAAAACAGCGAGAAAAGCGGAACAAGGGAAAGTTGCTTCCTACATACATGGGGAAGGTCGCATTGGTGTTTTGGTGGAAGTCAACGTAGAGACTGATTTTGCAGCTAGGGGGGAGATTTTTCAATCCTTTGTGCATGATCTTTGCCTGCACATTGTTGCCATGGATCCTCTTTTTATAGAAGCGAAAGATGTTTCAGAGGAGAGAAGAAAAAAAGAGGAAAGCATTTTTAAAGAGCAGGCTTTGCAATCAGGAAAAAAATCATCCATTTTGGAAAAAGTTGTAACAGGTATGATGAATAAATGGTTATCAGAAGTTTGTTTGCTCCAACAAGTTTTTTTAAAAAATGCTTCCAGCGAAAAAAAACAGACAGTAGAAGAAATGCTTAAAAATTTGATTGTTCAACTCGGAGAAAATATTGTGATTCGTCGATTCGTTCGATTTGAGCTGGGAGAAACGGCAGAATTATCAACAGGAAATACGGAAGGATCATCGATAGGAGATTGTAATTGAGCAACCTAAAGTACAAAAGAATTTTATTGAAAATCAGCGGTGAAGTTCTTTGCGGTGGAGAAGGTTTTGGCATCCATTTCAAAACCATCTCGAATGTGGCAGATGAAATCAAACAGGTGTATGATCTGGGAGTACAGATCGCATTGGTCGTGGGAGGAGGAAATATTTTTCGAGGCCTATCTCGTCCGGGAGAAGGTATGGAGAGAGCCAGTTTGGATTATATGGGAATGTTGGCTACTTGTATCAACGCTTTGGCCTTACAAGAGTCTTTGGAGTCAAAGCAGGTTCCCACTCGTGTGCAAACCGCACTGAGAATTTCTGAGCTCGCAGAGCCCTATATTCGTAGAAAAGCTCTACGCCACTTAGAAAAAAAACGCATTGTCATTTTTGCTGCCGGCACTGGCAATCCTTATTTTACAACAGATACAGCTGCTGCTTTAAGGGCTATGGAAATTAAAGCAGATATTTTATTGAAGGCGACAAAAGTGGATGGAATATATGATCAAGATCCGGAGAGAAATAAAAATTCAAAAAAATATGATGAATTAAAATATATGGATGTTATCAATAAGCAATTAAAAATTATGGACTCAACGGCCGTGAGCCTCTGCATGGATAATAAAATGCCCCTAGTGACATTTAATTTGAAGAAGGAAGGAAATATTGTCCGGATCATCAAGGGGGAAAAATTGGGAACTTTAATTCATTAAAAAAGAGATGGTGAAAAAGGAATATGGATGTTGGAAGAAATTGAAAAAGAGATAGAGGATAGAATGGGAAAAGCCTTTCATCATGTGCAAGAAAAACTAAAAAAGGTACGCACTGGTTCTGCCCATACTTCCTTGCTGGAAAACGTGAAAATTTCTTGTTATAGAGGAGAACAGGAGCTAAAACATATTGCTTCCATTTCCTGTCCAGATAGCCGAAGTCTCTTAATTTCTCCTTGGGACCAAAGCACTTTGAAAGATATTGAGGCAGCTTTGATTAAGAGTGACTTGGGAATGGCTCCAAGAAGAAGCGGTAATGTGATCCATTTGAAGGTACCAGAACTAAGTGAAGAAAGAAGAGCAGAACTGACTCGTCTTTTTAAGAAGGATGTGGAAAAAGCTCGAATAGAGTTTCGCCAAATCAGACAGATGATGAATGAAAAGGTTAAATCGGCTTTAAAAGAAAAAGTCATTGGCGAGGATGTAGCGGAAAATTGCAAAAAACAGATTCAACAAGCAACAGATAATTATGTGAATAAAGTGAATGATCTTTCCAATAAAAAACAAAAAGAACTCACGGAAGTTTAGTTGTCCAAAAGGGTTGCGACACCTAGCAATCATTATGGATGGCAACGGTCGTTGGGCTAAAAAAAGAGCATGCCCTCGTTATTTTGGACATCTCAAGGGAGTGCAAAGCCTCAAGGCGGTGATTCAAAGTTGCTCCAATTTTAAGATTCCTTATCTCAGTGTATTTGCGTTTAGTACAGAAAATTGGAAAAGGTCTTCCTTAGAAGTTACTGCAATCATGAAGTTGATGGAAAAATCTCTCATTCGTTATCGAAAAAGTTTGAATGACGAACAAATTCGTTTGCATTTTTTGGGAGACATCACGGAGCTCACTCCTTCTGTGCAAAAGTTGCTAAAAGATACCGCGGAAGATACCAAAAACAATAAGGGCCTCAATCTGATCATTGCTGTTAACTATGGAGGGCGAAGAGAAATGGTTCAGGGAGTCAAAAAAGTGGTAGAAGAAATAAAAGCCGGTCGAGTCCAAGTTGAACAATTGAGTGAATCTTTGATTTCACAATATTTGCCTTCTTCTTTATTTCCTCCTCCTGATTTGATCATTCGGACTGGAGGGGTGAGTCGTTTATCTAATTTTTACTTGTGGAGTGCAGCCTATTCTGAATTTTATGTAAGCCCTTTGCTCTGGCCCGATTTCACTGAAAAAGAATTGATAAAAGCTTTGAAACTTTATTCTAAAACACAACGTCGTTTTGGTGGCTTGCTTCAAAAATATCAGGAGTCTTCATGAACACTTTTGTTCTACGCACTCTCACCTCTTTTCTTCTTTCCGCCGTCTTTCTTGTTGTTTGGTGGTTTTCCCCCTATCCATTTGGACTCATTTTTTTCGTCTCTCTCCTAGTGGCTGGTTTGCTATGGGAATACCAAAAATTAGCTTTTCATCAGATATCTCCCATTTTTTTTCGTTTGTTTTTTCTCTTCTTTTCTTTTTTGAGTTATCTATTGTTTTCATTCTTGAGTAGCTGGTTTGTCGAAACCTTGGCGATAACCACTTATTTGCTTCTGTTTTTTTCCTTTTGGTTTCTTCCTAAAACAAACGCTTCACAGGTCAGCGAGGGAGTGATCCATTCTCTTCTCGGATTATTTTATGTGTCCTTTCCCTCTGCTTTATTCGTAAGGATTCTTCTTTACGAAGAAAAGGGTAAATATTTGGCTCTTTTATTTCTGTGTATCATATTTGCTGGAGATACTTTGGCCTACTTGGCAGGGTCTTGCTTTGGGAAAAGAAAGTGGATACCAATGCTTTCTCCAAATAAAACTTGGGAAGGCTTATTTTCTGGTTTAATTACTAGCGGCTTGGTCTCAGCGTGGGGATTTTCTTTCATTTATCATGAACCGTTTTTTATGACGTTCTTGTTCGGTGTTTTTTGTTTTTTCATAGCTCAAACTGGAGATCTTTTCATTTCACTGCTCAAAAGGCGGGCTGGAGTCAAAGATACCGGCCTGATTTTACCTGGACATGGAGGACTTTTGGATCGAACGGATGGCTTGCTCATGAGCTTGCCCTTTATGTATTTGTTCTCTTTCGTTCTTCCTTTTGTTTAGTGTAATTTGGGTGTTGTGATTTTTTATTCTGGCAGGTAGTATCGGAACATGGATTTTATTTCTGGATTACTGGTTTCCATCCTAAGTGGAGTGTCTTCCCTATTGCCTTTTATTGTTTTGTTGGGAGTCTTGGTTTCTATTCATGAGTGGGGGCACTTCATAGTAGCGAGGCTTTGTGGTGTAAGGGTGGAAGTTTTCAGCTTGGGTTTTGGCAAAAAACTTTTAAAGTGGAAGAAAGGAGATACACTTTACTCTATCAGTTTAATCCCGCTGGGTGGTTATGTGAAAATGTTCGGTGATCAATATGGGAAAAAAATTCCTGAAAAAGATCAATCCGTTTCCTTTATAAACAAGAAACTCTCTCAAAGAGCGGCAATTGTAGTGGCTGGTCCTTTAACAAATTTATTTTTGGCTATTTTTATCTTTTCTCTTGTTGCTATGGTTGGCCATAAAGAATTTCGTCCAGTCGTGGGTGAAGTGCAACCAAACTCTGTAGCTGAAAAAGCCGGCTTTCATTATGGAGATGAAATTGTTTCTGTAGACAATCAGTCAATAAAAAATTGGAATGAAGTAGAACAATATATTTTCAAACATCCTGCTCAGTCTCTAACTTTTTTGATTGAAACAGAGTTTGGAGAAAAAAAATCTTTTACTGTGGAAAGTCAAAAAAAAGAAATCGTCGGTGAATGGGGTTTTTTAGAAAAAGCTGGTGTGGTAGAAGGGCTTTCTCAGTTTTCCCGTGGCGCAGTGATCGGAATATCGGATTCCAAAAGCCTGGCTCACCGAGCTGGTTTAGAAACCTTTGATAGAATTTTATCCGTGGATGGCAAACCGGTTCGGAATTGGAAACAAATGTTGCAAGCTTTTCAATTCCTTAGTGAGAAAAAAGGAAAACAAAATTGGCAAATAAAATTTCAAAGAGGGGATAATGAAAAAACTATTTCTCTCAAAAAGCCTCCTTTTTCTAATCTCAAGAAGTGGGGAATCCAACATTCAGATCTATTTATTTTCGATTTGAAAAAAGATGGAGTAGCAAAAGTGGCAGGCGTAATGAAGGGGGATTTGATTGTTCGAGTGAATGGAAAGAAATTAAAAAAATGGCAACCTCTAGTAGAAACTATCAAGGGGTTTGACCCAGAAAAGGGGCCGTTAAAATTAGAAATAAAAAGAGATGGTCAAGTGCGCTCTGTTTCCCTTGTACCAGAATTGAGACGTCGAATTGTCAATGGAATAGAAGAAAAGCATTATATGTTGGGTATTGTTTCTGGGGCGTACATGGTACCTACCGGAAATTTCTATACGAAGAGAATTTTAAACCCCTTTTGGGCTTTGCTTGAAGGACTCAAACAATCTTGGCGGTGGTGTGCGATCACAGGGATTTATGTCAAAAAATTATTTCTAGGAGAAATTTCTAAAAAAACCATTGGAGGACCCATTGCTATCGGACGGATTGCCTATGACAGTTACTCTTATGGCTTCGGATATTTTTTTAAAATTATGGCTGTTTTATCTATACAGCTATTTCTGATTAATATGCTTCCTGTTCCCATTTTAGATGGCGGACATTTGTTATTTTATCTGGTTGAGTTTTTTAATGGAGCTCCACTAAGTATGAAGAAAATGATGGTAGCTCAGTATATGGGCCTTTTTTTACTTCTGGCATTGATTCTTTTTACTACTTTTAATGACTTAGATAACTGGATCAATATTTGGTAGTATTATGTTTTGTTTGCTAGTAGAAACCAGTGGTTTGGAAGGATCTTTGGCTTTTTGTTCTATAGATAAAAAAAAAAAGATTGAGGGAATTTTAGCTGTTGAAACATGGAGTCGGTTGAACCATAGCGGATACATTACAGAAGCATTTCAAAATCTTTTAAAAAAACTAAAAATTCAATCGAGTGCTATCACTTCCATAGCCCTAAGCATTGGCCCAGGACGTTTTACTGGTTTGCGTGTGGGCTTGAGCTTCGCAAAAACGATAGCCTTTGTTCACCAAATTCCTATCTATCCCATTTGTTCGCTAGAGATTTTGGCTGCATCTTGGTTTCATCAGGAAATGCCAGTATTATCTCTTCTGAACGCATTTAAAAATAGCTTGTACATAGCCTTGTATCAAAAAAAAGGTTTTGTTGTGAAAAAAATTATTTCTCCTCAAGTGGTTAAGCCAACAAAACTTCAAGATTTGGTGCGTGAAAAATGTGTGTGTGTAGGAGATGGGTTCTTTGTTTATGAGAATTTTTTTTCGGAGGAACTAAAAAGCTTGCTCTCTATAAAAAAAAATAAGTTTCCGGAAATGCAATATTTTGCCAGTCTTTTAAAATACCATTGGCCTCACATTCAGCCACTAAGTTGGAAGGATCTCACCCCTCTTTATTTGCGCTCTCCTGTTTCTTCGATAAAAAAATGAATACAACGATGAATTTGTCTCCTAAAAAAATAATTGTTTTAAAAAAGCAAGAGGGTTTGCGCTTAGATGTTTTCCTATCCCAACAAGGATTCACACGCTCGCAAGCTCTTATGATGATCAAAAAATCTTTTGTGAAAAAGTTTTCGAAATCAGTCGCTTTAAAACCTTCTCACTTAGTGAAGGAGGGAGAAGTTTTTCAAATCCTTATTCCCCCAGAAACAGAACCTCTTTCTTCTTCTCATTATCCTTCAGTCCCTATTGTTTTTGAAGATGATTATTTGCTTGTCATAAATAAACCAGCTCCCCTTGTGGTTCATCCGGCTCATGGGCATCAACAAGACACTCTTGTTGATGCCTTACGGAGCAAAAAAATTACCCTGTCACCGGGAGTGCAGGATGATCGTCCGGGAGTGGTTCATCGCTTGGATAAGGACGTAAGTGGTTTGATGATCTTAGCCAAAAGTTTGGAAGCGCAAAGCCTACTCATTAAGCAATTTAAAGAAAAAAAAGTCCATCGAATCTACAGAGCTTTGGTGGTCGGTTCTTTCGAGGAAGGAGAAGCTGTCATAAGAAGTTTTATTGGTCGTCATCCACGAGATAGAAAGCGATTTTGTTCCTTTCAAAGAGAAGAAAAAGGTAGCAAACTAGCTGTGACTTTCTGTCGTGTTTTAGAAAGTTGGAAAAAGGTGATTCATCATTTGGAATGTCGCTTAGAGACAGGAAGAACTCACCAAATTCGGATTCATGTTGCCGATAAAGGTCTATCTTTGATAGGGGATCCAGTTTATTCTTCTATGAAAAAATGGAATCGTCATCCAGATGTAAAAAACTTGAAAACGGATATGATACATTTGAATCGAATTGCCCTTTATTCGGCTTCTCTTCGTTTTATTCATCCAATCACCAAAACTCCTCTCCAATTTCATGAGCCGTGGCCCGAAGCTTTGGAGACACTTTTAGACAAATTGGACTTTTGTAAAGCTTAAGAATTTTTTTCTTCAATGATCTCTTTTTTTGACCGACAAGTTTCAGTGGATGAACTTTTAGGAAAAGAAAAGAGTTTCTTTTATGTATAAGACTGGAATCTGGATTTTTTTGATGGCGGGAGTGTTTTTTTCTAACATAGCTTCTTGGTTTGTTTTGTTTTCATCTGAGAGACGAAAAGCTGTTCAAAGTGTTATACAAAAAAAAGATTCAAGAATCCTATCTATTGTAGAAGGAGATCTTAAAAACGATGGATTTTCTGTGAAGGTAGTGAAATCGAGAACTGTTAACGGCATCACTCTTGATTTTTATTCAGAAATTCAAAACGGAAATCGCTATCTCATTAGCCATGTTCTCATACCAAATGGCAAGGAGGATGGATTTTTTGACTATCGTTCGGAGGCTGTTCAGCTAGCGGTGGTGGATTTGGATGGAGATGGTAAGATGGAACTTGTCTCACCTGCCTTCAATGATAAGCTGACAGCTTTTTTAAATCCTTATCACTTTTCTTCCAAAGTGGGAGCCTTCATTCCATTTTTTTTTCGTAATCAAAAGTAATTTTTTTTAGATTCCCTTTGTTGTAGTGGCATGAAATTCTCATAGTGGCATAAGCGTTTTACAAATGGCCACAGCCGGGTTTTCAGTGGATATGTCTTGGCCAGAGTTCAAAAAGACATTCACGCCAGTAATAAGGAACTTCTTTAAAAAACTGACAGTTCAACTTAAAAACTCCTCGGCCCAAGTGTTGGGAGTTCGTGACATTGGCTTCCAAATCTATTTCCATGGAAGGAATATACATGATTAGGTTTTTTTGATGGAGAAATTCCAGATTCAATCTGTATTTGGCAGAGGGTAGAACCAAATCTTTGTGATTCAAAATCAACTGAAAGCATTCAGGAGTGAGTTGTGAAATGAGAGCTTTCTTGGCTATGAGATTTTCTTCACCAGACAAAGTGATAGAGGAAGCTTTTACCATGATCGGTATTTTTACTTCTGCAGCCTTTTGAGGAATCATTCTGATCTTTTTCATCATAAGTCACAAATAGGTTTGCCAGACTGAGTGAAGGTATCGGATTACTAGACTAAAGTCTTTAGAAACTGGGTGATAATTTTTCAAAAATTATCCGTCTCATTGCAACTTGCCTCCTTTTAAGACAGCGATCACAATTTTGGACAAAGTCTTCAGTGTCTCAAAAACACCCTGACCTTTGCTCGCCACAGCCGGAAAATCTGCTTTGTTGTGGTGGTTGAGCATTGTTCTTAGTTCAGTCAGGGAGTGAGTCTCATTTTTATCCATTTTGTTATATTGAATCACCATGGGAATTTGGTCCAAACTGATTCCTTCTGCCTTCAAAAGGTTTTGGAGTTGATTCAAGGCTTGTTGATTCGCAGACATTTTTTCTTTTTGTGCATCAGCTACAAAAATTATACCGTCTACACCCTTTAAAAGAAGGGCTTGCGAGGTCTCAAAGAGTTCTCCACCGGGAAAAGTGTAAATATGTAAGCGAGTTTTCAGGCCACGGATTGTGCCAACGTCAAGAGGGAGAAAATCAAAAAACGCGCTTGATTCTGTTTGTAGAGGAATCGACAAATGATCTAAGTCTTGTGCCAGGGTGTTTCGGCAAATCCATTTGATGTTTGTTGTTTTTCCCGAGCCAGCTGGACCGTAGTAGATAATTTTACAATGAATCTCTTGGGCATTGTAATTAAATAAAGACATTTATAGCTCAACTCTATTTTCTAAGGCTCGTCCAAGTGTTTGTTCATCAATATAATCAATGTCTCCTCCAAAAGGAATTCCATGCGCGAGGCGAGATATTTTCACATTTTGTCCCTTCAAGAGTTTGCTTAAATAAAGAGCTGTGATATCTCCTTCCATATCTGCATCCAAGGCTAAAATAACTTCTTTGATCCCTTTCGATTGGATTTTTTTTAGTAAAGCTTCAATAGTTAAATCGCTAGGATTAATCCCATGCAGAGGGGAGAGGGTACCGTGAAGGACATGGTATTTCCCATTAAATTTTCCAGAAGCTTCTATTTGTGCAATGTCGAAAGGTTCTTCCACCACGCATACTACGTCCTCTTTTCTTTGGGACGTGCAAAGGGGGCAAATATCTTTTTCCTCTGTGAAAGTGAAACACTGGGAACATTTTTTTATGCAGGTCTTTATGTCTTGCAAGGCTTGTCTGAGTTTTTGAATGTCAGAAAGAGATGTTTTGAGCAACCAGCCAGCCCATCGATTTGCACTGCGAGGGCCAACACTTGGCCACTTTTTTAATTCGTGTATAAGGCGATCCAAAGAAGGAACTGAATGTTTGTATTTCATTTTGCTACATCCATTATAAATCTAAAATATCAGATCGAAAAATGTCTTGTTCTTTTTCAGCAAATCGACGTTTGCGAATATCTGTTGAAAGAGCAGAAATGGGCATCTCTCCTTTCAATTGTTTCGTCTGGAGTGGGAACTCTTTTTCGGTAGATAGCTTGTGGGAGTCCGAATCATTCCTCCTTGTTCCTAAAGGATTTTGCAAAACAGATTTTTGTTTCTTATCATTTGAATCCTTGGGAGGTTCTTTTTGTTCGATTTGTTGATGATCTGCGGAGGAAGATAGAAATAAGGATTCAATATGAGGGGCTTGGCTCATTTTCAAAAGCCACATTTCCAAAAAAACTTTTGTGTCTTGTACACGAGGAATTTCCATTGAAGCTTTTAGGGCCATATCAAAGAGTAAGTGCAAATCCTCTAGAGAAATAAGTTTTATCCATTTTTTCAATTGTGTTTTTTCTTCTGTGGAAAGAGGAATCATGGGATGGATGGAAGGGGAATCCAGTTTTAATAAGATCAGATTTCTCAACTCTCTAATGAGATGTTGCAGAAAAAGGCTGGGCTCTGCCCCCTTGTTGTGGAGTCCAAAAAGCACTTCCAGCATTTTTGACGGATCTTTTTGCAAAAGACTTTCTATGCTTTCCATTAATAAAGAACGATCTGTTAGTCCCAGAATTTCACCGACTTCTTTTGTGTCAAATTTGTTCTGTGAGAAAGCAATCATTTGATCCAAAAGACCTTGAGCATCCCTTAGAGAACCCATAGATTCTCTAACTAGCATCCACAAAGCTTCTTCGCTGACTTCTATTTTTTCTTGTTGGCAGATTTTTTTTAACTGAGAGTGAATCAAAGAATCCGCAATTTGCTGAAATTGTAGAATCTGGCAACGAGACAAGACTGTGGAGGGAATTTTTCTCATTTCAGTAGTAGCCATGATAAAGATTACATGAGGAGGAGGTTCTTCCAAAGTTTTTAAAAGAGCATTGAAGGCACTTCCTGAGAGCATGTGAACTTCATCAATGATATAAATCTTGAAGGGGCCGGTGGGTAAATAACTGATGGTTTCTTTCATCTGTCTTACTGCTTCCACCCCGTTGTTACTGGCTCCATCAATTTCCATCACATCCAGAGAGCGACTGACCTCTATGTCTTTGCAAGTTTTGCACTGGCCACAGGAAATGAAATTTTTCTTATGAAGGCAGTTCAGAGTTTTTGCCAAAATACGGGCTGTCGAAGTCTTGCCCGTTCCTCTTGGGCCAGCAAAAATGAGAGCTGGATGAACTCGCTTGTCTTTCAAAGAATTCATCAAAGTGCGAGCAACGGCTTCTTGACCAATCAGATCTTGAAAAGTTTTCGGTCTCCATTTTCTAGCTAGAACTTGATAAGACATACCTTCCGCTTTCTGTCATGTATTCACTTAGGACTATAGTCTAGAGCAACATGGCACCAAATCACCTTGTTTTCTATTTTTTTGCAGAAGGTCAATTTGGTCAAGGAGTTGAGATCACGTAGAATCATTCTTTTTAAGAAAATTCATCAATCTCTTTTTTTGGACGAATTCTCATAGAACAGATTTCCTTATTTTCCTTTCCCTATCTAAAAAAAGCCCGTTCCCATAGAACACACTATTTTATCCATCAAAATGTTTTGATTCATCTCATTCGTCGTCCCTACAAGAGCTCCATTGGTCTCACGGTAAAACCTTGTGGCCAGATAGAAATGCAAGGTTCAAAGTCTGTTTCCTTTCGAGAACTAGAGGATTTTTTGCGTTCTCAGTGGTCATGGGTTGAAAAGCAATTAGATAACTGGAAACAATTAAGAAAAAAATATCCAATGAAGAAATTTTTGGCTGGGGAATCTTTTTTGTTTCAGGGGAGAAAAATAAAACTTGCATTTCTATCTGGGACAAAAGGTTTTACTGTAAATCATGATCATCTTATCTATGAATGGACAAAACACAGGGAACTGCATCCCCAATTTTTAAGACAAAACCTTCTTTATTTTTATGAACAAGAAGGGAAAAAATTGCTAAAAGAAAGGGTCAGTTTTTTTTCTCAGCAAATGAATTTGCTTCCGAGTTCTTTACGTATTGGTTCGCAAAAAACCCTATGGGGTTCTTGTTCAAATTCTGGAGCCATTTCTCTTAACTGGCGTTTGTTGGCCGCGCCTTTACCTGTACTAGAGTATGTAATCATTCATGAGTTGATCCATTTAAAATATCTTGATCATTCTAAGTCTTTTTGGCAGTGGGTTTCTAGATGGTGTCCGGACTATCTCGTTCAAGAAAAATGGTTGAAAAATCACAGTTATGCCTTGGACTTTCTCCTGCCACGCCCAGAACTCCACAATCCTTAAAAAACGGATGATAAAACAGAAGATCATAAAAAAAAGTATCTGCTTAGAGCAGGGAAGTATTTATAAATTGAGAAACTTTTTTGATAGATCCCTTGGGAATACGCACACGCCAATTTTCCATATCTGCAGGGATGAATTCGCTTAGCAGGCTGGGGTTGAGTTGTCTAATTTTCCTATAAGGTTCTTGAATGTGACGGGCTAGCTTGCGCAGATTAATTCCTCCGGGGACATAAAAGGATTCGTATACGTAGGGTTTTTTGGGCCTCAGATAATTGAACCCGTGCAGTTGGGGAGCTTTGGCAATCGTGATAGCGGCGATGAGTTGAGGAACATAGTGAGCGGTCTCGTGCGGAAAATCATATTTTTTGGAAAGATGCCAGAAATTTTTTGTGTTATATTTTTCTATTAGACGAAGGAGTTTGTTTTCACCCATGTTATAGGCTGCTGCAGCTAGGAACCAATCTCCAAATTTATTGTATAGAAATTTCAAATACTGACTAGCGGCATAAGTGCTTTTTTCAAAATCTTTTCTTTCATCCAACCAATAAGCTCTTCGTAAACCAAAGCGCAGACCCGTTGAGCCGATGAACTGCCAATAGCCCACCGCTTTTGCGGAACTCACTGCTTTCGAGGAGAAACCACTTTCAATCATGGCCATGTAAATCAAATCTTCAGGGAGGCCTTCTTCACTAAAAATACGTTTCATGATGGGAGCGTAACAATAAGACCTCTCAAGCCACTTACGAAATCGATCAGAAGAATGAGTTTTGAAAAATTTCACCCATTGATGAACAAGAGGATTATGAACTAAAGGCAAATCGGAGAAAGGATTTCTTAGAAAAAAATTTTTCTTCTCAATCAAGGCGATAGAAGGGAGAGAAACAAAGAACAGGCCGAGACAAATGAAGTGTGAAATCAAAAAGTTTTTTTTCATCCGATTATTGAGTAAGATGGAAAGCATAGGTGAAAGCAAGGGAGGTTGAGCCAAAAGGATTGACGCTCAACGGAGGATTTTGCGAGTTTCACTTACAGAGGTTTTGCGAGTTTCACTTACAGAGGTTTTGCGAGTTTCACTTACAGAGGTTTTGCAAGTTTCACTTACAGAGGTTTTGCAAGTTTCACTTACAGAGGTTTTGCGAGTTTCACTTACAGAGGTTTTGCGAGTTTCACTTACAGAGGTTTTGCAAGTTTCACTTACAGAGGTTTTGCAAGTTTTTCTTTTACTCACTGTATAAACATATTGCTTGCTCAAGAGTAGCAGCGAACAAAGAGGAGTGTTTTCACTCTGATTGGAATTTCAGATATCCCAATGATGGGAAAGAGGAGAATTCGACTAAAATCAAGTAAATCTTATATAATCTTAACTGAATATAATGGACTGAATAAAATTTTCTTCATAAGTCCGTTAAAACCATGTTTTGCTGTGAAATCGTTTCAATTTAGACAACATACAATTGACAAGCCATGTATAGGAATTTTATACCTGTGACGGGTTTTATGCATTGTTTAAATTTAGAGTGAATGGAGCAAAAGGGCAAGGAGGTCTTTCATGTTGGTCTTAACTCGTAAGGTCGGAAGTAGTGTGATCATTGATGGTCAGATCAAGATCCAGGTTCTGCAAATAAAAGGTCGTCAGGTTCGTTTGGGCGTGGAAGCACCCAAGGAAACAAAAGTGCATCGAGAGGAAGTGCAGAGATCCCTAGATCAAGGAAAAGAAAGAAAAGAAAGAAAAGAAAAATCTCCTGATTACCTGTCGTTGTAGATTTTTTGTTTTTAGATAGCCCATCTTCATCATTCCCATATTTTTATCTTCGTACAAGAAGCTTGATTCTAGAGCTTTTTTTCATTAGTTATTGATTGCCTTTATGGAATCTGAAGTAGAAAAAGTGTCTTTTAAAAGCATGAGCCGGGGATTGGGTTTTTATTCCAAACAAATCGTCCTCAAGGATTTTCTCCCTCCAGAAAAACCTCTTTCTGGTGAAAGGTATTTTCCTCATGAAAAACAAGAAGTTTTGTCGACGCCGGTTATCTCCGATGCTCTTTTGCCCCAAAAATTAGACCTAAATAGTGAAGGAGATTACGAGAGATTGCTTTATAGCTTAGAACAACCTTGGCTCGGATCGTCTCAAAAAACTTTTTATTCTTCTGCAACAAAAAATAAACCCATAAAAAAATGCCCTTCTTATCTTTCTTCCATTAAAAAAGGACACATTTCTCAAGTGTTTGGCTCGCCTTCTTTGTCTCAACTCCAAACAGATTTTCAAGAGAACTCCACATCCACTTCAAAAAAAATGATCTCAGACTTTAAAAAAACTTCTTCCATTTCACTCAGAAGTTACTGCATAGATTTTGCCCTGGCCTCCTTGTTATTTTTTCCTCCTCTCTATTTTTTCATCAGCTTAACACAACAAAGTCCTCCTCTCTTGATGCTAAAAAGTCTTTGGGTTGAGGTTTTGGTTTCTTGTCTAATTTTTGCCCAAATTTACTTGCTCGTTTGTCGCTTGTTTTGCCTAGAAAGCTATGGAGAATCTCTTTCCAAAAGAAGACTTTGCTCCCCAAAAAACTCTCACCTACCCATTCATCCTTGGTTATTGTTTTGGCGGTTCCTCGTTTCTTGTCTCACAGGCTTTGTGGCTTTGCCGATTCTTAGTGTCTTGTTAAAAAAAGACCTATTTTCTTATTTGACAGGCCTTTCTTTCCAAAAGATCGACTCACAACAATGATTTGTAATTTTTCAAAGGCCAATCAGTGAAGAAGCAAGATGGGGAACACTGGATTCTTGTTAAAAAATATGAAGATATTTTATTAGAAAAAACTTCTGATGGTGTGGCAAAGATCACGATTTGTCGACCGGAGGTACACAATGCCTTTCGTCCGCAAACGGCAGAAGAAATGAAGTTGGCCTTTGAATGGACACGGAATGAAAGTTCGATAGGAGTGGTGATTCTCACTGGACAAGGCGAGAAAGCTTTTTGTGCAGGAGGAGACCAAAGAGTGCGTAAGAAGGGAGGCTACGTAGGAGAAGATGGGAAAGCCAGACTCAACATTTTGGATGTGCAAAAACAAATTCGTAGTTTACCCAAGCCAGTCATTGCCATGGTAGCTGGTTATGCCATTGGGGGAGGACAGGTTTTGCATGTCGTTTGTGATTTAACGATTTGCGCTGACAATGCTTGTTTTGGACAAGTGGGACCCAAGGTAGGCTCTTTTGATGGCGGTTTGGGGAGTTCCTATTTGGCACGGATCGTGGGACAAAAAAAAGCTAGAGAAATTTGGTTTTTATGTCGTCAGTACGATGCTTCACAGGCTCTGGAAATGGGTTTGGTCAATCATGTGGTCCCCTATGCTGAATTGGAATCAGAAACTCTTTCTTGGTGTCGGGAAATTTTAAAGCATTCTCCTCTCGCTCTTCGTTGCTTAAAAGCTGCTTTAAATGCTGACTGTGATGGACAAATGGGTATGGTGGATTTCTCTGGTCACGCTACTTTGCTTTATTATCTTAGTGAAGAAGCAGAGGAAGGAAAGAAAGCTTTTCTAGAGAAAAGAGCTCCCGATTTTTCAAAGTTTACTCGTTATCCTTAGGTATTTCTTGCTTGTATGAGCTTTTCTTCTCTCTTTTCCTGTGTACGCCCTCATACCCTATTCATAGGGGCGGGACCTGTTTTGCTTGGCTTTTTCTTGAGTCTTTCAGACAAACATTCTCCACTTTGGTTACTAAATGCAATCACTGTTTTTTGTGTTCTATGCATACAAATTGCCACTCATTTCTTTAATGATGCCTTGGATTTTACCAAGGGAGCGGACACAGCATTGAGACAAGGCCCAAAAAGAGCTGTGCAAAAAGGAGAGCTCTCAGTGAAATTTGTGTTGAGGGCAGGTTTTTTCACTTTGGCCTTAGCTACCCTCTTTGGAAGTTTTTTGGTCCTAAAGGGAGGGTGGCCAATTTTGTTGATTGGAATTTTCAGTTTGGCCCTAGCCTATCTTTACACTGGAGGCCCCTACCCCTTGGCTTATACTGGAGTCTCCGACCTCTTTGTACTTTTATTTTTTGGCATTTTACCTTGTGTTTTTGTTTTCTATCTACACACTGGACAGTGGAGCTTGGATAGTTTTGTCGCCGGTTCTCAGTGCGGTCTATTAGCCCTTGGACCACTCGTGGCCAATCACTTACGAGATGTGAGAGAAGACTCTTTTGCTCAGAAAAAAACTTTGGTGGTTAGATGGGGAATGCCTTTTGGCATTGTTGAGTGGAGCTTTGCCCATTATTTGCCCTATCTTTTAGGATTGATTTACTGGTCTGTAAAAGATCAAATATTTATGGCCTCTTTGCCACTTATTCTTATCCCTCTTTCTTTTTTTATGCATCGTTTATTGTTCAAAGCTTTGAAAAATCCTTTAGCTTATAAAACTCTACTGGGCTTTAGCTGTCTTTATCATTTCTTGTTTGTGTTTTTGCTTTGTCTGAGTACTGTGGAGGAGAATTTTGATTTTTAATGTGAATGAAGAAAAAAATAAAGCATTTTTGGATTTTAAAAAAGTGTGGTTGTCTTTTTACGAATTAAAAAAAAAGCACCAAAATTTTGTTCGCCATGGAGTCTTGCTCAAAGTTGAATTTGCGAGATCAATCATAGGCCACGCAGACCTTCACCCTTGGCCAGAAAAGGGAGAAGAAGATCTGCCCTTTCACCTAAAAAGTTTGAAGGAAAAAAATCCCTCTCCCCTTTGTGTGAGAGCTTTAACTTTGGCCTATGAGGAAGCTTTATCTCGTGAAGAAGGGAAATACTTGTTAGCTGGTCTCAAAATTCCCATTAGTCATTATTTGATTGAAGATATTGAAAATTTTCAGAATGTAGATAAAGTTTTGCGTGAAGGGTTTCGTGTTTTTAAAGTAAAGTTAGCTTCACCACTCGAAAGGCAAACAAGAAAACTGATTGATTGGATGGAAAATTTAGGTTCTTTAGTTCGTTGGAGGGTCGATTTTTATGAAAAATTGGATGGAGAAAAATGGAAAAAGTGGTTGGAACAATTTCCACCCAGCCCCTTTTTGGATTTTATAGAAATCCCTTTTGAGTACACAGAAAAACTTTGTGGGAAGTCTTCTCCTTGGCCTCTTGCTTTGGATGTTTGGGAGAGTGGAAAGAGAACTACCTCTCCTTCGCTCCCTTATTTGGTATGGAAGTGTTCGAGAAAAAATTTCAATGAGTTGTTGGAGAAATGGCAAGCAAATTTGTTTGAAAAAGTGGTGTTTACACATTCTTTGGCTCATCCCGTGGATCAACTAATGAGTGCCTCTTGTGCCGCTCGCTTCTATCGTATGTGTCCAAGCCTCGAACAAGTTTGTGGCTTGGTACAAAAAGATATTTATGAAACTCATGCATTTAGTTTACCGGATAGCGGACCTTTTTTTCCGAGACGCAGTGGCTTGGGTCTTGGTTTTGATGAAATGTTCAAACATCTTTCTTGGAAAAAATGGGTATCATAGATGTCTTCTTATTTGATCAATCCAGAAAAAATTGATTGGAGTCTTTCAAACTCAGCTGTGTTTTTTAATGAAAAAAGTATGGAACGAGAGAGATTTTTATCTTGTATCAAGCATCTGCCGTTTTTGAAATCTCATGTGTGGATAACCACTTCTGGTCGAATCGAACAAAAGTATGTAGCCCTATCCAAGAAAGCTTTCCTTGTTTCTGCCTCTGCAGTGAATCAGCACTTGAATTGTGATCAAACAGATCGCTGGGGAGTTAGTTTGCCTTTTTTTCACGTAGGAGGCCTTTCCATTTTGGCTCGTGTACATTTGGCCGGGTGTTCATGTTTTCATTTTTCTAAAAAGTGGTCGGCAAGTGCCTTTTTGAGATTTTTGAATGAATACCAGATCACTTTGAGTTCCTTGGTACCAGCGCAAGTGTATGACCTAGTGAGAGCTCGTTTTTCCTGCCCTCCCTCTCTCAGGGCGATTGTTGTGGGAGGCACTTTTTTGAGTGAAGACCTTTACCTATCCGCCAGAGAGTTAAAATGGCCTCTCCTTCCCTCCTATGGCTTGACCGAGTGTGCTTCTCAAGTGGCGACTGCCGAAAGAAAGTCTTTGAGAGAGAAAAAAATTCCTGACTTAAAAATTTTGTCGCACATCCGACTTCGTACACAAGAAGGAAGAATTGCTATCCAGTCTCAAAGCTTATTGACAGGTTTTGTTTCTTTGTCTGATTCTAAGTGCTACCATCCAAGAAAACAAATGGACTGGTATATAACGGCGGACAAGGGAAGACTGAAAAATGGCTTTCTGGAAAATTCCATCTCATCCGCATCAATTAAAATATTGGGAGAAAAGGTCTCTTTGAGAAAACGAGAAATGCAGTTGATGAAGATACTTTTGCAACATCCTGTGAAGGGGCGGTATTTTCTCGTGCCTCTTCCTTATCAGCGAGAAGGCTTTCGACTCGCTTTGGTTTCTGATGTTTTTGAGCCAAAGATTTTGCGATCTATCATTAAACAATTTAATGAGGTGGTTTCGGCTTTTGAAAGGATTCGAGAATTTTATTTTCTACGCTCTCTTCCCCTGACCAGTTTATTCAAAATTTCTAGAGAAGCTTTGTTGAAAACTTTGGCTTTTTCACAAGAGGACACTTGCCTGCCTCCTCCTGATAATCATATAAAGTCTTTTACAACATTGGATAAAAAATGAATTTTTCATTCGATAAAAATTTTTGTTCTGAATTGCCTCAGCTAAAGAATTTGTATAAGCAAACGCTTTTTAAGGGAAAGGGAGAGAGGGCCTCTTTAACAAAATCAGTGGCTAATCATTTGGGTCTTTCTAAGCAGAAGCAAGACTGGCTTGGCAAAATGGTTGAATCCATTCATCATTCATCCATTTTGCATGATGATGTCATTGATGCTTCCCCTCTGAGGAGAGGTGATTTATCTACTTGGAAGCAATTTTCTATGAAAAAATCCATTCTAGCTGGAGACTATTTACTGTCACATATTTCTACGAATCTGGCTGACATGGAAAACATCTATTTGATCAAACTGACCACTCGGGTAGTAAAAAAATTGGTTGCTGGAGAATGGATACAAAACTTTGTAAAGGATCGAGTGAGCCAAAAGGATATAGAAAAAATTCATGAATTAAAAACTGCCTCTCTATTTGAGTGGTGCTTGAGGGCTCCTTTTTGTTTCGTTTCCTGCTATGAAACAAATCTTCATAACAGGTTACGACGTATTGGCCTTTTAATGGGGACTCTTTTTCAAAGAGCTGATGATTTGATAGATTTTGATATTAGAAATAAAGAAAAAAAAAATATTTTCAAAGATTTGAGAGAAGGATATTTGAATTCGTTTTCTGTCCATCTTCTCCAAAATAAAGATAAAAAATTGAAAATGTCGCTAAAGACTTGTCGAAGTTTAAAAAAAGTGAAACGTTTAATTGGTGAATCAGAATTGAAAAACGCTCTGGTTGCATTCGATAAGAAGAGCAGTCAGTTGATTGCAATTTGTCATCGGAATATAGATCAGCTAGAGATTCAGTTGAAGAAAAAGCAAAGACCTATGATTCAGGAACTAAAATCTTGGCCAAATCGTCTTTATTGGAGAAAAAGTGTCTGAGTTTGATTGGAAAAAAAAGGCTGAGCAGTGTGCGTCTCAGCTAAAATCCAAGAAAGAAGTGCTAAAAGAGTACAAAAAAACAATCGATAAAAGCACTCAGCTCATTCAAGATTTAATGAAAAAGTTGTCACTAGAATTGCAAGTGGCCAATCAAATTCACCAAATTCTCTTGCCTACGGATTTGCCTGTTATTTCGAATTGTGAATTTAGTTTTAAGTTTCGCCCATCAGATGAGCCTGGGCAGGGAAAAGATTTTTACGAAGTGGTTCCTCATTCAAAACTATCAAAAAGCTTTGGGATCATTTTATCCAGTTGTTTTTCCCATTCTTTGTCAGCACTTTTGGTCTCTGCTCGTCTAAAGATGATGAGTCATTCAAAGGAAGCGGATCGATTAAAACCCCATGAGTTTGTACGTTATCTGGTAGATGAAATGAGTGAAGAAAAAGAAAGCTTCTCTTCTTTTCCTAAGCAAGGGTCCGATGCATTCGGTTCTATAGATCTTTTTTATGCGAGAGTGGATCAAAAAACATATGAGATGTCTTATTGCTTAGTAGGCGATATCACTGTGTTGGTATGGCAGTCGGAATCTGGTGAAATTCAAACCATAAAACCTTGTATGAAATCGGTAGACTTTAATCAAAAGGCTCAGCCACAATCGGGAAGCGTTTTTTTAAATGGCAAAGATCGTTTGGTGATATGCAGTCCAGGGATCTTACAGGCAAAATCTCCTGCGGGAGAGTCTTATTCTTTAGCTTCCTTGAAAAATCTTTTAAAAACGGAGGCAGAATCTGGAGTTCATGAATTGAGAAACTTCATTCTTTACGAACTGAAAAGCTTTTGCCAAGGTCGACCCAGCCAAAGGGACCAAAGTGTTTTAGTAATGGAAGTGAAAAATCGGATATTAAAATTAACACAAAATAAATAGAATATTTTTACAAATATTCTGAGAGTTTTCATGCCAAAAGAATCTTTTCAGAACAAAAAAAACAGAATAAAGAAAGTGGTTTCTCTTTTAAAAAAGTACAAGCCCTCGGCTATTTGTGCCCTTTATCATAAAAATCCCTTGCAGTTGTTGATTGCTACCATTTTGAGCGCTCAATGCACAGATAAGAGAATCAATCAGGTAACAAAAACATTGTTTCATAAGTATCAAACTGCTAGGGATTTTTCTTTGGTCTCTTTGAAAGAATTAGAAAAGCAAATCTATTCCACAGGATTTTTTCGCGCCAAAGCACAAAATATCAAAGAAACTTGTACAAAGATTGAAAAAGAATGGAAGGGAGAGGTGCCAAAAAAATTGGAAGATTTGGTTGCTTTGCCTGGGGTGGGTCGGAAAACTGCCCACGTTGTTTTGGGAACTGCCTTTGGTATTTCCTCTGGTGTCGTCGTGGACACTCATGTAAAACGCCTTTCTTATCGTTTGGGTTTTACGGCCTCTCTGGACCCGCTACAAATTGAAAAAGATTTGTCTCACCTTTTATCTCGCTCGAATTGGATTTATTTTTCACATGCTCTCATTCTGCATGGCAGAGAGGTATGTAAAGCTCGTGTTCCCCATTGTAGAACCTGTTTTTTAGAAGAGTATTGTCCTAGAAAGGGAGTGAAGACAGCTTGAAAAAATGGTTTCTGATTTTGCTTGTTTTTTTGGGAGCGGGAATCTTTTTTTCGTTCTTTTTTCCTTTTTCTGATTCCAAAAAAATTTTGCGAGTCATGACCTATTCCTCTTTTACTAATGTGTTTGGCCCGGGCCCAGCTATTCAAAAAGAATTTGAAAAATTTTGTAATTGTAAAATCAAGTGGCTGACTGTTTCTGATTCCACTTTGTTGGTGCAGAGGCTCTCCTTAAGAAAAGATGGTTTCAAAACAGACGTGGTTATGGGTCTGGATCAACTGTCCTTACCCTCTGCTCGGCAACTAAAATGGCAAAAAGTAAAAGTTTTAGAAAATGTTTTTGCAAGCTTTTTTATTCAATTTTTGAATTCTACATTTGTTCCCTATGATTGGGCTCCCATGAGTTTTCTATCTAGGACAAAAAATCCTGATCTCAGTCTTTTGAATTTGCTGGATGAAAAATACAAGCACAATATTTCTTTGCCCTCTGCTCGAACCAGCACGGTTGGTTTGCAATTTTATTATTGGATTTGGTCTGTCTTAGGAGAGAAAACAAAGGATTTTTTAAAAAAATTTAAGAAGCAACTTTATGGATTACCTTCTTCTTGGTCCACTTCCTATGCTCTTTTTCAAAGAGGTCATGTGAAACTGAGCTTTTCTTATCTCAGTTCTTTGCTCTATCATATCGAACAAAATCAAAAAGATTTTCATTTCGTTACATTTCAAGAAGGGCAGCCTTTTCAAGTGGAGTTCATGGCCGTCTCTGATTTTTGCACAGAATGTGAATTGGCTCATCTTTTTGTTTCTTTTTTACTTCAGCCAAATACACAAAAAATTCTTGTTACAAAAAATTATATGTTCTCTGTGATTCGTGAAGCATCAGAAACCACTTTTACTCATTTGTTATCTCAATTGAAGTTTATTTCCTACGATCAATTGGGAGTTTTTTTGGAGAAAAAAGAGAAATTTTTAAATGAATGGGATGCATGGCTAAAATAATTTCTCCAACCCGTCTTTTGGCTTTTTTATTGATCATTTTTCTTTTACTTCCCGTTTGCATTTTTTTTTCCAATATTTTGTTGCTTGAGTTGCCGAAGACAAATGCTTGGTTAGATGTGTTTTTTACAACAATTTTTCAAGCCACTTTAAGTGCTTTTTTTGCTTTGGTCTTTGGAATTTTTGGAGCCATGGGTCTTTGTGCTTTTTCACAGCATAAAAAAAGAAAGTTTTTGGAATTAACCATCATGTTGCCGGCTCTTTTACCTCCTTTGGTTTGTGTTTTGGCTTGGGTCAATGTATCTGAAATCTTTTTTCGTTTCCCCTTTTCTTTTGCTTCTGTCTTGGTCATTCATGTGCTGATGAATCTGGGTTTGGTTTCTGTTTTTCTTTCTCGATTGTTCATCATTCAAGCCGGAGGCATGTCTTCTTGGGCTCTCATCCATGGTGTCTCCAAATGGAGATTTTTTAATCAAGTGTTGTTTTTTGAATTGAGAAAAGATCTTCTCCTAATCTTTTTGCTCATCTTTTCTCTTTGTTTCACCAGCTTTTCTGTTCCTCTTCTAGTGGGAGGAGTGAGTGGACAAACGATTGAAGTGTTTATCGCTGAGAGTTTGAAAGATCCAGCCACTTGGCCACAGGCGATAGCTCTTTTTGGAATAGAGACCATTTTTTTATTCATTTTTTTTCTAAGCCTTTATTCGCAAGAAAAAAATCAAATTTTTTCTTCAAAAAAGATGGAACTACTCTCTTCTCCTCTCGCCCTAATGATTCCTCTTCTTCCCACCTTTTTGCTATTGGTAGGTCTTTTTGATCCGTCTTTTTTATCCTTTGAAGTAAGAAAAGATCTTCTCACTGTTTTGCCTATTTTGTTTTCAGCTACTTTACACACTTTGTTTTTGGCCTTGGGAACTGGTTTTGGTGTTTTGTTTTTGTTGTTTGTCACTGCTTTTTGTTGTCGAGAGCTTTTCTTCAGAAAATTTCTCATTTCTTATGCGAGTTCTCCAGTGGCTTTTATGGGTTTTGCTTTTTTGCTCCTAGATGCAGATACTCTCATTGGGGTTTGGTTTAAGTGGGTTATGGGATTGAGTCTTCTTTTTTTGCCAACCCTATACCGTCTGTTCGGTGAATCTGTAATTCAGCGTCTAAAAAATCAAATTCTGGCTTTGGATTTAATGGGAGCCAGTTGGAAAATGAGTTTTCAGAAAGTGATTTGGCCCCAATGTCTTCCTTTCTTTTTGTTTCTATCTGGCATAGCGGCTTTTTGGGCCTGTGGTGATTTTGCCTATTCCTCCATTGTATCCTCCGGCGAGTTCCATCTAGCTTTGTTGATTCAAGATTTTTTTGCTTCTCATCGTTTTGGCTTAGCCACTGCTTTGATTTGGCTTTTGCTCATTATCGGAATCCTATGCTTTTCTTTCTTTGCTGGGTGGGCTTTTGTTTTGTATAAAAAAGTTCGCCCGTAACGGTTTTCATTTTTTAGAGGATTATCTTTTTTTTGGAGGATTGGTTTTTGTCTGAAGTAAAAAATCTCATTTGTGAGCAGGGTGATTTTACGCTTCAGATTCCCCATCTAGAAATCCCAGATGAGGGGATGAGCCTTCTCAGTGGTCCTTCCGGCTCTGGAAAGTCTAGCTTGGCCTTATCCCTTTGCGGGCTGAAAAATCTAAAGCCCGGCTTTCAGTGGATCTTTCAAAATCAAGACCTCGCTCTTTTTCCTCCGTCGAAAAGAGAGATTTCTTTTCTATTTCAGACACTGGAACTTTTTCCTCACATGAGCGGAGAAAAAAATATTTTGTTCCCAGCTCATGCCAAACATTTGCCTTCTGAATGGATCAATGAGCGGTTTTCACTGCTGAAAGATCATTTGATGCTATCTCCTTTTTTAAAAAAGCCCATCCATCTTTTATCTGGCGGAGAAAAGCAAAGAGTGGCTTTGGCTAGAGCTTTCATGGCAAAACCCCGCATTTTCATTTTGGATGAGCCTTTTTCTCATCTGGATGAAGAATTAAAAAAAATCTCCCTTGGACTCATCGAAAAAATTCTCCGGTCGCAAAAATGTCCGGCTCTTATTATTTCTCACGACATAAAAATCGTAAAGTCTCTGGCGTCAAAAAATTTTTTCATTCGTAATGGACAGCTTGACCCAGGCTCCTCTTCACGGATAATGAATTGATGTCAGCAACTTCCACTTTTCAAAATGGGGATTTAGCCTCCCAAAAAGGACTCAAACCTCGTTACAGTATTGAAATAAAGACCAAACACTGCGGGAGCTTGTCTTTCTCCAATCCCAAGATCTCTCGTTTAAGTCTCGCTTTGATGGATATGCAAGCGGGCTTGGGGGGAGCGGCTAGCCACTGGGGAGGACCATCAGCTTTTGCTGAAATTGTCTCTGCACTTTTTGGCTTAGCTTTTCATTTGGCAAATGAGAAAAATCTGCACTGGCATGAACTGTTTCATATCATCAACGATGCAGGTCATTGTGAAAATGGCATCTACGCTTTGAAGGCCAATTATGGTTTTGGAGGCTTGAGTTTTAAAGATTTACGAGGCTTTCGTTCGATTGAAAGTCCATTGACTGGACATGGAGAATCTCACTTGTATCCGAGGGGAGTGTATTTGAGCAATGGCCCTTTGGGTTCTACTCTGGCACAGGCGCAAGGTCTTGCCGTAGCCGATCGTTTGCAAAAGCTCTCCCGTTTCACCGTGGTATTGATATCTGATGGAGCTCTCATGGAAGGAGAAGCCAAGGAAGCTTTGGCTTCCATTCCGGGGTTTTATGAAAAAAACAAACTCTGTCCTTTTGTTTTGATTGCGAGTGACAACAATAAAAAACTCAGTGGTCAGATTGATACGGATAGTTTTTCTATGGATCCAAGCTTTCGTTCTCTATCTTCCCTGGGTTGGGAGTGTGTGGATTTGCCCTCCGGTCATGAACTAAAATCTTGCGTGAAAGTTTTGGAATCCATTTTTCTCAGAAAAAAAGAGGAACTAAAAAAACCAATTTTCGTGCGAGCCAAAACCATCAAAGGCTATGGTTTAAAGGAGATGGAACAATCAAAAAGTGGAGGGCATGGCTTTCCCCTAAAAACTCCAGAGAAGTTGGCAGATTTTTTGGAGGAAATTTACGGAAGTAAAAACATTCCAGAAGAATTTGTTCACTGGTGCAAAGAGCTTGAACAAATATCAGCCTCTCAGTCTCGCTCAAAAATGGGAAAATCCTCTGAAAAAAAAGTCAAAGCCCAAGAAGGCATTTCACGAGCGATGATTCAGGCAAAAAAAAACCATTTACCAGTTGTTTCCGTGAGTGCGGATTTACAAGGTTCCACTGGAGTTTTGGCTTTTCAAAAAGAATTTCCAGAACATTGTTTTGACCTAGGAGTGGCTGAGTCCAACATGATTTCTCTAGCCGCTGGTTTGTCAAAGCAAGGATTTATTCCTGTTGTAGATACCTTCACTCAGTTTGGAGTGACAAAAGGGGCTCTTCCCTTGTTTATGGCAAACTTGTCTCAATCTCCTTTGATTGCCATTTTTTCTCATGCCGGTCTCCAAGATGCTGCGGATGGAGCTTCTCACCAAAATCTTAGCTACTTGGCACAAACGGCTTCTTTACCACTGGTTCGCACCTATTCTCTAAGTTCTTCCGAAGAAGCCTTTCATTTACTCACTCAGGCCATTGATTCTTTTGTGCTATCTCGTAAAAAAGGAAAATGTCCTTTCACACAGATTTTCTTTTTGGGCCGTGAAACCTTTCCTTCTAGTTACCTTCCAGACAAAGCCTCTTACCAACTCGGTCGTTCCCAAGTTATTTTCTCCGTTTTGGAACAAGTGCCAGATTCTAAAAAAGCAATCACCTTGTTAGCGAGTGGCACCCTCCTAGGTGAAGCTCTAGAAGCTGGAAAGAAATTATCTCAGCAATCTTGGAATGTGATTGTGGTCAATGCTTCGATTATCAATCATCCGGATGTTGCAACTCTTCAATCTTGTTTGGCCAAGACAAACAATCGTTTGGTGACAGTGGAAGATCATAACCTTATCGGGGGGATGGCTTCTTTGGTGGCTCATGCTCTAGCCCTCAAAGGAATCTCTGTGGACATGCATTCCCTAGCAGTCCGTTCGGCTTTTGGAAGAAGTGCGTACCAATCCGCACATCTCTATGAAAAAGAGGGATTGACTGCTCATCATATTGAAGAAGCGATCAAGAAAAAGTGGCTCGCACCACGGTCTTGATGAAGACTTGCTCACTGATTGTAATGAAAAAAAGTCAATTATTTTTGTGTTCTGGATTGGAAGAACTCTGATCTTCCTCAGAAATTCTTGTTGCCAAAGAGGGTTCTTCTTTTTCACTCGTGTGGGTGGAGGGAGGGGGAGCCGAATCTTGTTTCTTTTCTTCTCCATCCATACCTTTTTTGAAATCCCGCAAAGCCTCTCCCAATGACTTTCCAAATTCACGAACTCTTTTGTGACCAAATAGCAACAATAGAATGATGAGAATGACTAGAATTTGACCGATAGAAGGATACATTGGTTCTTCTCCCACTGGGTTTTTCTTGAGGACCCATCCTATGAGAAAATGACTGGTATATCAAGGCATTTCAATTGGACGAGGTGGATTTTACTCTGAAGCAGTTTGAAAATATCTGTTGAGAGTTTTTTGAATCAAACTGGATGGGCTCATTTTTTTTATCTCTTGGATGGGAAACCATTTCAGACTGTGAAAATCAGATGAACGATAAAAGACAGAAACATAAATTTTATGGTGGGTGATACTATGGTAAAAATCATATTTCGAGGGAGCTTTTTTTTGCTTTTTGGCGGTACCTGGGAAAATCAAATGACCTTTTAAAAAAGACACTTTTTCATTTTTTACCAAGGCAACCTGCTTGTTCTTTTCTAACACAACAGGTTTCCAAATCCATATTTCCTCTCTCTTTTTTTCTTTTTTGAGTGGCAACTGCTGAACCTTGTGATTTTTCAATGCGTAGCACCCCAGCTTCAAGGGACAAAGCGTACAAAAAGCTTGCGAAGACTTGCAAATCAAGGCTCCAAGTTCCATCAAGGATTGATTCATGGTGGAGGGGAGATGTTTTTTTACCCAGTCATCAGCAAGCTGTTGAAACTTCTTTTTTTCTTTATTTTTCCACCAAGAAGAGCCTATTCCCAAATAGCGTGAAAGCACTCGAATGACGTTGCCATCTACGACAGCCACTCTTTCCTCGAAGGCAAGACTGCTGACTGCCCGAGCGGTGTAGGGACCAAAACCTGGGAGTTTTACTAGCTCTTTATAAGTGCGAGGAAATGCTTTTTTTTCGTGAATCATTTTGGCGGATCGATGTAAATACTTGGCTCTCGAATAGTAGCCAAGTCCAGACCAATAGGAAATCACTTCCTCAAGAGGAGCAAGAGCCAATTGCTTAGGAGTTTTGAAACGAGAGAGAAATTTTTTATAGTAAGGAAGCACTGTTTGCACTCTTGTTTGTTGCAACATCATCTCAGAGATCCATATTTTATAAGGGTCTTTGCTTTTTCTCCAAGGAAGTGGCCTTTTATTTTTCTCGTACCACCCAAGGAGCTTTTTTTGATCTTTTTCGAGTCTTATTTTGTCATTCATTTTTTAATGTTTTTTCGCCCAAGACGAAAACCATTTTTTTGCTGAAAGCCAATCAGATTCTAACATGCCTTGGGCAAAGTAGGCTCTTCCTCCTCCTCTTCCCCCTAGATCAGAAAAAATTTGTTGGATAAATTGCTCTGCTGGCAACACTTGCGAGAGTTTTTTGCTGAAGCTCATGACAAGAGGGGATTTGCCTTCCTTGTTTTCTCCAATCGCAACAATCATTCCTTCCTTCGACAATTTGTTTTTCCATTGGTCTGCGAAAAGACCCAATTGGCGAACAGAATCCAGATTGAATTGTAACAGGATGCACTCATAGTCATTCTTTTTCACGGAAAAAGAAAACATTTCTTTGTTTGAAAAATCCTCAAATTCAAATTTTTGTCTGGAAGAAAAATCTTTTTTTAACGATTTGATTTCCTTTTGTTGATTTTTTATGAATTGCAACAACATGTTCTCACTATCTTTCACAAATGGAGAGCCTAGATTGAAAAACTGATGAATTTTCTTCGTGTGATGGATGATTTGTTGAATCTGTGTTCCGGCTTTTTGACCTGCCAAGGCTTCGATCCTTCTTACTCCGGTCCCCACGCCCGTCTCTGAAACGATCACGAAAATTAAAACTTGAGAAGTATTCGAAACATGAGTTCCTCCGCAAAGTTCCAAGGAGTAAGGCCCCATTTTCAAAACTCTGACAGGATCTTCATATCGATCTTCAGCAAATGCCAAAGCTCCCATGGACATGGCTTCTTTAAAACTTTTGTGCTTAATTTCCACTGTGTAATCTATACTGATCCACTGATTCACCAAATTTTCTACTTCCACGACCTCTGCATCTGTAAGAGCCCTTGGAAAAGTGAAATCAAATCGCAGTTTTTCCTCATGCACTAAAGACCCAGCCTGTTTTACTTGAGTACCCAATACTTTTCGTAAAGCTGCATACAACAAATGGGTGGCGGAATGATGAATGCTTGTATTTTCTCTTTTTTCTCGGTCAACTTGCAACTCGCAGATGTCTTCTTTCTTGAGCTCACCCTCCATCACTTTTACTTCGTGAAGAAATACTTTTTCTTTTTGCTGACAGTCTAGGATTTTTGCTTTGGCTTTTTTGGTGATCAAAGATCCTCGGTCTCCCACTTGTCCTCCTCCTTCTGGATAAAAGGGGCTACGATCAAAAACCACCCAACAATGCGTGTCTTTTTTTCGTTCTGAATTTTTTCCCGCTAGCTCATCTACCGGAAAAAAATCCACCAATCTGACCTGCTTTTCCATTACAGTTTTGTAGCCGGTAAAATGAGTGGGAGCTTGTCTTTTCACGAAATCCTTTATTTGTTTTGATGAAAAATAAGAATTTTTTTTGCTTTGATTTTTTGTAAACCCTTGTCGATTTTTCTTTTTAGCTTCTTGCATTTCTTTTTGAAACCCCTCTACATCCACTTTCATACTTTTTTCTTTTGCAATCAAATGGGTGAGATCAAATGGAAATCCGTATGTGTCATAAAGGGTAAAAGCCATTGATCCCTTTACAGTCGTTTCTTGATTTTTGACCAAGCGATCTAGTTCGCGAAATAAAATGCCTCGTCCTTTATCCAAATTTTTTAGAAATCTATTTTGTTCGCTGAGAATTGTTTCTCTAATTTGGTCTTTGTGCTTTTCCAACTCCGGATAAAAAGTTTTCATCTTCGATATGACTTTGTTTGCAGCCAATTTCAGCAAACTTTGTTGATTGTTGCTTTGGATTTTTTGCTCATAGTAGCTGGCTCGGCGAATGATTCTTCGTAAAACATAGCCTGCACCTTCATTGTTTGTTCTCACGCCATCGGCAACCAAAAAGCTCACTGCCCGGGCGTGATCGGCTAACACTTTTACACAAATGTTTTTTTCTTTTTCAGATAAAGTGCTTTGATTTTTTTGTGATGTCTCCTTGAGCAAATCAATGGTGTCTGAAAAAAGATCCGTTTCATAAGTGCTTTTTTCCCCTTGTAAAACCATACTAATGCGCTCAAGTCCCATGCCTGTATCAATGCAGGCTCTTGGCAAGGGAGTTCTGCTTCCGCTTCCGTCATCATAAAGGCTCATGAAAACCAGATTCCAGATTTCGATGCAATCAGAGATTTTTGGAGATTTTTTTGGATTCGGACAAAAATATACTTCCGAGCAAGGTCCACAGGGTCCTTTGTTTCCCATTTGCCAAAAGTTGGTTTTTTCATCCATGCGGAAAATTTTTTCCGAAGGAATTTGGGCAACCTTTTGCCATATTTCTGTGGTTTCTTGATCTTTTTCAAAAACGCTCAGCCAAAGTTGATCCTTTGGCAAAGCCAATTCTTTGGTCAAAAACTGCCAAGCATAATCAATGGCTTCTTTTTTGAAATAGTCACCGAAGGAAAAAGATCCCATCATCTCAAAGAAAGTGTGATGATAGGAAGAAATTCCCACGCTCTCTAGGTCATTATGCTTTCCGCCTGCTCTCAAACATTTTTGAATGCTGGCCACTCGCAGGTGGTTCGGTTCTTTCAGACCCAAAAAATATTCTTTCAATGGATTCATCCCAGCATTGACAAACAAAAGACTGGGATCTTCTTTTGGAATAAGGCTTGCGCTAGGAAGCCAGGAATGACCCTGACTGGAAAAATATTGTTGAAACTTCCTTCTAATCTCCTCGCTGTTCATGGACCACCTTCCCTCACGATCATTCAAGAAATGGGACACATTTTTCCCCTTGCTGTCAGTGAAGTGATGGTCTTTTTGTATCATATTTGCGAACAAAAAGAATAGAGAAAGTTATTTTTTCATGTGGTTTCAAAAAGCAGACTGCTTGTTTTTTTTATCTAGGCTCTTTTGGTTTTCTTGCGCTTTTTGTCTTGTGTCACAGTGGCTTTTTGCAGTTGCAAACTGTCAGAAGTTTGTTGTTCTGGATGTACTTGTTGTTGCAATTGGAGATCATGTTGAGCCTCTCCAGTCGAAGCTGGCTGTTGTCTCTTCATCTTTTCTGGGATTTCTTCTTCTTCTTGGTTGGCCACTGAAACACCAGACAAAGCAATTTTCAGTTCATCTACAGATGAGGCATGTAGGTAGGCTTCTTCTTCGGATATGATTCCTTCCTTGAGAAGGTTGAGCAAACTTTGGTTGAAGGTTATCATTCCCCAATTCAATTGCCCCTCTTTGATAAATGAACTAATTTTTTTTGTCGTCGTACCCATTTCAATCGCTTTTCTAATTCGACCGGTGTTGATCATAATTTCAGTCGCTGGAATGTAACCGCCGTTATCTTTTCTCACGAGCAACCTTTGGGCAAAAACTGCTTTCAAGGTAGCTGCCAAAAGAGAGCGAATCCCTGGTTGTTGTTCTCCATCGAAAACACCGATGATTCGGTTGATGGTTTCCGCAGCATCTTGTGTATGAATGGTTGAAAAAACCAAATGTCCTGTTTCCGCAGCGATCAGGGCTGTTAAAATAGAATCTGCTGAACGTAGTTCCGAAAACAAGATCACATCTGGATCCTGTCTTAGAGAAGATTTTAAAGCCACAACCGGATCTTCACAGTCCACTCCGAGCTCCCTTTGGGTGATAAGGCTTCGGTGGTCCTTGATCAGAAACTCAATGGGATCTTCAATCGTAAGAATGTGCTTGCTTCTAGTTTTGTTGATATAATCAATCAAAGCTGCCAAGGAGGTGGACTTGCCAGAGCCAGTGGCCCCAGCGAGCAAAATCAAACCTCTTTCTGTGCTGTCCACAATTTCTTTGTACTTTTTTGGAAGGTTGAGCTCTTCTATCGTAAGGATTGTGTTGGGGATGTACCGAGCTACGATCCGAATGCTTCCTCTTTGAAAGAAAACATTCAAGCGAAAACGTCCCACATCTTTTATTCCATAACCAATGTCTACTGAACCATTTTTTGTTAATCGGCGATAATAATTGGGAGTCAAAAGGGGGGTTACATGTTGATCAATCAGTTGCCGGTTCAAGATAGGAAAGCTGGGATCTAGGACAAACAGTTTGCCATTTTTTCTCATAATGGGAGGCACTCCCACTTTTAGATGCAAGTCACTACCGCCTTCTTTCGCCAGTCTAGAGAGTAGAAAATCCAAATTGAGCAATTCTGTTTTCATGGTATGAGACTTTGTCGGATCAGTGGTGGATAAAATGAAGCCGATTTCATAAATGAGTAAATTTTAAAAATGTTTGTTTCTTGACAGAAAGCAGACGAAGAGTTTTTCTCCACGCTAAGTAAGAAAAAAGGTCTTGTTTTTACAGTGAGTGATTTACAAATTTTAGAAAAAAAAGCCGCCGAGATTCACCATGCTTTTTTGAAGAAAAAGCAAACTCTGGCATTGGCTGAAAGTTGTACAGGGGGCTTGCTTTCTTATTGTTTGAGTCAGATGGCAGGTGCTAGTGACTTTTTTCTAGGCTCCATTGTGGGCTATTCCTATCAGGCCAAAATAGAGTATTTGGGAGTTTCAAAGGCCCTTTTGGAACAAAAAGGAGCCGTGAATGAGGAAGTTTGTTGCATCATGGCAAAAAATACTTTGAAAAATTGGCACAGCGATTGGGCTCTATCCATTACAGGAGTGGCTGGTCCGGGCAAAATGGAGAAAGATCCGCCCATTGGGAATGTTTTTGTTGGGCTTTGCGGTCCCTTCGGGGTTCAGGTCAAACAGATTTTTCTTTCAGACAAAAATCGTCAGGACATTAGGCATCAATCTGCGTTTTTTGCTTTAGATTTTTTATATTCTAGGCTCAAATAGGCTCGCATTACAGAACGAAAGAAGGGGGAAAAATGAACGATAGACAAAAAGCCTTAGAGCTGGCGATTACATCCATTGAAAAAGAGTTCGGAAAGGGTTCTATTATGAAATTGGGAGGGGGACAGTCTCTTTACAAAGACGTCCCTGTCTACAGCACGGGATCTTTGGGCTTGGATATTGCGTTAGGAATTGGAGGTCTTCCACGAGGAAGAGTGGTCGAAATTTTTGGGCCGGAAAGTTCAGGAAAAACCACCCTAGCTCTAACCACCGCCGCTCAAGCGCAAAAAGCTGGAGGAACAGTGGCTTTTGTGGATGCGGAACATGCCTTGGATATCAGTTATGCTTTCAAGCTCGGTGTGAAAATTTCTGATATGTTGGTCTCTCAACCAGATACAGGAGAGCAGGCTTTAGAGATTACGGAAACATTGGTTCGTTCTGGAGCGGTGGATGTGTTGATTATTGATTCCGTAGCAGCTCTGACTCCCAAGGCAGAAATCGAAGGAGACATGGGAGATTCTCACATGGGTCTGCAAGCTCGTTTGATGTCGCAAGCTCTTCGCAAACTTACCGCTGCGATCAACCGCAGTGGGGCGCTTGTGATTTTCATCAATCAGATTCGCATGAAATTGGGAATTGTGTTTGGCAACCCTGAAACCACAACGGGAGGAAATGCACTCAAATTTTATTCATCCGTTCGTTTGGATGTCAGGAGGATCGCTGCGATTAAAAAAGGCGATCAAGTGATTGGAAACAAAACCCTAGTCAAAGTAGTGAAAAATAAAATGGCACCTCCCTTTGCTAGAGCGGAGTTTGATCTCATTTATGGCATCGGAATTTCTCAAGAGGCGGAACTTTTGGATCTGGCTTGCAAAGACAATATCATCCAAAAATCAGGGGCTTGGTACAGCTTTGAGGGAAATAAAATCGGTCAGGGAAGAGACTTGGTTCGTGTGTTTTTAAAAGAAAATCCAAGTGTGAAAAACAAAATCGCCAAACTGGTTTTAAAAGATCAGGTAGCAGTTTTGACTGAGAGAAAAGCTCCTTCCTCGACTTCCCAGACAGAAAAGAGAACGCCTCTCAAATCTTAGGGCTGAGTCTTTTTTGGCGAAAGAATTCGGTAAGAAGTGCGGAGCTTTGTTCTGCCAGAATTCCTTCTGAGATTTCCACGAAGTGGTGGAGTCTTTTATCTTGTAACACTTGGTAAAGGGAAGTTACTGCGCCGGCTTTTGGATCTTTGCAAGCATAGATCACGCGTTTGATTCGTGCAGAAAGAATGGCTCCCGCACACATCAAGCAAGGTTCCAGAGTCACATAGAGTTCACAATCACACAGCCTCCAAGTAAAGAGTTTTTCGCAAGCTTTTTCAATGGCAATCATTTCCGCATGGGCACTCGCTTTTTGTTTTTGTTCCTTTTGGTTCCATCCGGTGGCAACAATGCTTTGATTTTTGACCAAAACCGCTCCCACTGGGACTTCTCCTTGTTTCTGGGCCTGTCTCGCCAAACCCAGAGCTTTTTCCATGAAAATGAGTTCATGTTCTTTTTGTGATATCTTTTTTTGATTCATTTCCTACACTCTCGGCTCGCTTGTTTTTTGCTGGCTTGTATCTCATCCCATTATCTGCTATGCCTTTCCCCTTGTTGAGTAAAAAATAGGCAAACAAAAGTAAAGGCTAATCAATCCAAAAGGTGGTGAGAATTTAGTGCCTCGAGTGAGAATTCGCGAAGGAGAAAGTGTTGAGCACGCTCTTCGTCGTTTTAAGAAATTGTGTGAAAAATTCGGTGTTCTTTCTGAAATCAAGAGGCGGGAGTTTTATGAAAAACCCAGTGTTTTCAGAAAGAAAAAGACCCTTTCAGCCCGTCGCCGGTCCTTAAAGAAGACGAAAAAGTATGAGGTGTGAATGTGGGAAAAGATTCCTTGAGAGAGCGAATTGTAACTGATATGAAAATGGCTATGAGGAATAAAGATTCCTTGCGCCTTGGAGTTCTTCGCTTGCTTCATGCAGAGTTTAAAAATCAAGAGATCCAATCGCAGTCTTCCTTAAAAGATGTGGAGGCCGTCCCCATTTTGAGAAAGCAAATCAAGCAGTATGAAGAAAGTATGGAGCAGTATAAAAAGATGGATCGACCAGAACAAGTAAAGGAGCAAGAGAAGCAAATTCAGATCATTGAATCATACCTACCTCCCGCACTTTCTGATTCGGAGTTAAAGAAAGAAATTGATCAGGCGATGGATGAATTGCAAGCCCCTTCTGCAAAGGGGATGGGTGCTGTGATAAAAGCTGTTCAAGCACAAACTGCTGGTGCTGCTAACAATCGACGATTAGCAGAACTAGTGAGAGAAAGATTTAAGAATTTATTATGAGGAGATTTTCTCCTGAGCTTATCGAACAAATCAGGATGGCCAACGATATTGTGGACATCATTAGCGAGGACGTTTTCCTAAAACGTTCTGGGGCTCGTTACATGGGGCTTTGTCCTTTTCCTTCTCACAATGAAAAAACACCGAGCTTTTCTGTCTCCTTGGATCAACAGCTCTATCATTGTTTTGGTTGTGGAGCTTCTGGCAATATTTACACCTATCTTCAGGAAAAAAAAGGACTACATTTTGTCGATGCTGTAAAAGCTTTGGCTGAAAGGGCTGGCATTCCTCTTCCTAGGCAACAAACGGAAAGTGATCCAAAATATTTGGAAAAAAGAAAAATGCTGGGTATCAATTTATTAGCCTGTCAGTTTTATGAAAGAAATTTGCTAGCTCTTCGGGCCGAACATCCAGTTAAAAAGTATCTCAAAAAAAGACAATTTTCTGATGAAACCATCAAAGAGTTTCACTTAGGTTATGCGGGAAGCAGTTGGGAAGGACTCCTTTCTCATCTAAAAAAAGAAAATGCTTCTTTAGAGATAGCGACTCGTTTGGGTTTGATTCGAAGAAAAGAGTCTCATTATTACGATCTTTTTCGAGATCGATTGATTTTTCCTATTTTCTCTAAGAATGGGAAAGAGGTTTTGGGTTTTGGAGCTAGAGCTTTGGGGGACGCTTTGCCGAAGTACATCAACAGTAATGATTCTGAGATTTTTCATAAAGGAAAAACTTTTTATGGTTGGGATAAGTCTTCTTATTTTATTCGAGATTCTGGGAAAGCCATTTTGGTAGAGGGATATACAGATTTTATTAGTCTATACCAAAGGGGCGTGAAGAATGTGGTAGCTTCCCTAGGAACTGCTCTGACGCCCGATCACGCTCGTTGGCTCTCTTGGCATGTGGAGCAAGTTATTTTATTTTTTGATGGAGATCAAGCGGGGAAAAAAGCAGCTCGGAGAAGTCTCAATTTTTTGCTTTCTGCTGGTTTGGTTTCTAAAATTTTAAAGCTGGGAGAAAAATGGGATCCAGATTCCTTTATATGTGAGTTTGGTAAAAAAGCCTTGGATGAAAAGGTAAAAAATTCTCAAGATCTTTTTTTACAGATTCTTTTGACCGAGTTGGAAAAACATTCAGTTGGGGTGGATCGGTTTTCCTTGATAGAAAAGATGGCGGGGTTTTTGGCACAAACAAAAAAAACTGCTCTCAAAGAATATTACCAAAAAAGATTATTGGATGTGTTTGGTTCTGATGAAAAGATTGCGAGAAAAATCTTGGAAGAAGCTATTAGAAAGAAAAAGCAGACTCTCAGAAACTCCCCTTACCAAGGGGAGGAGTCTTTGTCTGAAGAGGAGGGGAAAAAATCGGCGGCTGAAAATCAAGATGTAAAAAAATTAGCTATTCACTTGGCTCCAAAATCCGAACTGTTTCTTTTGGTTTTTGCTCTAGAAAACCCAGATAACTATCAAAAAGTTTTGGATGCTCATGTGCTTGAAAAGTTGACACATCCTTCTATTGCACAAACCTTCAAAAAGATGGAAGAATTAGTAGGAGAAAAATTGGAATATTTTGATACACTTCAGGAGTTGCTGGCACCTTATTTATCTGAACCACGTTTGGTGAGAAAAAAAACTCATCCCTTTTTATCTGAGCTATCTCCTCAAAAAATAGAAATTTTTATTCAAGATTGTGTGAATAAAGTCGAAAAGGAACGCAAACGATTGCACTTAAAAAAACTAAGAACTTATTTACATTTGGACAAAGACAATTCTGAGAAATATTTAAAGCAAATAGTTGAATTAACAAAAAAGTCTCAAAAAGATTCGGAGATGAAGTATGATGGATAAAAAAGTGGTTTCAGAAACCAAAGAAAAACAAATGGCCTTGATGAAAACAGAGCTAAAAAAAATCATCGAGATGGCGAATAAAAAAGGCAATGTTTTACACATTGAGGAATTAAATGAAGTGATTCCTTCTGAACTCACGGATGCAAAAACCTTGGATCAAATGATGCTCTCCCTCGAAAAACACTCTATCGAGGTAAAATATCCTTCCAGTTTGAAGAATGGAAAGATTTCAAAAGCAGGGGAGGAAGATTTATTTTCTGCGGAAGCAAATGAAAAAGAAGAAGAAGAGGCAAATGATCTAAAATCTTATAGAAGCAATGATCCTGTTCGTTTGTATTTGAGAAAGATGGGGAGTGTTTCTCTTCTAGACCGAAAGGGAGAAGTGGAAATCGCTCGTCGAATTGAAAAAGGAGAACGAGAAATCATCCGAGCCATTCTCCTATGCCCTATGGGGGCAGTTGAGGTGACTCGCTTGGGAGATCACTTAAGTCGCGGTCGTTTGAAGGTCAAATCTATTTTTCGAGGATTGGAAAATGAAGAAAATCGTTACAATGAAAAAGAGTATGAGGACAAAATTATTGAACTGATTAATCATGTAAAAAAATTCCAAAAAAAGAGCAAAAAAGATTTTTTGAATATCAAAGACAATCCAAAAGAATCCGCCAGTTCGGAGGCAGTTCTTATCAAATTGAGTGCAGAATTGATGAAACAGATGAAAAACATCAATTTCAATCGCAAAATCATCAATCGCATTGTGATTAAGTTTCATAATTTGCTGAAACGAATGGAAGAGTTGCAAAAGCGGGTAGATTCATCTGTGGAAAAAACATTTTGTAAAAATTTTGATGAATTGGAGCAAACATATATGTCTGCCATGGATAACAACAAAGAAATGATTCGTGTGGAGAAAGAAAAGAATTTACAATTTCAAGCGTTTCGGGATTTTTATTTATCTGCTGTGGATGCCAAAAGAAGGTTGGATCGTTTGTATAAGGAAACATGGATGGATTACAATTGGGTAAAAAGAACCTGTACTTCCATTTGGGAAGGAGAAAAAGAGGCCGACAAAGCCAAATCTAAGTTGGTGAAAGCGAATTTACGTTTGGTTGTCTCTATTGCCAAGAAGTACACCAATCGTGGTTTGCAATTTTTGGATCTCATTCAAGAAGGAAACATGGGTTTGATGAAGGCGGTGGATAAGTTTGAATACCGCAGAGGTTACAAATTTTCTACTTATGCTACTTGGTGGATTCGTCAAGCGATTACAAGAGCGATTGCCGACCAAGCTCGTACCATTCGTATTCCAGTTCATATGATTGAGACCATTAATAAGTTGGTGAGAACTTCTCGTTATTTGATCCAAGAACTTGGAAGAGAGCCTACTCCAGAGGAGATCGCAAAAAAAATGGAGATGCCGGTGGATAAAGTCAGAAAAGTATTACGAATTGCTAGAGAACCAATCAGTTTAGAGACTCCGGTGGGTGAAGAAGATGATTCTCATTTGGGAGACTTTATTGAAGATAAAGGTGTGATCAATCCTTCTTCGGCAATTGTGAGTTTGAATTTAATTGAACAAACAAGAAGAGTATTGGCGACTTTGACTCCTAGGGAGGAGCGTGTGCTTCGGATGCGTTTTGGAATTGGAGAGGAGAGTGATCACACTTTAGAAGAGGTGGGACAAGATTTTAATGTCACTCGTGAGCGCATACGTCAAATTGAAGCCAAGGCCCTTCGTAAGCTTAGACATCCTAGTCGTTCCGTGAAGCTCAAGACTTTTGTAGATGCTGAAGGTGGCGGCGGGAATGACATGGCGGACGATGATACAGACGAGTGAATCTGTGATATAATACAACGATGTACATGAGAGAAGATGATTGATTTACGGGCGGGGGCTTAGCTTAGTTGGTTAAAGCATCCGGCTCATAACCGGAGGATCGAAGGTTCGAGTCCTTCAGCCCCTACTATTTTTTTGTTCGTATTACACAATACTTCATTATTTATCAAATTATAGAGCATTAATTTTAATTAAGTTACGAAATAGTATCTATTTTAGGTATGAGCCTTTTAAAAATATTGAAAATTAAAGTATATATTAAGTGAGATGTTTTCTAAAAATATAAAAATTGCGTTGGTGATCGTTTTAATTTTAGTGGGAGCCTTTTTCTTTTTTGAAAGTGATGAATCTTACTTGAAAAAGAAAACAGTCTTTATAGTGGAATCACTTTCTCTAAAAATTCCTATGTCAGATATTGGAATGATTAGAAAAACAAATGAAATAATCAAACATATTGATATTTCCGTAGAGTTTAAAGTTCGCTTCGATAAAAGGATTTTTGTTAAAAAATCATTAGCTCAACTAAGAGGTCTTTTGTTTCAATACTTTAAAAAAGCCGGTTTAAGGGGATTGGAAAAAGTAAAAAAGGATCAGCTAACAGTTCAAATAATTTCCAAGGGAAAACCAAAAAGAGCTCTGGTTTTATTTCCTCTTTCTTTAAAATGGGATGAGAAAATAATTCAATGCCAAGTAGAACTCAACTGGGTTAAAGAAAAAAAATGGCTGATCAGTAAAGTCGAAGCTTTATCCTGTTTGGTTCAATGAAATCAAATTTCAAAAAAGTAGTTCATTAATAATTAAAAATTTCTTATCCTGCTATAAATTTTTTATTTTCGTGATAATGGTGAGAAATCGCCCAAGTCTGATCATTGAGTTTTGTCACGATTATTCTTAGCTTTTTTATCGGCTTCTGCTTTAAGTAATAAAGCTGTTTCTTTCCCCTCTCCAATGATGGAAAGTAAATCCAAAGGAGTTTGGCCCCTTTTTTTACTAATGATAAGGCTTTAAATAGTAGAACAGTGTTTTTAGTTTGGTTATTTTTAGGAGGTTCGAAAAAAGAGTTGGCCTTACTCCATAGAGAATAAGAGAAAAAAAGAAGAAAAATAAATGCAAATAATTTCATAAGGCCCCTACAGAAAGGAAAATCAGATTTTTTAGCCAAAACTAAAGGATTATTTTGAGAAAATTTACAAAAGGCTTATGGGAGCATTTGTCCATGCATCAAAAAAATACAGATTTAAATATTACACACTGTTTTAATTAGTCTTTTAGTGACCGTATAGGGATCAGCGTTGGCACCTGGTCTTCTGTCCTCAAAATACCCACAGCCTTTTTGTTTTACGTACGCTGGAATCCTGATTGAAGCCGCTCTGTTAGCCACTCCCGATTTGAATTGATCAATAGCACAAGTTTCATGTTTCCCAGTCAAACGTTTTTCTAAACCATCTCCATAGACAGCAATATGTTCCTTGTGAGTTTTTTCTAAAAATTTAATGGCCTCTTCGATCTTCTTGATCCCTGTTCCTAGTTCTCTCATCCCTTTCGTTGAAAAGTTGGTGTGTAAGCCCGCTCCATTCCAATCTCCCTCAATAGGCTTATTATCTAAAGACACCCTCACTCCATAGTTTTCAGCTACTCGGTAAAGAAACCACCTAGCCATCCACAGGTGATCGGTGGAAGTCAAAGGATCCAAAATTTCAACCTCGGAATCTCTATAACCAATCTGAAACTCCCACTGTGCTGGCATCACTTCCGCATTGATTCCATATAAATAAAGCCCAGCCTTTTGACACACTCTCATGTGCTCTTCCACGATATCTCTTCCAAATACTCTGTCTGTACCCACTCCACAGTAATAAGGTCCTTGGGGTTTTGGAGTTTTCTCCTTTGGCCATCCCATTGGTCGATCATCTTTGAAAAAAGTGTACTCTTGTTCAAAACCAATCCAGATTTCTTCTTTTTTTGCTCCCTTCGATAAAAGTTCTCTTAAGAGAGCTCTTTGGTTAGTGGGATGAGCTGTCCTTCCATCAGATTGAAAAACTTCACACATGACAATGTAGGAGTTTTCGCTTCTCAAAGTGTTTTTGCAAAAAGCCACAGGCTTAAGAATGAGATCTGAATTTTCTCCCCCAGCCTGATAGGTGGAAGAACCATCAAAGCTCCATAGCGGGATGTCATCCACAACAAGTGTTTGCTTTATAAGAGGGACAAGCTTTGTTTTTGAACGAAGTTGCTGAGTGGGTTTGGCACCATCCAGCCAAATGTATTCCATTTCACAAGTGTTTGCTGTCATTAAGAAAAGACCTTATCAAGTTTTGCAGTTGTCACAAAAATCACAGTTACTAATGCTGGTCTCTTCGAAGTAAAGACCAATTATGTTTTTTCGACAATCAGAACTTTTAGCATATTCAAGCATTTTTTGTAAATGAATGAGTTGGTGTCTTTCTTTTTGCTTCAGTAAATCTGGTTCTGGCCACTCTTCAGACTCTCCAATCAGCTTAAAACCTTTGTTTGTTTCCACTATATAGTTCCATCTTTTCAATAAATTAATGGCTGTTTCTACCCGAAAATCATTTGAATTGTAAAAATTCATCTGTTCTCGGATAAAATCCACTCCCTCAGAAGCCACTTGCTCAGCTTTGTTTTTGAGGATGCGAAACACCTGCTGAATGAAAGACAAATTCGGATTGGCCCACTTGATAAAACTCATACCAATGCTTAAATCGTCTTCATCGTAAAAAAGATAGCAAAAAGCTGGCTGGCCATCCCTTCCAGCTCTCCCCGCTTCTTGGTAATAAGATTCAAGACTGGTCGGAATCTCAAAATGCAAAACCATTCTAATGTTTGGTTTGTCTACACCCAAACCAAAAGCCGGTGTAGCCAAAAGAAGAGGCACTTTATTTTTTAAAAAGGCAGATTGGTTTTTGTGTCGTATCTGAGCTGGTATCTTAGAATGATATTTTACGAATGGAATTTTTTGTTGTTCCAGATATTGGGCTGTCTCTTCAAGTGTTTTGATTAAGGAAAAATACACAATACCGGTTTTGTGTTTTTCGATCAATTCGTACACAATGGGCAATTTGTTCGAAAAGCCAACCAAGTGTTTGACCGCCAAATACAAATTTGGACGTTGCACACTGGATGTAAAAATCTTTGTTTCTGGAGAAAGATGAAGAATTTTAAAAATATCTTTTTTTGTGTGCAAACTGGCTGTTGCCGTGAGTGCTAGAGTGAGAGGATTTCCAAGCCTTTGTCTCACTTCCCCCAATCGAGAGTAATCAGGCCTGAAATCATGTCCCCATTGAGAAATGCAGTGGACTTCATCCACGACCAAAAGACTGAGTTTTTGTTTCTTTAAAAGAGCCATAAAATCTTTTTTTTGCAATCTCTCTGGTGTGACATAGAGCATTTTATAAGAGCCTTTGCTGAAGGCTTTCATGATGTCTGTTCGTTCTTTTTTCGAAAGGGCCGAGTGAATGGCCTCGGCTGGGATGTTTTTTTGTTTCAAACGATCCACCTGATCTTTCATCAGGGCAATGAGAGGGGATACCACGATCGTTAAACCCTCTTGCATGAGAGCCGGAAGTTGGTAACAGAGACTTTTCCCCCAGCCTGTGGGCATGATGACAAGCGTGTCTTGTTGCCCAAGTATGCCTGATACAACTTCTTTTTGAGGTTTTTTGAACTTTTTTAAGCCAAAATATTTTTGAAGATTTGATTCAAGAGTCATTGTCAGCCATTCTGATTATAGCACTCTATTCTATCAAATTATTTTTCGGAGTTTTAATTTTTTGTTGATTCTAGGTGATATTTTATCTCCTACTTTTTTATAGCTTGCTGTGATTGATGTAATCTTTTTAGATTGTGATGATACTCATCAAGTGCTTTTAATTACCAATAGGTCTCAATGAGGAAGTCAACAAAATCACCCTCAGTCGATATACCTTCATCTGTATCATCAGTCATCGATGCAGTTTTATCTGTCTTTTCATCTTCCTCAATTTCTTTTTTTACTTTCTTAGTGCACCTATCTAACTCTAACTTATTAACTGAAACAATTGAAGAACCATCTAATATTAGTGCTGTATCCTCCCTTATGTTAGTCATTGTAATAGTCCGAAATTTCCCTACTAACATCACGCTCATAACAGGGCCGTTTTGTACTGTAATCGCGAGTGGATTTTTTTTATTTTTACTTATAAAGATTTTTTCAACAGGACTATTTTCGTCTCGAAGACATCTTTTTATTGCAAGTATTCCCGACTCCGAAAATTTTTCACGTTGGCTATCTGGAATATCTGCTGCCATCACCTGCTGAGGGCTGACAAAAGCCAAGGCAAGTAACACAAGTATTAATTTGTATTTATTTGTATTTTTCATATCATTTCCCCCTTAGTTCATATAACGAAAGCTTATATATTCTTAATTTTTTGAACATTGATAAACATTGGCTCCTCACAAGACTTCCATCCAATTTAAATCAATTCAGTGAAACATTATTACCTTTTTATGCATAGCAATGTAATCTATATTTTAGGGTATTGTATATAATACATAGCATAGTATAAAAATGAAAAATCCTTTTATAGTAAGAACTTATTTTATTTTTGATTGGGATTACAAGTTTTTTCTGGTGATTACCATTGCCTAATAAGTATATGGTTTCGTTGATTCGGCTTCTTTTCAATCAGCTTTATGATTTGCACGATTTAATTTTAAGTTAACTTGTTGTTTTTATTTAATTTATTTTGTTTTTTCTTATCATGCACTTTATCGTGGCGGAGGGAGAGGGATTCGAACCCTCGAAATGTTTGACCATTTACACGCTTTCCAAGCGTGTGTCTTCAGTCAGCCACTCGGCCACCCCCCAGGCCTCTTTGTGGGCATGATGACAAAGCGTGTCTTGTTGCTCAAGTATGCCTTAATACAACTTCTTTTTGAGTTTTTTTGAACTTTTTTAAGCCAAAATATTTTTGAAGATTTGATTCAAGAATCATTGTCAGCCATTTTGATCATAGTGCTCCATTTTATCAAATTATTTTTCGGGGTTTTGATTTTTTACTAGCCTTGATTCAAGAGCTATGGCAATCAGATTTTTTTGTTTGCTTCTCGTGTTTCACAAGTGATATTTATAGTGGACTCATAGGAAGTCCTCAGGACAGGCTTTAAGATTATATTCAAAAAGAGGACAAAAGGTGAATTTGCCGGGCAGGATAGAATCGAACACTTTAATAAATAACGAGGATTTGGGCTAATGAGTAGAAAATGGGATATTAAAAAAGTACGAAATATTGGAATCTCTGCACACATTGATTCAGGGAAAACCACCTTGACGGAAAGGATTTTGTATTACACAGGCCGTATCCACGTGATTCACGACGTCCGGGGCAAGGACGGAGTGGGTGCCAAAATGGATTCCATGGAATTGGAAAAAGAACGAGGAATTACGATTAAATCCGCGGCAACTAATGTGCAATGGGAAGATTGTGCGATCAATATTATTGACACCCCTGGGCATGTGGATTTTACGATCGAAGTGGAAAGAGCTTTAAGAGTCTTGGATGGTGCGATCTTGGTGCTATGTGGAGTGGCCGGTGTGCAATCCCAATCCATTACAGTGGATCGGCAAATGCGTCGCTACCATGTTCCTCGCATCGCTTTCATTAACAAGCTAGATAGGGCAGGAGCCAATCCATTTCGAGTGTCCGAAATGCTAAAAGAAAAATTGAATCACAACATAGTTTTGATGCAAATTCCAATTGGCCTAGAGTCTGCACACGAAGGCGTTGTGGATCTCATTCAAATGAAAGCGATTTATTTCGAAGGAGATGAAGGGGAAAATCCTGTGCTTAAGGATATTCCAAGCCAACTCATGAAACAGGCAAAAGAATATCGAATAAAAATGATTGAATCTTTGTCAGATTTTGATGATGGCTTGGCTGAAAAATTTCTAAACGAAGAAGATCCCTCTGAGGAATTAATCAAAAATGCCATTCGTAAAGCCACTTTGTCATTAGAGATCACCCCTGTTTTCATGGGCTCAGCCTTTAAAAACAAAGGGGTGCAAAGTGTTTTATCAGGGGTGGTGGATTATCTACCAGATCCCTCCCAAATAGAAAATAGAGCCCTCGATCAATCCAAGAAAGAAAAGGAAATAATCTTATCAACTGATCCCGAAAAACCTTTTGTGGGTCTGGCCTTTAAATTAGAGGATGGACGCTTTGGACAACTTACCTATATGAGACTTTACCAAGGAAAAGTGTGCAAAGGTGATTTTATTTATAATGTACGAACAGGACAAAAACTAAAAGTTCCTCGCATTGTATACATGCACTCAGATGAGATGGAAGATGTTGAGCAAGCAGAGGCAGGAGACATTGTCGCTTTTTTTGGAATTGATTGTGCTTCAGGGGACACTTTTTGTTCGAAAGACATTCAATACACGATGACTTCTATGTTTGTGCCAGAACCGGTGATTTCTTTAGCTATCCAAGCCAAAGAACGCAATGCAACCAGCAATTTCAACAAAGCTTTGTTGAAATTTCATAAGGAAGACCCCACCTTCCAGGTGCATCGTGATAGAGAATCTGGTGAGACGATCATTTCAGGGATGGGGGAATTACACTTAAATATTTATATCGAAAGAATGAAAAGAGAATTTAGTTGCGAGGTGCAAGCGGGACAGCCCCAAGTGGCTTATCGGGAAACAATTACTCGGGAAGTGGAATACGATTACACTCACAAGAAGCAAACCGGGGGAGCAGGACAATTTGCAAGGGTTCAGGGAACTCTTGGCCCTCTTCCAGAAGGTTCTGGCAAGAATTATGAATTCATCAGTAAAGTTAGGGGAGGCCGGATTCCAAAAGAATACATCCCAGCTGTTGACCGGGGTTTTCAAAAGCAAATGCAAAAAGGTCCTCTGATTGGTTTTCCCATCGTTGGTGTGAAAGCCATTTTATCCGACGGAGCTTTTCATGATGTAGATTCCAGTGAGTTGGCCTTTAAAATCTGTGCCATGTCGACATTTCGTGAATATTTCATTAAAGCAAAGCCAGTTATTTTGGAACCCATCATGAAGCTGGAAGTGGCGGCTCCAGAAGAATTCCAAGGCAATGTGATTGGGCAGATCAACCAAAGAAGAGGGATGATAAAAAATAGCCAATCAGAACAAAAATTTGTAACCATTGAAGCAGAGGTTCCCTTAGCTACCATGTTTGATTATTCCACAGAGCTGCGTTCAGCTACCCAAGGGAAAGGAGAGTTTACGATGGAGTTTGCCCGTTACTCTCAAGTGCCAGCCAGCGTGCAAGAAGAGCTGATCAAGATGTATGAAGAAAAACGAAAAAAGGAAAAAAGAGCATGATTCTCTCTGATGAAGGGATTCGAGATCGAATCAAAAAAAATGAAATAAAGATTGATCCACTTAGCGAAGGCTCTATTCAGTCAGCTTCTGTGGATTTGAAATTGGGATTTGAGTTTATTATTATTAAACATTGGAATAGTGAAATTTTAAACTTTCGTTCTGAACCGAAATATCAATCTGTTCAAACAGATCAATTTTTATTACCCTCTCATTCTTTTGTTTTAGCCACTACAATCGAAACCGTTCAGATTCCTCCTGATTTGACGGCCTTTGTGGAAGGTCGTAGCTCCATTGGTCGAATGGGGCTTTTTATTCAAAATGCGGGATTGGTGGATCCGGGCTATAAAGGCCAGCTCACTTTAGAACTTTATAATGCTAATTCTTTGCCTATTCGCCTCGATTCGGGTTGGAGAATCTGCCAAATCGTGTTCCATAAAATGGATCAAAAGACCACAAACCCTTATAAAGGCAAATACCAAGGCCAAAAAGGAGTGACGGGAACCCGTATTTCTGAGGATAAGGAAAATAGTGTAAAACCAGATAAAAATCTGCTATAGTCCAAATCAGTTAATGAAGGCGTCTTTTGATCTAGAAAATTCTCTTGGCAGTTTGGAATTCGGCGATGATGACCCGGATTCGAATCCTTCCATTCCATTTTTTTCCCTTTACGAAAATTCTATGTGGCTGAGGTTTTTACTATTAAAAAATTTGTTGCAAAATCCTCAAAGACCTAATTTTTGTTTTGAATCAAAGGAGAATCGGTGAACCTACTGATTCTTTATTTTTTTCTGGCAGTAGTGGTGTCCTTTTTTTGTTCTTTGTTGGAAGCTGTGATGCTTTCCGTAAACTCTGTTTACATTCGTGCTTCCATCAAAAAGAAAAAACCTTATGGCCCTTTGCTCAAATCGCTAAAATCTCAGATGGATCGTCCTTTGTCAGCGATTTTGACGTTTAATACGATTGCCAACACGGTTGGGGCTACGGGAGTGGGGGCCCAAGTTCACGTTCTTTACGGAAGTGCGTATGTGGCGTTTGCCTCTGGGATCTTAACCCTCGTTATTTTAATTGTCTCAGAAATCATACCCAAAACACTGGGAGCTTCTCACTGGAGAATCTTAGCTCCGAGTGTGGTCTATGTTGTAAGGGGTTTGATTGTTGCCGCCTATCCTTTTGTTTTGCTTTCAGAAAAACTTTACAGTCTTTTGTCTCGCAAAAAAGTCGTCTCTGTCACTCGTGAAGATATGATTGTTACCGCTGAGATGGGTGCTAGTGAAGGGACGATTGCACAAAAAGAAAGTCGAATAATTAAGAACTTGCTCATGCTTGACACGTTAAAAGTCTCTGAAATCATGACCCCCAGAGCGGTGATTTTAGCTTTCGAGAAAAAAATGAAAATCAAAGAGGTCATGCATAAATACCAACCCATTCGATTTTCTCGTGTCCCTCTCTACGAAGGGAGTTTGGACCAAATAGAGGGCTTTATTCATCGTTATAAAATTTTGGAAGCTCACGCTCATGATCTTTTCGATATTCCCTTGGGAGATTACATGACACCCATTCACTCCGTTCCAGAGAAAATTTCTGTGGCCGCCGTTTTGGATCAGTTTATTAAAAGAAAAGAGCATGTGTTTATAGTAGTGGATTCTTATGGTGGCTTGACGGGTCTTGTGACTTTAGAAGATGCTATCGAAACTCTTTTGGGTGTTGAAATCGTAGACGAGTTTGATCCCGTGGCAGACATGAGACAGTTCGCTTTGGATCAATGGGAACTGAAAAAAAGAACAATGGGCAAGTGATAAAAAAAACCCATAAAATATCAATCAGGTAAAACAAAGTATCCACTTACTATGAATCAGCACGGTTTTTTATATGTGACAGCCTCTCATCTTGAAGAAGCCAAAAAACTTGCAAAAATTTGTCTGAACAAAAAGTTAGCCGCTTGCGTTAATATTTTCCCCTCTGTGTTATCTTTTTATTCTTGGAAGGGAGAGGAAAGAGAAGACGCTGAGGTGATTCTCATCATCAAGACTCGGGAGGATTTATTTGAAGATTTATGCTCTCTGATAAAGGAAAATCACAGTTACGATTGTCCTTGCTTGGTTTTTCTTCCTTTTTCCAATGGAACAAGAGATTTTCTTTCGTGGATGGATTCGCAACTAAAAGACAAGACCGATTTCTGAAAATCATGCAAATTTTCTTTGTTTAGTTGTAGATGGGTTGAAAGGGAAACAAGAGGGAAAGCTCAGAATACATAAATCAGCTTTAGAGAGCTAGTAAATACTTAAAAAATAAAATTTCTTTTTTCTTTTATTTACATTGAATTTTTTATTTATTATTTGAAGGGTGTTCAAAGATAGCATTCAAAAAGAAAGGATCTTTCGCCATGTCTAGGAGACGGATTGTTTACACAGAATATCTATGGTTAGATGGACACCAACCCACACAGGAATTGCGATCAAAGACACGGCTTTTGCCTCATATAGAAGGGCAGGCCATCAATATAAATTTCTTTCCAGATTGGGGTTTTGATGGTTCTTCCACCTACCAAGCAACGGGAGAGCATTCAGATCTCATTCTTAGGCCCGTGGCTTTTTGCAAGGATGTTTTACGTGGAGAGGGAGTCGCTTATGTTGTGATGTGCGAGGTGTTTCAGGCGAACGGAAAAGCTCATTCGAGTAACCAAAGAGCTCTCTTGAGAGAACTTCTGGCGAAGGGAGCAAAAAAAGAAGAAATCTGGATTGGTTTTGAACAAGAGTACACTTTTTTCAAAGATGATCGACCAATGGGATGGCCAAAGGAGAAAACTCCAAAACCCCAAGGACCTTATTACTGTGGAGTGGGAGCGGAGAAAGTATTTGGAAGAGATATCGTGGAAGAGCACATGAGAGTGTGTCAAAAGGCTGGGCTTTATTTATATGGAATCAATGCGGAGGTGATGCCAGCACAGTGGGAGTTTCAGATTGGATTTAGAGATCAGGAGACAGAAGTGCCAGACCCTTTGACCTCGGCAGATCATCTGTGGATGGCGAGGTGGTTTCTTTACCGAATAGCTGAAAACTATGGAGTGAAAGTTTCCTTAGACAATAAACCCATTGCAGGGGATTGGAATGGAGCAGGCCTACACACAAATTTTTCGACTGGGCGAATGAGAAACTCAGAAACAGGAATGAGGGAAATTGAAAAGGCAATCAGGCTTTTATCCAAAACTCATAAGGAACATATTATGGTGTATGGAGAGAACTTAGAAAAACGTTTGACGGGACAACATGAAACCTGTTCGATCGATGAGTTTAAATCAGGAGTCTCACATAGAGGAGCTTCAATCAGAATCCCAGCTCATGTGAAGCAAAAAGGCTGCGGTTACTTTGAAGATAGAAGACCGGGAGCTAACGCCGATCCTTACGCGGTAGCCAGTCGCTTAATTCATACAATTACTGGTTGATAGTTTTTTTTGTTAAGTGAGTGACGAAACTATAGATTTTCATGTGGCTTCTAAAGATTGTTCCCTAAACTTGCCGACTAAAATATTTTTGATTGATAAAAGCTGTATATCCTAGGATTGAGCTTCAAAGTTTCATTCCTCTTATTTCTTTTTTTGACTCTTTGCTTGAAGGGGGGAGTCCATATTTGTTATCCCCTTCAATTCCTTTTTGGCATAGAAAAAAAATAAGAACTAACTGGCCAAAAAAAGGTAATAAATTAAGGAAATACCACTGACCGCTTCTACCTGTATCATGTAGTCTTCTAGAAAAAACAGCTGTTTGAGGAATAAAGGTAATCAAAAAATATATAATGCTTAAAAATCCAATCTCTACTTCAAAAAAAGATATAAAGATGGAACCAATAAAAACAGCTAAAACAAATAGCCAGTACTCATCTCTCCCAGCTCTCCCTGAAAAATCAGCGTACTTTGTTGTAAAACATCTGATAACTAAATCCACATCCTTATCCTTCGATATTATATGGTGGAGGTGACAGGGATCGAACCTGCGACCTTCTGAATGCAAATCAGATGCTCTCCCAGCTGAGCTACACCCCCTACACTTCTTGTGATTTTTCAACAATCTAATTTGAATGTTATGAGGAGTCAATCTAGGCTTTTGTTTGTAGATGGATAGTTGTTTTCCTTTGCGAAAAAACAAAGCAATCAAGCGTGCCCGATAGATATTTGTTGATTCAACAGCCGAGTGATCCAAATTCGCTCGCAAATTAAATTAAAGCCAATGGCTTCCGCTCCCATCAAAACAGAATCAAAATACTGCCTCACATCTTCAATCTCATCCATACTCACTTCTGTGTCATACAAAGAGTCTTCAAGCACCTCAATGAAACTAATTAAGTCCGGTGTAGTAACCACCTTTGGCAAGCGATTCATATCTAGGTCGGAGTAGTTGGCCGGTTTAAATCCAATCAGAGAATCAGTCAGAATAACTTTTTTCCCATCCAAAAAATTTACCTGCAAAAAATTTTCCTTTTTGGTGTCTACACGAGAAAGCACATCTTTTATATTCTTTGTTTTTAGTATCAAAGATTTTCCATCCACTCTTTGACAAATAGCTAGTTCCCCTGTCCCGCTTTCTAGCAATATTAGCCCTCGGCATTGAGATACAAAATCTACAATAGACTGTACCAATGGAGAAGTGGGGTTTTGTTTCTGTTCTTTCAACTTTTTGCTCCTCTAATTTTGACCTTTGGTTACCTCGTTCTTTAGACTCTTCGACCGAAAACAAATGCGACTTAAAAAAATGAAAAGCAGATCAAAATAAAAAAAGTATTGATTTATTAGGACTGTCTCTAAAAGAGACAAAGTCTTTAGACCAAGGGACACTCGTCGAAAGGGCTGAACTAGACAACCATCCTATTAGAATGTAAAAGCTGTACTGAAAACAACAGGGCTAGTGCGTGCGCGAGCATGCAAAAAGTTAGCTATAAAGTCTCTTTGTTTGTTAATGAAGTGGCCAAACACACGGACCTGTACTCGGTAAACAGGCAGGTTGTCCAACTCAAATATTTCGTTATCTGTGGATCCTCCATTTTGCCGGCCTTGCGTTGTTCCTCCCGCTTGATTCGCATCGGCGGCAAGACCTCCTCCCTCTCCCTGAGATTGTGGATCTTGAATGGGGGAGGTGGGAATGGGGACTCCAGCGACAAAAAGAGTCAAGTTGTTCAAATCATTTCTTCTATTCGGTTGATAAGGCAAACGCACCTTTGGTGGAACAATGTATAAAAAGCCATCCATCCCACCACAATAACCAGAATCAATTGTTATGGGAGAAGAGGATAGCCTCTCTGTTCCCCAATTGGCAGATATTTCAAAGGTCACTTCAGTTATGACAAAAAAATAATCCGTGCTGTTTGCAAACTGAAGTCCTGCTCTAAACCAATTATCTCCAACTGTTGTGGTTCCAAATTGGTTTCTGTCGACTTGTTGATCGCTATCATTTGTAGTCTCAGTAGTGTTATCAGATTCAGTCTCAGTAGTGTTATCAGATTCAGTTGAAGAAGTGTCGGAATCATCTATTATTTCTTCTGGATCCAGTCCATAGGCTTTATCGGAGGGGAGACCTCTTCGGCAAATGGATTGGCTTGTTGTGGTAGGAGCACCTAAGAAAATTTGTGGAGGGACGTATTGTCCATTTACTTGAGGCCCAATTTCAATTTGTATTCCAGCAGAAAGAGATTCACTGCTTATCGCAGAAGGGGCTTGTTGTTGCAATCCGCACCCAGTGATTATTCCCAAAACAATGGCGTTCACAAAAAAACAACCCGCCAGCTTCAAAGGATCTTTCAATGTTTTCTCATCCTCGTTCATTGTTTCTATAAAAGAGCTCAGAATCCTAGCACTCCAAGCACTTCCTCATGATTATAAATCAAGATCTTCAGTTTAGAGGAGTTAAAAATGCAGTTTTTTCTTAAAAAAAGTGGTCGGTTCCTCAGCTATGTATGATGAACCGTATAACAGACTGTGCTATGTTCAAGGTCTTGTGCGTTTTAGCGTCCATTTTTTCTTGATTCATCTATTGATTTTTCCTTTTTTGCTGGAGGCTCAAGGGAAGTGCAGGCCTGTGATGGTGGCTGCAAGCTCCACTTTGTTTCAATGTGCAAGCTCCAATGTGGCTGTTTTGGTATTGAGAGGGAATCTGCAACAAAGAGTGGAAGCTGCAGCTAGTTTTTACCGTTCTGATTTTCTCAGTCCTGAACTTGTCGAATATTTTTCTGGGCGAATTACAAATAAGATTGAACATAGTGCTATCAGTTGGAGCATTGATCGAATTCACGACCTTGTCTCTATGTATCTTCGAAACAACACTCCTGACGATTGGGTGGATTGGCCCGTCTATCGTCTATCAGAGCTTTACGAACTGGACTCAGGTGCCATCATGCGAGCGATCAGCATTCCAGACATCAATGTGTATATTAAGTCGATAAAAAGTGAGCTTCCTAAGAATGAGATCATGAGTTTTGGATGTACAAGTGTTGCAAAAATTTCGGACAATGAGTTCTTCTATGGTCGCAATTTGGATTTTGAAGCATTAGGAGTTTGGGATCACTACCCTATGATGACTGTGCATCTCAGTGAACCAGAAGAAAATGTACTTTCCTATCTCGCTTTGGGATCTCATGGAGTGTTTTTCGGAGGGATCACGGGCATCAACGAAAAAGGCATATTCTTAGCTCTGCATGAGAACACAACAAACCAGATGACATTTAGTGGAATTCCCACACTTCTTATTGGAGATAAGCTTTTGCAAACAGCTTCTACCATAGAAGAGGCAATCGCTTTCTTAAAACAATATCGCCCCGGTCCAGTGTGGACTTTTGTCATAGGCTCTTTGGAGGAGAAGACCATTCGAGCTGTAGAAGTTTCAAAAAATTTTTTTCATGTTAGGAAGATCGAAGATTCTTCATTTGCTCAAACCAATCACCTCAGCGGAGCTCAACTAAAGGAACTTGAGATCATGTCTTTTTCGGGTCTCAGGAACTCAAAAGCACGATACCGAATTGCTATGGAAAATCTCAATGCCCCTCTTTTTGATTTAAAACGATTGTTTCACATTATGGGATACCGGTATTCGCGCAAAAAAGAAAATAATAACGACGTGGATATTTTACGACTAAAAACCATACAAACTATGCTTCTTCATGATTCTCCTGAACGAGGAAGAAGATTGTATTTTTCCATTGACCCCTCTCCTGTGTCTGCCGGTCGTTTTTTGGGATTCTCTTTGGAGGAAATTTTTCATACAGCCCGCTCCAAGGATTTTGATGGGTTTCATTACGAGCTTTTGTCTCCACATTCTATGGCACCCTTATTTAGCAAAAAAAATAATTAAGAATACTTAGAATCCTCAAGCCTTGGTATAAATGATAATGGATGACATATCATGAATATGATAAAAAAATTAGAGAGCTCTTTTTTTGTCTTTGCTTTTCTTGTTCTTTTTTCGAATACAACACTGGCAGCTAAAAGAGTCTACGATCTTGAAATAAAGAAAGAAACAGTCAATAAGACTGGTGAAAATGTGGGCTTCGCTCTCACCCTAGTACCATTCTCACACAAATCTTCAGGAACAACGAGGAGTTTACGGTGCTATTGTCATTGAACCAAAAGTGAATCCTATACAAGTTGATCACGAGTTGGTGATGGTTCTGAGTGACTGGATTAACGAACATCCTCAAGCAGTTTTTGCTCGCTTAAAACGAGATGGTCATGCTTACGCATGGAAAAAAAATACCATTGCATCCATTGCCGATGCGATCAGTAAAGACTCCTTGAGTGATTATCTAAAGAACCAATGGAACCGACTCCCAACGAGATTGCTAAAAAAATGGAAATGCCGGTGGGTGAGGAGGATGATTCTCATTTAGGAGATTTTATTGAGGACAAGTATGTCATTAATCCTTCTTCAGCCATTGTGAGTTTAAATTTGATTGAGCAAACCAGAAGAGTGTTAGCGACTCTCACTCCGAGGGAGGATCGAAGGTTCGAGTCCTTCAGCCCCTACCATTTTTTATCTGGTCTTTGAAAAATATACATACTTTATTTGGATTTTTGGTGATTCTATGATTTTCACAGGATGAAAATCATATTTTAATTATAGATCTTATATTCTAAGCCAATAAAAAATATTGCAAAACGTACAAAGAGGGAAAATCAACTTATGTTTTACCAGTTGATTCGAATTATTGTTTTTATATCTTGTTTTTTTATTTTTTCTTCTTTTGCTGATGATTCTTTTAATGCAAAAAATGTTCTAAAATATTTCTCATAATATTTGGTAGTAAAGGATTTTGATCTCCGTTTTTTTGGAGGTCTAAAAATGTCCAATAAGCTTCATAATCATTTTGAAACATATAACATGTGCTAAAATTCTCAATTAATGTTTCAGAAAAAAATAATGATTGTTTTTGTTTGTGTGCTTGTTGTGGGATGAGCTGTCTTCTTCTTTGAAAGTGATGAATCTTATTTGAAAAGGAAAACAGTTTTTATACTACAATCACTTTCTCGAAAAGTTCCTATGTCAGATATTAAAGTGCTTAGAAAAATGAATGAGATCATCAAATATATTGATATTTCCGTAGAGTTTAAAGCTCGCTTCGATAAAAGAATGTTTGTTAAAAAATTTTCAGCTAGAATAAGAAGTCTTTTGTTTCAATACTTTAAAAGGGCTGATTTATGGAAAATAATTCGATGCTAAGTAGAACTTAACTGGATGAAAGAAAATAAATAGTTGATTAGTAAAATTGAAGCTTTATCTTGTTTGGTTCACTGAAATCAAATTTTAAAAATTTTATTACGTACTGTAAATTTTGCATTAATGTGAAAATAGTAAGGAAGTGTTTGAATCTGATTTTTGAATCTCGTCATGATCGTTCTCATCTTCTTGATCGGCTCCTTTTTTGAGTAATAAAGCTATTTTTTTCCTCTTTCTAAAGGGCAAAACTAACTGCAAAGGAGTGTTGCCGTATTTATTCTTAGCATTCACATCGGCTCCTTTTTTGAGTAATAAAGCTATTTTTTTCCTCTTTCTAAAGGGCAAAACTAACTGCAAAGGAGTGTTGCCGTATTTATTCTTAGCATTCACATCGGCTCCCTTTTTTACTAATAGTGAGATTATTTCTTTTTTTTTATTCCCCCATGTAGCCCAATGTAGAGCCGTCCACCTGTTTTTATCCCTAGACTTTATATTAGCACCATTTTCTATTAGTAATTTTGTCATTCCAATTTGATTTGTAATAATTGCTCCAAATAAAGGAGTTTCGCTATGGTTATTTTTAGCATTTACATCAGCCCCTTTTTCTATTAGTAATTTTGCGATTTCAGTTCTCCCGAAGACAATCATATTATGTAGAGGAGTTTCACCATATTTATTTTTAGCATTTATATCAGCCCCTTCTTGTATTAACAATAACGACATTAATTTTTGGTTTGGCCACATTGTATCAACATGTAGAGGAGTGTTGCCGTTTTCGTCCATAGTTTTTACACTGGCCCCTTTTTTTATTAATAGTGCTGCTGTTTCTGAAAACAACAATTGTAATGCTAAATGTAAAGGAGCTTGGCCCTTTTCGTTCCTAGCATTTACATTGACCCCTTTTTTTACCAACAATAAGGCTCTTTGTTCGTCAAAGTTTTCTAAGGCTCTAAAGAGAGCAATTGTCCTCATTTGAATATCTCTAGGTTTCACTTCTGAGTCTAATAAGGCGACGACCATCTTATATCTTTGCGAAGGACTATCACACTGAGGATATCCATTCATATCTTGTGTGATAAAATTTACAATTTCTGTTATTTTGCCATTTTTAGTAGGTCTGTTTAAAAAGTTGTCATTACCCCATAGAGAATAAGAGAAAAGAAGAAGAATAAATGTAAATAATTTCATAAGATCCCTGTAGGAGAGAGAGGATCGGATTTTTTAGCCAAAACTAAAGGACTATTTTGAGAAAATTTACAAAAGGCTTAATGGTGAGATCTGAATAGTCCCCCACCGCTTGATAAGTCGAAGAACCGTCAAAGCTCCATAAAGGTATGTCGTCAAGAGTGAATTTTGATGTATTTTCAAAAAAAACAAGATTCGTTTTTGAACGAAGTTGTTGAGTCGGTCTCACTGAATAACAGCCCTCTATGAACCCATCATTCAACCCGATTCATTACACAATTGTGAAGGTGACAAGGGGGATCGAACCTGCGACCTTCTGAATGCAAATCAGAATCACTAGCTGGTTTAAACCCAATCAATGAATCGGTGAGTATAACTTTTTTTCCATCTGAGAAATTCACTTGTAAAAATTTTTCTTTTTTTACATCCACACGAGAAAGTACATCTTTTATATCCTTGGTTTTTTATGTTAAACATTTACCGTCTACTCTTTGGCAAATGGCTAGTTCACCCAGCCCACTTTCTAAAAATCTTAATCCTTGGCTGGGAAGTGGTTTGAAAACGAATCGGTGTAGGTAATTCAAAATTGGATTGAAAATTTCTCGCTTTATCAATGAAACGTCCAAAGGCTCTCATTTCTATTTGATAGCTCGGCAAGAAAGTGATGACAAATTGTTCCTCTACGCTTGTATTTCCGTCTTGGCTTTGATCTAAAGGTCCACTGCCCCAATTTCTATTCTCCAGCAAACACCTTGCCCATTGCGTCAATCTCTCATAGTCACTATAATTTTCAATTAAAAATTTTGATAAGTAAGAATACTTAGAATCCCTAGGTTTTGGTATAAACGGTAATGGATGACATATCATGAATATGATAAAAAAATTAGAGAGCTCTTTTTTTGTCTCCCCTTGGTCCATTTAGAAAAATAGCCTGTCTAAAATATTTGAAGTTATTTCGTAATTCTTTTTTTGGAAAAACATTTGATAAATTAATTACACTATCTATATTTTCAAATTTAAGTAATGGGTATTCCTTTTGAAACTTAGAATTATATTTCTGCAAACTCTCTGCCTTTGCATTAGCTAAAATGCAAATAACCTCTACCTTCTTTGTAATTTCTGGTTTCTTTGACCAATTTAGAAATTTGCACATTTTATTATCAACCCATTTTTTAACTTTTTCATCTGAATAGGTTTTCCAGCTTTTACATTCTATTAAAGTAATGGAAGTGTTTGTCTCAACATAAATATCAATTTCTGCTTGATGAGTATAAGAACTTTCATCTCTCCATTTTAATATCTTATTATGTTTAACCGGGATAGTATTGTTTATATTAAGTTTCATATATAAAAAAAATACTAAAACTTCAAATATATAACCTTGAAGATTACCAATTCTGCTCTCTTTACTTACAATATTATCAAGCAAATCTTTCACTAAATTTTTCAGATCTGCCATATCAAAGTTATTTTTTTTCTTAAGAAAGGCCAAATGAAGGAGCTTATTCAATCCAGATAATAAAGAACTTAGCTGAAACGAAGCCAAAGATATTGTTACAAAACCTAAATGTCTAAGATTCATTAATATATCTCTCTGCATGTTTCTAAAAATAATAATCGGTAAAATTTTCTGAACACCTTGCTTATTCTTTTGACTTACAATAGTTTTATACTTTCTTACCAATGGCAAAGTATTATCTTTATTTAATTTTTTATGTATGAAAATTTCACAAACTAACCAACCATGCTCTCTTTGACTAGTTCGCAAAGGGCTTAAATAACAAGGAGCTATCATACTCCAAGGAATATGTCCAAATTGAGGAATTTTTTCTTTACTCCTTAAAATATTTTTTTCAAGACCAGTAGAGATAAAATTCATTTTAACAAAAAACTTTTTTATTTCTTTTAAAATTATATCTTCAAGAAATTCATAATTTTGACTATTTTTATCAGTAAAAGACTCTGCATTATACAAAATATATCTTACACTATTTTCAGTGTTTTCACGTTTTATTAACTTTATAGAAAGTAAGTTATCTAATGCCTCCGTAAATGTTTTCTGTTTAGAAATTTTTTTCAAAGGTAACCCTGAATAAATAGCTAAGTATTTTTCATCAACATCCCCCCCCCTCTATATCTCATTGCATTTAAAATATAACTTTCGGCAATCTTCTCTTTATTACAATATTTATGGAATTTGCCCTTTACTTTACTGAACTTACCAATATAGTAAAACTTTTTATTATTACTGAAGTTAATTTGCTCTACCTTCTGAACAGGATCCTTGGCCCTAGAAACAGCCCTTAAAGCTGATGTACGACTCATTTTAAATTCATCAATTAATTTTTTACTGATTTCATTGGATAATAAACCCCCTCCACTCTCTCTTAAAATTGTAGCAATTTGGTCATTATGGCTCATATAAACTCTTTATGTCTTTCTTTAATATTGTGTGACTAATAACTTTTGACTCTAACCATTCAAGATGGGTGTTTCTCGTAAGTCTTAGATGGGAAGGTGGAGGCACAAGAGTCGAACTCGCTTGGCGGAAAGAATTTTTTGCAGAGCTAAAACTTATCTTTTATACTTTTCAACTTGTCTTCTATTTTTTCAAACAGCTTGGTTATAATTTCCTTAGTCGTTTCGTCTAATTTGATTGAATCTCCACTTTGGCAAGCTTCTAAAAATTTTTTTGCGAGCAAAACTTTATCTATACTCTCCTTTTTCACATATTCCGAATTAGATTCAGAATAAGTTTTGCTCGCATTTCTGGGCAGCACAAATTTTCTAAAATCAGATGACGAGAAGATGTCCTCAATACTCTCTTTCTTCTTATTATCAGAAATAGAAAGAATTAAATCCTTTGTTACTAACCAATTATCTTTAAGATTTTTCTTGCCGTCTTTTTCACCTTGATCATTGTCATAGAGATAAACAACTTTTGCGCCCCAACCATGCAAAATTGTACCGATAATCGACATATTCCCAGCTCCACCGCCGAAAATAAAGTTCACATTGTTTTCATTATTAAGTAATTTTTTGAAGGCATTGAGATAATATACATCTGAAGGGCCTTCAACTACAACATTATTCACTTTATTCAATTCTGATATTCCCGCATTCAATTCAAGTCCGATTGCAGTCAGGATTGGAGTAAGTGTCTCTTTATCAGCTAAAGCGTGAACTTTATTTTCTATTGTTGTGCCTTTAATCTTGTCCTTATGTATAAGACGAATCCGGTTCAGTTTGTCGGCCTCTAAAAGATACGGAGAATGGGTGGAAAAAATTAACTGAGCTTTTTTTGCTGAATCTTCTAATTTTTCCAAAATATTTTTTTGTGCTTTTGCGTGTAAAAAAAGCCCAGGTTCGTCAATCAGAATTATATTCGATACATTCTCATTTGCTCGTGCAGAAATTTTGATATAAAAAGACAAATGCCATTGACGACCTTTGCTCCTCAATCGTAGTTCGTAGGGTTGATCATCTTCTTGTATCCAAACGTACAGATGTTCAGAATCCCAGTCGACACTCAAAATTGAATCATCCTGACTCCAAAATTTTTTATAATCCTTATTGAGCTTGATGTTTATATCGACTTTGTGTTTTTTTTTATCTCTGTCATCAGCACTTTTTATTATGTCAGGCTTTAAATCGCTAATCACTGACAAATCTTTAATCCATTCGTTTTCCTCTAGTTCAGCAAGTAGTATTTTGTCAGGAAAAATATTCTCAAAGGACTTAAACAGAATAAATTTTGGTATGCGTTTCTTTAAGGACTCAAGAAATTTTTCCTTGGTGGTAAAAAAATTTTCCAGATTATTTATCTTTAATTCTATTTCAGAAAATAATTTCAGAAAATTATTGTGTATCTTTTCATCAACAATACTTTGGATGTTTGGAGTTACAGTATTTTTGAACTCTATAAAAAGGTTCTTGGAATTAGCAAAATTAGAAAAATCAAAATCAAATAACTCTCCTCCCAACACTGTATTTTCTTCCCTGATCTTCTTTACTTCATTCCACTTGTCCTCGATAGATTTTTGAACTTTCTCTATCTTCTCGCTATCAAAAATTTCATTCTCTAGGGTATTTTCCCTGAAAGAGTATCGGTCTGGAAAAATTTTTATAACCTCAAGGTCAATGTTTTTAGTTACCTCTACCGGACTTTCTATTTCTTTCAGAATTTTTTTCGCCATGTCTTTTTTAAGAGTAAAGGTTACGGAAATTTCAGGTTTTTTATCAGGTGATTGAATAGACTTTGCTTCTTCTCTTATATTTTTTTCAGTATCAAAATCCTCCAATGCTTCAAGAATTGAAGTTTTACCTGATTCATTTTTACCAGCGAAAATAGAAATTGTGTCATTAAGATAACAGTCACCGCTATCAATGATTGATTTATAGTTTTTGATTTTGAATTTCTTTAAATTCATAAAATTATTCCTTCCACTCAATATGCCCATTTATATCGTGGTCTTCATAAGTCTGCAAGATATCGGTGCAAAAATCTTGAAGTGTTTGGTTTTTCTTTTTCTTCGCAAGATTGTAAAGGCGAATAAACATTTTCTTTCCAGTTTCAGTTTGCTTTAGATTTTTCTTTAAAAAATTGTGTTGTGCACAAAGTGTTTGTCCGTTATATATTGTTGCCTTCCCGCCAAGATCTTTTGCCTTAATATGATCAACATGAAGCTCTATACCGTTTTTTTTGTCTAGTCCGCAAATCACGCATTTATAACCGTCGCGCTCCAAAATCTTTGTTTTTTGTGTGGTAGAAAAATTCTCCAGATTTCTCTGCTTCACTTTGTTAGGGTTATAGAGATAAACGCCTTTTTTTATCTTTATCAAACACCCCTCTTGATGAAGACGGCGAATACCTCTATCAGGGTCTCTAAAAACTTTTCTTGTTCGTTTTTTCCATTCCTTCATTGCCCAATCTACAATTGTTGGGTGAGAAATATTCCGGTTGGGATTTTTTTTGAAAAATTCCATGAGTAAATCGAGCTGTGTCTGTGATCTTTTGTTATTTTTTTTCTTTGCCATATATTTAGAATAAACTAGCTTGCTCGATTTCTGCTTCTTGTTGTAAACGATTAATGGCTATATCGCAATAGCCCTTATCAATATCAACTCCAATTCCCTTTCGTTTGTGCAAGCTTGCGGCAATAAGTGTTGAACCACTTCCGAGAAACGGATCAAGGACTGTATCACCAACAAAGCTAAATAGTTTTATGCACCTTCTTGGAAGCTCAATCGGAAAAGCAGCAGGATGTCCACCCGCTCCCTTCTTGCTTTGGCCATTGAATGTCCATACTCCATTCGTCCAATCCATAAATTCTTGTTTTGTTATGTCGTTTTTCTTTCGTCCATTATTCTTTTTCCAGCTTTTCTTATACAAAACTAAAATTACTTCAACAGGAGCGATTACATAAGGAGCAGAGGCGGACATCCAAGAACCCCAAGCAGTCCTACGCGAAATATTACCCTCATTCCAAATAATTGTTGAGTGATAATTCCAACCAACCTTTCGGGCAATATTTGTAATGTCAGCGCAGACTGCTTGTTGGCCACCCTTATTTTTATCAAGAGGAATATTCAAACAAAATCGTCCATCAGCTCTTGCAAGGTCATAACATTTTTTGAGCCATTTTTTGGTAAACTCCAAATACCCGCCATAGGATAAATCGTCCTTGTGAGAATTGTAGTGAACATCTACATTGTAGGGTGGTGATGTAATAATGAGATCAACGGACGATTTTGGAATGTCAGCTATTTTCAAAATGTTGTCTTTGTAGATGAAAATATCGTCGTGCTTGAAGTAATAAGACGACTTCTGTGCTTGAGTGGTATCTCGTGTATTTTTTTGTGTTATAATTTCTTGCATAAATCAATAAAGTAAATCATCAACTTTCACATCAAGCGTGTTGGCAATTTTGGTTAATGTTTCTATTGGGTTTTTTATTTACCCTCAGCTCTATTTTACCACAGTATTCAAAGACAATTCAAAAAGACGAACAATTTCTTGTTGTTTATTCACCGCATGCTATCATAATGTATAATCTATCTATATTTATCTTTCAACTATAATGATAGCATGCCAAACAATTTAAAAAGCTAGTGGATACAGTCATCCCAACTGTTAGATCTGCTTTATTTGGTGGTGTCTTTACAAAAAAGTTAGAACTCATTTCAGAAGTAGATTTCGAATTCACCACTTTCACAAAAAAATTCTTTAAATACCAAGAAATATTTCTTTATGTGTTTCTATTCTCCAGCAAACACCTTGCCCATTGCGTCAATCTCTCATAGTCACTATAATTTTCAATTAAAAATTTTGATAAGTAAGAATACTTAGAATCCCTAGGTTTTGGTATAAACGGTAATGGATGACATATCATGAATATGATAAAAAAATTAGAGAGCTCTTTTTTTGTCTTTGCTTTTCTTGTTCTTTTTTCGAATACAACACTGGCAGCTAAAAGAGTCTACGATCTTGAAATAAAGAAAGAAACAGTCAATAAGACTGGTGAAAATGTGGACTTCGCTCTCACCGTAAATGGCAGGATTCCAGCTCCCACACTAAGATTTATGGAAGGTGAGGAGGCTGTTATCAATGTGACTAACTCCACTAACGAGGAAACGTCAGTACATTGGCACGGGATTTTGATTCCTTGGAACATGGATGGTGTGCCTTATCTAAATACCCCTCCTATTAAACCCGGTAAGACATTCACTTATCGATTCCGCCTCAGACAAAGTGGCACCTACTGGTACCATTCTCACACAAATCTTCAGGAACAACGAGGAGTTTACGGTGCTATTGTCATTGAACCAAAAGTGAATCCTATACAAGTTGATCACGAGTTGGTGATGGTTCTGAGTGACTGGATTAACGAACATCCTCAAGCAGTTTTTGCTCGCTTAAAACGAGATGGTCATGCTTACGCATGGAAAAAAAATACCATTGCATCCATTGCCGATGCGATCAGTAAAGACTCCCTGAGTGATTATCTAAAGAATCAATGGAATCGAATGGACGGGATGGATTTTGGCGACATTGGCTATGATGCTTTTTTAATTAATGGAAACATAAAAAACAACAAAGTATTACCGAACTTGCGTCAAGGTAATAAAGTTAGGATCCGTATTATTAATGCCGGAGCCTCTAGTTATTTTTATATAAATTTAGGAAGGCAACATTTTAAAGTGATTTCAGCAGATGGAATGGATGTTCAGCCTGTGATGACAAAAGAAATTCTCATGGGTATGGGCGAAACTTATGATATTTTGTTTACCGTTCCAGACAACAGAGCTTTTGAATTTAGAGCTACGGCCCAAGACATAACCGGATACGCTTCAGCCATTTTAGGAAAAGGTCATATTGAATACGCCCCTGACAAAGTCAAAGCCAATCTCTACAAAATGGGGAACGCTCATGATGGTCATGGTGGTGATCGTGGAGACTTGCATAGTGGTCACGGTGGTGGTCATGGCAAAGGACATGGCAAAGATCGCGATAGTGGCATGAGTGAAATGAATATGACATTAAAATATTCGCAGCTAAAAGCCAAAACATCTACTCATTTTCCCAAGGACACCTCGGAAATGGAGTTTAAAATTGTTCTTGGTGGAGATATGGAACGTTATGTTTGGTGGCTCAACGGGAAAACTCTCTCAGAAGATACCTACATTGATATTAAACAAGGCCATGTGATTCGATTCATCCTCCAAAATGCGACGATGATGCATCATCCGATGCATCTTCACGGACACTTCTTTCGCCTGCTGAATGGACAAGGAAACTTCGCCCCTTTAAAACATACGGTTGATGTTTCTCCGATGAATTCTGTGACAATAGAATTTTTAGCAAATGAACCGGGACAGTGGTTTTTTCACTGTCACAATTTATACCACATGAAATCGGGTATGACCCGAGTGATTAGATATACAAACTTCAAGCGACCTGATGAAACCAAAGAAACACAAAAGGGCTTAAGACAAATCATTAAAGCCGGTTCAAAATTCTATCCGTCTATTCAAGTTGGAGCGTTTACTAATGGCGCAACTTGGAACATTCGATTAAACGGCGAACGCTATGAGATTCAGTCCGAAGGTGAGATAAGCAAGTTTAACTCAAAAAAAATAGAAAATGAAATCTACGTCAAATATTATGTGTCCAGATACCTTAGTATTTTAGGAGGATTAGAATGGCGAGATCAAAAATTCAAACCGATGCTTGGGGCATCCTATATCACTCCTTTTAATTTTGAATTGATTGGCTATGTAAATATAGCGGGTGATTTTTTATTTATGGTTGAGAAGATGATCCAAATTACAAAACGACTATACGTGGAGAGTGAGGCTGAATTTAGAATACAAGGTGGCTTTGAAGAAATTGAGTTTGAATACGGCCTTAGCATCAACTTCAGCTTGAATCGCAACTGGTCCATTGGTGTTAGATATGAACAAAATGACCACATTGAAGATGACAACATAGGAATTGGCCTTAACTTCAAATGGTAAGAATTAATGGTGGAGGCGACGAGAGTCGAACTCGTGTCCGTATATCCTTCACATTCAGGCAAGCTACATGCTTAGTTGGTATTCATACACCAGCTTCTTCCTGACCAACAAAAAAAAGCCGGGTTTTTACCAGTAGATTTAAATTTTCCACCCTAGTAAAACAGTGAAAAATCGAGACGACTGAATCGACGCTTTCCACATTCCATCGTCAAAAATGCAGTCAACGGCTACCTATTTAATTAGGCAACAAATGCAACTTGAGAGTTGCCAACTATTTAGTAAGCACATTTTTAAAGAGGTCCTCATGCGCCTCTGCATGCTCCTGAAGCTTCATGACCTACGTCGAAGCCATAACGCCCCCATAACGGGTTTCATTATAGCACAATATGTGCTTTATTTCATTACCCCAGCTTCATTTCTTTCAAAAAGCTTGAAATATCAGAGAATTATCCAAACCGATTAAACGTTGCCTTTTAAACAGCCGACGAGAAAAGGGAATTATGTCTCAAAATGGAAAAAAGTGATGGAAACAAAAAAACTCAGTTTTATATTCGGGAAATTAGGTCTCGTACTTTGTTCTGGGCTCTTTCTTTTTTTGCTCGCCTGCAATAAAACCCCCAGCCGAATCTTGTCTCCACCTAGTTCCACATCCCCCACGCCGACTCCCGATGTGGAGACAAAATTCCTTCAGTGGTCTGGAGCCTTGGATGTGAAAAACGGTGAAATTTTTCGAAACCTCTTGAGAGATTACGGATATTGTGACCAAGCACTCCTTTTTTCACTATTGAACGCAAAATGCAGTAATTGGAATAATAACGCTCTTCTAACTCTTCGGTTCGATAAAGAGGAGTTGCCTAGTAAAGTCACTTTTGCTTTTCAACCTTATGTGAGGTTGTGGACTGGTAGAGAGACCCATTCTACTCGGCTGATTCAGGCGAGCGGTGAGGCTATCTTTTTAAACGATTACAGAGGATTTTATGTCAAATTCGAACAAAGTGAATACGTTTCCCTTAATCCTGGTTGGCACGGCAGTCCCATCGCGTATCTCATTATATCAAGTCGATACGATAATCCTTTAGAGAATCGGGTCTTGAATATCAGTTTGTACTATGGGGGATCCACTGACGAAGCTTCTAGATTGGGAACGGCTAACTTAGAAAATCTACAGAAAAGTGACGATACCTATCCAGAAGATCATATTGATAGTCGTTAAGTCGCCTTTTTGCCCCTTTTTTATCTAATCTTGAAACAATAGCTTGAGTATGGGAGATTAGTTTTTTTGAAGGGCATATTTCATGTTTTTTCATTTAGCAATCGCTGTTTGTTTTGTTCTGTTGTTTGGTTCATGTGTTTCATTTCGCATCAACTCACTGAGGGATCGTAAAGCAGAGAAAGTGGAGTTTACACCCCCTCCTTTGCCTTATAAAAAAGCACAACACACAAACTTGGATGCCCTGTGGGAGAATGCAAAAAATAAAAGCTCCCTTTCCTTTTTTTCGAATTGCTCTTCTTCTTTGCCCTTCACTTCTCTGAAGGACTTGCAAGAAAATATTTTAAGTGATTTACGAAGTTTTTACATTTTTAATCGAGAAAAAAAAACTCACCAAGGTCAGCCCGCCCGCTACCTAAAACTAACCGAACTCAATCCAAAAAAGAGGAAAAAACAAATAGAACTTTTTTTGTTTAAGAAAGGCAGTTGTTTTTATGTGCTGAATTTTATATTCCCTAAGCAAGCAAAAGCAACTGTTGATAAAACCATATTCAATAATTTTATTAACGCATTTCGTGTTCCATGACTAACTGGTTTTCAGAAGTAATTAAATTTTTTGGTGGAATTGCTTTTCTCTTAAGAGATATTTTCTCAGAGTTAAGGACACGACCTTTTTATTTCAAGATTCTCCTAGAACAAATTTATGAGATTGGCTGGAAGTCTTTGCCCCTCGTGTTCATTACTGCTGCTTGTGCAGGAATGGTGTTGACTTTGCAGTTTGGTCTTACTTTGGAAAAATTTGGAGCCAAAATATACAGTCCGAAAATTTTGTCATTGAGTATATTTAGAGAGTTTGGTCCCGTTTTTACGAGTCTCATTTTGGCTGGTCGAGTAGGCTCCGGAATCACAGCTCGAATTGGTGCCATGAAGGTCACTCAGCAGGTGGATGCTTTGTTGGCCTTGGGGACCTCTCCAGTGAAAAGAATCGTAATCCCTTGTTTTTTAGGAGGATTGATTGCCATTCCTCCACTTTGTTTATTTGCTTGTTTTATAGCCATTTTATTTGGAGCCTTGGTGGGACATGTGGAGCTCAATTTAGATATGTTTTATTTTTTCCAAAAAGCATTTTCTACAACAAAATTGCATGATTTTTTTTCTGGATATATAAAAACATATTTTTTTGCTAGTTTTATTATCTTAACCTCTTGTTACTTTGGTTTTCGTGCGAGTAAAGGAACCTATGAAGTGGGAAGTGCTACCACGCAATCCGTTGTTTTTTCTTCTGTGCTAATTGTTTTGGGAGATTATCTTTTAACAAAACTTTACTGGGTGATATTTTAAATGATGGAGCGGTTGTTTTAAGTCATGGAACATTTGGTTGAAGTGAAAAATTTGTATATCTCCTTTGGAAATAAAAAGGTGCTAAAGGGAGTGAGCTTTGCCTTGGAAAAAGGAGAATGCTTGGGACTCATTGGAGGGTCTGGAGAGGGGAAATCTACTATTTTGCGATCCATTATTGGTTTGGAGCGTCCAACCAGCGGGAAAATATTTGTGGAAAAAGAGAGCATTACAGACCTAGAGCCAGATGAATTTATTTCAATACGAAAAAAAGTGGCTTATGCTTTTCAAGGAGGAGCTTTGTTTGACTCGATGACAGTGTATAATAATTTGGCTTTTCCCTTGAGGGAACATATGTGTTGGTCTGAGGCCAAAATTAGACAAGTTGTTTTGAGCGAGTTAGAGGAATTTGAACTTTCTGATTCTGAGGATATGTATCCCTCTGAGTTATCTGGAGGAATGCAAAAACGCTTGGGGATTGCTAGGGCAATTATTACCAAACCACAAGTCATTCTCTACGATGAACCCACTTCTGGCTTGGACCCATACAAAAAACGTAATATGCAAAATACAATTATTCGACTACAAAAAAGAGGAACTAGCTCCATAATGGTCACACATGATATGCAGACGGCCTTAAAAATTTGTGATCGTATTGCCCTGCTTGGTGGAGGAAAAATTAGAGTCATCGGTACACCAGATAATTTTAGAAAAAGCTATAACAAGCTTCTAGATAATTTTATTCAAGGAATCAAAGGAGAAGAATATGAGTCAACGTAAAATGAATATCCAATTTCGAGTAGGAATTTTTGTTTTTATTGGGGTGGTTTTTTTGTTTGCATACATATTGCTCATTGGAGAAAATCGCACGCTTTTTACTTTTACTTCTCAGTACAAAGTAAAATTTCAAGAAACTCATGGTTTGTTTGTTGGTAGCGTGGTGACAATCAATGGGGTGCCTGCTGGCAACGTTATCTCTATCAATTTCATAGAGGATACGGGAAGAGTAGAAGCGACCATTTCCGTTATGAACAAATTTGCTTCTGTCATTACGGATAAATCAACGGCAATGGTGGTTACAAAAGGTCTTTTGGGAGATAAATATATTTCTATTGTCACGAAAGGAATAAATGGAAAAAGATTAAAAGAGGGAGATTATATTCATGTTCAAATCCTCTCTGGAGCCTTGGGATTTTTGAGCAGTAAGGCAAGCGGAGAGAAGTTGCAAAATATTTTGAATGAAGTGTTTTTGCTTTTGCAGGCGATAAACTCTCAAAAGATGGTGGAAAAGGCAAATCGTGCCATTGACAATATGTCTTCTGTTATGTCCAAGAACAATGCCAAACAATTATCCTTGGCTTTGAAAAGATTAAACAGCATTTTGAAAAAAATTGACGAGGGAAAGGGAAGTGCAGGGGCGTTTATTAATAACAGGAGTTTTTACAATCGTGTTTTGGCCTTATTGGGTCAAAGTCCCTTGCACAAATATTTGCCAGAGCTCATGGAAGAAGATGGGAAAAAATAATTTTCTACCATCCCAACAGTTCGATCGTTTTTTGTCTTTTTTCGAGAATGCTCTTATTGAAAGTAAAATGGATTTCTTCCACATATTTTTTTTCAAAATGCTGATTGATTTTATTTTTTAATTCATCAATATGAAAGTGTGTCTCTTGTAGTTGCACAGAATTAGCTACCCACAAAACCAAATGACCATTTTGGTAGCTAACGGGTTTTGCTTCTTTTAAGATCGTTCCTTCAGTCAACTGAGGCCAAATTTTCCAAAGCTTTATGCCAAAGCATTGATCGGACTGAAGAAATTGCTGATCATTAAAAAAATTCTTAATAATATCAGAAAGTAAAATTGGTTGGGGGTTACTTTTGTTCACTGTTCCGAGGAATCTATACCAAACTAAGTTTGGTATCAACACAAAAAAGGAAATTTGTTGTTAGGAAACTTTTTTTTCTTTCAAGTCGTCTTGTTCAGTGAGGACTTGTAAGTTTAGTTGAGTGACGGATGTGAGATCAGGGGTGAAATCTATCAACTCCGTTGAAGAACGATTTTTGTTCCATTCTATGATTTGTTCTTTTACAGTTCTTAAAATCGTTTTTACTCCAGATGAGATGTCTTCATCTTTTGATTGAGAAGAGAAGGTTCGAATTTCAGAGTGCACGGTAAGCTTGCATAGGTACCCATGAGATTCCTTAAAGATATGTAATCGGCACGTAGCATTCGAAGGGGAGTACCGTAACAAAGATTCCAAGTAGTCTTTCAACTTTTGAGGGGTAGACTTTTCTTCCATTCCGTGGAATTGAATTAGTATATTATGATGCTTCATGTGATTTTTTCTCCTCCATTAGAGAACAATATTTTGTATCGGCGAATGCGAAAACTTTATTAAAAATAATTTTTTTTATTAAAAATTTGTTTCACTAAGAGACATTCTTTTTATGTGTTTTGAGCTGAAAATTGACTTGTCCCGTATCAATTTCAGCACTAATAATTTGTACAACAACGGGATCGCCAATTCTCAGTCGTTGTCCGGAATGTTTTGATTTTAATTGCAAAAGTGCTGGCTCAAAGATCCAAGACTTTGGTAAACTCTCAATACGAACCAGTCCTTCAATATCAAAGAGTCTCAGTTTGATAAAAAATCCAAATGAAGTCACAGAGCTGATCATTCCTTCCATTTCTTCACCTATATATTTTTTTATAAATCGCGCTTTTTTTATATCTGCAATTTGTCTCTCAGCTTTCACAGACTTCTGTTCGCAGGCGCTGGTCATTTGGGCAAGAGTCGCCAATTCAGAAATTTTGTAAGGAGGGGCTTGATTTTGTAAAAGAGCTTTCAAAATTCGGTGTACCACTAAATCACTGTAACGCCGAATGGGCGAAGTAAAATGAGTGTAATATGTAAAATTTAAACCGAAATGTTTTTGACTTTTATTGCTATAAATGGCTTGAGACAAAGATCTGAGAATCAAAATATGTAAAATAGCTATCAGTCGATGCTTGGAAAATCGTTGAACCATTGAGGATATTTTCTTTTGTAAATTGGGTTCTACGAGATTGACTTTCATTCCCAAAGTGTGCACGAAAGATTGCAAGAGTTGCAAATTTTCCTTCTTTGGTTTGTCATGTACTCTGTAAATGCCTAAGGATTTTTTTTTCTGAAAAAATTCAGCGACTGCTTGATTAGCAACCAACATCAATTCTTCAATTACTTGATGAGAAAAAAGTCTTTTTTCTTGGATGATGTCTACAGGGTGTCCCATCCGATTGAGCTTCACCTCTGTTTCAGGAATTTCCAGATTAATAAATGTTTTTCTTTTTCGTGCCTCCAAAAGTTTTTTCGCTAAGGTGCTGGCTTCCAGTACGTTTTTGAAAACGAGGTTGCTTGTTTGTTGCAGATTGGAATCATCGATCATCTCCTGAGCCTGGCCATAATTTAGGCGAGACTGGCTTTTGATTATTCCTTCATAAAAAATAGCTTTTTCCATTTTTGCTTTTTCATCAAAATCCATTTGTGCAACGAAAACCAAACGATCTTCCATTGGTTTCAGAGAGCATAAGTCATCACTGAGAATTGGGGGCAACATGGGAACGACAAAATCTGGAAAGTATGTGCTGTTTCCTCTTGAGCAGGCTTCTTTATCTAGCACAGAGCCTATGGGCACATAGGAGCTCACATCAGCAATCGCTACGTAAACTCGCCAAGCACTCTTTTTCAGCGAAGTTACATAGATTGCATCATCAAAGTCTTTAGCTGTTTCTCCGTCAATCGTCACAAATGGCAGGGATCTTAGGTCTCTTCTTTTTTTTGTCACTTGGGGGCGAATATTTTTTGCAGATTTTTCTGCTTCCCTCACACTTTGTGGATTAAATGAAACAAGAATATTATTTTTTCGAATGATACGGATATTGTCTTCCAAAGCTTCAGGAAAATTGCCCAAAGAAGCAATCACCTTCCCGCAAAATCCTCTCTCATCGCTAGGCCAAGAGGTCACTTGGATCTCTACCCATTCTCCTTTTTTGATTTTTTGCTCCCGACTCAATTGGATTTTTACATCTTCTCCCCATTGGTTATCGTCTTTTATGAGTCCTTTGGAATTGGATATGGGGAAATATGGACCGGTAATTTTTTTATGAGACCTTTCTATGAGTTGCAAAACTTTACCGGAAAAAAGGTCCTTTCGATTGCGTCTTGGAATGGCAACTATTTTGATTTTGTCTCCATTCATCAAACCAGTCATTTGTTGTCTAGGCATATACACATCGGGATGTTCAAGTTCGGTGGAAATAAAAAAACCAAAGCCATCGGAGTGTCTTTTTACAATTCCGTTCAAGCTTTTTAATCGAGCCAAGCTGGCTGGATTTCGCCCTCTGTTTCTTTCGTTTCTTCTCTTTACTAAGGGCTTAGAAAATCGAAAAGAGATGGATTTTTTTTTAATCAAAATAAAACCTTAGAGATGATGTTTGGTTGCTTAATTTTTGTATTTCGGCTAAACTATCAAGACTTGTTTAAATTTCCAATGGATTATTCACATTATTATGTGAAAAAGGTACAATGAACGTTATGAAAAATCAAACTCTAGAAGAAAATTCCAAGCAGAAAAAGTTAGTAGAAAACACTCGCTCTTTTGCTTTTACTACGCAACTGCGGAAAATAGCAGCTTGGGGCCAGAGAAACTCTCTTTGGCCTATGCCCTATGGAACTGCTTGCTGTGGGATTGAGATGATGTCTGTGATGGGGCCTCGCTATGATTTGGCTCGTTTCGGGGCAGAGGTTGTGCGTTTTTCTCCGAGGCAATCTGATTTGTTGATCGTGGCTGGGACGATCACAGAGAAAATGACTCCGATCATTCTCATGGTCTATGAGCAAATGTTGGAACCCAAGTTTGTGATTGCTATGGGAGCTTGTGCAAGCTCTGGAGGCTTCTACCGTGCCTATCATGTTTTGCAAGGCGTGGACAAAATTATTCCTGTAGATGCCTACATTCCCGGTTGTCCTCCCACTCCAGAGGCAGTCTTGGATGGTGTGATGGTAGTGCAAAAAATGATTACTGATCAGATAGAAAGGCCTTGGAAAACAAATTGGAAACCAGGGACATGGCGATAAAACAATCGATCGAAGAGATTAAGAAAAATCTTGAGCGAGAATTCCCGAAAGAATCTCTTCACTTTCGTCATGAATTTTGGGACTGGATTCTTATCGTTTCTCCATCCTTTATTCCTTCTCTCCTCACTCATCTGAAGTTGAAATGCTCTTTTGATTTTTTGATGAGTGTGGCGGGTGTGGATTATCCAGATAGAAAAAAGAGATTTGAAATTTGTTACGAGCTTTTTTCCTCAAAGTCTGCACTCAGATTGAGAATTAAAACCTCTGTGGCAGAGGGAGGAAAAGTACCAAGCGTTCGTTCGATTTGGAAGACAGCAGATTGGTTTGAAAGAGAAACTTACGATATGTTTGGAGTGATTTTTGAAAACCATCCCAACCTAAAACGACTTCTCACTCATCATCAGTTTCAAGGCCATCCTTTGAGGAAGGACTATCCAGCGGATTATCAACAACACTGTACAGAAGCTTTGCCCATTCATTTTGATAAAGATCCGTCATGGGATGAAAAAGAAGGGGAAAAAGAAAAAGATTTGATTCCTTTAAACATAGGGCCTTCCCATCCTGCCACCCATGGCACTTTGCGAATTATGGCTCAGATGGAAGGAGAAAAAGTTTATCGAGCGGGCGTGGAGTTGGGATACTTGCATCGCTGTTTTGAAAAAATGGCTGAAACACATCCTTATAACCAAGTAATTCCCTATACTGACCGACTCAATTATTGTTCCGCACCCATGAACAATGTGGGCTATTGTAGAACGGTAGAAAAACTTTTGGGTGTTGAAATCCCTCCCAAAGCACAAGCCATTCGGGTGATTCTTTGCGAACTTTCTCGTATCATTGATCACATTGTTTGCATCGGAGCGAATGCAGTTGATTTGGGAGCTTTAACTGGTTTTTTCCATCTCTTTACCTACCGAGAAAAAGTTTATACTTTGTTTGAAAAATTGTGTGGAGCTCGTCTAACCGTTTCTCTTACTAGAGTGGGGGGCATGGCTCAAGAGCCTCCTACCAACTGGTTCAAAGAAGTGCTCAGTTTTTGCGAAGAAATGCAAAAAGGAATTGATGAACTGGAAATACTGCTCTCACACAATCGCATCTGGATGGATCGCACGCAAGGCATTGGGGCTTTGTCTATTGAGGAAGCAATTGAGTGGGGCTATACAGGACCCTGTTTGAGAGCCACGGGTTGCAGTTTGGACCTAAGAAAGATAACTCCCTACTATGGTTATGATGAATTGGATTTTCAGGTCCCAGTGGGAACCACAGGGGATGTCTATGATCGTTACTTGGTTCGAGTGGCTGAGATGAGAGAATCCATTCGAATCCTCTCTCAGGTGGCAAACTGTGTCCCTCCTGGAGATTACACCATTCGAGATCGGGCAATTGTACTTCCTGAGAAAAAAGATGTTTATGGAAATATTGAAGGTTTGATGCAACATTTTATGTTGGTTATCAACGGATTGAGACCTCCTGTGGGGGAAACGTATTCCGCAACGGAGGCAGCGAATGGAGAATTGGGTTTTTACTTGGTAAGCGATGGAAGCGGTCACCCTTATCGTTTGAAGGTGAGACCTCCTTGTTTTGCGATTTATCAATCTTTTCCAGAACAAATCCGAGGAACTTTGCTTGCCGATGTGATATCTATATTAGGAAGCATGAATGTGATTGCTGGAGAATTGGATCGCTGAGATGAAGAATGAAAAAAAGAATTTTGAATTGTCTAAAGAAGGATTGCAGTTTGTGAAAAAGCAATTAAATAGGTATGAGACAAAGCTCTCGGCTATTTTGCCTTGCTTGTATCGTGTGCAAGAAGAAAAAGGTGGCTGGGTTCCTTCTTCTGCAGTTTCTTATTTGAGCCAAGTGATGAACATTCCGGAAGCTAGCATCAGCGAAGTGTTGAGTTTTTATACTATGTACAACAAGAAGCCTGTCGGACGTTTGCATGTGCAGGTATGTTGTAATCTTTCTTGTGCCATGAACGGGGCAAGGGAGTTGGTTAAATATTTGTGTGAGAAATTCAATACAAATGTAGATCAAATGAGTGCAGATGGATTGGTTACCATTTCTCAAGTGGAGTGCTTGGGGGCTTGTGATCAGGCTCCAGTGGCTCAAATAAACGATCGTTATGTAGGTCCTTTGAATCAAAAAACAGCAATCGAACAAATAAAGAAGTGTTTGAAGTGAAATGGAATCAAAAGTTTTAAGTAAATATTATCATAAGAATGAATACCAAGGTCTTTCTGGCTACAAAGACTTGGGGGGATACCAATCTTTGCAAAAAGCTTTAAAGAAAGATCCAGGTGAAGTGATTCAAATGGTGAAAGATTCTGGATTGAGAGGTAGAGGGGGAGCAGGATTTCCCACTGGTGTGAAGTGGAATTTTTTGCCTGATAATTCAGAACCGCGCTACTTGCTTTGCAATGCCGACGAAGGAGAGCCGGGGACTTTCAAGGATCGCCTGATTATGGAACGGGCACCTCATCAACTCATTGAGGGGATGTTGATTTCTGCTTGGGCGATTCGTTCGAGCAAATCCTATATTTATGTTAGAGGAGAGTATCGAGATAGCATTCGTATCTTAGAAAAAGGGATCCAAGAAGCCTACGATGCGGGCTACTTGGGAAAGCGTGTTGGCGGGTCTTCTTTTTCTCATGATATGGACCTTTATATAGGAGCAGGAGCTTATATTTGTGGAGAGGAGACGGGAATGATTTCTTCCTTAGAGGGGAAGAAAGGTTATCCCAAACTAAAGCCTCCTTTTCCAGCCGTGAAAGGCTATCTTGGCAAGCCGACGATTGTAAATAATGTGGAAACCTTGGCAGCTGTGGTTTTGATTGTAAAGGACGGGATAGATGCTTTTCGTTCCATTGGCACAGAAAAATCCCCTGGGACCAAATTCTTTTCAGTGAGCGGTTCTGTCACAAAACCTGGGAACTATGAGGTAGCCCTAGGCTATCCCCTTATGGACTTGATTGAAATGGCTGGAGGTTTGCCGAAGGGACGAAAACTAAAGGCTGTGATTCCGGGAGGAAGTTCGGCAGCGGTTTTAAACGCTAAAGAATGCCAAAATGCAAAAATGGATTTTGAGTCATTGGCTGACTTGGATACGATGCTTGGTTCGGGAGCAGTGATTGTAATAGATGACTCTCATTGCATGGTGGATTTGCTCGAAGTGATTGAAAAGTTTTACCATCATGAATCTTGCGGGCAATGCACCCCTTGCCGAGAGGGAACGGGATGGTTGCACAAAGTGGTGGATGAAATTTTAAAGGGGAGAGGGCGTCTTTCCGATCTAGATTTGATTGAGGCCATCTCCAAAAATATGATGGGAAAAACCATCTGTGCTTTGTCAGATGCCGCCGCTTTGCCAGCGATTAGTTTTGTTAAAAAATTTCGTGGTGAATTTGAAGCGTATATCAAGAAAAAAGTATTCGCTTCTCGTTTTGTAGGAGCTTCTAGTGCCTAAATGTGTTATTAATAATGAGCCGATTGAGGTTCAGCAGGGAACCACTATCATTTCTGCTTTTAAAAAATTCAACAAAGATATTGCACATTATTGCTGGCACCCGGGCTTATCGGTGGCTGGGGTCTGCCGTCTCTGCATGGTTGAGATTGAAGGAGTACCAAAATTGCAAATTGCTTGCAACACAGAGGTTGAAGAAGGAATGAGAATTTCCAATCAATCTGAAAAAGTAAAATCAGCAGTGAAGTGGGGCTTGGAATTTCATCTGATCAACCATCCTTTGGACTGTCCCATCTGCGACCAAGCTGGTGAGTGTGAGCTACAAGAGCAGTACATGAATTTTGGTCGTTACCGGCCAGCCATGGCAGAGCGAAAGGTTAAGAAGAGAAAGGTGATTGATTTGGGCTCTAAAATTGTTTTGGATTCAGAAAGATGCATTCTTTGCACTCGTTGTGTTCGTTTCACTGATGAAGTGTCCAAGACTCATGAGCTGGGAATTTTTGATCGAGGAGATCGAAGCGAGATCGGTATTTTTAAAGATAAACCCTTAGAAAATAATTATGCGATTAATACAGTGGATATTTGTCCTGTGGGAGCTCTAACAGCAAAAGATTTTCGTTTTAAACAAAGAGTTTGGTACTTAAAAACTGTTGATTCCATTTGTACGGGTTGTTCTACTGGTTGTAATGTTCACTTGGATTACAATGAGGAAGGGGTGTTTAGAGTGCGTCCCCGTTACAATGAAAAAATCAATGGTTACTGGATGTGTGACAAAGGAAGAGAGATATACAAGCTAGTTAACCCAGTGACTCGTTTGAAAAAAGCTTGTGTCCCGAAGGACAACTGCGCCACAGGCGATAATCTTGGCACAAGTAAGAATCCTACCATCAGCAGTAAAAGTTCTTTTTCCAGTCTGGGTACTGTAAAAGTCCTCCAAGCTGTGAATGATCTTTTGAAAAAAGCAGATAAGACACGTGTGGCTGTAGTTTTAACTGCTCAATACACTGTGGAAGAGTATGACGATTTTATTACTTTTTTTAAAGAGACTCTACTTGGAAAAGATCAAATGTATTATTGGCAAAACAATCTAAAAAGTTTTGATGATTTTGACGGCCTTTTATTTCGTGGGGACTGGAATCCGAACACGAAAGGTTTGCTAGAAGTTTTGGAGAAACATTCGGTGATGATTTCTCCGTGGGAAAATTTGGTGAAGCAATTGGAAGATCAAAATTTGGACATGCTATTTGTAGCTGGTCCAGAAAACCAAAAAGCCTATCCCAGTCTCACAGAGAAAATAAAGCTATTTGGCCAATGTAAAAATGTTGTTTGGTGGACAGCCCATCCCTTATCTGCTGAGGAAGCTCAGTTTTTTTGGCAAATTCCGACAAGAACTTTTTTTGAAAAAACTGGTCATTTTGTGAATTTTTCTGGGCAAGTTCAAAAAATTAAGGAAGTTCATTCTTTGGTGCCATCCGCCGTTTCCCTTTCCGATTCTGTTTCCATTTTCAAAGGAGAGTTCTCGGTTTCTTCTCAGCCTCTTTTTTCAAAAGATTTTTTGAAGACCAATTACTTCGCTCATAACAAGGAGTCTTTATGAGTTTCGTAAAAAGAAAAGAAAGTGCAAAGACACAATATTTGCCTGCTATTTTGCGAGGTTTGTTTTTCACATTGAAAAAAATGTTGTCCAATTTATTTCGAAAAAAAAATATGCTTACATTGAATTATCCAGAAGAGCATTATTCTTATGGTCCTCGTTTTAAGGGGAATCATATTTTGACGGTAAAAAAAGATGGTGCCATTCGTTGCACAGCCTGCATGTTGTGTGCGACCAATTGCCCAGCCAACTGTATTAAAATCACGGCCAGTGAACACGACTCCCCCGAAGTAGAAAAATATCCCATCTCTTATGAAATTGATATTTTGCGTTGTGTATTTTGCGGTTATTGTGAGGAAGCTTGTCCAGTGGATGCTATCCGTATGGGGCCAGAGTGGCAAACAGCTGGGATCAACAACACTCCTTTTGTTTATGATATCAAGTATCTATCCAAACGGAAGACTTTGAATGGTGGAGTGCTTTCTCGCGTGGATGACAAGGAGAGGAACGAAGAAGGAATTTGAGTGAGAAATGATGGGACATTCAGTCCTTTCAACTAGTAGCCTCCGACTGATTTTTATGAAATGATTGCTTCATCGTTTATGTCTTTGCATCAAGATAAAGTAATTGTTTTACAAAGGCTCGCATTTGGAGAGTCTGATCTCATTGTTCGAGCTTTAAACCAAAAAGGTGCTTTGGTTCCTTTTATTGCTAAGGGAGCTCTTAAGAGCCGGAAAAGATTTGCCGGAGGTCTGTTAGAGCCTGGTCATTTTATTGAAGTGGAATACAAAAGCTCTCCTCGTGCCAAATTGCATCGTCTCCATCAGGCTTGGTTCCTCAAACGTTTTGAAGGTCTGCGGGCAGATTATGATCGTTTACATCTTGCTCTTCATTTTCTTTATCTGGTTGAAAAAATTAGCCAAGAAGGCGTGGAAGACAGCTCTAATTTATTCAATTTATTGGGAAATAGTTTACAGGCCATCGAGGATTCCAACAATTTACCTGTCTTAAAGTTTGTATTTGAGACTCGTTTGTTGTGGATTCAAGGAGTGTTGCCACAAAAACTACAATTGGAAAAAAAGCTTTTGGACATCACAGTGATTGAACATGAGAGCTTGGTTGAGCACTTGGCTGATTTTAAAAATTTAATTCCCCTTGTTCAATCAGCCGTGGATCATTACATTTGTAGCAGGTAAGAGACAGTCTGATTGATTGGCCAAAAAGATTTTTTTTTCTCGCCATACTGTGGATTGTTACATTCGTAGAAAATAAGCTACATCGGCACTGGCTCTCTGGCCAAAAAAAAATTCTCTCACCATTCTATGGATCCAAATGGTGAGAGTCGTGGGAAAACAGCTTTATACAGATTGTTGTTGAGAAACCGGAGAGTGTATAGCGTATTCCTCGAAGGCATCATATACATGCAAACGGTTGTAAAGAGTTTTCACGGTAATCCCCAAAGCTTTAGCCGCCTCTCTTTTTGAAGTAAAATGTTGAAGAGCTCCTAGTATGTATATCTTATTCATATCTGCCAAAGTAAGGCTTGGATCATAAGAAACAACTTCTGATTTTTTTTCTTCCTGTCCAAAGTTTTCAGGCAGATGTTTTTTTGTGATGACATCTCCGTCCTGAAAAACAGAAAATCTTTCACATAAATTTTTTAGCTCTCTTACGTTACCCGGCCAATCATATTGAAGCAAAATGTCCAAGATATCTTTTTCAATTTTTACGTTTTTGCCCAAAAAGTGTTTGAGTAGCAATGGAATATCTTCTGATCGTTCAGACAGAGAAGGAACCGTGATCATAATGGTGTTGATGCGATAGTAAAGATCCTCTCTAAATCTACCCTCTAAGACTTCTTTGGATAAATCCTTGTTTGTACTAGAAATGACTCTTACATTTAAAGAGATAGGAGTTTTTCCTCCTACTCTATAAATTTCATTTTCTTGTAAAAATCTCAGCAGTTTGGCTTGTGTTTTGATCTTTAGATCACCAATTTCATCTAAAACCAAAGTACCGCCATTGGCTTTTTCCAACAATCCAATCTTTTGTCTTTCAGCACCAGTAAAAGCTCCCTTTTCATGTCCAAAAAGTTCGCTATCCACGATGCCCTCACTCAAACAGTTGCAATTGATTACAACGAATGGGCGATTCACTCGATAGCTTCGTTCATGCAGACTTCTGGCTATCATTTCCTTACCTGTTCCGCTCTTTCCGTAGATCAGTACAGAGGAGTCCGCTCCGGATGCTTTGTTCACTATATGCAATATTTTTTTGATAGCTTCGGAGCAGTAGACAATTTTGTTTTTCTCTTCTAAATCCTTTAAACTATCCATTGCGATGTTACCTTGGCCTTTACTTAGATACGGGATCATTTTTTTCCTTTCTTCCGTGATAGAAATTATGTCTCATAATAAGACAGTGCGTTATTTGGTATCAGATTTTTGAAAATTTTTCAATAGAAGTGTGTAATTTTTTTATGAAATATGTAAAAAATAAAAATCATCAGAGCTTTTATTCCTGCCTAAAAATCAGAGAATATGCTAGTAAATACTTGAAATACTTGAAATTTAATAAAATCTTTTCAAAAAATACCTTGAAAGCCTACTGTATAGATTTAAGACAGTTTATCAATTCTCATACAGCGTATTTTCAGCCCTTTTTGTCTGAAAAGCAACAGGCATCCTTTCTGGATTTGTCTCGAAATGAGTTCTTTTTGTTCCAAAAGAGTGACTCATTTTCAGTCAGTCCAGCTCAGCTACTTGATCTGCTAAAAAAGCTCACAAAACGCAGTATAAAATATTGGTCACTTTATTCTTTGGCCACTCGAAATCGAAAGTACGCTTGCTTAAAAGCTTTTTTCAAGTGGTTATTTTTGGAGGGTTTGATTGAGACCGATTTACAGGCCAGCATTCGCTTGCCCAAAGTCCCTCGCCGCCTTCCCCACTATTTGTCCGTGGATGAAGTACTTTGTTTGATTCAGACCATTCGGCGAGCCAAAGAAGAGCCGAAGCAAAAAAGGGATTTGCTACTCATCTTATTGCTTTATGGAGCGGGTTTGCGAGTGAGTGAAGCATGCGAGCTGAAATGGGATCAAGTGGACTTGGTGAAAGAAGTTTTATGTATTAAAGGGAAAGGTGGCCATGAACGTTTATCTATTCTGCCCAAACAGGTGGTAAAGGAGTTGTTGGCATTGAAAAAATTTCGGTCTGTCTCTACGAGTGCTTGTGTCTTCCACCCTCCTTTGTCCGTCAGAACTGCGTATGATAGAGTAAAATATTGTGGGAAAATGGCAGGTCTGAACAAAATTTTAAACCCTCATGCATTGAGGCATAGTTTTGCGACACATTTATTGAATAGTGGAGCTGATCTTCGTTCTCTACAAGCACTGCTAGGCCATAAATCACTAGTTGCCACTCAAAAATACACTCACCTTCAGCTTTCCCACTTGGCGAAGATCTTGGAGTCTCAGCATCCCCTTAGCAAAAAGAGTGATTAGAAGTTTTTATTTTGATGGAATGGGAAGAATATGAGTTGTGATTGAGGTGCTCAACGAATCAATCGCTTGTCGGAGTTCACTTGTGTGGGCTGTTTCTACGTCCATGATGAGATATCCGATTTGAAAGTCGGTAGCTAGCAACTGCGTTTTGATGTTGATTTTTGAGCGTGAAACAAGACCATTGATCTTGGCCAAAACTCCGGGAACATTTTTGTGAACGTTGACGAGTCTTCGATAAATATGGCTTTGTTCCAAGGGAGGAGGAGTGAGGATGGGAAAATTCACCGCTCCTTCAGAAACTCCATGGTACAAAAATTTCGTGAGTGATCTAGAAACTTGAATGGCAATGTTTTCTTGGGCTTCTTTTGTGCTTCCTCCCACATGAGGAGTGAGAATGACTTGTTCCATGCCCTGCAACTCAGTGAGGAAAGAACTTTTTTGTGCTTGCGGTTCTTCAGGGAATACATCCAAAGCGGCCCCTGCTAAATGTCCTTCCTGTAAAGCTTTTTTTAGAGCTCTTATCTTTACAACTGTCCCTCGACTTGTATTGATCAAATAGCTTCCCTTTCGCATCCATTTCAGTTCGGTCATTTGGATCATATTTCTTGTTAAAGGAGTGTCTGGGACATGCAGAGTTACAAAATCAGATCGAGAAAGTAATTCCTTAAGGCTTCTCATTGATTCCACATTGCCGATTGGCAAAGTATCAATGATATCAAAATACATTACTTTCATTCCCATGGATTCAGCCAGTACACCCACTTGCGTGCCAATGTGGCCGTAGCCTACAATGCCCAAAGTTTTGCCTCTCACTTCACGGCTTCCTTTTGAATTTTTATGCCATTTCTTTTGGTGCATCATTTGATTGAACAAATAGATTTGACGGGAAAGAGAAATGATATGTCCAATCACCATCTCAGCCACACTTCTTGTGTTACCATAAGGTGCGTTGAATACTGGGATACCCATCTGGCGGGCAGACTTCAGATCAATCTGATCGGTTCCAATACAAAAAGCTCCAATCACTCTCAAAGAGGGAGAAAGAGATTGAAGAATCTTCTTTGTAATCTTCGTACGAGAGCGAATTCCCAATCCAGTAATATCTGTTTTTTTCGTTAATTCTTTATCTGCAAGAGCTGACTTGATGGTACTAACTTTTAACCCTTGAGATTTTAGCGTATTTTTTGCAATGTCGTGAATGCCTTCTAGAAAAATAAACTTCATGCCTCTCTTTTAAATCCAAAGACAAGTAGCCTCAAGATAAACTTTGTTATTGACCTCATTTGAGTTTTCGAGTGTGAATGGCTGTATGCAAGATTCTGATCGGGCTTCTAATAAGAAAGCGTTTGAAGAACCCAATTTTTGGGAAATATTTGACTACGAGAAAATCTCTGGGCATTTTTTCATTAGAGCTTTATGGGCTCTATTTTTGCGTCTTTCTTTTAAGTTTTATATGCGTCTGAAGATTGTAGGCAATTTTAAGGGTTTTTATAAAAAATATCCCAAATTGATCATTATTTCCAACCACACAAGCCATTTGGATGGCCCGGTCATATTGTCCTCCATTCCTTTTTCCCATTGGTTGGACCTTTATATCTTAGCCGCTAGGGATTATTGGTTCAGTAACTGGTATCTACGATTTTTTTCAAAAAAATTCATGGGAGCTATTCCTGTCGAACGTAAATCCAATCGGTCTGGCTCTGTACAAAAATGCTTAAATATTTTGAACGACCTCAAAAGAGTATGGATGGTTATGTTTCCAGAGGGAACTCGATCGGAAGACGGTTCTTTGCAACCTTTTAAGAAGGGTGTTAGTCTTTTTTCTCAAAAAACGGGGACTCCGATCTTATTCCTCTATATACACGGCAATCGTGATTTATTGCCAAAAGGCAAGAACTTTCCTCTGCCTGGTCGAATTTGGTTGTATATCGGACCCATTCAAGAACCTGATGATATTGACACAATTTTTAATAACTATAAAAATTGGGCAGATGGGATTAGAATAAAATTCCACAAAAAACAACATGCTAAAGAAAACATCAAAAGCTCTTTTTAATAAATTCCTCACTCCTTTCGAAAGATTTTTCGCTTTAGAAGCTAGTGCAGGCTTTGTGTTGTTATTTTTTGTTTTGCTGGCTTTGCTACTGGCCAATTCGAGCTGGTCGGATTTTTATGACAAAATTGTGTATTATCCGGTGAGTGTCCAATGGGGTGATTTCTCTCTCTCCTATTCTCTTCAACATTGGGTCAATGACGGCCTGATGGTCATCTTCTTTTTTGTGGTGGGTTTGGAGATAAAAAGAGAACTTGTGGTTGGAGAATTGAGTTCATCCAAGAAAGCTGCTCTACCTATTATTGCAGCGATTGGCGGAATGGTAGTCCCCGCTCTTATCTATTTGTCCTTTAACTATCATGATGTTTTGGCTCAAAGAGGCTGGGGAATCCCCATGGCCACAGACATTGCTTTTGCCTTGGGTGTTTTGAGTTTGGTCTCAAAAAGAGTGCCTCTTTTGCTAAAAGTTTTTTTGATGTTTTTGGCCATTGTAGATGACCTAGGTGCGGTTTTGGTGATTGCGTTTTTTTATTCCAATCAAATTGCAGGACAATATCTAGCCTTTGCGGGTTTGATAATTTTTTTGATTTACTGTATTGGGAAAATAGGAATCACACACCCGCTTGTTTATATTATTTTGGGTGTTTGCCTCTGGCTTTCTATTCTTAACAGCGGAGTTCATCCCACGATAGCAGGAGTTATTTTGGGTTTTCTGTGTCCTTGTAGAACAAAGAGCAACAAGCAAGAAGAAAAAACAGCAAAAATGAAGAAGCTTTTAGCAAGTCTTTCTTCTTATAAGGAGACGAAGAAATTAATTCAAGAGGCTCGATCTTTTCACACCCCCACTCATACTTTGATTGAAGTCCTTCATCCTTATGTCGCTTGGTTCATTATGCCCGCTTTCGCTTTTTTTAATGCAGGAGTTTCTTTTGATCCGAGTTTTTCTATTTCGGATTTTTTTTCTCATTCCGTTTCTTTGGGCATTATTTTTGGATTTCTTATCGGTAAACCTGTTGGGATTTTGTTGTTTTCATTTCTGGCTGTCCGTTTGGATTTGGCTACTCTGCCATCTGATTTCAAATGGTCACAGTTTGTGGGGGTGAGTTTTTTAGCGGGGATTGGTTTCACAATGGCTTTGTTTATTTCTCATCTGAGCTTTAGTTCTCAGTATGAATTGGCTATGTATTCAAAAGTAAGTATTTTATTCGCTTCTTTTTTTGCTATGGTTATTGGTTTGTGTTTCATATGGTTTGTAAAGCCACAGACTGGTAGCCACGATCAATGAGGGAATTTTTAACAAGGTGGCGTAGCTCAGCTGGATAGAGCAACGGCCTTCTAAGCCGTAGGTCGTAGGTTCGAATCCTACCGCCATCACTTTTGGTTTCTTTTGGAACTTGCAAAGTTGGAAATATAGTTATTCCTTGAGTTTCAAGAAAAAAATATTTAAAATAAAATTTTGGTGTTCCTGTTTTTGTGTAACAAGGATGAGACATAAGGGTAATAAAATGTTTCGGTGTTTGGTTTTTGTTTTTTTTGTCTCTTTCTTTTTCAATTTGTTAGCTTACCACAATTTGGCTCACGGAATTTCCTCTTCGTCTATGGCAAACAAATCTGCTTCTACAATCAATTTATCTATGAAAAATAAGATAGAAAAAAAGTTTGCTTTAAAAGTGAATCAAAAAATAATGATTGCGCGAAGAGCATCGAATGCCTTTGGCAGTCAGGCTATAAAAAGAGGAGGAGAAAAGAAATCTAAAGGAAAAGAAGGTGCTGTGGACAGTAACACTGTTCCCAAGCCAGCTCCTTCTACATCAGAAAAAACATCCTCTAATAAATCCCCAGACGCAAAGTCCATCGTTTGCAAAGCAATTACTTCGAAAGATAGAGAAAAAATAAAATTTTGCTTTTTTTCTCTAAACAATCCAGAAGAATCTACAACTTTTTTAAAAGGGTATAAAAAATATGACGTTGAGATTGAAGAGTTTTATGGAGATCAAATGAGCGGGCAAAATATTGAGGAGGCTTTTAAAAAGATGACACAGAAATCTGAATGTGACGCCTTGATTATTTCTGGTCACCATACTGGAGAATTTTATGGAGAACAAAATTCCGAAATGAGTCTTAGCTTAGATTTTTTAGAGAAAATGTCCTGTGAGGTCGGATGCATGGATTGGTTTTCAAATGTAAAGAGTCTTTTTTTGCAAGGTTGTCGGACAGTGGAACCAAAACTGAATTGGAAAGTTAAAAACCAGTGCAAAAAAAATATGAGCCAAGCGGATTGCAATGCAGCGTATATTGCGATCCAGTACTCAATTGAGGGTTCTGAGAGACACCAAAACTTGAATCAAACATACAGTTCTGTTTTGGATAAGAAAACCAACCCTTTAAGTAGTCGTTATCTGAGAATGTTTCCTGAGTCTTCTGTTTATGGTTGGTCAGATAGTTCTCCGACAGCGAAACAAGGTGCCAATGAAAGTTTGCCAAATTTTATTAATAAAGTAAAGGATCTAATGGAAGAGGGAGGGACAAAAAAAAGAGATTCTTTTGCAGAGGTCAAAGGGGTAGTGAAAATGATTGAAGCCTCCAATAATATTGTACTATATAATGAAGAACAATGTATGCAAGCAAGAAAAGAATTGCTGGCAATAGGATGGGCAGAGCATCAGGAAAATAAAGAGACGAATCCCACTGCTTGTTATATTAGTGACAATAAAGATGCGTTTATTGAAAATAGAAAAAGAGGTTGTGAATTACAAAAAACCGAAGAATCAGGAAATAAAGATAAAATCAACAAAGCGATCGACAACATTTTATCATCCCCCGATAGCATAAAGGCAAACTTTAATCGTCTCTTGGCTCTTGTCATCGGACACAAAGATAAGACAGAAAAACCCGATTGGTATGATGCAGTCATAAAAAAACTCAAAAAAGAATCTGATCTTAAAGAGGTATTGAAACAACAATTGCTATCTGATGAGATAGGTTTTGTTAAAAAGGCCGACTATTTGTATTTTTATAGTGAGATGGGTTGGACAAGTGAACGAAGTAAAATATCCGAAATTTTTTTATCTCAGTTGCTGGCCTCCTTCAAGGCAATCGAAACAATGGATCTAAATAATGAAAATAAAACACCAGCAATGATAGGCGACAGAGCAAAGGTAAATGAGGCTTACCAAGTGAGCATATTTCATAGTATCGATCAAAATGGTGTGGCTGAGGATCTGAAGAAAAATGCTCCAGACGAATTTGCTGAGCTGGTGGAGTTATATAAAGATTCTCAATTTGCCGAAAAACGTTACGCTCATTTTCTTAATTATATAGCCAATAAAAATTCTGTAAATGCTACTACTCAAATCAAAGAAGCCGACCAGTTTTTTGATCTCCTTGTAGATAAAGCCAGTGGTATAGATGAGAAATTTCTTATCCACCATATATGTAAGCGGAGACCAAAAAAAATCCCTTCAAATTTCAAGAATTTTGATTTTATATGTAAGAAGTAATGAAAGAAAAAATATACATTATACATCGAGGATCGAAAAGCTCCTGGCCGAAAAAAATTTTGATCTATACTGATGGAGCAAGCAGAGGAAATCCCGGAGCCGCCTCTGCGGGCTTAGTTGTTTACAATGAGCAACTGAATATTCTTTATGAAGAAGCTGTTTTTTTGGGAGAACAGACAAACAATTTTGCCGAGTATTCAGCTATTTTGAGAGCTTTGGAACTAAGTTGCCAAAACACAGTGAATGCATTGACCGTAAAAAGCGATAGTGAATTATTGGTGAAGCAATTGTCAGGTATTTATAAGGTGAAATCTGCAAACATCAAAGCCCTTTATCAAAAATGCAAAGCTCTGGTGGAAAAAATTCCCGTTGTGGATTTTCAACATGTTTATCGAGAACAGAATCAAAAAGCTGATGAACTAGCTAATCTGATTTTGGATCAAATGAACACTCACAAAATATGAAAAAAGTGGATTCTTTTTGTTGAGTGAGTTATGTTTGCACTGGAGGATTTGTGGGTGTTCGCTCAGTTTTTCGTGAACTGGGAGGAAAGTCCGGACTCCTTGTAGCGACGTAAAAGGTGAAAGTCTTTCCACTCGAAAAGAGTGAGGACTAGTGGAACAGAAAGTATATCCGGATCTTTTTTATAAAGATTGCTGGAGTGAAATCAGCTAAACTCTGCGTGGAGCAAGATCAAATAGAGAAGTGCCAAACATAGCTACAGTGTGATTCTTCTGGGTTGATCGCATAGATAAATGAACACATCCTCTTGTTGTTTTTACTGGTTGGACAAGAGTAGACAGAATCTGGCTTATAACAAATCCTCTTAACCGGTTGTCTGATGATGAGAAAGTGACTGATCAAGTACCTTGCTTCGTCTGTAGTTTCTTTGCTTGCTTATTGCTCTTCCACTGTCTTCGGTTCTTTGGATTCAAAAGGACTGCCTTTTTCTTCAATCCCTATTTCAGAGTTCTCCCCAAAATCTTTTTGTGATTGATCAAAAAGCAAGGCAATCGGCTCCTTTAATATGACATTTGTGTGTTTTGCTCGCATACTGGATACGATCCACACTTCGTTACCCATTTCAAATGATTTCGAATGACTGCGTTTCATTAGGGCAGTGCCTTCAACTGTGACATCTACATTTTTTTTGTCAGTAAAAGAATATTGAAATAAGACCTTGATTTGATCTCTTTTGTCGGTGGATTTAGTGGACAATTTGTGAAATTGAATGTTCTCATTATCTTCCGTCAAATTGGTTTGAATCATTGTTTTTAATTGGTCTTGTAGAGACGTGTAAAGCCACCGAGGATGATCTGCTTTTCTGTAAAAAAGAAACCAAGTGCTGATGAGAAAAATAAAAAAGAGGAAAATAGATAATAGTCGAAAACGGTAGAGCTTTAAATTCTTAAAAGAAAATTGCTTCATATCGCGCTGAGTATGAACGTTTTGGGACTATAAAGCAAGTTCAGAAAATCTTCTAGCAGAACAAAGTGAGAATCTTGCAAGTCCGAATAAACTTTGTTTTTCTCTCTCATTTTTTCATTTCCCATCGCAGTTTTTCACTCAAACGAGCAAGGGATGATAATTCTGACAAGACTCTTCTCTCTCACGAGCAAGGGATGATAATTCTGGCAAGACTCTTCTCTCTCACGAGCAAGGGATGATAATTCTGGCAAGACTCTTCTTTCCTTTTTGCAGAGAGCTGTTTTTATGATAAATCTCATTTAAAAGGGAATAAATTTTGGTTTTAGCAACAAAAATAGATACGCACTCTGAGAGTTTCCTGCAAAATTTTCAGTTTATGAAGCAACAAGTAATGGAATTGAAAAAAGCTTTAAAACAAGCTCGTTTGGGAGGAGGTACTGAGAACCAAAAGCGTCATAAGCTGAGAAACAAATATTTGGCTAGAGAAAGAATCGAAAATCTCAAAGATTCTGAAACCTCTTTTCTTGAGTTTTCAGCTTTGGCAGGAAAAGCTGTATACAAGGAAATTCTTCCCTCAGCGGGTATTCTTACTGGTGTTATCATCATTCAAGGCCGTCCCTGTGTGGTGATTGCCAATGATGCGACGGTAAAGGGGGGTACGTATTTTCCCATGACAATAAAAAAGCATCTTCGTGCTCAAGAAATTGCCTTAGAAAATCATCTGCCTTGCATTTACTTAGTGGATAGCGGAGGGGCTTATTTGCCCTATCAAGATCAGGTGTTTCCAGATCGAGAACATTTTGGAAGAATTTTTTATAATCAAGTTCGCATGTCGGCGAAAGGCATTGCACAAATTTCTGTGGTGCTGGGTCATTGCATTGCCGGAGGGGCTTATGTGCCTGCCCTGTCGGATGAAAATATCATTGTAAAAGGCAATGGCACAATTTTTTTAGGAGGTCCTCCCCTAGTGGAGGCAGCTACAGGAGAAAAAGTAGAAGCCCAGGAATTGGGAGGAGCTGATGTGCACACTTCTCTTTCTGGAGTGAGTGATTACATGGCTGAAGACGAAGATTCTGCTTTACAAAAAGTTAGAGAAATTGTGTTGCACTTGGGCAGGATAAAAAAACAATCACTACCCTGCCAAGAAAATCGTAGTCCTTTGTATTCTCCGGAAGAGATGTACGGAGTGATTCCCTTTGATTTAAAGAAAACTTTCGATATGAAAGAAATGATAGCTCGTTTGGTCGATGGTTCTGAGTTCTTTGAATTTAAAGAAAACTACGGCAGAACTTTGGTAACAGGTTGGGCTCATATCTGTGGCTTTCCAGTGGGCGTGCTGGCCAACAATGGAGTGTTGTTGAGTGAGTCTGCCTTAAAGGCAACACATTTTATAGATCTTTGTGATCAAAGGGGCACTCCTCTTTTATTTTTGCAAAATATTGTGGGGTTTATGGTGGGCAAAAAATATGAAAATGAGGGAATCACAAAGCAAGGAGCCAAAATGGTGTCGGCTGTGAGTTTGGCTCGTGTTCCCAAGTTCACTGTCATCATGGGGGCTTCTTATGGAGCCGGTAATTATGGAATGTGTGGGAGGGCTTATCAACCTCGTCAGCTTTGGATATGGCCTTCTGCTCGTATCGCTGTAATGGGAGGAACACAAGCACAAAAGGTTCTCAGTACTGTGAAAACGCGATCCAAAAAAAAAGAGAAACATTCGTCAGAATCTTCCAAAGAACATTCAGAATCTCTCATCGAGCAATACGATCGCCAAAGTTCTGCCTATTACTCAACAGCTCGTTTGTGGGATGATGGTCTGATTGATCCTATAGATACAAGAAGGGTCGTAGCACTTGGAATAGATGCTTCTTTGCATGCTCCTTTGAAGCCTAGGTTGAAAGGCATTTACCGAATGTGAGGTTGTTAGAATGAGTTCAGTTGTTCAGTTTCAAAAAAAAGAAGGAATTGCTTCTCTCACTTTAGATCGTCCAGAGAAAAGAAATGCCCTCAATCCAGAACTCATCAATGCTTTGCGATCTGCTTTTCGAGATATTGAATCAGATCCTTCTTTAAAAGCTGTTGTTTTGTCTGGTGCAGGAAAATCTTTTTGCAGTGGTGCGGATTTACATTGGTTAAAGGATGACAAACTCTTTAGTAAAAAAGAAGTTGCGTCTTTATTTTCCCTTTATAAAGCTGTCAAAGATTGCCCCATTCCTGTCATTGCTTTGGCACATCATTTTGTTGTGGGAGGGGGATTGGGGCTTCTCTCTGCTTGTGATATTGCGATCGTTGAAAAGGACACACAGTTCCGATTCAGCGAAACCCATCTGGGCTTGGTGCCTTCAGTGATTAGCCCTTTTGTTTTGCGGAAAATCTCTCTATCTTGGGCTAGTTTTTTCATGTTGACAGCTATGCCTTTTTCAGCAAAAAAGGCTCTCGAAATATCTTTGGTGCATTTTGTTGGTTCACAAAGTGAATGCAATGAATTTTTGAAAAAAATATTGAAGCAATTTGATTTGTTAGATCAAAAAGCCGTTTCAAAAACAAAAAAATTGTTGAATACTATCTATTTAAGTCCAGTGGAAAAAGTCAAAACTCAATGTGTGAAGATCATCCATGAAGCCAGAAAAGAGGCTGAGACCAAAAAGAGAATTCAATCGTTGTTGGGTTCTATGTCTAACCAAAAAGAGGAATAATAAGTGCAAAAAGCGATTCATAAGGTGGCTATTGCGAATCGTGGAGAGATTGCTCTTCGTTTATTGCTAGCCTGTCGTGAAATGGGACTAAAGACAGTCTTGCTTTATTCTTCGGCGGATCGCGAGAGCAAAGCTTTTCGAATGAGCGAAGAAAAAATATTCATCGGCCCGGGGGACCCTGTCAAAAGTTACTTGAATGTTTCTGCTGTTGTGGAAGGAGCTTTGAGTGCAGGTGCGGATGCACTTCATCCGGGTTATGGTTTTTTATCCGAGAGTGCAGATTTGGCAAAAGCCTGTGAAGAAAAGGGAGTGGTGTTTATCGGTCCTCCCATTTCTTGTTTGGAATTATTTGGAGATAAAGTTTTGTCTCGTCGTCACGCTATTTCCTGTGGAGTACCTGTACTCCCTGCGAGTAGCAAGGAAGATCCTTCGGAGTTGCTGAGAGAAGCAAAACGAATAGGCTTTCCAGTCATTTTGAAATCAAGGCTAGGCGGAGGAGGAAGGGGACTCAGAGTCATTTCCTCGGAAAAGCAGTGGGCGGAAGCTCTTCGTTCAGCAAAGAGAGAAACAAAGTCATCCTTTGCTTCGACAAAAATTTTTGTAGAAAAATATTTGGATAGAGCCAAACACATAGAAGTGCAAATTTTTGCTGATTCTAGCGGAAAAATGCATTATCTTTTTGATAGAGATTGTTCAGTTCAAAGAAAACACCAAAAAATTATTGAAGAAGCTCCCAGCTTGATTCCAACAAAAATTCAAAAAGAGATGGCTTCGGCAGCGGTTGAGCTCTTTCGTTCTGTTCGTTATGTGCAAGCTGGTACGGTAGAGTTTTTATACCAAGATGAAAAATTTTATTTTATGGAGGTAAATCCAAGATTACAAGTCGAGAGCTCTGTCACAGAAATGATTTTGGGAGTGGATCTTGTGAAGGCACAAATTTTAACTGCCAGCAATTACTCTTGCTTTGTGAATACTTCTCTTTTTCATCCTAGGGGACATAGTATTGAGTGTCGCATCTATACAGAGGATGTGAAAAAAGGAGTCCCCCTTTTTGGTCGTTTGGGCTCTTGTGTTTTGGCTCATGGAGTGAATCGTCGTTTTGATATGGGCTTTGAATCAGGAGATAAGATTCCAGAATTTTATGACTCTATGATTGGGAAAATTGTTGTGTGGGATGAAAATCGCACGCGGGCTTTAGCAAAAATGAAATCTGCCTTAAGTGAAACGATTATATTTGGCTTAAAAACAAATCTCAATTTTTTACAAGATATCATCGTAGATAATGTATTTATAGAAGCTAGGGTAGAAACCAGTTTCATAGAGCGTTCTTTTCTTAAAACTTGGCAGGAACCAGAAGTCGGTTCATTGGATGCAAAATTGGTCAAAGTGGTTCGCAATCATTTTTCTAGGAACCGATCTTTTTCTAGTAGAGAACAAAGGGGATCTTTCGATCCATGGAAGCATTTTTCGAAGTGATGGATTTGCGATGAAGAAAATAGAAGCCATTATTGGTGACGAGGTCTTTCACATTTGTGCGGAACAAGTGAAAGGATGTATTTGGTTTCACTTAAAGGGGCGTTTATTTGTTATGGATAAAAATCCTAAGGAGTTGAGGACTCTTCGACAAAAAAAAGAAAAAAGAAATTCCATTTTGTCTCCTATGCCAGGGAAGATTATGGAAATTTTTATAAGAGAAGGGGAAAAAGTTGAAGAAAATCAAGCTTTGCTCGTTCTTTCTGCTATGAAAATGGAATATACTTTAAGGGCTCCTCATGTGGGTGTTATAAAGTCTCTAAAAGTGAGTAAAGACGAATTGGTTTCTGCCGATCAGGAGCTTTTGTTCATTTCTTAACCAAGGGGTTTGATGATGTTGGTTTCCCATATTGTGGAAGTGGGTTTGCGGGATGGTCTGCAAAATGAATCTATTGATTTATCTCTAAAGAATCGCTACGAACTTGTGAAAAAACTCTCTTTGGCAGGACTCAGAAGGATTGAGTTGGGGTCTTTTGTTTCTCCAACAGCCCTTCCCCAAATGAAAGTGACACCCCAGTTGGCAAAGAAAATTTTGCTTCACCAAGGGAAAGGCTTGCTACCGAAAAATATTTGCTATTCTGCTTTTGTTCCCAATGTAATCGGTTTTGAAAAGGCAATTGACTGCGGTCTAAAAGAAGTTGCTATTTTTGTTTCTTGTACAGAATCTTTTTCAAAAAAAAATATTAATATGAGTGTAAAAGAAAGTTTGAAAAATTTGAACACAATTGGCCATAGAGCTAGAAGCCTAAAAATAAAAGTGAGAGGATACCTTAGCGCTAGTTTCGGTTGCCCTTATGAAGGTCGAGTGCTTCCCAAAAGAGTAGCCGTTTTGGCCGATCAAATGATGCAAGAGGGGATTTTTGAATTATCTTTGAGTGACACCATTGGAGTAGCTAGCTTTTCAGATGTAGTAAAGGTAATGAATGAAGTTCAAAAAAAAGTTTCTGTAAAAAAATTGGCCTTGCATTTTCACAATACAAGGGGGATGGCTTTGGCAAATGTGGTTGCCGGTTTTCAAAGCGGTGTTCGGGTTTTTGATTCTAGTATAGGAGGTCTAGGCGGTTGTCCTTACGCTCCCGGAGCGAGTGGAAATCTGGCTACAGAAGATCTTGTGTATTTATTGGAAGGCATGGGGGTTCGGACAAATGTAGAACTTCAAAAACTCATTAGAACTACAAAATTTTTGGAGAAACAATTGAAAAGGTCTTTACCTTCTAATGTTTCAGTTGCTGGCTTGCCAAAGTTTTGAATGGAGATGTGTTTGTGTAAAATGAGTAAATATGATGTTTCTCTGAGCAAATGATTGATTATGGTTCCAAAAAAAAAAGAAGAAAAGAAAAAGCTTTCTCCTAAAAATGCCATGCTTCTTGCCATTGAAGAAGCCAAAAAAGGTTTAGGCTTTGTGGAGCCCAACCCACCAGTGGCTTGTGTAATCCTAGATAAAAACCATCGTTTTTTGTCTTCCGGATACCACAAAAGATATGGAGGAGATCATGCAGAAGTTTGTGCCCTAAAAAGAGTGAAGGATAAGAGAAAATTAAAGGGAGCTCATGTGTTTGTCACCTTGGAGCCTTGCGGTCATCAAGGGAAAACACCGCCTTGTTCTTTAGCCCTTACAAAATATTCCATTCGATCTTTGGTTTATGGAGTGAAAGATCCAGTTGCCAAAGGAATGGGATTAAAACATCTGCGAAAAAAAAAAATAGGAGTCTCTCGCTATCTTGGACTCCAAGATGAGTTGAGTGCTTTGGTAGAAATGTTTCATTTCAGTTTTCTAAATAAAAGAAGTTTTGTGAGTTTGAAAATAGCTTCCAGTCTGGATGGAACCATTGCTTTAAGAGATGGAAGCAGTCGATGGATTACGGAAAAAAAGGCCCGTGAGCATGCTCACACTTTGCGAGCTTCTCACTCAGCAATCCTGATTGGCTGTAACACTTTGATGCAAGATGATCCTCGCTTGAATATTCGATTGAATCAATTTAAAGGAAAAAAAAATAAAATTATCATTTTGGATCCACAGGGAAAAAGTCTTTCTTTTCTGCCAAAATCTCGTCTTCTAAAATTTCATTCGCCAGAAGCCGTCTTTGTTTGTTGTTCGCATGAACGAAGGTCTCATCTCTCAAGCACTTATGCACAGTTGAGATTTTTCAAACTTGATAAAAGATTGGAACATTTTTCTTTTGGGCTACTCAATCTTTTAGAAGAATTTTATCAAAAAGATCATATACAATCTATATTGGTAGAGGGAGGGGGAATTACTTTCTCTCAATTTCTGAAGCAAAAAATGTTTCAAAAACTTTATCTTTATCTGGCACCTGCTGTTTTGGGTGCTGGGATCAAGTGGTCTGAGCAATTTCACATCAAGGACTTGCAACAGGCTCTTTCAGTAGGTGCAGTGAGAGTGAAGCATATAGGTCCTGACCTACTTTTGGAAGCTAAGGGCAAGCGGGTATAGTAGGAGGTGCCGGGATCGAACCGACGACATCCACCTTGTAAGGGTGGCGCTCTACCAACTGAGCTAACCTCCTAATGGAACGAGGAAAGGTTCCTATAATAAATTGGAACTGTTCTAGATAAAGATATAAGCACCTAAAATTGGCAAACGTCCACTGCCTCAGGTAACCAATTCACTTGATCCTGATCGTCGTAAACAGGAAAAGCGAGTTTTATGAATTTGTCGTGGTTTTCAGTGGGAAAGACAAGAAAAGCCCAACCAAAGCCGTTTTCACTTCTGAGGAGAGGGGAAGCAAAGCCATTTTTATGGACAGAGAAACCAAGTCCAAGGCCATCTTCAGTGATAATTTCCTTAGACATATGGACAGGGAAACCAAGTCCAAGGCCATCTTCAGTGATAATTTCCTTAGACATATGGACAGGGAAACCAAGTCCAAGGCCATCTGCTCTTTCTCCATTATTAGCCGGTGCGACAACTACTTTGAGACATTGGACAATTTTCATTCCAATAGGATCAGGATAGAGATCTGACAAATTCCATTGTTGGAAGATAGACAAATCATCTGCTTCGTTCATTGAAAAGCTGAGAATCGTCTGAGCAAGGGAAAAAGAGGAAAAGGTCAAGCAGATGAAACAGCAGAGGTAAAATAAAAAGTTTTTCATAGAAATCCCCTCACTTATTTAAGTAACACCTTCGCAATTTTATTCAAATAATATCCATTCTTTGTTCTGAATATATATCTGGGTTTGCCATAATTTGGCTCCACCAACTCGCGCAGTCTTTTGATTGTAACATAGATTTTATTGTCATGGACAGTAGGATCATACTTTTGTCTCCATATTTTCTCAATCAATTCTTCCTTGGAGTAAACGGTCCCTTGGTTTGTCACAAAAAGCTTCAGCATATCGAGTAAAATAAATTGGTTTTTAAAATCCACCTGTCCTTTTAGTTTTTCTGTAATCGTCTTGCTTTCAACATTTACTACAATATCATAACTGCTTGAAACATGCCTTTGCAACTGCTCAAGGGATCGTTCAATTTGTCTGTAAAGTCTTTTGAACACATCCGGTTCAATAGATTTTTTTGCCAGATTAAGAAAAATAGAGGCTTGTTTATAGTTCTCTTTGCAAAGGTAATTATGTCCCAAAGAATGGAGCAAAAGAGGCATGAGATATCTTCTCCTCTTGCAACCCTTCTGTGATTGTTCATAACAATTCCAATAAAGCTTCTCAGCTTCATCGTACTTTTTTTCTTTCCTCAGCAGATCTGCTTTGTGGAGGTCGTGCAAAAAAATTAGCATTGCTCTCTCGTCTGAAAAGACTTTCAATAATTGAATCAAGGATTGATTCGATCCTCTTGTTGATGCATTTGAATTCCGATTTACCTCTTCTTCCAGATTGGCTTGGAATGTGTTGAAAAAATCCAATAACATTTTCATGTTTTTCAATTCTTGGAAAGCCACTTCCACTTGGTCTCTTACACCGTACAGGCAAGAAAAAGCATAAGAAATGAAACATATGTTTAGCTTGGCAGTTAGCAAATCTGTTTGGTTGTTTTCCTCTTCTGCTTTTTTTTGTAGTTGCAAGGACTGAGCGAGTCCTCGGTCGAAGTGGTTTTGTGCGATCACATATTCCTTCCTTCTTAGGAAGCAAAAGCCCAAAGCGTAGTGAAACTTGGCATAATCAGCACTTAACTTCCGCTTCCAAACCACATGAGAGAGTTCTTCTTGCACTTTGTCGATTTCGTCAAAATGCTCCATCTCCGCATAAATAGCTAGCAACTGAATTTGGGATTTTATGTATTCTTCGTACTTCTTTTCTTTTAAGAATAAGATATTAGCTCGCTTGAAAGCACGGGAAGCTTCTCTTAATTCGTTCGCAACCAATTGATTGATACCTGCTTGCATCAGGTTCTCAGCTCTTTCGATCTCCCTGTACTCAAAATCCATTCTTATTTATCCTTTCTATCAGAGATTTTTGAGCCTTAGATAATGGAGTTCTATCACCTGTGTCAAGTTTTATTGTAAGAATTGCATGTAAAGAGAGCTTATAAAAAAGAGTATAAAAATTTCAGTGTTTTTGAATCGGTTCGTGTCCCGTGTATCTTGCTTTTAAGCCGGTAAGCTTTTCGAAGCGTCTTTTAAATAAATCGTGAACGGATCTAATTTCTAGTGCATTTACTAGAACTTGGTCGACGTGGTTCACCGTGATGATTTCAATTTTGTTTAAAATTTCGGCAGGCATTCCTTTTTGTTTGTCTTTTAGATCTTTTTCATTTTCTTTTGGAATTAACACGATTTTCATACCTTCTCGGTGGGCTGCTAAAATTTTCTCCTTCAACCCTCCGATGGGTAAAATGCGACCTCTTAGTGTGATTTCACCGGTCATGGCTACTGTCTTCTTAACTGGAAAATGCATAATAGAGGAAACCAGACTGGTAGTGATCGCTACCCCCGCTGAGGGACCATCCTTGGGAACTGCCCCCTCTGGTACGTGGATATGAAAATCATGTTTTTCAAAATATTCTGTGGGCAATCCAAATAAAGGTCCGCGGGAACGCACATAGCTCAAAGAGGCTGAGCAAGATTCTTTCATTACGTCTCCAAGCTGGCCGGTAAAAGTGAACTTGCCTTTGCCGGGAATTACAGAAGCCTCAATGGCTAACAAATCACCACCTGCTTCCGTCCAAGCTAGTCCATTTGTTAATCCAATTTCATTTCTCTTCTCCACTTTTCCGTATTTAAAGATATGCAAGCCCAAATATTTCTTTATTTTTCCAGAAGACAATGGGTAGTTGACATATTTTTTGATCAAAGTATTTGATGCATCGGCTGATTTGGGTTCGTTGAAAATGATTTCTTTCACTAATTTTCTGCATATCTTCGCAATCTGTCTTTCCAGTTCTCTCACTCCAGCTTCTCTTGTGTAGTAGCGGATGATTTCCGTTAGGGCTTGTTTCTTTAGGGACGGGTTGTACTTTTCCAATCCGTGCTTAGTGATTTGCTTCGGAACCAAGTACTTGGAGGCAATATTTAGTTTCTCATTTTCTGTATATCCCTCAATAGAGATCATTTCCATTCGGTCTAGTAAAGGGTTAGGAATTCCATGAAAAGAATTGGCTGTGGTGATGAAAAAAATAGAAGAAAGATCATAATCCACTTCCAAATAGTGGTCTTGAAAAGTGTTGTTTTGTTCTGGATCCAAAACCTCAAGCAGAGCGGACGAAGGATCTCCTCTAAAATTTGTGCTGATTTTATCTATTTCATCCAATAGGAATAAAGGGTTCCCATGCTTGGACTTCCGAATGGACTGAATGACTTTGCCGGGCATTGCTCCCACATAAGTCCTTCGATGGCCTCTGATTTCTGCTTCATCCTGCATCCCTCCCAGAGAAATTCTCACAAAGGGACGCCCGAGGGATTTGGCAATGGATTTGGCCAAAGAAGTTTTCCCCACTCCGGGAGGACCAATGAAACAAAGAATCGGACTTTTTACTTTGCTTGTCATTACTCTAACCGCCAAGTGTTCCAAAATCCTTTCCTTCACTTTTTCGAGCCCCCAATGGTCTTTATTCAACACTTTTTCGGCTCGTCTGATATCTTTGTTTTCCTTTATATAATCTTGCCATGGCAAGGTAGTGACCCAATCTATATAATTTCTGACAACAGCTGCTTCTGCACTCATCGGAGACATCATTTTGAGTTTTTTTATTTCACGAGCTACTTTTTCTTTGGCTTCCGCAGACCACTTCATTTGGCTGGATTTTTCTTCCAATTCTTGGATCTCTTTTTGGAAATCATCTTTTTCACCAAGTTCTTTTTGAATCGCTTGGAGTTGCTCGTTTAAATAATATTCCTTTTGGGAGCGCTCCATTTGCTCTTTCACTCTTGTTCGTAATTTTTTTTCAACTTTCAAAATCTCAATTTCTCTTGTGATGTGCTTCAAAACAATTCTGAGTCTTTCACCCGGATCGAAAGTTTCTAGAATTTTTTGTTTATCTTCCATTTTTAAATTGAGCTGTGAGGCAATATTGTCTGCCAGTTCGCTGAAATTCTCTATTGTGGAAATTCTGGCCAAAACTTCAGGAGGTATCTGCTTGTTTAGTTTCACATAAGACTCAAATGAACTGTAAATCATTCGGGTCAGAGCATTGGCTTCTGTTTCATTTTTCATTTTTTCAGCAACGGGGTTCACTTCCGCCGTAAAGAAGTTATCCAATTGAACAAATTGCTTTATATGAACTCTGTATTTTCCTTCGACCAAAGCCTTTACTGTTCCGTCCGGCAGTTTGAGATGTTGAATAATGGCACCCACAGTCCCCACAGAATGAATGTCTTTAGGAGAGGGGTTGTTATTTCGTGCTTCTTTTTGGGAGGCCAAAACAATGTCTGTTTTTGTGTCCATGGCTTTTTGCAGGGCTTTGATACTTTTTTCACGGCCAACAAAAAGAGGCATCATCATGTGAGGAAATACCACCAAATCTCTTAACGAGAGTAAAGGCAGTAATTGTGTTTTTTCCTTTTTCATTCTCTAAGCACTTTCACTGGAAGATTCTATTTTTTCTCCACCTTTTCTTTTTCTCTTGTTGCCGTATACAATGCGTGGGGTTTTTTTGTTCATGACTACATCTTCGGTAATCTCATACTTTTGAATCGAAGTATCAGAAGGAGAGTCATACATAATGTCCAACATAAATTCCTCAATCACTCCTCTAAGTCCCCTAGCACCCGTTTTCTTTTTGATAGCCAGTTTGGCAATGGCTGACAAAGCATTGGGTTTAAAATCTAGTTCAACGTTTTCATATTGCATCAACTTTTTATACTGTTTGACCAGAGCATTTTTCGGTTTTTGTAAAATATCTATCAAAGACTTCTCATCCAGTGAGTCTAACACAGCAATCACGGGCAGACGTCCAACAAATTCGGGAATGAGGCCGTAGCGAAATAGATCATTGGGCTCAATTTCCTTGAGAATGTTATGTTTTGACTTGGTTTTTTCTTGTTCTGTCCGAATATTAGCGGCAATTCCCATGCTTTTATGAGATAGCCTGTTTTCAATAATATTTTCCAGTCCAATGAAGGCTCCTCCAACAATGAACAAAATATCGTAGGTGTTCACTTGAATAAATTCTTGTTGAGGGTGTTTGCGACCTCCCTTTGGGGGCAAGTTTGCCACTGTTCCTTCCAAAATTTTCAATAGAGCTTGTTGAACACCTTCTCCGCTAACATCCCTTGTAATGGACAGGTTTTCAGACTTGCGAGTAATTTTGTCGATTTCATCAATGTAAATCACTCCCTTTTGCGTTTTTTCCACATCATCATCCGCCGCCTGCAAGAGATTTAAAATAATATTTTCAACATCCTCTCCCACATAACCTGCTTCTGTTAAAGCAGTTGCATCAGCCATGGCAAAAGGCACTTGTAAGATTTTGGCGATGGTTTGGGCGAGAAGAGTTTTTCCTGATCCGGTAGGGCCGATGAGAAGTACATTGCTCTTGGTAATCTCCACATCCTCTTCATTAGTTTTTAATGGAGTCCTCCTCTTACCGATTCTTTTGTAGTGATTGTGAACGGCTACGGACAAGGTTTTTTTCGCTTGTTCTTGTCCAATAATGTACTCGTCTAATTTTTCGTGAATTTCTTTGGGTTTGGGAACCGGACACATTTTTCTATCACTGGGTTCTGTCTTGTTCTGATTGGAAATCAGTTCCTCGCAAAGCTCCACACACTCGCTACAGATGTAAACTCCTCCGGGACCAGCAATCAGTTTCTTAACATCCCTTTGATTTTTCTGACAAAAACTACATTGGTATTGTTTTTTCATATTTGTTTCTTTCTACTTGGAACAATGTGATCCACTAGATGAAACTTCAAGGCCTCTTCCGCACTCATGTAGTGATCTCTTTCCATAGCTTCTGTGAGAGTTTCTAAATCGTTCCCTGTGTGTTTGGCATAAATTTCTGTTAATTTTTTCTTTGTTAAGCTCATTTCTTTGGCTTGGATTTCAATATCGCTCACCTGTCCGGATAAACCAGTTCCCCCTGTATGAGGTTGGTGAATCATCACACGGGAGTGAGGTAAAATATAGCGTTTTCCAGCAGTTCCTGCTGATAGGAGCAAAGCCCCCATGCTGGCGGCCAAACCAATGCAATAGGTTCTCACGTCACATTTAATAAACTGCATGATATCGTAAAGAGCGATCCCAGCAGTGACACTTCCTCCGGGAGAATTGATATAAATATGAATATCTTTCTCAGGGCTTTCCATTTCCAAAAAGAAGATTTGAGCAATCATGCTATTGACTGCCTCATCTGAGACAGGAAAGCCCAGCATAATGATTCGGTCTTTCAGAAGTCGTGAGTAAATATCATAACTTCTTTCTCCCCTAGGAGTTTGTTCGATAACAATAGGAATTAAAGCCACGGACGCTCCTTTGTGTTAGGCTAGAGCTTGGTTAATATACAGAAGTCCAGAACCATACCCTATACATTTATCTTCGGGTTTCAATGAAAATGACTTGAATGACAAGCGCTAATAATAGATGAAAAAGTCCGTCGTCGGTCCAGAAATGGTTTGGTGAACAAGCAAATCAATATTTTTTGTTTATCCATATAATATGTGCTATAGGTCATTTCTTGATCAAACCATAAAGTCTGGAGTGTTTTCGTGAGAATATCTATTTTGTCTGTGCAGGATGCGAAAAAAATTTGTTCTTGCCTACTTGTGATGGTTTCCAACAAAGGTTTGGAGAAAAACAAAACTTCATCAAATTTGTTTCGCCTACTGAAGCGATTGAAAAAACAAGGAATATTTACAGGAAAAAAAGAAGAATCTTTGTTTTTACCCTGTGCTCAAGTAGCTCAATTTGAACATTTGTTATTCTTCGGCTTGGGTGAGGCCAAAAGTCTAGATTTGGAAAGTTTCCGAAGGGCAGCTGGACTGGCTTGTAAAAATTTAGAAAGTCATTCCCAAACATCCGTGGCTCTTGATTTTTTCTCCATCGCCCCTTTGGTGACAGATGTAGGCTCTGTAGCTCAGGCCCTCACAGAGGGGTTTATTCTCTCTGATTACCGATTTGAAAATCTCAAACAAAAGGACAGGGGAGTAAAAAGGGTGAAGAGCATTTTTTTCATTTATACAGAAAAATCCAAGGAAGTGAAAAAGGGATTGGAAGAAGGAACGTACATAGCCGATAGCACCAATTTTGTTCGCGGTCTTGGAGATCATCCACCCAATTTGATGACGCCAAAGATTTTGGCTGAGCAAGTGCAAAAAAAATTGCAAGGGGTTTCAGGTCTGCAAGTGAAGCTGTGGGACAAAACACGGATTCAAAAGGAAAACATGGGGGGTTTGTTGGGTGTTTCCTTAGGTTCGAATCAAGAACCTCGCATGATTGCTATTGAATACAATGGTGCTCAGGCTGGTCATGGTGGAAAGAAAAAACCTCTCGTCTTTGTGGGAAAGGGACTGACTTTTGATTCAGGGGGGATCAGTTTAAAACCTTCCATGAATATGGATGAGATGAAGTACGATATGTGCGGAGCTTTGGCCGTGATTGGCACTCTTTTGGCGATTGCTCGTTTGAAGCTAAAAGTTCATGTGATTGGTTTGGTGGGAGCAAGTGAGAACATGCCAGGAGCAGGAGCGAACAAACCTGGGGACGTTTTAAAAGCCCGCAATGGCAAAACAATGGAAGTATTGAATACGGATGCCGAGGGTCGTTTGGTTCTAGCGGATATCCTTTCTTATGCTAGTGAGAAAAATCCAGAATTTATTATTGATGTAGCTACTTTGACTGGAGCGATTTTGGTGGCGCTGGGGAATATTTACACGGGCCTGTTTACACGCAACGAAGATTTGAAAAATAAAATCATGGAATCAGCTGAGTCGTCGGGAGAAAAAATGTGGCCCCTTCCTTTAAATGATTTTCATGTGAAGGATGTGAAGAGTGCTGTTGCTGATGTGGCTAATATTTCCAGCACTAGGGGAGCGGGAAGCTCAACCGCGGCCGCCTTTTTAGAACATTTCGTGAAAAAAGGGATCCCTTGGGCTCACTTAGACATTGCTGGAACGGCTTGGAATGTTTCCAATCGTTTGCCCTATTGCCGAGTCAAGACCGCCTCCGGTGTGATGGTGAGAACTTTTGTTGAATTGAGCCGTCAATATAGCCGATAATGAAATCGTCAATTCTAAAACTAGGAACTCTCTAGTGAAGGAGGAGAGTGCAGTGGCTGTGTTTAGCAAAAAATGGAAATTCTTTTTTGGTGCTCTTTGCTTGATACTTCTTTTTTCCATAGCTTATTTGATCGGACAAAACTCGTGGGATGGGAAGATTTTTGTTGCGATTAAAAATGAGAGATCGTCCATTTCATCTAGGAGCATCGCCTCTGTGGGAAAGGATATGAATCTTTCCCTTCTGGTGAGTGGCGAACAATTGACGAAAAAACACCAAGAGGCTTTGGTTCAGCATTCTGAGGTGAAAAGCAATCCAGACAACATCATATTTTATCTCGGTCAATTTGTGGTTTTTTCCAAAGAGAACCAACTGACTTTGGTTTGCAAAAAATACCAAAGTTTGAACATGACTTTCATTGCTTCAAATGAGTCCTTCCATGGGCATTCTCCGGAAATGATTTTGAGTGCTGATTGTTCGATGAGAGACGGGAAGCCTCTGCAAATAGGTCCCTTTCTTATTCCTAAAAAAACTGTTTTGAATTCTCATGGCCACCAAAGAGTTTTCACCGACGATCTGCATGGAACCTTGTTGTTCAATCATGTGGATATTTCTTGGCCTAGAATGTGGATCCTGAGCAAAGTGCAGTTCATCAAGGAAGGAGGCAACGAGGATTTTGTTGTTCGCTTCGATTTGAATAAAAAAGACAAAAAAAGCTTGCTGGTTCTTAGATTTTAAATAAATTTTGTCTTTCTGAATTCGTAAGCAGTTGCCAAAGCTCCCAAGTGGGCAATCCAGCCATATACGTTTTCCATCGGTTTTCCAGCTACTTCAATTTCCAAATCGGATATGCAAAGGGCACGGTAAACTGCACCGGGACTGTTTAAATTGTCTCTCGTTCCCTTTTCTTTGTGAACTCTTAAAAACCCTCCGGCCAGCTGAGAACCAATCAAATAAATAACAGGTTCAGCTACCACCCCTTGTTTTTTTACATCAGAGGCTATTCCCTCTTGAATGATTAACTCATTGACTGACTGTCCTCCTTTTGCTGCCTTCATTTTCTTTCTGATTTTGTAATTCCAACTTTCAATCTCTTTGGCTGATGAGATGCTTGTCATCCCCAAGCCATAGGTTCCAGAATTGTTTTTTAGAAACACAAATGGAGTTTGATTCAATTTTTTATAAAGAGGGGCCAATTCATTCAAGAATTTCTCCACTTCTTTTTCTAGCCTATTCAAAGATTGCGGGTCATTGGGATGAAATTCTATAAATCTTTTTGTCTTGATGGTTAAAACTTCAGAATCCACTCCAATCACTTTTCCAAATTCTTCAGCTAATGAATTGTAATTGGTAAAAAAAGAATCTTTTCTTCGGGTTCTCCATCCAGCCAATTGGGGAGGAGTGATCGGCGTGGAAGAATCAAAAGCATAATCCGTTGAAAAATCATTGTTGCTAATGATCAAATCTGCCTCAGATATTTTGTCTTTCAATAAGAAAATTTTCATTTTGTAACCTTTGGCACTTTTTAGAGATAGATTATTTTTTATCGTCTTCCCAGGGACACAGATCGATATGTTTAAAATTCCAGATTTTTCAATCAGCATTTTTAGAGTCCATATATTGTCCCAGTAAAAAGGGTTGTGCGTATGTTCTTCAGCCAGCAAGATAATATTTTTCGCAAAAGCGGTGTTTGTTTTTAGATAGTCGACACAGAGACTCGAAGCATTCTCAAGATCCACTTCGCAAATGTTGTTAAATCCAGCTGGGAATAGATTGGCATCTACGGGAGCAATTTTCTGAGAAGAATCTCTTAAATCGAAGCTGGAATAAAAGGGAAATTGAAAACTCTGGCTTTTTTCTTGAAACCAACTTGTGGCTTTATCATAATGTTCAACAATTTTTGTGTGGAGAAGTTCTTTAATCATAATGAGTTAGTTTTACTAGCAGACAGGATTCGATTGCTTCTGTTTCGAAGGGATTTATATATATTTTTTATTTTTTTGTTCTTTTCATTTTTAGCAATATTTCTGATCGCATTGAGATTTTTTTTCATTTGACTGAAATAAGGCGTCTTGTCTTTTTGCTTTTTTAGGGTCTCCCATGCTTTTCGGTACAAATGATTCAATTCTTTTTCTGCACGCAAGGACCATTTGCCTGCGTCCAACAAAATGGATTGAATGAGGTAGGCTTGGTGGTAAGGAATCATTTTTAGGAAGGTATTGAGTTGCACGGAAAAGGGACGAATATATGAGCGTCCGATGATATAAAAATATCTAGAAAAATTTTTGTCCGTTGCTGAAGTGATACGAAAGGCTTTCTTCCTAGACTTCAAATTTTGATAAAGTTGCTTTTGAATTTCTTTTCCTTTTTCCTCTTCTCCCAGCCGGAAGTAAGCCAAAGAAAGGCGAGCAGGATACTCAATGAGCTTCATATCCTGTGTAAGAGAGAAGCTATTTTTCATTCCCTCTCTTAAGGCAATCAGCGTTTTTTCTGCTTCGCCCAGACACTCATAGGTATAAGCCAGCAAAAGATAAATCCGGGGTTTGAAATGGGGGTTGTTTTTGCTTCTCTTGAGCAGATTTTGATAAATGTTTTCCGATTTTTCGCATTGATTGAGTTCTTTATAGGCACTGGCTAGGTTGTAAAGGGCGGCCCATTCTAGATCAGTGTTCTTGTATTCCTTGGCAAGGCTCTCAAACACCGGTATGACAGAGCCGTATCGTTTTTCCCCCAAATCTGCAAAGGCGGATTCAAATCGTTCAATGTCCTCTATGGTTATGTTCTTGGCAGACCTCATGGAACGAGTTTCTGATTGTTTATTTAGCGAGATGCAGGAAAGATTGAAAAAAATGAGTAAAAATACAAAGTATTTCATTGGATATACAGGAGAGAAGATAATTTTTTTCCATTAAAGTCACGAATGAAAATTCATTCTTGCTTTGCATTGATTTTTTTTTTAAACAAAAGCTTCTCAATAAGAGAAAACAGGTTCTTAACAAGAGGAATTTATGAAGTGTGAGCTAATAGAGTTAGAGGGACTCAAAAGGAAGTTGGATATCCATCTCTCCTCTGAGCAGGTGCAAGGGGGCTTCGATCGCAGTTATAAAGAATGGCAAAAAAAAGCGAATGTGCCGGGATTTCGAAAGGGAAAAGTCCCACTCAGCTATATTCGTTCTAACTATCGGGTTGAGACAATGCAAAAGACAGTTATCAACTTAGTCAATGAATTTTATCTTAAGGCGATCAAAGAAAAAAAATTGCAACCAGCCACAGATCCAGCATTTGATTTTGCTTCTCAAATAAAAGAGGCTCATCCATTTCGTTTTTCTGCAACTTTGGAAGTCTGGCCAAAGCTGACAATCAAAAAAAATTTTACAGTGCATTTGCTAAAACCGCCCCTTGCTCAAGTGGAAGAAAAGGAAATAGATCAGGCTGTGAATGAAATGAGGCAAATGAGAGGCAAGATAGAAGAAGTGAAACAAAAAAAAGCAATCCAGCATGGGGACATCGTAGAGTTGGAACTGGAAGAATTGACAAAGCCCTTTTTGGGAGTTCGCAAGAAACAACTAGTAGAAATTAGAGAAGAACTAGATACCAATATAGGGAGCTTATTAAAAAATCTGATTGGACTTTTTGCAGGTGATACGAAGACAGTCACACTTCCTCCTTCTGAAATTTCTTTTCTAATGGGTCGCTCACAAGAGGGAAATATGAAGGGTCCAGTAGATTTAAAGCTACATATTTTACAGATAAAAAAAATGATTCTTCCAGATCTAAATGAAGAATTTGCCAAACAATTTCAGTGCCAGAACGTGCAAGAGTTAAGAGGTATGATCAAAAAAAATATTGAGAGGCACAATCGAAAGCAGACTGATGAAGCCATGAGAGAACAAACTCTTAAGCAATTGGTAGAAGCTCACCATCTTCCCGTTTTGCCGGAAGGAATTATTGAGAAACAAAAAAAATCTCTTATGTCTCCCTTTCTTCAGCAGTTGAAAACGAGTTCAATGAGTACTCAAAAAAAAGAAGAACAAAAAAGAAAATGGTCAGATATGTCAGATAAACAAGCTCGCTTCATGGTTCACTCCTCCTATCTTCTCTATACCTTGGCGGATGAATGGAATATTTCTGTAAGTTTGCAAGAGGTTCAAATGCATTCTCGACAAAGAGGAGCTCATAATGGACAAGGCGCAGATCAAAACGAAAGAGTGCGGGATCTTCTCTTGCGCGAGAAGGTGATCGCTCGTCTGTTCCAAAGTGCCACGATCAAAGAAGGGACTCTCTAAGATTTGAGAAGATACATAAAGTATGCGATATAGGCTCCTAAAAATAAGACGGGAAAGATTTTCTTTATTCGATTTCCCATTCGTTGTGGAATAAAAAGAGTAATCAAGAGAAATTGGCTAACAAGGAGCACATACGTATCCACATTGCGTATTTGCGATTCAATATAAGAAGGGGCAATGATAATGGAAGTACTTAACACGCCAAATATATTAAAAATATTTGATCCAACGATAGTCCCGATTGCCATGTCTTTTTGACCTTTGTAGATGGCGACGAGTGAAGCTGATAATTCTGGTAAACCGGTTCCAATAGATAAAATTAGAAGACCGATCAATCTTTCGGATAAGCCAATTTGTTCTCCAAAAGCTTTGGCTCCCGTGATGGCTTGTTCTGATCCAAAAATTAAAAGAGCGAAGCCCAGTGCAAGAACAAGCAGTGCATACCAAATATTGCCAGAGGGCCTCTTTCTCAATTTTTTGTTTGGCTTCTCTTTCCCTCCGATAACAAAAAAGTTCAGCAACAGATAGGAAAAGAGAATAAATAATAAAATAAAACCTTCCGTTTTCGAAAAAAAGGAATCTTTAAAGAAGAAAATGAGAATAAAACTCGCGATAAGTAAGAAAAAAATGTCTTTTTTGGCTTCTCGAACGGAAGATTGAGAAATGGGACTTAGAAAAACCAAACCGAGGACCACCAAGATATTAAAAATATTAGAACCAATTACATTGGTGATAGCCAAATTGGAAAATTCTTTTAAAGAGGATAGGACAGATACGAACCATTCAGGCAGTGAAGTACCCAGTCCCAGCACAAAAGCTCCGACAAAAAATGGTTTGATTCCTAAATATTGGGACAGAAAATAGGCTTTCTTTATGAGTAACTCAGCCCCAAAAAGTAATAAAATCAAGCCAAAAGAGAGGTGCATTAAAGAGGAAAAAGCCATATAGCCTACTGTGGTATGGTATAAAAAAATCTTTTTAATGCAATCAATTATATGAAAAAACGTTCATTTTTTAACTTTTTTTACAAACTAAGGACCTGCTTGTCATAAAATAATCTTGCCAAAGTATTTTCTTATATAGGATAACTCCCAGAATATTTTAGGACGGAGTATTTTTAACCACGGAGGGCTAGGATGATATCGAAGGGACTCATTAATAAGTGTCGAAAAAAGTTAGTAGAAATGAAAAGTAATTTGCTCAATCAGGCCAGAGAAGCTCGGAGTGAAATGATTTCTTTGCGAGGTCATGGAGGAGATGAAGCTGATCAGACAGTGCGCCTGATGGAGGAAAAAGATTTCTTGAATCGAAATAGGAGAATACATCTCCAACTTACGGAGGTGGAAAAGGCTTTGGCTCGCATTGAACAAGGTTGCTACGGTTTGTGTAAAGAAACTGGCGATCATATTGAACCCGAAAGATTGATGGCTCTTCCTTGGACTTCTCTCAGTATTGAAGGAGCTGAAATTCAGGAAGGGATGGATAAGAAAAGATATGTTCGTTAGGTCTTTCGCAGTTCGATTGGCTTTTTTGTAGTTTCTTTAGGTTCTTTGCAGTCTCTTTAGGTTCTTTCCGACTCTTGAAGTATATGAATCTGACAAAGCTTATAAAGCAGTCTCGCTCCCACTTGAGCGTCCCATAGGTCCTCTCCTGATCCCTTTCCCTTTGGGCCAGCCGTTTCTACCAAATCAAATCCAATGATTTGACGTTTGGATTTCAAAAGACAATCAAATAAATAGTTTGTTTGTTCAAAACTAAGTCCTCCTGGAACAGGGGTGCCTGTGTGGGGGAATAAGTGAGGTTGCAGTCCATCTACGTCTAGGGAAATGTACACTTTTTGTGGCAGGAGTTGGATGATTGCATCGACTATGTCTCTCCATTTTTTCCCTTCGAACATTTGGGCTTTGGTTTTAGAATCAAAAAAAACATGTATGTTTTTGTGGGACTGGATGCTTGCATACTCTTCCTCGCAGTAATCTCTGACTCCTACTTGAACCAATTTGACAGGAGGGTAGGTTTGGTGAATCACATTGTGCATGATGCTAGCGTGAGAGTGATGAAAGCCTTGATAACTTTTTCTCAAATCTGCATGAGCATCAATATGTAAAATTCCAAAATCGCTTTTATAGAGTTCACCGAAATATTGTAAACTCCCTTGTGATGTGGAGTGATCGCCTCCCACAAGGCCAAAAAGCTTTCCATCTTGGTGTATGTTTTTTGTCTCGCCATAGACCCATTGAACCATCTGGGAGCAAGCTTCATTGATTTCATCAAGGAGTGTTTGGGAGAAATCCCCTGGAGCTTTTTCTTCCAAGGCAATGACTGGGCGAGCTTTCTCCCTCATCTTTTGATTCAGTGACGTAAGAAATTGAGGGGGAGATTTATAATAGATTCCTTGGGGAAGGACGTTTTTTGTCTCTAGTGAGAAAAAATCCATTTGCGAAGAGGCCTTTGCAATGATTTCAGGACCTCTTTGTGTTCCCTCTTTGAAAGAAACTGTAACAGACCAAGGCACAGCTAGCAAAATCAGCTTTGAATTCCTATAAGGGGGCTTATGACCAAAAATTTCTATACTGCCTTTCATTACATAAATGTTTTATGCATATATCAAAAATATTCAATGATTTCCTACTAGATGAGTTAAAATGATTCACTTTTTATGGAAAATATGTCAGTGAGTCCCTAGGAGGAGAACGTGAAATATTTGCATTGTATCGGCTGGTTATTTTATTTGGCTCTCTCCACAGTCTCTTGTTTTTCTCCAGTGAAAGAAAACCTAAAAAAAACATCCTCTATTTTTATCAGAAATATCGGAACAGAACCCAGCACACTGCATCCCATTCGTTCTACCGATTTCGTTGCCTCTGTCGTTCAGTCTTATGTTTTGGACAGCTTGCTTCAGAGAAATTTGGATACGTACAAATGGGAATCGGCTCTGGCTGAAAAATGGAAAGTGAGCAAAGATCATCTTAGCTTCTTTTTCACTCTCCGTCCCAATTTGAAGTGGCATGACGGTCGGCCATTAACCAGTAAGGATGTAGCTTTTTCCTTCAATGCGTATAAGGACCCGGGCTTTGGCGGGCCTCATCATATCCCTTACTATGAAAGTATTGAGTCGGTTAAAATTTTGGATAAAAGACGTATACGATTCAAAGCAAATGGAAAATATTTTGGCAATCTAAACGTGTTAGCCACCATGGCGATCATGCCTGAGCACATTTATAACAGTAAAAAGAAAAAAAATAGCAAGATTTTAAAAGGATCAGGCCCCTACATTCTCAAACGATACGACAAAGGTAAGCAAATCATTTTGGAGCAGTACCAAAATTGGTGGGGGCGCCAATCGAAGGCAGATGAATACCGAATCAAAAGGATCGTGCTCAAATTCATCCAAAATGAAAATGACCAGTTGATTCGAATGATGGTCGGTGATTTGGATTTTATAAACTTAACGGCCGAATCTTATGAGAAAAAGACGAGCAAGCCTCCTTGGGGAGAAACCGTTTTAAAAAGAGAAATCAGAATCCTATCACCCTCTAGTTATAACTATATTGGTTGGAACCAAAAAAATCCTCTTTTTAAAGATAAAAAAGTGAGAAAAGCTTTAAATTATTTAATGGACAGAGATTTAATGAATAAAAAATTTCAATATGGAAAATCAGAACTGGCGAGAGGGCCTTGGTATTTTTGGAGTGATTACGCAGATTCTTCGGTCTCACCGATTCATTTTGATTTCCAAAAAGCAAGTGTGCTCCTAAAGGAAGCTGGCTGGCGAGACACGGATAAAAATAGTGTCTTAGACAAATTGATAGATAATAAAAAGAGAGAATTTCGCTTTACACTTATTTTTTCCAATAAGGATTTTGAAAAATATTTAACAGTATACCAACAAGCTCTGAGAAAAAGTGGAATTCGTATGAAACTTCGGTTTATGGACTGGAGTGCTTTTTTGAAGTTGATTCATGAGGGGAAATTTTCAGCAGTTGCCCTTGGTTGGAGTGGAGGGCAAGTTGATTTGGATCCCAAGCAAATCTGGCATTCTGAGTCCAGTCGCTCTGGAGGGTCTAATTTCATTAGCTATTCCAATCCAGAAGTGGATCGTTTGATTGATGCGGGTCGAATTGAGATGGATCGCAATAAAAGGATCAAAATATTTCGTAAGGTGTATCGTTTAATCGCCGAAGATCATCCGTATTTATTTATCTTCAACTCTCGCAATCAATTTTATGCGTATTCAAAAAAGATGAAAATGAAAAAACCAAGCTACAACTATGGTATAGGTCTGCAATTTTGGTGGATCAATCAGTAAGGCGTCGAACAGGGGAGTGATTTTTCGTGTGGTCCTACTTTGTTAGGAGGGTGCTAGCCCTTTTTCCTACTCTTTTTGGAATTACTATTGTTTGTTTTTTTATCATCAACCTGGCCCCAGGGGGACCTGTTGAACAGAAATTAGCCCAACTGCAATTTGCGGGAGCTTTCTCTGCTGGAGGGGGAGCCACGGGGTCATCCCACGTTTCAGAAGAAGTCATCAATGCACTCAAAAAACAATATGGCTTTGATAAACCTGTTCATGTTCGTTATGGGATCTGGATTAAAAATATTGTCACTCTCAATTTTGGTGAAAGTTTCACTTATGAAGAACCTGTTATTGACGTAATCCTTTCGAAATTTCCTGTTTCTCTTCAATTTGGAATCATTTCTTTTTTTCTGACTTATCTGGTTTGCATTCCGTTAGGTGTTGTTAAGGCAATGAGGGAAGGAAGTCGTTTCGATTTTAGCAGTACTTTTACTTTGCTTGTTATGTACTCCATTCCTCCTTTGGTTCTGGGAATTTTATTAAAAACATATCTAACTGGTGGAGGTTTTTTTGATTGGTTTCCTGTTGGAGATCTTTATTCGAATGACTATTACCATAAAGATTTTTTTGGAAAAATAATAGATAGAGTTCATCATTTTGTTTTGCCCCTTCTTTGTTACATGATTAGCCATTTCACAGTTTTAACTTTTCTGACCAAAAATTCTTTGTTGGATGAAATTCGTTTGGACTATATTCGCACCGCTAAAGCAAAGGGATTGAGTCAAAAAGTCATTGTTTATAAACATGCATTAAGAAATTCTCTTATTCCCATTGTTACAGGGATAGGGACTTTTTTGAGTTTGTTTTTTGCAGGTTCTTTGATTGTTGAAAAATTATTTAGTTTAGATGGCATTGGCTTGCTGGGATACAATTCTGTATTAAATAGAGATTATCAACTTCTGATGGCGCTCATTTTTTTTGAGGCTATTTTAGCCCTATTGGGACGTATTGTTTCAGATTTTGCCTATATATTTGTAGACCCTAGGATTGATTTCTCATGATCGAAAAATATCTTATTAAAAGTAACCAGACTCTAAAAAAATGGAGGAAGTTTAAATCCAATCGCAAAAGTTTTATCGCCTCTTGGATTTTTTTATGCATTCTTTTTTTGAGTTTGACCGCTGAATTTTGGTCTAACAATAAACCCATTGTGATGTCTTATGATCACAAAATCTATTTTCCCATTTTCGTGAATTACCATCCCTCTGACCTAGATCTACAATCATATTCTAGTGTGATTGAGTATAGGAAGCTTCCATCTTCCTTACTCAATTGGAGCTTTTGGCCTCTGATCAAATGGGATCCCTTTGAATCCAATAAAAAACCAGATAACTATCCCTCTCCTCCTTCCTTTGAAAATTGGTTTGGCACAGATGATCGTGGAAGGGACGTGCTTTCCCGTTTGGTCTATGGATTTCGTTACAGTATTGGCTTTGCCATTGCCGTTTGGCTTCTTTCCTATTTCGTAGGAACTTTGATTGGAGGAGCCATGGGTTTCCTTGGGGGATGGGTGGATTTGGTGGGCCAACGCTTTGTTGAAGTGATAGAAACCATTCCTTTTTTGCTCTTGCTCATTACGCTTGTGGATTTGATGGGAGGAGCATCTTTTTGGCTTTTGGTGGTTTTTATGTCCATTTTTAGGTGGATTAATATTTCTTATTATATGAGAGGAGAATTTTTGAAAATAAGAAAAAGAGAATTTGTGGATGCCTGTTATGTCCAAGGGATGAAACGTTCTAGAATTATGTTTAAACATATTTTACCAAATGCACTCAATCCTCTTGTGACTTTCTCTCCTTTTTCCATGTCAGCTAGCATTTCTTTTTTGGCAATTTTAGATTATCTGGGTTTTGGTCTCACTCCTCCCACTCCTTCTTGGGGGGAACTCCTTTTGCAAGCAGAACAATATTTCACGGTAGCTTGGTGGTTGGCTCTTTTCCCCTCTATCGCCTTGTTTTTGACTTTGATGAACCTTACTTTTATTGGGGATGGGATACGAAATGCTTTTGATCCTCGTAAAACAATTTAAATCACCTTGCTTGATCTAGAGTTTTCGATCCAGTTCTCTATTTTGTGTAATCAAGTCTGTGACTCGTCCTGTGTTGACTTGTCCTGTGTTGGCTCTTCTGGCTTTTCCTCAGGATGAGGCAGACTGTCGGAATAAGACTTAAAAAGATAATTGATCTTTGATTGAAACCAGCTTTTTTCCGCCAAAGAAACAAATAAAGATGTGATAAGAATAGACAAAGGAATGATAGCAAAAATCAGATTTTGAATCCATTCGCCTCCCTCTAAGCCTCTTTGTAATGGCAAAGTGGCCAACACCGCACAAGCCAAACCTCTTGGCCCCATAGCTGTCGCCGTTATGACGTCTAATTTTGCAAATGTTTTTTGATTGAATACAAAGCGAACAGCTAAATAACGAGTTACAAAAATAAGGACTGTTAAAAATGTCGCCCATAAAATAGATGACCAACTGTCAATTTGTATCAATAACCCAAGATAAATGAAGAAAAAAGTACGTAGCAAGAAAGTGACAGCACTTAAAAGGGATATTTCATTCGAAGATAGAGGTTCTTCTTCTAAAATTTCCTTTAAAAATGGAGGAAGTAGATTGATGTTGGCCAAAGTGAAACCAAGAGCCAAGACACCAATTGCTCCGTTGAGTGAAAAAATTTGCAAGAGTCCGTAGGTCAAAAGAGCTCCTGCTTCTCCAGAAAAAGGTAATTTTGAAATGTCTGTTATTTTTCTGAGGAAGGCCCATAAAATTCCCGACATCACACCGAAAAAAATGGACACAATAGGGGTGGAACCCAAATTAATAAAAAACTGACTACCGCTACTTTTTTCTGCAGTGAGATATTCCAGCAAGCCCAAAAAAATCACAATCGTCAGAACATCTGTAAAGGCGGACTCTAAAGATAAAACGGTCTTTGTTTGTTTTCTTACGGAAAGGGGTTTTACCATTGGAATCACGATGGCTGAAGAAGTACTGCCAATTCCCACTCCAACCAAAACGGCTATAAGAGGAGATAAAACAGGCAACAAAACCATCGTGGTGACAGACGTGATGGATAAAAAGCTGACTAGGGAAAGAGAAAAAGCGGATAGAGAAGATTCCATTAAGTCTTTTGCACTTAAATGGAGACCTCCCTCATACAAAATAATCACTAGTGTGATGACAGATAGAACAGTCCCTGCCTGACCCAAATGGATGTCTGGCTGTATGATCCCTGTAACAGCAGGACCCAAGACAAAACCCATGATGATAAGAATCAGCAGATCAGGAATCTTTGTTTTTTTGAAAAACCAATTGAGTGCGTGGCCGAGAAAAAACAAAACGGAAAGACTAATAATTACAATATCCATGCTCAATCCTTATTTCGGTCTTTTCACTCTCTGTTCAGATAGGTATGTGTAAGCAACTAGGGTCTGATTGTAATTTTTCAACAACCAACCTGCTTCCTCTCTGGAGAGTTTTTCATTTAAGACCGCATGTTCTGTCATCCTATGCACTTTTTCTGTCAATTCTCTTTTATGATATCCCACATATTTTAGCATGTCATATATGGAATCTCCTTCTACGTGATGTTCCACAGAGTAATCTCCATTTTTGTTGATGGATACATGAATGGCGTCTGTGTCTCCAAAGAGATTGTGCATGTCTCCCAAAATTTCTTGGTAGGCTCCGGTTAAAAAAGTAGCCATGTAATAGGGCTCTTCTTTTTTTAAAGGATGTACAGGCAAGTGTTTTTCACTTTTCCAAGAATCATAATTCATAAAGCCAGAAATCTTTCCGTCTGAGTCACAAGTCAAATCTACCATTCTGGCTTTTCGGGTGGGTTTTTCATTCAAACGGTGGATGGGCATAACAGGGAATATGTGGCCTAGAGCCCAAGAGTCCGGCAAACTTTGAAATATTGAGAAATTGGAAAAATATGTATCAGATAATTCGTTTGTTAAAAGTTGAAAAATATCTTCATAGTCTTTTTGTCCCTCAACAAGTTTTTTTAGATGCGAGATTGCAAAGTAGTAAATATTTTCTGCCAGAGCTACTTCTTTTAGATTCAATACGCCATAGATAAATAACTGATGAATATCTTTTTTCTTTTCAATCAGATCATTAAAAGATTCACTGATGGGAGCCTTCCTCAGGTCTTTATAAATTTCATAAAGGTCTTTGATAAAAGGATGGCTGTTTTTATCTATATCTATTTCGACATCAGTAGAAGTGGATTTTTCGATTAAGTTTGCATCCATAATATTAAAAATCAAAAGAGAACTATGAGCGACCAAAAATCTGCCAGACTCAGAAATAATGTTAGGATGAGGGAAATTTTTCTCGTCACAAATATTTTGTAAGTGATAGACAATGTCATTTACGTATTCTTGTGTGTTGTAATTGGTAGAGGAGTGAGAGTCTCCTGTGCCATCGTAATCCACTCCCAATCCGCCTCCCACATCCATGTACTTGATTTGCACTCCAAAGTTGTGGAGTTCCGTCATGATGCGAGTTGCTTCTCGAATGGCAGATTTGATCGGTTGAATGGAAGTAATTTGGGAGCCAATATGGAAATGCAATAATTGCAAACGATCTAGGGCAGAATATTTTTTCAGGATTTCAATGCTTTCAACCACTTCACTAGCTGTTAATCCAAACTTGGATCTAGAACCTGAACTCTCTGCCCATTTTCCATTCCCTTGCGTGCTGAGCTTGATCCGAAAGCCAATGTTGGAACAAACTTTTAGTTCCTTTGCTGTCTCTAAAATAATGTGCAATTCTTTCAATCGGTCCACAACAATAAAGATTCGAATGCCAGCTTTCAAAGAGAGAAGAGCCGTTTGTATGTATTCTCTGTCTTTAAATCCATTGCAAATTATGATGTGTTCAGATTGATTGTTCACAACTGCCAAAGCAATTAGGAGTTCTGGTTTGCTTCCCACCTCCAATCCAAATCCGTATCGTCCACCTGACTGAATGATGTCTTCAATGACGGAGCTTTGCTGATTGACTTTGATGGGAAACACACCTTGGTATTTTCCTTTGTAACCGTATTCTTTAATGGCCTGTTCGAAACAGGTGACCAACTTATCCATTTGGGAACGAATGATACCTGGAAATCGAATCAGTACAGGAAGCCTGATGTTTTGTTTCGCTAGTTCCGTGACAATCTTATAGAGGTCTAAATGGGGTCCTTTTCCACCTTGAGGGGTAATTTCTACGTGTCCCTTCGAGTTGATAGAGAAATATTCCTTGCCCCATATATCCACTCCATAGATTTTTGAGCTATCATCAATAGTCCATTTTTTGCTCATACGCTTTCCATTCTTTGTCGATTCTTCGTTTTTTATGCTTAATTCTTTAGGCCATGGAGCAAATTTCTTAAGTGATTAGTTAGTGACGATATTAAGAATTCTTTTGGGTTTGTAAATAATTTTTTTAATAGTTCGTCCATTTAGTGCTTTTTGAACAGGAAGTTGTTTTTTGGCTTCCTGAATGGCTTCGGCCTCCGAGGTATTCTTTGAACAAGAAATCGTTCCTCTCATTTTCCCATTGACCTGTACTCCCATGGTGGAAACCCCCTCACTCGCTAGTTCCTCTTGGTATTCAGGCCACGAACTCAAGGATACAAAGCCTTCTCCTCCAAGGGCTGACCACATCTCTTCTGCCAGATGAGGAGCAAATGGCATCAGAAGCTGAGAAAAAATCTTCAAAATTTTGTGATTGATTACTTCTTCTCTGTATAATTCGTTGAGCAAAATCATCATGGAGCTAATAGCGGTGTTCAAGTTCATGTTCTCAATATCTTCTGTTACTTTTTTAGTTGTTCGGTTCAATAGGCTGAGAAGTTGTGGCTTGATTTCACCTCGTTCAGATAAGAGATTTCCTTTTTCATCAAGGCAAAGACGCCACAGACGATCCAAGAAGCGTCTAGATCCTTCGATTCCTTTTGAAGACCAAGGTTTATCTTTTTCTAAAGGACCCAAAAAAATAATATAAACTCTAATGGCATCCGCACCGTACTGATCTTGCAAAGTATCTGGATTGGCCACATTCCCTCTGGATTTTGACATTTTCTGTCCGTCTTCTCCTAGAATCATACCTTGATGAACGAGTTTTGTGAAAGGCTCCTCTTGCGAAACCAATTTCATATCATACAAAACTTTTTGCCAAAATCTTGCATACAGCAAGTGTCCAACTGTGTGTTCTGATCCTCCCACATAAAGGTCAACGGGCATCCAGTATTTTTGTTTTTCAAAATCAAAAGGAGCCTTTTTGTTTTTTGTATCCGTATAGCGCAAAAAATACCAAGAAGATCCTGCATAGCCTGGCATTGTGTTGGTATCTCTTTTCCCTTTTTCTCCCGTTTTTGGATCTGTGTAATCCACAAATTGGGAATTTTTTGCCAAAGGAGCTTCCCTTCCATCAGAAGGTCCATAATGAGTCGTTTTTGGCAATTCAACTGGAAGTTCAGATTCGTTCACAGCACGCACTTTGTCTTTAAAATGGACTAAGGGAAATGGTTCTCCCCAGTAACGTTGTCTAGAAAAAATCCAGTCTTTTAATTTGTATTGAATCTCTCCTTTGCCGCACTTTTTTTGTTCTAGTTGATGAATGATTTTTTGAATGGCTGTCTCGTTATCACATCCGTTTATAAAGTCTGAGTTGATGTGAACGCCTTCATTCATAAAGGGAAGTTTATCGGCTTCTATGACTTGTTTGATCGGTAAATCAAACTTCTTTGCGAATTGAAAATCCCGTTCATCGTGGGCTGGAACAGCCATCACAGCTCCCGTTCCGTAGTCCATCAGTACGTAATCAGCTATCCAAATAGGGATTTCTTTTTTTGTGAAGGGATGAATCGCGTAAGCACCAGCGAATACACCTGTTTTGTTTTCAGACGTTTTGCGAGCAACCTGAGAGAGACTCTCTGCAGATTTTTTATATCGGTCGACGTCTGGTTTTTTTGTTGAATGAGTAATCTTGCCCACTAAAGAATGTTCCGGTGACAAAACCATGAAGGTTACACCGAACAAGGTATCAGGGCGAGTGGTGAAAACTTCAATGACATGCTTTGTATTTTTGACAGAAAAAAATATTTTGGCGCCAAAACTTTTTCCAATCCAATTCCTTTGCCCCTCAATGGTTTTGTTTGGCCAGTCGAGAGTTTTCAATCCTTCTAGCAATCTGTCTGAGTATTTTGTGATGGCGAGCAACCACTGCTCCACCCACTTCTTAATAACAGGGTGATTTCCTCTTTCACTTTTTCCATCCACCACTTCTTCATTGGCCAAAATGGTTTTTATGGCTGGGCACCAATTGACCGGTGTCTTTTTTTGATAAGCTAATCCCTTTTCAAAGAATTTAATGAAAATCCATTGTGTCCACTTATAAAAATCAGGGTCGCAAGTAGAGAGCTCCCGCTTCCAATCAAAACTGTATCCAAAAGATTTGAGTTGTCGGCGAAAATTATCAATCGCTTGTCGAGTAATGATGGAGGGATGAATGTTTGTTTGAATAGCATATTGTTCTGCTGGCAAACCAAAAGCGTCGTAGCCAATGGGATTTAAAACATTAAAGCCTCTGCATCTTTTGTATCTAGCAACAACATCTGTGGGAGTATAGGAAGCCAAATGTCCTATGTGCAAGCCAAATCCGGAGGGGTAGGGGAACATATTGAGAGCGTAAAACTTGGCTCGGTCCCAACGCACTTCCGCCTTGAAACAAGAATCCTTAGCCCACTTTTTTTGCCATTTTTTTTCTATTTTTTTGTGATCGAAAGTCATTTCGCTTTATTAAGTATTTCACATGGTGAAGTCAATGAAAATGCCTTCATTCCTTTTTCATTCCCACGGACAGTCCTTCAGCCGTTGGGATGATTGTGGAAAAAAAACGATCACATGAAGCTAAGCTCTCGTTAAATTTTTTCATAATTTCTACGATGCTTGCTTTGATTTCATGCTTTGGTTCTCCGTAGATAGCTCCAAAGAGAAAAGTATTGTCTGCAACTACCAAACCTCCGGGCTTTAAATTGTTATAGCTCCAATCGAGATAATCCAAGTAGCCTTCTTTATCTGCATCGATAAAGACCATATCAAAGGGATTTTTGTTTTCTAGCTGTCGTAAACTTTCTAGAGCGGGACCATTTACAAATGTAATTTTCTTAGAGGAGGGATCTTTTTGGATAAGAGCTTTGGCTGTTTCTTGCCTCTGTTTGTCTCTGTCCAAGGTGAACAGTTCTCCGTCTTCTGGTAAAGAGCGGGCAATCATGAGTCCGGAGTAAGCATATAAGGTTCCAATCTCAACAGCCTTTTTGACAGACAAAGCTCGGCACAAAAATTGCAAAATCCCTCCCTCATAATGAGAGATTTGCATGTGGTCCACCTTCTCTTTTTGGGCTTGTTCGGTGAGTTTTTGTAGGATGGGATCTTTTTTTGCGAATAACTTTTTCAAATAAAGATTTTTCGCTGTTTTATCTGTTCTCAAAACATACCTTGCTTGGTTCCAATTACTTCGCCCGATGCTAGCACTATTTTATGAATTTGAGATAGCACTTTGTTCGCAACAAAGATGGGCTAGCCTCATTTTTTGCTTGGATGGTCTTGTACCCTGCTTGTAAATCAGTATTTTATTTGCAAAGCGGGCTAAAAATTCGTACTAATCATAGTGTTTTATGTCATCTTTTGTCGAAATTAAAAATTTGTCAGTCGATTTTCAACTGGATGAAAGGGTTCTTCATGCAGTTCGAAACATCTCCTTCCAAATCCCCAAGGGAAAAACTGTGGGATTGGTGGGAGAATCTGGTTCAGGAAAAAGTGTGACAGCTTTTTCTTTGATGCGTTTGGTTCCTGAACCTCCCGGCTCCATCTCTGGAGGTCAGATTCTTTTTCATGGAAAAAATCTTCTTTCTTTGTCTGATGCGGAAATGAGAAACATCCGAGGAAACCGTATGTCCATGATTTTTCAGGAGCCTATGTCTAGTTTGAATCCGGTTTTCACGATTGGTAACCAGATAGCAGAGACCCTGATTGTACACCAAAAACTGTCAAAAAAGGAGGCTACTGAAAGATCTATTAAACTGCTCCACCAAGTGGAAATTGATAATCCTCACGAGCGGATAAAGGCATATCCGCACCAACTCAGCGGGGGGCAAAGACAAAGAGTGATGATCGCCATGGCAATTGCCTGCAATCCTGAGCTTCTGATTGCTGATGAGCCCACAACTGCTTTGGATGTTACCATTCAAAAACAAATCATGGAGCTACTAAGAAATCTTCAAAAACAATATGGAATGAGCATTTTATTTATCACACATGATTTGAGTTTGATTGCAGAAATAGCGGATGAAATACTTGTGATGTACCAAGGGAAATTGGTGGAAAAAAACTCAACAAGTAATATTTTTAAATCTCCCCAACACCCTTACACAAAGGGTTTGATGGCTTGTCGCCCGACTTTGGATAACAATTGGAATCGCTTGCCAGTGATGAGCGACTACTTGGACAGTACAGGCCAAACTCTCATTCCAGAAGACAAATGGGGCATAAAAAAAACAAAAAATCTATTTTCTGTCGACGTTGTATTGGAAGTGAAAAATTTGAAAAAATATTTTCCCTTCAAAAAAGATTTTTTTGGAAATGTAAAATCTTGGATCAAAGCTGTGGATGACGTGTCTTTTCAGTTGAGAAAAGGGGAAACCTTGGGCTTGGTCGGAGAATCTGGATGCGGGAAAACCACCTTAGGACGAGTGATTTTGCGTCTTCTTTCGGCCACCAGTGGCGAGGTTATTTATCGAGGAAAAAGCTTGATGGATCTTTCATGGAAGCAAATGCTACCTTTTCGTCGAAAAATGCAGATTATTTTTCAAGACCCTTATTCTTCCTTGAATCCGAGAATGACGATTGAGTCTACTTTAACTGAGCCGATGATTGTGCATCATTTGGGAGCTGGTAGGAAAGAGAGAAGAGAAAGAGCTGAATATTTAATGGAAAAAGTGGGTTTATCAGTGGATATGCTTTTGCGATACCCGCACGAATTTTCTGGAGGACAAAGGCAAAGAATTTGTATCGCAAGGGCCTTGGTTGTCGAACCGGAATTTATTGTTTGTGATGAATCTCTATCCGCCTTGGATGTTTCTATTCAGTCGCAAATTCTTAATTTGCTTTTGGATTTACAAGATGAAATGGATCTGAGTTACATTTTTATTTCTCACGATTTGGCGGTTGTAAAATTCATATCAGATGAGATTTGTGTGATGAATGACGGGAAGATCGTAGAAAGAAACAATGCAGAGGGGATCTATAAAAATCCGCAAAATGAGTATACAAAAAAACTTCTCAATTCAATTCCTTCTGGAATTCCATCGTAATTGGAGGAAAAATTTCAGTAGCAGGCAGGAGAATGTAAGAAATATGTGTATTTTATTCTATCGAAATAAGACGCTAGAAACACATACCTGTACCTGAGTGAAAAATTTTCATGAAGAACTTTCAAGCACTTAAATAAAAAATGATTTTGCCCGATTCTCAATATCTTGAGCCCTAGAAACTGAATGCTTTATATTTTGAGAGCCAGATACATTCTGTTTTGAAGAGGGAAAAGTTTTCCCTCTCGAATTTTTTTTTTGACAACAAACCAGCTATTTTATATTTTGCTTCTGGTTTATGAAAAAATATTTCATCCTTTCCTTAGTATGTGTCCTTGTTTCTTGCGGAATCCAGTCTGATAATGAGGGACAAGATGGAAAAACTGGCTTGGCTCTTCCAGAACCTTCTATCGCAGGAAAAACAATTCGTTTTAAGCTCACGGAATTGGCGGTGGTGGAAGAGAAATTTTTTACGATAAATGATGACATCTTATTTGATAACTCCAAGTTTTCCACTTTAAAGCAAGCCAAACTAGATGACGTTGAATTGAAAATCAAAACTCATTGCTTGTTTGATGAAGAACAAATAGTGACTGAAGAATTTCACAGAAAGATGACATTTTCTATACCCTTAATTGAAATATTACCTAGCGCTATTTTTTTCAATCCGGAAGAACGCTCTCTTTCCTGCAGTTTTTCTTTTACAGCAGAAAGTGAATCCAGAGGTGTGCATCATTTTGAGTTGCCTCACTTGCCGATTTTGAATTTTGAGAACAAACATTTGGTGGATCTCATCGGCCCCTTTGGTAGACTCACAAAGCAGTCTCCTTTATTGCTTTCTTATCGAAAGATGGATTATTTTCTTGATACAAATATACTCACAGCAGTCGACTCTTTAAAATTGGTTTGTCGTGATTTTTCTTTACTGAAACCGCTCTATACCCGTGAGCAGTTCATCCCATTTTCTGTATTTCCCTTTCATGAGATCAAGCCAGAAGTTCTCGACACTATTGAGCAAAAACAACCCATACAAAAGTGCCGAGTCCTTGTCTACCGCAAGGGAGTTTTGATCGGTGTTTCTTTAACATTTCGAATGGTCTATCCTTTTGGAACTCCAAGCATTGCATACAAATCGGGAGTCACAGGCACCTACTTTGTAAAACAAATCAAAGAATCACCAAGCAAGAAATACAGGGAACCTTTCTATTCTTATGAGATTCATAATGAAAATTCGCATCTCGTTTACCTTTTGATTAACCATTCCAGTGAACAGAAACCTGTTTTTCATCTGGGAGGGTTTTATCTTTCTGAAGGAGGAGGAAGCTTTTATAAAAGGTTCTCTTTATCTTATCATTTAGCTGAGATCATTTCAGAAAAAAAAGAGGATGTGCTTTTTCAAAAACAAACTTCCAATGGATGGATCATTGCACTGAGACCGGGGGGAAAGATTTCTATTCCCGTAATTTCGAACGATAGTCTAGAGTCAAAATTTTGCTCAAAAGCACAGTGGTTGGCTGGAGCCATTGAACCTCCCGAATTAAAAATATACCAACTTCCTTATTATGAGGAATCTTGGGCAGGAGAAAATGAAAATTTTCACCAAAGTGTTCAGGCAACGAATGGAGTGCATGATCTTTCTAAGCAAAAAATGTTTTTATCTCAAAATGAAGCCACTTTATTACGTGAAAAAAGAGGAGCAGAATATTTGGTCTTTTTGGGTGGCCGACTCCAAAGCAAAAAAACTAAAAACATTTTGCCTTACGGATTATTCTTTCAAGCGACCAATGATTGCGGGGCTCATTTAAAACCCCTCATGGTGAGAATATATGTAATACCTGCAGGCATTCAAAACACTAGAGTGCAATGGCTGAAGACCTTAGACGGCAAGCAATTGGATCACACGCAAAAACTTCTTCGAAACCAGCTTAAATAAAAAATATTCGATGTTTGCTGTTTGGAAGTCTTTGCGGTTTGGAAGCATTGAAAATCAGAAGCCTTTGAAATATTTAAGGTAGTAAATGTTCATTCCTTTTTTTAAAAATAGTCTTTCAAAATTTGTCATAAAATTATTTTTTTTCTGATCAAAAGTTTCTTGCTGGTAGGAAGAACACTCAGCTAATTGGTATGGACTGTCTTGGAAGAAAGCCTTTATTTCTTTACAGTAGGATTTGTGATCTGTTTTTATTTCTATAAAGGAATTTTTGTTTTGTAGCCCGTGGAGTGTCTCTAAAAAATCTGGCTTTACAAGTCGGTGCTTGACATGTCTTGTTTTTGGCCACGGATCTGGAAAATGAATGTAAATATTATTTAACTCATTTTTTGCGAAAATATGTGAAACCAATCGAGCATTGTATCGAATGAGTCTGGCATTTTGGCATTCACAGGCCTTCAGCTTCCTTGTACTTTGTACCAAAGGTTTGTACTTCAGTTCGATGCCAAGAAATAACCGATTCTTATTGTTTTGAGCTAGGCGGACAAAAGATTCCCCTGAGCCGGGGCCAATTTCTATATCTAGTGGCACTGATGGCTTTGAGAAAAAAACTTTTTGCCTCCAATTCCCTTTAAAATTTTGAGCTTCCGTCTCATCGAAAACCCACTCAGACAATTCATCATACATAGCTTTCACATAGGAGTTGGATGATCTCAACCATTTGCTGCAGATGAATTGTGTTTGGGCACTTTTAGACAAGGGACCTCTGAAAATATTTTTGAGAATGGGTGTTTAGTAATTCCCAGCTTGCTTGGATGATCGAATCTTTATCCAATTTATGATATTTATAGATGTCACTTGGTCTTCCGCATAAGGAGTGTTTTCTCACAGCTAAGGATTTTTGTTGTACGCCCAAGATGGATCCAATGTTATCTAGCAAGCCCGGCTCCCCATCATGAACACTCACTACTGGAGCTTGTATTTGGTCTAGGGATAAATTTTGTTTTAGATGAGAGTAATGATTTTCATCAGCTAAGTTTCCCAACAGCAGATCGGGACTGGTCACAACGATTAGGTTGGCATAAATGCCTTGTTTCAAAAGCTCCTTAGAAGCCGACAAGGCCGATGTGGACGGAGACCCCATAGAAAACAGATGGATCACATTTTCTTGCTCCACATAGTCAGCGTAACCTCTGTAATCCAGCAAATAGTAAGCTCCAGCAAGAACTTCTTGGCGAATGCGTGTGAACATTTCTGCATGGCTTATGTTTTCCTCTTTTGGTTCATTCTGACTGGAAGGAAGGGAGTGATTCTTAGGAGATAATAAAATGTTTTGGTTTTTCTTAAATCTTTTCTGGGATTTCAAACATTCTATAAATTGTTTTTGGTCCACTCCACGAGTGACCGCTCGGATCAGCACTCCGGTTCTTCCTTTGTTGTTTTGTTCAAAATGTCTTTTCATGGCATCAGAAACAATCCAATCCATTTCATGTAGAAAAAAAGGCTCCCATATAATTTGGTTGGGTATCTGGAAATCTGATTTCCATCCATGTTGTGCTCCCTCAGGAGAAAGAGTCACTCCAGAAGGAGTTCCAATCAAAATGAAACTGGAATTCCAATAAAGAGAATAAAAAAACTGATCCAAGGCTCGCTTAATGAAAAAATCGTAGATGGTCATTATAGGGAGCAAAGGGATTCCCAAAATGTCACGCATTTTCCCGAAGGAGGCCATGCAGGAGATGCTATTTGCTTCCACAATTTCAAATCGCAGGAAACGACCCTTGGCATTTTCTTGGCTGAAAAGGTCGGGACTTTTTCGATCATCCAAACCTCTTAAAATATTCTCTTCACTTGTGAGTGATGGTCCAAACACTTTCTCGTTCATCGTGGGAGCTAGGTTTGTAGATGTTCCGACATCTGGCGAGAGAGTGTAAACCAAACGAGCAGGGGCTTTGAGCTTTTGTTCATCTTTTTTCAGCGACGTATTATCTGCATTGGAAATGCGTGCAAGTTTTGCCGTTATCTGACCCAAAAACCATTGTGTGTGTGGGTAGCTCATTCGCTCAAATTCCAATGAAAGACTGGGAGGGAAAGGAATGTCATAATTTTTTTTAAATTGAGATTCATTTTTTTCTTTTATTTTTTTTTGCGACAACATTTCTTTGTAAAGTTTTTCTCTTCTCTTTTTTAAGAAACGCCCAGCCTTTGAATTTTCACTAAATAGAGGGAACTCAGATGAGTCACCAACAGTGTTTCTCAGTTTTTCCATTTCTTCTTTCGAGACCAAGTAAGAATGGTTGCCTCCCAAGCCAGCCATCTGGAGTCCCCATCCCTTCAGAGTATGGACAATGATACAAGTCGGTTTTTTGTCATTCTTTTTGCTTTTTTCCAAAGCCTTTGTGAGTTGTACAAAATCATGCCCGCCCAGATCATGAAACGCTTCTTTCAGCTCATCATCATTTACTGATTGAAGGAAGGTGTTCAGCTTTCGATTTGTGGATAAAAATCTTCGCAAATTTTTTCCGTCTTGAAAAAGACAAGAATGAAATTCATGATCTTTGATGTCTTTCTCTAAAAAAGTTTTAAAATCTTCTCCGCCTTTTTTGCTGAATATTTTTTCTCTTAGGGAGCCGTGTTGCACTTGGATTACTTCCCATCCATTTGCTTGCATAGTTTTTTCAATTCTTAAAGCGTCTGAATAACCCAAGCTGTTTGGATTGCTGAAGCGATGTCCATCCAAGCTCTGGCGATTGAAGTCAAGGATCCAAGTGAGATTGCCAATCTCTCTTTCCGCAAAATCAGGAACTGCTTCCATCAAAGAGCCTTCTCGAAATTCAGAGTCTCCCATGACAGCCCAGAAATGAGCAGGAGGGGTGGTGTATCCCTGTATGGTGGCTGCCCGGTAGGCAAGAGCCAAATAACCTTGCATGACCGGAGGAATTCCAACTGTGCCAGAAGGTAAAAAATTGTGGTGATCAGGATCATAAGATGAGTGATAGGATTGAAAAACAAATTCGTCGTCATTTGCTGGGAAAGCCCTTAAGTTTCTCATCGCTTGTTCTGCTTGGGCATGAGAAAGAGCTTGGTATTTTTGGTCCAACAAAAGGTTTAAGAGATAAAGATAAGCGTGGTCAGTGGGAGAAGCGTGGGGTTTGTTGACGATTTGATCGTAACCAGACTTTGTGACCAAGTGCAAAGCCCCAATGATGTGCAAAGCACTTGTACTAGCGGAGGGATGCCCTCCTACTTTTGGATCGCCTTTTTCTTGATTGCTCCGGTTGTTGGCCACATAAATCATTTGATTGATGAGCAAATGAGCTCTCTTGGCGATCTCATTTAGAATAGCTAATTCTTCCTTGTTCATCGTAACATTTTTCTTAGCAGATTAACTTTGATTGCGTCTGTCAGAATAGCAACTTTCTTAGATATTGCAATTGTATCCCTCGAACATTTATCGAAAGTGGGAACCATTTCATTTACTTTACATTCGAGAGGCTCTTCTGATGGGAGGCTGGCTTTTATTGTGAATGGGAGTGACATGCAGTCGAAACACATATCGTACATGAATGTAACCATTTTCCTCAACAAGCCCTTGAGGTGGGTTCGGAAAAGGAGCCGCTTCCAAAATTGCATAAAGTGCTGCTGAGTCCATGTCTTTCAAACCAGAAGCTCTGGTAAGTTTTAAATCCATCAGCTCTCCCTCTGATGATAGAGCTACATGAAGACTGGTCGAAAACAATTTTCTGCCCTTTAGCATTTCGGGAGCGAGAAAATCTTTTTCTGGCTGAAAATATTCAATCCAACTCCAATAAATGCTTCTGTTCATGCGATTGATATAAGAATAGTAGATGAATTCTCTTGTATCCAATAAGGTGTGTGATCCAAAATCCACTCCAATGAGAAAATCAATCGTGCGGCTTGGCTGAGTGATCCGCTTTACCGTATCAAAAAACGGAATCCTTTCTGACTCCGAAATTTTCAAATTTAAGAGTCCAGTCTCTATCTTTTCCAGCAAATCCACAGGAATTTTTTTGTCCAAGGATTTTCCAAATTTTCTTTTATTTTGATTTTTTGTGCGGAAATTTTCCCATCGATTGATCTTTGCCTGATGAAACAAGCCCCTTAACATGGCTTGGATTTGTTTTTCCACCTTTTTGCTAGCCAGACTTAAGTAAGAGGTCTTTTTATCTGGTTCTAGATAGTTGAATTTTTCTTGTGAAACAACTTGGTTATGAATGGGATACTCCACTTGTATCCATGATTTTTCTGGAGGGGAAGAATCCCTCAGCAACAACAAAATGGGAGAGTGAATGAGTAAAGAAAGCAGGCAAAAAAGCACAAAGGGACTGATGGATCTTTTGATTTTTGCCAATGTTTTTTTTTGCAAGGGAGCCAAACCTTTCTGAATATTTTCCAAACTGTCATGCCTCTATAAGAGGGCCACGCTAACACGGAAAATGAAATCTTCATACAAAGTTATGTTGAATCGGCAATGGAATCGGTTTTTTTCTCTCCAAAATTGATAAAATTCTTAGTGTAGCCCTGATTTCAAAATTTGCGGATCCGAAAATTGGCCGATTATCCTTGGCTAGAACTAGATAATATGTGGAGCTTGAGATGAGGAGTCTGAGATTCTGAAAATGAGTACATTGTCTTGCCAAGCCAGTTCGTTGCACCATGTTTCATATGGACAAAAAGATCTGAAAATGAGCATATTGTCTTGCTAAGCCAGCTAAATTTTTACATAAATAAAAGAGAAAGGATTTGTCGCCCATGAGATGGAAGTGCCACTTTGCTACGCATGTAGGTTTGGTTCGGGAAACCAACCAAGACACCGTTCTCGTTGATAAAGAGAGGGGCCTTTTCATCGTAGCGGATGGAATGGGAGGACACCAAGGAGGAGAAGTAGCTTCTCGCATGGCCGCTGACAGTGTTTTGGAACAGCTAAAAAATAATTCGAATGAAAAATCTTCCGCCACTACTCAATTAAAAATGAGTTACGAATCTGCCAATCAATCTGTCCATCAAGCAGGAGAACAGGATATTCAATTGCGGGGCATGGGGACCACTTTATGTGTTTTGTGGTTAAAAAATGACGGTACCGCCTACATTGGAAATGTTGGGGATTCGAGGGTGTACATGTCAAAGGGCGATAAAATGTGGCTTTTGACAGAAGATCACACTTTTGCAAATAGCCAATTAAAAGCCAGTTTGATGGCTACAGACAAGCTTCCCACCTCCTTTGTTAACGAGCACGTGCTGATAAAAAGCGTGGGATTTTTTTCAGAAGTGAAACCGGATGTTTTTGAGAGGTCTGTAGAGTCCGGAGAAACTTATCTTTTGTGCTCTGACGGCTTGAGTGGTCTAGTTTCAAACTATGAAATTCAAGAAATTATCAGTGCACATTCAGTCAAAGAAATTCCTGAGCAGTGTGTGAAAAAAGCGCTGGATGCAGGAGGAATAGACAATATTTCGGTGATTGCTATTGAGGTTCAGTGAATTTTTCAGTATAGAAGTGAGTGAATGAGTGAATGAGTGAATGAGTGAATGAGTGAGTGCAGTTGGATGGAGATTGGGCGAATGGGAAAAACTACATTGCGTAAAGTGGCGGGTGCTTGGTTATGAAAAAGAATTACACTATATTCATCAGCTCCAGCGATAAAAGAGATTCTGTTAAGGAAATTTATCTTTCGGCTTCTCGTTTGCGGATGTATTTGTTCGGCCTGAGTTTTTTCGCGTTGGCTCTTTGTGTTTTTTCTTTGGATTATTTTCTGAATTTCTCCTCTGAAGTGCGCTACCAAAAATACCAGATCGAAAATCAAAGCTTAAAAGAACAATTGCAAGGAATGCATGCTCGTTTGAAACAAGTAGACTCTTTGCTCAATCAAATAAAAGATTTTTCCCATAAAATGAAAGTGATTGTAGGAATTTCGGATGTATCCCCCACTCATCCGCTGGCGATAGGTCCCTTGTCTGAGTCTGTGCATTTTTCATCCAGTGGTTTCGATTCCCATCCAATAACAAAAGATCCTGTAAAGAAGGCACCACAGGACAAAATGCAGATGGATATTGCTTCACTGTCTTCCACTTCTCCTGACTCCATCTTGGTGTATATGGATCAGTTGGAAAAGAAGTCTCACAATCTTCATGAAGATGTTTCTTTGTTGTTAGAAACGATCTATGAAAGACGAGACATTATGAACAGCATACCGAGCATCATACCGGCTCGTGGGTGGTTGAGCTCCCGTTTCGGTTACCGTCGTTATCCTTTCACGGGTGAGGTATCTTTACATGGCGGAATAGATATCGCGGCCTCTCCTGGCACTCCGGTTTATGCTCCGAGCGACGGAGTCGTCGTATTTGCTAATTACAAAAGAGGTTACGGAAAAATGATTGTCATTGATCACGGCTACGATTTATCAACTGTCTACGCTCATTTGTCTGACATTGTGACTTCTAAGTGGCAAAAGGTGAAACGAGGCCAAGTGATTGGAGAAGTTGGAAATACGGGTTATTCCTCCGGTCCTCATCTGCATTACGAAATACGTATTGCAAATGTTCCTGTGGATCCATCCAATTACATGCTTGATTCTAATCCTTGATTCAAATGCATTCCATATTGGAAATTAAATCTCTTGCTTTGCCTGTGTACATTGGCTGGACGGAAAAAGAACGCAGAAAAGTTCAAACTATTGAATTTCATGTCAAGATTGGTTTTGCTTTAGCTCCTGAATGTGAATCAACGGATCATCTCGAAAATTCTGTTTGTTATGTGAAAGTTTGCAAACGAATCAAAAGCCTTGTTGCCGAGAAGACCTTTTCCTTGATTGAAAAATTGGCCTCCGATGTTTTCAAAGATTTGAAAACATTATTTCCTCATACTCTTATACAAATTTGTGTACATAAGTTACAGCCTCCGATTTCTGCCGTGAAGGGGGGAGTGTCTTACACCTGCGGAGACATGTTGTAATGGGGATTTATTTAGGTTTGGGATCAAATTTGGGAGATCGAAAAGCCAACTTACGTTCCGCAATCAATGAAATAAAAAAGCAAGACATTTCTATTTTACAAGTTTCTCCTGTTTATGAAAATCCTGCACTTTTGCATCCTGATTCTCCTCCAGAATGGGAGAAATCTTTTCTGAACATGGTTATAAAGATTCAAACGCAAAAATCCCCTGCAAAACTCCTTCAGATTTTGCAATCCATTGAGCGTCAGCTGGGTCGAAAAACCAATATAAAGCGGGGAGCTCCTCGTACAATAGATATAGACATTTTAATTTTTCATGAAGAATTGGTGAATCAGGCAAACCTAATCATTCCTCATAAGGAGTTGGCGAATCGAAATTTTGTGTTATCTCCCATGAAGGAAATGGCTCCTTCTTTAAAAGTTCCAGAGCAAGTACATAGTGTTTTGGATCTTTTTCGTCGTTTGAAGGTGAAACTTCCGACATGGATGCATATTGTGAACCTCACGCCAGATTCTTTTTCTGACGGAGGTCAGGTGAATGAAAAAAATTTTCTTGCAATTTTAAAGAAAACATTTGATTCCTGCATACAACTCATTGATTTGGGAGCCGAATCCACTAGGCCGGGTGCCACACCCATTTCTTCGGATAAAGAATGGAAAAGGTTACAAGCATTTCTAGAAATTTTTTTTTCTCACTATTCGAGCGAGCCTTTGCGCCCAAAATTAAGCGTAGACACAAGACACGCAAACACAGCTCGCAAATGTATAGAATATGGAGTAGATATGATCAATGATGTGAGCGGTCTTTCTAATGAGATGCTAGGTGTTTTAGAAAATTCTAAAGTGGAATACGTATTAACCCATTCTCTCACTGTGCCTGCTTCGACACAAAAAACCTTGACTGAGAATGAAGACCCTATTAAAGAAATTAAAAAATGGTTGATTAAAAAACTACAAATTTTAATGGATCATCATATTTCCTTGGATCGAATTATTTTTGATCCCGGTATTGGCTTTGGAAAAACTTCTGAGCAGTCTTTAAAAATTTTAAAAGGCATTAGAGAGTTCTCTATTTTTCCGATTCGCTTGCTTGTCGGTCATTCGAGAAAGTCTTTTATGGAAACTTTTTCTTCTCGGGAGCCAATGGAAAGAGATATGGAGAGCATGGGAGCCTCCTTAGCTCTTTGTTCTGCAGGCGTGGATATCATTCGTGTTCACCAAGCGGATTGGCATGCTAGGGCTTTTCAGGGATATACTCACGTAGGTGGCTGGTGAAGGTAGAAGCGATTCTTACTTCTCTTTTTGTTCAGGATATGAATTTGCTAGATTTTATCTTGGATCATGTGCAAAAACTCTTAAAAGAGAAGTCTATTTTGGTGGTAACTTCGAAGATTGTTAGCATTGCTGAAAAGCGTGTGTTGAAAAAAAAACGAATCAAAAAAAAGACTCTAATTCAAAATGAATGCGAACATTATTTAACAGAAGTTGCCTATGGTTGCCATTTAACTATTCAACACGGCTTGTTCGTTCCTTCCGCCGGCATTGATGAATCCAACTCGATCAATGACGAATACATTTTGTATCCAGAAAATCCCATTGCTTCCGCCAAAAAACTGGTTAACCAAGTGAGAAAAATGCTTGGTATCAGGAAATTGGGAATCATCTTGGTAGATTCTCACACTTTGCCTTTAAGAAGAGGAGTGGTTGGGGTCGCTTTGGCTTACAGTGGATTTATAGGGGTAAAAAATTTAGTGGGACAGCCGGATTTATTTGGTCGCCCTCTAAAAATGACTTATGTCAACTTGGCAGACTCTCTGGCTGTTTCGGCTGTTGTTTTGATGGGCGAAGGGGATGCACGCCGTCCTCTAGCTGTGATTGATGAAGCTCCTGTTGTTTTTAGTAAAAACAGTGACCCCGATGAATTGAGTATTCCCGTGGACGAGGATATTTATTTTCCTCTTTACCGGAGATTCCTCTGATTGTGTATTCCACTCATCGTTTGGAAAATTGAGTGCTTTTTCTAGCTTTGTGACGTCCGGGTTTTTTCCGCTCTACCGCACGAGAATCTCTCGTGAGAAAACCAGCCTTCTTTAGCACGGGACGGTAATCGGGAGAATGTTCAATCAAGGCACGAGCCAGACCATGGCGAATGGCTCCAGCTTGTCCTGTCATTCCTCCCCCTTTTACTGTGATCAAAATATCGAGGGACTTGTCCTCCTGAGTGAGCTTCAGGGGTTTTAAAGCTTCGACTTGTTTCGAAACATAGGGGAAAAATTCTTCAAAACTTTTTCCATTCACACTGATTTTTCCAGTTCCAGATTTTAAAAACACACGAGCGGAAGCAGTCTTTCTGCGTCCTGTACTGTAATAAGTTTTCATCTTTATTGTTACTCCTATTTAACTGGTCTTTGTTTTTTGTTTGTCTTTTTTCATTTGCTTTGTGGAAAGTTTTTGTTCTTTTTGTGTGTTGTCCTTTTGTTTTGCTGGAGTTTTTTCTTTCTCTTTAGTTTTTTGTCTCTGGGCTTTGCTTCCTTCTTTTTTCTCTTTGGCTTTTGACTGTTTTCTCCTAAGAGCTTTTTGTTTCTTCTTGGCTTCTTCTTCCTTCACTTTTTTTCTTTCTTCTTGATCAGATAACAATCTCTTGAGCAGAACATCCAAAGAAAAAGCACTGGGTTTTTGTGATTGATGCGGATGTTCAGCGCTCTCGTACACCTTTAGTTTCTTCATCAATTTTCTTCTCATTTTATTTTTGGGTAGCATTCCAGAAACAACACGATTGATGAGTTGGGAACCAGAAAAATCGTTCGCTTTTTTTGTCTTCAGAGAACCAAAGAAACCAGAATGAGAATAATATTTTTTATTTGTCCACTTTTTCCCAGTCAGTTGCACCTGACTGGCGTTGATGACAACAACAAAATCTCCCGTATCTATATGGGGCGTGAACTCGACCTTATGCTTCCCTCTCAGTAAAATAGCTACTTGGGTAGCTAGTCTCCCCAGCGATTGCTCGGAGGCATTGAGAAGCCACCAATGGCGACTCACTTCATCTTTTTTTGCATTCCATGTTTTCATAAATAAGGTCTCAGTCTTAAATTCTTTGGCATTGGCTGTCAAGCTCTACAGGATAGGAAACACTTTTTAAGTAAAGACCACAAGCTGGTGCTGTTTTCAAGGCTGAGCGTCTGTCTTTGGCTGAAAAAATTTGTTTTAGCCTTTCCTCACAGTTCTTTTCTTTTTGCAAAGCGAGTTGCGTACCCACCAAGTTACGCACCATTTGTTTGAGAAAACCTTCTCCTTCGATTTGAAATTTAAGGATTTTCTTTTTTTCTAAAATCCACTTCGCCGAGTAAATCGTTCTGACTGTGTTTTTAATCACAGTACCTGAATTTTGAAAGCTTTTAAAGTCATGTCGTCCCTCAATCATACGACCCATGGATTGAAGTTTTTGCAAATTAAGGAGGTAGGGATAGTGATAGATTTGTTTTTGTCGAAAAACGCTTGGCCAAGTATCGTTCAAAATCACGTACTGGTAGATTTTTCTTTTTACAGAGTACAGAGCGTGAAAGCTAGGAGGAGCTTTCCAAATTTTACGAATACAGATATTTTTTGGCAAAATAGAATTTAAAGCTTTTTGCATGAAAGCTTCTTTGGTGCTTGGACAGAGATCCAAGTGAGCCGATTGCCCTAGAGCATGGACTCCCGTATCGGTTCTTCCTGCCCCCACCAAATAAAGATCTTTTTGAAAGATGGTTTTTAAAGCTTGTTCAATGGTTCCTTGAATGGTGGGAACCTTCTTTTTTTGTCTTTGCCATCCACAATAGGAGGATCCATCATAAGAGAGTAACAGGCGAAATCGAGTTTTTTTATCTAGCATTCTTTGTAAAGCTTAGAAATTGAAATAAGAACCTATGTGAAGAGTTCGCAGAAAATATTTTCTGTTATTTTCTGCATCGTAATGACTTTTGAATTCCACAATAAGGCCCCAGTCGTTCAATTTGTATTCGTCCAAAAGAGTGTAGGAAAGAGAGGGCTTGAGAATGGAAAAACTAATCAAAGCTCCTACGCTCCAATAGGATATCCATCCAGAGAATTCTTCGGAATTAAAATCAATGTTCCATTTCGAGAATCCGATCTCTACAAACGGAAAAACAAATTGTTGTCTGATCATCTGGAAAGTCAAAACGGTCGATAAAGAAAGTGGGATAAAATAGGTTTTTTCCAGATCATAGTTGCGAGCGAGTCCTAGGCTGGCTCTTGCTCCCCATTTAAAAATATAGGGGAAATAGAGCAGATTTTTTTGGACATTGAAAAAAAGCAAAGCATCTTTCAAAAAAGTATCATTGATCTCTTTATTGATTAAACTGGGAGCCCTTTGATCGGGTTCTTTCAAAAAGCCCTTTCCCCATTCAATGGATATTTGCTGATCCATTGCCCATCGAAACAAGGGGATGTCTGTTGTCGGGCTTGGCATTTCATTGGAGAGATAACTCATTTCTTCTCGCATCTTTTTGGCAGAAGAAGAGGAGCCTTCTTGAGAAAGTTTTTTTTCTGAACGTAAAAATTCTGTGTTCTGAACCTCAGAACCTAGGGGAGGATTATCGATTCCAGAGGGCAGGGGGCTACCAGCTCCAGAGGGCAGGGGTGCAGGAGTTTCTCCAAAAGCTCTCCATTCGATTGTTCCCAAAGTGCTTATTGCAAAGAAAATCAACACAATGTTTCGCAACAGACCTTTGTTTCTCATTTGCATAAAAATCCTTCTGGAGTTTTTATCCCCGCTCTTTCAATCAGCAAGTTTGCTTAGTTCTTAGTCAAAGTTTCCAAAATTTGCAAACTATTTAAGGCCGCTCCCTTTCTTAAGTTGTCAGCCACTATCCACATCATCCAGTCTCGGCCTTGTCCCTCAGGTACTTCGCGGATGCGTCCCACATACACATCATCCTTTCCATCCGCAAAACGAGAATGTAAATTGCTTGGTTCTGACACTATTTGCAAGCCTTTTTGTCCGCTCAGGGCTTCAAGGATTTTTTCCCTATTTGTGGGCTTTTCTAGAGAAAAAGTGATGGCTTCACAGTGAGAATTAAAAACAGGAACTCGCACGGCTGTGGCTGTAATTTTTAAATTTGGCAACTCCAGAATTTTTTTTGTCTCTCTCATGATTTTCAGCTCTTCGGTAGAAAAGCCTTCCTCGTTGATGGATCCAATCTGGGGAATGCAAGTAAAAGCGTGAGAATTTTTGGAAGCATGAGGGTACTGAGAAACACTCAAATCTTCAGAATGAAAGTCCCCATGCTCCGCATTTTTTAAAAGATCCAAAGAGTCATTTTTGAGATGATTGAGAGCTTCCCCTCCCGCTCCGCTCAGAGCTTGGTAAGAAGAAACATGAACCGATCGCAGTCCAAAAGCTTGTTTGATCGGATAAAGAGCCAGAGTGAGTTGGATGGTTGAGCAATTGGGATTTGCGACAATTTTAGCTTCCGGTTTTTTCATTTTCATGGCAGAGGCATTGATTTCAGGGACGATCAAAGGGACATCCTCTTTCATTCGGAAGCTGGCAGAATTATCAACAACCAAAGCCTTGGAGCGAAGAGCTTCCCCTGCCCACTCTCGGCTGATCTCATCTCCAGAGGAAAAAAAGACCACATCCAGACCCTTAAAACAATCTGGTTTTAAGCATTGCAAAGTCAGAGTTTGGGAGCAAAAAGTGATGATTTTTCCTTCATTTTTTTTGCTGGCAAACAATTTTAACTCGCTTACAAGGAAATTTCTCTCGCTTAGTAGTCTCAAAAAGCTTCGCCCCACTAGACCAGTGGCGCCCACAATTGCTATTTTCACAACTATAATGCTTATAAAAAACTATGTATTCAAGTCAATTGACTTTTTGCTTAAGAAAAATTCGCTGAATCCTCATTTTTATTTGCTTTTTAATTTTAGGGTATTGTACAATTTCTACCTGTTCGCTAGAGAGATAGCTCAAAAGACAGTGAGTTTTTGGGTTTTTTTCTTTGCCTTTTGATAAACGTTTAAACGAGAGGGAAGTAAAATGAAAATAAATAAGATAAAAATGCTGACCAAAAGGAACATCAAGACTTCTGTGTTGACCTTGTTGTTGATTCCATTCTTGGTCTCCTGTGGTCCGGCTTTTTTGAAGAAAATGATCTCAGACAATCCGGACATCGTTATTGACTCTATCAAGGAAAATCCAGACAAGTACATGGAAGCTCTGGCACAAGCCCAACAAGCCTACACGATGAAAAGACGTAAAAAACAACGACAAAACGAACAAACGGAACGTGAAGAGGAGTTTCAAAACCCAAAACAGCCTGATGTTTCAGGAAAGCGTGTTTGGTTCGGAGATAAAAATGCTCCCATTACAATTGTGGAGTACTCTGACTTCCAGTGCGGTTTTTGCGGTAGAGCTTCTAAAACTGTAGAAAAAATCCTAAAAGACTATAAGGGTAAGGTTCGAGTGCTTTACAAGCATCTTCCTCTGCCCAGTCATCCTCAAGCCATGATTGCCGCTCAATACTATGAAGCTGTTGGTCGCCAAGATTCAAAGAAAGCAAAAATGTTTCACGATAAAATTTTTGCAAAACAAGGAGATCTCAGCAAAGGGGAACCCTTTTTAAAGGGACTGGCTGGAGATCTCAGTGTGGATATGAAGCAGTTGCAAAGGGATCTGAAAAAGGTTGAGGAGGTGGTAAGAAAAGATTCGCAGGAAGCCAGTCAGTTTGGTTTTTCTGGAACCCCTGGTTTCTTGGTCGGTGGAGTGAGTGTGGCGGGAGCTTTTCCCTATCCTCATTTCAAAGAGATTATTGATCGTCATCTGGACAATATAGCAAAGAAAAAAGGTGAGAAATAAACAGGACGAATCAAGATCTCATCGAAGAAAATGGAATGTAGTGATAAAGGCTCTTTATTTTTTAAGGAGCCTTTTTTGTGGTCATTTTATGAAAATTAATATAACAAGATGTTATGCCCGAAGCTTTTGCTACAAAAAATAAAAGAAAACCTGAGTGGCTGAAAGTTCCTCTCCCTTCTGGGGAGGAATATCTTCGTATCCGTCGTCTGGTTCATTCATTGAATTTGGTAACGGTTTGCCAAGAGGCGAATTGTCCCAATTTGGCCGAATGTTGGGGCGGTGGAACTGCCACCTTCATGTTGATGGGTGAGGTTTGTACTCGGGGTTGTCGATTTTGCAATGTGAAAACAGGCAATCCAAAAGGATGGTTGGACGAAAAAGAACCCATGAAGATCGCCCAAGCTGTTTCGAAAATGGATCTCAAATATATCGTTTTAACTTCTGTAGATCGGGATGACCTGCCTGATGAGGGAGCAGGTCATTTTGCAAAGACAATCCGCCATCTAAAAGATTTGAGTCCTGATTTACTGGTGGAGGTATTGACCCCCGATTTTAAAGGTCGAAGGGACTGTGTATCAGAAATTTTATCAGCTAGGCCGGATGTTTTTGCTCACAATATAGAGACAGTTGAGCGTCTCACCCCCCGAGTGCGTGATCCTCGTGCAGGGTACAAACAATCTTTAGATGTTTTACAAATGGCCAAGCAAATGGAAGCTCAGATATATACAAAGAGTTCCATCATGTTGGGTTTGGGTGAGCAGGATGAAGAAATCGAATCCACTTTAAAAGATTTGCGTTTGGTGGATTGTGATGTGGTTACTTTTGGCCAGTACCTAAGACCTCGGAAAAGGCATTTGTCTGTAGAAAAGTATGTGACTCCAAAAAAATTTGATGAATGGAAGAAAAAAGCTTTAAGCATGGGATTTTTATATGTAGCGAGCGGTCCTTTGGTGAGAAGTTCCTACCGAGCGGGTGAGTTTTTTATCAAGGGTCTTATTGAAAAAAATCGAAGGGAAAAGTCAATGTGAGTACAAGAGATATCAAGCTTCCGGAGCTTGGCGAAGGAGTGATAGAGGGTGAATTGATTCGATGGTTGGTTGCCGAGGGAGACAGCATCCAGGTGGATCAGGCTTTGGTAGAAGTTATGACAGACAAGGCTTCGATGGAAGTGCCTTCTCCTTTTGATGGGGTGGTGAAGTCTTTATTAGTTAAGGAGGGTGAGGAGGTTCAAGTTTCTCAGGCTTTGTTAACTATTGAAGTGGTGATTTCTGTGAGCAGTGACACTCAAACTAAGGATGATGGCAGCCAAACTAAGGGTGATGATACTCAAGTTGTGGGTGAAAAAGAATTGGTATCTCGTGATATTTCTGTTGAAAAAAAATCAAACTTTTCAAATGAGCTGGTTCAGGATGATGTGTTAGCGACTCCTTTTACGCGTCGTTTGGCTCGTGAGTGGGATATAGATTTGAATCAATTAAAGGGTTCAGGTTTGGCGGGTCGAATCACCAAGCAAGACCTTTTGAAACATAAAAAACCAGAGCCATCTTTTTCACCTGTTGGCTTTTCCGTTCCTAGGGAAGATCATCAGGAACGAGAAGCTTTAAAAGGTGTTCGCAAAAAAATTGCTGATAAAATGCAGATGGCTAAGAGAGTGATTCCTCATTTTAGTTTATTGGAATCAGCTGATATGGAAGATTTGGATGAGATAAAAAATTCTATCAAAGAGTTGGTAAAAAAAAAGGATGTGAAGGTAACGTATCTTTCTTTTGTGATGAGGGCTTTGTTACAGACGGTGAAAGAGTTTCCTACTTTGAACGCCAGCATTGACGATGTTTCGAATGAAGTGGTTATTAAAAAATATTATCATTTTGGTTTTGCCACTCACACGCCTCGGGGTTTGTTGGTTCCTGTTGTGAAGGATGTGGATAAAAAATCTCTTTTAGAGCTCAGTGTTGAGATTCAAAATTTGGCAGAGAAGGCTCGTGAAGCAAGCATAAAGGTAGATGAAATGAGTGGCGGGACGATCACGATTACAAACATTGGTAGTTTGGGAGGGCAGTTTGCCACGCCGATCATCAATCCTCCTGAAGTGGCTATCCTTGGTATGTATCGTTTATTTATAAGGTCTCATTGGGATGGTTCAGCTTTTGTACCACGTAAAACAATGAATTTCTCTCTCACTTGCGACCATCGTTTAATTGATGGAGCTGTGGCGGCACAGATTCTAAAATCTTTTGTTAGCAAAATAGAAAAGCCAATGTCTTTGTTTATTTGATTGTGCTGATGGTGACTTTTTTGAAGCCAGCGAGTTGTATTTGACGTTCTAGATATCTTCGTAAATCTCAAAATGATCCATTCTACAGGGATCTATCAAGCATGGTTTTTTACCCTTGGCATCAGGTAGTAACAATCAATCAAGCACTTTCTAAGTATTCTACTTAAGCATGATCATTTTATCCGTTCAACATGTGATATTTTATAGGTTTTGTTTATTTCAACCGAGAATATAAATTCTATAGAGATTTGTTTCATTGAGGTTCGAAGTAAAATGGGTATATTTTTTAATGATCTTCTAAATAAATTTTTTAATTTTATAGGTAGCAATACAGGAACAGTTATTATATATTTTTTTATAGTAATGATTTTTATTGTTGGTCTAGAGAAGCTTAACTTTAAAAAATTTAAAGATCTTAAAACTATAATTGTTAGTATCGGAATATTAGGAACTTTTTTAGGGATAATTACTGGTCTCTGGAATTTTAAAGTAGATAATATTAGCGAAAGTGTGCCGACTCTTCTAGAAGGTCTAAAATTCGCCTTTATAACATCCGTTCTGGGAATGTTTATTTCAGTAGTGTTATCAATATTTGAAAATAGTGAGGACGCAGAAACAGATTCCATAGATAATATTTTGAAAAAAATATTATTTCAACAAGAAAAAATGAATAGTAAAGATGGTTTGATATATCAGACTATGGTCGATTCAAGAAAAAATATGGATAAACGTCTTAGTGCAATTGATCTCTCTTTAAACAAGGCTTTGGAAACTCTATCCGAAGGAGCTACAAAACAAGTTATTAGTGCCTTAGAAAAAGTCATATTGGATTTTAATAAAAATTTAACAGAGCAATTTGGAGATAATTTTAAGCAATTGAATGAATCTGTAAAGAACATGATTATATGGCAAGAAAATTACAAGAATTCAATAGAAAAGTTAGAACAATCTTTGACGAATGCTATAGCAACTATTCAGAAAACTTCTGAATATATTCACGCTTTCGGAGAAGATTATCAGCAAATATTTGAGACCAATAAGAAATTTGGAGAGATTATGGAGGTCAATCAAAATCAAATTCAAAATATAGAAACACATATGAATCATTTGAAGAAAATTGGAGAGGATGCTGGCTCGATAGTAATTTCAATTGATCAGTTTTCAAAATCTATACAAGGTTCTTTATCCAATCAATCTGAAGGCCTCAATAATCTTAGTAAGGAATTGGTTAAACAGCTCGAAGGTTCTTTAGGTAATTTGAATAGCGCTTTGACAGGTTTGACTGGGAAATTTAGGAATGACTATGAACAATTTTTAAATTTGATCACAGAACTTATCAAGTGGAAAAATGAGCATCCATCTTAATCAATTTAAAGATCTCTTATTGGCTGTGGAAAAATTTGGAGTCATTGATTTTTCTAAGGCAACAGAAATTCGAAAAGAGATAGAACAGTTGGAAGAAGGCGAAGGGCTGGATACAGACCTATCAGATATATTCTTTACTGATGAGGGACAGATTTTTACTATTTTACAAGATGGATCGATTCGTAAAGGAGTTATCCACATTGTCGATATATCTTCTTGGCGTCTAGACTATGCTAAATTTCCTAAATTTCCTAGATTTCATATCTATGGGTGTGAAAAGATAGAGGAAATGAAGCGCAAACATAGAGGACACAGATATAAGGTGTCCAGCAGAAAGGATGGAAAATTTTATCTGATGAGGAACAAGAAGAAATGGTATGAGCCTCTTCTCATATGCTCCTACTGTTTGTTGTTATATAATGAAGAATTTGAAGAAGAAAAAACAAAAAGTGATTTTCCTCTTAAAGAATATCTAAAAGAGCCAATGACACATTCCAAATTACCGGAAGTAGAATTAGATTTCTGTACTGTGCCAAATTGTTATGAATCAAGTTGGAGAAAAATGTCACGATATAAAAAAGAAAAAGATAATTATATTTGTTCCAATTGTCGGAAAAATTTTTCTAAAAAGAAACATAGAAAATTTTTGCATACTCATCATGTTAATGCCAACAAAAGAGATAATACTAAAGAGAATTTAAAAGTTTTGTGCATTGAATGTCATGCCAAAGAATATCAGCATGGACACATCAGGCAAAGCAAATCCTATCAGGAGTATTTGAGAATCAAAAATGAAATATCATTTCCCGAAATGGAGAGCTAGATTATGAAATCTTCAAGAGAATGGATTAGCATTTCAGATATGATGAGTGGTTTGATGATGATATTTTTATTTATCGCCATTCTTTATATGGATCAAATTCGAAAAAAAAGTGACGCTGATATCAAGCGTACTAAAGAAACAATTAGTGGGATTAATACAATCGCTAACAAATATGTTGTTATTAGAAAAGATATTTATGAAAAACTTATGGAAGAATTTCAGAAAGATTTAAAGCGATGGAATGCGGAAATTGTAGAGAGTTTATTGATAATAAAATTTTTATCTCCTGATATTATGTTTAATCCAATGAAAAGCAGGATTAAGAGAAAATTTAAGATCATTTTAAACGATTTTTGTCCTAGATATTTCAAAGTGCTTCATGATTTTAGAAAAAGTATAGAAGAAATCAGAATAGAAGGTCACACATCTCATGAGTGGTATGGGGCTACAAGGGAACAATCATATTTTCATAATATGAAATTGTCGCAAGATAGAACAAGAGCCGTTTTACAGTATTGTGTAAAGATTAAAAATGTACCAAATAATATCAGTCAGTGGGCAACAAAAAAATTGACGGCAAATGGCTTGTCTTTCAGTCGTCCAGTATGTAAGATGGACACTGTCAGGTGTCGAACACGTAACAGAAGAGTTGAATTTCGTGTTCAAACCAATGATTTTATTATGTTGGATGAAATTATTAAAAAAATAAAACACATTTTTTCGATTCGGTCGACTACTGATTCTAGTAGAGGGATTAGTGCAAAATAGAAAAGCCAATGTCTTTGTTTATTTGATTGTGCTGATGGTGACTTTTTTGAAGCCAGCGAGTTGAACGGCGTTTATGACGGAGATAACTTTTCCGTGAAGAATGTTTTTATCTGCTGAAATCATCACCTGTGAATCTTTAGGATGTTCTTTTCTTTTTTCCATCTTTTTTTGTAGTTCACTCAAATTAAAAAGTTTGCCGTCTAAAAGAGTCGTGCCATCGGCTTGAATGACAATATGTACTTTTAAAGTCTTTAGAGTTTTGGCTGAACTGGCTTGAGGGAGATCTAAAGCTAAGCCTGATTTAATTACAAAGGGAGTAGCAACCATGAAGATGATGAGTATTACCAAGAGGATATCTACAAAAGGAACAATATTGATTTCAGAGATAGGTTTTTCTTCCTCAGAAAAAAAGGACCTTGAACTACTCACGAATTTCGCCTAGATGAGAAGAAAAAGACAAAATCACTTCTTTCATAGATTCCAGATAGTAGAAGATCATCTTGAGTTTTCTCTGTAGATAGTTGTAAGCCGTGATAGCCGGAATAGCTACAATCAAGCCGACGGCTGTTGCTACCAAAGCTTTGGAAATTCCAATCATCACCACGTTCACAGAAGCATCTTGCGAACCCAAAGCCTGAAAAGATTCCATCACTCCAAAGATGGTTCCTAACAAACCAATAAAGGGAGCGTTCGAACCCAAGGTGGCTAAAAAGCTCAGCCTTTTTTCTATCTTTGGTCGAAAAGCCAAGACCTGTGCGTTGAGCATTTCCTCTAAGCCTTTCATTCTTTTGTGACTGATGTGTTCCCAAGCTTTTCTGACCAAAAAACCCTCAGGAAGATTCGCGTACTTATCATACACCAATTTCATGTGAGCATTTCGCCCGCTCTCCAAAGCTTCCATGAGTTGAGACAAAATCATCGAACTTTGAGATTCTAATCTTTTCAAAAAGAAAAAACGGTCTAACATAACGGCGATTGATAATACACTCAAAAAAAGTAAAAACCAAATCACTGCTTCATGAGCAAAAGATGAAATAATAAAAAATTGCTCTGTTAACATGCTTAAATAGTCTCCCGTTGTTTACGTTTGTCTTTCTTATATTCTACTGTTTTTTGAAAAGATACTCAAGTTAGCAATCAATTATATATGAATTTCTGTAAAATTGCTAAAAAAGCTATCGTCTAAAAAACCTCAATTATTGGAACTGAAGCAGGGCTAGCCAAAAAGGACTTTGGGGTTTTTCTTGTACAGCCAAACGAGAAAGATGATCCAAATTCCTGTCCTCTCGTTTTGTGCTGAACCAAGCACAGGGAATTCCATTCCGACTAAGAAAGATCAGACGGTCTTTTGCATGAAATCGAAAACTAAAAGGATGAAAAGAAATGTCTTCATGAATCCCCAACAAAGAATGAGGGAGAGGAGCCAAGTCCTTCTTATTTGCCGAATAGTAATTGAAAGACAAATCAATGGCGGGGCTAATGCTCTGCAAACCGACTTCTGCACTATCTAGCAACAAACTGGGCTGTCCAATTTGAACGCAGGTACAAATATTTCCCTCTATTGTGACATAAATCAGTTCAAAGCCTGCAACATATTCGCTTTGATTGAGGCTATTGAATATGTTTTGGTTGGCAGATATGACCGCAGTTCTCATATTGTTTTCTGCTGGTGAGAGACTCTGCAATTTTGGGAGAGGATGAGTTCTTTCTACATCTTCAGACAAAAAATTGTACTGGGATTCGATTTCTTCAAAAATATTTTGAGAGGAAATTTCATCACTGCCCCACAAAGTCAAAAGGGCCATGGTTCTTTTCTGGCTCGATAAATGATACTTTGGTTTCGGACGAAATATTTCACTCGAAAAAGAACGTTCCTTCAACTCTGCGAATTGGTTCATTTAATATTTATCCAGTTTGGATCTGGCTCTTTTATAGTAAAGGCCGATTTTCACATCCTTACTCAAAATCTCTTTCCACTTTTCCTGTGCCACTGAGACATTGCCCACACTTTCGTTAATCGTAGCCTCTTCGTAAATGGGTTTCATCGCTATTTGGATTTTATGTTTTGCTTGATTCATCATCTGAATCACTTTCTTGTTGTAAGGCTTTGGTATTTGTTTGGAGGCTTTTTTACAAATGTAGTAGGCTTTTTGCAACTGGTTAGAATTAAATTTATTGCTACAATCCGTGTTGAGTCGAGTAATTTTATCTTTGAAATTTTTTGTCATGTTAGCCAATTCTCTTCGGGCTTGTTGTCTTTCATTGAACAGTTCTTTGTGGTTGCTAATACTAATGAAGTGTTGATAGGCAGCCATAGCTTTTTGTGTATTACCCTTTTTGCGTAAAGACTGTGCATGGCTGTATTTGCCTCGAATGGAGCGAATGTTTTTTTGTCTGGCCAGCCGTTGATCTCTTTGCTCTTTTTTGGCGAGTTCGTTGGCATCAAATTGCTCAGTCAAAACTTGAATTTTTTGATCAGCTGGGGCGAGTTCTATAGCTGGATTCAAACAAGCAATCAGTTCGTGCTTGAAACGAAACTTCTTAAATTTTTTCGAACATTTTTCTGTCACTTCCTCAATCAATTTTTGTGTTTCTGTAGCTTTTCTTTTTTTCTCCTCCAAGTCATGTTGCCTGCGTTGATAATCCGCGGCTTGTGCACAAGCAATCTCCAGTTTTTTGGACTGCTGATAAGAATCAATGTATTCATGAATCTTTTTTACTTCACTACGACAATATTCAAATTTTCCTTTCGAATAAAGTTGTTGAGCAATCTGGTAAGTGTCCTTCACAATTTGTTGTTGTTGAGAAGAAAGCCCAGCCAATTCCCCTCTTGCAGAGCCTCCATCGGTAGCAGATTTTTTTTCCTCTCCTGATTTGAGGAAAAACAACACCCCAATGACTAAAAAGACAAAACCATACAAAAAAATCCGCTTCTTGTTTCTTTCAAAAAAAGAAGAAGAGTCTCCTGATTCTTCTTGGATCACATTGGGTGTTCCTATGGGTAAAGGCATTTGTTGGGAAGGCATATGATGAACAGGGAGCTGGGCATTCGGATCATGTGTTTGCTCTGGCAAGGCAGGGGGAACTTTCAACACAGCCAATTCTTTTTCTAGGGAGATGTTTTTCACTTCGAATAAAATTTCAATATCTATAATGTAGATTGTGTCACCGCTTTGGATGGGATAGGCTTTGCCCGATCTCAGTTCTTTGTCGTTTAAAACCGTACCATTTGAGCTATTCAAATCGCATAGGTAATACTCGTTGTCTTTTTTGGTAATTTTAAAATGCTTTCGGCTGATGTTTGGACTTTCAATCATTAGGTCGCAGGTACTGTCTCGTCCAATAATCCATTCGGACCCTTCTTTTAGCCTGACAATGTCTCTTAGTCCCTCTTCACCGACAGCAATTTTTAAGCAAATCACTAGATGATTCGTGACCTTGTTTACGTCCATGATTGTTGTTTTTCCCCTAGAGACAGGAGATAGAGCAGGAGGCTGATCCCATTTTTCTTTTTCGGGAGGTTTTTTTTGGGCAAGAGGCAAATTATTTTTGAAATCATGATCCGCATCTTCTTCCTCCATTTTGTATTCTTGTAAAGTGAATTCATAATCTTGAATTTGAAATGTTTCACCCGCTTCGAATTCAGCCTCGTCTGTCTCTTTTCCATTCACGATCAAGGGGCTGGACTGAGAGAGTTTTTTTGCCGTCCACTTATTACCCTCTCTCGTTATTTGGACGTGCTTGCGGGAAATCCCGTGTTGTTCAGGCAAAACAATGAAGTTATCCTCGCTTCGACCGATGCTGAAAGAGTTAGAAGCATCGTCCTTGAGTTCTACTTCCTTTTTTAGCCGACCTTTTTGCTTGATAATTAGCTTGAACATCAGTAGCGATCCTCGTATTGCAACTTACAGATATTGTAATTCTCATTCGCTTCCTTGTAAGTCGAGTTTCTTTTGTTTTTTATAGATAGCATAACGTTCTTAAAGGAAGACATGCACGAAGCAAAGCGACGCTTTTCTCTGTAATCTCTTCCAGCTATCATCCAAGCTTGTATGAGCTGTTGTTTTTTGATCTGAGATTTTTGTAGATAAGAGGAGCAAAGATCATGCTCCGGATAAAGTGTCTTACAAACTCGAAAAGATTCGATCGCTCGGCCGTAAAATCCTTTTCTGTAGTCTCTGACCCCTTTGACGTAAGCATATTGAGAGTTCTTGAAATTGATAAGAGAATTTTTGGCTCTTTTTTTTTCTTCTTCTTGGCGCAATTCGCTCAGAGTTTTTATGTTTTCTTCAATGTTTTTGCTGGTCCTTAGCTGGTCGTAGTCTTTTTCTTGTTTCGTCTCATTGGATAGCAAATAGGCAACTCCAATGACGATAGAAAATAACAAAAGCTTGAAGCTCAGACTTTTCTTTTTTTTTCTTTGTCCTTTTTTGGGTGGTGGTGGCTGGGCAGACCAATCCATCCCTTGAGAAGCGGGGAAATCAGAAGGAGACTCTTTTGACAAAGCAAGCGGGTTGGTATTTTCTCCTTTTTGCACTAGCTCCCCACTTTTTGAATTTGAGACAGGCATAAGAGGCTTGTTCGGGACGTGAGAAGAAAAAGGGAGTGTTTTCAAGTTGGGGGAGGGCATAGGCTGGGCAGACAAGTTTGCCAAGAGGGGAGCGGGATTTTTCCATTCAAAAACCAATGTGCTATTCCCCACTTGAATGATGTCTCCATCTTGAAGTTCGGATCGGAGTTTAACGGTTTGATTCACTTTAACAGAAGCTCTCTCACTCATATCCTTCAAGGAGTAGCCTTTTAAGCCCAACAAGATGATGAGCTGTTTTCTAGAACATTTCTTATCGTTTTTTAGGACAATGTCATTTTCCGAACTCCTTCCAATCATAATCTTGGAAGCCACCAATCTGTAGATCTCTCCCTTGTGAGGCCCTTTTGTTATCTTTAACCGTGCAAATTCTTGTGAAGATTGAGGGGGTAAAATAGAGGATTTTTTGCGAGACATCTTAGGCTGCCTCTTCCTCATTCATTGGAACGAAGGAAATGAGGATGTAAGATAGGCTATCTTTTCCATAGATACCCTTGGCTGAGAGTTGAAATTCCACTCCGCTAAACTCTAATTTGTCAGAGGCAATCTCATAAGGGTGTTGGGTCACCTTTTCGATCAATCCTATGAGATTGAGCTTGAGGGCTTGGTCTTCAATCTCTTCGATGAGATGATGAATGATTCGTTCTGCACTCACTCCCGTTTCATCAAAGTGGGCGCTGACAGCTTCCACTCTCATGCTGGACATATCTACACCCAAGGTGGGGTAGCCAATCATTTCAATCAACTGATTCATTTCCGTTTGTCGATCATATTCGGCAGAGTTCTGGGAGTTTTCTTGCTCGACTGAAATACGAGAAAGAGCAGTGTTGATGTTGTTGACCAATTGTTGCAAAGGAGGAAACTGGTAATCTGTTTTTACATCCAAATTTTCATCTTTTAAAGCAGAGTCTAGTTGTCTGCCCACTGAAACAATCGGGAACTCAATCATTTTGTAAAGGAAGAAGAAGATCAAAAATCCCAAAACGGAAGCAATAAAAAAAGTTTGTATGAGCAAGCTGATGGTTCTTTTGTTTCCAAAGGCGAGCGTTCCGATGTCATAGAGAACCACAGCATAGGCTGCAGCGGATTGCGAGTTGGTTCGGCTATTGTAAAATTGAATGGGAACCATTGCTCCCACCAGTTTGGAATCCAATTTTTTGACAGAGGTTCTTTCTTTTTTTCTTCCCTCGTTGATGAAAGGAATTTTGGAATAAGAGTGTGCTTTTTCGGAGGGAGCGAGGATTCTGCCGTCTATCGCACTTACAATAAAAGTTTTTGTGACCCCCGGTCTTTTTTGTGCGTATTCCACACTTATGGCAGAGAACATCTTCTCTTGAATCACTTCGCGATTCATTTGGGCCAGCGTGGTTGCAATGCTTTCTGCATGATTCATGCTTTCTTGTTCAACACTTGAATTTAAAATCTGAATCAAAGGAATGGCAGATAAAGAAGTGACCATTAAAACGAAAAAAATCAAAAAACAAGCGATCACCCATTTGAGTTCCAGCCAGACAGGCAATTTGTAAATGCCCGGTAAAAAAACTTTGTCTATATAGTTTTTAAACCAATTCTTTAGAGTTAGCTTCATGTTGGCTTGTTCAATTGCCACTTGGTTTTCGTGTGCGACTTGTTGTGCTTCAGTAGGATTCATGGCATGGGTGGGCATGTTTCTTGCGTAGGCTGGATGGACGGGGACAGCGGAATAAATTTTGGCCACTTGATTTTTGCTCAACTCGATAATGTCGAAGGTTGTTCGGTAAATGGAGACTTTGTCCTTGGGACGAATTTCGCTTTCTTGGATTTTTACTCCATTGATGAAGGTGCCGTTACTAGAATGCAAATCCAAAATGGTCACACCCTGTTTGTCCACTTCCAGTTCCGCGTGCTTTTTTGAAACTCCTTGCTCTGTGATCTTGATCTGGCATTCTTCTGAACGTCCCAAAACATGACGCCCCTCTGGGAGAGGAATTTCCTGACCGGCTAATTTTCCGTTGAAAAATCTAATGGCCCACATAAAGCTGATCTCCTAGTTGTATTTTGAAAGCACTTAAGACGGGAGTTTTCATCTCAAAAACAGAATGGCTTTTTGAAGAAAAGGGCGGGTGCACCCAATGCCATGGAGTCACATTTTGTCGAACATAGCTGACTTGCAGTTCGCAATCTACGAACACAACATCGAGTGCAAATTTCATAAAGCAAGTGTGAAGACTCCAGCAGGGAAGGATCCACAAAGCTTCTGAAAGATCCATATCCTTTCGTCCGATCAGTCCTTTCATTCTAGAAAGGACGTTTTTTGCAAGAATCACATTGCGAGCCAGAATCTGGTTGTTGCTTTGATTGATTAGATGCTTCATCATCCACCCCCACCTCCATAAAAAAATTGCAAAGCCACGGGTGCGAAGATTGTAATAAAGACAGCTGGTAAAATGAGAGCGATCATAGGCAGAAGCATTTTTTGTGAAGCCTTGGCTCCTGCTTTTTCAGCATTTATGAATCTCTCTGCTCTCATTTGCTCTGATTTGATTTTTAGAGTCTTTGCAACGCTGGCTCCTGTTTCATCCGAATCAATGACCATTGTGCAAAAACTGGTAATCTCATCAATGTCGAGTCGCTGAGCCAAACTGGAAAGAGCTTCTGTTCGAGAGCTTCCCAGCTTGATGTCTTTTTGTACGACCAAAAACTCATCTGCTAATTCAGATTTTTTTGCTTTCTCGGTAATTTTTTGTATGGCTCCAAAAAAATCCAAACCAGCTTCTGTACTCAAGGCCATCAGGTCGATAAAAAAAGGCAGATCGGACATTATAGAGTGATACCTTCTTTTTTTGTGTCCATTGCAGTAAAGAGAGGGGAAGAAAAAGCCAAAGACTGCGACGCCTGCACCCAGCCAATAGGGAAAGCCAAACTGCAGGGCAAAGTTCATGATGGCGAAGAAGATGGGAAACATGAATCCCCAAAGTATTTGCAGTCCAATGAACTCATCCACGTTGAGTTCTCTGCCCAAGCCGGCTGTGAGAATTTGTTGCTCCACTTTTTTTCGATAATTGGGCAGTTTCACTTTTTTGACATGTTGAAGAGTCAGGTTGTGGACCAATGGCCTAGAAAACTCAATGAGTGGCATTTTGGAAGGTTTGGCTTCGTTGCCTTCTGCCCAAGCCAAAGAATCCGAGTCGGTGTTTTTGGCAAAAATCACCGAACAAAACAGATAAGTGGCCGTGGCTCCAAGAGCCAGAGCAGAAAAAAGAAAAATATAGTCAGAATACATAGTTTCGACACCTCTACTAAAAAAAATATCGGAAAAAAATCTTTTGAACATGAGCAAAATTGAAATGGAGGCTTGATTCAGGCATGGTAGATAGTTCTACAGAAATCAAAAATCTGAGATGGGAGCTTTTATGTCAAATATTTTCAATCATTTGAATTATGGTTTTATCGGTTCCGGCTCGTTGTGTCAGGCTTTGTTAAAAGGTTTTTTGGAGCAAGCTAAGTTGCCCCCAGAAAAAATTTTTCTCAGTTCTCGAACGCTTGTTCATCTAAAAAAAGTATCAAAACGCTTTGGTGTTCAAGCGGTTTTTACCAACGAGGAATTGGTTCAAAAATCGCAAGTAATTTTTTTGTGCGTGAAACCCAGTGATTTGCTAGGCGTCTTGGAACCATTGAAAAATCAATTTCAGAGGGAACAAACGATGGTGAGTTTTTTGGCTGGTGTTCCTCTTAGCTCTTTAAAAAAATTGCTTCCTTCCGTAAGAAGGTTGGTACGTGTGGTTCCCAACACCCCAGCTAGCGTGGGGCAGGGTCTTTTTGCTTATGCCGTGCTTGATTCTGATCCCAATCTAGAATGTTTTATCGAAGAATTGTTCTCTGATTTGGCCTTGGTCTTGAAGATGAAGGAAGAACAATTAGGGACTTTCACTGTTGCTAGTAGCTCTGGCGTGGGTTTTGTTTTGGAGTTGATGCAGTACTGGATAGAGTGGTTGGAAAGCCATCATTTCTCGTCAGAACTAGCTCGCACTATTACCTTGCAAAGCTTTTTGGGTTCTGTTCATTGGGCAAAGTCTTTTCCTCGGATGTCTTTGTTGGAGTTGCAATCACAAGTAGCATCAAAGGGAGGGATGACATCTGAGGGCATCAAGGCTTTTTGTGAAGGAGAGTTGGACTCTATTTTGCGTTATGGATTTGAAAAATCAGCCTTGCGTGAAAAAGAATTGTTTCGAGTTGCGGAGAAGACTCTGTCTCCCAAAGGATCATGAAGTGACACTCCAGACCAAAGTCTTTGACAGCTATGACCTCTGTTATCCATTTAAGATGCAAAAATGCATTTTTGCTAACGCATGGAATAAGTGTTGGATATATGAAAAAAAATTCTTTATTCTGTTGCGGAGAGAAAGGAAGCTCGTGGCTTTTATAATGTTCGGTAAAGGCCCTAGGACATGGATGTTCTTCTTTTAACCCGCTCAAAGGATTGAGCCTTTTACGGAAAGAGAAGGCAGATATGAGGTTCGCTCCAGAAGACATTCTAACCAAAACATTTAGTCGCAATACCTTTGGTGGTTATAATTCCAGCGAGGTGGCTATCTTCCTAGAAGCAGTGGCTGAAGAGTTGGAAGATAAGCAAAAAGAAACCCAGAAGCTTACAGATCAGTTGCAACAAAGAGACCTGTCTTTGCGAGAATTTCGTGACAGGGAAGAGATGCTAAGGAACACCATCACAGCCGCTCAACAAATGGCTGAAAAGATCAAACAAGATGCTACGAAGGAGGCTCGCTTCATTGTGGAAGATGCCAAGCAAAAAGCAGACATCATTGTACAAGATGCTCGTGACTCACTGAAGACGGCTTATCAGGATTTGTCTGATTTAAAAAGAATACACATTCAACTAAAAAATACTCTCAAGGCTGTTTTGCAATCTCATCAGGACTTGCTCAACCAAGATCCCATACACTCCATCTTGCCAGATTCTTTTCAAACTAAGGAAAGCGAATCTTTGATGGAGAAAAAAATGTCTGAATCCTTAAGCCAAGCGGTTCAGTCCAAGGATCATCTGTGAGTGGAGAGGCTTGAAAATTCTTCCTAAATTTCTTTTCATTATTCTTCTTTTTTCTTTCTGTTTTTTTTCTTGCATTCCAAGTGAAACAAAAAAAGATGATGATGGCAGTGCTTTTGAGGGAGTTGGAAAGTGTACTGCCAGCCGAGCTTGCCAAGATGATTGCAATAGTCTTTTTATCAGAGGCTCCAGCCTATCGAAAAAATGTTTGGCATCAGGTATTGCTACAGTAGACGACGTAGATGATGTTATTTCTGCTATGAAAAAGGGGAGTTGGAAGAGCATTAGTGCTTCGGAACTGGAAAGTTTTACCCAATTTGACAAAGACCTTTGGGCAAAATATTCGGGAGTGAATAAAGAGTATTCAAGAGGCATGCTTTCTTGGATTGCCGAAGATCCTGAGGTGGGGAAAATTTTAAATGATTTAGATGATGATAAGATTTTGCAAAAGGCTTTTGAAACTCTTGGGCAGCCGAAAACCAAAGCGGTGCTTGAGGGAATGAAAAGCTGTGTAGAAGAGGAACTTAGCAAAAAGCAGAGTTTTTTTGAATTGGTGAGCTTAGAAAATGATGATGGGGAAAATAACCCAGATGCATTTCATGCGGGCCACAGACTCTTGAGAGAGGAATGTGACAATGACATATCCTGTGTCAGGGAAGTGTATTGTGCCATTAATCAAACAGTGGTTTTTAGAGAGCTCAATTTCTTGAATTTGGCCAAACACACTGGGACTAGTGAGTTGCATTCCAGAGATTGCCCTAGCGGGACTCCCGTTTTAAATTGTCCTTCTCTGTGAACGAGTTATTTATTTAGTCTAAAGTCCTGAATTTCTTTTTGGGCTTCATTTTCTTCTCCCAATTGTCGAAAAAAACATATCAGTGACCAGTTATTCCAGCACAAACATTTGAGAGGTTTGATGGTGAAGTCTTTTGTTTTTAAAGTTGTTATTTTGTTGCCCGTTTTTCTCATTCTCTCGCTTGCTTTCTCGTCTTGTGGATTTTACGGCCTCAACACCGGCAGTGTTTTTCAGACTGGTTCTATCACCGGTAGTGACACGAGACGATCGGCTAATTTATCCAATCGAAGGGACAGAACCAGTACCAATTCAAGAGACGATGACATTTGTGAAGATAATGACGCTTGTGAAGAAGTTTGCAGAGAAATTTTTGAAGATTCAGACAGTCAAGATAGCTGTCATAGGAAAACGATTGAAGAGGTTGGTAATATGCAGGATTTGTTTGATATTCTTGTAAAAGCCAGTGGAGGAGATGATGATTTAGAGGATGTGGATACAGATGATTTGGAGATGTATTTGAGCGTTGGAGTGGATGGCTGGGCAGATAGTGTGATGGAACAAATCGAAAGACAGGATAAAGAAGAAAGATACAACCGACTCCTCAATATGTTGGTTTGGATTGTTGACAACCGAGATGTAGCAATCCAGCTTGAAAGAGAAGATAGAGATCACAAAGTTTTGTCACAAATCTTTTTGGATCTTTATGAAGTAAAAGTGCAAGAAAATATAAATCGTGCCAGTTGCCCCGGCAGATTTGTGATCAATGTCACAACAGTCAATGGCGAGGACACAATAATAAGCGTTACAATCAATGGCGAGGACACAATAGTTGAGATCAATGGCACAAGAGAGAAAGAACTTTTTTTGGCACTCTGGTTTTCTTATGGAGGCGACTGGAATTTTTTTATTGAATCATCAGCTCCGTCTCAAAGGTACAAAGCTTTTGAACTAGGTCATAATTTATTGGCAGAGGTCTGCAGGGATTCTTCTTCAAGAGATGAAGCAATTAAAAACTGCATTCAATCTTTTTACTGTTGTTTAAATAAAAAAGATTATCCCACTTCCAACAATGAAAATTCCACCAATGAAAAAATTAGAACTGCACTGAGAGAACCAGAAATCAGGGAAAGTGATGTAGGAGAAATAGATATTAGTAACAGTTTCTGCGACAAATAGTGACGTGAAAAGATCTATATATGCAATGAAAGAGATGATAGAATGAAAAATTATAAGCTATATATTTTATTGATTACAAATATCCTTTTTTTCTCCCTTGTTTTTTCTTCTTGTGGTTTGGGCGGGCCCACCACGGGAGTTTTCGGGAGTAAAGATGCTGGGGGAGTTTCTAGTACTTTAGGTTCAACTACTGGAGTATTTAAAGGAAGAAACAGACTGACTTCTGGAGATCCTTGTTTTGATAGCGAGGATTGCAAGCAGCTTTGTGCTTCGATGCTAAAGTCTCTTTCGGATCAAGAAGAGTGCTACGATTATTCTGAGGAGCAAGTGCAAGCTTTCAGAGATACATATAATTTATTGGCCTTTGGGGATCCAGATCGGCTAGAAAAAATCACTTCTAGTGAGATGGAAGAGTTTCTTGATTTTGGAACAGATCTTTGGAGGGATGCTATTTATGGTTTTGAAAGAGGCTTGAAAAAAAATTGTGTAGTTTCTGGAAAGGTAGACGATATAGATCGAGAAAATTGCAGAAGAAGCGATTACTATCAGCAAGCGGGTTACAATAATCAAGGAGCTTTGGAAGCCCTTACGTGGATTGCAAAAAATAATTGGTTGGCCTTGTTGATTAGTGATTATGATAAAAACTTGGTGATTATGAATGCCTTATCAGAGATTGCGGCGAGAGGCATAAATTCGCCCACCACCAGAACGAACGATGTGAAAGATTGTCTAAATGGATATGCTACTGACCTGCCCATGCCGCTTGTTGGTGAGACATTTGGCTTATCTGTATCATCGGCAAAAAATCGTTACATAGCCTTTGCAAGCCCCTGTTTGGTCGAGGAATTTGCAACTGGTTATAAATATGACGGGAGAACTCACTCTTATCTTGTTCTATCCGCTAAGGAATCCAATCTGGAATCCTTTAAGCTAGGGATGGAATTTTTGGACAGTATTTGTTCTTCTAAAGATGACTGTGAAAAAGGTCCTTTTTGTAAGGAGTTCTTTTGTGGCTCCAATAGTGCTTCTGATTCTGATTGCAAGAGCGACTATGAGAAAGTAACTCAATACTATTATGGTGCGAGCAATATAACTTGTTCATAGTTTCCTTAACGTAGCTTCATCTTGACTGCCTCACAAAAACAATCACTATGATTTTTTATTTTTTTAGAAAAAAGCTTTTCATATTTCTTCAGTTAATCGTTTGTATCAGGACTGAAGTCCTAAAAAATGAAGGAAAAATTTTTAAGAATCTCTTTTTATTTTCCGATTCGTGAGGGAAGAAATACAATCAGGTGCAGGAAAGAAATTATGAGAATAACAAGACGAAGCGACAAATTTTTCAATACTAAATACTTATGGATGACTTTTACTTGTTTTGTTGCAGGTATGATCTACATCTCTGCCTTTAGCTCTTGTACTCCTAGTTTTGATACACAACCAAGTACAGACTCTAGTGAAAATCCACCCAATGATGATCCTCCTGAAAATCGATTTAATGATAGAAATAGAGATAACGATTGCGAGGATGATGAAACTTGTCTAGAGGTTTGTAAGTCCATCTACGTTGATTACTCTGAAGCTCGCGAATGTGGAAATGAGCGTAGGGGAAAAGTCGGCGATTTAGAACAAGTTTTTAAACGGCTTGTTGATGGTAAAGAAAATGATTTGAACGAGATATCAGGAGAATCCGATAATGTGGACTTGGACGTTTTTGAAGAGTACTTACAAATTGGGCTCAGTGGCTGGGAAAAAGCTATCAAAGATGAGATTGGTTCAGGAAAATATGACGGTAGAGGCTACAAAAACAGTACCGATTTATTGAATGCTATTGAATGGATTGCAGAGAATGAAAGAGTTTCTGAAATTTTATCTGATGAGGATAGCGGAGCAAGAATTTTAAAAGCACTTCTAGAGAGATTGGACGGAGAAGTAGATTATATCAGTGGTGGAAATTCACCGGAAGTTTGTATCGAAAATACGAAATTGTCAAACCTCCCCACTCTCAGTGTTGATGAAACAACAGGAATCATATTGCTTGTTGCAGGTACTATAGACATCCATTATTACAAACGGCCCACTTCTCCTACAATTTCAACTGGTGTTTCAAGTCGAGTGAGTATAACAGCTGTGGGAATCCAAAATGATGAGTTGTACAACGATTTGTCTTGTTTCTATCAGGATTTGGGTGGGAATGGAGGGAATATCTTTTCTCTCGCTGTAAAAGAAGATAATCCTGAACTGTTTAAGATGGCCTTTTCTCTGCTGAATAGTGTGTGTAACGATAGTGATAACGGTGATTATTCACCAATAAACAGAGTGCGCTGTCGTAAAGCCATGCTTTGTTGGACAGTTTATGATGAGACTGACTGGCTTGATGAGACTGCAAGTTCTGGTAGCCGTGAGAATTTGTTTGACGAAGAATTTGCAGAAGAATTTAAAAATGAATTGGAACATAATGACAGTGCTGATTTTGATGAGTGTAGCGCAGTAGAGTTTGGAACCTTGTTCAAATAATTATGAACAAGTTGAAGAAAAAAAGAGACAGATTATTGTTTGCCAAAAGCTTGTATCAAATTGAGACGAAAAAGAATAAAAAATTTCAAGAAGATGGCAAGATATGTCGATCCTTTATTCCTAGGGTTTTTTTATGAAAATAATTAAGTATTTTTCTTTCCTGTTTTCTCTATCCGTTGGTTTTTCTTCCTTCGCTTATACTCAATCTATTGGCCACCCTGGTGCTATAAACTGTGCTTTGCCACTCTATTTAGAGGCTCTTAGGAGCTCTGGTGGAAGTCGGTACTCTGATTCTGCTATGAGAAGAAAAGAAAAGAGGCTGAAAGCATCAATAAAAGCTGTGAAAAAGATGATCAGTAAGCTGGACGATAAAATAGATACTGCTAGAGATTCCATTTTGGCCAGAATTGGAGGAGAGGAAGACGGCGAGAATGTTTTGGATCAAGTCATAGAATACATGAGTGGTTCAGAGGAGCATGAAGAGGGTTGGAAAAGAAAAGAAGCTGATGAGAATTATTGTTCACAAAAACTCAGTCAGTTGAATTCTTTTGAAAGCTTCAACCTCGCTCTACTCGAACTATGGGCCGAACCACTGCAAATGATGATTCCTCAAGCCCATGCTAAGGAGAAGGGGTCACAACAAGACAACAAAAAAGATTGTGAAGCTGTATCAGGATTTCATTGGGATGAAACCACCTGTGTGTCGTGTGCAAAGGTTGATAATCTAAATTCCGACTGCAGTTTGAAAGACGACGCCGAGGCTCTCAAGAAAGCCGCCGCCGCCGCAGCTCTCAAGAAAACCGCTGAAGTTGCTCGCAAGAAAGCCGTCGCCGCCGCAGCTCTCAGGAAAGCCGCCGCCGCTTTCAAGAAAGCCGCCACTCTCAAGAAAGATGCCGCTCTCAAGAAATCCGCCACTCTCAAGAAAGCCGCCGAAGTTGCTCGCAAGAAAGCCGCCGAAGTTGCTCGCAAGAAAGCCGTCGCCGCCGCAGCTCTCAAAAAAGATGCAGCTCGCAAGAAAGCCGTCGCCGCCGCCGCTCTCAAGAAAGATGCAGCTCGCAAGAAAGCCGCCGAAGTTGCTCGCAAGAAAGCCGCCGAAGTTGCTCGCAAGAAAGCCGTCGCCGCCGCAGCTCTCAAGAAAGATGCAGCTCGCAAGAAAGCCGTCGCCGCCGCCGCTGACGAAGAAACAAGTGATTGTAAGACTTGGAAAAAATGGAGAGGATGCGCAGCCGTCAACAAAAGAGGTAAGATAAGCAAGGATTTTTGTAATAATCCAAACAAATGTTTCTTTAAATCCAATGGCCGCCATCAAAATGGAACTCAGTTAACACAAGTTGCTAAATATAAAAATGAATGCAAAAAAGGATTTGAAGAATTACAGAAACAATTGAATGAAAGAAAAGAACTACAAGCTCAAGTGGAGCGTCTTAGAGAAAAATTCTCAGACATCCAAAAAGAAAGACGTGATCGTTTCTTGGCTAGTCTAGACGGAGATAGCAGTACAGAAGCTGGAGCTACTTGTTTTGAATGCCAAAAAAACAGAATAAGAGAGCTAAAAGAAATCATTGATCCATCTCCCACAGGATGGGAGATATTGGGAAAGACATTGCAAGTCGCCGGTGGTGCTGCAATAGGATACTATGGTATTAAAGGCGCAAATAAATTAAGAGATCGTCAAGGGTTTGAAGCTTCTACCACTCCTTATCTAGGTTTGGCCTACCCTTTTATTGCGGATGGGCTCTACGGGAACGGCTTATTTGGTAGATCCTCTTCGGCTTTGGCCTGTTCTCCAACACATTCTTCTCTTTCTGCAAATGGTATCTTTAATCGCCCGTCATGGCTCCTTCAGCAACAATTCGCCAACAACAACCTCAACCCTTTTGGTGTTCAAGGACTCAATACTGGACTCAACCCTTTTGGTATTCAAGGACTCAATACTGGATTCAATACTGGATTCAATACTGGACTCAATAATCCTTTTGGTATTCAAGGACTCAATACTGGATTCAATACTGGACTCAATAATCCTTTTGGTATTCAAGGACTCAATACTGGATTCAATACTGGACTCAATAGTCCTTTTGGTATAAATCCTGGTATAAATTCTGGCAATTTTGCCTTTGGTCAACAACAAATCCAACAGCAACAAGCTGCTCTTCTTCGATTTCGACAAGCTCAGATAGCGAATTGGCAGTTCAAACAACAAGCTATTAGTACTTTGATGGCAGAGATTCAGCGTTTGAATTTACAAATTCAACAAATCGCTCACGGTGGTGGCACCAATTCCTTCAATGGTTTTTTGACAGGAAATCAACCGCAATCACTCATCAATCTGGGTCTAACCGGTAGTGGTGGGACAAACAGAAACAATCCCAACGCCGGAGCCGTTGGCCGTTAACTAAAAGATACTTTCAAAGGTACTTTCCAAAAGATTCACTCGAGAATGCATTAGAAACCATATCTGATCGTTTTTTTTTGACGATTTGAAGAACTATTTGCTCTTTCTTTATCTCTCGAACTAAGAACAAAAAACGTTGTACCCACTCCAGCAACCAACAAGAGACCAAACCATAACCACTTTTGCTCTTTTTTATGTTTTTTTACATTTGGATTTTGTAAATCAATTTCCATATTCTCGAATTCGGTTTTTAGCTTGTTCATTTTCTTTTGTGACAGATCTGATAAACAAAAATTAGGAAACAAAGCCTGAAGTTTTGCTCTCTTATTAGCAATTTGCAATTTTTTCTCTACAATGACGTTTTGGCAATCTCCTCCCACTAAAGCCTTCGTTTTCACTCGCTTTGAAATGAGTTGAGATAGAGAGATTATCTTTGTCCAAGGCTCATGAGAGGAGCTAAAAGCCGTGATTCGATAAGTCCCATAGGGTAAAGAGATCTTTTTTTCAGAGGCATAAGGTCGTCCATTCATAAGGATCAATTCGTGGTGAGGAAACAAATTTTCCAGAGCAACAGGGAGCACTTTTTGTTCTTTTTTCATTTGTAAATAGGTTTTCGTCAAAGGAGGAGGAAAAATATTTAGATCAATATTTACATCAAAGCCAAAGGTCAAGGCTTCGTGAAGGAAAAGATTTTGTTTTTGCTTGTCTTTTTCTAATTGAGCTAAACGCAAAAGAGAGTAGAGAATGATTTTTCTCTCTTCTTTGTTCCAATCAAATGAATGCAAGTGGTCTACAATGAGTTGATATGTTTTTTTGGCTCGACTCGGATCATGAGACAAAAACTCCATCTGCGATTTTTTTAACAGTGAATCCAAATGAATGGGGCGAGGGCTTTTTCTTATTTGATTCAACTGGCTTTGTGCATAGGTTTTGACTATTTCCGTTTCTGTATAGGCCAAAAACTCCATGGGATCTGTGTGCTTTGCACGAATGAGCACAGAAGTATTTGCAAAACAAATGCTAGGATAGTGTAGCAAAACGATAGATAACAAAGACCGAAACAACAAGGCCTTATTCATGTGCCTACCTTCTCAAAAAGCTTCTGGACCATCAAGCTCTATGACAATAGATCTTTTTATTTTTCTTTTCAAAGGCTGAATTTTTGTTCCCGCTTTTCTGGGATTTTGAATAACAGCGTAAAAAGCTTGAAATCTTTTTATGAGCCAAGAAGCCTGCTTTTCGGGGACCAAAACAGCAAAATGATTGTAATTGTTGGGAGATCGTATGATTTTTACCGCCATTGCAACTTTTTCTGCACTAATTTTTGTAGGATTGGTTGTGTAAAGATCTACAACTCCTTTTGATTCCAACAATCCATCCAAGGAAGAAGAATTGCTTAACTCTATAGGCAGAAGCACAAGACCTTCAGGAATATAAGTGTCTACGCTTTTTGTTTTTTGTTTTTTGTCCTTTGTTCTGTTTGTTGTTTGAAAAAAGGTGAATACAAAGGAAAGAATCACCAAGAAACACCAAAAAAAAATGGCCTTTTTATTTTCTTTTGCCCATGAGTTAATACGTATAGGGTTCATTATTTTTCATTTCTCGTTTTTTTAATAAATTGGCTGTTTTGGATTTCTATTTTCCCCTTCTCATACAAGTGAGAAAGAGTGGCCAAAAAGGCACAGACAAACAGGATGAGCCATAAGGCTTCCATTATGAGTTGTCCCTTATTATGGGTGTCTCTTTGTTTAAAAAGCGAATGCATTTGCTACCTCTTTTTTTGTTAGACTTTCCACCCAATTGATTCCTCTTTTTTTTAAAGTGGCTGAACATCGGTAAGAAGAAAAATTGGGTTCAAAAAATATTTCTTCAATCCACTTCGGAAGGAAACGATGCAGAGGCATTTGCCAAGAAAATAATAATCTTTGGCGAAAAGAAAAATTGGGCAAAACATAGTAATTGGGTGCAATGTCACCTTTTGGGCGAGACATTACGGCGAGAGGAATGGGTTTGTAGTGATCTTTTTGTATTCTTCTCGCATAAAATTTCATTATTTTTTTTCTAAAAGAATTCATAGAAGCCTCTAGATCTTTTACACTTTGGTTTAGAATCGATTTTTGTTTCCGATCCAAGAAAACTCTTTTTTTATGAATGATTTTCATTTTGGCCTTCAAAATAGAAGCGAGAATAGGATTTTTGGTCTTTATAGCTTGGGTATAGAGCAAACGAAGTTTCTTATACAAATTCCTTAGATAGGTTGCAGTGGGATTGAGTTGTAAGAGCTTTTCCAAAGAGATTTTCAGTTTTGACTGTGCTGTTAAGCTATGTTGGATGCAAATTTTTTGTGAGAGATCATAATTGCGAATACAAAATATCAAGGAAACAAAAATCATCAAGATGGTGATCACAAGGGGAGTGACCATTAATATGAGTGTTACTATAAACCCTTTATGGGTTGGAGTTCTTTGTTGAAATGTATGGAGCCAAAAAAATTTTCCCATATAAAACTTCCTTTCCATTGCCATTTGTTTTCATGAAATTTAAGGTTTGTAATTTTGCCAATAAATAAAAATGGGTTTGTTTTTTCTCTAAATCTGTTTTTACATCTCGCTTGTGTTTCTCCTTCAGCCAAGCAAATAAGAGACTGATATAAATGATGATCCATCCATAAATGTTGAGTAAAAATGTAAAAAAACAAAAAACAAAAAATAAAAATAGAAGATATCGAGGGTAGCAAAATCATTAACTCTCCGATCGCCTGTCCAGATTGTTTTCTCTTTCCATTTTTTCGATTCATTCGTGTCCTGTTTGTTGTTTCGATTTCTCTCTATCCTTCCATCAGGATTTTTTTCCTTCCTCAGCTTTCTATTTTTATTTACTAGCTGCTCCCCCCATAAAGTTGCTAAGGTCACTTTTCTGATAGGTTTTTTCTTTCAAGCTCTCTGTTTTTACTTTTTTGGGATGTCCTTGAAGAGCATAGATGGCAGAAGCAAAACGAGATTTAATCGTGTGATTGAGCATTCGTATTACAGCGATGCTAGCCACTCCCATCAAAGCGATTAAAATGAGGTACTCAATCAAACCTTGCCCCTTTTGCCTTTCATTTTTTTTCATAACAAATCTCTCCTTTTGTTTGTTGCCAGAGTAGTCAGGAATGTATTCCATCTTCTGCGACCAAAAGTATGCAAATTTAATTTCTCGAAAAAAGAGGGATAAAAAACGGTTTTTAGACTTGGAATGTACGGTTTTCGGACAAAAATCCCATATCTGGCATTATTTTTTTAACTGCAGATAGATCTGAATAGCGGTTTTGTAGGCTTCTTCCCTTAGGGAATATTCATGAATCAGTTTGTAAAGCTCCTCTATTAGGGGATGCTCTTTAAAATCTTTCCTAGATAGTGTGTTTTTATCAGATAATTTTTTTTTCAGATGGCGAGGAAGATTTTTCATTGGCTGACTTTTATTTTTTATTTCCAATAAGGTCAACAAAAGTTTTATTGATTCTTCCGCTTACATGTTATGAGATTTTGTTACAAATTAAGGAGTTTTCTTCTAATGCAAATACTGGATGGCCGTCTTGTGGCCCGAAATATAAAAGAAAATTTGAAAGACAAAGTCAAAGCTCTTCATGAAAAGCTGGGCTTTCCTCCACATCTAGCTGTTTTACAAGTTGGTGAGAACCCAGCTAGTGAGATCTACATTCAGCAAAAAATCAAGGGAGGGAAAGAAGTGGGAATTGAGTCAAAAAAGTTTTCTTTTCCCGCTGATGTTTCTGCCAAAACTTTGAGGGAAAATATTGAGAAATTAAATAAAGATCTGCATGTTCACGCCATTTTGGTACAACTCCCTTTGCCTGCTTCTTTGTCTGCATCAGAGATAGTCTCGTGGATTGATCCGCAGAAAGATCCCGACTGTCTAACAAATAAAAATCAAGGTCTTTTCTGGTCCGGCGGAGGTTTCGTTTCACCTTGCACCCCGGCCGGCATCATAAAACTTCTGGAATACTACGATATTCCCCTTCAATCTCGTAGAGCTGTGGTGGTGGGGCGTAGCCAAATTGTTGGTCTCCCCATGGCCAAGCTGTTATTACATGCGAACGCAACGGTGACGGTTTGTCATTCCTATAGTAAAAATCTTTCGCAGATAACCAGTCAGGCAGATATCCTTGTCGTTGCTACTGGTCAGCCAGAATTTTTGGGGAAAAATCATTTTCAGGAAGGTGCGGTAGTTGTTGATGTGGGCATCCACCGGATTCAAAGTGGAGGAAAATCAAAATTGGTGGGAGATGTTCGCTTCGAAGAACTAAAAAATTGGGCTAGCTTTGCTTCACCAGTGCCGGGAGGAGTGGGACCCATGACCGTAGCCATGTTGTTAGAAAATACTTGGAAGCTGGCTTCTTTGCAAAAAGGCAAGTAGTGAGCCAAGTGAGTGGGTAAGTAAGTAAATGAGCAAAAAGGCAAGTAGTGAGCCAAGTGAGTGGGTAAGTAAGTAAATGAGCAAAAAGGCAAGTAGTGAGCCAAGTGAGCCATTGAGTAGAATAAATATGCTAAAGACAACAGTTCTTATAGAGAAGCATCGTCTTTTGGGTGCTCGTTTTGTTCCCTTTTATGGTTGGAAGTTGCCGATTGATTTCGGAGTTTCTGCTAAGGAAGAGCATTTGAATGTGAGAAATTTCGTCGGCCTATTCGATGTTTCTCATATGGGAGAAATTCGCATAAAAGGCAATCAAGCCTTGTCCCTTCTAGAAAAACTTCTGACCAGTCATGTGAGTCTATTGAAAAAAAATGAGTCTCAGTACAGCCTTTTGTGTAGTGAAAAAGGCGGGATCATAGATGATCTCATTGTTTATTGCTTAGAACATGGAGAAGATTATTTACTTTGTGTGAATGCTTCCAGAATTGAAACGGACCTAGGATGGATTGCCAGACATGCTGATCAGCGGGGAGTTGAGATTCGAAATGAAAGTTCTCAATGGTCACAGCTAGCTCTCCAAGGCCCGAAAGCCGAACAACTTTTGGCTCAAGTTTTTAAAAATCAGTCTTTACGGCAACTAAAAAAATTTGCGTTTCAGCATCTAACTTTTCAGGATAAGAATGTATTGGTTTCCGCTACAGGTTATACGGGAGAAAGGGGTTTTGAAATTTTGATCCCTTCAGGGGGCGAAGTGCTCAATTTATGGGAAAAAATTATGAGCAAGGGGAAAGACTTTTCTTGCCGAGCCACGGGTCTCGCCGCTAGAGACACTCTGCGGATAGAAATGAAATATCCCCTTTATGGGCATGATCTGAACGAGCAAATAGACCCTCATTCTGCCGGCCTATCTTGGCTTGTAAAAAATCCTCATTCTTTTATAGGCTCTGAAGCACTGAGGGAAAAAAAGCAGTCAATCACAAAAAAGTGGGTCGGCTTTCAGCTATCTTCCTCTTCAGGAGTTCCTCGCCAATCAAGTCCCATTCTTGTAGATGGCCAGAGCGTGGGAGAGGTCACCAGTGGCTGTCAATCTCCTTGTTTAAACAAAATGATTGGCCTAGGATATGTGAGCTCTCAATACGCAAAAGTGGCTCAAGTAGTACAAATAAAGATTCATCAAGATCTAATCCCTGCTGAAATTGTTGCCACCCCATTTATAAACAAGTAAAACAAAACATAAATCAGGAGAAGAAAATGAAAGAGGACACACCGAGAAGATTTATCGTACCGGAAGACAACTATTACTACACCAAAACACATGAATGGATTTCTTTGGATGATAGAAATATTGTGACAATTGGTATCACTTATTACGCTCAAGATAATTTGGGCGAAATTGTGAGTTGGCGTTTGCCACAAAAAGGACAGAATTTTGAAAAAGGGCAAGTGTTTGGATTAGTTGAGAGCAATAAGCATGTCAGTGATTTGTACATTCCCGTCTCAGGTGAAGTGGTTGAAGTCAATGGTAGTTTGACTCCGGGTTTGATCAGCGATCATCCCATGAGAGAAGGTTGGCTCATTCGCGTTGAGATGAGCCGAGAAGGAGACCTTGCTCATTTGCTCGATCCAGCTACTTATAGAAAACTGATTGAAGAAGAAGTAAAAAGTTTGGAATGAGAACCAAAGGCCCGGCTGGCGGAATTGGTAGACGCGCATGACTTAGGATCATGTCTCTAAAGGGGTGGGGGTTCAAGTCCCTCGCCGGGCACCATTGCTATACTAATGATTGTGAAGTTTTGTTTTAACATTTTGTGCAGAATTTAGCAGTATCTAAGGTAAGATATTTCTTCTTCTTTTTTTTTCTTGTACATATTTATCATACAAGTCTTTGTATTCATTAATTTCTTTTTTAAGCATATCAGGCGCAATAGAAAAGGCATCTGTATCTGTTTGTAAATGGCCTGAAATATTTTTGGAAAGGTCTGCTAATTTAGAAGAAATTTTATCTAAAATTTCGGCTGGAGCGTAAATTTCATTAATTGCATTATATTTAATTCTTCGGTCAAATCTAATTATTACTTTGTTTAAAACTTTCACAATAAAAAATGCTTCATAGCTTGTTCTTAATGCACTGACACCCTCTCTCAGAAAACGTTTTCTTTCCATTGGATTGTTTTCTTTCTCAGCTTTTTCTAGGCATTTTTTTGCAATATCTGGTTGGACATAGTCGCTTTCAAAATCGCTCTTGCAGTTTTTGTTAACTATACCAACATCATTGATACCATTACTACTTATCCAGTGGTGTATAATGGAAATATGTTTTTCTAAAGTTTCATTTACCAAATCATAAAGAAATGCCAAATCGTGAGTAAATACAATAATTTGACGTGAGCAAGATTCTTGAACTAGTTTTCGAGCAATAAGTTCTTTTCTTTCATGATCTTGTGAAGCAACAGGATCATCAAAAATCAGCCCGCCGTTTATTTTAGAAATCTTTGCATCTGTAAAAAAATCTGCTAGAGCGACGGCTCGTTGCTCTCCCTCACTAAGAACATTACTAAGTTTATCGCTACTACCTATAGTATAAGAACGCTTGGCCTCACCTACTACACCAATTTGCTTTAATGCAGGATTTGTAATATGTAATTCTGAACATTCTTTTTTAAATTGTTCTCGATATGAATTGGTAACATACTTTTTATATAGTTTTTTTGAAAAAATGGTGATTGTATTTGTACAAATTTTATTTTGAGCTTTTTCACATTTTTGTATCCATATTGTATTAGTTGCAAAGCTTTCAATTTCGGGAAGTAATCCGTTTAGAATTTTCTTATGTTTTAAATTTACGATTTGAGTATCCAGCTCTCTCTTTTTTTTCTCAATATCACTCAAATTGAAAGATTCTTTTTCTTTTTCTAGAGTCTTATTAAGAATTGTCCAATCAACTTTAAAATGTTTTAAACCCAGATCATACCAATTTTTGTTTTTGAGATTTTTAATGAGAGCATCTTTTAATTGAAAATAATATGATAAAGCTTTTTTAATTGTAGTACAGGAAATATTTCCGCTTTCTTTCTCGAGAAGCCAAGTCATTGCATTATTCTTTGAATCTAAATTCAAAATTTCTAAAGATTGAAACTTATTAATTAATTCTGTTATCTTTTTATCAAGCTTTTTCAATTCTTCTTCTTTTTCACTTTTTAAATATATTTCATAATTTTTAATTAATTTTGATGCGGCAAGAGTTAAATTTTGACGGCAATAAGGACAAAGATCACCCTCATTCCATGAGCTTTCTTGTAAATTTAAAAACTCTTTGCCTGCATTGATGAATTTTTTCCAAGCTTCACTACCTATATCTTTAAATCTTAAGTCCTTAAACTTTTGTATACCTGAATTACTAATTTCAAAAAGTAATGTTTTTTTGTGTTCAATTCGTTTTTTTACTTTTTTCATATCGTCTTGTGAAAAAATTAAAGACATCTTTTCCAAATGATTTTTGATTTCTTCAATCTCATCTGTAATATCTTGGTTAAGTTTCTTTTTTTTGACAAGATCATCTACTTTTAGGTGAGCCAACTCCTTATCTGTTTTATTGAGTAATTCCTCATCTTTTTTGTTAAAATTCCCCAGTTCTTTAATATTTTGAAAATCACTATCAGCACCTAATTTAGTAACAGCAAGTTTGATTTCAGAATTTTCTGAAAAGTACATATAAAAAGTATTCTTATTATTCTGCTTCTCTGTATCGATTGAATTTTGAATATATTTCTTTACATCTGAAACTAAAGAAGCAAGATTTTTTAAAAAATCAAATCCCCTTGGAGTGACATGCAATTCATTATTTGAGTCAATATGGACCTTAACTGCCTTTGAATCAAAAGTTGTATATTGTTTGAATTCATTTGAATTTGTTTCATCTGGATATTTTCGATTGTATTGTTCACCCTTATCATTTTTAAAAGTAAATACCGCTTCAGGATTCCCTGATCGACTTGAATCAAAAACATTACCTATTACGTTAATATCACCTCTAGAAATAAAAGCATCATTCATCACTCTAGCATAGCTGGATTTTCCAGATCCGGTTGCTCCAAAAATAACGGTAATGCCTACTTCATTTATAGGTAAAGTTTGATTTTCACGCACAGCTGCAATATTCTTTAAATTTGATATAGAAACAAGCTTGCTTATCCTATTGTTTGTTTTTTGATCTGAATTTATGGTCGTAGGAATTGGTAGCTCTATCTCTTCCAATGGCTCCGGTAAAAGATTATTTTTAGATAAAAAATAATGACCGGCTTTCTCAATAGCTTCTTTTCTATTCGAAGCTGTTGATGGTTTTATTAAAAATGCAGAAAGATACCTCTGCCAATAAGGAAGATTTTGTATAAAGTCTAATATATCATTGCGAATCGATCTTCCCAACTTTCCTTCTCCTAAAAGAATCATCACTTTACTAATGAATAATGGTTCATTTGAACATTTATCCACTCACAAAGTGAGCAAGGTGGTTTCGATTTCCTCAATGTCAAGGTATTAAGTTTCACCAATTGATCTTTATCCGGCTTAAACTTATTTTCACTGAGCTTCTCTGTCTCGTCTTTTTAGTCCTAAGAACCTGTTGTATATAGTTTTTCAAAATAATATTTTGTATCATTATAAAACACTTTTAAGATTTTATCTTGTTCATATCTCAAATGTGCTAGGATTATATTCTTGGAGGGTGTTATGAAAATTTTGTTATTATCATTTGTTATTTTAGCTTTTCTTCCTTTAAATTCAATGGCAGGGAATTGCGATTATTCTTGGCAGACTGACTCTGCTGGCAGAAGCTGTGGAGGAAGAGCTGCCAATGTAAGACCGGGAGGGAAGCTTGGTGGGGATGGTCGATATAGAGACTCTTATCAAAGACAAAGAATCTATGGCCCTAACAATGATATATATGATGATGGTATGGATGAAGGATTATATGATGATATGGATGAAGGATTATATGAATACTGAATACTGAAGACAGAGAGAAGCGACTTAAAAAGCTTAAAAAACCATTGGATCAGTTTAACAATAATACTTTTTTTTCTTTTAGATGATAAGCTTCGTGAGCAAAAAAAACGGGGTTAGATATCGCTGAAAACTTAGATCAAGATCAGCTTCCTCATATAGTGAGTAACAGCTTTCAAAATCCAAAATTTCAAAAAAAATGGGAACTTACCTTCTTCCAAAAACTTTAATCGAATTAGAATGATAATAAATAAGCATATTAAACAACTTAAAAAATCAAATCGCAAATATAAAACTCAAAATGGAAAAAACATAGATGTGTTTGAAATAGTTATCCCCGAAAATGAAAGTTTAATTTTATCATGGGCTAAACATTTTAGAGAACAGTATTGTAACGATAATGAACTTGATGAATTAGTAAATGGAACTGAATATAAAAATGATAAAGGAAAGTATTTAGAGGAGAAGTGGTTTCCATCGATGATTAATCCAGGGCCAAGTATTCTATCTGGTGATTTTGGGGAAATTCTTCTTGCAGACTACCTTGAATTTACCAAAAAGTTTTGGGTTCCAAGAAATCGCATAAATCATAAAGCTATTCCGATTTCAGGGCCTCGGTTTCCTCTGTAAATCCAGCAGTTTTTGAGTTAACCTCTATGATTGCGGTTCTAAACTTACCTACTAGGGCGCACCATTGCTATACTAATGATTGTGAAGTTTTGTTTTTTAGGTAGTGAGAGCTATGGTGGGTTGAGATTCCTTGCTCGGGCATGAGAGTCTTGACGAAGCTCCTTCAACAAACTCCATGACATGAGAAATATGAGGATCATAAAAGGAAAGGCACTGATGATGACTAGCAACTCTAAGGATTTGATTCCTCCAGTGAGAATCAACATTGCTGCAATGAGACCCTCTAAAAAGGACCAATAAATTTTTTGATAAGGATGAGGCGAAGCTTTCTGGCTGGCTATTTTGTGAATGACATAAGAAGCCGAATCGGAAGAAGTAATAAAAAAAACAATGATCGCAAACAAAGTGATATAAGAAATCAATTGTGAAAAAGGAAAAAATTCGAGAAATTTGAAAATAATAACAGCATATTCTGTTTTTAAAAGAGGTTTGAGATTCATGAGATCATGAAGGTGATAATAAATAACTGATCCTCCAAAGACGGTAAACCAAAGAAAGGATAATAGACTTGGGATGAGTAAAACACCTATAACAAATTCTTTGATTGTTCTTCCTTCAGAAATACGTGCAATAAAGACCCCAACAAAAGGAGCCCAAGCAATCCACCAAGCCCAGTAAAGTATCGTCCACTTAGATCGCCACTCGACGGAGCCCAAACTTTCTACCCAAGTCATACTAGCTACGAGATTTTGTAGATAGGCACCTGTTTGTTCTACAAAAGAGTTTAGGATAAAGCTGGTGGGACCCATAAATAAAATGAACAAAAGCATAAATGAACACATAAGAATGTTGAGTTGGCTTAGACGCAAAATCCCTCGATTCAGACCCGAAACGATAGAAATTGTCGCTCCTATCGTAATCAAGCCGATCAAAAAAGCTTGGAAGCCGGGAGAAAAAGGTAGATGAAACATTTCATGGAGGCCGGCATTGAGTTGTAAAGAACCGCGTCCTAAAGAAGTCGCCACTCCAAACAAAGTACATACAATAGTTATAATATCTATAGATTTTCCAATAGGACCGTAAATTTTTTCTTTTATTAAAGGATAAAATACAGAAGAAAAACGAAAAGGTAATTGTTTATAGAAATAAAAATAAGAAATAGCTAAACCAACAAGTGTGTAGATCGCCCATCCAGAAAATCCCCAATGTAAAAAGGTAAGTTGGAAAGCTAGCGACATAGATGGCTTTGTTTGAAGCGGAGAGAAAAAGTAATGATAGAGAGGTTCATAGACACTTGAAAAAAGAAGACCCGTTCCCATCCCAGCACTGAACAACATAGCAAACCAAGAAAAAAAACTGTATTTTGGTAAAGCGTTTTGGTCTTTGCTCAGGCGAAAATTTCTATAAGGACCAAAAGCAAAATAAAGACATAAAAGAAGAAAGGAAAAAATAGATAAAACATAAAGCCAAGAAAAAGCAGTCATAAAAGTGTTTTGAATCCATGATAAGAAACTAAAGAAAGTGTCAGGAAAAATAAGAATGCAAGATAAAGTGATCGCAATGACTAAAGAAGATCCAATGAATACAAAATTGATGGGGTCTTTTTTCATAAGCATTGGGTATATTATTAAGTTATTTTCCTTTTATTGATCAAGGATTTATTGCATCGAAATGGGAATTATTTTGTATTTTTTATTATATAACTGCTTATTTTTTCTATATTAATGTTGTTTTATATTCATTTTTGCTTAAAAATTTAAGTATGGCATCTTTTCGATCTCGCTATCTGCTTCTAGGACTATTCATTATAAATCTATCGGCTGTTGCAAAAGACAGATATTATTGTGATTTTCCTTTAAATCTTTCGAGTATTTATTTTGATCGAATTATTTTTATTTCTGATACAAAATCAGGTCGAGTCGTTGGTATTGATGGAACGGAGTTTGGTGGAAAAGCAGAATCAGTTCTAAAAACTTATGATGAAGGAGATAGAATAATCAGCGTTTATGAAAGAGATTTTCCCAAAATTAGCAAAAGTGAAGGTAGAAATTTTATTTTATTTATATTTGATTTATCGAATGAGATTTTCTATCGTTCTTATGCCTATCACATGAGTCCTGACAGATTCAAAAAAGCTTATCATAAATCTCCAGAGGAGTATTTTGTTTTTGTAAATCGTAATCCAGAATTAATTAAATACTTGCCTGCAATTGAAAGACCAAATCAGTTTGCGCATGTCTTTATCAAAACAAAATACCCTTGCTATCCTATAAATTACCTTGAGTACATAATAAAATCTTCATTTATACTTTTTTCAAAAATTCTAGCAGGTTAAATCTTAATAACTCATACTTATTATTCGTCTCAGTGCCAAAGGTTTTTCCACCAAGGTTCATTTTTAGATTTTTTGAGGTTCATTTTTTTTCTAATCTCACTGAGTTTCCAGCCTGTCAGACGTGCCAAACTCTGAGCTTCTATGTTTCGGCGATTCTTTAAAGACTGAAAGTATTGGCTAGCTTTTTCACACTTTTTTGGTGATCCTTTCCAAGGGTGTCGAATGACATATCGGCCTTGGAAATTTTTTTTGTCATCTGTTTCATGGAATATTAGATCTTCAGGAAAAGTCTCTTTTGTGTAGCGTAGATGAAGACGAGTCACTTTCACCGGAACAGACATTCCGAACGGTATCCCCATCATTGGCTTTCCGCGCTTTTTGAATTTCTCTTGATCATTGTCGAACCAAAAAACACCCAACTCTTGCAATTCATCTCTTGTCAAAGGGTTAGTTGCACAGGGATCACACCATCCCATGTCCCAAAAATATTCCATAAAAATCGTTCTCATTTCTTCTTTTTTTACTTGGTTATTAAATAAAGAAACATAGAAATTCTCAAATTCACCTTTCACATAGGCTGGAATGTCCACATTTGAAGGAATTTTTATTGTAGGATAATTGGTTGTTTCTACCCGACCATTCTTAGTAAGCATATAAATAAAAAGTTCTTGAGGTCCATTTGCATTGATTAAACCCAAGCGGATGGGGAGCATGAATTTTTCTGATTTAAAGGCAAATTGAAGAGGCCGTAAATTATTGGACCCTGCTTTGATTTGTTCTTTGATGTTAACTTTAGCGACAAAAAATTTCATGTTTTGTTTGATATAGGGTTTTAAAGCTTGGCTTGTTCCCTCAGGGATGGAGTATTGATTTTGTCTTAGCCATGTTTCTAATCCATCAGATTCTTTTGCCGAAAGAATGACAATATCATATTCACCGATTGTGAAACTTTCTTCCACTTTCACACCTAATGCAGAAAGAGGAGCCATTGATTTTTCAGTGAGAGAGGGTGCTTGATGACTCCTAGCCTTGAACATGATTACGTTTTTTTGACAAGGGTCTTTGTCAAAATATTCAACCAATCGAGGGGACGTGAAAGAATCGATTCTATCAAAAAGTTTTTTATCTCCTATGTGAACTTGTTCTTTTTTTAAAATAGTTGGAACAGGGACCACTAAAGCAAATTCTCTTAAAGGACCTTCGTAGTCATTCATCATACTAAGGATCGTTTTATTTTCATGGCGTACAAGAATTACCTTAGAAGCGTTATTAAAAAGATTGGCATCCGCTTTTCCTACGTAAAAACCACAGAAGCCGTAAGCCAAATCACTTGGTGCCAAAAATAAAATGAATGAAAAAAGAACAGTAGTTAGAAAATACATCAATTTCATTATTTTCCTTCTTGCGTTACGTTACCAAGAATAAGATTTGTAAAATAATTAGACTCTTTCTTCTTTCTCCACTGAAAAGATTGAGCCTTAAACAGTCGATTCAAAATAGGTACCATCCACGCAAGACCTATCAATGAGTAGACAAAACCATTCACTACATAGAAGTAATACTGGAGTATCAAAGACATGAGGGCAACAAAAAAAGTAAAAATAATTTGACCAACAAAATGATTGGGAGAAGTTTTGGGGTCTGAAATCATAAAAAAAGCAAAAATAAGAAGAGAACCATTAGTAGCGGAATGAAATAAAATTTCTATTTCATAGCCCAGATAAAAATTTCGAATCCAAAGTCCTCCTAGAAAAAACAATAGAAAAAACCAAGGCGTGTTCAAACGATGTACCTGATTCACAATGAAACAGCCAAGAGCTGTGACCCACAAGGCGAGACTGATCTGAGATCCCCATTGACCGGGAGAGATCCATGCATTTTGAAATAAGAATAAAGCCATCACTAATCCAAACGCTGAAGGATTAAAAAAATGTTGTTTTTTGTAAGAGATAAAAAATTTAGAGCTAATAGAAAGAAATACCACTAGGGGATGAATCCAAAGTGTATTGCTTCTGAGTAGCAAAGCAATTCCCAAACAGGTGATCAAAGTACTTAAAAAACTTCTATAAGAGAGATTGAATTTTTTGATCCAAAAATATTGTGTGAATAAACCTGAAACAAAGGTTAAAGTCATCTGTTGCCACAAAAAAGAAAAATCAAAAGTGAAAGCTCCGTAGCTTAAAAGAATACTGAGAATAAAAATTTGAATATATCGAATATCAAGAGAATCCCATTTCATCTTGACCAAATATTTTATTTCTTTGCGTAAACAAGTGCAAGTTTTTTAGAAAAATATTTTTCGTATTATATCATTTTTTTGAAAAAATCTGACGACATTGATTTGCTGCTTTTGAATGGAGAATGCGTGTAGAGAAATAATTTTTCCAACTTTTTAAAAAGGTAAAATGATCTTTGAATTGCTTTGAATACAACCAATAAATGGTGGCATAAGCTGTATAGTTAATCAAAGCCCACATACCAATAAATTTCCAATTCAAAAATTCAGGGTTAAATGTCAAAATTGAAAGAGTTACAAATAAATAAGTTGTTAATATAGCTCCGAATGCCGTAACGAAAATAAAATTGGTTGTTTGATTGGCTCTAACGGGTACAGGAGGATTTTGAGTAATCAATTTTATCAATTTTTGGGCTATTAATTGGATTGTTTTTACATTTTGAGAGACAGGGACATCCATCCAATTCCCATTTTTAGACTCTTTCATGTAAGTCCATAATTTAGGATCAATCTCTTTTATACCACTGTTTAATAATTGCTTTTTTAAAGCAGGATTTATATTGTAGAGCTTCACCACTTCTCTAATAGAATCACGATACTGATTTTGCATCTTTTTTTCACTCTCAAAAACTTCCCGTTCCAATTCAGACACGTTATTTTTAAGTATTTCTATTCTTTCTATATTTTTTTTCAATTTGTTATCATTGTATTTTGCTCCTCCGCTAAGAATGTCCCAAGGCCATCCAAAGATCCATTGAGCGGCTAAATGATACAAAAGAAAAGCAAAAGCCGCTTCTCCCAAGGATTGATCTGTTAATAATAAACGCGCTCCTACCATCAAAGAGAAAGTCATTTGCAAAGATCTCAGTCTGGACATATAAGATCTCCACATCACTCCACCTAGGTTGTCAGCTTTTCCTCCTCCCTTTGCTAAGTAAGAAACGTAACTTTTTGTGTATTCAACATCAGTTTGTTGTTTGGCTTTCGTTTTCTCTAAATATTTTACAACAGGTTCATACGTACTCATGGATTGGGTAAAAATATTTTGCATAGTGGTTTGTTTTTTTGAAAATGTCATGGTTCTTTGTCCCCCAGCAATGAAAAAGTGAGCGATCACATTCAACCAAACTTCTTGCAAATGAGGTTTGTTTGACCATACAGGGGAATTAAATTCAACAGACAGTTTAGATGTATCTTCAAAACCAAACTCCGCCCTTTCAGTAGTCAAGATAGGTAAAATGGAGACCAACATATGATCACTTAAAAATTCCGTTACCACTCTATTTGTTACAAAATCTGAAGGAACATTCTTTAATAAATCATGTTGATCTTTATTGATTCCAGTTACCTTCCGTAAAGTAATATTTTTTCCTATCTTAGAAATCAAATTTGTAGCCAGAACACTACGAATGGTTTTTCGGAATGGAGAATCTGAGTGCACCTTTGTCGCTAACTCTTTGGCTTTTTCGTAATAACGGAGAATCACTTTTGGATCCAAATCAGCAATTTCTTTCCGTATATCCACTTCATCAAGTTGACGGATTTCCTTTAATAAATTTTTCATGACCCAAAGGATTTCTACTCTCAAAGCTTTATTATTATGCATTTCTGCTATTTTGCTTAGATCTAAAGAAGTTGCCCCATAAACTAGCATAGATATGGGGTCTACCTTTTTTGTGTGTGTGACTGCTAAAGTAGCCATTAACCAAGATATCGTTTTCATTCTTCTTTCTTTTGCTATCGTCGCATTTTGCAGTTGTCTTTGTTTGTGGAAGTTTTCACTCTTTTTCTTCCAATGAGGGTTCCAGCCTTGGCTGCCCAAACGAGTGGCTCTATCTATCTGGATGAGTTGGCCAATATCAGAACGAGGTTCAATTTTTTTAAAAGGATTCAGACCCTTTTGTAAGGCTGGAAAAAAATGAGGTTGTCCGATCATTGAGGCTAAATAATTCCAAAAAGGATAGATTGTGTAAGCGACAAACTTCAAACCGATACCGACAATCCTTTGTGAAATAGTTGTCTTTCCCCACTTATCTAGAATGTCTTGCAAATGTCCTTTTGGATGATAAACTTTCTGACCAAAATTCAAACTTTTTGGAGTCAGTTGTTTGATTTTTTTAATAGCTGGAACAAAAATATAGGAAAGTAAAATAATGGTCGCTGGTAAAGCTACCAACATGGTTAATAGATGTGGAACTGTAGTGCCTATATAGGCATGGGCTGCTTCATAATGAATTGTATTGCCGATAATTGGAAAGACTGTATTCACTAAGGCAATAAATTTTTCAGGGAACATAAATCCAGCCAAACCACTCGCTCCAACCGTTCCGACTAACAACTTATTCTGAGTAACAAATTTGATAAAACGGGAATTTCCATTTTTAAAGCGACTGGTAATATTAGCAATGATTTGGAAGGCTTTAGCTTTGGTATCTTTTTGCTCATCTTTGTTATTCTTTTGTTTGTGATGTAATTCAGCTATTGTTTTACTGTTAAATATATCTCCAGTTATTTGTTGTTGCTTTTTTATGTTTTGTTCTATTTTGGGTGCGATTGCCTCAAAAGATCGCTTCCATTCTTCAAATTGCATTTTATCTCGTGGAGATAGTTGTTCAAGTTGATTGCTTCTTTCTTGTATAGCTTCTTTTGTTTGCACCAATTTTTGTATCGCATTTTTTGTGAACAAAGAAGAGAGTATCTGTTGAATGAAAATGTTTGGCTGTTCTTTTGCCATTGAATCTATTTTTTCAGAAAAATCTTTCAGATCCTTTTTCTGAATAAGGTGAGGAGCTACTGTTTTTACCATAAAATCTAACATTTTATATGTGAGTTTTAACCACCCTTTCATTTCATTTCGTTTCACAAACTGGATGAGATGTTTTTTATTGTTACTATCCGTGTGAGAGAGCATCAAATCACCGGCTGTAAATAAAGATTCTTTTTTAAAACTTAAATCAAGATTTTGTATGGATTCGGGTATCACGTCCGGGGGACGGATACTACGATTTATAAATTCAATAGAAGGTAATTGATTGCGAGCAGTTAAGTGTTCATTCAAAGATGTTGATTGAACTCTGGTAAAGGGGATGGGAGCAATTCCTAGATAACCTCTTGTAAAAATCATATCAGCTAAAAGCAGGCCTTTTTTTCTATCAACCAAGACCAATATTTCTTTATCATTGGCGTAGTCTATGATGTCCATGTTGGGAACATGCTGACGTAAAACAACTCTTTCACCAATCACTCCTTCAAAAATTAGCTCTTTTGCATTTTTGTCATATTGAACGTGAACTTCTTTAAAAATAATATGAAGGGCACTACTTTTATAATCATTTAGATTGAGAGTGTTTCCAATAGTTTGAATTACTTTGTTTTTTTCTGAATCAAAATGGTATTCTATGGCGTCGACTCTTTGATCGGAGATAAGAAAATAATCTTTTTCATAATCGGGGATAGAGTTTTGAGCCAAATACTTTTCCACTTCACCTTTTTCAATGGCCTCTGCTATTTCAACGAGAGGTTGAATTTTTTCAATCAGCTCAGGGTGATCTTTTGTGAATTTATCTCTTAGTTGATCAAGAAAAGTAGTATCCAAACTTTGTGCGACATTCTCTTGATTGTCTTTCGTTGAAGCAGAGTAGCCGTGAATAGGACATAGAGAAAGTTGCAAACACAACAGTATGCGTAGAGTCATCTTGAAAATAGAGTATAATTTTTTATTTATTCGATAGAACATATGAACATTTCCATTTTATTTAGTTAATGAGGAGTTGATTTTGTGATCGCTAGATCTTTGCATTCATTCGGTGGATCATTCCAATTGGGTGAATGGTAATCCTGAGGTTCCAGTTCCATTCTAGATACTGCGTAGCTCATATCATCCTCAAATTTCATTTTTGTCTTACACCAGAGATGCTCTGTGGATCCTATTGCAGCAGCATAGAGATTTTGCCAAAAAGAATTTCCCTCTTTATGTCCCATCCATTCTGAATCAATGAGATGTGAAATAAATTTCCATTCTCTCATAAATTTTCCATTAATACTTGTTCTCTGATAGAGTTTTTCTTTTTCCTCATCTGGCATAGGTATTAAATGTGTATTTAACCAAAAGAGATAGCAGTCATTTCTAGAAGCCCTTGCATCTACTTTTGCAAATTCTTCGTCTGTCATTTCTTTATATCTTCTGAAAGGTTCTCCCCTTTTGTGTGGAAATTCTTGCCACCAATCACAATGGAAAGAAAGTAATAATTCCCGTTGGCACTCATCTCGTGTCTTTTCTGGATGATTGGAACAATCTTGAAGAGTGTTTATCACTTCATTTTCAAAATTATTATTTGTAAAATCGACTAGTAATAATTTAGGCATGTATTGCAATACATAGGGAACAATCAATAGATCATTATTAGCCATATGAAGTTCTTCTAAATTTTTTAATTTGTGAATGTATTCATCAATGTAGTAGATTTTACTGTGCGACATATCTAGTACTTTTAAATTACTTAGACAAAATACGGAAAGAGGAACTTCATTGCCATCATAGTTATTGTGTGTACCAATCAGTCCAGTGAGATTTTCTAATTGGCAGATACGATCATCCAAATTTGTAATTTTTGTTTTTGAAATATTTAATTTTTTTAAGCTTGGAATTTGAATTACAAAATCCGGTAACCTATCAAGAGATAAATTGTTTGAAAGATCTATCTCTTCTAGAGAAACGAAATGATGGGCGTGATATTCTTTTAATTTTATATTCGGACCAAGACCTTGCAGTGTAATTTTTTTTATCAATCTGAGATGTTTTACGGTCACTAAGTGACAAGGAGAATTGAGTACACTTTGAACAGCCTTCTTTAGACTCTCTGGATAAGAACAAAAATCTGCCAAATCTGTTTGCTGGTTGCTTGTTTGCTGGTTGCTTGTTTGCTGCTTGCTTGTTTGCTGGCTTTTTAAATCCTGCTCAGGAGTAAGAGGAGCTTTCCTTCCTTGGCAAGCTATTGCCAATAGTGACAAAGTGAGAATTCCATGAACCGTCTGGAGAAGCATTTGTTTTTTTGTCTTCAATCTTTTTCCTCTTTCCTTGAGTACTCATCACTTACATCCGTATGATATTTATAATGTAACTTACTAAAATAAAATAAGAAAAAGCATGATAAATGAAAATTTTACACTATAAGCATAGTGATTATCGTAGATTTGGTTGCTATTATCATGGATTTAGAAAGCCATATGATATTCATGGTAGATTATGTAAGTATTTTTTTAGTAGATAGTTGGGAGTCAAAAAGGATTGGCAGCAGATTTTTGATTGAAAATTATCAAAGATTAGAGGGGAGAATATCGAATCACTAAGAGGGGAACAAAAAAGCTGGAGGATATCGAATCACTAGGAATCAATAGTTTTCGGCAATGTATTTAATCAACTCTGGATTCCACTCAAATACAGTTCGTAATTTATATTGTGGATTGTAATCTTTTCTTTCCATACAGTAATCGCTACAAAAGCAAACTTGATCTTTATTTTTACCGCAGATATTTTTACCCGTTTTCACTTCGATGTGACCATGTATACTAAGGGAGTTAAGCACAACAAAGGCCCCTGATGGAATCCGGCTTGGATTGTTTTGAAATTCCTGCAATTGTTTAGTATTCAAATCCATTTTTTTAAACAAAGAGACATTTTTGACAGATCCGTCATCTTGTTTGACGGGGATGGAAACCAATCGTTCATTGTATTGTGACCAATTTTTGCAACCTTTTCGGACCGATTTATTTTTTATTGTACTAAAGAGGTTATCACTCTTTCCATCTAAGTTGAGTGTACATATAGCAGAAGGGAAAATGAGTGCATGATGACAGATATTTCTTTTAGAAAAATTCTTACCAGCATTTGCTTCTTTTACGCACTGATTAAACCGTACCCTCTTATTACTATCATCCAACTTATCAGTACAGTATTTTGCCAAAAATTTGTGAATCGTACTCATAATGGTTCCGGTTACATGTCTAGCACACTTACCGGTACTTGAGACCTGGTTTTTTTCCCCTAGACATTTAAGAATAGGAGGATAGGATTCACCTTTTTCCATATTTTGTCTCTTTTTACATCCCTTTGTACAAATATTATTTCCTTGGCATTTACAAAGAGAATTATCAACGATATTCTTTGAAACATATTCTCTCATTTTCTTACCCATTTCTGCAACGGATGGACCTTTAACAGATGTCTGTATTGCTTTTATTTGATTAGCTGTTTGATTGAATGCTTGATTTTTAGCACAGTCTAGGCAAGTTCCTTTGCCCTCTGTTTTAGCGTTAGTAGGATCGAGAGTGGAGGGAAAAGGAGAAGTTGCTCCAGCTACCATAGATTGCTCAAGAGTTTCAGCCTTTTTTATGAAATGTTGACAACTAGCATATTGCTTTCTTCTTCCAATACAATATTGCTTTAGAATATTTTCGATTTCGGATTTGTAATCTGCATAATCTTTCGGACTCATTGCTTTGTTCTTGCTAGCTTCATAGCATCGGTTCGAAATGCTTCTTGTTGGATTGATATTGATGCACTCGTTACCAAAGATTTGACCGCATTGAAAAGTATCTGATCTTCCATCACATTGTCTTCTCCAAACAGAGCAGATTCGTCTTTTTAAACGTTTAGAATAATATGTCTTTCTAACAACTCCTCCTATTAAACACTTTCCTTTGAAGCTAGCCACCGCTTGGGAGATCAAAAAATCAAAGAGCAGAAGTGAATTGATCCGACCCAACTGAAGGGATAACTCCTTTTGTACATCCAGCTCGAACTGAAGATAATACATCTTCAGTTTTTTTATATAGCTCAGTCTGTCTGAAGCAGACAAAGATTGATAATTTTGCGAACTTAATAATAAACTAGGAGTTTGTGAACGGCTTGTTTGCTCATAGGGAACATTTTTTGGATTGTCACCATTTCCTTCTCTTTCCTCTTGGTCACAGACTTTTAGTAGCCCTGTGAATTCTTTTTGTTTTTTTTCTGGTAAGAGTTTTTTAACTATTTCTAAAATCTCAGGAGGGTTGGGGGATTTGTAGTAGTTGTACACACAGTACATGACGCTGTATTCGAATGGAAAATCAAATACTTTGCCATAAATTTTTACAACCTCTTCCAAAAACTGTTTCCGTTTTTTCTGATTTATTTTATCTTTTGAATCGAATGTTTTCAGTGCTTCCATGTAGGGACACACTTTTTCATACACAATAGTTTTGTAGTTGCCTTGGTTCATTGTTTTCTTTAATTCCATCAAACTGCTACTATAATCATTCAAGTTCGTGAGCATCTTAGTGGGTTTTCTAGAAAGTAGTTCTTGTGGATCTGGATCTTTGGTCGATTTATTTTTGGTTACTGCAACGGAAGTTCCGATCGAAAAGAGCAGAAAAAAAAGGAAAGAGAATTTTAAAAGATTCATGACCTATAATGGTGTCATATCCCATTTTCCCAATCAAGATAGAGCAGTACGGAAGTCTTGTTTCATTCACGGAATACTCTACGAAAATCGAAGCTCTAGCCTATGTAGAGTAGTACAGAAATTTGGTCCAATCATGGCGTTCCCTACGGGAATCGAACCCGTGTCTTCACCGTGAAAGGGTGATGTCCTAACCGCTAGACGAAGGGAACAAAAGTGTGACCCGCCTTGGGCTCGAACCAAGGACCCTCTCCTTAAAAGGGAGATGCTCTACCAAACTGAGCTAGCGGGCCTAATTGTTACCCTATCTTTCAGGAAATTTTCAGGATGTCAAAAATTTTACCGTATTTTTGAAATGTATTCATAAAAAATGATCTACAACTTATTCAAACAAAGGCTTTCGCCATACGGTAGCTTCTCTAGCGGGGCCCACAGAAATGATTTCAATCGGAGTGTCTAACTGTTTCTCAATGAATTCCAAATAATTGCGAGCATTGCTTGGAAGTTGCTCAATCGCCCTAATGTCAGAAAGATTTTCCTTCCAGCCCGGCAAGGTTTCATAAACTGGTTCGCACAAAGCTAGGTCCTCAGAATGCACTGGATAATTGTGGATGACATTTCCGTTCCATTTGTAAGCTTTGCAGATAGGAATCTCTTTTAAGCCTGACAAGACATCAAGCTTCATGAGAGCCAAATGAGTAATGCCATTGATCCGAAGGGCATATTTTAGAGCCACTAGGTCCAACCATCCACATCGTCGCATTCGTCCCGTGGTGGCTCCCCATTCTTCGCCTGTTTTTTGCAAATAATCAGCCCCCTCTCCCTTGGATTCTGTGGGAAAAGGGCCTGCTCCCACCCTAGTTGTGTAAGCTTTTGTGATAGCAATAATTTTTTTAATGTAGCCGGGTCCAATGCCAGAACCAACGAAAGCAGATCCAGATAAAGTACTGGAACTGGTCACATAAGGATAAGTGCCATGCAAAATATCTAGGAGACTTCCTTGAGCTCCTTCAAAGAGGACTTTTTTATTTTCTTTCAGTGATTTGTAAATGACGTAGGAGCTGTTTCGGCACCGATAGGGTCTCAATTTTTCTCTGAGTGAAATAATTTGTTTCAATGTTTCTTCGAATGAAATGGATTTTTCTCCATAATATTTTTCAATCAAGAAGTTTTTTTCTCCCAAAGCAACTTGCAACTTGCGTTTCAATATGTCTTTTTCTCTGAACAGGTCGCCAAAAAGTAAAGCAGTTCGTGCAGCCCTATCCTCGTAAGCCGGACCAATTCCCTTTCCCGTTGTGCCTATTTTTTCCCTATGAGCCATTTTTTCTCTAGCTTGGTCCAATAAGCGATGATAGCTCAGTAAAACCGTAGCCGAATCAGAGATCAAAAGTTTGTTCGAAGTGCCAGATAGAATTCCAGACTGTTTTAGGGCCTCAATTTCTCCGACCAAAGTTTCAATATCTAACACCACTCCGGAGGCAATGATACAAGTAGTGTTCTTATGAAAAATTCCAGAAGGGATGAGATGTAAAATTTTTTTTTGTCCGTCAATTTTTAGAGTGTGTCCCGCATTGGACCCGCCTTGGTAACGAACTACATAGTCAGACTCTGCGGAAAAAACATCAACGGCTTTTCCCTTTCCTTCATCTCCCCACTGAGAACCGATCACGATGATACCAGGCACAATGGAGATTTAATACATTCTAAAAAGTATTTTGCAAGCTCAAATTGATAACAGAGAGTTCTCATTTAGACACAATACTGAGGACCTAAGTCTGTGAAATATGTTTTTTTGATTTTAGACCTGTTTTTCACCAAGTATTCTATCTACAATAGTGTGAAAGTATTCCTGAGGTTAGAGGTACTCCAAATAAAGATTCAAAATTTATGGATAAGTTGAACTATATTGTCGGCGTTTTGTGTTTTCTGCTACTGTGTTCCTGTGGTGGTTTGTATCCTGATGAAGAGATAAATCCTGTCGATGATGATCGTAGAGGAAGCCCAATAGAAGATATTGATGAGGTTCGCACTTTGAGTGGTATTTTCAAGCACTGCAGAGCAGGTGTGTTAGCAGGCGTTCCAACCAATGAAGTGGATATATTGGTTTCAATTTTGAACGTTAAGTATCCTCCTATGGAATTGAGACAGTGTGTGGAAGGTGAATTAGAAAAGACTCATGATTTTTTTTGTAAAAAGAGAGAGGAACTAGAAAGACGAAAGAAAAAAGCTCGTTCCAACTATGAAAAATCTAGAATTGACAATAGCCTATACCGGCTGGATCAAGTTCAGTACAGACTCAATGATGATTTTGCTAAATTAGCCTCCAAACTGGGTGACAATAGACAGTCAATAGATGATAGGGATTCGTCAGGTCTAAAGAGTGTATTCAATCGGTGGTTGTTGGGACAAGAAGTCGGCAGTTGGGAAGGTATATTTGATTCTGCTTCGTATTCTGAATGTAGTTCTTATAGTGATGATGACGATGATTAATGAAAGAAAAGATCCTTTTGAGAGGTGACTTCCTGAGTTTTTCGTCCTATAAGCCTGTTCATGAAAAAGCGGATCATCTTTCTGCCAGTCTTTTTGTTATTTTTTGTTCTGGTTTATTATTTTCTTTTTTATAGTAATTATTTGTACTCCGATAAACCTGTTGCTCCAAAACTCTTTTTTTCCCTAGAGTTTGTAAATGAACAAATTTTACCAAATGATCTACAGTTTCAAGACACTCGCGTAGGCGGACTTTCCGCTCTTTCCTATCATCCTATTAGAAAAACTTTTTTTTCTTTGTCGGATGATTCCAATACAAAACAGAGACATCTCAAACCAAGAGCATTGAAAGAAAAAATAGGCATCCCAGCTCCTTCTCGTTTCTATGAAATGAAGTTGCATCAAAAAACTGATGATAAAAAGTATGAACTTCAATTGGTCGATCAAGTTTTTCTTTTGGATCAAAATGGAAAGCCATTGCCTATTGCAATTGATCCTGAGGGGATGGTGATCTTAGGTAAGAATCAAATTCTGATTAGTTCCGAAGGTGTGCAATTGCCGGATTTGCTAGCTCCTCCCGGAATATTTGCATTCAATCTAAAGGGCCAATGGGAGTTTGCTTGGCCTCTCCATCAGATGTTTTGGCCGAGGGATTTGAAACGGTTGGGAAAGTGGGGAGTCAAAAGAAACAAAGCCTTTGAAGCTCTATCCCTTGATCCAAAGCAAGAATATCTTTGGTTGGGTCTCGAATCAGCTCTTCACCAAGATAGTTGGGAGCAGGAACAAACAAAAAAACAGTACATTCGGATCAGTCAGTACAGTGTGGAGGGACAGGAAATCATTAGACAGTTTGTATACCCAATGGATTTTTTCATTACAAAAGGGAATCTAGCAGGCTACAACGGTATGACTGACTTTTTATCCTTGGGGGATAAAAAATTTATCGTCATAGAAAGAGCCTATTTAAAGGATGCATTTGCTTCGAAGGAGAATAAAGCAAGTGCCCAATTTATTCGCTTATTTTTGGCTGATTGTTCTTCAGCAAGTGATGTTTTGAATCATAAAAATTTACAACGAGATTCTTTTGTTGCTTGTGGCAAAACAAAAATCATGAATCTATCTGATTCTTTAAAAATAGAATTAGATAATATTGAAGGGATAGCTATGGGCCCTCAAGTTGCCAAAGGAAGCTATTTGCTTGTGTTAATCAGCGACAATAATTTTAGACACACACAAAAGACTCAAATTTTATTTTTTCATTATAAATTAAAAAATCAATTTTATAATTGAGTGCTATGTCATACCCGATTTTCTCAAAAAAATATCAGTTTCCTTCATTGGTTTGTCCTGAACAACTTCGTTCCTATGTTTATAGGAATAAAAAACTTTCACACTTACCTTATCGAGCTATTCTTTGCTTTTCGAGTGGCTTAGCACAATCTTTGTCTAAGAAATCAGAATTTCAAAAAAGTTTATCTTTTTCTAAAATAGGTTTGAACATTGACCTATATAAAAAGGGTTCGCAATCTACTGCTTTGGTCAGCAATTTCGGAATCGGGTCTTCTTCGGCTGTGATTTGCCTAGAAAAGTTGCGTGTTCTTGGTGTTAAGGAATTCATTAGTGTGGGTATCATGGGTTCAATGGATCCAGATTCCTTGCCAGTTGGTGAGAAAATTTTTTGTACCAAAGCTCTTCGGGATGAAGGTTGTTCCTATCACTACAAGGCTCCTTCACCATTTGTGGGTTTGCAAGAAAGGGGAAGTTTGTTGGCAGAAAAATTGAAAAATCTTAAATTAAAAACCGTCACTACTTGGACAACAGATGCTCCTTTTCGAGAGACAAAAGAGGAAGTGATACAGTTCAAAAATAAGATGGGTATCCAGTGTGTGGATATGGAATCGGCGGGGCTTATGGTGGCTGGTGAATATTATCATTTGCCTATGTTTTGCCTAGGAGTGATCTCCGATCAGCTTTCTGTGCAAGGATGGGAGCCTCAGTTTTTTCATCCTCTTGTCAAACAGAACCTTCTGGAGATTTTGGATGAAGTCTTGTTTATATAGTATTTTCTTTATTGTCGAAAAACTGATAGGCTCGTCTCGTTATGTCTCAGTACGATTTTGATTTGTTGACCATTGGAGGAGGTTCAGGAGGGGTGAGAGCCAGTCGCTGGGCCTCTGGTTTGGGAGCTCGTGTGGCTATATGCGAGAGCAATCGCTATGGTGGGACCTGTGTTTTAAGAGGGTGCATTCCCAAAAAACTCATGCTCTATGCTTCTGAATTACCAAATCAAGTTAAATATTTTTCGTCTTATGGATGGGAGATTGGAAAACACAAATTGAAATGGTTGGAACAAAAAGCATCTAGGGATCAAGAACTCACACGATTAGAAAATATTTATGAAAAATTATTACGCAACAAAAAAGTAACTGTTTTGAAAGGTCATGGACGTATCATTGACCCGCATACAGTAGAGGTGAATGGAAAAAAATATCGTACAAAATATATTTTAATCGCAGTAGGAAATAAGCCTTCTTTTCCGGAAATTCCGGGGGTGGAGTTGGCTTTGAGTTCAGATGACATTTTTGAAATGAAATCCTTTCCCTCTTCCATGCTTATCGTGGGAGGGGGTTACATTGCCCTAGAGTTTGCCAGCATCTTCAATGGTTTTGGTTCGGACGTGACACTCGTTTTTAGAAGGGATTTGGTTTTGAGAAAATTCGATCAAGAGCTAAGAGAATTTTTCCAAAAAGAAATGATAAAAACAGGCGTCAATGTGGAAGCCAATAACAATCTCACTCAAATCGTAAAAGAAAATGACAAACTGAAAGTGAATACAAAAAATGGAAAAACATTCTTGGTTAAAGCTGTTTTGTTTGCAACAGGTAGAGTTCCCAATATTCAAAATCTAGATTTGGATTCCGTCGGAGTGAAGATGAATGAGAAAAATGAAATCAAAGTGGATGAACATTATGCCACATCAGTAAAGAGTATTTACGCTCTAGGAGACTGCGCAGATACGCCCTATCAACTAACTCCTGTCGCCATTGCTGAGGGAATGCACTTGGCTGAGCATCTTTTTTCTGGCTCTAAAAAGGCAATGAACTATAAACAAATTCCAACGGCTGTGTTCTCCAACCCTCTCGTAGCTGTGGTGGGTTTGACTGAAGAAGAAGCAATCAAAAAAGGCCATCAGTTGAAAATTTATACGTCTCGTTTTCGTCCTTTAAAATATACGGTTACCTCCATTGATAAAAAAACATTTATGAAAATCATTGTGGATCGAAAAACGGATCAGGTTTTGGGAATCCATATGGTTGGAGAGGAAGCTTCGGAGATTATACAGGGCATGGCCGTGGCTTTAAAAGCTGGAGCAAAAAAATCCGATTTTGACAATACAATAGGCATTCATCCTACCAGTGCGGAAGAGTGGGTCACTATGAGAGAAGAACGTGGTTGATTTACAATCATTTTTTCTGAAAAAATACCAAGAACTAAAGATCCCTATTCCATCTGTGCATTTTGTTTTAGGTTCTTTTTTTGGGAAAGCTTTTGAGGAACTGAAAAAACAAAAAACTTCTTTTTCCTCTTGGGAAAACAGAGGAAGAATTTCTTTTAATCAAGTGCCAGATTTTATCTCTCCCTCGGCTCCCACTCATTCTGGATACTATGAGTACTTTTTTCACAAGGAAAAAAATGTGAGCTTGTGTGTTCAGTCGGGGAGACTTCACGGCTACGAGGGCTTACGGCCAGAACAAGTGGTTCGTACTGTGGTAGGCCCCTGTGAAGCTGGAACTTCTTGCTTTGTCCTTTCGAATATTTCTGGCAGCTTGAAAAAGGAGTTGCCCGTGGGGACGGTGGTAGCAGTTCAAGACCACATCAATTTTACAGGACAAAGCCCCATTTGTGGATTGGTGAGTCGAAGCAAAAAAGAACAAAAAAAACTTCCCTACTTTTTGAATATGGAAGGGGCATACGACACAAAACTGACATCTGCCATACTCGAAAAGTTGCAACAAAAAAATCAAAAGGTTTGTTCAGGTGTTTATTTGGGAGTTTTGGGGCCTCAGTATGAAACCCCAGCGGAAATACGTTTTTTTGCCAAAACAGGTGCGGATGTTGTGGGAATGTCTACCCTGTGGGAAGTAATGGCTCTTCATTATCTAAAAGCTCGCATGGGTGTTTTCTCCCTCGTATCCAACTTGGCCTGTGGAATTGGGAAGTCTGTTTCTCCCGATTATTCCTTGATTCGTCCTCCTCTCACTGCAATCATTGAGAGTGTTTTTGATTTTTCTGCTGACCAAATGTAAAGAATAAAAAGGAGAAAAATCTTTGAAAGAAAAAATCAGCTCAAAAAAAAAATTTTCATCTCTGTTACTTTGTGATTACTTGCTCACCATGGATCATCCAGATGGTGAGATTAAGAAAAATCAAATGATCATTGTGGATGAAGGAAGCATCCATTCTGTGAGTTCTGTTCCAAAGAATTTGCCACTTGCGAAAGAGGTCATTCATTTAAAAGATCATTTGGTTTGTCCCAGTTTGATCAACACGCACACTCATTTGCCTATGACACTGTTTCGCGGAGTGGGAGATCATTTGCCCTTGCAAAAATGGCTGACGGAAGTGATTTTTCCTTTAGAGAAAAAAATGGTCAATCCTGAATTCATTCGTATAGGTACGGAATTAGCTATTTTGGAGCTAATTAAAAATGGAACCACCACTGTTTGTGATATGTATTTTCATACTCCCAAGATGGCAGAACTATTTGATCAGTATGGGTTGAGGGGAGTGTTGGCTGTGGATATGCTTAGCTCTTTTTCTGACTGGAAAAAGGATTTGGATATCTTGTGCGAGAGGTATAAAGACCATGATAGGATTTATCCTGCTCTGGCTTGCCATGCCCCTTATACTTGTGATCCGTCTGTTTTAAAAACTTCTGTTGCAGAATCTCAAAAAAGAGCTTTGCCAATTGTCATTCATGTGTCGGAAACACAGTGGGAAGTCTCAGAAATTCAAAAGAAGTATGGGAAAACACCCGTCGCTCACTTGCATAACTGCGGTGTCACTGGTCCGCATTGCGTTTTCGTTCACTGTGTGCATCTCACAGAGGAAGATATGGACACAATGGTGCAAACCAATACTCCTTTGTCTCATAATCCGGAAAGCAACATGAAATTGGGTTCAGGAATCGCTCCTATTGTAAGGGCTTTAGAAAAAGGGATTACTGTGGGTTTGGGAACAGATGGTTGTGCTAGCAATAATAATTTAAATTTGTTTACAGAAATGGATACCGCTGCCAAATTGCAAAAAGTTAAAAATCCTTCTGCTCTCATTCATGCAAGAGACATTTTTTCTATGGTCACTGCTTCTGCCTCCAAGGTAGTGGGTATGGAGGGGAAGATAGGGAAAATTCAGGCCGGTTTTTTTGCAGATATTTTGGCTTTGGATTTGAAGCAAGCTCATCTTTATCCTAGGCATCATTTGTTGAATCATTTGGTCTATTCGGCTTCCGGGGCTGAAGTGGATTTTGTTATGTGCCAAGGGAAAATATTAATGAAAGATTTTGAAATCCAAGGAGTAGATGTGGAAAGAATATATCGTGAAGTCGAATTGATGAAGGGAACAATCAAAGAAGCTTTACAAAGACAATAGAAAAATATTTGCGAAGTGGATGGAATATATACGGTTGATAGAATCAATAAGGAATAAATTCTGATATGAAGTGGTTTTCTGATTCTCATTCTTTGTCTTCTTTTTCCTTTTTTTTTAGATATCTTTTCTCGAAGAGATCTAATTCTGTAGTTCGAAGGGTGGCTTTTGTTTGTCTGCTGGGTCTGATAGTCTCTGTTGGTAGTTTGGTCATTGTCTTGAATGTGATGGGAGGATTGGGTCGTTCTATTAAGAAACAGTTTTTGGCTGCTGAACCTCATATTATTATTACGCTTGAAAAAAACCCCTCTTCCCAATTTGTCAGAAAACAGAAGGAAACAATTCAAAACACTCTCCGTTCTTCTGGCTTGCAGTCAGGAGTGAAAGAATTCTACTTCTTTGAAACTCTCGATGTTGTTGTTCGAACGGAGCAAGGGATATTTTCAGGGGCTGTTGCTAGGGGATATGATTCTCAGCAGCTAAAGAAATTTTTAATGAGGAATCAACTGGAAAAGATATTTGAAGTGGAAAAAAATATTCCAGATGGAGCAGATTCTCTCAATGCATTTGCTGAGAATCAAACAACAGAGCTTGGTGATGACCAAAGTACAACAACAGGACTTGGTGATGGCCAAAGCACAACAGGGCTTGGCAAGGATCAAACAACAAAACAAACAAGGGATCATTATCCAGTCCAAATCCAAGAAATCGAACTAGAGCAGGAAACTTTATTTGTTATAAAAGAAAAGGAAACAGACTCTGAGGTAAAAAAAATTGCGATGAGTTTGGGCTTGATAAGTGAACTGGGTATATATAGTGGTGAAGAAGTTTCACTCATACCTGCAGAGAATTTGCTTCTTCCTCCGGGTGAACCCATTCAGTTTGAATTTGTTCAGTTAGAGTCTGTTATATCTCTTCAAAGCGAATCTTGGAACGCCAATACGGTTTTTTATGATCGAAAATATTTTCCTTCTTTTTCAAAAAATAGTTCCTATTTATCGGGATTTGAAATTCTTTTAAAGGAACCAGAAAGCTATGAGCCATACAAGGAAGCTCTAGCCACTGCCGGCTACACCGTGGAAGCTTGGCCAGAGAGAAACTCTTCTGTGTTTTTTGCCTTAAGAATTGAAAAGATCATTATGACTTTATTTTTGTCATTGGCCGGCTTGATTACCTTGCTGGCAGTGTCCTCTTTACTGGTTTTGTTAATGGTACAGAAGAGAAAAGACATTGGAGCTTTGATGGCACTTGGTTGGCCGATCAAAAAAGTTCGCTCTTTATTTGTTGGAGTTGGCTTGTTTCTCTGCTTATTCGGTGTGGTAGGAGGAATTTTGTTTGGCTTACTTATTTGTTTTTTAATTAAATATTCTCAAATTGGTTTTTTAGCCCACCTCTATAGCGATCCCCAATTTCCACTAACCGCTCAGCCGTGGACTTTTGTTGTGATCGGTTTGACCGTCTTGTGTTTTGCGTTTGTGAGCTGTTGGCTTTCGGTTAGATCGCAATCTCGTCTATCTGCTTCCGAGCTATTAAAAACCGTAGGACGATAAAAAAATATATGCAGAACAAATCAACTCTCTATATTTGCTCAATGCATTCGTATCCTTCTTTTTTAAGAGTATTGATTTCTTGTTGTAAAGTATTTCGACAAAATGTTTTTTGGTTGTCGGAAAATTGACCAATTTGTTCATTCTGATAATCTACTCTTTTAAACCAAACACAAAGCAAGTCTCCTGATTTATTTTTGGTGTACTCTCGCAAAGTCAATCTCACATTTTGAGAATCCTTTACACACAGAGTCTCTGTAGGAACAAACTCATCACCTGCATTCGGCAAGAGACAGTTATTAAATTTTTCTCTACATTCTTCATCGGTTAAACATTTTTTGGAACAATTAAAAGACTGAGTAGCTTGATTGGAACTCACCTCCCACTCAAGTATTGCTTTTTCTGTAACTCCCAGCGGAAAACTTTCTATCTCGTATTCAATGTTCGTTTGTATGTTTCTAACATCTGGAATCTCAATGGCCTCTTCTTCACTTTCGTCACAAGCACTTGATAGCAAAACCAAAGCAAAAAGAACTGAGATTCCCAATTTTTGGATCACAACTTTTTTCCTGCTATCTTAAGATTCACTATGATCAAGCCTGCTACCAGAGCTGTGACCCCAAAGAGCTTTGAACTCAGTTAGATTCCACTTCTTCTTCTGTGCAGACATACTCCTCATCATCCTCCAACTTATCTTGGCAATAGTTTGGGATGTTCACAGCGTACCAATAAAGTGTTCCCCCTGTGGACTTCGCATCACAAACCAGTCGTCCCTTTCCTGGCTCTGTGTCGAAAAGTCTAAGGGTAACAGAGGCATAGCCTTCTCTCGTACAAGTGAGAGATACGAAGGATGATGAGGCGGAAGGTGCAAGGCACTCAGCGTATTTTTTGTTGATGCACACAGTGTCACCATCGCAACTTGCCGAGCAATCAAAATCCACCACTTCTTCTTGGGTCTCTTTTGTGGCAACACTATCGACTTCTAAATTACCTTCTAACTTTTCGGCCTGCAAATATGCTTCATCGGGTCCCGCATCATCTGAGCCACAAAAAGTGAGAAATAAACAAGATAGAACCAATAAAATTTTGAATATTTTCATTATTTACAACTCCTTTTTTAGATTGATTTTTGGATCATAGTCCAAATGATTTGGGATGTGTAGGAATTTTTCGAACTTTCTTGGAAGCTTATAATGCAGAGCAAGGCAAATTTCAGGCCTTTTCATTGAAATTGGACACTCTATTTCGACTCCTCGGTACACGCATAGCCTCTTTCGCTAACTAGAGCATCAATGGCTTCCTCCAGTTTTTTCTCACAAAAATCTCTGATGTTTACAGCATACCAGTAAATTGTTCCCGATGCTGCTGATTTCAAATCACAAAGTAGTTTCCCTTTTCTCGGCTCTGTATCAAAAGTTCTGAGAACAAATGTGTACTCCCTATTGGAGTTCAGACTAGAGCAGGAAACATTTTTCGCAACAAATGATTCCTCTGAGCTTTTGGGTAGTAGGCATATACTGTATTTCAGAGTACACTCTTTTGTACCTACTTGGCAGGAGGTAGAGCAGTCAAAGGTATCCAGCTGCTCAACCGATTGACCGACTTCTCCTGTTTCCTTTTCGATAACTGTTGTTACAGTAGTTGCTTCTTTTTGATCCAGTTTTTGTTTAACGATTGTGGTAGTGATGGTTGCACCATCCTCAGTTCTTTCAAGGATCACTGCGGAAACATCCTCTGGAGGCGCAATTTCGGCTGGTCTAAGAACTACGGTGGTAGTGGTGATTCGTCCTTTGGCTTGCGGAACAAGGACGATTTGTTTTTGATCTTCTCCCCTCAGGATCGCATTCACATCTACACTGATGATCACTTCTTGTGCTTGTTGTGTTGAAGGCTCACTCCCTTCTGTTGCTTGTGATGCAGTGGTATCTCCGGCGACTGTGTCTTTCTCATCATCGTCGTTATCGTCGTCATCGTCGTTATCGTCATCTTCGTTATCGTCATCTTCGTTGGACTCTTTACCCTCGTTCTCTAGGTCATCCACCAAGTAAGGACCGGTGACAGCAACTTTATTTCGCTCATCATCGGCGGATCCGCAACCAGTTAGCAAAAAAATAGAAAGCAAAAAAGAAACAAGGATACTTGCAATTTTCATGAAAAACCTCCAGCTAGCAAAGCAAAAACCGCGACGAATGAATCGGAATGATCACTCGCACGAATTTGGACCATAATTCGATTTGGCTCAAAAATACAGAAAAATTCTAGATAAATTAGTGGTGCACCCGGAGCGACTTGAACGCTCACATCCAAAAATGGATACTAGGCCCTCAACCTAGCCTGTCTACCAATTCCAGCACGGGTGCATGATTTTTTTTGCTCCGCCATCATAACAAGTGATACAGTTTTGACGCATTATAATATTGATGATATTTGATTCTGATAGCTTTTTTAGTTTAGTTAAGCCTTGCTTAAAAATTGAGAAATTTCATGTTTTTTTTACTTATTGGACTTTTCTTTTCTTTCGCCGTCTGGGCGGAGTCTCCTCCGGCTAAAGAACCTCATTTTATTGAGAAAATATTTCCTTTTCTACTCGTTTTTGCCCTTTTTTATCTCATACTGATTCGCCCTGCACAAAAAAGACAAAAAAAACACCAAGAACTCATCAAACAGCTCAAAAAGGGAGATCAGGTCATTACTTCCAGTGGCATCTTGGGAACCATCCAAGGTTTGACCGACAGTTTTATTACCTTGGAAATTGCTGACAATGTAAAGATTAAAGTTTTAAGGTCTCAGGTTTCTTCTCTTGCTGAGAAACAAGTGAAGCAAACCTAAACTTTATTTTTCGATAGGGAATGCATCGTGATTGAAAATAATAAAATTCGTTGGCTCATTGTCTGTTTTTTCCTAGCCCTAGCCATAGGCTGGATAGTTCCAAATTTTTATTCCTTCGACAAGAAGGATTGGTGGATTTCAAAAGAAAAATTGATCTATGGCTTAGATATCCAAGGAGGACTGTATCTTGTTATGAGAGTAGCCACTGATGAGAGCATCTATGAGAAGTTAAAAAGTCTCACTGCTAATTTAAAAAATCAGTTAAACGAGGCAGGAATCCAAATCAAATCCATTACCGTATCAAAGAAAAATACGGGGCAGATGACTTTGTCATTGAAGGAAGTAAAAGATCGAGCAAAGACCGAAAAAGTGATTCAAGGCAGTTACTCTCTTTCGATTGTGGGGGACACGAGTCTTCGACTTCTCGGCGGTTCCGATCAAACTCTCATCTTGGGTTATAACGAATTGGATCTGATTCGGCTACGTAAAACCATTGTGAATCAAGTCGTAGAAGTGATCCGTCGGCGGATTGATGAGTTTGGCGTCAGCGAACCAATCATTACCGCTCAAGGAAATGACCGAGTGATCATCCAGTTGCCAGGAGTACAAAATTCGGCAAAAGCGAGAGATATTATTCAAAGGACAGCCCAATTGGAGTTTCGCTTAGTCAATGATGAAATAAAGACGGAAGAACTTATTGGCTGGGTAAGGGAAGCAGAAAAAGCAGGGAACTACTCCTTAAGCATTCAACTCTCTTATCCACAGTACGTTCAAAGAATCAACGAGGATCTAAAAAATAAAATTCCCGAGCACCATTTTTTGGTCTTTAGAAAGGCAGAATCTAGCAGTAACTTGATGGCTGGAAAAGTCCCCGTTTTGGTCCGCACAGATAGTGGAATGAGTGGAGAGGATTTACAGACCGCTTTTGTGGGAGCAGGTGAGTTTGGTAATCCGCAAGTGGTCTTTCATATTGATGTGACAGGCCGTAAGGCCTTTTCAGACTTAACAGGTAATAATATTGGCAAGTCCTTAGCTATTATCTTGGATAAGGAATTGAAATCTATGCCGGTGATTCGTTCACGTATTCCCGGTAATGGAAGTATTGATTTGGGACGGGGAGGCGGACAAGATCTTCAAGAAGAAGCTGAAATGATTGCAACAGTTTTGCGAGCAGGAGCTTTACCAGCTCGTTTAACGAAGATGGAAGAACGTATCGTAGGCCCCACCTTGGGCCGTGACTCCATTGAGAAAGGAAAAAAAGCTGGAATCATGGCGGGTCTCTTAGTGATTGTTTTTATGTTTCTCTATTATCGCACTCTTGGCATAGTGGCCAACGTAGCTTTGTGTATGAACATTTTGCTTTTGCTGGCTCTGCTCACTTCCTTGGGGGCCACTCTCACTTTGCCGGGTGTAGCGGGTATCATTTTAACGATTGGAATGGCTGTGGATGCGAATGTAATCATTTATGAACGTTTAAAAGAAGAACTAAAAAAAGGCTCCTCCATTGCACTCGCTGTGAAGGATGGCTACAGCTACGCTTTGTCGGCTATTTTGGATGCTAATATTACGACTGCGATTGTTTGTATCGTATTGATGTTTTTTGGAACCGGTCCAATCAGAGGTTTTGCTGTGACCTTGTTTTGCGGAATCATTACCTCCATGTTTACAGCTGTCTTTGTTTCTCGGACTCTTTTAAATACTTTGATAACCCGCTTTCATCTAAAGAGTTTTTAAAGGAATCATTCATGAAGAATCCACGTTTCGATTTTTTGTCTTCTTCTTTTTATGTGACCCCTTTTTCTTTGTTTTTGGTGTTGGTGGCACTGGTATGGATTTTATGGAATGGATTCAATTATGGAATTGATTTTGCTGGAGGAAATGAAATCCAAATTCGTTTTCAGCAAGCTCCCTCCGTTGAGTTGATCCGAAGCTATGTTTCCAAAAAAGGTTTTGTCAAACCCTCGGTTCAGGCGATAGGGGATGAAAACAATGAGTTTCTCATTCTGATAGATAATTCTTCACAAACTGAATCAAGCAATATTTCAGCGGTTGAGTCTTTGGTTGCATCTCTAAAAAAAGATTTTGCTGATAAGGGTATTGAAATACGCAGAATGGACTCCATTGGTCCACAGATTGGATCCGAACTGAGAAAAAAAGGACTTCTCGCTATTTTGTACAGCTTGCTGATGATTCTGATTTATTTGAGCATTCGTTTCGATTACAAGTTCGCTCCCGCAGCCGTGATTTGTTTGTTTCATGATACCGTTTTAACCATGTGGATTTTTACTTTTTTTAATTTGGTTGTCAGTGTGCAAACCCTTGCAGCTTTGCTAGCAATCATTGGTTACTCTCTCAATGATACCATTGTGACTTTTGATCGCATCAGGGAAAATATGGAATATTTTGGGAAAAAAGAATCTTTTTTCAAATTGTGTAATCGCTCCATTAACGATGTTCTCTCTCGCACTTTGCTCACTTCTTTGACGACGATAATGGCTGTAGGGACCATGTGGTTTTACACAGATGGTGTGATTAAAGATTTTTCTTTTACCTTGGGAATCGGGGTGATCATTGGGACCTATTCTTCTATTTATATTGCTACGCCCTTGGTTATCTTGATGGAGCATTTTAAGAAGGAAAGGAAAGCTCTATCTTGATTTGCTGTGCTTGGAACAAAAAACTAAAGAGCCATCACTTCTTTGACTTCAGGAATGTACTTTTTTAGATGATTTTCAATTCCTTGTTTCAAAGTGAAAGAGGAACTGGGGCAACCGGAGCAAGCTCCTTGCAGTTTTAAAAAAACAACTCCCTTTTCGTACTTAGCGAAGGAAATAAAACCTCCATCCATAGCCACTGCTGGTTGAATGTCTTTTTCTAGTATGGTTTTGATTTTTCTCACTACTTCTGAATCCTCTCCTCCGCCTCCATCTTGCTTTTCATTTTGCTTTTCATCTTGGAGGTTCAAGTGCAAGACGGTTTTTCCCTCGTCTATATGTTCCTTGATCATTTGTGAGAGAGGTTCAATGAGGATGTCCCAATCCACCCATTCTTCCTTCGTGACGGTTATGAAATTGGACCCGATAAATATCTTTGTCGCCCACGGGAAGCCCATAATTTTTTCAGCCAAGGGAGAAGATTGAGAAGAATCACCCGTTTCCCAGTTTTTTGTTGTCAGAGTGCGATCGACTGTGAACTTTATGGATTGGGGATTCGGGGTGGATTCAACAGATATTCTTGTCTTTTCTTTGTCCATGACGTATTTATAACTGATTTCGCTGGTTTATTCCAGCTTGATTTCATCCTTTGGTCAGAATAGTTTCTGGAGGATAATGAAAAAGGGAATCTTTTTATGACCCATCGGGTGCAACAAATTCTTAGTTATTACAAACATGAAAATCAAAAAGTCTTGGATCAGCTTGCACGTATTTTGAATCATGGGCGTTTGGCAGGTACGGGCAAATTGGTGATTCTACCCGTGGATCAAGGATTTGAGCACGGTCCTCTCCAAAGCTTTAGTAAAAATCCTCGTGCACAAGATCCCCTATATCACTTCGAGCTGGCCATCAAAGCTGGATGCAATGCCTACGTAGCTCCCTTGGGTTTTTTGCAGGCTGGAGCGAAAGATTTTGCTCATAAAATTCCCCTCATTTTGAAAATGAATCATTCAGATAGTCTTTACAAAGACGAGGAAGCTCCTTTTCCAGCTCTCATTTCTTCTGTCGAGATGGCTTGTGAGTTGAAATGCTCAGCCATCGGTTTAACCATTTACCCCGGTAGTACCGCTTCCAGACAAATGTACGAACAAGTGGCCCGCGTATCGGAACAGGCAAGAAAATGTGGTTTGGCAGTTGTGATTTGGTCTTATCCAAGAGGAAAAGGTCTCTCCAAAAAGGGAGAAACAGCTTTGGATGTCGTGGCCTATGCTGCTCACATTGCTGCACAGTTGGGAGCACATATTATTAAGGTGAAACCGCCGAGCAATTTTATTGAAAAAGAATCTGCCAAAAAAGCTCTTGAACACAAAAATATAAAAATGGAAAAACTCTCAGACCGTGTTCGCACAGTGATGCAATCAGCTTTTAATGGACAAAGGATTGTGATTTTTAGCGGAGGTCCAGCCAAGGAAAAAGAGGCTTTCCTTGAAGAAGTGGAAGAACTGGCTGTCGGGGGGGGCCATGGCAGTATCGTGGGACGAAATGCCTTTACACGTCCTTTTAATGAGTCTGTGGATTTGTTGGGAGAGGTTATGGCTATTTATGAGAAGCACAGTTAGGGATTGGATGTTTGTAAAGAAGTACTGAAAAAAAAATGATGAAATAATAAAAGGAAAAAATGTCCATCGATAAAAAAAACAATGTTTTAAGAGAAGAAAAACAAAAAAAATTAGACAAGTTGTTGCAAAAAGGAATGAATCCTTTCCCACACCAATTCAAAAGAACTCATCTGAGCTCCCTCGTCCAAAAGCAATATGAATCTTTACAAGCGGGTGAATTCGCTGAAAAGGAAATACAAATCGCCGGTCGCTTGATGTTAATGAGGGATATGGGGAAGGCTTCCTTTTTTAATATTCAGGACCCAGAGGGTTCTCAGCAGTGTTATGTAAAAACCAAGGAACTGGATGCAAAATCCCTTGATTTTTTTTCTTTGGTCGATATTGGGGACATTATTGGAGTGCAAGGATTCCCTTTCAAAACACGGACCGGTGAACTCACTATTCGTTGCAAAAATTTTCAAATTCTTTGTAAAACTTTGGAGCCTTTGCCTGAAAAATATCATGGTTTGGAAGATAAAGAACTAAAGTACCGTTATCGCTACTTAGATTTTATTATGAATCCTGAATCCAAAAAAGTATTTTTCATTCGTTCACAGGTGATTCGTGAAATTCGTTCCTTCATGGATCAAAAAGGGTTTATGGAAGTAGATACCCCCACTCTTCAGCCCCTCTATGGAGGGGCTTTGGCTCAACCATTCTCCACACATCATCGAGCTTTAAATTGTGATTTGTTTTTAAAAATTTCCCCAGAGCTCTATTTAAAAAGACTGATCGTAGGGGGTTTTGAAAAAGTTTATGAATTAAGTAAGAATTTTAGAAACGAGGGAGTGGATCGTTTGCACAATCCTGAGTTCATGATGTTGGAATATTACGAAGCGTATACGGACTATTTGGATCAAATGAAACAGTTTGAAGAGTTGATTTGTCATGTGGCGAAAAAGGTAAAGGGGTCTTTGCAATTTTCTTATAGAGGACGACCATTGGATCTGACTCCTCCTTGGAAGAGACTCACCCTGTTTGAAGGAATTCAAAAGTATGGAGACTTTTCAGTGGAAGGGAAAAGCCAGAAAGAATTGTTTCAAAAAATTCAATCCCTGGGCCCAGAAAATAAAACAACAGTTCTTGAAAGTAAAAGCTCGCGTGGAGAAATGCTCATGGAGCTTTTCAAACTTTTAGTTGAAAAACATTTGTGGGATCCAGTTTTTATTATGGATTTCCCAGAAGATGTCTCGCCTTTGACCAAGAAGCATAGGGAGACACCGGATCTAGTAGAGCGCTTTGAACCGTATGTGGCAGGCATGGAGATCGGCAACGCTTATACGGAGTTGAATCGTCCTGATGAACAAAGAAAAAGACTGCAAGAACAAGAAAAACAAAGGATAGAAAACGTGGACCAACCGATGGATCACGATTTTGCAAAGGCCATTGATGTGGGAATGCCTCCCACGGGAGGAGTGGGTCTCGGTGTGGAACGACTCATTCTTTTGCTGGCCGATCAAGCAAGTTTACGAGACATTATTTTGTTTCCCAGCTTGAAACCTCAACTTGAGTGAATGAAAAGGTGAGAGAAATTGCAAAAAGAAATTCAAAGCAAAAGGGAATATCCAAACAAATATCCAAAGGCAAGTGACTCCGTTCGCTACGTAAAGGGTGTGGGGCCTCGATTGGCTGAAATGTTTGCCAAAAAGGGGATTCTCACTTTACGAGACCTTGTTTATTTTTATCCGAGAACGTATAGAGACCAGCGATTGGTTCATGACCTTTCCTCCCTGTCTGCAGGGGCTTATGTTACCTTGTATGCGACAGTGGTGGGGAAAAAAATATTGCGATTGAGAGGCAAGACCCACATTTACGAAGTCAGTCTTCAATCAGCTGTAGGATTGATTCGATGCAAGTATTTTCGTTTGCCCTATAGGGGGTATTTTGACAGCATAGAGATCGATGAAAAAGTGAAAGTGGTTGGAAGAGTGAATTATTATAGAAATCACCCAGAGTTTCATCATCCGGATATCTATCCTTTTCAAAAAAATGAAGTGCAAGAAGATAAACTCGTCCCTATTTATTCAGAGATAGAAAACATCAGCCAAAATAAAATTCGAAACACCATTTCGCAGGTTTTTTCTTATCTCAAGCAAGACCCTGCATTTCTCGCATCAGATCCTCTCCCTGATTGGGTTCGAAAAGAAAATAATTTGATGGACAAAATTTCTGCCCTAGAACAAATTCACGAACCGAATCAAAAATACATCGAAGAGTATTTGAAGTTTCGCACTCCAGCCCAAAAACGTCTCATTTTTGAAGAATTCTTTCTCTTGCAACTTTATATGGGCATGAAAAAAACCCAACTAGAAAAAGAACAAAGCCAAGCCATTGCACCAACTTTTTCACTTATGAAAAAATTAAAAAAGTCTCTGCCTTTTGCTCTCACTTCAGCCCAAAACAACGTTTTAAAAGAAATCAGCGAAGACCTAAAAAACAACTGGCCCATGCATCGCTTGATTCAAGGGGACGTGGGTTGTGGGAAAACCATTGTTGCCTTTTTGGCGAGTTGTCAGGCTATGGAGAATCGTTTTCAGTGTGCGATGATGGTGCCGACAGAGATATTGGCGGAGCAACATTACCAAAGAGCTCTTTCCCTTCTAAAGCCCTTAGGTGTGCACGTCAATTTGCTGACCAGTAAGTTAAAGGCTCGTGAAAAAAGAGATGTGTTAGAGAAATTAGAGAGCGGTTACACTTCATTTTGCATCGGAACGCATGCCTTGATTCAAGAGTCTGTGCAATTTAAAAACTTAGGCTTGGTGATCGTTGATGAGCAACATCGTTTTGGAGTCCACCAAAGAGCTTTGCTGAAGGGAAAGGGAATGCATCCTCATTTCTTGGTGATGACGGCGACTCCGATTCCTCGAAGTTTGGCAATGACCTTGTATGGGGATCTGGATGTTTCAGTGATTGATGAGATGCCAGAGGGAAGACAACCGATTCTCACAAAAAAGATCTATTCTTCTAAAAAAGAGCGAGTGTTTCAGTTTTTGGAGTCGAAGATTCGTGAAGGACGGCAAGCCTATGTGGTTTATCCCCTTGTGGAAGAGAGTGAGTTTATGGACCTAAAGAATGCAAGCGATGAATATGAAAAGTTAAAGAAAAGATTTTCTGAATTTCGTGTGGGCTTGGTTCATGGAAAAATGAGTTTCTTTGAAAAAACGGAAGTAATGTCGCAATTTATGAAAAAAGAAATTTCAATATTGGTGAGCACAACTGTGATTGAAGTGGGAGTGGATGTGTCCAATGCGAGTGTGATGATTGTGGAAAATGCAGAACGATTTGGTCTCTCCCAACTACATCAGTTGCGAGGTCGAGTGGGGCGGGGAGAGCACAAAAGTTATTGCATTTTGGTTTTGTCAGGGGGAATTTCTGAAGAGGCTTTGCAAAGGATTTCCATCATGGAAAAAACCAATGACGGCTTTAAGATTGCAGAAGAGGATTTGGAAATGAGGGGTCCAGGGGAATTTTTGGGTACCAAACAATCAGGCTTGCCAGAATTCAAAGTTGCCAATCTCGTTCGAGACGGACAAATTCTTTCCCAAGCAAAAAAGACAGCGCTTCGTTTGCTACAAAAAGATCCCCAGCTTGCATCCGTGGAATCTCAACTGCTCAAAAAAGAAATGGAAAGAATTTCCAGTCGTTTGTTACCCGGTTGATTTTTTTATGAATAAAGAAAAAAAGGAGCTCTATTTCTTTCCCACTCTTTTTCATCTGTGAAAAGTTTTTGTTCTAGGTCTTGGACCTTCGATGATTCCTCTTCGATCCAAAGCCTTAGAAAGTCATCTCCAGAGAGAATATCAATCGGTAGTTTTTTATACTCGTATTCATAAGGGGGAGATTGCACCCATTGAAACTCAGGCTGTACTTTTTTCAGGCACTTTAAAAACAAACTGATCAATCGAAAAGGGCGAAACATTTTGGCTTCATAGAATGGGCTCGTAGCATAAATGCGAATGGCTGAGCAGACTTGGTTTTGGAATTTGTCAAAAGTGGGTTGAAAATGTTCTGCTCTGAGCTTGCAAGATTTTAACCACTGCGGAGCCGTTTTTTGCATTTGTTCTAAGATGGAATGAGACTTCATATTTGGAAAGCCAAAGGCTTTTAAGGGAAAAACCGTTCCGCGAGCTTCAGACACTTTTGTTCCTTCCAGTAAAACTGTTCCGCTATAGCAACGAACCGATTCAATGTCTGTCATGTTTGGGCTGGGCAAGACCCATGCCCAATCATCCTGCCAAGCTTTTTTTTCTGGATGATAATCACTCATCTGAATCACTTCTATTTCGACAGGTAAATTTTTGATTGAGCGATACCAAAGGGCTAATTCCCCTAGGGTGAGGCCGTGTCGCATAGGCAAAGGAGCGTGACCCACAAAGCTGTGAAATTTTTGATTCAACATCAAACCTTCTATCGTTCTTCCAGCAGGATTGGGTCGATCCAGTATCCAAATGGATTTTTTTGCTGAACTACATTCTTCCAAGGCATAAAACAGGGTGGTCAAGTATGTGTAAACTCGACAACCCACGTCTTGCAAGTCCACAATCAAAACGTCAAAATGATCGAGCATTTTCCTAGTCAATCTTTTGTTTTTTTCGGAATAGAGACTAAAAAGTGGGAGTCCCTCCCAGTTTGCGTCCTTGCTTGTCACCATGTTCGCCTGCTCCGTCCCCATAAAGCCATGCTGGGGAGAAAACACACAAGACAATTGCAAAGGAGTGTGAGACCGGATCAGGTGCAAGGAATTTTCCAAATTTTTATTTACGGAAGCTGAATGACCCAGAAAAGCGATTCGCTTGTTTTCTAATCTACCTTTCCACTTTTTTTCTTTAATAAAAACATCTATGCCAAAATTCGTCATCGCTATTATTGTTTGATCTTTTTTTTGGATTTTTGGCTTTTTTCTTTTTGTTTTTCCATGTAGGCGTGGATTTTTTTTCTCAAAGGGGCATTCTCAATGGCCAGTATTCTGACCGCCAACAAAGCCGCATTGTATGCGTTGTCGATGGCGACAGTAGCCACAGGGACTCCCTTTGGCATTTGAGCAATGGATAACAAAGAGTCCAAACCTTTTAGGGTTTTTGTCATTATGGGAACGCCGATCACTGGCAGGGAAGTCAGTCCGGCAACCATTCCCGGCAAATGGGCTGCCCCTCCCGCACCCGCAATGATTACTTTGATTCCTCTTTTTTGGCACTTCAGAGCATAGCTTTGCATGGCTTCTGGCGTTCGGTGAGCAGAAACAATATCCACCTCGCAGGGAACAGCAAAGTCCTCCAACACTTTTTTGGCCAGCTTCATTGTGGGCCAATCAGAATGGCTACCCATAATGACAGATACAGAGGCTCTTTTTTTCACTGAAGCAGATGCTTTTTCTCCCATTACAAAAAATCCTTTTTAAATTTTAATAGTTGGTTCAATGCTTTGCCTCCCGTAGAAGCAAGTTGGTTGATATGTCCCATTTTTCTTCCCATTCGATTTTCCGCCTTCCCATACCAGTGGAGTTTTATTCCCGGTGGAAGAGGCCACAAACTGGTTTTTGTCTTGTTGTTGCCGAGCAAATTCAACATTGCGAAGCCACCAGAGCGTTTCACAGGAGTTGTTAGTTTCATGTTTAATACGGCCTTGATGTGCAAGCTAAATTGGTCTTCACTCAAAGCGTCTAGTGAGTAGTGGCCAGAGTTATGAACACGAGGTGCTACTTCATTGACCAAAAGCTCAGTTTTGGTTTCAAACAGTTCAAAAGCTATCACCCCTTCGTAACCGATCTCATCTATCATGCGTTTGAGTTTTTTTACTAGATTGTCTTTTTTCTTGTGTTGGCAAGGTCCTTTCACCCACAAACAGCGAGCTTCCTCTTGGTGCGTTTCCACCAAAGGAAGTTCAATGATTTGTCCCATTTTATTTCTGATGAGGATGATGGCCAATTCCCTTTGAAATGGCACAAAGGCTTCAGCAATTAAATTTGGGGAATGTTTTTTAATAAATTCTTCCACTGGGGTTTTTGATTTGCTTTTCGTAATCAAAGTTCCGTACCCGTCGTAGCCAAACAGTCTTTTTTTCAGCACGATTTGATTTGGAAACAAGGAGACAAGGGAAGACATTTGTTTGACAGAGTTGACTCTTACAAATTCGGCTGTGGGGATTTTGTATTTTTTCAATAAGCTTTTTTGTAGCCAGCGGTCTCGCAACAAAGCCATGGTTTTTGGTTTGGGATGAATAGAGGTTTTTGTTTCAAGGGAAGCTTCATGAAGCATCGAAGGATCAAGAAATTCATTTTCAAATACAGCCAAATCCACTTTCCGAAGAAACGTTTTGACGTCTTTTTTGGAGTGAAGGTCTCCCTTTACAAAATAAGGAGTGACCTGCATGGCCGAGTCTTCTACTTGCTTGTTCAGCACATAGGGCCTCATCCCAAGTTCATGGCTTTTTAAGGCCAGCATTCTTGCCAACTGTCCCCCTCCCAAAATTCCCAACTTAATTGAGGATAATTGATTTTTCATTCAAGACTGAAGGAGAAGATCCAATTTACTTTCCTTGTCTAGATCCATCAATTCAGAACAACCTCCAATGAGTTCACCGTTAATGAAAATTTGCGGGACTGTTTTCATCCCTGTCCTAGCAATCAATGCTTGGATTTCCTCCGGCTTATCGTCCAAGCTGATCTCCTCATAAGGAGCATTCTTTTTATTCAAAATTTCTTTAGCCATCACACAAGCTGGACAACTGCTTTTGGAATAAATTTTCACTTTTGCCATGGATCTGTCCTTTCATTTTCACTTTCTATGATAAATGCGAGGTCTCAACATAAATGTAAGCCTTGTAAAATTCAAGTGTATTTTAGCAAATGGCAGTGATTGGAACTTCGATTTCTTTAGAAATATATGTCTTTATTTCATAAGAGTGGTCAGAGTCTCTGCCCACGCCGAAGTAAATAGTTTTTAGAGCAACTGATTTCTTAAGGGTTTGCAAACCCTCTAACAAATTTCCTGGTAAAATCTTTACCGTGAGGATGATGTTTTTGTCCTTATACATGGGAGCAATCTGCTGAGAAACCACTCGTTGCAATAGTTCGTGAAAAATATCATTGCTTGTTGCTTCTTCATTTTCTGCATAAAACAAGATCAGTTCAAAGGGTCCTACCCGATTTTTCAAAATGAAATTCAAAGTTTTAGAAATCAACCTTCGCACTCGGTGTTCTCCAATGCAGAGCACGTGCTTGGGAAGTGTTTCTGGCAAATTGTCCACTTGGCTGGCAAATTGTCCAAGGCCCAAGCGCAGGTCTGTGTGAGTTTCTAGACGATTTTCGAGCACCCCCCATCGGTAATAAGCCATGAGCATCAAGGTAATTCCGATAAGAAACGTGAGCATAAACAAAACACCCGAACTAGCATTGGAGAGAAGAAAGAAGATCGCAAAACTCAAAATCAATCCTGTTAGCAAAGGAGGTAGGGAAATTTCTATTCCTTTTATTTTCAATTGCCATTGGGACAGGTAGCGTTTGGGGGTGGAACTCCTAAAAGATCCTTTTCTTCTCATCAAAATAGTTCCTAAAGCGAAGCTAACCATGACGCCTAGGAAAGCAATCTCATACACCTTGGCTGCAATCTCCACTTCCCCAGCCACAATAGAAGACATAAACATCACGATGATCATTAGGCCAGTCGCTATGACGGGGTACCCCTCTAGAGTTGGAACGATATGCGAGATCCTTTTCAAACAGATTTGCGGAAGATTTCCATGCTTGGCCATGGTGGTAGCTAGTCCTATAAAACCAATGAAGGCTGTGTTGGTAGCTGCAAATAGGGTCAAGGTAGCGTCTATAACAATTACGTTGAGAAGGAATTTTCCTCCAATTTTTTCTGAAAAGCCGGATAACAGGTGGTTGAGATTTCCTTGCACCTCTTCAGGCGTCAGTACGGTTAGACAAAGAACAGAAATCACCGGGGCTGTGATGGAAACCAAAATGATCACGGCTTTGTAGAGATTGCGAACTGTAAGCAAAGTGGGGTGTTCGAGTGTTTCCACAATTTGGGCGGCTGACTCGAAGCCGGTGATTCCCAGAAAAGCTGCTGAAAAACCATAAGCCAAAGTTGCCCAAGTCAAAGCCCTTGGGAAAAGAGAGAAATCACCAAATTTAGAAAAATGAATGTCTGACCAGTTAATAACGATGTATCCAAATCCCCAAAGAGAAATCAAAATGAGCAAGCTAAAGTGAAAAATAGCAATTCCTGTGACCAGCTTGGCGGGCTCTTTGATCCCCTTAATGTTGAGTAGGCAAAAAAATATGACAGGAATAAAAGAGACCAAAACAACAGAGGCTTGTTTCCAAGGCAATTCATAGAGGGAAGATAAGTAAAAGGCTCCGGATAGGGAACTGACAGAAGCGGTGGCGAGATAAGAAACAAAGGTCAGGGCTCCGGCGAAGACCGCCACTCTTTTGCCAATGCTTCTGAGGATCATGGAGTAGGCTCCTCCGTTGTAAGGGCTCATAGCCAAGCCCTCCTCATAAGTGCGCTTGAAAATCCACATCGCAAAACAAGCTGTGAGAACAAATAAGGGAGCGAAATAACCCACGATGGGAAACAAAATTCCCGTTCCGTAAAAAACGGAGGTGCCAATGTCAGCTCCGACTACTCCCGCAGCGATGATCCAATTCAAATCTGATTTTTGTCTATCTGATTCCAACTCTTAGAGCCTCTTTGACATTTTCACTATATGCATGTATTCTTGCTTTGTAACGGGTAAAACGGACAGCCTTTGGCCTTTTTGTAACAGGAGCATTTTAGAAAGTTTTTTTTCCCCTTTCAGCTTCTGAAGAGGGATTGAATTTTTAAAAAGGGCTTTAAATTTTACCTCTACACAGTACCACCTCGGTTTTTGCTTGGTGGATAGAGGATCATAATACTGGGATTTTGAATCAAAGGCTGTTGCATCTGGTACGGCTTTTTTCGATACAAGGGCGAGACCCACCACAGCAGGTGGATTCGCATTGGAGTGATAAAAGAGTACCTCATCATCTATTTGCATATCCTTCATCATGAAATTTCGAGCTTGGTAATTTCTCACACCGTCCCATAAATCTTTTCCAGATTTTTTTAAATCATAGATGGAATAAGTATTGGGTTCCGATTTCATCAGCCAGTATTTTTTTGTTTTTCCTAGTGAAGGAGGCATCGGCCCTCTTTTTTCATTTCGTTTTATGAGCAGGTGAATGTAAGTCATTCTTTTTTGAAGTCAAGAATTTAAAAGTCCACTTGAGTTTCACAAAAGTGTGATAGATAGTGAGGAGTATGTCTTTTCGAAAAGAGTCTGATAGTTTGGGAGTGGTTCGCATTCCAGAGGATCGCATGTGGGGAGCCCAAACACAGCGTTCCTTAGAAAATTTTAAAATTGGCGGAGAAAGAGAACGCTTGCCCCTGGAGATGATTCGTTCCTTGGCCTTGGTAAAAAAGTGTTCCGCTCAGGCAAATCAAAAACTTGGCTTGTTAGATAAAAAAAAGGCTCTCGCAATTGTGCAAGCATCAGAGGAGATCATCCAAGGAAAATGGGACGATCACTTTCCCTTGGCAGTCTGGCAAACAGGAAGCGGTACCCAAAGCAATATGAACGTAAATGAAGTGATCGCCAATCGAGCGGGCCAAATCCTAGGCGGTCAATTGGGAGATAAAAGCGTTCACCCCAACGACGATGTCAATAAATGCCAGTCATCCAATGATGTGTTCCCTACAGCCATGCACATTTGTATCGTGGAACAGTTGCAATCCCGCTTGTTGCAAGCTCTCTCCAGTTTGGAAAACAGTTTGAAGAAAAAAGTAAAAGAGTTTGATTCCATTATCAAAGTGGGGAGGACGCATTTGATGGATGCCACTCCTTTGACTTTGGCTCAGGAGTTTTCCGCTTATGTTCACCAGCTTGCTTCTTCCCGCCTGAGACTGGAAAGCAGTCTCTCTCGCCTCAACGCCCTAGCCCTCGGAGGCACGGCTGTGGGAACGGGACTCAACGCCCATGCCGATTTTCCTAGCTTGGCGGTTTCTTTCTTGGCAAAAGAGACGGGTCATTCTTTTGTTCCAAGCAAGAATTATTTTTCGGCGAGCTCCGCCCATGATGATCTGGTGGATCTTAGCGGAATGTTGAAGGCAACAGCTTGTAGTTTCATGAAGCTGGCCAATGATATTCGTCTCATGTCAAGTGGCCCAAGAGCAGGTCTCAATGAGCTGATCCTTCCTTCCAACGAACCTGGAAGCTCTATCATGCCGGGAAAAATCAACCCTACACAAAGCGAAGCTCTCAGCATGGTTTGTGCCGAGGTGATTGGTTGCGATGTAGCTGTGACTTTGGGAGGAGCCAGCGGGCATTTTGAATTGAATGTCTTTAAACCTTTGATTGTTTTCAATTTGTTGAGATCCATTCGTTTGTTGGCTGATGCAGGTGATAGTTTCAGAGTGCATTGTATAGAGGGTTTAGAGGCCAACAAGGAGCAGTTGAAGACCTACTTGGATCGGTCTCTCATGCTGGTTACGGCTTTGAATCCTCATATTGGATATGATAAGTCAGCCCAAATTGCGAAGAAGGCTTACCAGAATGGAACCAGTTTGAAGGAGGAAGCGGTCCGCTCGGGCTTTGTCACCGCTGAGGAGTTTGATCGTATCGTACAAGCAAAGAATATGATAAAAAACTAGCTATAAATTTTATTGTGAGTAGCTAGTGACTAGACTTATGGCATTTTGTAAGAATACGTGAATCTTTGTTTCAAGTAAGGAATGAAGGTTTGTGATCACAGGGGGATTTGCATGGTAATAGAAGATCGAATCAAGCAAAAATTGCAGTCGGCTTTTCAGATTGAACTCTTGGAATTGGTGAATGAAAGCTCTCAACACCAAGCACCCGATGGAGCGGAAACACACTTTCGTGTTCTCATTGTTTCAAGGGATTTTGAGGGGTTAGGGACGATTCAGCGCCATCGAAAGGTGCATCAAGTTTTGAAAGAAGAGCTGAATGGACCTGTGCACGCTTTCTCCCAGAAGACTTTCACTCCCTCGGAGTGGCAGTCCCTTGAGCCCAATCCGCAAGCCTCCCCCCCTTGTCATAAAAAGTTTTAGCTCGCCAAGTTTGTCCAAAATGAATCCTCCAGCTTTCTGAAATTTTTTATATCAATAGTCATTATGTATTTTTTTTTGATCAACTATGTGTTTGAGGGTATAGTGGGGCGAGTAGAGGACAAACCTATCGAAAGACAGTGACACCATTTGGAGGTAACATGGCAACGAAAAAAAGAAAAAAAGCTAAAAGAAAAGTAAAAAGAAAAGTAAAGAGAAAAGTAAAAAGAAAAGCCACAAAGAAAGTAGTTAGGAAGAAAAAGGCCAAGAAGAAAGTCACAAAGAAAGTGGTTAGGAAGAAAAAGGCCAAGAAATCAAAGAAGAAAAGAAAGCTAAACCCTGCTTTGATGAGAACCTTGACTGCGACTGATGCGCTAGCAGATATTGTGGGTTCGAAAAAGATCACAAGGCAACAAGCCATCAAGCGTTTTTGGGAGCATGTGAAAAAACATAAATTGCAGGATTCCAAAGACAGACGCAACATCAATGTGGATCAAAAGCTAAAAGGGATTTTTGGAACCAAAAAGCTAGTTAGCATGTTTGAAGCTACAAAGGTGATTAGTAAAAATTTGAAGTAGGCGGATAGATAGGTTAAAAAAGAAAATAGGGCCTGCTTTTCTTTAAGAGCAGGCTCTTTTTTTGTAGTGTATGATGAATCCATTACTGGAATCCGAAATTTTCTCAATGCGTTCTGTGGGCCGTTTGGCAGCTCGTGTTTTGGCCGAAGCGGGTGAAACTGTGAGGCCGGGGGTGAGTACGGAGCAAATTGATCGCATGGTCCACGAACTCACTTTGTCCTTGGGTGCTTTTCCGGCTCCCTTGGGTTACAAAGGTTATCCCAAATCTGTCTGTACCTCTGTGAATCATTGCATTTGCCATGGGGTCCCCAACTCCTATGTATTGAAGGAGGGAGACATCGTAAACATTGATGTTACCTGCGTGAAAGATGGATTTCATGGAGACACCTCTAGAACTTTTTACGTGGGCGAGGTATCCGAGCAAGCCAGAGCTGTTACGGAATGCGCCTATCATGCCATGTGCAAGGGAATCGAAAAGGTACAAGCCAATCAGACTACAGAGGACATTGGTTTTGCGATCAATAAATATGTGACTAGGAAGGGTTTTTATCCTGTGCTCGAAATCGGTGGCCACGGAATCGGAAAAAACTTCCATGAAGAACCCTTCATTCCTTCCCATGGAAAAAAAGGTCGAGGGGAGCCTTTGAAAGAAGATTGTTGCATCACAGTTGAACCAATGATCAAGGAAACAAATGCTTCCATAGCTGAGTTTGACATTCCGGATTCTGACATTAAATATTACGAGACGGCGGATCGAACTCTCTCTGCTCAATTTGAGCACACGGTTTTGATTAGAGGAAAAGGGGAGCCTTGTGAGATTTTGACCCAGCCAGAGACTCCCTTTCAAATTGGTTACTAAAGAAGCATCTTTTTTTTTTGACAGAGAAAAATCATTTTGTCTGGTACGTCCATTGTGAGTTGAAAAAAAGAATGCATCGATCTTGAACAGAGGAAATTTCTGTGAAACAAAAAATGTAAGGGAGATCAAAATGAGTGTAGATTATCGAGTGTGTAAAGAGGCCATGGAGAGTGCGGATCGCATGGAGGAGCTTGGTCGTTGGGGGCGAGAAGAAATTCGCTTGGCTGAAAATGAGATGCCCGGCTTGATGGCTTTGAGGAATGAACATAAAAAGAGCCAAACCCTCAAAGGAGCTCGTATCACTGGTTGTTTGCATATGACTATTCAGACGGCTGTTCTCATAGAAACTTTGATCGCACTGGGAGCACGGGTCAGGTGGAGTTCTTGCAACATTTACTCTACGCAAGACCATGCGGCGGTGGCGATGGCTCAAGCTGGTGTTCCTGTATTTGCTTGGAAAGGGGAGACAGAGAGGGAATATTTGGATTGCATTGAACGCTCTGTTGCCGGCTGGGGGCCAGATGGATTTGATTTGATTTTGGATGATGGAGGAGATTTGACTAATTTTATGCATGAAAAAAATCAGTCCGCTTTGATGAGCCGAGTGAAGGGGATTTCGGAGGAGACCACAACGGGTGTCAGAAATTTAGAAAAATTGCACAAGAAGGGATTGTTAAAAGTGCCTGCTATCAATGTGAATGATTCCGTTACCAAATCCAAATTCGATAACCTGTATGGTTGTAGGGAGTCCTTGGTGGATGGCTTGAAGAGGGCTACGGATATCATGCTTGCGGGCAAGACTGTTTTGGTGGTGGGCTATGGAGATGTGGGAAAGGGAAGTGCGCAGAGTCTTCGTTCCTATGGAGCTCGTGTTTTGATTTCGGAGATTGATCCCATTTGTGCTTTGCAAGCGAGCATGGAGGGATATCAGGTGGTTTGTGTGGATGATGTGGTTGAACAGGTGGATATTTTTGTCACAGCAACGGGTTGCAAAGATATCATTGTCAAAGATCATTTTTTACGAATGAAAAACGGAGCCATTGTTTGCAACATTGGACATTTTGATTTGGAAATTGATATGGCTTGGTTGAACAAGAATAGTAAAAAATCCACTCTCAAGCCACAGGTGGATTTGCATCAAGTTTCTGGGGGTCACGAGATCATTGTATTGGCTGAGGGGCGTTTGGTGAACCTTGGTTGTGCAACAGGGCATCCTTCTTTTGTCATGAGCCACTCGTTTTCGAATCAAGTTTTGGCACAAATGGATTTGTGGAAAAATAGGGATAAGTATCAAGTGGGCGTTTACAGATTATCTAAAAAATTAGATGAAAAAGTTGCACGTTTACATCTCGATCAATTGGGTGTTCGTCTCACTCACTTATCCAAGGAGCAAGCGGATTACTTAGGCGTAGAGGTCTCAGGACCTTTCAAACCAGATAGTTACAAATACTAGGCTTGCGTTTTTTTGTTTGAATGTTCTTTTATTCTCTTTTGGTCTAGATAGCTGAAATATTCTTTCATTTCTTGAATGCTTTCACGAATATCATCCAAGGCTCGGTGCTTGTTTTGCTTCTTGTATGTGATTCCCAGGCTTTTTAAAATGATTTTCCAAGCTGAAACATCCAACATGCGATAATGCAGTTTTTTTTCAAATTCCAAGAGGTGTTTTTTGATAAAGAGTCGATCTTGATAAATGGAATTACCAGCTAAGATGACTCTCTCACCATCGAAATGTTTATTTACAAGATCGATTAATTCTAATTCCATTTGATTTTGTGGAATGCCTTTTGTGACCATCTCATAGAGTCCAGATTTTTTGTGTTGTCTTGTGTTCCACTTGTCCATTTTTTCCAAGTAGCTGGAGTCTTGTTTGATGATACGGTCATAGGAGTCCAATTCTACGTACTCAGAGTCGGTTACGATAGTGGCAACTTCTAAAATGACTTCCTTTTCGGGGTCTAGTCCGGACATTTCCATATCCAGCCAAAGAAATTGCGGTACTCCCTTATACATGGGCTACAAACTATGTTTATTTGTGTTTGAATACAAGCTTAAGTTTTTTTTATGAATTCAGCCTTTTTTGGGATAGGCTATGAGGATAAGTTTGACGAATCTATAAAGGCTTGGTTATTTTCATAAAGCAGTTGACCGAAACGAGATTCCTTTTGCAGGATGCACTTTTATTGGGGTGGTAGCTAAGTTGGTTATAGCGCTGGCCTGTCACGCCGGAGGCCGCGGGTTCGAGTCCCGTCCACCCCGCCATTTAGACCGAGCTTTATATCATCCATTATCTTAATTTCTTATAAGAGTAGCTGTATAAGTGTTATTTTTTTTGAATTCTATATTATTGAAAATAATTATAGCTGTTTTATATTTGATTTTTGTAATTTCGATTTTTTTATTATTAAAAACAGTGAAGGTTGTAAATCCCTCAGGAACTTTGGATATAAATTGAATCAAAGCTTTTCCTTGTTTCAATTTTAAAACTTTGAAATTAAATTCATCTTCTTCGAAATCTATTGAAGAGATATCATGATCAGAATCATTTTTAAAAATACAAGCAACATCCACAGAAAGAGGACTCCAGAAAAGAGGTATCAATAAAAAACCTCCAAAATATTTGATCAAAAATTCTTTCCAACCCGTATATGTTTCAGTATAAATATGTTCGTCAGATCCACAAATTCTTTTCTCGGATACTGGATCGCTATATTCGTGCAAGCCCAAAAGTCCTATATGATGTAGTTTGGTTGACACTCCTATATTTTGGGTTTCTATGTTTTCTAAATATTTATTATTTTTTACAAATCGAATTGTTTGACAAGAAACAAGAAAAAATAAAGAAATTATTAGACTTAAATATCTCATTTTTTACACCAGACCCTTGCTGTTCTTGGAATAATAATTCCTATAGTTAGTTTTGTAACTAATTGATTGAAAAAAGTATCTAGTGTTTGAGTTTGATTAATCTTTCTGTTTTTACAAATTCTGTTTAGTTCAACTACATTTACTCGAGGAAATATTCCCCATAAAAAGAACCATTGAGTTTGTTCATAATCTGGATAAGAAGCAAGTTCAAATTTTTTATTCGATATAGTCACAGTCTGGCAACTAATCAATATGCTGATTGCTAATAATAAAATTAATTTCTTCATTGAAAAAGAATATCTTAATTCAAAGTGAGAAAACAAGTGGTTTTATTAAGATCTCAATAGGCTACACAGAAGCTTATACTTCCCATTATCATGGGGGATCAAAAGGAAAGTTTGACAAATGTTTATCTGAAGCTAAGTTACCCTATATCGGAGACCACAGGTTCGAATCCCATTCACCCCGCCATTTTTAAGCCTGTGGTGTTTGCAAACATATTTAATTTTTTTCTTAAGCTGTAATAGTAATGTTGCGGATTAAATTTTAATGAGATTTCAAAGATTTAGAAAGGTAATTTTTAATATGGCACGGCATTTGCTGTTGATTCAGTGTAGGTCTTTATAATAGCGTGAAAGAAGGAGGAAATGTAGTGCGTAAGAAAAATCTGAAATATCATGATTTACCTTGGAATTTAAAAAGAATAATAGATGCTTCTGGTCCTATGATGCAACCAAGAAAATCAGAAAATCCTACTGTTAAAAATATTTTAGATAGACTGAAAGCTTCAGAGCAAAGAGCTGTTTTAGTAAATGCTTCTGCTACTGTCAAAGAAAAAAGAGATGTGATAGATTTAATTGAAAAGTATTTACTAGAGAACAACATGGACATCCTGAGACCACGACAACTTGAACTTTAAAATCAAAATAAAAAATGAAATCAAAAAAAACAAAAAAATCTTTCATTTCCAAACCCATAGGAATTTATAAGCACAAAGATAAAAAGAGAAAAAATAATCCTCATGTTGGGACTGTAACTTCAAAAACAGAAGCACCTAAAGTTAGGACAAAAAAATATAAATATGATCCTCATCTCGACCCTGAGCTACAGTGGGCAGGAAAAGCAGAAAGAGTATCGTTTGAAGTTCCAAGTGTATCACTTCATGTTCATGAAAAAATAGATCCAAGAAGTATTATAGAAACAGTGAGGGCTAGAAATTCTGTGGATTACGAACAATTGTCTTTGTTTCATGATCCTAAAAACCAAATTTCTGCTGACAAAGAAGCTGAATATTATAAGCATGAAAGGCTTTGGTCCAATCGAATGATTGCTGGAGATTCTCTTTTAGTTATGAACTCACTTCTTGAAAAAGAAGGAATGGCGGGAAAAGTTCAATGTATTTATATTGATCCTCCCTATGGAATTAAATATGGTTCCAACTTTCAACCCTTCACAAACAAGAGAGATGTTAAAGACAAAAAAGATGAAGATTTAACAGCTGAACCTGAGACACTTAAGGCTTTTCGAGATACTTGGGAATTAGGTATTCATTCCTATTTGACCTATATGAGAGATAGATTGTTATTAGCAAAAGAATTACTAACTGAAAGTGGTTCTTGTTTCGTGCAAATCTCTGATGAAAATGTTCATTTAATAAGAAATTTAATGGATGAAATATTTGGTGTATCAAATTTTTGCAGGTTAATTCCATTTAGAAAAAGACAAGGAAGAGTTGCTGCATCTAAGCTTCCTGAACAAGGGTACAATTTTTTAATATGGTTTTGCAAAAATAAGAAATTTATGAAATATAATAAGATTTTTACGAATAAATCCATGGAAAAACTAGAGCTTTTTTATGACGACAGTAAGAGAGGGAGGGTTGCTTTAAGAAAGGATGAAAAACTTAGAATAAAACCTCTGCCTGTAAATATTGAAGAAATTTATACAAGAATCCCCTTAGAATTGCAATCTTTAAATCCAGATAGAAAATTTACATTGACATATAAGGGGAAAGAATGGATTGCACCTCCAAAAGGTTGGTCGGCTTCCAAAAAAGAATTGGAAAAAGCCATAGCACTTAATAGATTAACCTCGAAAGGAAGATATTTACTCTTTAAAAGATACTACAATGAATCTAATAAATCGGCAATAACTGCAACATGGACCGACACTTCTGGTGTTCAATCATCTGTTTATGTTGTACAAGTTTCTTCAAAAGTCGTACAGCGTTGTCTGTTGATGACAACAGACCCAGGAGATTTAGTTTTTGATCCCACTTGTGGAAGTGGAACCACAGCTTATATAGCAGAAAAATGGGGAAGGAGATGGATCACTTGCGATACTTCTCGTGTAGCAATTGCTCTTGCAAAACAAAGATTGATGACTGCTAACTTTGATTATTATGAATTAAAGAATGAAAAAGAAGGTATAAGTAGTGGGTTTAATTATGAAACGGTTCCTCATGTTACCTTACGTTCGATTGCTAATAACGAGCCAGCTCCTGAAGAAATACTTTATGATCAACCTATAAAAGATAGTAAAAAGGCAAGAGTTACTGGTCCATTTACAGTAGAAGCTGTCCCTGCTCATAAAGTAGAATCCTTATCAGCTACTCCCTTTAATGGTGGAAACAATTCTCTGAAAGAAACTTGGTTTGAAGAACTTAAAATAAATGGTATTAGAGGAAAAAAAGGATTATCTAGTGATATTACATTTACAAGATTGGAGTATATTAGTGGTACTGAATATATTTATGCAGAAGGTGAAACTAATGAAGAAAACCCAAAAAGAGTTATTATTTGTTTTGGTTCTGAATACGCTCCATTGGAACAAAGACAAATAGAAGAGGCTTTAAAAGAAGCAAAAAACTTTTCCCCTAAGCTTGTTATTTTCTGTGCTTTTCAATTTGATCCTGAGGCTGGAAAAGATGTAGATCACTTACATTTAGACTGGACAACAGTTTTAAAAGTTCAAATGAATAGTGACCTTTTGACAAATGATTTAAAAAAGAAAACGAAAGGCAATAGTTTTTGGCTTGTAGGTCAACCTGATATAAAAATTATTGAAGAAGGTGAAAAATATAAGGTAATTGTTGAGGGATTTGACTACTATAATACAACAACAAATTCCATTGAGATGGGTGGAAAAAATAAAATAGCTATGTGGATGCTTGACACTAATTATGATGAAAGATCTGTTTATCCTAGGCAAGTTTTCTTTCCCATTTCAAGTAATGAGCATGATTGGACGAAATTAAAAAAAACTTTAGGGGCAGAGATTGATGAAAATTTAATAAATAAATTTATAGGGACAGAATCGATTCCGTTTGAATTAGGTAATCACAAAAAGATAGCAGTAAAAATAATTGACGATAGAGGAATTGAAAGCCTTATTGTTAAGGCTTTGGATTAAAAGATGTCAAAATCTCTTAAAACAATATCTAAACTTATTGTTAACTTTCCTTTTAAAGAGCCTGATAGACATTGGAAATTTGATAAAACAAAAAAAGAATTTATTTTAGAAGAAGGACGTAGACCAGCTAGCTATATTATTGCAAGCTCTGATACTCGTTCTTATGACGATTATGGGACTATTGTTGAAATCCCTCTGGTTAATAAAATACGTATCAGAATTAAAGAATGGGAAGAAAATAAATACTCTGGAGTCACAGGAGTAACTAAAAGACTTTTAAAATTTTGGCATCAAGCTCCTGAAGATTGCGGAAGACAATATTCTTTTTTCTTTTGTCAATTAGAAGCGATCAAGACTTTAATTTTTCTAATTGAAGCTCCTGATCATTTAAAAACTGGACTCAATATCCCTAAAGATGAAACTTTAAATCGTCTATGTGCAAAAATGGCAACAGGAACAGGAAAAACTGTTGTTATGGCAATGGTTATTACTTGGCAAATTTTAAATAAAGTTACTTATCCGAGAGATACTCGTTTTTCAAAAAATATATTTGTAGTAGCTCCTAATCTAACTGTTAAAGGGCGATTAACAGCATTGGAACTTGGTAGTAATAATTATTATCAAGAATTTAAGATTGTCCCAAATGAATTTATGGACAAACTAAATCAAGGACAAGTTCTTATAAAAAACTGGCATCAACTTCAATGGGAAACAGAAGAAAAAATTAACAAAAGAAAATTAGTTGATAAAAGAGGAGTAAAAAGTAATGAAGCATATGTAAAAGAAGTTCTGGAGACATTAACTAATCAAAATATTGTGGTTATAAATGATGAGGCTCATCATGCTTGGAGAGCAAGAAGCGAATTAAAGGTGAAAAAGACTGATGACCTCACTAGGGCAGATGTTGAGCAAGCTACAAAATGGATTGAAGGACTTGATCGTATTAACAGGACGTTAGGAATTATTAATATTTTTGATTTTTCAGCTACACCTTACTCTCCTGCAGGAAAAAAAGCTGACGAGAGGGATTTATTTAAATGGATTGTTAGTGATTTTGGATTAACGGATGCTATTGAAGCAGGGCTTGTAAAAACTCCTCGCTTTGCTGTTGGAGACGATGCAAGTACAGATGTAAAAAATAAAAAAGCAAGACTTTATCACATTTATGATAGTGATGAAGTTCGTTCTGATCTTAATAGAGAAGCAAACAAGTCTGAATCTTTACCTGATATTGTTAAAATTGCCTATGCTCATCTTTCTCATGATTGGGATAAAAAATTTCATCAGTGGAAAGATAATTGTAAAAAAGTAGATCAATTTAGGCCACCTGTTATGATTTCTATTGTTAACAGAAAAGAGACAGCAGATAGAATTGAATTTAGTTTTAAAGAAAATAATATTTCTGTAGCTAATCAGTTCAACGATTCGAGTAAAATGATAAAGGTTTATTCTAATCTTCAAGATAGTGTGGAAAAGGCAACAGGATCAAATAAAGCTTATCAGGAAGAGATTTTAGACAAGCTTTATACTGTAGGAAAAATAGATAAGTGCGGACAATATATTCACCATATTATTGCAGTTGCTATGTTATCTGAAGGATGGGATTGTAAAACAGTTACTCATATCATGGGGCTTAGGGCTTTTAGTAGTCAGCTTCTTTGCGAACAAACCGTTGGACGAGGTTTAAGACGGACTTCCTATGAATTAAACGAAGAAGGTATGTTTGATCCAGAATATGTAAGTGTTTTAGGTGTTCCTTTTACCTACTTACCTCAAGAAGGAGATAGTGATCATTTTAAGCCTGAAACGCTAAAAAGTGCAATATTTCCCGAGCCTAAAAAAATTGAATATGAAATTGCATGGCTAAATGTTAAAAAAATTGAACGTGAATTAAAACCAGTATTAAAGATTAATTTTAAAAAAATGGAAACATTTACAGTCGATGTTTCAAACATCCCTCTGATAAATGAAATAGCACCAGTTATCAATAATAAACCTCGATATGAGGACATTCAAATCACCGATTTACAAGAATTCTTTGAGAAAAATTATAAGCCTGATCGTATGCAAACACTGATACTTAAGATGACTAGTGAAATATATGAAAGAATAGATTTAGATTGGCAGAACAAAATTTTAAAAAAAGAAGCTATTAAACAAATTTTTTCTTTAGTTGAGACATTTATAGCATCTCATAAATTTAAAATAATTCCTGAATATGAAAAAGAACGAAAAGATTTGATAGTAATGATAAAAATGAATGAAATTGTAAATCAAGTTTTTGGCCTTATTCGAAAAGATTCTGTTGAGGAATTAAATGTCATTTACGACCAACCAAAATTCTCTTCTACAAAAGATTGCCAAGAATGGTGGACAAAAAAATCTACAGATATTTTTAAAAAAACACATATGAATTTATGTGTTGTAGATAGTGGTTGGGAGCGCTCCCATGCAAGGGAGTTAGATAAAAATAAAGATGTCGTTGCTTGGGTGAAAAACGATCATTTGGGATTTGAAATTGATTACATTGATGAAAAAGGAAAACAAAGAGTTTATATTCCTGATTTTATCATCTGGCTTGCTAATGGAGATCATATTATTCTTGAAGTGAAAGGTATTAAAAAGAAGCGAGATATTCAAAAATGGAGTTTTATGAATGATTGGTGTAAAGCTGTCACTCAAGATTTAAGGCAAAATTGGTACTTTAAAATTTCTCAAGATGCTACAGGTGGTATAGTTCATCGAATTGTTGAAGAAATTTTGAATAAGGGATAGATCAGAAATATATAAAGCTCCTTCATCAAGGTTTATTCTTTAGAGGGGAGGGGGATGTGGATGTTGTTGAAGTCTTCGGTGCTCAGGAGTGCCACTCCTTTTTTGGCGAGTCTCTCTTTGACCAAAGGGTGAGGGTGTCCATATCTTTTTTGTCTAGCACTGGCGATTGCCATCTTCAGGTTGGGAAGATGTTCGAGTTCCGTCCATCCCGCTATGGTTTTACTATTTTCTAAAGTTTTTTGATTTAAAGAAACTTTCAACGAAGTCTATTTTTTGATCTTTTATTCTAATTCCTGTAAGTTTGATTTTATCGAGAGCTATTTTGGGATATTTAGAATAAATTTCTATCTGTTTTAAAATATTTTTGCCACTTGTTTTGTTATTCTCAATTCGGTAGATGGTGGCTGAAGAAATGTCAAACAGTTTAGAAAAATCCCTAATAGAGAGTTTTAATTTTTTTCGGAACTTTTTTAGATCTTCTTTTGAAAAAGATTGATTTTCAAATCCGGGAGCGAAAATAAAAGAAGAAGGGCCTCTTTGTCCTAACGTTGCAAGTAACACTAAAGGATCTTTTTCAGAAGGACTGATACCAACAGACTGGCAATATTCTTCATAAGCTGGGTTTGCTCTTAGTGGGATTCGGTCCTCAAATGAAGGAAACAGTTTTGAAGAACGGTGTGTTTTCTTATACACAGGTAAATCTGGTCCCAAGGCTATAGGGTGATCGTTATGCATATATTTTTCATCATATTCGAAAATAAATTTTCCTTTATGCCTACTGAGTCGTCCTACGTACTGTCGAGTTTCTCTTTTTTGTAAATAAACATCCACAGATTTATACATTTTCAAAATCCTTTAATCGATTTTTTAATAAGTTAGTAAAAGCTTTTTTTCTTCTTTGTGATATTTGTGATATTTCTACTTCTTCTATTAGTTTTGGAAATTGATTTTTTACTTTTTTGATGAAATTTAGACAAGACTTTTTGAGGCCTAATTTTTGAAATTCTTGGATGTAATCTAATACTTTTGGTTCTTTGGAGCAAGAAGTCCAAATGGAACCACTTGGATTAAAATGCGCTCCCATTAATGCATCTTTTTCCGTACCAAGAAAGGAAGGATTGTCATACATGGGCGCTAATTGTTTATTTGCACCCGTGTCGATTATTCCTAAGTTTCTTCCATGTCGATCATTGTTTCCAATAAGTGCATCAAAAAGACATATTTCAACAAACCTCTCCACATCAGCTAATTTGCCAGTCTGTTGTTGGATTACCTGTATTATATTTTTACAATTATAGCTGTGAGAATTTCTTGGTAAAAATTTATAGATGTGATTGAATGTACCTTTATGATCTTGCATAAAATTTCTTGTTACAAATGTCATTAAACCTTGTGCTGAGTCTATGTTTTGATTATCTTCGTCTGTATCAAATTTAATTAGATAATAATCGGGAACTTTTAAATTAAGAAGGGTAGCCATTTTATTGCATATATATTCTATTGCTGGTAATTCTGGAAATTCTTCTTCCTGAATTTTTAAAATATATTGTGTTGAGTCCAATTGAGCTGAGTATTTACGATATCGGCCATGATAAAAAGTATTTTTGTTTTTTTTTATACTAGAGTAGTTTGAAGAAGAATCTGCTTTTTTTGGATCCAACTTATTAAATCTTGTTTGTGGCTCAGTGAGATTAAACCATTCGTGGTAACAATTTATGTGGAGGCCGTAGATGGTTTTTTCCACTATCAATTTATAGCACTTTAAGCAGTTCATATGTAATCAATATACTACAAAAAAATTAAGTAGTCAAAAGCTATATTATATATATATTATCATTTATTTTATGTAGTTATAAAAAACCTATTTTTACTAGTATTTAGGAGTGAAGCTCTTTTAGGAGTGAGTTTCTTTGGCTGAATAATAGTAGAGGTGGGTAGAGCTTTAAAATCTATTAGGAGATGGCAGCATCAGAGACGAATGGCGTATCAATTTTTCTACGGCTCTATTCTGATCAAATGGGGTATCAAGATTGGGAAGAAACTTCTGTTTATGAAAATCTTCCAAAACACATTGAGAGTATTCATTTATTACCCCTTTTAGTTTGTATTGGAATTTAAAGCGTTTTTTGAAATAATATTGCTGACTAGATGATCAATATCTAAATAATTTGATTGACAATGAGTTACTTTCAGGAGAAGGAGGAAAGAACGAATGGCTTCACAAAAAAAAAGAATCAATTATCTATTTTCGGAAGAGCTTCAAAATATTTTGATTTCTTAGGGGAGGGAATGTGGATGTTAGTAGAAATGTTGGTTTAGTAATAGAATGAGAATCACAGACAAATACGAAAAAAGAGGCCAATTTTGGTTTGATGACAATCGAAACAAGAAATTTCAAGGCACTTTATTTATTGAGAATGGTGGATTAGCAACTTTAAAACTTGAGAATAGTGGATTAGCAACTTTAAAACTTGAGAATAGTGCTTTTCCTCAAAAAGATAGAATTTTAGGAAATCTTAACGAAGGGGATAGTGTCTTATTAGAAAAGTGTGTAGAAATAGGAGTTCGTATACGTAATGAATTTAATATACGTCAATATAGGGTTGGAAGAGTTTTTGAAACTTTTGTTTTTGATCCTAAATGTAAAAATATAAAAATCAACTCATTTACTTTTTCTGTTGATGGTCTTAATCACTGGATTGAAAAAACAGGGATTTCAACTGAAAACGGTGAAAATAGAAATGAAAAAATATATAGATGCAAATCTTTAGATAGTGTCGATTATAAGCTCAAAAATGATATGGCTATCTCTTTTTCATTCCATCTATCTTTTTCTTCTGATCACAGTAAAGAAATTACTATAAAAGAAGAAAAAAAGATTACTCTACAATCATCTGAGCCAAAGGATATTGATGATTTTATAGGAATAGCTAATAAGATAGTTTTATTCCTTTGTTTTGTTATGGATGAAACAGTATGCATAAAAAATATACAATTAAAATCTGATGAATTTCCCGGTGAAAAAGGTTCATTATTCTACGAAAGCCGTCCATTTAAAACGAAAATAAATAAATTTTATTACCCCATACTTTTGTATTTTTGTGAAATCGAAGATTTTGAAACTACTATAAATAAATGGCTTGAAATTTTAGATTTAACAAAACCAGCTTTATATCTTTATTTATTATCAAAAGCACAAAATAAGCGATTTGCTGAAGATAAATTTTCAAATTTAATGCAAGTCTCAGAAGCTTATTGCCAAAGATTTCATAAAAATGCTGGAGAAAAGTTTGAAAAAATTATGGAAAAAATGTTTAAAGGTAAAATTGAAAAGTATTGTTCAGATCAGAAAAAATTTACAGATATTTTTAAAAAAATAAGAGATACAAGAAATTACGTTATTCATTACAATCCTGATAAAGAGTTTGCATCTATGAAGGGGAATGATATATATTGCATTAATGAATTCGTAGAAGGGTTAATTCAGATTAGAATTCTTGAAGATTTAGGTATCGACTCATCAATCATTAAAAAAATATGCAATAATAACTATAAGACATTAAAAAGAAGACTTGATAGATTGACTTTCATATCTTTTTCTAAATACAACGATTCAAATGGGAAATAACTTTCCTTAGAGCCTGGGTAGACCTCTCTGATGTTACGTAAAAAAGAAGTTATGAGACAAATAGCTTCAAACAAGCAGTCTTACATTCATCCATTCATCTCCATCATTTTTTATCCTTTGAAAACATCGGGATTTTTAAGAGTAAAATAAATTTTATGATTTATTTTAAATAAAGAAATATTAACTTTATATGGTGGTAAAAATGAAAAAATAGTTTATGTTGGAAGCTTTTCAAACATTTTGTCTAAGTCTTCATCAGAGATAGAAGATTTTTTTGCTATATGCTGATTTATATAAGGTTCATCGTAGTCTTTTAGTGTTAGATCTTCTTCTTCTTCTTCTTTTTGATCAGCTAATTCTTTCAATTCTTCACTGTATCCTTCAATATTGAATGTTTCTTCTATTTCATGTATTTGATCAGCTAAATCTCTTATTTCTTCGGATGTATCAAAACTGCTTGCTTCTTCATTCCAGTATTGCATTATTTTTTCAGCTTCTTCAATGACTTTGTTTTTAGTTTGCTCGTCTATAATCGCAGAAAATTTATCCATAAATTTTTTTACTAACACAAAGTTTTCCAAATCTATATTAGTACAAAAAGCCATTTTAGCTTTTTTTAAAAGCTCTTCTTTTTTTCCGAAATACAATACTTTTTTCTTTTCGAATATATCTAAACAACTCAGACATTCACCTAAAGAAACAGCTCTTTTAGACATTGGAGGTCTTAAATTTTTCATAAAATTATTTAAAAAATTCTCTAAAAAATCATTACTGGAGTTTATAAATATATCAGACACAGAATTAAAAATAATAAAAAAAATATTGTGCCTAAATGCATCTTTTATATCATTTTGTGTTTTGTTTATTAATTTTAAAATCGACTCTTGAATTTCTTTATCTTCAAGCATATCTAATATAGCATTTTTATTCTTACTATCAATAATGGTTAATATTTTACCCATCTGAGATGGAAGACAACATATCTGGACTATTCTTTTTGAAAGTATCTTATCGTCTTTTATGAGAGATTCTAAGAAGTCATTAACAGATGGATTTATAAATTTGATATGAATCTCTTGAGAGTCTTTATCTTTTTTTAAAGAAATAAATGAATTTTCAGTTTCTTTTATTGATTTATTGAAAGCATTTGAAATAAAAGATGAGTTGATTTTGTAACAATATCTCTCATAAAATGGATTAAAATGGGATTTGAGGATTTTATACGATGAAGACATTGATTTAGTTGTTAATAAATAGTACAATAAAATTTGAGAATGTGATGCAATGTTGTCAAAAGCATGTTTCCAAATTTCTTCAGGATTATCTAAATTTTTCATACACCAATCACTATAACTATCATAATTAACATCTTTGAGAATACTTTTCTTCACCATAAATTCTATTAACCTAGGATTAAAATTCTCATGTTTAACTATGTTTCGATATTTTTTGTTGATTAGTAGATTCTTTGAATACCTTTTATCTATTTCTGAAAAATATAGATGATTAAATAAAATTTTTGCTTTATCCTGTAGGCTATAGTTTTCTAATTTTAGAATATATTTGCTTAATGGTAAATCTGAGTGTCTGAATTTTTCATATGTTTCAAATGCTTGATTAAGTATATATTCTCTTGTTGTTAGTATAAACTTTTTCGGTTTATCTTCTTTATCTTCTTTATCTTCTTTATCTTCTTTAATTTTTTTAATAAAATCTACAATTTGAGAATCTTCATTTCTTGTTAAATGATTTTTTAAAAAGGTAGTCCCAAGAAAATCATCATAATAAAATATCATTTTTTTTTTGGGAGAATACATTCTAAAAGCTTTACTGATATTTTGAGTTATTTTAACCAATGTATAGTTTTTATTTAAATATTTAAGTAATAGCATTTGAGCTAAAGTTGTTTTTCCTACTCCGGGAGCCCCTGAGATAATACAAAAATTATTTTCCTGAAGAATTTTTTCAGCTAAATGTGTATCTATTATTTCAACATATAATTTTATTTTATTTTTTATGGAATCTTTTTCGAAAAGACTTTGATTATATATATCTTGGTGCACAATTTTTTTCAAAATGGCTTCCAAAACAGTAGTATTACCTATCCATAATTTAAAATGTCTTTTTTCAATTTCAGGATATTTTTTAATTAAATTGTTTAATTCATCTCTTCCATAAATATCTTGATCTTTTGTAATATAAGAATTGCATTCTCTGATTGCTGCTTTATTTTTAGGAGTTAGCCCTAAAGAAGTAGCTAAAATATAATTGAAAGATTGAGGTAATTTTTCCTGTTTGCGTGAATCATTTATTTTTTTTTCTTCTTCTTTAAGGGCGTGTTTTAAGTCTGAAAACTTACTATATCGCTTACATTGAATAATATTCATTTTTCCAGAAGAATCAGTAAATCTACTATCAATTCCCCAGTCTTTTCCTTCTTTAAATGTTTCCATTCGAGATATTTTTAGATGTTCATTTAGCAAATCAATTGCTATTTCTTCAAAATCTAATGGAGATAAATTTTCAAAAGTATATGACATAAAATAATAACCAAATTTTTGTACTTCTTTTTTAAATTTATTATTTTGTTTAGGATGGTATTCTTTAATAGCTCAATTGACAATTAAAAAATTTAATTATTTCTAAACCATTTACAAATGTTTTGACATGATTCTTGTAAAGAAAAATCATGTCTATTCTTTAAGGGAGGGGGATGTGGATGTTGTTGAAGTCTTCGGTGCTCAGGAGTGGCACTCCTTTTTTGGCGAGTCTCTCTTTGACCAAAGGGTGAGGGTGTCCATATCTTTTTCGTCTAGCACTGGCTATTGCCATCTTCAGTTTGGGAAGATGTTCGAGTTCCGTCCATCTCATTATTTAGAACGAGTACTAACCTTAATCATGTAATCAAAAACTTGTTTATAACTATATTTAATATTTCTACATGTAATAGTGGGTTTCGATAGTAGAATACTTACGAAACTTTATTTTTTAGATAAATCAGTTCAGCTTTATTTCTCATATCCGATAAATAGGATATATGAAAGCATATTTAATTTTAGCTTTGCTTCTTTCTTTTAGCTTGTCGTTAGAGAGTATAGCTGAGCTTAATACTATAAAGTCTTTACCAATTTATAAGTCAGCTATTCAAGGAAATGCAGAGGCTCAAGCGTTGTTAGGATTAATGTACTCCAAAGGGCAAGGAGTGCCTCAAGACAATAAGATAGCTTTTAAGTGGTTTAAAAAAGCAGCTTTTCAAGGAAGTGCAGAGGCTCAAGTGTTGTTAGGATTAATGTACTACAAAGGGCAAGGAGTGCCTCAAGACAATAAGAGAGCTTTTGAATGGATTAGAAAAGCAGCTTTTCAAGGAAATGCAAAGGCTCAAGAGTTGTTAGGATTAATGTACTTCAAAGGGCAAGGAGTGTCTCAAGACTATAAAATAGCTTTTAAGTGGTTTAGAAAAGCAGCTTTTCAAGGAAATGTAGAGGCTCAAGAGTTGTTAGGATTAATGTACTTCGAAGGGCAAGGAGTGCCTCAAGACTATAAAATAGCTCTTGAATGGATTAAAAAAGCTGTCGTCCAAGGAAGTGCAGAGGCTCAAGCGTTGTTAGGATTAATGTACTCCAAAGGGCAAGGAGTGCCTCAAGATAATAAGAGAGCTTTTGAATGGTTTAAAAAAGCTGCCGTCCAAGGAAGTGCAGAGGCTCAAGTGTTGTTAGGATTAATGTACTACAAAGGGCAAGGAGTGCCTCAAGACAATAAGAGAGCTTTTAAGTGGTTTAAAAAAGCCGCCATCCAAGGAAATGCAAAGGCTCAAGAGTTGTTAGGATTAATGTACTTCAAAGGGCAAGGAGTGTCTCAAGACTATAAAATAGCTTTTAAGTGGTTTAGAAAAGCAGCTTTTCAAGGAAATGTAGAGGCTCAAGCGTTGTTAGGAGCAATGTACTCCGAAGGGCAAGGAGTGCCTCAAGACTATAAGATAGCTTTTAAGTGGTTTAAAAAAGCCACCATCCAAGGACATGAACTTGCTCAATATGCTCTAGGATTAATGTACTTCGAAGGGCAAGGAGTACCTCAAGACAACAAGAGAGCTTTTAAGTGGATTAGAAAAGCTGCCGTCCAAGGAAGTGCAGAGGCTCAAGCGTTGTTAGGATTAATGTACTCCAAAGGGCAAGGAGTGCCTCAAGACAATAAGATAGCTTTTAAGTGGTTTAAAAAAGCAGCTTTTCAAGGAAGTGCAGAGGCTCAACTGTTGTTAGGAGCAATGTACTTCGAAGGGCAAGGAGTGTCTCAAGACAATAAGAGAGCTTTTGAATGGACTAAAAAAGCAGCTATTCAAGGAAGTGCAGAGGCTCAATATAATCTAGGAACAATGTACCTCAGAGGACAAGGAGTGCCTCAAGATAATAAGATAGCTTTTAAGTGGTTTAGAAAAGCAGCTATTCAAGGAAGTGCAGGTGCTCAAGAGTTGTTAGGATTAATGTACCTCAGAGGACAAGGAGTGCCTCAAGATAATAAGATAGCTTTTGAATGGACTGAAAAAGCAGCTATTCAAGGAAATGCAAAGGCTCAAGAGTGGTTAGGAGTAATGTACTCCACAGGGCAAGGAGTGCCTCAAGACAATAAGAGAGCTTTTGAATGGACTAAAAAAGCCGCTTTTCAAGGAAGTGCAGAGGCTCAATATAATCTAGGAACAATGTACCTCAGAGGACAAGGAGTGCCTCAAGATAATAAGATAGCTTTTGAATGGACTGAAAAAGCAGCTATTCAAGGAAATGCAAAGGCTCAAGAGTGGTTAGGAGTAATGTACTTCGAAGGGCAAGGAGTACCTCAAAACTACAAGAGAGCTTTTGAATGGACTGAAAAAGCAGCTATTCAAGGAAATGCAAAGGCTCAAGAGTGGTTAGGAGCAATGTACTTCGAAGGGCAAGGAGTACCTCAAAACTACAAGAGAGCTTTTGAATGGACTAAAAAAGCCGCCATCCAAGGAAATGCAGAGGCTCAAGCGTTGTTAGGATTCATGTACTACAAAGGAGTAGGAGTGCCTCAGGACTATATCTTTTCTTACGCTTGGCTTAATATAGTAGCTTCACATGGTACTCCTGAGAGTATGAAATATAGAAATCTTGTATCAAAAGAAATGACCAAAAATCAAATAGCACAAGCACAAGTATTATCTCGGTCATATACAAAAAGCATTAATGATCGGAAATTAGCTTCAATAAAGTAAAAGTCTAAATGATCTATAGACTATGTTAATTTCATCTAAAAATAATCAAACATGGAGTAGTATTCTCTCAGCCTCTTTTATCTTTTCTTGGGCTTCTAGAATTTTAGGTAATCTCAATGAGGAAAGTGGCGTTTTATTGCTTGAATGAAAAGAGATGAGGCATTGTATCAAGAAAGAGTGTCATATATAAATATAGGAAATTTATAATAATACCACTATACTTATAGCATGAAATGTTTAGTAGAAATAAATCAACTACATACTAAAATGACTAAGAAATTTACTATGTTAGGTATTTTTATATCTATTATATTATTTCCAATTGGGATTTTATACGGTGTTCTTTCTAGAAAAAAGATTCTTTGGATAAGTTGCGAGCTAATTTTTGATAATGGTGATAAAGAGGATCGGACTGTTTCCGAAGAAGAATTTTTTCGTTTAAGGAAAAAATTACAAGCTACAAACAAGGAATTCTGAAGTAAACAACTCTAAACAAACAGTTCTAAACTCGTCTATTCATTCTCGCCATTACCTATCTTCGTATTTGAAAACACTAAAAGCTTTTACCAAGATAAAAAAGTAATTGGATCAATCTTTAGAATCTGCTTTCTCATAAAAATGTTCATAAATCTTTTTGTTGAATTTTCCAAAAGTAATTATTTCTGATCTGGGTATAATAATCTCTGCAGCAATAATTTGAGAGTCATCAATATAGATTTATTTTCCAACTCTGTACATTTCCAATAAAAATTGTCGTCAATTCTTGGATATATCCACTTGATGATCCATCTGTGTCGGCTAATCGCCCATAACAATATAGCAACAGATGTAGAAATAACTATTTTGATCAGTTGCTTATAAATTTCGTCTTCAACAGGAATATATTTGGTGATTAAGCCAGCAGGTAACCATGTAAGAGCAGCTACTAAGACAAGAAAGAAAACATACGACCAACCAGATGCACTGATGGTATATTTAGGGAGGCTTTTATTTCTTTCTGCACATCCTTATCCTCCCACAGTTCTTTTCCTGTAGGCCAAGGTTCAGCCACTGTGCCTTTCTTGAATACCTAGACGTTATCGTATCTAGGTTCTTGTCTTTGAATTGCTTCTTGTTTTTCGAGTGATGTTTCTTCTTTTATTTTAACTAAGTCCATGGAGCAAATAATTTGTGGCTTATTCTTTAGAGGGGAGGGGGATGCGGATGTTGTTGAAGTCTTCGGTGCTCAGGAGTGGCACTCCTTTTTTGGCGAGTCTCTCTTTGACCAAAGGGTGGGGGTGTCCATATCTTTTTCGTCTAGCACTGGCGATTGCCATCTTCAGTTTGGGAAGATGTTCAAGTAAACTCTCCCTTGTCGAAAATCGGCTACCGTGATGTGAAAGGATTAATATCTCAATGGGGGCTTCGATTTTTTCTTGCCAAAAAGGCTCTGATGAACCCGGTGAATCAGCAGGAACCAATACACGATTTTTAATCACAACAACTTTACTGTGTTTGTTAGAAGATGTTGATTTTTTATTTGTATTTAAGTCGAATGAAAATATGATTTCTTTAAAAATATCTTTAGGAACTTCTTCACACTGAGGCACTCCAGAAAGAAATTTCTGTTTGCTCTCACTGCCTATTCCTCCAGGTGAGTTAATACGACAAAAAGAAGATAGCAGCCTCATGAGTTTTTTTGTGAAATTAATGTGATCCCAGTCCCAATGGGAAAAAAAGACTTGATTTTCTTTTTTACTACACTCTTGAAATATTTTTTTTAAAGGAAATTTTTCCCCGCCCATGTCAAAATGAATACAATAATCATCGTCTGAATAGGTAACCATTTGCCCTTGGCCCACAGACCAAATAATCAACTCGGCAGAACGAGCAATTGCTGAAATAGAAAAAACAAAAACAAAAAGGGATACAAAAATAATAAAATATTTTTTCATTCCTAATCACACTCCCTTCTGTTGGCATATATGCCATAGATTTTAAAACCAATGAATAGGCCAGATATGTACATCCAGGTTTGAAACGTGTCAAAAGAAGCCATCCATATTGTATTATTTTCCACCAAGGGTCTTAGTTTATCCAAGATATAAAATAGCAATTCCCATAATGAGTCGGTCAGAAAACGAATGAATGGAAAAGGAATGACTAAAATGGATAAGGGAAGCAAAACACAAGAAGCCAAGGGAGCGATAAGCCAGTTAACCAAAACGCTCATGGGGTGAGAGCCACCCCATCGACTGATGATAGGCAAAATTAATAGATAAGTTAGACAACAAGATGTCAGTCTTGATAATTTTCGGTTGCACATTCCAAAACTTGCGGTCCAACTCAGTTGCAAAGATAAAGAATGTACCCAAGAACTTTGACAAAGTAGACAGAGCAAACCGCTCATCTGGACTCTCAGGTAGGGAGACCAAAATAATTTACATTTTTTGATGACCCGAGTCAGTATCAAAGAGAACAAGGCTCTTAGGATGGGAGGTCTTAAGCCTGCTGTCAGGGCATACAGTAAGAGAAAACCAGCTAACAAAGAGTCCCGAAAACGAAACTCTGGCAAAAGTTTCCACATCTTCTCAATAAAAATGAGATGGGTCCCGGAAATAACCAGAAGGTGGATGATACCCACGGAAGTGAAAAGATTTCTTATGCTTCCCTCAGGTATATTTTCTCCGCAAACAAGAGCGGAATAAATGGGATTTAATACATTTTCATGTACCTGAATTTTTTGCAGACAGGATTGGTGAAGCCATCGGTAAACGGGTTCAAAACCAGAAAGGATGGATAGTGGATTAACGCATAATATAATAAAAACTAAAATTAGAAGCACAATCACAATCATTTTCACCAGCAAAAGTGATGCCCGTCTTGATGAAAAGTGACAAAAAGTAAGCTTGAGAGGGACTTTTTTTTATAAAAAGTTATAATGGGAAAAAACGGAGTACTATTTTTGAAACAGATTATGGGAAAAAATTACCTACTACTTCTGACTCTAGCCATGTTTGCCATTCCGTCCACCTACTGTTTGGCTGCAGAAGAAAATGGTGAAGAAGTTTTTGCAGATGAAGATTTGATAGAAGGGGAAGAAGGAAATAATGATGATGAAAATGCAGACGATGTGGTTTCCGAATTTGATGATGAAAATGCAGACGATGTGGTTTCCGAATTTGATGATGAAAATGCAGACGATGTGGTTTCCGAATTTGATGATGAAAATGCAGACGATGTGGTTTCCGAATTTGATGATGAAAATGCAGACGATGTGATTTCCGAATCAGGCGACGAAGATAGTGAACTAGGTTCTGATCCTTCATACACTTTGGATACAGAACTCAGTGCAGAGAGCGAAGGCGAAAAAGATGAAACAGACTCTTACGAACAAGAGTTATTTGATATCTATCAAAAATATTATAGCCAACCAGTTTCCGGTGAAAAATGGGAACAAATCATTAATAACCAAACGGCTGACGTCTATGTCGTCCAAGACAAAGATACCTTATGGGATATTAGTCGATTGTTGTTCGGGGCTCCTAACTACTGGCCCAAGCTGTGGTCGGTGAATTTTTCTATCCAAAATCCTCACCTCATTAGGCCCGGAAACAATATAGGTTTTATACAGGGAACAGAAGCTAGCCCTCCCTCCTTGAGGCTGGTTCAACAACCTGGCACAGGCTCTCCGCTGGCTCCCATAAAACCAAAAGGCCTTCCCAAGTTTTTAAAAGGACAAAAAATACAAGTCCCCTCTTCTGTAAAAAAGAAACCAGTCTTGAACAATTTTCCAAGTAGCTTGCCTCCCATTAAATTGTTTTCGGAAGAGGAAAAAGATGAGGATGTAAAGTTTGATTTTGGAAACATTGAAAAATCTTTTTTATCTCCTCTGGGTTATTATATGACTTCAGATCCTATTTTTCCCCAAGGAGTCATTAAAGACAACAAAGAGCACGGCACATGGGCCAGTTTTGGTCAGAGAGTGATTGTCGAAATGGATGATCCTGCCAATCCGGGAGAAAGAATGACGGTAGTAAAGGACTTGGGTAGATTGAATCCTAAAAAGTTCGGTGTCAGGGGACCATTTGGCCACGAAGTAGAAGTGCAGGGCGAGATCAAAGTGATCGGCCGACTGGAATCATCTTTCGATCTTTACGAAGCTGAAGTCACAAAGTCTCTCAATCCCATCACTGTAGGAGCTCATGTTTTGCGAGGCCCTGTCGCGGAATTTAATTTCAAAAAAACAGGTATCACTGGAACTGGTGAAGCCCAAATCATAGGAGTGCCGGTAGTGCTGGGCCAAAGAGAACAAGGAGCCCCTTATGCCTTTGTTTATTTGAATCGAGGCTCCAATAACGGGTTTTCCATTGGTCAAATGTACCAAGTGCGGGCAAATGATTCGGTTCGAGATACTTTTTACTACGCTTATGATATTAAAGTGGGTGAACTGAAAATTGTTCATACGGAAGATCGTTTTTCAACGGCCTTGGTGACTTCCATGAAAAACCCCATTCACATTGGAGATTACATCACTTCTTTACAAGCACAGGGGATATCACAAAGCAAAGATTATGATCCTTTTGAAGATAGTGGTGACGAAGGAGACATAGATGACGAAGATGAATTCGAAATAGAAGACACCGAAAAAGAACCACCTCCCGAAACAGATGATTTGGATTTTACAGACTTTGAATAAGCCAACAGAGTTTTAATCTCAACGAAATAACCCGACCTTTGCAATGAATTTATCTTTTTTTCACAGTTCGCTGAATAGAAAAATTTTGTTGCTAGTATTATTTTTTACCGGCTTTGGATTGGTTCAGGTCTATAGTGCCAGTTATATTTTTTCTATAGAAAAATATGGGGACGGTTTATTTTTCTTTAAGAAACAAATCCTTTTTTCAATCATTGGTTTGTTTGGACTTTTTTTTATTGCCAGTCTTTCCAGTCGCTGGGCTCGATTTTTGGGAATTGGATTGTGGGTTCTTTCTGTCCTGCTTTTGGTAGCTACTTTAATTCCCAATGTGGGAGTTTCCGCTGGAGGAGCCAGAAGATGGCTTGATCTTCCTTTTGGTTTTCGTTTTCAACCATCTGAATTGTTTAAAATTACCTCTGCTTTTGCTTTCATATATTTGATAGCCCTAAAGGATCAAAAGTTATTTAGAAATCATTATCTGTTTTGGATCTTTCCTATTTTTTCTTTCAGTTTGCCTTTGCTGGCTCTAGCTTTGCAACCTGACTTTGGAACCATTGTTTTGTTTTTTTGTTTGTCTTTGAGTGTTGTATTTGTTTTGGGACTCAAAAATCGGTACATAGTTCTTTCTTTACTCTTGGCTGGCCTAGGAGCTTACCTCATGGTGATTTTCACCCCCTATAGACTGGCTAGAATAAAAGCTCTTTTGGATCCTTGGGCAGATCCCTTAGAGACGGGGTTTCAGGTGATTCAAAGTATGGTGAGTTTTTACTCAGGAGGGATGTTCGGTTCTGGATTTGGGCAAGGACAAGGAAAATTGTTTTTCCTACCAGCGGCTCACACAGATTTCACTTTAGCGGTTTTGGGAGAAGAAACAGGCTTCCTTGGTTTTTTTATTCTTCTCACCCTTTATGGTTTGTTAATTTATTATGGATTCAAAATTACTCTCAAGACAGAAGATATATTAAAAAAAGTGTTGGCTTTTTCCTTGATCATGATCTTTGCTCTCTCTGTGATGACTCATATAGGAGTGAATTTAGGGGTTTTTCCACCAAAGGGTCTGACTTTGCCTTTTATGAGTTATGGGGGAAGTGCTTTGGTTTGTAATTTTATGCTCTTTGGCTGGTTGATTAATATAGAAAAACATAATTACTTTGTTTATTAGTGGCAGAAGGGATCACTGCGTTCTTAGCATGAATCAAGAAAAGAAAAAAATATTAATCGTGGCAGGAGGAACAGGAGGACATATTCTACCTGCTCTTTGCCTTGCTGAAGCTCTAAAAGAAAAGCATTCGTCCATTGAAATAGAATGTGTTCATGGGTTTTCAGATCTAGAAAAAAAAATTTATGAAAAATATCCTTTTCGTTGTCACCTTTTTTCTGTCGGTCGCTTGAGAAAAAACGTGCCATGGAAGGAAAAAGTAAAAACTTTCTTTTTGCTTCCCTACTCACTGCTAAAAGCTTTGAAGCTGATTCTAAAGATTCAGCCTCATCTTGTTTTTGGGACAGGAGGTGCAGTGAGTGGCCCCTTGCTATTGGCAAGTTTTTTTTTACGAAAAAAAACAATCATCTGGGAACCAAATATTGTTCCGGGTTTGAGCAATCGATGGCTGTCCCGTTTTGTCAATGAGGCAATTGTTGTCTTTGAGGAAACAAAAAAATATTTATATTCAAAAAGAAAAGTAAAATTTGCTTTTCCTGTACGATCTTCCATAGCCAGCATACAGGCAAAACAAAAAGAGCCGAGGGATACTAGGGATACTGTGCACTTGCTTGTTTTGGGAGGCAGTCAAGGATCTTCTTTGCTCAACAAAGTTGTCAGCCAAACTCTTTTAACAAAAACCAACTGGCCTCTTTCTGTGATTCATCAGTCAGGACAAAAAGATTTTCATGATCTAAAAAATTTGTATAATGGCGTCCAACACGTTAAGGTGGTCCCTTTTTTGGATGAAATGGACCAATCTTATGAATGGGCAGATATTGTCATCAGCCGAGCGGGCATTGGAACTCTTGCAGAACTATCCTGCGTGGGCAGGGCCACGATTTTGGTTCCTCTGCGACATTCCGCAGATCAACATCAGTTGAAAAATGCTTTATTTTTGAAGGAAAAATCAGCCACTATTTTGATCGAAGAAGGCCAGATGGATAGCAAAATTCTTAAAAATTGTTTAGAAGACTTGATTCATCAGCCTCAAAATATTTTTTCGCTGGCTTCTCGGATCTATGAGCTTCGCCTAGGTGGCAAAGCTCACCCCCTAGCCTCCTACATTCTCTCTTTTTTTGATGGTGTCTCCTAAGAATTTTATTTAGTATGTCTATTATTAAAAATGGTAGATAAAGTAATTACATTGGATGCTTCTCATTTAGTGAAAAAAGATTTTTTTTCACCAGGTGTGAAAGTGCATTTTGTGGGAATCGGCGGAATCGGTATGTGTGGTTTGGCTGAGTTGCTTCATCACTCTGGTAGCCTTGTCACCGGTAGCGATCTAAAAGAAAATACTCAAACCATTCGTTTGCGAAGGCAAGGTGTTCCCATCACAATAGGGCACGGAAAAAAAAATATAACTGGTGCGGAGATTGTGATCTATTCCAGTGCGGTTTCTCAAGATAATATTGAACTACTTTCTGCAAAAGAAAATAATATGCAGGTGATCAGTCGGTCGAAGGCCTTGTCTGAAATCGTGAGACTAAAAAGAGGCTTGGTCGTAGCCGGCACTCATGGGAAAACAAGCACGACTGATTTTTTGGCCAATATTTTTATCCATTGTCAGAAGGACCCTACGGTCATTATTGGAGGCCACTCACGCCTTTTTGAATCAACCGCTCGTTCTGGACAAGGAGAATGGTTTATCGTTGAATCAGATGAAAGTGATGGGGGGTTTAAACTTTTATCTCCAGAAATAGCGATTGTAACCAATGTGGATAAGGATCATTTGGATTACTATGGTTCTTTTGAAAAATTACAAGAAGCTTTTTTACATTTTGTTTCAAAAGTACCTTTTTACGGTTGTGTGGTGGCTTGGGGAGACCAAAAAGAATTGAAAACTCTTTTATCCGGCATCAAGCAAAAAGTAATTTTTTATGGATTCGATAAGGGCAATCAGTTTGTAATGAAAAAAGTTGGTTCTCTTCAGTATGAAGTTTTTGTGAAAGAGAAAAAACTTGGAACGTTTTATGCACCTTTGCCGGGAGCTATCAATGCACTCAATGCTTTGGGTGCCATTATAGCGGCTATGAATGTGGGTATTTCCTTTAATGAATGTGTGAAAAGTCTTCAGCTTTTTCAAGGAGTGAATCGTCGGTTTCAAAAAACAGGAGAGTGTGCTGGAGTGGATTTTTATGATGATTACGCCCATCACCCTACAGAGATTCGAGCTGTTCTTTCTGCTTTTCGTGAAAAATTTGGGAAACAAAAAAGAATTCTTGTTCTCTTTCAACCACATCGCTTTTCCAGAACCTTGGCTTGCTGGAATGAATTTCTGGATTGTTTTAAGGAAGCCGATAAAGTGTTTTTGATAGATATTTATTCAGCAGGAGAGAAAGAACTAAATGATGTATCTTCGAAGAAACTAGCTAAACAAATTCATTCTCCAGAATGTTTGTATAAATCCCAGAGTGAAATTCCTTCTCTGCTAGAAGAATTACGCCCTGGAGATGTGTTTGTTACGATGGGAGCTGGTTCCATAGATCACTACAATGCAGAACTGTTGCAATTGATGAAGTCTCAAAAATGAATCTGATTCAACAAAACATAGATTTAAAAAAGTGGAACACATGGAAAGTTGGAGGTTCGGCTGACTTTTTTTGTTCGCCCAAGAATCTTGAAGACATTTTGGCCATTTTTAAGTGGACGAAAGAGAAATCTATTTCCATTACCTACTTGGGCGAAGGGAGCAATGTGCTCATTAGTGATGAAGGGATTGAGGGTTTGGTAATCAATTGTTGCCAACTCAATCAAATTCGTCACTGGAAACAAAAAGAGCGTCTTCATATTGTTGCCCAAGCGGGAGTTTCAAAGGCAAAGCTATTGCAAATTTTTTTACACCATCAACTTGAACCATCTTTGTTTTTGTGTGGCTTGCCTGGCAATGTTGCTGGGGGCGTGGTGATGAATGCAGGGATGGGAGATCTGGTTTCTCCAAGGGAATTTGGTGAAATAGTGGATTGGGTCACAGTGGTTCAACAAAATGGAAATGTGTTTGTAATGAATAAGGAAGACATTAAGTGGAGTTATCGAGAAAGCATAGGGTGGCAACCCAGCTTCATCTATGAAGTGGGAATGAGTTGGCCATGTAAACCTGTAGAGAATTTATCTAAGCAATTTAATGCGATTGCTCTGAAACGAAGTCGGAGTCAACCCTTGCAGTTGGCGAGTTGTGGTTCTGTTTTCAAAAATCCTTCAGAAAAACACAAAGCTGGAGCTTTGATTGAGCAGTGTGGCTTAAAAGGACACCAGATAGGTGAAGCCCAAATCTCAAAGAAGCACGCAAATTTTATTGTGAATTTGGGAGGAGCTAAAGCTATGAATATTCACGAACTGATTCAATTGGCTCAAAAAAGAGTAAGCAATCAGTTTCAAATTTCATTGACTCCGGAAGTAAAATACATGGGTCGTTGGGAGAAAACAAAAGCCAAGGCTACATCTTACTAGATGCTTTTTCCTTATTAATATAGTTGATCCACTCTCTGGCCATTTTTATGAGTTGACCTTTTGCTTCGGTGGCAACCACTTTCTCAAATGATTGGATTGCTTTGTCATATTTTTTCAAATTGAAATACGCAATGCCAATAGGGATATAAAGTCGCTCTGGTCTTTTGACTCCACCTTTGTCTAGTGCCAATTCAAAATATTTCACTGCCTGCTTCCAAGTTTCACGATGAAAATAAATGTGTCCAATCTTAGAAAAAGTATCACTCTTTTGAGAGGTTGCGATAGCTATTTCGTAAAATTTTAGTGCAAGCTTTGTTTCTTCAGCTCTCATATAACAATTTGCGAGGGTTTCATAATTTTTTTCATTCTTTTTTACTTTCTTTAAATCCATTGCTTTTTTTATTAACTTTGCTGCCTTAAGTGGGCGTCCTTGGTACATCAGCAGACTAGCTAAGTGCAAAATCTCTTTTTCTTTGCTTAGAAATTCCAATTTATAAGACAAGTTTAAAGAGGATAAAGCTTCTGTATCTTTGTTGAGTTGTAAGTAGAGAGCCGAAAGTTGCTTCCAATATTTTTTCTTACTTGGATAAGAATCGGTTAGTTGATTGAGAATTTGAATGGCTGATTTATAATGTTTTAATTCTATTTCTAAACTGGCAGCGAAGGCTAACCAACTCTCCCTAGGGTGAGAGAGAGCATTGATAGCCTTCATTACAAGAGACAAGGCTTGTTGTTTTTTCTTTTCTTCTACCAGTATCCAAGCTTTTAAAATATAGTACGAAGGAGGGATTTCATCTGATAAATAAAACAATTGATCCACCAATTTGGAAGCTTCTTTGATTTTGTTTTGTAACAGATAAGAAAAAGCCATACTATAAAGAGTAGATAGATGATTTTTATAAGAAAGGGTCTGTAGGCGTATCGCCTTTTTATAAAAAAGAATGGCCTTGGCCGGATCGTCTTTTCCAGAATAGATTTGTGCATTTAAGGAATAGATTTTTGCCAATTCATGAGGACGATTTTTTACAACCCCTTCCAATTTTTTTATCAGTTCCAAAGCTTGGTCTTCTAAGTTTTTTTTACCCATTATGCGGTAGATTCGTTGCAACTTCTTGGCTACTATCGGAGAGGTCAAAGGATTTTTTCGGCTTTTTAATTCTTTTTTTAGCATGATCCATTTTTTCGGAACTGGATCTGAGGTTTCAGCATTTGGGATGTTAGCCCATGCTGAGTTTATGAAGAAATAAAAAAATAAAATTGGAATTATTTTTTTCATTCTAATGTAAAATCCAATCGCACTTTCAATCCTTTTTGTTCCACAGGAATTCCATCCTCTATCCTAGGCTGGTACTTCCACTTTAATAAAGCTTGTAAAGCCACACGATCAAATATTTTTGAAGGCTTGGAATCCAATACCTTCACATCTGTAACACCGCCTGATTTTGAAATTGTAAATTTCAAAATCACCCAGCCTTCAATCTTTTGTATAGCTGCTTTTCTGGGATACTGGGGTTCAATGCGCACTAGGGGATTTCCTCCCGAGCCACCAATGCCTTGTCCCAGTCCGACGCCAATTCCCGTTCTATCTCCTTTTAAAATGGATCTCATATCAAGTAGGTTTGTTTTTAAATTTTGTTTTTGCGCTTTGGGCAATGTTAATGGCATGTGTTTCATGGGTGGTGGTTTGAGTTTTTTTCCTTTTTTCTCTGGGAGTCTTCTTATTTTTTCTTGCAAAAAGGATTGAGGCTTGTGGCGAATGAATTCAATTAAGCCTGTTTGATTTTCATTTGCTTGCAAGGAGGGAACTTTTGAAATGAGAGCAGACATCAAGTAGAAGAGTAAAAGAGTTGTCAGAAGAGCCAAAACGATAAAGATTGCAATTCTCACAGAGTTTTTTTCTAATATAGAAAGAAGCTTTATTTTTTTGAATGCATTCATTTGATCTAGGGTCTTTTACTAGCTGATATAGAAATATTTTTCACACCAGCTAATTTGATTTGATCCATTACTTCAACTAGCAAACCTGTCGTTGACTTGCTATCAGCTTGGATGACCACAGTCCCTTCAGGGCTTTCAGCATGGAGTTTTTCCATGTTGGCCCTCACAGAGCTTACATCAATTCTCCTATTTTGAATCCAAATCTCTCCGTTCGCAGTGATCGCAACCAAAATAGAAGCTCTTTCTTGTTTTTTAGCCGTTTTGGCAGAGGGGCGATTTACTTCAATCCCAGATTCTTTAATGAAGGAAGTAGTGACAATAAAAAATATGAGCAAAATAAAGACCACGTCCAACATGGGAGTGAGATCAATATCACTATCTATTTCTCTTCTTTTGGAGGTTCTTTGTGACATCTAGTTCTCATTTCTTAAATGGTGAAAATTGTTCAATTAATTTTTGTCGTTTCTGAGCAATTCGAATTTCTATCAATCGATTGGTGTAGATACCAGATAAAGCTCCCACCATCCCTGCCATCGTGGGGATAGTGGCCATGGAAATTCCACTGGCCATCAAGCGAACATTTCCTGTACCAACTTCAGCCATCACTTGGAACACAGTAATCATTCCAGTTACCGTTCCCAAAAGTCCCATGAGGGGACATAACTTTATCAAAACTTTAATATAGGAAGTGTGCTTTCTTAGTAATAAATCCAATGCAGAGAGATCAGCTTGCCAAATTTTAAGAGAGGAATGGGATTGGCGATCGGGAAGGGTTGTCCATTTTTCAATAAATGGTTCACAGTCTTTTTTGAAATCAAAATACAGGTACCAAAATCTTTCACTAATGAATACCCATAATAGAAAAATGGTGAAGAAGATTAATTGTAAAACCCAACCACCTTGATAGAGGAAGTCTTGAATTTTTTCAAAAAAGACATGGATCAATGCTTAGCCTCACTCTTTTGCATTTTTTCTGCAAGCAAACCAGCGACTTGTTCTTCCAATATTTGAATCAAATTTTGTGAACGAGTAGATAAAAAATTATGGCAAAGAAGTAAAGGAACAGCAGAACAAAGCCCTTGTACCGTCGTGACCAGTGCTTGTGAAATACCGCCTGCCATCAATTTGGGATCTCCGGTTCCAAACAAAGTAATGGACTGAAAAGTAAGAATCATTCCGGTTACCGTTCCCAAAAGTCCGAGCAAAGGAGATAAAACAGCTAGAATTTTAATTGTGCTCAAGCCTTTTTCCAAGCAAGGCAAATATCCAATGATGATTTCATTGAATCTTAGATCTAGTGATTCCAAACTCAAATTTTTGTTTTTTTCATAGATTAGTAAGATTTGTCCAATGGGATTATCTTCGTTGGGAACTTGGCTTTTTAGTTGGGCCATTATTTTATTTTTTTCTCGTCGCAAAATTATCCATCTTTGGACTACAAGAGACAAACCAAAAATAAGCACAAGGATAATGACTGCACCAATCAATCCGCCTTGTTTGATTCTTTCCCACAAGCTTGGCACACGAATCAGTATGGAAACCAAAGCTCCGCGAGATGGATCTACGGCAAATGGGGTATAGGAATTGGGCTTGGCAGTTTCTATGTCGTCAATGTAGCGAGTGAAACGACTACTCGGTTGCTTAAATAATTCTAAAATCTGGCCCACATCACCTGAATAGTGCAGATATTTGCCATCGCTAACAAGATTGAATCCTCCCACTCTCGTAATGAGATTTTTGGATTTTTTTCCGTCTAAAGAAACCACATTGGATTCAAACTGGGTCACTTTACCAATTTCTGTCATTTCTCTTTGGATTTCGAACCACAATTTTCTTAGATCTTCTGTGTTGGGTAATTTCCTTCGAGAAACAATGGATTCAATGAATTTTTGACGATTAGGTATTTCGGCTGAGACCAAAGAATTCAAAATTTGGCCACGAAGATCGCCTGCCACCTGCTTCACAATACCAAATAATTCTCCCAAAACACCTGTTGCTAAATTTAATTCTGTTTCTAAAATTGATAAATCTTTTTCATTCTCTTCAAACTCTTTCGTCAGGCGGACGCCGATAGCTTCTTTCTTTTTAAATTCTTTTACAGCTTTCGCCAGAAATTTTTTTCTTTGGTCCCTTTTGTCTTTGAATTCCTTTTCTCTTTTACGAAATTCTTCCGTTTCGTAGGCTCTTTCATTCATAATTTTTTCTAATAGCTCATCCAAAGTGTTTGCTGAGGCAAGCGGAGAAACAAGAAGTGATAAGAAAAAAATGAGGAAAATATTTTTTGCCATGATTATTTTCTTGTACTTTCGGGAGCGGGTGTGGGGACAATCACTAATGTAGGAGTTTGTTGTTTCTTGGCTATTCGTAAACCAGTCTCAATATCTCGGTTGTAACGAGAAGGGAAAACAAGCCATTTCTTTTTGTTTCGATCCCAATAAGCTTGTTTTTCTCTATCTAGTGTTTGGTAGACTAAGCTCAACCTTCCAATACGAAGATAATTCACATTCAATTCTTTTTCATTAACTTTTTGGATTCCTTGGTAAGCTTCTATTGTGTTTCCATATTCATTTTCAATTTGGTAGGCTTCCATGAGTTTACGATATTTTTCGGAAACGGAAACATCAGCTCGACCTAAAATCTTTTTAATTTTTGCTAGACGTTTCTTTCTCTCATCTAACAAAAAGGGGATGTCTCGCTTAATAAACTCCTCTAGTGAGTCATACATTTTGAGCATCAATGGCACAATTGCTTTGTGAGTTTTCTTCACCTCAACAATTTGTTGTTGAATGGAAACTCTTTCTTCTCTTTGATCTTTGATTAATTTTTTTAACTGTTTATTGTACACTTTGGCATTTTCAATTTCGCCTAGAGTGATTCGGTATTCATGAATCAAGTCCCTTGTTTCATTCGCCAGATTAGAAACTTTTTTTTGAGACAAAGATCCTTTTTGGTTATTCGTTGTCTGTTCTTTCATAACTTTTTTCAGTTGCATTTGATTTTCATTGGCCATTTGATTTTCATTGGCGGATTTACTTTCCTGAGCGCAAAGGATAGGAGAAGAAATAAATAAGGCAACAGTTATGAATAGAAACAACGGACGCTCCATCCTTTCACTTCCTCTATGAATAGAAAAATGTAGAGGGTCAATAGGGAGTAAACATAATGGAATTTGCTCTTTCTGACAAGCCAATAGTGGATTTTTTATACGTCCATTTTGTGTGGAACGAATAGGCTTCCCTATCACTGGTGCCTGAAACAGAGCATGTTATAATAAAAAATCAGATTGGGAGGCAGGATAGAAAAAAATTTAATTGGTTTGAAAGAATGAGAATGCGAGAATGAAAATCAGAAAAGGTACTATCTAGTATGCAATATAAGAGTAAGGAATATTCGTCAAACTCTAAAATTGAAAAATTGCAAGTATTTCAATTGCGAGCCTTGCAAGACAATTACATTTATATTCTTCGTGATGAAGACAAAGATCAAACAGCCGTTGTTGATCCATCCTTGGCTGAGCCTGTTGATATTTTTTTAGAAGAAAAAAAATGGAATTTGGATTTCATCCTCAACACTCATCACCATTATGATCATGTAGGAGGCAATGTTCAGCTGCAAAAAAAATGGAAATGCCAAATCCTTGGATTTTCTCAAGATGCTCACAGAATTCCTGGGATTAGCCAAGCTCTCAAAGTAGGTGATGAATTTTTGTTCGGCCAACACAAAAGTCAGATCTTATTTTTACCTGGGCACACTCTTGGCCATATTGCTTACTGGTTTTTAGAAGAAAAAAAACTTTTTTGCGGGGACACTCTTTTCGCTATGGGCTGTGGTCGGATTTTTGAAGGAACATACGAACAAATGTTTGATAGTCTTCAGCAGTTAAAAGCTCTTCCCGCAGAGACAAAAATTTATTGTGCTCATGAATACACTGAGAAAAATGCTTGTTTTGCCCTAACAATAGATCCTGATAATAAAGACTTACAAAAACGTATGAGAGATGTACAAAGGCAGACAAAAAAAAGGGAACCTACGATTCCCTTTTTTTTGTCTGAAGATTTAAAAACTAACCCATTCCTAAGGGCTTCCAATGTGCAAGCCTTTGCTTCCTTACGAAGGAAAAAGGATTCCTTTTAGTAGGAGAAGTCCCCTTAGAAATTATACATCCATCTCATGTTCAAAGTTCTTCCACGGATGCTATAGAGATTGGCGTTAAGGTAAAGACCACTGAAACTTATCGGAGAGTTATGAACAGGTCGTTTGATATCCAGAATATTTTTCACTCCTACCACCAAAGAACTGTTTTTAGACAGAGTGAAGGATCCATTTACATCCACTTGCCAGTAGTCTCCAATTCCATTTCCCTTTTTTTCCTCTTCAGAACTTACTTTCACTTGTTTGTGCAGTTGCGTAGAAATATAATGCACAACCAAGCCCAGTGAATAATCCCATTTTTTGTTCATGAAATTGAAAGAGGTTTTGTTTCTCCAGCGAGGATATGCAGGCTCAGGAAGAGATGTTCCTCTGTTGGCTTGCTTATTTTCTATGCCGAAGGCATCCATTATCCAATCATAATAAGGGACGGGGACTTCAATGTCAGAATCTTTGAAAACTTGCTTTTCAACGTAGAGCAACTCAGCCCAAGAATTGTCGATGTTCAAATCCCAAGCAGCCGTGAGTGGGAACAGCGCACTCAGCTCCAACTCATAACCAACGAACTTGTAATTAGACAAATTGGCAGCGGCAACCTGTACAGCCTCCACAACACCCTTTGCATCACGTACAACGGTGATTCCCAGATCCTTTTTTAGCTTCTCATTGCCATTTTTTGCCTCGTAAAGGAAGATGTCATTCAGTGGCGGTCCATCGACGATGACATCTCTTTGCTTGATGCGAAAAAAGTCCAAACTCATTGCAAACTCTGGAACGGGTTCAAAAACCAGCCCTAGGTTGAAGGATTCGGAAAGCTCAGGCTTTAAACCCTTGCTTCCAGATGATTCTGTTCTAAATTGAGTACGTTGACACTCTGGTTTATTTTTATTTTCATCTCTACCTTCTTCGGGGCAACGTACAGCATCTATACCTCCATCATAAGATTTCACTAGAGCTCGGTAGACGGAGTCTAGTGTTGGTGCCTTGAATCCCAAGCCCCAAGAGGATCTGAATTTAATCTGATCAAAGGGCTGAAAAGAAAAAGCTACACGTGGTGAAAAGGGGATCGGAAAAGCAGTGTCCTCTGTAAAGGGCACACGAAACTCTTGTTCAGTCAAACCAATATCAATGTCTGGGTCATCGTAATGGTAGTAATCTGTCCTTGCAGCGAGCTGCAGTTCCAAGGACTTAGCTACGATCCCAGATAGCTCACCATAAAGAGAAGTATAGTATCTAAAACCTCCACCTGTTGCAAGGACTCCTCCACCCCATTGCTCTTTGTTACCGGTGACTTCATCCACCTCCTGACTATATGTTTCCAAAGCAGTGAAACCACCCAAGGCAAACCAAAAGGGTTGATGGAATATTTCACCCACTTCTCCGCTCAGTTTGGGTTCGAAGCTTACCAAGCCAGAATACGTATCTTCTGTGGGCTCGTAAGTGGCAGAAGAAATATCACTTTTTTTGTCTTTGGTAGCGAATGGATTGAACTTGGAAGGATTCTGGATTGCCAATTCTTTCAGTATTTTCTTGTTTGCATAACCTTTCCCTTCCTTATCATAATAAGTTCCTGAAATGTTCAGGCTTCCCTCCAATTCCAAACTGCCTCTTAGAGGTTTCATCAAAGTGTTTTGCAATTGAAAATAGTGGGCATTTGTAAAACCTTCTCTGGGGCCAGTCCCTTTTTCATCGACAAGACGATAGATAACTTCAATAGGTCCGCTTGCAGGAAGACCCCAATTCTTTGCCGTCTCAGCAGGAATGCTCCAGTCCTTTTCTCCTGGCAATACAGGTTTAGTAAATGAGTCAGGAGCTGGGGCTATCAGGCTGTGTGCTCTTATGTAATTGTAAAGGCTTGTGCTCGAAAATGACATGTCATCTATGTCCGTATCAATCTGAAGGAACAGGCTTCCCTGGAAGAGGTCTGGCAGGGACTGCATGTAAGAGGAGTAATCGAAACCGCAATAGCCAGTTTCACCCAAAGGGGTTTCACAGTCTGGTGCCGGCTTCCAACCACTTCCGTCATTCCATGAACCCGGGGATCCAGCTGGACTGTAGTCCTTAATTTCTGCTAAACTAAAACTTCGGTCTCTTAAGTACATGGCAGTGCTGAGACGAAGCTGAGCACCAAGCAAATAGTTAATATCGTCATGACTCGTTCCGTAGCTAGCATCAATGGTCAGACTGTCTCCTTTGCCTGCAAAGTCGGACTCTCGGTCCCAATCCATAAAGTCAAAGTAGGAAAGAAAGGATTCAAGACTATTTCCCTCTTTTCTTTGAGTGAGAGTACCCTGTACATTGACTTGTGCTCCAGTGTAAAAACTTTTTGTTACAATGTTAATTACTCCGCCGACGGCGTCTGATCCGTAGAGAGCTGAAGCACCGTCTTTGAGTATCTCAATCCTTTCAATGACGGAAAGTGGGATGATATTCATATTCACCGAAGAACCTCCTCCTATGGGAGCGATTCTTCTGCCATTCAAAAGTGTCAAAATAGCTGAGCCTGAGAATCCTCTGAGAGATACACCCGTAAATGAAGAAAAACTGTTCAAGGCAGTTTCTCTTTGTGTATCATTGGAGGTAGTGAGGTCACGAAGCAGATCGCTGACTGAATTGCGACCCGACATTTCGATTTGCTCTCGATCAATGACCAAAACGGGGGAGAGGCTTTCCACATCTGTTCTTTTGATATGGGAACCAATCACATTGATTCTCTCCACCCCTTCATCTGCCAGAGCTACAGGTAAAAAAGCAAAAGAGGCTGTTATTACAAATGAAAAAACGGATAGACGAATCATCTGGGAACCTCCTAATTTATTAGTTAAAACCGAGTAAAAGGGAACATATTTTACCTTCTTTGGCAAGCGGGTTTTGTGATTTCTGGGATTGTTTCATCCTTATAAAAAAAGATTGAAAAATTATAAAAAATATATAAAAAACAGATAGTTAATGGAATCTAAAAGTCTTTGTATCCAAGCTTTTATATGTTTTGATAATAGAAAAATTCGCTCTATTAAGAGATCAGGCATTCATTTGTTGCTGAAGCTTTTGCACTTCGATTCTTTGCGTGACAGTTCTCAAAACAGTGACTTTAATCAGGCCGGGATAAGAACATTCCTCTTCAATTTTTCTCGCTATTTTTTTGCTTAACTCTAAGGCTTGGCGATCATTGATTTGCTGGCTGTCTACAATCACTCGAACTTCTCGGCCAGCACTCATAATATAGGTGTCTTTCACGCCTTTAAAACTCTTGCCGATTTTTTCCAAGGTGGAAACTTTTTGATTGTAAGAATCCACTGTAGATCTTCTGGCTCCGGGTCTAGCTCCCGATAAAGCATCCGCAGCGATCACTAAGAAGTCGAGAGGCTCTTCAGGGGCCACATCATGGTGGTGAGCTTTTACAGCGTAAACGATCTTTGCGGACTCTCCGTGTTTTTCGATAAACTCAGCACCAATCACCGCATGACCTCCATCCTTCGAATAATCCATCGCTTTTCCAATATCGTGGAGCATTCCCGCCCGACGAGCGACTACGATCGATTCTCTTAGTTCTGCGTGCAACAATCCACACAACCAAGCCACTTCTCTGCAGTGAAAATATTGGTTTTGGGCAAATGAATATCGATACCTCAAAGCTCCCATCATGTTTTTGATCTCTGTTTTGATATTTTGTAAATTAAGCTTTCGACAAATGTTTTGCCCGTCACTTTTAATTCGAAGGAATAAGTTTTGTTTTGTTTCCTTCACAATATTTTTGATCTCTCCTGCCTTTAAAAATCTTCTCTTAGAGATTCTTTGCAAGCTAGCTCTTCCCAATTCTCTTCTGACAGGATCAATTCCAAAGACAGTGACACTAGGTTCTTTGTCATTTACTTTCATGTCCACTCCGCATTCCTTTTCCAGTAACTTTATTTTTGAAAAATCAGAGCCTAATAAATGTTCCATGGATTTTCTATTGGCAAAAAGCACTGGTCTTATACCTCTTTCCGCACAATAGGGATTTTGAAAACGATTCAAGGCGAGCTCCAATATGAAATGAGCTTGTTTGTTTAAATTGTGTCCGAGAGTTTCTTCGTTTTTTTTGATCCAAGTGTAGGTACTGTCGGTTGTTTTTTTTAAAAAATCCTCTTGCCATTTTGATTTCAGATTTTCTAAATCCAGTTCAAATCTATCTTGCAAAGACTGTAAAAGCAGGCTTTGTTTTTTTTTCAACTCGGTTTTTTTCTCTTCTAGGGAATCTCTTTTCTTCTGGATGGATAAGCTCAGCAAATCCAAATCCTCTGACTTTTTGATTCTCAGTGCATTTTTTCGATCTGCTTCCATGTCCAATTTGTGCTGCAGCTGATCTATTTTACTTTTTAGCCAGCGAGTTTCTTCTGTCAGCCTCTCAAATTCCTTTTCTTGTTTCTCTAGCAGTTGCAATCTGTGTTGCTCTGTTTGGTTTAGGATATGTTCTTGATTGAGTTCCTCATCGTTGAGGGCGACTTGTACGATGTGTTCTGCTTGTTGCTCGATTTGATGAATTTTTTTTCTTCTGAAGAGAAAAGCAAGAAAAAATAAAAAACCAAAACCGATGCTTAAGCCAATGATAAAACCAAGTACAATGCTTAGCATTTTTTTCCTCTTTGCGGGGGATGCAACTTTCTTGTCCAATCCTAGCACATGATTTTCATTAAGGGTAGAGAAGGATTTTGCTCCAACCCTTTTTCTTTCTGGTAAATAAAAGGCGGTGGTGGAAGCGATGAAATCCTTCCTCCCAAAATTCCACCAAATCTGGTCGAAAAGCAAAACCGCCCCAGTGAGCAGGGCAGGGAATTTTTTTGCCTTTGAATCGCTTTTTCGTTTTCTCCCATAGTTCCTCTATGACTTTTCGATTTTTTAACTGGGAGGATTGCTTGGAAATGTACTGGCTGATTTGGCTTTCTCGGGATCGGGTGTTCCAGTAGTTCACCGATTGCTTTCTAGAAGTTTTTTTGACTTTTCCCTCCATGCGAATCTGCAAACGCAAAGGATCCCAATAGAAATTAAGAGCCCCTCCCCATTTGAGTTGCTGAGCTTTTAAGCTATTGTAATTGGTATAAAAAATCAGTTGGCCTTCTTTGACTTCCTTCAATAAGACCACTCTGGAAGAGAGTTTCCTTCGCGCAGAAGGATGACGGCTGGATAAAACCATGGCCTCTGGGGAGATCATCCCAGTTTCTTTTCGAGCAAGGGCCAGCCAGTTTTGAAAAACTTCAAGCGGATCTTTTGCATTCAAATCGGCTTGTTTGATCATCATGCGAAAATTATTTAATTTCTCGATGCAAAGTGTGCCTTCTTAAAAAGGGATTGTATTTTTTTTTCTCCATCCTAGAAGGATGAGTCTGGGGCTTCTTTGTGGATGTGTAGCGAGAAGGAGCTTTCCCTTCCTTTCTAGCTTCTGTGCATTCCAGAATAATAATTTTTTTTCCTTTTTTCTTGGCCACTACATACTCTCTTTTTTCGGTTCGTAAAAATTACGCCTTTCTGGCGGCGTAGTATTCAGTAAATAAGCCCGTATCACAATTAAACGGAATGTGATTTGTTTCGGGGATGGAAAGCACAGTCCCAGTGACTTTCCCGTTTTTTTCGTCTTTTTTGAGAAAATCAGGAACATCCATTCTAGGATTTTGCATGCTCATTACAACGTTTTGGTTTTTCTCAGCTTTGTCTTTCAAAGTGATTTTTTGTCCTACTTTCAGGACACAGGAAGCAATATCTACCCTTCTCTCATCCACTCGAACATGACCGTGTGAAACCAACTGCCTAGCGGATGGAATGCTGGGAGCTAGGCCGATGCGAAACACCACATTATCGAGTCGTCTCTCCAAAAGCCCCACCAACTTGTTGACCCAGTTGGAGCCTCGTCCGCTCTTGGCATTTCTGATGAAACGTCTGAGTTGATGCTCCCTCAGGCAGTAATGAGTGCGCAATTTTTGTTTCTCCTCCAAACGAAGGGCATAGTCGGAGTATTTTTTTCTTTTGTTTCCACTTTCACCCGGAGGATAGGGACGTCTTGTTAAGGCTCCGGCTTTGCCCAAGCCGGGTAATTCGGTGCCAAACCTTCTTTGAACACGAAAGCGTCCTGTTTTATTTTTCTGGCTCACTGTTTTGCTTACTCCCTACTACTTGTTTGCCTCGCTATTTTTCTCTTCCCACTATTTGCTTGTTCCTCGCTTTTTAGGGACTTGCTTTCGTGAAAGAGAACACTTCCTTTTAATCTGTTCGTTTGCGAATGTAAAGAATGAAAACAATGGAAAGTGAATCATTTGAGATGTTTTGAAAGTGGAATCTGTGAGGAATTTTCCAAAAAATCAGTCTTTGAGCAATCTCTTAAAAAGCTAGTGCTTGAGGGAGCTATCAAAAAATAGTATGAGAGGCTTTGGCAACGGATGAACCAAAACGGCATTTTATTTGATTTGTCATTTGGCCCGTGCTAGCTTCGGGAGCTCATTTTGATTCGGAGAATTGTAAATGAAAAAAGATATTCACCCCGATTTTCGAGAAGTTGTGTTCAAAGACGTGTCTTCCGATTTTCATATTCTTACTAAATCAACGGTAAAAAGTAAAAATACAATTGAGTTGGATGGAAAAACATACCCCCTAATCACATTTGATGTTTCCAGTTCTTCTCACCCTTTTTATACGGGAAAACAGCGTTTGTTAGATACAGAAGGAAGGGCTGAGAAATTTCGCAGAAGATATGCCAGAACAAAAAAACCATCCTGAGTTGTTTCTAAAGGAAGGATTTTCCTATTTCTACCGTTTTTCAAAAAATCATTGATAAAGAAATTCCAGCCACTATTCACTATGAAGATGATCTTTGTATCGCTTTTGATGATGTTCGTTCCCAAGCTCCCGTTCACATTTTACTCATTCCAAAAAAACAAATTACTAGCCATCAATATATTGGCCCAGAAGATCAAGCCCTCATGGGCCATCTTCTTTTGAAAGCAAGAGAGATTGCTCTAAAGCAAGGTTTGGAAAAAGGCTGGCGCCTTGTTATCAATACGGGCGAAGATGGAGGGCAGACTGTCTCTCATATTCACATTCATATCCTAGGCGGGCGGAAAATGACTTGGCCTCCGGGTTAATAAGGAATGCTCTTCCCACTTGCATTGATCTTTCTTTTATTTTTTCTCGCAAATTTTTACATAGGTTTCGACGGTTTTTTTCAGCCCCAAATAAAGAGCCTCACAGATGAGAGCATGGCCGATAGAAACTTCTTGGATCAAGGGAATTTTTTCCAAAAGGTAAGCGAGATTTTCTAAATTCAAATCGTGTCCGGCGTTGATTCCTATTCCTTGTTCATTGATAGAGTGGCTTAGCTTCAGATAAACATTTGTCAAACTTTCCCTTTGATCCCCGTGATAGTGGGAAGCGTAAGCTTCTGTGTAAAGTTCCACTCGATCTGGGTGAAGACGAGCGATAGATTCTTGTTCTGTTGGATTGCAAGTGAGAGGGTCTAAAAAAACAGAAGACCGGATGTTCTTTTTTTTCAAAAAAGCCAAAACGTTTTTTAAGTAATCAAAATTTTCTTGGAATCTCCAGCCCGCATTCGAGGTCAAAGCATCTGGAGGATCTGGCACAAGAGTGCATTGCGTGGGCTGTGCTTCTTCAATCAATTTCAAAAATTCAGGACTCGGGAAGCCTTCAATGTTGAATTCCACATCTTTGTGCTTTGTTAAGATCTCTTTAATTTTTATGACATCTTCATAGAAAATGTGTCGTCGATCGGGACGAGGATGCAAGGTAATTCCCTTTGTACCAAAGGAGATAAGGTCTTTTACGACAGTTAGGAGATCGGGAATGTTTTTTCCTCTAGCATTTCTGAGGGTAGCAATTTTATTGACATTGATACTTAGCTTAGCCATATATTCCTCGACAGAAAAAATTTTAGCATGAATGTGTAAGGCGGTCATCTGTTGAGTCAGGGAAGGATGTTTAGCTTGCGGTTTTTTTGTTTTTTTCTCATCTCCGCTCTGGCCTTTCCTTGTTTCTCAGTGGCAAAAAGGATAACAAAAAATTCTCCTCTTCTCATCAACGGAGCGGGTGCTTCTTTTCCCTACATCCTTTATTCCAAATGGTTTTTTTTTTACAGGAAGGTAGATCCCGAAGTGATGATCAACTATCGCTCTATTGGTAGTGGAGGAGGAATTCGCCAATTCCTAAAAGGGACATTGGATTTTGGAGCCAGTGATGTTCCCATGAGCAAAAAGCAGATGGAAAAAATCAAAGGCTCTGTTTTGCACATCCCCACCACTTTGGGTGCGGTAGTTATTAGCTATAACATTGATGTGAAGTCAGAAAAAAAAGAACCCTTGCGTCTAACGGGTCCTTTGTTAGTGGATATTTACATGGGCAAAGTAACTAGGTGGAACGACAAGAAAATTGCTCAACTCAATCCAAAGGTTTCTCTGCCTGACCAGAACATAGTGACCATTCACCGAGCGGATGGAAGTGGAACGACGGCCATTTTTACAGAATACTTAGCTCAGTACTCTACTGATTGGTTGAAACAAGTGGGCAAAGGGAAAGCGGTGAATTGGCCAAAGGGTATCGGAGGAAAGGGCAACGAAGGTGTCATGGGCCTCGTTCGCAAAATACCCGGTGCGATCGGCTACATTGCCATGAGTTATGCAATGAATCGCAATCTCATCATGGCTGAATTGCAAAACGCATCTGGGTACTTTGTAAAACCTAGCATAGCCTCCGTGACAGCTGCGGCAGAGGAGAGTTTCAAAACGACAAACGATTTATTTTGGCCACTAGTTTTTGCAAAAGGCAAAGAGGTTTATCCTATGTCTTCTTACACCTATTTACTGGTTTATAGGGAAATGCAATCCAAAAAGGGCAAAGCCTTTCTGAAGTTTTTGAATTGGCTTTTGAACAAGGGTCAAAGTTTTTGTGAACCTCTGCACTATGCACCACTCCCTCAATTTGTCTTGCAAAAAGTGAAAGAAAAAGTGCAGTCCATCAAAGTGGCTGACAATGATAAAATTTAATTTGCTACCAAAGTTTCTCTTTCCAAAAAAAGCTAGGTTGAAAAACGACGTTCATATCGGAGATCGTATTTTTTCCTTTCTTCTTCAATCCTTATCTTGGTTTCTTATTTTCATTTTTGTTTATATGCTTTTTGTGATTCTCCAAATGTCATGGCCGGCTTTTTCCCACTTTGGAATGAAATTTTTTATTAATCCTGCATGGAATAATTGGACAGAAAACTTTGGTGCCCTGTCCTTGATCTATGGAACGCTTGTGAGTTCCGTTCTGGCTTTGTTGTTAGCCGTTCCCATCAGCGTAGGGGTGGCTCTTTTTTTAAATGAGTTGGCTCCTGATTGGTTGGCCAAACCCTTGAGCTTCATTGTGGAAATGCTAGCCTCCATTCCCTCCATCGTGTACGGCTTGTGGGGGCTTTTAGTTTTGGCTCCTATTTTACGCGATCCTATTCAAGCATTTTTATCTAAATATCTTAGTTTTCTGCCTTTTTTTCAGGGACCCTATTATGGAGTGGGAATGATGTGTGGGGGAGTGGTTTTGGCGATTATGGTGATCCCGACGATTTCATCTGTTTGTCGTGAAGTGTTTCGAACCATTCCCATCTCTAATAGGGAAGCGGTTTTGGGTTTGGGGACCACACGCTGGGAGATGTTGAAGGTAGCTGTGTTAAAAGGAGGAATGATGGGTATCATCGGAGCTGTGGTGATTGGCCTAGGGAGAGTACTGGGAGAGACCATGGCAGTGACAATGGTGATCGGGAACACTCCTTCTATCCAAGCTTCTCTTTTTGCTCCTGCCCAAACGATGGCGAGTATCTTGGCCAACCAGTATGCAGAAGCGGATAGTGAATTGCATTTGGCCTCTTTGACAGCGGTTGGTTTCACTTTGTTTTGTATCTCACTGCTGATCAACTTATTTGCTTTGATTTTGGTTTGGAGAATGGAAAGAAAATTTTATCCTCAACAGGTGACATCATGATCGAACATCATTCCTTTATGGATCATTGGCGTCGTTGGAAAAATATTTTTATGATATTTTTCTTATTTTTGCTCAGTATAGTGGCAGCCATTCCTTTTTTCTTCATTGTCTATTACGTGTTGAAGTGGGGTTTTTCGGCTATCAATTGGGATTTTTTTACTCAGTTGCCAAAACCTCCTGGAGAACCGGGAGGGGGAATGTCAAATGCTTTGATTGGTAGCGGAATCATTGTGGGTTTGGCGAGTCTTTTTGGAATTCCTTGGGGAGTCGGTATGGGAGTGTATCTGAACGAATACAGAGGGACTCGAACGGCCAAAGTTCTAAGATTGGTGATAGACCTTCTCATTAGCGCTCCTTCCATCGTCATTGGGATTTTCGTTTATGGGGTGATTGTGATCAGATACGGATTTTCTTCTTACGCAGGGTCTATGGCCCTACTCCTCATCATGTTGCCCGTCATTGCTCGCGGAACAGAAGAAATTTTAAAAGTAGTTCCTGATCACATTCGTGAAGCGGGTCTGGCTTTGGGAATTCCTAGGTGGAAGGTGATTCTTCACGTTTTGGTACCTGCGGTTTTTAGCATGCTTCTTACGGTTATCATGTTGGCTATTGCTCGGGTTGCCGGGGAGACCGCTCCTTTGTTGTTCACCTCTTTGGGCAATCAGTTTCATATCAAGAATCTCAATGAGCCAACGGCTTCTTTGCCTGTTCAGATCTATGAGTTTTCAAAAAGTGGATTTGAATCCATGGAGTCACAGGCTTGGGCAGGAGCGGTGGTATTAGTGTTTTTCGTATTTTTTATTAATTTTTTCACTCGCTTAAGTTTGTTTTTTTACAAGAGAAGGTATGTGCGGAGTTTTAGCTAATGATGGACAAAATATTGCTGAAAATTCAAAATCTCAGTGCTTCTTTTTTTTCGACAAGCGTCTTAAAGGGTATTAACTTAGAAATTTTGCCTCACGAAGTGGTGGCTTTGATTGGTCCTTCTGGTTGTGGGAAATCTACTTTTTTACGTTGTCTAAATCGTTTGCACGAAGAGGTGAAAGGGGCAAGCGTGAAGGGAGAAGTGTTTCTAGAGGACCAAAATATTTATGATGCTTTGATGGATCCAGTGTTGGTGCGTAGAAAGATCGGGATGGTTTTTCAAAAACCCAATCCTTTTCCGGGCTTGAGCATCTTTGATAATGTGGGTTTGGGTTTGAAGCTAATGGGCATGAAGAAGGCACAGTTGGTTGAAGCCGTGGAACGTTCTTTAAAGCAATCTGCTTTATGGAATGAGGTGAAACATATTTTAAAAAGACCCGGGACTTCTCTTTCAGGAGGACAACAACAAAGGCTTTGCATTGCTCGTGCTTTGGCAATCAATCCCTCCGTGATTTTAATGGATGAACCCACTTCCGCTTTGGACCCCATATCCACTACTCGAATTGAAAATTTGATTCGGGATCTAAAAAAACAAGTTACGGTCATCATTGTCACTCACAATATGCAACAAGCTTCTCGTATTTCAAATAAAACAGCTTTCCTACTTTCTGGAAAGTTAGTAGAGTATGGAAAGACTTCCAAGATATTTACCAACCCCTCCAGTTCTGAAACGGAGGCGTATATTACAGGGAGATTTGGTTGAAAACTTTGCATAGCAAACTAGACGATCGCTTGAACTACATCAAAGCTTTGATTTTGAAGATGGGCAGTTTTGTGGAAAAGACGATCATCTGTTCCTTTGACATTCTGTTGAACAAGTACCAAGACCAACAGATTCTGACTGAATTGAAACAAAGAGAAAAGGACATCAATGCACTTCAATTAAAGGTTTCGAGAGTTTGTTTTAAAATTTTGGCTCGTGAATCACCAGTTGCAAAAGATCTCAGATTGATCTTGGCTACGATCAATGCCAATACGGATCTGGAAAGAATGGGAGATTTGGCTTTCAATATCGCCAGTCGAGCTTGGTCGATCGACAAAGACCCTGTGTTAGACGAAGTGGTTCATGGACTCTTTGAAAAGATGTTTGACCAAACCAGTAAAATGGTTCGCAAGTCATTGGATGCTTTTGTCGGCGGGGATGAACGCTTGGCTCGGCAAATCTTGATCCAAGACAACAACGTGGACGATATACGGACAAACATTCACTCCGTTTTGGAAGAAATCAGTATACAGCACAAGCATCTGATTCGTTCTTGCATTGGTTCAATCATTATAGCTGGAGAGTTGGAGAGAATTGCCGATCATGCGACAAATATAGCTGAAGAAATTATTTTTTTGAAAACAGGGGATGATATCAGACACCAAGACCTTTCAGAACTGGACAAAGAGGGAGATTCCAAGTGAGTGACAAAGCTCCTTATTCTGTGCTGGTGGTGGAAGATGAAGAGGACATTCTCAAGCTCATGTGCCTCCATCTTTCCCGAGAGGGATACCAAGTGGATTCTGCTCAAGGAGGCAAGGAGGCGTATCAAATGATCTCGTCTCGTGCCTACCAACTCATTATTTTGGATTGGATGATTCCTGAGATCAGTGGTTTGGAACTACTCAAGTGGATTCGCAAATTTAATCGTTCCTATAAGGAAGTCCCCATCTTGTTTGTAACTGCTAAATCGGCTCCAGAGGACATCGTGAGGTGTTTGGAAATGGGAGCAGATGATTACATCACGAAGCCTTTTGATTTTGATGTCTTCAAGGCTCGTGTAAAAAATTTATTGAAGAGAATACAATTTGTTGATTCTTTTGTTCGCATGAGTCAAGGTCCTTATTTGCGTTTGGGTGCTTTGACCTTAGACACAGGGGCACACAAGGTGTCTATCAATCAAAAAGAGGTGAGTCTTACTTTTTCTGAATTTCGTTTACTAGAAAGTTTATTAAGCAACCAGGGGAAGGTTCTTTCTCGAAAACAGATGATTCATTTCATCCAAGGGGAAGATGTGAGTGTTGTAGGTCGCACAGTGGACACGCACATGTCTATTTTGAGAAAAAAGTTAGGAGAATATGGTCAATTTATTGAAACAGTTAGAGGTGTTGGATATCGAATTGGCTTCATATAGCTTGCTTTTTTTTTTGGCATGCGTGGCTGTCTTGTCTTTTGTTATTGGTTTTTTTTACGCTCGCAGACCTCTTTTTCAGTTGAAAAAAAAAGTCACTGGTTTAGCAAAAAAAATCAGGTTTTCCGCTGGGGAAAACGTAGTAGAGGAAAGACATTCCGATGTTTGGTCCTTCCTTGAGGGATATTTAAAACAAGTAGAAGATCAAAGTAAAAGCCAAGAAGATCAGATTGCTTCCTTGAAACGGACGATGGATGCTCTCACCGAAACCATAACAGAATCGGTAATGATTTTTACTACCCAAAAAAGATTGCTTTTTCATAATACTCAGACGGAAAAGTTGTTTCATTTGCAAAATGTGAGCCAGAAACCTCATTTGAATGATATCACCCGTTCCTTGGATGTGACGAGCCTTTTTAAGGAGTGTCTGAAAACAGAAAAAATTCTCATGAAGGAATGTGTTTTTTATAAAAAAAATCGTTACTTTCAATCTTGTTTTCGAGTGACGGCAGTGCCTCTAAAATCCGTTGATGGAAAACTCGAACGCATCGTTCTTTTTTTCTATGATCAAACAGACGTCAAAAGGTCTCAGCAAGCTCATATTGATTTTGTTTCTAACGTTTCTCATGAATTGAAGACTCCTTTAACTTCTATACAGGGTTTTGTAGAAATGCTGATGCATGATCTCGCAAACAAGCGATTTGATCAATTTGAAAATTTCTTAAGTGTTTCACTGAGAAATTGCAAAAGGATGAACACATTGATAGACGACTTGTTGGAACTTTCTGTTTTGTCCTCTGCATCTAGCCTAAAGAGAGAAAAAATCAGCACGAAAGAAATCACTGAGCGGGTGATCCGAGAAATCAAATCCAAAAACCGTCAGTTGCATTTTTCCTTCTCAGCCACTCATGTTGTTGCTCATCCCCGTTGGCTTGAAATTGTTTTGTACAATTTAATTGATAATGCCTGTCGCCACACGTCGGAATCTTGCCACATTTTTATTCAGTGGGAAAAAATGAATGATCGAGTGGTTTTGAAGGTGATAGATGATGGGGAAGGGATTTCGGAGAGGTATGCACAAAGAGTTTTTGAGAGGTTCTTTCGAATTGATCCTGCCCGTTCTCGTAAAGGAGGAGGGACGGGAGTGGGACTTTCTTTGGTGAAGCAATCTATGGAAAAACAAGGCGGTTCTGTTCGGGTGGTTCCTGCCAAAAAAGGCGGAGCAGAATTTATTTGTGAATTCCCCAACTCCTAAGATTCATTCCAGTCTTATTTTTTCAGTTCTTAAAGATCACCCCTTTTTCTTCAGGATCAAAGGTATCAGGAAGACAAAGTATTTTAAGCAGGAAATAATTATTTCTTGTCTATCTTTCTCTCTAGATTGTTTATTTGAATAGAAATACCCAGATTAATTGCAATACAGATAAGGAGAAAAGACAAAATACTTTCATTACTGACAGCTGTATCTAGAGGAAAAAGAATCATCCATACAACGGCGATGTAAAATCCCCATACACCACAGTAAAGAAATAAGTCAGCACTCTTGTTTAAAAACTTTTTCATTAAACCCCCTCTCATATAAGATCACTCATTTCACTTCTTTCTATCATCTCTATCATCTTTATCATCTATTTCACACCAATTAGGCCAGAAGATTCCACAAAAGAAGCTTGCAATTGCAAATACAACCCCAATGATACCAAGAATGTCTGCTACTCCTCCTTGAGGTGCTCCCAGATCATGAGACATTATCGAATCATCATACATTCCCAGACCTCCACCACTACCCTCAGAATACTCTACACTAAAATTACGTACTTGTTCGCGAGTAAATTGACTCACAATATCTTTTAGAAAGGAGGGATAATCAGGAGGGTTGTTGTATAGATTCTTACCTCCTTGGACGCGTTTTGCATCTCTCATAAAATCTTCTTTTTCAGACTTACTAAGAGAACTCATAAACTCTGCAAGTTCTTGTGGTGATGATATTTGATACCTAGGATGATGGCGAATAATTTGCTCACGCTGTTTTTTTGATAAACTTTCATAAATCATTCTAAAATGGGAATATGAACGAATATCTTCATCTTCACATTTCCATTCACTGAAAAGTTTCTCTCCATGACAGCACTTGAACCTGTGCTATCGCTGAATAATCACTACCCACAGCTTCTCTAATATATATGATGGGATTTTTTTCTTTTATACTCATAGAACAACTTTATTTGGTAAATGGTCGGGGAGACAGGTCGAAGGCAAGGGGTTTCAAAAGGCAAAAATAACTGAGCCGTTTAACAAAAAATCACTCTTTTTCCCCGTTTCTAACCATTTTTAGCCTCTTGGGGTCTTTATTTATATATTTTTTATTGTATTCGTCAGAATAACGAGTACAGTAAAAAATATGAAAACAAGAAATATTAGGTTGGGTCCTTTAGGGATGCAGTTTTTTGCATGGGCTCAGCTGGAAAACAAAGAGCAAGTGAAGACAGGAGACTTTGCGAAGGTGAAAGGTCTTTCCGCCAAACAAGAAGCGGATCTGCTTTATAATTTATCTTCCAGTGGGGTTATCGTAAAGCTCTGGCGGGGTCTTTATCTAGTGCCTCCAAAAATTCCCTTGGGTGGTAGTTGGTCCCCTTCCCCTTATTTAGTGATTAGTAAGTATATGAGAAATTTGGATGCAAAATTTCAGATAACTGGCCCGGCTATATTTAATTCGTATGGATATTCTGATCAGGTATCCCCTTGGTTTACTGTGTATAATAACAAGGTTTCCAAAAAACTGTATATACTTCAATATCGCTTGAATTTTGTGAAAGTTATTGAAAACCGATTGGGTGATGTGAAAAAACGAGCTCCTTACGGGGTCAAAAAATCAGAACCAGCTTTAGTCAGCTCTGCTGAACAAACCCTGCTTGATGCTGTTTATGATTATAAAAAATATGGAGCTTTACCTAAAGCATATGACTGGATAGCTGTTGCTGTACGAGATAAAAAAATCAATCCTGAAAAGCTGGCGAATATAGCAATCAAATACGGAAATATAATGAGCCAAAAAAGAATAGGCTGGGTACTGGATGAGTTGAAGGTTTCACAAAAAATTATTAGCCGATTGAAAAAGAAAATACCTAAAACAAATTTCTTGGTGCCACTTGATCCCAAAAACAACATAGGACCTATAAATAAAAAATGGAAAGTGATCGAAAATGTCAAATTTTCAGCCTGAAAATAAGATACAATTTGTAGAAGCTGTTAGAGAGACTGCTAAAAATTCAGGATTTTCTGAATCTTTGATAGAAAAAGATTATTACTGTTCACTTATTCTTAAAGAGATTTTTCGTTCAAAGGATTGTGCTTTAGTTTTCAAGGGAGGCACTCTTCTCAATAAATGTCATGTTGGGTTTTATAGATTGAGTGAGGATTTGGATTTTTCTATTTCAAACATAGAGCAGTCTCCTAGAAAGAAGAGAAGTAATTTAGCTCGAATTGCCAAAAAATGTGTCAAAGAAGCTGTTAAAAATCTATCTCTGACTTTTTCAAAGCCGTTTAAAGGCCACGATGAAAATCGTCTATATAATGCAGAAATAGAATATGACTCTTTAGTTGCTGGAGATAAAAAAACTATCAAAATAGAGTTTGGAATTCATGAAAAAGTTTTGGAAAAAGAGAAATTAATGGCAAAAACTCTACTTAAGAATCCTATTACACAAAACCCAGTTCTGCTAGATTTTCCTTTAGTGGGTTTGAGTCTTAAGGAGGCTTACAGTGAAAAAATCAGAGCAGCATTTTCCAGAGAAAAGTCAGCTATCAGAGATATTTTTGATATCCATTATGCTTTAAAAAACTGTTCCGCAGAAAAATTTCATAGTTTTACAATTAATAAGCTTTCTCCAATGGTTAAAATGGTTAAATGCAAGATGAAGGTTTCAAATCAGCAAATAGATCTATCTGAGAAACGGAAAGAAGAGTTTTTAAGTCAATTACAGACAGAACTACGACCAGTTCTACGACAAAAGGATTTTGAAGAGTTCAATTTTGAACAAGTATGGAAATGGTTAAAAACTCTTGAGAAAAAAATTTTAAAATCTCCATAAAAAACAGCGTTACCTGATAAATGGTCGGGGAGACAGGATTCGAACCTGCGACCCTCTGGTCCCAAACCAGATGCGCTACCGGACTGCGCCACTCCCCGTTGTATTGCTTGGCTAAGAAAATAGCTTTAAAGGGCTCTTTTTAGCTATAATAATGCAAAGTATAAGAAATAAAATTGAATTTTTTCTGCCACTCAGCCGATTGTCTGACAATGGGAGGCTATTTAAGTTGAAAATTGGGTTTTCAGCGACCCAATAGGGATAAAAGTAGCGTTTATTTCACCAAAACAAGAAAAATCAGTAAAAATTAAAAAAAAACCGTCAAAAACGCCTGTTTTTACACGCTACTTCTTATATTGACCCTTTTAGATTAGCTGGTTATAAGGTAAGGGACATTGATGGAAAGACACATGTGGCTGGACCTTGCGTAAAGTCTCCTGTGTTGTAACATAAATAAAAAGTAATAAGGAGTATGTAATATGAAAAAAGTTTTTAGTTTAATTATTCTGGCTCTTGCGATGCCGTTTGTGTTCGCAGGCGATGTTGAGCTTGGAGGTCAGCATCGGGCTAGGGCTGTATACTATAATGGAAACGATAACTTCAGTGACGTTTTCGTCCAGTATTTCAAGTTGGAGGGGATTTTTCGTTCAAATGAAATGTTTGAAAGTCGCTTCTGGCTACTCACCAACTACAAATGGGGAGATAACGACTACACAGATAATGACGTTCGCATCTACGCTTACGGAGACTGGAAAATGTCTGATGAATGGATGTTGCGTTTGGGTCGTGTTCCTTTCAGCGTTGCGGATGGCAATTCCATCGGCTTAAACAGCTACGATCCTTTCCCTTATGTGTTGGATGGTGTTTTTGTTGAATACAACACGCAAAGTATCGAACTGGGGCTGTTTGTGGCTCACCTTCCAAGAGTATGGGTAGGGGAAAAAGAAGAAGTATCCCCTCACGAGGCTGTTGCCGGTGTTTCTTTGGGAGTTATGGCTCTTCCTGAGGTAGTCAAAATGGCTAACTTGTACGCAATGTATGTGATGATTAGAAACAGTGACGAACACAACATTCGCGTAGGTACTTCTCTTGGCGGAGGAATGGCAATGGCTGAGTACAAGTTTAGCGGAGCTCTCCATGGTCCTCTTTCAAAGTTGGATCAGTGGTACGCAAACTTAGAATTGGCCTACACTTTTGACTTCAATGTTCGTGTGTACGGGGCTGGTCACTACGAAACAGATGAGTATGATCCTTTCTATTACTCACGTCATCCAGAGGCCGGGCTTGCTGATATAGTCCAATGGGGTCTTGGAACTAGATATGCTGAAGTAGGTTTGGGTTATGTGTTCCCACAAGATATTGAGCTAGGTGTGGCTGGAGTGTATTTCCAAAAAGTTGGACAGTGGGGCGTGTGGGGTAACGCAGGAGTTCACCCATCTGAACTTGAGTCTCAATTGAAAAGCGAGGACGTATTTGAAGCCGATGTATACATTCAAAAAAATTACATGGGCGGATTTTCCATCAAGCTCGCTACTGGTATCTTTGATGTAGCTGGCGACAAGCCTGCCATCCAAGCCCAATTGAATACGAAGTTTGATTTTTAATGATTGTGATTTGATGATATAAAAAAAGGCCGGTTCCTAGTGAATCGGCCTTTTTTGTTGGAGTAAAAAAATGTTTCGAATAGGATCTTTGCTTGTTTTGTTTTTTCTTTCCCTCCCTGCTTTTTCCATGAAAAGAGAATCTTTCTTTCTAAAAAATGAAGTGAGAAAGCCTCTCATTTCTTTTTTGGAACAAACGGTTGGTCTTCATGAAGCTCTTTACTCCAAAAAAAAAGACCAAGTGAATTTAATTGTATCCAAGATGATTAAACAAATTGAAGAGTTAAAAGCTTCTCAGAAAAATTTGGTGCACCTATCCCTCCATGAGAAGCTTTATATGGATAAATGGTTAGGCAAATTGAAAATTCACTTGGAAGCGATAAAAAATTCTGATCAACAAAGAAGAATAAATATGAATGCAATCAATCGAGCTCTAGCCTATGTTGCTCATCTATATGAATTGAAACAGTATGCTGTGTTTTTTTGTCCACAAGATCAAAGCATATGGATGCAAACAAAAGAGATAAAAAAGGAAAAGCTCTTGCATTTAAATTATGAATCCTGTGGTACCATGGTTGGTAGGTAATAGTGCTACAATGGTTGTTGTCTCTTCCCAGAAAAATTTTTGTTATTTTGATTTTGGGAGGGGCTATTATTTTTATCGTTCTGCAAAACCCTCCTCATACAATTTGTCGAACCCAAATTGACAATTTCAAATCTAGACAAAAAGGGATGATCTATAAAGACCCCAAGATTAAAACAAGAACCAAACCCTTGATGGATATTCTGATTGCAAATTGTAAAAAATTTAGCTCGCCGGGAAGTTGTTATGGTTTGTTTTCAAGAGCGAGAGTTTTTATTCATGAGTTTCGGCTCATCTCCTCTGATTGCTACAAAAGTTTTTCCTTATTGGGAAAGGTCAAGAACACTCTCCGAAGTCTTTATAGCTTGATGATTCGCTTGGCTTGGGGGGATGCTCCAGCTACTGAATACGGAAATAAATTTCATTGGCTCTCTCACATAGACATATCTCTTTTTTGCTCTATCAAGGAGCAGATTTTCATTCTCTATGGTCAAAGCACCTTGTTGAGCTGGGAGAGAAAAATTTTTCAAAAACTTCCTGAAGCAAAGAAAATGACAGAGTCTCGCATTAGAGAATTGTCTTTGGTGTCTGAAAACTGCGCTCTTTATCCCAATTAAGATCCTCTCTTTGTCTCTCTCTCTCTTTGCTATTTCTGGTTTGGTATTTTGCTCCGATAAAAGAGATCATTTCGAAAAATTAGCGACATGATTTTTGCAAGATAATGTATTTTTGCAAGATACGGATTTTGTGTGCGAGATTCGGATTTTATCCTTCAGTCAGCAACTTTTTCTCTGACATTTTTCATTCAGAGTTTGCATTCTTTTTTTGTGAGGGAAAGAGAAAAAAATCACGAAAAGGAGAAAACAATGAAGAACAAAAACAATTTGCTCAAAGAGCTAAAAGAATTTGGACTCAATCCCGATTCTTGGTTGCTGGAAAAGGCCTCTCAGCAAAACGCTTGGTTGATTAAGAGCAGAAAGGATCATGAGTTCTGCATGAGGGGGACGACAAACAAGGAAAATCATTGGAAGGAATTGGAATGGATGGCTTGATAATATTTATAGAGGTAGATTAAATCTTAAATGGGCTGGCGGATATTTGTTCTGGGAAACCAAAATCATCATAGGCCCTCGTGCTGGAAGGTAAAAGAGAGATGTTTCTTGCCTTTTTGATGGCGTTTCTCAATTGCCTTTGTTGAGAGTGTCGAAGTCCATTGATGCGGGCAGGGCTAATCTTTCCTCCCTCCGTGATGAACTGATAGAGTGTGACAGGAGACTTATAGTCTATTCTCATGCGATAACTTGTAGAACCATCTCTTCTAAGCAAAATAAAACTCCCCTTCAAAAAACCACTGTTTAAGCAAAAATCGGGCTTCCATTCGTTTTGTTTTTCGCTTGCCTCGCTCCAAAGCCCGAAATCCACTTCTATCAGTTATTTTTTTCTTGTTCAATGAAATTGTGAATTGTGTTTGATAGAGTCTTTGTTTTTTTGTATCCTGCCCCTCCTCAGAATGGAGAGAAATCATGTCTCGTTGTGAACTAACTGGTAAAAAAGCAGTATCCAAAAACTTGGTGAGCCACTCCAATATTAAAACCAAATCGAGGGCTTTGCCCAATGTTCATTCAAAGAAATTTTACAGTCTTTCCCTCAAAAGGTCTTTTCGTCTCAAAGTAGCCACCCATGCTTGCCGTTGCATAGATAAGATTGGGGGGATTGATATCTTCCTTCTACGCCAAGCCAAAACTTCGCTTTCTCCTTTTGCTCTGAAGCTGAGGAGATCTTTAGAAAAAAACCTGAAAAATAGGAAAAAACATTGAAGCTAAAATTAAAAAAAGGGGACTCTGCCTTGGTTGTTGCCGGTTCTGAAAAAGGCAAAAGTGGGAAGGTGTTGGCAATGGATCGCCTTCGTTTGAAGGTACGTTTGGAAGGCTTGAGAATCCAGACCCATTTCGACAAGAAAGAGGGAATACAAAAAAAAGAAGGTTGGATTGATTATTCCAATGTGAAATTTTTACGTTCTGGCTCTCCTGTTCCGAAACCTGTTCCGAAACCTGCTAAGAAGTCAGTTCAAAAATAATTCATTATGTTTTTTTGGATTTTTGTCTTTTTTCTTCCTTTCTTTGCTTTTTCTGAAGCATCTGATTCAGTGGGAGAAGAAGTCTTAGATGATTCAAAACTTAGGGTTCGGAAAACTTTTCCTCAATATCGCATCCACTTCAGCCATCATCTGGTGCAGGAGGCGACGTATAAGGAACTGATGGAAGAGCGAAAAAATGGAGAGGAATCGAAGAAAAAAGAAATTCCAGAAAAAGAAGTTCAAAAAAAATAAGATCAAAAAAATGGCTGGCTGAGAGCTAGTGAGTCATGCTAGCTTGAAATCCTATGAGCTATGAAACATATAAGTTGCTTCACCTTATCGCCATTTTTTCTTTATTTTTGTCCCTAGGAGCCCTACTAGCTTATTCTAACGGGAAAAAACGAAATGTGATGATTCTACATGGGCTAGCTTCTTTTGTGTTGTTGGTGAGTGGCTTTGGACTGATTGCTAAACTGCAACTTCATGCTCTCCCCATTTGGGTTTTCATTAAATTAGCTGTATGGATTGTACTAACTATTGCGATACCTATTTTAGTGGCAAAAAAAGTAAACAAAAAAATCTTGTGGCAAGTGGTCTGGCTGAGCGGATTACTCGCTGTCTGGATGGTTGTGGCCAAACCTCTTTTTTAGTTAATTTTTTGGCTGATCGAGAATAATTTGTATGTTTTGTAACTCAATGCAATGAAAGCTTGGCGTGCTTGTTCGGGCTTGTCACTAGGGGGAAAGATAGCAGTGGAATATTTGCTAAGTACAAAGTGATATGCTAAGAGTTTGCGGATAGCTTAAAAATGAAAATCGTGATCAAAAAAAATGAATGATGTCAGTGTAACCATTCCTATTGTCGGAGTGATGGGTTTGCTTTTGGCCCTAAGTATTTTTCCCTCCATACTGGCCCATTCGAGTGGGACCGACAAAATGAAGAGCATTGCCCGCGAAATTGAGTCGGGGGCCATGACTTTTTTGAAGTCTGAATATTTGCAATTATTAGTCTTCGTTTTGTGTATTGCAGTCATCTTCTTTTTCTTTTTTAGTTGGGAAACAAGTCTATCCTTTGTATTTGGTGCTTTTTGTTCGGGCTTGGCTGGATTCATCGGTATGAAAGCTGCTTTGAAAAGTAATGTGAGAACAGCTTTTGCGGCGAAACAAAAGGGTATAGCCGGAGCTCTTCATGTTGCTTTCAACGGCGGAGCTGTGATGGGGCTATCGGTTGCAAGTTTGGGTCTATTGGGTGTGGGATTGATGTACCATTTGTTTCATATGGAGGGAAATGCGATCTCTATTATTTCTGGTTTCTCCATGGGAGCTTCTTCCATTGCTCTCTTTGCTCGTGTGGGAGGGGGAATTTTTACCAAGGCGGCTGATATGGGAGCTGACCTTGTCGGAAAAGTAGAAGAAGGGATTCCAGAAGACGATCCCAGAAATCCCGGTGTGATCGCAGACAACGTGGGGGACAATGTAGGAGATGTTGCTGGAATGGGTGCAGATATTTTTGAATCGTATGTAGGTGCGATGATTGCTACAGTTGCCATTGCACTCACCATGAGTACGGAAACAATGAATGAATATTTTGGAGCTCATTTTTCACGTACATTGTTATCTGTTCTACCCCTTATGCTCTGTATGGTGGGACTTTTTTCTTCCATTTTAGGTATTTTTAGTATGAAATTTTTCAAAAATAGTGTTCCCTCACTAGCTTTGCTTTTTTCCCAAGTATTAGCCAGCTTTGTGTTTTTGCTTATAGTAGGAGTGAGTTTATCATCCATAGAAATGGGTCATCGCATACTGGTTGCCGTGGTTGTCGGTCAATTGGTAGGACTCATTATCGGAAAGGTGACAGAGTATTACACTTCTTCTTCCCCCGTTGGACGTCTAGCTGAATCTTCCAAGACGAGTCCGGCCACGAATGTGATTTCTGGGGTTGCTCTTGGACTCGAATCTGCGGCGATCCCTTTAATTTTGATTGCGTTTGCTATCCAAGTCTCCTACAGCTTTGCAGGACTTTATGGAATTGCCATAGCGGCTGTAGGAATGTTAGCCACGGTGGGAATCACAATGACTGTCGACGCCTATGGTCCCATAGTTGACAATGCTGGTGGCATCGCAGAAATGTCTGCCCTAGGCCCCGAGGTAAGAAAGATCACTGACGAATTGGATTCTTTGGGGAATACGACAGCCGCAATTGGAAAAGGCTTCGCCATAGGTTCTGCTGCTTTGACGGCCTTGGCTTTTTTTGTAGCGTTTAAGGAGGCCGTGAAGGTGAGTAGCCAAAAAGAAATCATGATGAGTCTGGGCGATCCATCAGTTGTCATGGGACTTCTTTTGGGCTCTGCTCTTGTGGTGGTGGTAGCCAGCCTCACACTAAAATCAGTGGGTCGAACGGCTAGCAAAATGGTAGATGAAATTCGTCGGCAATTTAGAGAAATCAAGGGCTTGCTCACTGGAGAAGGTAAACCCGATACCAGTCGTTGCATCCATATCGCAACAAATGCAGCATTGAAGGAGATGATTCTTCCGGGAGTCTTGGCTATTATTTTTCCAATCATGGTGGGTTTGCTCCTCGGTGCAGAAGCTCTGAGCGGGGCCTTAGCAGGAACTCTCATTACAGGTGTGACGATCGCTTTATTTATGGCGAATGCTGGAGGGGCTTGGGATAACGCAAAGAAGTTTATTGAAAAAGGTCAGTTGGAAGGGGAGGCAAAAGGTGGTTTTGCTCACTCTTCAGCTGTCATAGGAGACACAGTTGGCGATCCTTTCAAAGACACAACAGGTCCGGCAATGAATATTTTAATTAAATTGGTTTCAATAGTGGCTCTCATTATTGCTCCTTATCTTTAAAAAATTTTCAGTAAAACAAAAAGGGAATTGCAAGATTTGTCTATTATTAGTCGGCACCATTCTCTATTTTTTATTTTCCTGATCGTTTTACTAGAGTTTACGAGCTTTGGGATGATCATTCCCCTAAGCCCATACTTAGCTAGGCAATTTGGCGCTGATGATCTTCAGGTGGGCTTGCTCATGAGTGTGTACTCTTTAGCCCAATTTTTGTTTGCTCCTCTTTGGGGGGTGATCAGTGATTATTTTGGCAGAAGACCCGTGATTTTAATCTGTTTACTTTTGGAATGTTTGTTTTACATTTTGTTTTCTTTTGCTCAATCTTTGGAAATTTTGTTTCTCACTCGAGTTTTTATGGGAGGTTTTGGAGCTGTCATGGCCATCTCTATGGCCTACATAGCAGATGTTACAGTAGAAAAGGAGCGATCTAAAAATATGGGCTTGGTGGGTGCTGCCATTGGTTTGGGTTTTGTAGTGGGTCCCTTTTTGGGAGGAGTCTTTGGTTTTTTTGGGCAACAACTCGGAGACATTCCACCTTTTGGATCTAGCTTTTCAGCTTTTGGAGCTTGCTTAGTTTGTGCCATTAACTTCGTTATAGCTTACGTGTATTTGAAAGAACATACTTCACGAGTACGATCTTCTATTTTCATTCAAAAAATTTTATCAGGGATCAAAAATATTCATCAATCCAGAATCAAAAAAATATTTGCAGTCGTTCAACGTCCGGTTCTTGCTCAAATTCTTTCTATGTACTTTCTTCTGACTTTTGCTTTGGCAACTATTGAGACCTCTTTGTTTTTATATGTGAAGGATAAATTTGCTTGGTCTCATCTTTTAGCTAGTTTGGGTTTCACCTACATTGGCTTGATGATGGTCTTCACACAGGGTTTTTTGGTTAGAAAGTGGATACCAAAATGGGGTGAAAAAAAAATCGCTTTGGCTGGATTGGCCGTAGCGAGCATTGGTTTTACTAGCATTAGTTGGATGGACTGGGCAGGAACTTTGGCTTTCAGCGTGACGCTTCTATGTTTGGGTTACGGTCTGGCCACTACTTGTTTGTCTGGTGCAGCCAGTTTGCTAACTCAAGTAGATAAACAGGGAAGAGTATTTGGAGTGCAACAAAGCTTGTTTGCTTTGGCACGTATTACTGGTCCTGCGCTGGGTGGATGGTTTTATAGGGATTTTTCTCATTCTTCGCCTTTTTATTTTTCTGGTCTCTTGACAGTTTTGGCCTTGCTTGTTGGATTGAGACTGAAGGGCTATTTTCCACAAAAGGGGAAACATTTTCCGTAAAATGGAAGGAAGTCTCACTTGAAAATAAAGCGATAAGGTCTTGGTGGCTTGGTTTAGAAAAAAAACTGATTTTCCTGATGATTCGCAGATATTCTCTGTTGATTTTTTTCAATTGGAGAACCTAGTGAGCCATCATGTTTCCTTTTTGTTTTTTCATTTGGATAAAAACATTCCCAGTTCTCTTTTGACGGATTCTTCTACTTCTTTTTTCAAATTATCTGAACTGGCTACGAAATCAGTTGTTAGAGAAAAATTACGCAAAAATGAAAAATCAGTTCCTGTGATTTTGGTTTGTCCAGATGGAAAGGGAAGCGAAAATTTTGCAGAGCAGTTGCAAAAGGAAGGATATGTGAATGTTTTTTTTCTTTCTGGGGGAACAAATGCGCTTTTGAAAAAAGGAGACCAAAGCGAGTAGATGCATCATTGCTTACAAAGTTTCAAATTTGGGAGGCCTCACAAGGAGGTCCCATGCAAGGGAACACTCCCATTCTCACTTTGAAGAATAGGAGTGTCATTGCTTTGTTTTAGTGTTTGTTTAGGAGCCTTGAAAAAAGTTTTTCTTTTTTCCCCTCGCCCACTGGAATTTTGCGAGCTTGGCTGGTTTCTGTTTTGGGAACCAGCAACTCCAAAACACCGTCTTTACATTGTGCTTCGATGTTTTCTTCTTTCACTGGTATGGGCAATGTGAAAGTTCTTTGAAATTTTCCATAAACCCTTTCACGGCTTTGACAAGCTTCTTTTCCTTGGCTTTTGTACTCATTTCTTCTTTCGCCTGAGACACTGAGCTTGTGGTCCTTGAACTCAATTTTTATGTCATCTTTTTTGATTCCTGGAATATCAAAGCTGAAGAAATAATAATTTTCGTTCTCATGGCAATCACATGAAGGACAAAATTCTCTTTCCTTTGGAGCCATTGGTGCATCCCATAGAAAGTCAAAAGTGTTGAAGTCATCCAACCACTTTTTGGGGATCTCCTCTTTGTATAGTTTTATATTCATAACAACCTCCTTTCAGTTGAATTTTTTATCTATTCTCAATCTGAGTTCAGAAAAAATTTTGTCAAGACGAAATATTTTATCTTTATTTTGAAATGTGCCCGAGGCCAGACTTGAACTGACACGGTTGATTAAAACCCCAGGATTTTAAGTCCTGTGCGTCTACCAGTTTCGCCACTCGGGCTTATAATAATCTTTACGTTCACAATGCCCATTCATATTCACAATAGTCCTTGCAATCACAATATCACCTTGTGCTCACAATAATAGTTGTTTGTCCATAAAATATATGTCAGGCTCACATCCTGTCACATGAGGCAGTGGTTTTTCTGTGGAATCATATCCTTCGAATGTTCAAAAAGGTAGTTCATCTTGGGGAATCATGAAGTTTGCTTTTGTCCATGCAAATAGATATTTCTTCTCTTTGGTTTCAGATATTAGTTTTTTTCTCATTGTAACTATCTGTGTTTTTACGCCTTTTTGGGCCTTTTATTTTCATGAGTTTGGCTCTGACCAGTCTTTTGGTGCTTTCATCATTCTGCTTGGATTTGAATTCTCAATGGTGGGTTCTATACAGCTACTCATCTGGTTCATGGTGGGGTTTCATCTTTTTAATAAGACACACTCTGACTCTAAGCCTTTGTGTTTTTGGACTTTTACAAAAGAAGTAAGCTGGGGCTTGTTTATTGAGGGAATTAAGTCACTTGTTATTATCATAGCTGCTACCTTTTTGTTTATCATTCCAGGCATTGTAAAACTCATTCACTACATGTTTTTCCCCTTTGTAGTGTTTTTTAACCAAAATTATAAAAAGGGAGAAATTGATGCACTAAAACATTCTAAAAAATTGTCTAAAGGCTTATTTTGGTGGATTTTTCTTTTATGTGTGGCACTAAATTTTTTACCACTCTTTTTGGGGCCACTAAAAAATTTTATTTTTGCTCAAGTAGATTCTCCATTGGTATTTTATGCAAGCATGATCCTTGCTCTTTATATCATTTCTCTACCCGTGATCTATTTGTTCTCTCTTCTCTATTTTATGTATGCCCATAAGGATCAAGGACAAATGATTGGCCCTCCTGAGTGATTGGCTTGAATAATGATTGGTGTTTTTGATTCTGGTGTGGGTGGTCTCTTCTGTCTTAGAGATTTAAAGAAGAAATTTCCGAACGAATCTTTTCTTTATCTAGCCGATGTCATGCATTTCCCGTATGGAGAGCGTGACCCAGATTTCCTTCGTTGCTTGACAAAAAAAAATGTAGAATTTTTGATTTCTAAGGGAGCGACCATCGTAATTGTTGCCTGCAACACGGCCTCTTCAGTGTTGAACGAAGATGATTTCCCTTATATTTCCCTTTACGGAATGGTTGAGCCAACTTTGCAACAGGCCCATAGAGTCAGCCGAAATAAAAAATTGGGTCTCATGGCTACGAAAGCAACCGTTTTATCACAAATTTATCCTCGAAAGATTGAAGAAATGGGCCTAGATTTGCAAATTGAATCACAGGCTTGTCCTTTGCTGGCGCCTTTTGTGGAAGAAACTGAATGGCAGAAAAATAAAAAAGGTCTTTCTGATTTGCTTCAAAAATATTTAACTCCGTTGATAGAACAAGGAGTGGATACTATTTTGTTAGCTTGCACACATTATTTGTATTTACGAGAAGCCATTCAAAATTATATAGGAAGTGATAAATATGTGGTTGGCCCTAGCCAAATGCTGATAAAAAGTCTAGAGTCCAAAATAATTGAGAGTTCGGATTCAAAAAAGGGCCAGATCTTTTTTTTCACTAATGGGGAGAGTTTGTCGTTTGAGAGGAAGTGTTTGGAGATGTTTGAGAGAGAAAAAATCAGCGTAACAAAAATATTATGAATGAGTTGGAAAGATATTTTCTTGTTTTTGGTTTGATAGATTTTGGTACAAGGGAATTTTTTATATGATCGAAGTGCAAAAAAAAATCGACTTGGCTTTTGAAAATATCAAAGACCAAAAAGTTCTTCGTATGGTTCGCAGTGATGTGAACTGGGTGATTCAGGAACTGGATGCAGGTCGTCTCCGAGTCTGCGAGTCGATACAAGGTTCTTGGCTTGTTCATGAGTGGATAAAAAAAGCCATCCTTATCTATTTCCGATTACAAAAAATGGAAGTGATAAAATGTGGAGATTTGTCTTTTTACGACAAAATTCCATTGAAAAAATGGAAAGGTCATGAAGGAGTTCGCGTGGTTCCTCACGCTCTGGTTCGTCAAGGAGCCTATGTGGCTCAAAATACGATTCTCATGCCTTCTTATGTCAATATTGGAGCTTATGTGGATGAGGGAAGCTTAGTGGATACTTGGGCCACTGTGGGTTCTTGTGCCCAAGTGGGCAAGGGGGTGCATCTGTCTGGAGGAGTTGGATTGGGAGGTGTTTTGGAACCTCTGCAAGCCAAGCCTGTGGTGATAGAGGATCATGCTTTTATCGGAAGCCGTTCCATTATTGTAGAAGGAGTTTTGGTTCGCAAAGGTGCCGTGATTGGAGCGGGCACAATCATTACATCTAGCACTCGAATTATTGATGTTACCAAGGATAAAGAAATTATATATAGAGGGGAAGTGCCAGAAAATACGGTTGTGATTTCTGGAGGGACGACAAAAAAATTTCCTGCTGGAGAATTTACTTTGCCTTGTGCTTTGATTATTGGGAAACGTTCCACTCGCACGAACCTAAAAACTTCCTTAAATGATTGTTTGAGGGAATATAAAATTTCTTAGCTGATTCTCTTGTAAGTTATGAAGGAATAGTCCGGATCACCCTCTCGATCTCTTCTCTCTGTCTCAACAAACTGATCCATAGGAAGAATGGGGTAACAAGTATCTCCGGAATATTCTCGATGAATACGAGTTAAGTAAACAAATGTAACATGGGGCAAAGATTGGCGATAAATTTCTCCGCCTCCAATAATAAAAATTTCTTTTCCATACGAAGTTAAATCCAAACCTTCACAGAGTGTATAAGCAAGTTTCAGTGAGTGACAAAGAAACACTTCGCTAGGTACTTTATAAGATTTGTTTCTGGTGATCACGATATTTAAACGATGGTGCAAAGGTTTTTTGAGGGATTCAAAAGTTTTTCGTCCCATGATCACCACTTTTTTAAAAGTTTTTTTATAAAAAAACTGGAGATCTTCTGGAATGCTCCAAGCCAGTTGATTGTTTGTTCCGATTGTATGATTTTTTGCTACGGCACAAATGTGGGAATAGATGAGGCTCATAGCTAAACAGCAATCTCCGCTTTTATGGCAGGGTGAGGATCATAATGAATGAGTTGGAAATCTTCATATTGATAGTCAAAAATAGATTTATTTGCTTTGATTTTCATTTCGGGCAGGGATCTGGTTTTTCTTCCCAGTTGCTCCTTTGCTTGTTCAATATGATTTGTGTAGATATGCACATCGCCGAAAGTATGAATAAAAAATCCGGGTTTTAGATAACAAACTTGTGCCATCATCATCGTGAGGAGTGAGTAGCTAGCAATGTTAAAAGGCACGCCCAAAAAAGCATCTGCACTTCGTTGGTACATTTGACAAGATAGCTCTCCATTTGCCACATAAAATTGAAAGAAGATGTGACAGGGAGGCAGAGCCATTTGGTCTAATTCACCTGGGTTGAAAGCCACCACGATATGTCTTCTAGAATAGGGATCGGCTTTGATTTTCTCGACAACATTGGCAATTTGATCGACTGATTTTTTATCAGCAGTTCTCCAAGATCTCCACTGTGCACCATAGACACGCCCCAAATTACCGTCCTCATCTGCCCACTCATTCCAAATTTTTACTTTATTTTTTTGTAGGTACCCAATATTTGTATCGCCACTTAGAAACCATAAAAGTTCATGGATGACCGAACGAAGATGAATCTTTTTTGTTGTCAGCAGTGGGAAGTTCCTTCTTAAATCAAAAGAAATCTGATAACCAAAGATGCTTTTTGTTCCAGTTCCTGTGCGATCTGGACGTTCCACACCTTCATCCAAGATATGTTGTAAGAGTTGGAGATAAATTTGCATAGAATCTACATAGACGTATTATATATAAACACTTTTGTCTAGTTTCACTGTTTCAAAATGAGATTTGTAGGAAGCAAATTTGCTTTTTATTCCTCTTTTTTCAAAAAAGCTATATTATATTTATTGTATGGTTATTTTTCGTTTTTTATCTACACTTGTTTCCAGTTTCAGGAAAACATTCTCTTTTCTTGCGAGCCGAAAAGGCTTCTCATTGGTGGAAGTGATTATTTCTTTGTTAACCATCGCTCTGCTTGGTTTGTTAATTCAAAGCACTCTCATTATTGCCCAGTCCTTTCGGGTCAGCCAGAGTAATGAGTTTGAAACTCGTGGACTGGTCAATATGGTGCAAAAGATAGTTTGCTTATCCAATACAAGTTTTAAAATCAGCAATCTCAATTTCTCCAAAACCTATTATATGAACGATCAGGATGTTGATGGAATTTTTTCTAGAACATACACAAAAGTTGGAAATGTTCTTCCTTCTGATACCATTCCCATCATGAGTTTGAATGTGGAAGGAGCGTATAGCGAAGAAAGATCCTTTTTTACGGGGAATCAAGGATTGGATGAGCTTCTGGCGGATAAAACAGAGGAGTCAGAGCATAACAGATATATCAGTTATGCAGATGAGAAGGCGGTTTTTTATAAAGTGTTTCAGGATAGCCACACTCTGGGGAAAATCAATATCAACTCCGATGATTTAGAAGGTAATTTTCAATCGGGTTATATCTTTGCTTCTAGGTGTGTTCCAAATGAAGATGCCTCTTTATACAAAGCGGGTGGATTTGTAGGCACTTTTGACCCCAGAGCTTTGAAGAAGTCGGCTCTTTACATTCTTCAAGAAATGGAATATCGGCCTTTTTATTTTCCTGGAGACGGTATAACGGCAGAGGAACTGGTTCGGTGTTGCAGGGATGGTTCTGTTCCAGGAGATTGCAAATCAATTAGTGAATATGTTCCAAGAATTTATATCATAGGAATTGGGCCGGCGACAGGAAGCTCCGGAAATAGTGTTGCCTCCTTCGTCGCAGATGTGAAATTTATACAAGAAAGCCCAGAAATGCAGGATATGCAATTGATTTGGGGTTCTGGTTTTTTAGTCAGCATTGCAAAATTTCGTGCCATTCATAGTAATACGAAATTTTATCTAAATACTATGTTCCTAAAAAATACATGTCTCACGAGCCATGAGAATATTAATGAGTGTCCTCAGCTTTCCTTTGGAGTGCATCCAGATGGACAACTTGTAAAGGGTGAGAGTATGGCTAGATACTACCTTGAAGCGGATACAACAGGAAGCTGTTCAGGCTATTCCAGTAGAATTGATTCAACGGATATGATTCTTTTCTGATTGATGAACCAAAAAAAAAGCTCCCTCCGAAGAGAGAGCTTTTTTTAATTTTCTAGTTATTGTGGATAAACCAATAAACTTAGTTGCCAGTTGGTGTCGTTGATTCTTCTTCTTCAACTGTATCTGTTGTTGTTGTCGCAGTGGATGCCTCAGGAGTTCCAACCATAACACTCGTACTGGTTACGAGATCCACACACTCTTTTTCTTCTACTGGGACGCTTGCCAGACCAAACGCGCCTTCTGTTGTCGTGTACAATGTGTAAAATCCGCCTGAACAGTTTGCGACTTTTTCGTCTGTGTTGTCACACACCTTCACTTCACCGACAGAAACTACGAGAGACGAGAGTAAAGATGAATCCACATTCACACAACCCCCAAGAGTCACAGACTGTTTCATGTCTCCGGAAACCACATCCACAGCTATAGTAGTATCTGCCATTCCTTGTGGTACGGAAAGAACGAGATTATCGCCTTCAACTACATCGGTTTCGCCTGCACCTTTATCACTGTCCTTGTCCTTGTCTTTGTCACCGAAGTCACAAGCAACAAGAGCAAATGCAAAAAGAGCTAGGCTCATAATTATAAATTTCCTCATTATATATATCCTCCTTAGAGATTTAACTTTGAGACAGTTAAGCATAAATTTTTGTGAATGGAAACCTTTTTTCGCATTGCTTCTGAATAAAATAAAAAATAAAAAAATTTAATATATTTAAATACTTATATGATTTTTTCTGGGTAAAATAGAGAAAAAATCACTTTTTCAGTTCGGATACATGTCTAGGGTCCATTTGTAAGATCATTCATAGCCTTAGGGCTGTAATAAGGAAAGAATTTGAGGAAGCATAAGTCAATATTCTTTATTATACATAGCCACTACTATCATCATCCGTACCGCTCTCTTCATTTTCGTCATCGAAAAGACCTATAGAAGGGTCCTCAAAGGCTTGGTCTTCGTCTTCTTCCACTTCAGTAAAGCTTGTCTCTTCAAAGGAAGATGTTTCCCCAAAATCAGGGGATTGAGTTGGTTGCAATGTTTTGTCGTTGTCTAGTAACTCATCGGAAGGACCTTTGATTGAGAGGTCATCTAGATTTTCGTTCTCTATTCCATGAATTGGAGGCATTACTGGAGCCACAGCAGGAGAGATAGTAGGAATCACAGAACTTTTACCTTTGCTGGCTTTTTTCTTTTTGCTGGCTTTTTTCTTTTTGCTGGCTTTTTTCTTTTTGCTGGCTTTTTTCTTTTTGCTGGCTTTTTTCTTTTTGCTGGCTTTTTTCTTTTTGCTTGGCTTTTTCTTTTTGCTTGGCTTTTTCTTTTTGCTTGGCTTTTTCTTTTTGCTTGGCTTTTTCTTTTTGCTTGGCTTTTTCTTTTTGCTTGGCTTTTTCTTTTTGCTTGGCTTTTTCTTTTTGCTTGGCTTTTTCTTTTTGCTTGGCTTTTTCTTTTTGCTTGGCTTTTTCTTTTTGGATTTTTTTCTAGCTACTTTCTTCTTGGCTCTTTTATTACTTTTCTTCTTCGCCATTGTGATCTCCTTTTAGAGTAGAAGTGGTTGCTTAGCTATTATTTTTGTTGAATTTTCTGAAAACTGTCAATCATGAAAATACTTTTAAGAAAAAGTACAAGTTTTTTTGTAAATGAGTACAATAAACTTGACAAAAACGCATTTGATTCCATTTTTCAAGCTAGATGGCCCGGGGAAATCTTAAAAAATTTCTCTCTCTGGCATGGATTTGTCAGAGCTACGTCGACAGGAAAACAAGTGTCTTATTGAGGGAAACAAATTGAGCGATAAACAAAACCAAAAAAATAGTATTTTACTCAACTATGGGCGTGATCTCACTGTTTTAGCCGAGAAAGGTCGTTTGGACCCTGTCATCGGTAGAGACATGGAAATCAGACGTCTGATCGAAGTCTTATCCCGCCGGACCAAAAACAATCCCGTTCTCATTGGAGAACCCGGTGTGGGAAAAACAGCGATAGCAGAGGGATTGGCCCTTCGAATTATTAAGAAAGATGTTCCTGAAGTTTTGTGGAATAAAAGAATCGTGGCTTTGGATCTGGCGAGTATGGTTGCTGGCAGTCACTTTCGGGGCGCCTTCGAAAATAGATTGAAAGCTGTCATCAAAGAAGTGAGTGAGAGTGCAGGGACGATCATTCTTTTCATTGATGAGCTTCACAATCTAGTGGGAGCAGGCAAAACAGAGGGAGCTATGGATGCGAGCCAAATTCTAAAGCCTGCCTTGGCCAGAGGGGAATTGAGAGCTATTGGAGCCACCACCTTGGATGAATACAGAAATTTTATAGAAAAAGACAAAGCCTTTGAAAGACGTTTTCAAGTGATACATGTGAAAGAGCCCAATTTGGAATCAGCCATCACTATATTGAGGGGTTTGAAGGAAAAATATGAAGTGTATCATGGAGTGCGTATCAAGGACTCTGCCTTGGTCGCAGCGGTGAAACTTTCTCACAGATATATCAGCGGGCGCTTCCTACCTGACAAGGCGATTGATCTTATGGACGAAGCTGCCAGTCGTCTCAACATCGAAATCAATAGTGTTCCAGCTGAAGTGGATGAAATTCGTCGAAAACTTATTCATCTTCAAGTGGAAGCCAAAGCTCTCAAAAAAGAAAAAGATAAAAAATCAATCATTCGCTTGAAGGAAATCGGGAAAGAGTTGGCAAAATTGAATGAAAAACATTCTGTATTGAAATCTAGGTGGGATGAAGAAAAACAAAAAATATCTCACTTGAAAAAGATCAAATCTGACATAGAAAAAAATCGTGCTTCCATCGAAAGAGCAGAAAGGGAAGCTCAACTGGATAAAGTGGCCAAACTCAAATACGGAATTTTGCCTGAGCTAGAACAAGAATTGAAAAAATATGAAACGCAGATAGAAAAAGGACAGGAATCAAACCACCTTCTCAATCGAGAAGTGGGACCCGAAGAAATCGCTGGAGCGGTTTCTCGATGGACGGGGATTCCGGTGAGCAAAATGCTGGAATCAGAATTTCACAAATTGATGAATATGGAAGAAAACCTGCGTTCCCAAGTAGTGGGACAAGATGAGGCCATTCGTGTCGTGTCGGAATCAATTCGTCGCTCACGAGCTGGGATTGCCGACCCCAGCCGTCCAATAGGAAGTTTTATTTTTTTGGGACCTACGGGAGTGGGAAAGACAGAAACGGCTAGAGCTTTAGCACGGTTTTTATTTGATTCTGAAGAGTCCATAGTGCGCATAGATATGAGCGAATACATCGAAAAACACCAAGTTTCTCGATTGATTGGAGCTCCCCCCGGCTACGTAGGGCACGAAGAGGGAGGGCAACTCACAGAAGCGGTTCGAAGACAAGCCTATAGCGTCGTTTTGTTTGATGAAATTGAAAAGGCCCACCCTGAAGTGTTTCACATTCTCTTACAGGTCCTAGATGAAGGCCACCTAACAGACTCCCATGGACGAGTGGTGGATTTTAAAAATACGGTGTTGATCATGACCTCCAATATCAATTCCTTTAACTTTTCTGAAAAGCAAATGAGTGAAGGGAAAAAGCAGGCACAAATAATGAAGGGTTTGCAAAAATATTTTCGCCCAGAATTTTTAAATCGCGTTGATGATTTTGTGTTATTCAATGAATTAACGAAAGAAGATCTGGTCAAAATTGTGCAAATACAAATCTCCCGAGTGAAAAAAAGGTTGGAAGAAAAAGACATTCGTATTCATTTGGATAAAAAAGCGATAGAGTATCTCGCTCGCCTTGGTTTTGATCCTGACTATGGAGCAAGGCCCTTGAAAAGAGCTATTCAAAGAGAGCTTTTGAATCCTCTATCCAGTTGGATGATCTCTAAAAAATTGAAAAGTGGGGAAAAAGTCCAAGTGACAGCCAATGATTTGAATTTGGAATTGCATGTGCAAAAAGCCAGCTAAGCAGAAGTGAGGGAAAGCCTTGTTTGCAGGTATTGTAAGGGGTGTTTCACCCATTTCAGAAGTTGAAGAGCAACAGGGGGAACTGAAGGTCCGGATAAAGGCTCCGGAGAGTTCTGATTTTTTCGATGTAAAAATGGGGGATAGTGTAGCGGTTGATGGAGTTTGTTTGAGTCTCGAACACTTCTCCCAAACAATGAGATTTCACCTTGGCCCCGAGACTCTGCGCCTCACTCGCTGGAACAAACAAAATCTCTTAAATCGAAGGGTCAACTTAGAGCCCGCACTCCGAGTGGGAGCTTTTGTCGGCGGACATTTTATGAGTGCTCATGTAGATGGCATGGCCCAAATTACTGAAAAAAAACAAGATGGGGCCAGTGTGTTTCTTCGGGTGCAATTGCCAAAAGGATGGTCCGATTATGTTTGGAAAAAATCCTTTATTGCCTTGAATGGAGTGAGTCTAACGGTGAATGAAGTAAAGGAAGACGAAATAGAGATTTGTCTCATCCCCGAAACTCTCAGAACCACCAATTTGCTGGATAAAAAAGCAGGGGATTGGCTCACCTTCGAAGTAGATTCCTACGCAAAATCTATCATTTCAATGATAAAAAATCTCAAGACTTGATGCTTTTTCAAATTCATATATGTAGAGTGAAACCGAACACAATGATGAAGATGAAAGGAGCCAATGAGTTTTAATAATGTAAAAGAGCTGATTACAGACTTAAAAGCCGGTAAAATGGTCATCCTCGTAGATGATGAAAATCGTGAGAACGAAGGGGATTTAGTTTTGGCTGCCGACTTTGTCACCGCCAAGGCTATTAATTTTATGTCCTCTGAGGCTAGAGGTTTAATTTGTGTCGCACTCACTTATCAGCAAGTGGAACGTTTGGGACTGTCTTTGATGGTAGATGCTTCCCGCAATTTGTCTCCCAATAAAACTGCTTTCACCGTGAGTGTGGAAGCTTCTCGGGGTATTTCTACAGGGATCTCATCAGCAGACCGGGCCCAAACCATCAAAGTATGTGCTTCTCCTTCTTCTACCTCCGCCGATGTGATCAGTCCCGGTCATGTCTTTCCCATCCGTTCGCAAAGGGGAGGGGTCTTACAAAGAGCGGGCCACACAGAGGCCAGCGTGGATCTTTGTCGCCTAGCAGGTCTCAATCCATCAGCGGTGATCTGTGAAGTCATCAATCCCGATGGAAGCATGGCTCGTGTGCCTGATCTCAAAAAGTTTTCCATCGCTCATGGCATCAAAATTGGAACCATTGAAGACTTGATCCGTTACCGAATCACTCACGAAAGTTTTGTGGAAGAAGAAATCTGTGTTCCTTTTGTATCTAGCATCTATGAAGGTTTTAGAATTCATGTGTTTAAAGATAAAATCAATCATCGAGAGCATTTGGCATTTACCAAGGGAGAAATCAGTGATGAGTTTCCCACTTTGGTAAGAATGCATGCTTCTTGTCTCGTTGGTGATTTATTTGGAGGACAGATCACAAAAAGCGGAGACTATTTGCGATTGGCTGTAGAGAAGATCAATCAAGAGGGAAGAGGAGTCTTGATCTACTTGTGCTTGGAGAGCATGTTAGGTCGTTTTGTCAAATCTGTGCAACCCTATGCGGATTTGGAAGCTAAAAAATCACCCAAGAAATCGAAACTCACCCCCTCATTCGATGAAAGAGATTATGGGGTCGGAGCGCAGATTTTGCGTTCTCTGGGCGTGTCCCAAATTCGTCTCCTAACCAATTCCTCAAGAAAGAGAGCGGGCCTGCGGGGATATGGTTTGGAAATTGTGGATACAGTGCCTTTGAATGTGAAATAATCCGGGAGAAAAAATATTGTGAATAAAATTGCCTTGGTTCTTTCCACATTTAATGAAGACATCTCTGCTCGTTTAAAAAAGGGAGCAATGGATGAATTGCATCTTCAAGGAGTGGAGGATTTTCGCTTGGTGGAGGTGCCGGGAGTTGTGGAGATTGCTTTAACCGCTCAGTGGCTGTTTCAGAAAAATTGGGAAGCGGTTATTGCCTTGGGTTCTGTGATTCGGGGCGAAACTTCTCACTATGAGGCCTGTTGTCAGCTTGTGCAAATAGGTTGTACGAAAGTGCAATTGAAAATGAATCGTCCTATTGTGTTCGGGGTGTTGATGACGGATAACAAGGAGCAAGCTTTGGCTCGAACAGGCGGAAAGAAAACTCATATTGCTCGTGCTTGCGTACGCACCGCCATGCAAATGCTGGCTCTGAAAGAAAAGTTGTCGAAGGAGAATTTACAAAATGAGATGGTCTGAAGCGAGAATCAAGACCTTGAGAGAATCTCCTGCAGAGGCTTTTGTTCCCAGTCATGCTCTGTTGATCCGCGGGGGTTACATCAAGAAGCTATCGGCTGGAATTTTCACTTACGGTCCTCTCATGCTTCGAGCCATCAGGAAATTCGAAAACATTGTTCGCTCCGAGATGGACAAACATTATGTAGAAATCTCCATGCCCATGGTGCAACCAAAAAGCATTTGGGAACACAGTGGTCGTTGGGATTTGTATGAAGATCTTTTGCAAAAGATGAAAAATCGATCTCAACAGGATTTTTGCCTAGGTCCCACCCACGAGGAAGTGGTTTCCGATTATGCCAAGGCCCATATCAAAAGTTATCGAGATTTGCCCCTTCGCCTCTACCAAATTCAAACCAAATTTCGCGACGAGATCCGCCCTCGTTTTGGACTCTTAAGGGCAAAAGAGTTCATCATGAAAGATGCCTATAGTTTTGATGCAACTCCCTCTCAGGCCCTTGAGAGCTATAAGAAAATGCGTTCTATTTACGAGTCTATTTTTTCTCGTCTGAATGTACCCTTTCGCATTGTTTCGGCAGACAGCGGGGAAATAGGGGGAAAATATTCGGAAGAGTTTCATATTTTGGCAGATAGCGGAGAAGACGAATTGCTTCTCACAGATTCTTTTGCATCTACAAGGGATCTTTGTCCTGTGATTTTCAATCAAGGGGAGGAGAAAAATCAGAAAAGGGAGGAAAACAGCAAAGCCCCTGAAAGGATTCACACTCCAAAGATTCGGACCATTCAACAGCTATCAAAATTTTTAGATGTTCCAGCAAAAAATCTCAGCAAAATTTTGTTTTTGTCTTGTGATGAAGGGAAAAAAGTAGCGATTTTACTAAGGGGCTCTGATGAACTAAATGTTTTCAAGCTAAAACAAGAGCTTGGAATGAAGCAAACTCCTGTTTTTTTGTCGAACAAAGAAGTGAAAAAAATCACTGGAGTGCAAACAGGAAGCTGTGGCCCCGTGGGCCTAGATCTTCCCATCTACATGGATCAGGAGTTGCAACATGTATCTTCTTTCATTGTAGGAGCTAACGAAGATGGATACCATTTGAAGAATGTGGTGTTGAACAGAGATTTTCAGGCCGAAAAAATAGCCGATTTCAGATATGCCAAGAAGGGTGACTTGAGTCCGGAGGGTCAAAAACTTTGTTCCAAAAGAGGGATCGAGGTAGGGCATATTTTTTACCTTGGAGACAAGTATTCTAAAAAGATGTCGGTTTGTTATTCCGACTCAGGGGGACGAAGTAAAAATGTTGAGATGGGATGTTATGGAATTGGAATCACCCGAGTGGTGCAGGCGGTGGTGGAACAGGGGTTTGATAAGGAGGGTATTGTCTGGCCCTTTTCAGTGGCTCCGTTTTTGATACATATTTGCCTGTTGGACCCCCAAGATAAAAAACTTTTGTCAGAGGCTGAAAAACTTTACCATCTTTTTTGGGAGAAGGGAGTGGATACATTTTTGGATGATCGTCCAGAAAACCCGGGCGTGAAATTTAAAGATGCAGATCTTCTGGGTTTGCCCTTGCGGATCAATGTGGGTGTTAAAGACATGGCTCATTCTCAAGTGGAAGTGGTGAAAAGAGCTACGATGGAAAAGAAAAAAGTTGCTTTATCTGAGGTGACAGATTACGTGCTTCGTCTTTTGCCCGAGCCGAATCGTTCCTTGGAACCTAGAAATCAACTCTAGAATCTGAATACCGAGCAAGCTAAGCACCCAAGCAAGCCTTAGAATTTTTTCAAAAAAAATTGTATTTTTTGCTTTGACCGATTGCCAGCCCTCCTTTAGAAGCTGTTCCTAATGTGAAAAAGCTTCCAATCTATGTGGCTCTGGATTTTGATGAACCTGAAAAGGCTTTATTTGTTGTACAAAAAACTTCTGGCCTCGTGCTGGGTTATAAAATTGGACCACGTTTATTTTTTCAAGGAGGCTCCTCTCTTCTTTCAAAAATAAAAAAGTTTGGAAAAGTTTTTTTGGACTTTAAGTTTTTCGACATTCCCTCCACAACGCTCGCTTCTGTGAGGTCGGCTTTTGAGTTGGGGGCAGACTCCGTGACCGTACATGCCCAAGCCGGCGAGGAAACTCTCAAACAGCTGGCTGAATTGGAAAGCCAATTGAGGAGGAAAAGGGATTTTCAAATTTTGGCGGTGACCATTTTGACTAGCTTCTCCCAGAACACTTTGCCTCCCTTGCTTCGTCAGCAAAAGATCCTCTCTCATGTGGAGAGTCTTAGCGATATGGCTGTGAAAAGTGGTTTGAGAGGCATTGTTTGTTCTGGAATGGAATTAGCACATTTGAGGAAAAGACATCCGGAGGCCTATTTGCTCATCCCCGGAATTCGTCTTCCTTCGGAGTCCTTTCAGGACCAAAGCAGAGTGTTCAGTCCTGAGCAAGCTTTGCGGGCGGGAGCCTCCGCCTTGGTCATGGGTCGTTCTATATCCCGAGCCGAAGATCCCGCACAGGTCTGTGTACAATTGCAAAAATCTTTACTGAAATGATTGACTGGATTCAGTGTATTCAAGTAAAAGGAGGGTTTGTCGGGTGAGGAAGATGGCTTTTTCCGTCGGTTGATTTCATGCTGGGTTAGCTCAATTGTGGTAGAGCAGCTGATTTGTAATCAGCCGGTTGGGGGTTCGACTCCCTTACCCAGCTCCATTTGCAATAAATGGAGAGATGCCCGAGTGGTTAAAGGGGGCGGGCTGTAAACCCGTTGGCTTTGCCTACGTAGGTTCGAATCCTACTCTCTCCACCGTTTTGTCGTTGGGGAAAAGGTTTGAGAAAGCGGGAGTAGCTCAATTGGCTAGAGTATCAGCCTTCCAAGCTGAGGGTTACGGGTTCGAGACCCGTCTCCCGCTCTGTTTGGAAAACCTGTCTGGTCGGGTGAAAATGAGCCCGTGTGGCTCAGTGGTAGAGCACACCCTTGGTAAGGGTGAGGTCGCGGGTTCGATTCTCGCCATGGGCTCCACTTTTGGAATGGTTTGTATTGAAGTATGAAAAAAGTTAAGGACATAGTTAATAAACTGGGAGGTATTTTCAATGGCAAAAGAAAAATTTAAGAGAGATAAAGAGCATATCAATGTGGGAACCATCGGTCATGTCGATCATGGGAAGACAACATTGACGGCTGCAATTACCAAAGTTTTGTCCAAAGATGGTCGGGCAGAGGTCATGAGTTATGAGCAAATTGACAAGGCCCCAGAAGAAAAAGAGCGTGGGATTACAATTTCGACGACTCACGTAGAATACGAAACGGATAAGCGTCACTATGCCCATGTGGATTGTCCGGGCCACGCAGACTATGTGAAAAATATGATCACAGGAGCGGCACAAATGGATGGAGCGATTTTGGTTGTTTCGGCAACGGACGGTCCCATGCCCCAGACCAGAGAGCACATTTTGCTCGCTCGCCAGGTGGGAGTTCCCGCCATTGTCGTTTACATGAATAAATGCGACCAAGTGAATGACGCGGAATTGATTGAATTGGTAGAGATGGAGATTCGCGAACGTTTGAATGAATACAAATTTTCCGGCGACGACATTCCCATCATTCGTGGCTCAGCCTTGAAAGCTCTCGAAGGGGATGCCAAAGAGGAAGAGTCCATCATGGAACTAATGAAGGCTATTGATGAACACATTCCCTCCCCAGTGCGCGAAAAGGACAAACCTTTTCTCATGCCCATTGAAGACGTTTTTTCGATTTCAGGCCGTGGAACTGTGGTAACAGGCCGAATTGAGAGAGGAACTGTAAAAGTGGGTGATGAAGTGGAAATTGTTGGGATTACAGACACGAAGAAAACAGTCATCACAGGCATTGAAATGTTCAGAAAAGAGTTGGATCAAGGGGAGGCTGGAGACAATGCCGGTTGCTTGCTCAGGGGGATTGACAAAACCGATGTGGAAAGAGGCCAAGTCTTGGCGGCGCCTAAGACGATCACTCCCCATAAGAAATTTAAATGTGAGTGTTACATTTTGAAAAAGGAAGAGGGAGGACGGCACACAGCCTTCGTGAATGGCTATCGTCCGCAGTTTTATTTCCGAACAACGGACGTAACCGGGACGGTGATTTTGCCCAAGGGAACAGAAATGGTGATGCCCGGAGACAATGCTTCCATGGAAGTGGAATTGATTGTGCCTATTGCAATGGAAAAGGGAAGTAATTTCGCTGTCCGTGAGGGAGGCAGAACGGTTGGAGCCGGTGTGATCTCTCAGGTGATAGAATAGGAAATCGGGAACTATCGATAAGAAGCGGTATTTTTGGAGTTTATGTGTCTGGGGCATTCCAAGAACTAGGAATTTCTCCGAGTTTGTGTCAGTTTCCGCTTAGACCTTTTTGCAAGGGATGATTGGAAATGAAGGGCAGAAGCTCATTTGGCAGAGCGACGGACTCCAAATCCGTAGGTTGATGGGTTCGAATCCCTCCTGCCCTGTTTTTTGCGCGAAACAAGGGATGGAGTACAAGAATTGGAAATCGTATTATGAATAAAGAAGAAAATGCCAAAATCATCACTTTGTGTTTTTTGGCAGGAGCCTCCTTGCTTGCTTTCACCGTTCAAGTACTGTTTGCTTCCCTAGCGGTTCATTGGGGAGCTGTGGCGATGGTCTATGGACAAGAGTGGTTTCGTCACGGTGTACCCTTGCTTTCTGGTCTGACTCTGTTTCTATTTTTGCAACTCAGAGAATCCACGAGGGAGTGGGCTCATGAGGTGGTTGTGGAAGTTCGGAAAGTCGTGTGGCCCTCTAGACAGGCTACCATGGGAATGACGGTCGTGGTCTCCATCATTTTGATTCTTTCCGGTTTGGTTTTGGGTGTTTTTGACTTGGCAGGCGGAAGCTTGATTAACTTTATCATTGATTGAGTAAAAAGATGGATCATTCAGAAGCAAAAAGTGCTGACAATAATTTCAAGTGGTACATAGTGAAAACAAAGGCCAACTGTGAATTCAAGGCTCGTGAGGCGATCAAACTTGTGATGAAGGATCATGAATTGGACGGCAAAGTGAAGGAAGTGCTGATCCCGGAAAAAAAAGTGGTGGAGATTGTAAAAGGAAAAAAAGTTCACCGCCCTAAAAAACTTTATCCCGGATACGTATTCATACAAATGGATTTGACAAATCAACTCTGGCATTTAATAAAAAATGTTTCCAATGTGATTAATTTTGTTGGTCGGCAAGGCGAACCGGTTGAGGTCCCTTTTCAGCAAGTTGAATCCATTACTCATCAGTTGAAGGAAGATGTGGCTCATCCGCAGGCCAAAATTTCTTTTTCTGTGGGAGAATATGTGAAGGTGATAGATGGACCCTTTCAAACTTTTTCAGGAGTGGTGGAAGAAGTGAATCAAGAAAAGGGGCGAGTGAAGGTTTCTGTCAGCATTTTTGGACGTCCGACTCCCGTTGAATTGGATTTTTCACAGGTTCACAGAGAAGAATGATTGGAGAATGAAAAAATGGCAAGCCATGCAAAAAAAATGAAAAAAGCACTTGCTCAAATCAAGTTGCAAATTCCAGCTGGAAAAGCCAACCCCGCTCCGCCTGTGGGACCGGCTCTTGGCCAACATGGGGTGAATATTATGGATTTTTGCAAACAGTTTAATGCCAAAACTCAAAAAATGGGAGATACAATCGTTCCCGTTATCATTGATGTGTTTCAAGATCGAACCTTTCAATTCATTACAAAAACTCCGCCCGTTTCTGTTTTGCTCAAGAAAGCAGTTGGGATCAAAAGCGGTTCGAAGATGCCACAAAGAGATAAAGTGGGAAAAATCAGTCTGCAAAAAATCACCGAAATTGCAAAACTGAAAATGCCTGACCTAAATGGAGTGAGCTTGGATTCTGCGATCTCACAAGTGACTGGAACCTGTAAGAGCATGGGTCTGGAAGTAGAAAAGTAATTGAGAAGAACAAAGACTGAGGGAGAAAAGAAGAAAATGAGCGGGAAAAAATATAGAGCTGTGAATGAGAAGTTAGAGGCTGATCGTGCCTATCCGCTGAATGAAGCGCTGGCTTTTGTTCTGGATCATCCCTTAGCCAAGTTCGATGAATCCGTGGATACGGCTTTGTGCCTAGGAGTGGATATTCGCCAAAGTGATCAGCAGGTGAGAGGATTTATCTCTCTTCCTCATGGGTTGGCCCGTCCGATTCGTATTTTGGTTATCGCAAAAGAAGAAGCTGAAAAGGAAGCGAAGGAGGCGGGAGCGGATTTCGTTGGGGCGGAAGACATGATCGAAAAAATCAAGGAGGGTTGGTTGGATTTCGATCGAGTGATCGCTACTCCAGACATGATGGCTACGGTTTCGAAGGTGGCCAGGATTCTAGGTCCTAAGGGTTTGATGCCCAACCCGAAGCTTGGTACAGTAACCGCACAAGTGGGTGCAGCGGTAAAAGCTGAGAAAAAAGGGAAGGCCTCTTTTCGAGCAGATAAGAATGGAGTGATTCAAAGCTCAATTGGTCGGCGATCTATGGGATTTGATTCAGTAAAGGAGAATTTTTTAACTTTTTTAAAAGCTGTGATAGATGCCAAACCTCATTCCAGCAAAGGTGTGTACCTAAAGAAAATTGTCTTGTCTTCCACAATGGGTCCGGGAATCAGGACGGATGTGAGTGACAGCCAAGCACAAATGAGTGGGAGAGAGGAAGTTCATTGATTACCCGTGCAGAAAAAGAACAACAAGCGAAGTTGTTTTCCGAGGAATTGAATCGAGCTCAGGCCAGCTTTCTTGTTGGCTTCAATGGTTTGAGTGTGCAAGAAATGACAAAAATGAGAAAGGAACTGAAAACAGAAGGCTCAGCGTACTTGAAGGTTTTTCGCAACAAAATTGTCGAAAAAGCTTTACGTTCCAATAAGAAAATGCAAAAGATTTTCCAGGACTTTCTAAAGGAAGACAATGCTTTTGTGTTTGCTTTTGACTCTCCTTCTCGCGTGGCGAAAATTCTTTCCAACCATGCGGAAGAAACTGACAAGTTGAAAATCAAAATTGCCGTAATCGGAGAGACTCTTTTGCAGGCCGAAGAAGTGAAGGCCATAGGCAATCTGCCCTCCATGGACGTTTTGAGAGGGCAATTTCTATCTTTTTTGTCAGGTTCTTTATCCAGATTTTTGTTTGTTCTTTCGGCCGTACCGAAGGCTTTTTTGTACCTTAGTTCTCGCCACAAAGATGCGAAGAACAAAAATGAATGAAAAGAGATTACGATTAACTTTTATCTTTAATTAAGGAGTGGAGGAAATTATGGCAATAACAAAAGAACAACTGATTGATCATTTGTCTCAAATGCCAGTTATCGAATTGGCTGAGTTGATCAAGGATTTAGAAAAAAAGTGGGAAGTGAGTGCAATGGCTCCTGCAGTGGCGATTGCTTCTGCGGGGACGGCAACAGCTCCGGTCGAAGAGCAGACAGAATTTAGTATTATTTTGGCAAGTGTTGGTTCCAACAAAATTGCGGTTATTAAAGATGTACGCAGTTTAACAGGGTTGGGACTGAAGGAAGCCAAGGATTTGGTTGATAGCACTCCCAAGTTGATTAAGGAGAAAATTTCTAAAGAAGAAGCAGAAAAAATAAAAGTCACTTTGGAAAAATCTGGAGCAAAAGTCGAACTTAAGTGAGTTTCAGTGAAAATAATAATAGGTGTTTTTTGATTTTGCCCCTAAGGAGAGAGTATGTCCAAGTTCTCAATTACGGCTTCTAATTTGCGACTGAGAAAGAATTTTGGTCGCATTGCGAATGCAGTGAGTGTTCCAAATTTGATAGAGTTGCAAAAAATTTCTTATGAAAATTTTTTGCAAAAAGATGTAGACTCTGAACAAAGAAAAAACGTTGGTCTGCAATCTGTTTTTCATTCTGTTTTTCCCATTTCTGATTACAAAAATATAGTTCGAATGGAATTTGTGAAATACGCTTTTCAGTACCCCAATTATGATATCAATGAATGTCGTCAAAGAAAAATGAGTTACGCAGCTCCTTTAAAAATCATACTGAGATTGGTGGTTTTTGATGTGCAGGAGGGATCGGGAGAGAGAAGTGTCAGAGATGTAAAAGAACAAGAAGTCTTTTTAGGAGAGATTCCTTTGATGACAGAAAATGGATCTTTCATTATCAACGGCACAGAGCGTGTGATTGTTTCCCAGCTTCATCGTTCACCAGGTGTTTTTTTCGACCACGATGATGGTCGATCCAATACTAGTGGGAAGCTCATTTACTCGGCTCGGATCATTCCCTACCGTGGTTCATGGTTGGATTTTGAATTTGACCACAAAGATCTCATTTTCATTCGTATTGATCGTCGTCGCAAATTTCCAGCTACGATTTTCCTTAAAGCTTTGGGTTACGGAGAAGAGGAAATTTTGAGATATTTCTATGATCTTCCAGAAACGAATGTCACGCTTGAAAAGGGAGGGAAATTTTTCCGCCACATTGATATCGAAAAAATGCTTGGTCAGAAAATTTTGTCTAACATCAAGAACGACAAGGGACGAGTGATTGTCAAGGCAGGTCGAAGAGTCACTCGCGTTGTAATAAAGAAAGTGCAAGCGGCTGGGATCAAAAAAATCCCCCTTTCTCTTCCTGATCTGAACGGTGCAGTCACTGCTCGTCCGATTTTTAATTCTCGAACTGGAGAGATCATTGTAGATACCAATGAGAGTCTGACAGAGGAAATTTTTCAAGAAGCTATCAAAAATGGAGTATCCAAATTTCTCTTAATCTTCTTTGATGGGTTCACTGTGGGCCCTTCACTATGCAACACTTTACGGGCTGGCAAAGTGGCGGACCAAGAAGAGGCTCTTTTAGAAATTTATAAAAGAATGAGACCCGGAGAACCTCCCACTTTGGAAGCTGCGGAATATTATTTTCATCGCTTGTTTTTTGCCCCAGAGACTTATGACTTGGGCGAAGTGGGACGTTTAAAGATCAATTATCGCTTTCACTCCAATAGAAAAAAAGGAGAGAAAGATCCCGGCGTTTTAACAAAAGAAGATATAAAAAAAGTTTTAAAAACCTTGATTGATTTGAAGAACGGAAGGGGTCAAGTGGATGATATTGATCATCTTGGCAATCGTCGTGTCCGTTCGGTTGGTGAGTTGTTGGAGAATCAGTATCGCATTGGTTTGGTCAGGATGGAGAGAGTGATACGTGAGAGAATGAGCATGAAAGATTTGGACACAATGATGCCTCATGACCTGATCAATGCCAAGTCTGTATCAGCGGTCATCAAGGAATTTTTTGGTTCTAGCCAACTCTCTCAGTTCATGGATCAGACCAATCCTCTCTCTGAAATTACTCACAAACGCCGTTTGTCTGCCTTGGGTCCAGGAGGACTTACCAGAGATCGTGCTGGTTTTGAAGTGAGAGATGTTCACCCCACTCACTATGGGCGCATTTGTCCGATTGAAACTCCAGAGGGTCCCAATATTGGTTTGATTGCTTCCATGGCTACTTTTGCTCGTATCAATCAATATGGTTTCATTGAAACGCCTTATTGTGAAGTCAGTGGAAACAAAGTGAGCAAGAGAGTAAAGTACATTTCTGCCTTGGAAGAGCAGTCTCATTGCATCGCCCAAGCTGATCCACATTTTAATAAAATTCCGCGAGGCCAAAGCGTCACGGTTCGAATGGACGGGGAATACAAGGTGGTCAAAAAAGAGCAAGTCTCTTTGATGGATGTATCTCCCAGTCAATTGGTTTCCATTGCTTCTTCTCTCATTCCTTTTTTGGAACACGATGATGCCAATCGGGCTTTGATGGGTTCGAATATGCAACGGCAGGCTGTCCCTCTGATGACGGCCAAAGCTCCCTTGATTGGAACGGGAGTGGAAGGTTTGGTGGCTAGGGATTCTGGCACCAGCGTGGTTTGCAAGTCAGACGGCGTGGTGGAAGAAGTGGATGCCAGTCGAATTGTCGTACGTCTTTTTCACAAGAGCGGGCGACTGGGTGCGAGCGTGGACATTTACAATTTAGTGAAATACCAAAAAACCAACCAGAATACTTGCTTCAATCAAAAACCCATTGTGAACACGGGAGATCATGTTCAAAAGGGAGATGTGATTGCGGATGGTCCTTCGACAGATCGGGGAGAATTGGCTTTGGGACAAAATATTTTGGTGGCTTTTGCACCTTGGGCTGGATACAACTTTGAAGATTCTATTTTGATTTCAGAACGCATGATAAAAAAAGACGTCTATACTTCTATCCATATTGAAGAGTTTGAATGTGTGGCTCGTGATACAAAGTTGGGTCGTGAGGAAATTACGGATGACATTGCCAACGTAGGAGAAGAAGCTCTGAAAAATTTGGATGCTTCAGGAATCATTTGTATTGGAGCCAAAGTAAAACCTAGCGACATTCTTGTCGGCAAAGTGACTCCCAAAGGGGAAACACAAATGTCCCCTGAAAAAAAGTTGCTATTAGCCATCTTTGGTGAAAAAGCCGGTGAAATGAGGGATACTTCTTTGTGTGCTCCTTCAGGAGTGTATGGGACCGTCATCAATACGCAGGTTTACAGTCGTGATCCTATGGATAAAAATGAAAGATTGAAAATAATTTTAAAAGAAAAAAAGGAAAAGTTAACAGATGAATTTGAGATAGAAAAAAATATCATTCACAACAACACGATTGATCAGGTGAAGGAAATCTTGGTTGGTAAGAAAACTTCTGATGTTCTTCTCAGTGATGATGGTTCGGAAGAGTTATTGCCCTCCAAACATAGTATTTCTGCTCAAGACGTGGATCGCATCCCGTTTGAATTATTGGCTTATATTTCACTGAGCAACGAGGAGGCTGGAGAAGAGGTTTCTAAACTCATTGAGTCTGCCAAAAACAGACTCTCAGCCATCGAAGTTATTTTTCAAGAGCGGGTGAATCGTCTTTCCAAGGGAGATGAGATGCTTCCTGGGGTGATTAAAATGGTGAAAGTTTATGTGGCCGTGAAAAGAAAGTTGCAAGTGGGAGATAAATTTGCGGGCCGTCATGGAAATAAAGGAGTGATTTCTCATATTTTGCCAGAAGAAAGCATGCCTTACATGGTGGATGGGACTCCAGTAGACATGGTACTCAATCCCTTGGGAGTTCCCTCTCGTATGAATGTCGGTCAAATACTGGAGACGCATTTGGGATGGGCAGCCTATGCCTTAGGCCATCAATTGCAAAAGTATATAGAACAATTCCAAGCAACCAAAGCACGAAAAGGTTTGCTCAGCTTTTATGAAACTGACAAGGATATGTTGGAAAGAGTGGAAAGGGCAGATGATGCTTCCTTAAAGAAGATGATTGAGGGATTGAAAGATGGGTTGTTTATCGCCACGCCAGTTTTTGATGGAGCCAAAGAAGGTGATATAAAGGATTTGTTAAAAAAAGCTTCTCTCCCTGCAACTGGACAAACGATTTTGTTCGATGGTCGAACGGGAGAACCATTTCATCGTTCTGTTACAGTGGGAGTCATGTACATGCTGAAACTGCATCACTTGGTTGAAGAGAAAATTCACGCTCGTTCCATTGGTCCCTACTCTCTTGTGTCTCAGCAACCTTTGGGAGGAAAGGCTCAATTTGGTGGTCAGCGCTTGGGTGAGATGGAGGTTTGGGCGATTGAAGCCTATGGAGCCGCTTATTGTCTGCAAGAATTTTTGACGGTAAAATCAGATGATGTAGCAGGAAGAACAAGGATGTACGAGAGCATTGTAAAAGGGGAAAATATTTTGGAACCGGGTATTCCTGAGTCCTTTAATGTTTTAGTAAAAGAATTGCAAAGCTTGGGATTGAATATAGAGTTGATTGAATCGGAACTCCTTACAGAAATTCCGAAAATCAATAAATTGGAAGACGAAAATATAAAAAATGAAACGGACAAAAAAAGAAGCAAACAATGAGAGACCTCTTAAATTTTTTCGATAAACCAAAAGATCCTCTTGCATTCAATGAAGTGAAAGTATCTTTGGCTTCGCCAGAAACAATACGTTCTTGGAGTTATGGAGAAGTCAGAAAACCAGAAACCATCAACTATCGAACTTTCAAACCGGAAAGAGAGGGTCTTTTTTGTGCCAAAATCTTTGGTCCAGTCAAGGATTACGAATGTCTTTGTGGCAAATATAAGGGCATGAAATACAGAGGGGTGGTGTGTGAAAAATGCGGTGTGGAAATTACCAAATCGAAGGTAAGAAGAGATCGCATCGGTCACATTCAGTTAGCTTCTCCGGTGGCTCATGTGTGGATGTTGCGCTCTCTTCCTAGCCGAATCGGAATTTTGTTAGATATGAATTTTAAAGAAGTGGAAAGAGTTCTTTATTGTGAGTCCTATGTTGTGATAGATCCCAAGGACACGGAGTTCAGCAAGGGACAGCTTTTATCTGAATCAGAATACCAAAATGCGCAACTAAAACATGGCCCCCATTTTACTGTTTCCATCGGAGGGGAAGCCATTTGCAACATGTTAAAAGATTTGGATTTGGAATACCTTTCTCGAAAAATTCGTCGGCAAATAAAGGAAACAAAGTTGATTACCTTAACTAAGAAGCTGACAAAAAGATTAAAAGTTGTCGAAACTTTTCTTCGTTCTGACAACAAGCCAGAGTGGATGATGCTGGAAGTTTTACCAGTGATTCCTCCCGATCTGAGACCTTTGGTGCCGCTCGATGGAGGACGTTTCGCTGCTTCTGATTTAAATGATTTGTATCGCAGAGTAATCAATCGAAACAACCGTTTGCGCAAGTTGCAGGAATTGAATGCTCCCGAGGTAATCATTCGCAATGAAAGAAGAATGCTACAAGAAGCCGTGGATTCATTGTTGGATAATGGACGAGGTGGGAAAACATTTACGAGTCCAAATAAAAGGCCTCTGCGTTCCTTGAGTGATATGTTGAAGGGAAAACAAGGGCGGTTTCGCCAAAATCTATTGGGAAAACGAGTCGATTACTCGGGTCGTTCTGTGATCGTAGTGGGTCCAAAATTGCATCTTCACCAATGTGGTTTGCCAAAAAAAATGGCCTTGGAATTATTCAAACCTTTTGTGTACAACCAACTACAATCTAGGGGCCTAGCCGTCACAATCAAACAAGCGAAGAAATTGGTTGATCAGGAAAGTACAGAAGTTTGGGATATTTTATCTGAAGTAGTGAGGGAACACCCAGTTTTATTAAACCGTGCTCCTACCTTGCATCGTTTGGGGATCCAAGCCTTCGAACCCATTTTGCACGAGGGCAAGGCCATCCAACTGCATCCTCTGGTTTGTACAGCTTTCAATGCCGACTTTGATGGAGACCAAATGGCTGTTCATGTTCCCTTGTCTGTAGAAGCACAAGTGGAAGTTCGAGTGTTGATCATGTCCACCAACAACATTTTGAGTCCAGCAAATGGAAAGCCGATTATCAATCCTACTCAAGATATTGTGTTGGGCATTTATTGGATGACGCGTATTTGTCCCGGAGCCAAAGGGACAGGGAAAATTTTTGGTAGTGTTCAGGAGCTTATTTACGCATATGAAAGTGGGTATGTGGATTTGCAAGCAGCGATTCGGTGTCGAATGGAACGAAAAGTTTTGGTGAAAGGCAAAAAGGAAAGTGAAGGGCTTGGTGAATACCGTACAGAGAGGAAACTCGTCGATATTTCTGTTGGGCGTGTTTTGCTAAGTGACGCCGTTCCCAATGAAGTGCCGATTGAGGACTACAACAAATTGATGGACAAAAAAAGTTTGGCGGATCTGATCGACAAAACCTTTCGACTTTGTGGAGGAAAGAAAACAGTTTTGTTGGTGGATGCTCTAAAAAATTATGGTTTCAAATATTCTACCTTGGCGGGTATTTCTATTTGTCTGGATGATTTGGTTATCCCGCAATCCAAGAAGGATCTTTTGAAAAAAGCTCGAAAGGAAGTGGATGAGATTCGTTCCCAGTATGATGAAGGGCTGATCACGGATAGCGAAAGATACAATAAAGTTGTGGATATTTGGACACAATGCGGAGACCAAGTGGCTAAGGAAATGATGAGCAATTTGGAAAAAGAGATTTTTACGTTAAAGGACGGTACGAAGGTAGAATCAGATAGTTTCAATTCCATTTTTATTATGGCTGATTCTGGAGCGAGAGGTTCAGCCGCTCAGATCAGACAGCTTGCGGGAATGAGAGGTTTGATGGCCAAGCCTTCTCAGGAGATTATTGAAACACCGATCACGGCCAATTTTCGGGAGGGTTTAACGGTTTTGCAATATTTTATTTCCACTCATGGAGCAAGAAAAGGTTTGGCTGATACGGCGCTGAAGACGGCTAATTCTGGTTATCTCACGCGTAAGTTGGTGGATGTGGCCCAAGATATGGTGGTTACAGAAAAAGATTGTGACACCTCCGAACACATAGAAGTTCGAGCTCCCATTGAAGGGAGCGGAATGGTGCAGTCCCTAGAGGAGCGTGTATTGGGGCGTATTGCTTTTGAAGATATTCGACATTCAGAAAGCGGTGAATTGATTGTTCCAGCAGGGTTGGAAATCAATGAAGTCATTTTGTCTCACTTGGAGAATGCAGGAATTGAATCTGTTAAAATTCGTTCGGCTTTGACTTGTCAGGCTCATCGAGGGGTTTGTGTGAAATGTTATGGTCGTGATTTGGCTCGTGGAAAAATGATAAACTTGGGAGAACCTGTGGGGGTAATCGCTGCACAATCCATTGGTGAACCGGGAACACAGCTAACGATGAAGACCTTTCACACAGGGGGAATAGCTTCTCGTTCAATAGAGCAGTCCGTACATACTGCCCGCCATGAGGGAAAAATCAAATTTGAGAATATCACTTTTGTGACGAATCGAAACAAACAATTGACCGTGATGAACCGAAACGGAGAATTGATTATTGAAAACAATGCGGGTCGTGAATTCGAAAGATTGCAGGTGCCTTATGGATCTGTTCTGAGCGTGAAAAAGGGAGAGAAAGTAAAAAAGGGAACTTTGTTAGTTGAGTGGGATCCTTATTCCAATATCATCGTAGCGGATGTTGCAGGTGCAGTGAAGTTCATTGATATTGAAGAAGGTGTTTCGATGAGTGAGCAGGTGGACCCCGTTACCGGCTTTGCCATGAAGATGATTATCAAAAGCAAATCCTCAGACCAAAAACCCACTGTGGCAATTGTAGATAAGAATGGAAATGATATAATGTTTCCGGGCAGAAATGTTCCCATCTCCTATACCATTCCCGTGGGAGCTCACCTCGCTGTTGCCGATGGCGATGTTATTTTCGCAGGGGACATGATTGCCAAGATTCATAAAAAATCGATGAAGACAAAGGACATCACAGGAGGGCTTCCTAGGGTGGCTGAGTTGTTTGAAGCGAGAAAACCAAAAGAGGCGGCGATCATTTGTGAGATCAAGGGGTCGGTGAGTTTTGGTAAAGATTTGAAGGGAAAACAAAGGGTGATTGTGACTTCCAAGGATGGAGAACAAAAAGAATATTTTGTTCCTAAGGGAAAGCACATTGCGATCCGAGAGGGAGAGTACATCAAAGAGGGTGAAACCATCATGGAAGGCCCTAGCGATCCTCATGACATTTTGCGAATTGCAGGCAGTAAAGCTTTGTCGGCTTATCTTGTGGATGAGATACAAGCTGTTTATAGACTCCAAGGTGTTGTGATCAATGACAAGCATATTGAAGTGATTGTGGGACAAATGCTCAAAAAAGTAGAGGTGATTCACTCCGGGGACACGAGCTATTTGATTGGAGAGAAAGTGAATAAAGCAGAAGCGGAAAATATGAATAGGCAAGTCATTCAAGAGGGCGGGCAACCGGCGGAATACAAAATGCTTCTCATGGGTATTACGAAGATGTCTTTGAGTACGGATAGTTGGATTTCAGCGGCTTCCTTTCAAGAAACCACAAAAGTTCTAACAGAAGCAGCGGTTCAATCCAAAAGAGACAGGCTGACGGGTCTAAAAGAAAACATCGTGATGGGTCGTCTCATTCCGGCTGGAACTGGTTTGGCTTCCTACAGAAAATGGAAGCTGGTTTTTGAAGAAAAAGAAGAAGAATCCATTTTGCTTCCGGAAAGCTCCCAAGTTGGAGACCAAAGACAAACGGAAAAAGATCGAGTCACCACCATTAGCTAAGCGGAAGCAAGCCAAAAAGAAATCACCCAGAAAAAATGTTTTTCACATTCGTTTGTAGTTTGGGCCTGTGCCTCCTTCCTTGGGATTCCAGCGAGGTCCTACAATATCTGTAGCTTTGCAGTCTATGCAGTTGGGGGCATTGATGTGCCATTTTTTCTCTTTTTTTTCATACACTCCTGCTGGACAAAGGTGAATGTAAAAATCTTGTATTTCTTCAGGGAGAGAATCCTTTTCTTTGACGTGGACGGGTATGTCATCTCTTGTCTTGTTTCCAGACAGATACACAGCATTTTCTTTGCCGAGTGATTTTTCATTTTTTTGAGAGGAATAGGCAAGTTTCTGTGTTCTTATTTTTTCTGCATCTGTTTCTTGCTCCTCTTTTTTATCATTGGGAAAGATTCCCTTTGTTAAAAACATCAACCCAGCTTGAAAGAGGCCATAGAAAATATTTTTCTGAAAGGCCTGTCTCACATTTCTGATGGGGTAGAGTTCTTTTCCGATGCGACTTTTTTTTCTTACTTTGTGATCATAATTTTTTAGTACGTGGCTGGAGAAGTCCTTTGTTTTTAGAGCGGAAAAAGCCGTCTCAGCTGCGAGCATTCCTGAGGTCATAGCATAATGAATTCCTTTTAGAGCGGGGACATTTACCATTTGTGCTGAGTCTCCGCAAATAAGAAGACCATGATCGTGCATTTGTGCGGGCATGCTGTGGTAGCCTCCTTCCGGAATGGTTTTCGCTCCCCATTCCACACATTTTCCTCCCTTAATGAGCTCATAAAACAAGGGATGATTTTTTAGTTCTTGCAATTTTAGATGTACATCCAGATTTTTGAAGGGAGAATCAAGTCCGGCAACCAATCCCAGAGAGAGGAGGTTTTCTTTTAGGGGATATATCCACGATCCTCCAAAGCAATTGTTGGGCAGAGGCCATCCCATTGTGTGGATGATTGTTTTTGTTGAGGAAAGGGAGGGGACTGACCAAAGCTCTTTGACTCCGAGAGCGTATGTTTGCGGATAGCGTGAGCCAATTTTTTTCCAGTGCATCCAAGCTTGAGAGAGATGCCCTCTAGATCCTTCAGATAAGACGGTGAGACGGGAGTGAATCGCCATGGGTTCCTGATAATTAGGAGACTTTGATCTGTCCTTGTTGAGGCCGTTGGGAAAGGTGCGAATACCTTTCACTTGCTCTCCATCAACTAGCAGGCAGTCAGCAGTGAAGGAAGTGAAAATATGAATTCCCATATTTTCTGCTTTTTCTGCCATCCATCTCACGACTTCACAAAGGGAAGCGGTATAAAAATTTTTATTTTTCATAGTAGGAGGAATAGGAAGAGGCCACTTTTTTTTCTGCGTGAGATAGTAAAGTTTTTCGTTTTGCACTTTTTGTTGAAAGGGCCATTGTTTTTCTCGCATCTCAGGGAAAAGTTCTTGAAAGGCAATGGGATTGATGACAGCTCCTGAGAGAGAATGCCCGCCTATTTGATTGGCTTTTTCAATCACTCCGATTTGAATGTCTGGAAAAATTTCTTGGCTCAGTTGTTTTAATTTGATTGCACCACTCAGACCTGCAGGTCCTCCACCCACAAATAATATATCCAGTTCCACCTTGGAACTATCAGAAACGGAATCACATTTTTTGATTTTTGACTGCCAATCCACATTGCTTTGGTATTGACTGGGTCGAAAAAAAAGGAGATTTTTTTTTATCATATTGTTTTGTTAATTGTCATCTTAGGAAATTATATCTGCGTTTCCTTAAATGCTTTTGGGAGTACATTCTTTGAGACAATCTTGGCCTTTCAAATATACCTCGTAGTCTAAGCAATCTGAGTTAGTAGTGTTGTGGCGAAGGATGGAAATTTCATCAATATCCCGATGTGCATTGATTCCAAATTTTTTGTAACAAGCTCTGGAGGCCATCCTTTTCAATCCTTTCATGATCGTCTGATTTTTGAAAGCATCATAAGACATCATTCTATTGATTCCTACTGCGTTGTTGTGAGAGCTACTTTGTATAACACTAAATTTGATTTCCTCAGCTTTAATTCGTTGAGAGTGGCAATCATTTGCATTACTGATATGTTCGATGCCAAAGGGATCTTCTTTAACAAATTCGATAATTGCTACATGATTACTGGAAGCAATGATATCACCCGTTTGAATGGGATTGTTTACGGAGGGGTCTTGTTTGATTAGACAGGAAAGATTTTTTGGACCGGCTTTTTTAAAAACCCAAGAACTTACACCTTTCACATGTATGGGGCGGATGGAAACGTGTTGTTTCAATCGCAAACCAGCAGTAGCCATTGCGGAGGAGATAAAGCCTGAGCAATCCACTCCCAAGACTGAAGACCCTGAACCAGAGTTTTCAAATAGATTGATAGAACGAAAAGAAATACTGGGTTTGCCTCCGAAATCATAAATCAAAGGCCTTGCATGAATATCAAAGCACTTCTTATCAGTTGGTACTTGTGCTTGTCTGAGATAGTAATGCGATCGATTGAGACTGTCTAGATTGACAATCTTTCTTTTCGATCCACGACTGTCCGAGTGATTGGAGTAGCGAACCACTCCCTTTGTCATTTGACCTGAAGGCATAATTGAAAGATCCAAGACTTTGCAGCTTTGGTAGGCTGTTGCCATGACCTTTCTTGCTCCATACACCACGGGATGAACATAGGATTTCATGTCTTGCAACCACTTTGCATTGAATTCATTTTGTTGCGATCCTATCTTAAGGTTTGGATGGTCTTCTTGAGCACAGTCTTTATTTAATTTTTTTGCACTTCCATTTAAATCAGCAAACAATGTTTGTAATTGATCTTTGAATTTTCGACGTTCAACAGTTTCATTTTGGTTAAAAACATCATATTCAAATAAAAACAAAGTTTCTTCAACATCATCCTTATTTTGGTCTCTGAACTCAGTGATGAGAGCGTATATGCTGACAAATTGATCAGCAAATTTTTTGATATCTTCTTTCGATCCAGAATGAGAATCCATTAAAGACATCACTCGTTTTGTGACTTCTTTTCTCAGGGCAATATAGGGAATGGGGGATCCCTCGTTAGCTGAAACAATTTTGTCAATGTAATTCCATACATGTGTTTTAAAATCTTGACAGCCACTTTTTTGAAAAAGCAGATCAAAGGAATAGGATTCGGATTCTCCATAGCCCAACCTGCCCACCTGCAGATTGAGGGGAGAACAAGAACACAAGCTGACGAAGACCAAAAGAATGGCATTTTGTGAAAATAGACGCCTCATCAAGACTTCAATCGGTAAAAATATATTCTGATTCAATTTTTTCTCGTTCTTTGCGATGGGAATTCCTCTTCGCAGAGTGGGGAAACCCTCTACAAAGTGGTAGATTGCATTGTTATTGACTGGTCTTTCGGCTCTGGGTAGATAAGGACCATCGTGCAAGTAAAGACGCTGACCCCTTTAATGAGACAGTATTGGAATGTGAAATCACTTCACAAGGACAAGATTGTGTTGTTCAGAATGGGTGATTTTTTTGAAATGTTTCATGGAGATGCAGAAAAAGCGGCTCCAATTTTAAATATTGTCCTCACTGCTAGAAACAAAAAATCGAGTGATCAAATAAAAATGTGCGGAGTTCCCCATCACAGTGTAGCTGGACCTATATCCAAACTTTTAGCTGCCGGTTTTAAAGTTGTCATTTGCGACCAAATGGAATCTGCTTCTCAAGCAAAAGTTTTGGTGAAACGAGAGGTCACTCGGATTCTCAGTCCGGGCATGGTTTATGATCCAGAAAGCCTGAATACCTTACAGGCTAATTATTTGTGTGCCTTTGATGCGGAAGCTGTGAGTTTTCTGGAGGCATCCACAGGGGAATCATTTTTCTATCTCAGCTCGGATCCAAAAATGCAAAAGCAACTCATTTTTTTGTTGCGTCCCGTGGAATTGGTATTCACTTCTGAACAAAAAACGAAATACTTTGATGGGATAGAATGGGAAAGTTTTCATCCAAGTCTCTTCGATGATTCTGTAGAACGAAGAAATGAAATACAGAATATGTTTGAATCAAAAGATTGGCCTCTCAGTGCTTATCGTCTCCTAGCTTATCTGAAAGCTCACCAAGGTCTCGCTTCTCTAAAATCCTTGAGGCCCTTTCAGAAAAGAGTTCTTTCCCAGCAGATGGAATGGTCTCAGCAGTCACAAGAGCATCTAGAGATATTTAAAACGTACAAAGGAGAAAAAAGGGGCAGTTTATTTTTTTCTATTCATCGGACACGGACGGCTCCGGGGGCTCGCCTCTTACAGTCTCGTATCCAAACTCCTTCTACAAATCGCTTGGAAATTGAAAAAAGGCTAGATGATGTAGAATATTGGAGAAGCAATCCTGAGAAGATGAATGTGGTAAGGGAGAAACTCTCGCAGGTGGGAGACATTGAAAGACGCTTGGGGAAAATTGCCCACCCGCACTGTCACGCTCAGGATTTGCTGGGTCTGGCCAGTTCCTTGCGAGCGGGCTTGGAGATTTTGCCCCTTTGGCCCAAAGCACCTATTTCTTCTAGCATAGTGGCTTTGGCCAAGGAGCAAGAAACACAGATCACTCGCACCATTCGTGCAGATGCTTCGGCCCAGTTGCAATCTGGATGCATCATCCGAAAAGAGGTTTCCAAGGAATTGGACCAACTCATTGAAGAAACAAATGGTTGGCAGATGAGTTTGCGAAGATTGGAAGAAAGGGAAAGAAGGCAAACGAACATTTCTTCCCTAAAAGTCAGGTACAACAGCATCTTTGGTTATTATATTGAGGTGACAAAAATTCATTCCAAAAAAGTGCCGTCCCACTACATTCGAAAACAAACTTTGGCACAGGCAGAAAGATACACAACAGAGAAATTGCAGGGAATAGAGGTTGAAGTTTTGTCCTCTCGGGCAAAGCGAGTGGAAGTAGAACAAAAAATATTTGAATCTTTGCGGAAAGAAATTTTAGATCGCTTACCGGACTTGTTCTACCTTTCTCGGGTTCTTTGTGAGATAGATCTCAGTTCCTCCTTGGCTTATTTGTCTATTGAGCGCAACTATGTTCGCCCTCAGTTTTCGAGTGAGAATCAGTTTGTTTTAGTCAACAGCCGTCATCCCGTACTGGAACAAGAACTGGATCGAACTTTCGTTCCCAATACAATCCGCATGAAGCCAAGTGAATGCCTTCTCTTAACTGGTCCCAACATGGCTGGCAAAAGCACTTTGATGAGGCAAGTGGCTCTCAGCACGATTTTGGCACAGGCCGGTGTTTTTGTTCCTGCCGAGCAGGCTCTGTTGCCCATCTTTCATAAATTATTTACTCGCATTGGTGCCAGTGATTCGCTTTCTCAAGGTCTTTCTACCTTTATGGTAGAAATGAAGGAATCCGCCGAAATTCTTAGAAACGCAGATGAGCATTCCCTGATTATATTGGACGAAATTGGAAGAGGAACGGCCACCTACGATGGAATGAGTTTGGCACAAGCCATATTGGAGTACTTGGTTGAAAAAAGAAAGAGTCTCATTTTTTTTGCTACCCACTATCATGAACTCACCCATCTCGCAAAAGACTTCTCTCGTATCAGAAACGCCCATCTCAGTGTGAGAGAAAAAAAAGAAGGAGAGAAAAAAGAAGAAATTGATTTCCTCTACACGTTGAGCTCTGGAGCTACTTACCAATCCTATGGAGTACAGGTGGCTCGCTTGGCAGGTTTTCCTTTGGGAGTCATTCAGCAGGCAGAAGCTTTGCTGAGAAAAAGAGAACTGGCTTCTTCTTGGCAAGAGGAAAGAGTTTCTTCTATTTCTTCTTCTGAGACCGGAGACCAAAGAGTTCCTTCCACCTCTTCTTCTCGGACCACGGAGCTTGATCCAAGTACCAGAGCTTTGATCAAGGAGATAGAAAACTACCCGCTACAGGAAAAAAGCCCTTTGGAGACAATGGGGATCGTGGAGAACTGGAAGCAAGAGATTGAGAGAAATAAGAGAAATTGAAATCGTCTTGTGATGGGTAAAAATGCATTTTTTCTTCATTTTATCTGTAAAAATTGGGAATTGTGATTATATCGCTCAGTAAATTCACGGATCTAAATGAATCACTTGAGAGATGAAGCAATGCAATGTAGATAATGTGAGTCAGAGTCCAGTTTCTCTTTTTTGGGCTTGCCGTACCAGAACAAGACTGTATAGACTGTTTTTATTGAATAATTTTTTGAAGGAGGGGCAGGATGCTCATTAACGAAAAAGATTTTCTATTTTCTTCACCAGAGGGCATAAGCTGCATAAAGGGCCATCTTCAGCAACGGGGTCTCTCTAGGAGAGAATCCGAGGTTGTTATCTTGGTTGTACAGGGTTTGACCAATAAACAGGTTGCCGATAAACTTTGTGTTGCTGAGAAAACGGTCAAGTTCCATTTAACCAATGTTTATAAGAGAATGAAAATTTCTCGTCGTTCGGAGATCATTTGGTCTCTTCCCCTAGCTGAGTTTATGGAGCGAGCAAAAAGCAAGGATGCAACTCTTTCGCAAGTCAGTCCAGCTTCTTACGACGATCAAAAGGAAGATGATAACACTATACCGGTTGGTAATTCTACGGTTACTGATGAATACGAAGGGTAAGGGAATTATTTACCCAAACTGTAACTAGGAGTGGTTTTTGCTGTTGTCCCTCCATTGGCTCTCGAAACAACAGATTCCGATTACTTGCATAACTTTTCATAAAGGTGTACAATTTTGCCAATCAATTGGCTTATTATTGTGGCAAGGCTTCATAAAAAAATAAGGAGAAAGTTCTGACAAGTCCCTTGACGAAGCAAAAGAAAAACGCCCTTTTATTTCTTACACATCGTCCCTTTGCAAATCCTTTAGCTATTGCTCATCTTGAAGAATTTAAAGAGTTGGTTCGAGCAGGGGGCTTCATAAACAGGGGCGTGGTCTATCAAGTGCTGAAAAAAATTGAACCTGCGACTCTGATCGGTTCAGGAAAAGTTGAAGCATTAAAAGAAAAAATCAAAACCAGCCAAGCAGAGAGAATTATTTTTGAGCATCCTCTTTCTGGTTTGCAAATCAGAAACTTGGAGCGAGAGTTACAAATATTGGTAATGGATCGCAATCAGTTGATTTTGGATATCTTTGCTCAAAGAGCTAAGACTCACGCAGGCAAGCTGCAAGTGGAGCTAGCTTGTATCTTGGATGAACTTCCTCGCATGGTGGGGGCTTGGATGTCTTCTTTATCTCGCCAAAGAGGAGGAATCGGAGTAAAGGGGCCGGGAGAAAAAGCGATTGAAACAGATCGTAGACAGGTAAAAATACGAGTGAAAAAAATTAAGAAAAAGTTAGAGAAAATTCGTCGTGTTCGCGAAGGCCACAGAGCCTTGAGAAGAAAAAATAAAATCCCCATACTAGCTTTGATCGGTTACACCAATTCTGGGAAAAGTAGTTTGTTGAATGCTCTAACAGATGCATCTGTACCAGTGCAGGACCTACCCTTTATGACTTTGGATCCAAAGACTAGAAAAATTTATATTCCCGGCGTAGAAAATGTAGTGATCACAGACACAGTGGGTTTCATAAAAAATCTTTCCCCTCATTTGATTGAGGCTTTTAAATCCACATTGGAAGAATCGGCATCGGCTGATATTTTGCTTCACGTAATTGATTTATCTAGCCCCTTAATGAAAGTGCAAATCGAAACGGTCAATCAGCTACTCGTGGAATTTGGTTGGGATCACAAGCCTCGCATCTATGTGTACAATAAGATGGACATTGCTCCCAAGGAAAAAGTCTTTCAAACCAATTCTTATCCGAGAGCCTTTGTGAGTGCTCTCAAGGGTGTTGGATTACATCAATTAAAAGATTCCATTGCGAAAGAGGTAGTGCGTTTGCGAACAGAAGAAGTAGAGCTCTATTTTTCAAAGCCAGAAGAAGAAAAAATTTACTATCTGAGTCGAAAAGCACTCATTCGTAAAAAAGAAATTAGCTCTCTAGGTACCATTTGTTACGCTTGCCTAGGGGATAAGCAAATGAAAGAATGGGAACACTTTATTGTGAAAAAAAGTCTATAGTTTGGCTGGTTGTGAGTGGGCTATTTTTGAAACCAAGCTGAGATCTTAACTGGTTCGCTATTTGTTATTTTTTTTATTCAGTTCTTTGTAGGTTTGAATTTTTAAACAAGTCATTACGATTGTGTTTGCCACTTCTTCGGTCGTTCCTGTTCGTTGCAACACATTGACTGGTTTGTTCATCCCCATTAAAAATGGTCCCAGCACTTCTCCTGCACCCAATTGCTGAATGAGTTTGTAGGCAATATTTCCTGAATCCAAATTCGGGAAGATCAACACGTTGGCTCCCTCTTGAATCAAAGAAAAAGGAAAAATATTTTTCGCAATTTTTGGATTGATCGCTGTGTCTGCTTGCATTTCTCCTTCTACAATCCAGTTCGGATGCCACTGTTTCACGAGGACTGTCGCTTTCCTCATTTTCTTAGGGTTTTCCTGTTTGCTTGTAAAGTTTGAAAAGCTCAGCATGGCGATGCGAGGAACGATGTTCAAACCCCTTGCTACTTGTGCAGTGTGGACGGCAATGTCAGCTACTTGCTCAGCAGTGGGGTCAATGTTGACCGTTGTATCTGCAAGAAACAACATTTTGTCATCCAATAGCACAATATTCATTCCTGCCGCCGTTCTTCTTTCTCCCGTTCCAATAATTTGCAGGATGGGGCGAATGCTATCTACATAATTTTGTGTGGCCCCGGTAATAATGGCCTCAGAGTGACCCATTCGAACAGACATCGCTCCAAAGTAATTGGGATCTTTCATCAAACGAGCTGCTTCTTTTTTCAAAATGCCTCGGCGTTTTTTTAATTCATAAAAGCTGTCCACATAACTTCGAAAGGAATCACTTATTGATGGATGAATGATCTCCACATGATCCATATTGTCCAACTCCATTTCTTGAATCAGATGGCGAATTTCTTCTGCATTTCCCAATAAGATAGGGTGGAAGAGTTTTTCTTCAAAGAGCATGTTGATGGCCTTTAGAGTTCTTTTGCTGTTTCCTTCAGGAAAAACAATTTTAGGAATTTTCCAATTTCTTGATTTATTTTTACGCTTCACTTGATTGGTGATCTGTTTGATAAAGCCTCTTTTTCGACCTTGGAAACTAGCCAGTCTGAGCTTGTATTTTTCAAAATCTTTGATTGGTTTTTGAGCCACGCCAGAATCCATCGCAGCCTTTGCCACAGCTGGTGCCACACGGGTGAGAACTCTCATGTCAAAAGGTTTTGGCAGAATGTAGTTGGGACCAAAATGAAAAATTTCATCTTGGTAAGCCTTGGATACACTGTCTGGAACATCTTCACGAGCTAGTTTAGCTAGAGCCATTACCGCCGCTCTTTTCATTTCTTCGTTGATATTAGTGGCTTGTACATCCAAGGCTCCGCGAAAAATGGATGGAAAGCCCAAAACATTATTTACTTGGTTGGGATAGTCACTTCTGCCAGTTGCGATGATGATATCGGGGATTGTTTCAATGGCTAGATGGTAGTCAATTTCTGGATCAGGGTTGGCCATAGCAAAAACGATGGGTCGAGGCTTCATGCTTTTCAACATCTCCGGTGTGAGAGTGTCCTTCACTGACAAGCCGATAAAGACATCAGTGTTTTTCATCGCTTCTTTCAAGGTTCTTTTGGAGGTTTTGATAGCAAATTCTTGTTTGTAAATGTTCATGTTTTGCTTTCGTTCAGAGTGAATGACACCATTTGAGTCACACAAAATGAGATTTTCTTTTCTGACTCCCAAGCTAAGGAGCAAGCGAGCACAGGCGATGGCTGCAGCTCCCGCTCCGTTAAAGATCACTTGGATTTTATTCAATTTTTTATTTCTAATGTGGCAGGCGTTTAATAAAGCAGCGGCTGTGATGATAGCCGTTCCGTGCTGGTCATCATGGAAAACAGGGATGTTTAATTCTTTTTCTAGTCTGCGTTCAATCTCAAAGCATTCTGGAGCTCGGACATCTTCTAGGTTGATACCGCCAAAAGTTGGTTCCAAAGCTTTGCAGACAGAAACAAATTCCTCTATTGTCTGTACTTTTAACTCAATATCAAAGACATTGATTCCGGCAAATTGTTTGAAAAGAATTCCTTTGCCTTCCATGACAGGTTTTGCAGCAAGAGGGCCAATGTTTCCCAGTCCCAAAACTGCCGTACCATTTGTAATTACGGCAACCAAATTGCTTTTGGCTGTGTATTCGTAAACTTGTTCTGGGTTTTTGGAAATTTCTAAACAAGGGTAAGCAACACCCGGACTGTATGCGAGAGACAAATCATCATCTGTATCCACCGGCTTGCTGGGGGCGACTAAAATTTTCCCTCTTGGTTCTTTTCTGTGGTAATCGAGGGCCAGTTTTCTCAGTCGGCTAGAAGAATCTTGTCGTTCTTTTTTCTTCACTTTCTGCCCTTTCTATTGATAAAAGAGACTAGAGATTGAATCAGGATACTAACTTTATTTGCCTTCCATGGGAACTCATTAATGTTGGAAAATAGTAAAGATGTTGTCATTGTTGAGGGTTTGAGAACAGCTTTTATTCCATCCGATACTTTATTTAAGAATATTCGAGCAGATGAACTGGGGGCTTGGTCCATCAGGGAATTAATCCTTCGAACGCAGATGAAAGCAGAAGAAGTCGATGAAGTCATAATGGGCAATTGCCTAGCTCAACTGGACATCGCTCATCTCAGTGCTGTGATGGCGGGTCTCCAATATGTGTCTTCATTCACCGTAAACAAAGACAGCCTTTCTTCCATGGAAAGTGTGATTCTCTCTTTCCATCGCATTCACTCACACACTGCAAGTGTTGTCATTGCCAGCGGAGTGGAAAGCCTATCTTGTATTCCTTTTTCATTCACTAGGGATTTGACAAAATGGGTAGATGGAATGCTCCAGTCGAAAAATTGGTTTGATAAATTCAGATACCTTGTCGAATTTCGTTTTTCACAATGCAAGCTCCAAAGAAATTTTCCTGATTTCTTTATGGATGGGATCTGCAAAAACGAAAAAAAAATGAAATACCTAGCGAGAGAATTTAATATTTCTTGTGAAAAACAAGATGAATTTGCTTTGCGAAGCTACGAGAAAGCTTTTTTTGCTCAAAAAAGTGGAAAACTTTCTAAAGAAATCACTCCGGTCTATTCTCCTCCTCATTTTCATTTGGTTGAAAAGGATCTGAAGTATGATCAAAAACCCTCCAAGAGGCTTCTTTCCAGAATGTCCTCTCCATTTCACTCGAAGGAAGGGGCTCTCACGGCTGGCAACACTGCCTTTATGGCGGATGGTTCAGTGTCTTTGTTGATGATGAGTCGAGACAAAGCCCTCTCCTTGGGCTATCGTCCTTTAGTATCTGTTCATTCTTTTGCGTCTACTCACTCGGAGCTTTCTCAAAATGGCTTGGGCTTAGTGCTTGCCTGCAAAAAACTTCTAGACAAAACAAAAATGCAAATCAAAGACATTTCTTTATTTGAATTCCATGAAGCTTTCTCTGCAGAAGTACTAGCCAACTTAGAGGCCTTTGGAAGCACTTCCTTTGCTGAAAAGCATTTGAATCAATCTTTGGCTCTGGGAGAAATCGACAGAGAAAAACTCAATGTGAATGGAGGAAGTCTTGCCTTTGGACATCCTCCGGGAGCCACGGGAGCTCGTTTGGTTTTGGATTTGATGAAGGAGATGAAACGCAGACAAGTCGAGTGGGGCATAGCCACCAGTTCTGAAAAAGATGGGCAAGCGACAGCCTTGTTGCTGAAAAATGAGGAAGATTAAAAATGCATAAACTCACTTTGAAAAATCACGTAGCAATCATCGAAATGGACAGAGAAAATAGTTTGTTATCGCCTTCATGTTTCGAGTCATTTAGAGAGACTGTGAAAAAAGTAATGAGCCAGCCGTCTATTTATGTAGTCTTGCTCATGCTTCGTCGGTCTTCTCATTTTTCCGTGAACGTCGGCCTTAGCCAGATAGAGAAAATTCACGGGAAAGAACAAATTGAGAGACGAGCCGATGAAATCTACGAACTCTTTGAATCAATGAAAGAATCGAAAATTTCATGGGTTTCTGTCATTCAAGGGCCTTGCTTAGGGGTGGGGAGCGGTTTGGAACTGGCCTTGGCCTCTGACTATCGAATGGCCGATTTTGATGAACACACGGTATTCAAATTTCAAGAATTATCCCTTGGTTTACTCCCCGCTTTTGGAGCTAGCCTAAGACTTTTGCAATTACTAGGTGTAAAAAAAACAATGGAATTGTTCTTGAATGGATCCTCTCTTTCTTCTTCTATGGCTCATCATTTGTCTTTGGTAGACGAATTGGTCCACTCAAGGGACATAGAGAAAAAAGCTCTTTGCTTGGCCGATGAGATCATTGCTGGAAAAAAGACTTTTCATCCAGAAAGAAAAACCAAAGCCCTTCGTCTCTCAGATCAGTGGTTTGAGTCACCAATGGGGCGTCAGTTGATGTATTACAGAATCAAAAAGAAAATTGTTTCTCGCACAAAAACTTTTTATCCTGCTCCTTTAAAATTCATTGAGCTGGTAAAAAAAATATATCCCATCAAGCGTTTGAAACTAGCCCTTAAAACGGAGAATCAAGCTTTTTGCGATTTGGCTATCACATCCGCTAGCAAACATCTTCGTTTTCTTTCCTTGGCAAAGGAGAAACTCGACGACAGATGGAAAACAAGCTACATTCCCGCGCCAATTGAAAAGGTCGCTGTGCTGGGAGCCGGCCAAATGGGTTCGCTCATTACCCACTGGCTGATTGATTCCTCCCATTTGGTTTTGTTGAAAGACATTCACAGGCCTTCTTTTTCTTCTGCTTTTAAAATCATTGATTTTCTTTTGGATCAACAGTGCCAACAGGGAATGATGCAAGAAGAAGAAAAACGTATTCGTTTAATGAGAGTGCATCCCCAAACGGATGAATCTGGTTTTCGCCATGTGGATTTGGTGATTGAGACGGTCTTGGAAAACGAGGAAATTAAAAAGAAAGTGATTGCTGAAACAGCTAAACATCTTCCTGAAAAGACTTTGTTTGCAACCAATACATCTTCTTTGAGTGTCAGTGAATTGGCAAAAGCTCATCCGGTCCCTTCTCGCTTTGTCGGTTTGCATTTTTTTTATCCCGTTCACAAAGTCCCATTGGTGGAAGTCGTGCGTGGAGAACAAACCAGTGAAAAAACTCTTCTCTTCTTGACTCAATGGTTGAAAAAAAGAGGGAAAACAGCATTGGTTGTCAAAGATCGTCCGGGTTTTTTGGTCAATCGCCTTCTTTGTGCCTTCGTATCAGAAGCTCTTTGGTGCTTACAAGATGGTGTGAATATCCAAGCCATTGATCAGGTGTATACCTCCTTTGGTTTTCGTATGGGACCTTTTCGTCTGATGGATGAAATAGGTCTGGATCTGTGTTTAACCCTTATGAAATCCTGTCAAAGTGCTGGTGTATTTTTGGATTTGCCGGAATGTGTTTTTACATTGCGACCCACTTTCCTAGGAAGAAAGAACAAAATTGGATTCTATGTCTATGATGATCAAGGCCAAGCAGAGAGAGTCAATGATTTGATTTATCAAAATGTTCGTTTGAAACAATCTTCCCTTGTTTTATCTGAGAAAGATATTTTGGAAAGGGGATTATATCGTCTGGTGAATGAGGCTGGGAAGGCTCTTTTGGAAGAAAAAATTGTGGATTCAGCAAGTGAGTTGGATTTGGCCTTGGTCTTAGGTATGGGATTTCCGGCTTTTCGAGGAGGTTTGTTGAAATATGCTGATGAAATCAGTCTGGAAACAATTACCAATCAATTGAACACTTTCTCACAGACATTGGGCGATCGTTTCCGTCCTGTTCCTTCTTTGTTAGAAAAAGTTTCCAAACGGCAAAATTTTTATCAAAATGTTTTGAAATAAGTTTTCAGAATACTTTTCAGCTAGCCGATTGTTGAAGTAGGCGGATTCTTAGAGGAAAGGCTTCATTATCATGCAGATTGCAAACATTTTACCTTTGTTTTTTATCGTTTTTCTTTCTCTTTTCAATTGTGCTGGACCGGTTTACGACACGGGAAATTCCCCAGGTTTTGTAAACGGTGATGGGAATGGTTTGAATACGACGACGAATCCCACCAATAATACTTGTGCGAATGGAGGATTATGGGGAGGAGTCTCCTGTTCTTCGGGTAGCGATTCAGATCCTTCCTATAGGCAGTTTATCTCTTCAGGGTCGGATATTTCCCCCAGTACAACTCGAGTCGGAGCGATTTCTTGTAATCCGGGTGACAGACGTGGAATTTTAATACGATTGGCAGTAAAATTCAACGGAGTCTTTGATCCCAATGGTTCGAACAATCGTTTGATTATGCAACCGGGTTCTTCAGAGATGGACGTTGTTGTTCATTATGCTGACGCAAGTTCGGGAGCCCAACAGACCATAAAATTTGAATTGCAAGGACAAAGCGGGGAGGTCAATGGCAATCGAGCGAGCTTGATTTTTGCGGATTCAAAAGGAACAGTGACTGTATCAGGAAGTTTTACCGCCCAATCTTTTTCTGGAGATATTTCATTTGCTAACGAGCAGGATTGGAATGGAAAGAGGCCTGGGGCCAAAGGAACTTTGGGAAGATTTCAGATCGATACTTGTTCGGCATTTTCTACTTCGAACATATAGAAAGTTGTTAATAAGTTATGTTTTCTCGTGTTGCTGTAATTGGAGCGGGTCAGATGGGTTCTGGCATTGCTCAAATAATCGCTCAAAAAAATATATCAGTTCATTTAATTGATCTGAATGAGGCTCTCTGTGAAAAAGCCATCCAGTCTATAAAGCATAGTCTTAAAAAACTGCACCAAAAACGAAGCCTGCATTTGCTTCCAGAAAAAGTGCTAGAAAATATTCAGCTTGGTCAAAATATGGCTGTGATCAAAGACTGTGATTTGGTCATAGAGGCTGTTCCCGAATTGATCAGTTTGAAACAAAAAGTTTTTAAGGAAATCTCTCATTTGGTAGGTGAGAAAACGGTGATCGTCAGCAATACTTCTTCTTTGCCGATTGCTTCTTTGGCTCAGGGGGTACATTTGCCCAATCGAGTGGCGGGGCTTCATTTCATGCAACCCGTTCCTTTGATGAAACTTGTGGAGTTGATTCACACGGGCCAAACCTCAAAAGAGGTGATTCAAAAGCTTCAAAAGTTTCTATCTTTTTTGGAAAAAGTCAGCGTACTTGTGGCGGATCGGCCCGGCTTTGTCGTAAACCGCATTTTGATGCCGATGATTCACGAAGCGATTCAATTGCTTGAAGAATCCGATCATTCTCCCGAAGAAATAGACAAAGCCATCATTTTGGCTTGTCATCATCCCATGGGTCCACTAGCATTGGCTGATTTCATCGGTTTGGATACTTGTCTTTCCATCATGGAAGTTTTGCATCAGAATCTGGGTGAGAAGTATCGTCCTTGCTCCCTGTTGAAAGAGTATGTCTCGAAGGGATGGCTCGGCAAAAAAACGAAAAAAGGCTTGTACAATTATTCTTAAGAATAATTGATTGACTAATTGCTCATATCAGGATTAAAAACCCAAGAGTCTATTGACGTATTTGTGATCATTTTCTGAAAGGAACGTATGCCTACTCTCAACCAGCTGATAAGAAAGAGCAGAACAATACAAAGAGTTCGAACCAAGTCTCCGGCTCTGACCAGCTGTCCGCAACGCAGAGGGATATGTACTCGTGTCTTCACTCGTTCGCCAAAAAAACCCAATTCAGCTATTCGTAAAGTAGCTCGTGTTCGTTTGAGCAATGGTTTTGAGGTGAATGCCTACATTCCCGGCGAGGGTCATAATTTGCAAGAGCACTCAGTTGTTTTGCTTCGAGGAGGAAGAGTGCAAGACTTGCCAGGTGTGAAATATCATATTATTCGTGGTCATCTGGATACCCAAGGAGTAAAAGATAGAAAAAGAGCTCGTTCCAGATATGGGACGAAAAAAGCAAAGAAAAGTTAAAGGATTTTCATGTCTCGCCGAAATCGCAACATTCGTAAAAAAGAAATCGTTTCCGATCCTGTTTATTCTGAAGGCTCGGTGTCTTACTTCATCAATAAGCTCATGTGGGATGGGAAAAAAGAGAAAGCCAGACACATTCTTTATGGGGCTTTTGAGATAATGAAAAAGAAGTATCCCAATGAGGATGTCGTTTCTGTTTTTAAAAAGGCCATCGACAATTGCAAACCTTCCTTAGAGGTTCGTTCAAGACGAGTGGGTGGTGCCACGTACCAAGTTCCTATAGATGTGCGTCCCGTCAGAAGGGCCACATTGGCGATTCGGTGGCTCATCATACATTCTAGGTCTCGCAAAGAAAAAACCATGTCTGATCGTCTCGCCGGTGAGCTGATGGATGCTTATAACCATAGAGGTTCTTCTATAAAGAAAAAGGAAGATGTGCATCGCATGGCAGAATCCAACCGGGCTTTCTCTCATTACAACTGGTAATTTTTTTTTCAAATCTTTAAGAGGTTCTTTTGTCTTCTTCCTCTCCTTCTACTTTGCAAATTCAGACACTAGATGATTTAAAAACGACTCGTAATATTGGAATCATTGCTCACATTGATGCAGGCAAAACTACATTAACAGAAAGAATTTTGTTTTATACGGGACGCAGTCACAAAATGGGGGAAGTACACGAGGGCAACACAGTGATGGATTGGATGAAACAGGAGCAAGAAAGAGGCATCACAATTACGGCGGCTGCCACAACTTGCTTTTGGAAAGGCCACCGTATCAACATCATTGATACTCCCGGCCATGTGGATTTTACGATAGAGGTAGAACGTTCTCTGCGTGTGTTGGATGGTGCCGTTGTTGTTTTTGACGGGGTCAGCGGTGTGGAATCTCAAAGCGAAACCGTTTGGCGACAAGCAGATAGATACCACATTCCGAGGATTGCCTTCATTAACAAGTTAGATCGAATGGGAGCAAGCTTCGATAAGAGCTCGCAGTCCATTATTGATAAATTGGGAGCCAGTCCCTTGCATCTGCACATACCTCTGGGTGTAGAGGCTTCCTTTGAGGGAATGATTGATATTGTTGAACAAAAGGCTGTTGTGTGGGATCAAGATGAGTTGGGAGAAAAGTATTCTTGCATTCCTATTCCAGACGAATACAAAGAAAGGGTCTTGTCGGCTAGGGGCAAAATGATTGAGCAATTGGCTGAGCACAATGAAACAATCATGCAGAGATATGTTTCAGGGCAAATTCCTTCAGAGGAGGAGTTGAAAGAAGCAATCAGGCAGGCCACTTTGTATTTGCAAATTGTTCCGGTTCTTTGTGGGGCAGCTTTCAAAAATAAAGGTGTGCAACAGGTGCTTTCTGCTGTTGTAGATTATCTTCCGGGGCCTTTGGATGTTCCCCCTGTGGAGGGGAGTTGGGAAGGGAAGAAGTTTTTTTGTCGACCAGATTTTGAACATTCACCTTGTGTTTTTGCTTTCAAAATTTCTGAAGATCCTTTTGCTGGTCATTTGGTTTATGTGAGAGTGTACTCTGGTGTGATGAAAGTGGGGAGCCAACTCTTCAATCCAAGAACAGAAAAGAAAGAAAGAATACAAAAATTGGTGAAGGTGCATTCCAAAGCTCGACAAGAACTTTCCCATTTGAAGGCTGGGGATATTGGAGCCGTTTTGGGATTGAAGTTCACACAAACTGGAGACACACTTTGTTCGGTTTCTCGCCCTCTTTTGCTTGAATCTATTCCTTTTCCAGAGCCGGTAATTTCCATCGTAGTGGAACCCAAATCCACAGCGAATCAAAAGAAGATGTTAAAAATTTTAGAAATGATGCAAACAGAAGACCCATCCTGCTTTATCTCTTCCGATCCAGACACAGGGCAAGTTCTTTTGATGGGAATGGGAGAACTTCATTTGGAAGTTCTCATTCATCGTCTCACTCATGATTACAAAATTCCAGTCAATGTTGGCTCTCCTCGCGTGTCCTTTCGAGAGACCATTTTGACGGAAGCAGAAGGCGAAGGAGTTTTTGATAAGGAAATGAATGGGAAAAAACAATTTGCCAAAGTGATTGTAAAAATTCAACCCAGCAAAGATTTTAGATCCGTGGAATTTCATAATCATTTGTCCAAAAAATTATCGAATAAATTTGTTCGGGCCATTCAAAAAGGAGTGGAGGATTCTTCGTATGTGGGTCGTCTAATGGGTTATCGTCTCTTGGGCGTGAAAGTGTTTCTTCTGTCGGCTGAATATGGAAAAGAAGAATTGATTGCTGATTCTTTTCAAGTCGCTGCTCGCTTGGCTTTTCAAAAAGCTCTGGAGAAGGCAAAAGGCCAGCTCTTGGAGCCTATTTTTGATTTGGAGGTGATGGTTCCGGAATCCTTTTTGGGAGATGTAATGAGCGATTTGAATACACGAGGGGCGAAGATGGAAGGAGTCACTCATCAAAAACATTTGCAGATGGTGAAATCCCAAGTGCCTTTGAGAAATTTTTTTGGTTATGCAACAGCTTTGCGATCTTTTACGAAGGGGCGCGCCTCTTTTTCTATGCAGATGAAAGAATATGCTCCAGTTCCTGATAAAGTTTTGAAGAAAGTGCTTTCTGGAGAATTTGTATGAATGTTTTGGTCTTGGGGCAAGGAGGAAGGGAGCACGCTCTGATTCGTGCTTTGGGACAGTCTTCTCTTATAGAAACTGTATTTGCTTTACCTGGTCGCGTTGGCTTTGAATCTTTGGCTGAAAATCTTTCCAATCATGTTTTGGAAAAAGAGAGTGTAAAAATTTTGGTAAAGGAAAATGACATTGGACTGGTTGTGGTGGGTCCAGAAAAAGAATTGGCGGAAGGTTGGTCAGATTTTTTTCGCTCTCTTGGTGTTTTGGTCTTCGGTCCCTCCAAAGAATCTGCTCAATTGGAGTCTAGCAAAATATTTGCTAAACATTTCATGCTTTCTTCTGGAATTCCCACTTGTAATTTTAAAATTGTTCATTCTGTGAAAGAGAGCCTGCAAGCTGCTTCTTCCTTTTCCTTTCCCCTTGTTTTAAAAGCAGATGGATTGGCATCTGGCAAAGGAGTATTTATTTGCAAAGATGAGAAGGAACTTAGAGAATCAGCTTCCTTGTTATTCGAAAAAAAATCCTTGGGTGATGCTGGCAAACGGGCACTCGTGGAACCTTTTCAAGAAGGTTGGGAACTATCTGCCTTTATCTTAACCGACGGGAAAAAATACGAAACACTTCCTTTTGTGAGAGATTACAAAAGGCTCAAAGAAGGCAATTCTGGCCCCAACACAGGTGGCATGGGAGCTTTCGCTCCTTATCTTATTTCTTCAGATCTCTTTCGGCAAATTGATGAGCAAGTAATTCAACCAAGCATAAGAGGTATACAAAAAAATCACTTTCTTTATCAAGGAGTTTTGTACATTGGATTAATGATAAGCAAAAAAGGGCCATTGGTTTTGGAGTACAATGTTCGTTTTGGTGATCCAGAGGCGCAAGTTTTGCTCCCTTTGCTGGACGGAGATTGGGGAAAAGTTTTTGCTTGTACAGCAAGGGGGCACCTCCCTTCTTTGCAATGGAAGAAAAATATTTTTGTAACTTGCGTAGTATTGGCGAGTGAGGGGTATCCTCTTCAACCGGTAAAGGGGAGTTATATCAAAGGGAGTATAGATTTTTCTTCTAGTCATTCGTATTTTCTTCACGCTGGTTCAGAAAAATCTGATGCATCTTGGATCACAAACGGCGGGCGGGTGCTGAATGCTATCGGGATGGGAGATACTAAGGAAGAATCCATAAAGCGTGCCTACCAACAATCTCGACTGGTAGGGTGGCGCGGATGCCAATTGCGGTCGGACATTGGTTCGTAAATGAGTATTAAAAAATGTTTGTTTTATCCACTATGGGTGGCATGAGAGTCTCTTTCAGACCTTTCTTTTTGATTTTTTCCAATAAAGTAGTGCGATTGAGTCCAAGCAATTTTGCCGCTTGATTGCGGTTCCATCTTGTTTTTTCGAGAGCTTGTAGGATAAGGGTGCTCTCTAATTGTCCAACAATGGAATTAAAATTCAATCCAGTTTGGGGAACTTCAATATCTTCCTGATTGGTTTGGTAAGAATGCATACAATATTTTTTTGGCAGATCAGAAAGCTCTATAAAATCACCTGTTTTCAAAACGCAAAGACGTTCTATCAGATTTTCCAGTTCTCTGATATTACCCGGCCAGTTGTATCGGCACAAATGATTGATGACAGACTGAGAAACGCCTTTGATTTTATTTTCTCTATTTTTATTAAATTCCTTTATAAAATAATTGATCAACAAAGGAATGTCATCCGTTCTTTGCCTGAGAGGAGGAGCATGAATGGGAATAACATTCAAACGATAGTAGAGATCTTTTCTAAATGTTCTTTCTCTCATTGCTACTTCTAGATTTTCATTACTGGCAGCGATCACTCTCACCTTGGATTGTAGAATTTGTTCACTTCCAACTGGTTGAAATTCTTTTTCCTGTAGCACTCTGAGCAATTTAATTTGTGTAGATGGTTCCATTGTGCTGATTTCATCTAGGAATAAGGTTCCACCCTCTGCGGATTGAAAATGTCCTTTGTGGTCCCTGATAGCTCCAGTAAAAGAACCTTTTTGGTGTCCAAAGAGTTCGCTTTCCAAAAGTTCTCTGGGAATCGCCCCGCAATGAACTGGCACGAAAGGCTTTTTGCTTCGCTTGGAATTGAAGTGTATGGATTTGGCAATCAGTTCTTTACCTACACCACTTTCTCCAGTGATCAGCACAGTAGAGTAGGAATCAGATACTTTTTTTATCATTTCGAGGAGATTCAAAACGACTTGGCTTCCTCCAATGAGTTGATCGAATTGGTATTGTTTTTTGACCACGGAGAGGAGTTGCTTATTTTCTGTTTCGAGTTGTGATTGAGACAGGGCTCTCGTAACCAAATTAATCATCTCATTTATGTCAAAAGGCTTGGTAATAAAATGGAAAGCTCCTTGCTTGGTGGCTTTGACAGCCAAATCAATGGTTCCATATCCTGTCATTACAATGACTTGAATATTTTTATATTTTTTCTTTAATTCTTGAATCAGTTCCAAGCCGTTTCCGTCTGGAAGTCTTAGGTCCAAGAGGGCTAGATCAAATGAAAAAGGGACGCAGAGTTGCACGCACTCTTTTTTTGAATGGACTGTTGTTGTATCATACCCATGATGTGTCAACACTCGTGCCAGTGAGGAACCGAGAGTATTTTCATCATCAATAATTAGTACTTTTTTTTTCACCATAGCTGAATGTTTCATCTAGTCTTTATATTTATTCTATTTAGATTAGAGGAAATTATTTTTTTTAACCATAAATTAAAAAAAATCTGGACTGAATTCACTGGGTATTTAAAACTCGATCAGCAAAGCGTCCAGCTTTTATAGTGGCATTTCTAGACTTCAGTTAAGTTTGACGATTTACGTTTAACAATTGGTTGATTATGTGAGAACATCTGTGGATTGCGAGAGACATCTCGTTTAGGTCATTTGTAAAATGAGATTTCGGATGTTCCACTAACAAAGTTTGCAAAAGGACCATAATCCCTCCTATAGGGTTATTCAGTTCGTGTGCAATGCTACTGGAAATAATACCTAGTTCAACCGATTGGGCAGAATTCGCAATTTGTTTTTCCATTTTTATTTGCTCTGTAATGTCTCTCAGTATGACCAGTTTGAGTTGTTGATTTTTATTTTGTGTAATCATCTGTTGAGAAATTTCAAAGAATTCTTTTTGTCTTTCTATATGTCTCAGTTCACGTCTTTTGGCATTTTCGCATCCACATATACACAGCCCTTTGCATTTGCATATATCTGGTCGCTTAAAAAAAGTGGCAAAGTAATTTTTTTGTAAAAGAGAAGCCTTGGACATTTTTGTTTTTTTTCTAAAGGTTTTGTTTGTTCTTAGGATACGATTTTTCAGGTCCACTAAACAAATAGGGATTGTCATAGTATCAAAAGCCAATTCCCACTGTTCTTTATTATTTTTTAGCTCCTTGTATTGTTCCAGTCGGAGCAGCGCTTTTTCTAAAATTCTTCCAACTTTTTTTAAAAATGTTTTTTGCTGGGAAGAAAGTTTTTTCGAACTGCAAAAGTGAATAAAGTAATTTTCCTCTATTTGGCAACATTCATAATTATAAACTGTTTTTGAATTCTGTCGCTTGCAACAGCTTAGTTCAATGGATTGCATTTCACAAAGAGGAGGAAGATTCTCTTTAATTATAGATAAGAGTTTTGTTTCAGAATCAACTAGATAAATGCTTTTTGTGATCTGTTGTAAAAGTGTGAGTTCTTTAATATGCTTCGAGAGTTCTTCCACTGTTTTCAATTTTTTTCTTTTTGCAGGCATTGTCTATTAAGTATAATCTACTTTCTTTTTAAAAACGAAGCTCCCTTTTGAAAGACTAGTCCAAGGAATGGAGTGTTTTCCAGTTCATTCAAGGCTTGACCTTTACGATCTCTAGAGTGAAAGTGCAAAAATGAAAGAAAAATCTATTACGGCTATTGTGTTGTCTGCGGGAAAAGGTGTCCGCATGAGGTCTTCTCTGCCAAAAGGGTTGCATCCTGTAGCAGGTCAACCCCTTTTAGCTCGTATTCTAGGGACATTAAAGCAAGTGCCTTTTATCAATGACATTCGCGTGGTTATCAATGAAGACTCTGTACATTTGATGAAGCCGGTGGCTGATGCCTTCAAGGCTCGTGTGTGTTTTCAAGATCCCAAAAAGACGGGGACGGCTGGAGCCGTATGTAGTGCCAAACTTGATTCAATAGAAGACAATGTTTTGATTCTAAATGGAGACCATCCTTTTATTTCATTATCAGATCTCAATGGCATGATCGAATCTTTTTACAAAAAAGAAGCAGATCTTTGTGTGGGTACCTTTGAAGCACAAAATCCGACTGATTATGGGCGTATCATTCGTCATCGACAAAAGATTGTAGCAATTGCCGAAAAAGATTCCCTCACTCATGAATCCAAAAAAATCAATGAAATCAATACAGGAATCTATGTTGTTAAATCACACTGGCTTTCCCTTTGTCTGCCTCAAATCGGTAATGACAATTTGAAAAAAGAATATGGTTTGACGGATATGCTCTCTCTTTCTTCTAAAGAGAATAAAAAAATTATATCATTTTCTGTTTCAGCGGATACGGCTTTTGGTATCAATTCCCAAATGGAGCTTTCTTTTGCGACAAAAAAGTCCTTCACTAAAAAATTAAATGATTTGATGAAACAAGGGGTAATCATTATTGATCCACTCAATACCTACATTGAAGAAGCTGTGCAAGTGGGGGAAGGGAGTGTAATTTATCCCGGAGTCTACCTGAAAGGGAGAACAAGTATTGGTTCTTTTTGCGCGATAGAGCCTCACAGTTTTATTTTGAACAGTGTGATTCACAAATTGGTTCTCATTCGCGCGGGTTCTTATTTGGAATCTGTTGAGGTAGGAAGTGAATCGGTCATAGGTCCTTATGCTCGTTTGCGCCCAAAAACCAAAGTGGGAGAGGGATGTCGAGTGGGTAATTTTGTGGAGATGAAAAATACTAGTTTGGGTGCTCGATCAAAGGCGAGTCATTTGAGTTATCTAGGTGATGCACAAATTGGTGAAGATGTAAATATTGGTTGCGGGACTGTTACCTGTAATTTAAATAAGGATGGAAAAAAATATCAGACCAAAATTGGAGATCATGTGTTTGTTGGAAGTGGTACACAGTTAGTTGCCCCTGTGGAGTTGGAAGACCAGTCAGGAACAGGAGCAGGTTCCGTGATTACAAAAAATGTTCCTTCAAAATCTTTAGGTCTGGAACGGTCGGAACAAAAGAATTTGGAAAATTATTTTGTTGAAAAGAAAAATGAAAATTTAAAATAGAAGATTTTTTATGTGTGGAATTGTTGGCTATATAGGTTTTCGCGATTCAAAAGAAGTCTTGTTTCATGGATTGCAAAAAATGGAATATCGTGGTTATGACAGTGCCGGTTTGGTCGTAGTGGACCAAGGGAATTTTCAAAGAATTCGCTCAGCCGGAGATTTAAAGCAATTAAAAAAAAAATTGGATCAAAAAAACTATTCCGGTCAGTCAGGAATTGGCCACACTCGCTGGGCCACCCATGGAGAAGCTTCTGAAAAAAACGCCCACCCTCATCAAAGCAAAGGGTTTTATTTGGTTCACAATGGAGTGATTGAAAATGCTTCTGAATTAAAAGCTTGGTTAAAGGGGCCTTTTCACTCTGACACAGACTCGGAAGTCATCCTTCATTGTCTGATCAATTCCTATGAAAATTCTCATTCTATGAAGGAAGCTGTGTTTGATACCATGGCAAAGCTCAATGGGGAATATGCGGTTGTTCTCATGTCCGAGAAACATCCCGATAAACTATGGGCCTTTAAAAAAGGGCCTTCTCTTGTGATTGGTTTGGGAGAAAAGGAAATCTTTCTAGCCAGTGATCCGCAGGCCTTTCTTTCCTATACAAAAAAAGTGATCTTTTTAAAAGATAATGAGATAGCTCATATAGATAAATTTCAAGACATTCAAATTTACTCTGAACAAAAGACTCCAGTCAAAAAGCAGATTCAGTTTTTGGATTCAGAATTAAAAGAGTCAGGACAGTCAGATTATCCTTATTTGATGCTGAAAGAAATTTATGAACAACCAGAATGTGTCTCTCGAATTATTGAAACTCACATAGATAAAAAAAGACAATCGGTCGAATTGTCAATCACTGGCCAACAATCCGTTTTGGATCGAATCATTCAATTTGGTCGGCTCAATATATCTGCTTGTGGAAGCAGTTATTATGCTTCTATTTATGCCAAGTACATGATTGAGAGATTATCTGGTATTTTTGTTGCAGTCGATATGGCGAGCGAGTTTCGTTATCGCTCTCCTATTTTGGAGAAAAATTCTCCGATTCTTTTGGTATCTCAAAGTGGGGAGACAGCGGATACATTAGCTGTTTTAAAAATGGTTCAAAAATATTCTTGTTCCACACTCAGCCTTTGTAATGTTGTCCATTCTACAATCGACCGTGAATCTCTAGCGAAATTGTATATGTCTTCAGGTGTTGAAAAAGCTGTGGCGAGCACAAAATCTTTTTCATCTACCTTGGTAATGTTATTTTTGCTCGCCTTATCTTTAGCTAAAAAAGCTGGGCGACTGAACAGCACTTTAGAAAAAAAATATGTTCAATCTTTATTATTGCTTCCTTCACAGATGGAAGAACTTCTCTCTCAGGATTCTGATTTTGTTGTGGCTGCACACTTTCTTAGAACTTTTAAAAGTTATATTTATTTGGGAAGAGATGTGTACTACCCCTTAGCTTTGGAGGGGGCTTTGAAGATGAAGGAGCTAACATACAGACATGCTGAAGCCTATCCAGCTGGTGAAATGAAACACGGCCCCTTGGCTCTTATTGACGATAAGATGGCTATCGTGGGATTGGTTCCTCAAAGTCACGTCTATGAAAAAACTTTGACCAATTTGCAGGAGGCAAAGACGAGGGGTGGTCATCTGATTGTGATTGGTACAAAGGGGGATAGAAAAGCACAAACTTTGACTCCACACTTTTTGCCCCTTCCAGCTAGCCACGAATCTTTACGTCCCATTCTGAGCGTGCTAGTTTTGCAACTGATGGCCTATCATCTGGCTTGTGCTCTAGGGCACAATGTGGATCGACCTAGAAATCTTGCCAAGTCAGTCACTGTGGAGTAAAAAATTTGACCGAGTTAGAGAAACATTTTGATGAAGGTCTTAGGGTTTTAAAAAAACGGAATAAAAAATTCAGATTTCTTGTGAAACAAACAGGAACGATAAAATTCAAAAAGCGTGAGCTTAACTTTGAGGGATTAATTGAAGTCATTGTCAATCAACAACTCTCAAAAACTATTGCAAATAAAATTTTTAGTAGAATCAAAGATTTGTTTCCTTCTTCTGATTCTATTTCTCCAAAAGAACTACATTCAGTGACTCCTCAGAAGCTTAAACGTACGGGTCTTTCGTACTCCAAAGTAGGTTTTATCAAAAGCTTGTGTAAGGCATTGATTAAAAATCCGCATTTGATGAATGAATGGCAAGAACTCACAAATGAGCAGGCATTTATAGAAATACAAAAGATGAAAGGTCTTGGCCCTTGGTCGGCAAATATCATTTTATTATTTTATATGGGAAGAAAGGATATATTTCCTATCGGTGATGCTGTCTTAGAAAAAGCGTATTTTAAAATATATGGAGTGAAATTGAATTCTTACATCAAGGCTCATATTCAAGCTTTAGCTTGGTCTTTGCCGTTTAAAAGCATTCTTTCTCTTTATTTATGGAAGTGGGTGGATGAAGGAATGAAGGAATGAGTTTTATTACATGGATTTTATACTAAAAATAAAATAATGAAGTCGTATATAAAATATTTTTTCATTTTTTTTATTCTCATCTTTTTAAATAGCTGCAATAAAATTTTTCAAGAGATTGAATCTTCTTCTTTTATTGGTCCCTTGCCGGCTCCAAATCTAGCACTGGCCTCTGACACCAAATCGCCATCATCAAACTCGACACCTAGTTTTTTTATTATGATAACAACGAGTAAAGCTGGAGAGGCTTTTCTTTTTCGTTCAGCTGATTGTACGGGTGAGAGTGTTTCTAAAAAATTTCTTGCGAGTCGTGTAGATACTAAGCTGAGTCTTACATCCCGAGAGCTTTCTGAGGGGATTCATGTTTTTTCAGCTGGTTTTCGACAAGGTAATTCTGTGAATGATCTTCACACACACTGTTCTGCTAGCCTTAGTTATACCTATACTTCTGCATCCCCTACCTCATCACCATCTTCTGCCACAACGCCTACAAAAGCTCCACCGCCACCTGCTGCCACAACGCCTACGCAAGCCCCTACCTCACCACCCAAAGCTACAGCTCTATTGGCTCCGATATTATCAATCACCTCTGGCCTGACATCACCATCTTCTGCCACAACGCCTACAAAAGCTCCACCGCCACCTGTTGCCACAACGCCTACGCAAGCCCCTACCTCACCACCCAAAGCTACAGCTCTGTTGGCTCCGATATTATCAATCACCCCTGGCCTGACATCACCATCACATGTGAGTCCTGGCTTTTTTCTTACGACAACGAATCAGGGAACTGGAAAGGTCGTTTTTTACCGGTCAGCCGATTGTACAGATGAGCATATTTTTGAAAAATCCTTTAAATATTCTAGTGGTACGATAGTGCCTAAGGGTACCAAGTTACCGCTCACATTTTTTATAAGTAAGGGGATGAATCAGGAAAATATGTTTTCAGCAAAAGTTCAACGAGGTACTACTTGGACACCTTGTTCTAATAACATCAGCTATATTCAAACTCCTTCTATACGGCGCTTGCCAGACAAAATTCTATTGAATGGAGGCGTAGATATGAAGATTAGCGATTATTTTACAGTTCCTTATCTAAGCAAAGATAACAATGGATACAATATTTTTGAACGAATGATGAAAATATGGAATGAGGGAAGCACTTATTATACCTTCTTTAAAGTTTCCAGTCCTTCTAACGAGATCATTTCTAATCTTCCAAAGCACATAGATGGTACATGGGGTATTTACGCTACGACAGATAAAGCAGGTTTTGATATAGTTGAAACTGCAGACCTTTTCAATCTACCATCAGGCAAACATGTCCTTGCCATTACCCAAAGTGCTGTGCAAAGATTGAATATAGGTGAATCGACAGAATATATAGAAATAATTGAAGCCGATATTATTTTCGATTATAGATATTCAGAAATTGTTCTTAACCGTTCCAACAAAGAATCTACTAAATTTGAGGTTACTTTGCTTCATGAGTTAGGACATGCTATTGGTCTTGATCACGCACCAGACAATATACCATCTATTATGCTCCCACTAATATTAGCAAAACCTGTTGTTCTTCCTCCTCTAGCTCTTAGCAAGTATGATATTCAGACTATTAATGAAATCTACGAAGCTCCGAATAGAGTTCCAAGTAAATCTTTCTCCAAAAAAAGAATTTCAAAAGGACATTCTTTTAAAGTCAGAAAAACAACTCCTCTCAATACTTCAGGCCTTCCTTCCCATCCTCAAGAGGGAGAGATTGTATATCAAACCATTAGGCTTCAAAGCAATGGAGATTGTTTTCACTATGAAGATAATAAATTTATGTATCAACATCGAAACCATACTCTCTTAAAAAAATTAAAAAAATAATGATTTACCTTAGGTTTTTGAAATTTCTGGAATTGATCTTGTAGGTTTTCATTCGATCAGAGAGAGAGTGCTTCTCGGAATACCCAATTCTTCAGTTGTTCCTTTTTGAGTGTTTTGTCTTTAGTTTTTGAGATAGGTGAGTGCATCTGGGAATTCCTCCATGGTGAATGACCTATCATTTTTTTAATTGCTTGGATATTGATTGCCGTGATACATTGGGCGAAATTGTAAGGATGCAAGGATGATCGATCTAAAAAGAAATTTCAATAAAGAGTTGGTGCTCGCAACGGGCAAACGCATTCGAGAGACTTCTATCTATAATCCCGAATTTTCATTCAAGATCAGTCGAAGCAAGTTCTCTAATTTTCTTACTTGCCCAAGATGTTTCTATCTTGACAGAGTGAAAGGTTTGGATGAGCCCGGCATGCCCGGTTGGACATTAAACGAGACCACTGACCTTCTTCTTAAAAAAGAATTTGATGTTTGTCGTGAGAAACAAGTTCCACACCGATTGTTCTGTGCAAATGGTTTGGATCATCTGGTTCCATTTCAGCATCCAGAAATGAATCATTGGAGAGATTCTTTACATCATGGATTGAAGACTCGATTTGAAGACACAAATATAACACTGAGTGGTGGGATTGATGACATTTGGCAGGACACGAGGGATAAGAGATTGATTGTTGTCGACTACAAATCTCAGGCCAATACAAAATCTCTCGACCCAGAAAGCTATCTCTCTGATCCCTATCATGAGGGATACAAAATTCAGATGGATTTCTATGCTTTTCTCCTTCAGCAAATGAAATTTGAGGTATCAAAAATTGCTTATTTTCTCGTTTGCAATGCAGACAGGACGGCAGAAGGTTTTTTTGGTCAAATGAATTTCAGCGAAACATTGATATCATATGAATGGAATGCAGATTGGATTCCAGGAAAAATATCAGAAATGATCAATGTGATGAATAACAATAAAGTTCCGGATGCAAATACAAGCTGTAAGAACTGTGCCTATGCAAGGCAGAGAGCCGTATTTGAATAGTCGTGCAAAGAACAAGTTCAGTATTAGACCTTTAACTTGTCCTTTGTTGTTTGGAAGTATTTTTTTTATAATGATTTAACTTAGATTTTTGAAACTTTTGGCTTTGATTTGGTAGCTCTTGATTCGATCAGACAGAGTGCTCCGCGGGATGCCTAATTGTTTCGCCGTTTCTTTTTGGTTTCCTTTATGTTGCGCTAAGGATTTTATAATCAGTTCTTTTTCCACTTTTTTTATTAAAGGCAAGTTGGTTTTGTCTTCCGTTTGCAGTGGGACTGTTTTGTTTTCTACTTGCGGATTGAGAGAGGAAAGAAGTGTTTTCAATTGTGAGGGATTGATGACGCTGTTCGGGAAGATCACTCTTGCCCTTGCAACCGTGTTTTTTAATTCCCTGATATTGCCCAGCCAAGCGTGTTGTTTGAGGCTGTCCACGGCTTCTTTCGAGAAGGAAGTTTTGTATTCTGCACAAAAAAAGTTCAAAAGATCATCAAAATCCTCCATCCTCTCTCGGAGAGAGGGAGAATTTACAGTGAGGACATGAAGCCGAAAATAGAGATCGGAACGAAAAGTATTTGCAGCCACTTTTTGCTTTAGATCTTGGTGGGTAGCCGCTATGATACGAACATCTGTTTTGGTGATATAGTCTGAACCCACAGCTTTGATCTCTTGGTATTCTAAGGCCCTCAGCAATTTGGGCTGTAAGTGCAGAGGCAGATCACCGATCTCATCTAAAAAAAGCGAACCTCCCTTTGCTGCCATAAAGGCTCCTTTTCGACTATGTAAAGCCCCCGTGTAACTACCTTTGATGTGTCCAAAAAATTCACTTTCTATTAGGGATTCAGAAAGGGCACTACAATTGACAGAAATCATCGGTCCTTTGCTCCTGTGGGAGTAGCGATGAACCAATTTGGCTAGCATTTCCTTCCCTGTCCCGGAAGGTCCAGTGATGAGAACGGGCATATTATTTTCAGCAATATTAGTTAAATTTTTGAGTTGTTGATTCCACTCAGGGTTTTTACTCTGCGTATGGATACTCCAATGATGATCAAACCTTTCAAAGGAAAAAATAAATTCTTTTTTTCCAATCCGAATGCGGTCATTGTTTTTTAGGAGGGCTTTAAAAATTTGGGTTCCATTTAAAAACGTTCCATTTTGACTCTGCATATCCTGTAAAATGAAACCCTCATTTTCTTTTTTTTGGATACGGCAATGTCTGCGGGAAACAAAATCATCATTTAGGGGAATGAGGTTTTCTCTATCTCTTCCCAAACTGATAAATTGTCTGACTTCTCTTTGTTCGATATGGGAATCTTCAGACCATCGAAGAAAACCGTACATTTGCTTTTGTTTGTCAGAATTGATTTTTTTCGTAAGCATCAGACTCCTTTTTTGCTCCATGATTGCAAGAACTGGGATCCTCAAAAGGGAGAGCCAGACAGCAGTTTTGGTACACGAGAGGCGGATTTCTATAAAAAAATCCGACATCCAATACCTCTTTGGTCTATTTTCTGCAAATCCATGAAATTTATGTATGGATTTCCATTCAGAATCAAGAAATCAAATATTTACGCATATTGTTATTTTGTTAAATATGCCTGCACGTATTTTTTTACAATATGTACGCGATGATTTGCACTACAGGCTCTTTCATTTTTTGCTAGAGCTTTCTTCGTTCTTTCACTTTGCAATTTCTCCTTCTGAATCATAGGATCTTGAGTCTATGGTGCTGAAGAAAGCTCATCTCTTCCTTTTATTTTTTTTGTTTTCCCCCATTTCTTCCTTGGGAGCCATGCCCTCTTGGTTTCTCTCAAAGGACAAGAATACACAGAAATGGGCGATCATACCCGCCTACTTTAGAAATTCCACCTATGGCAACATGCTGAGTGTTCGTTCCTTCATTTATCCCAGCCAAAAAAAGGGTTACTACACGGGATTGGGAGTCAATGTTTCAGAAAATTTTTTTCTCTCAAGCGATTTCTCCTATAAAGATTGGCGGGACAATGGGGACCAGTTGAGCTTTTTTGTTTATTACAGTAATTTTTATGAACCCTATTATGGGGAGGGGAATCAAACAAAAATATCAGATCGAAAAAATATAAAGTCTCATCGATTAAAAAGCTACATGGAATATGTAACAAAACTGGGAACATTTTTATATGGAGGTGCGTTTTCAGGTTTTTATTATAGAAAAGAAGAAGATTCTCAAGTGGTTCACTTTCCTCAAGAATCAGTTTTGTCCGGAGGTTTGTTACTTCGTTATGATTCAAGAGATGATCACTTTCATCCGACTCAAGGGGAATATTATCAAGTGGACGCATGGATTTTGTCCAAACCCTCAAGTCCGTTCTTCGCTCAAGGAGAGGTCCGCCTGTTTTTTTCCCTCCTAAAAAATCTTGTCTTCGCTCTTCGCGGTAAGATGAGCTTGAGTTTTTTTCAATCCCCTAGTTATGGCTCTCAATTGACACTCGGAGGAGCCAATGTCTTGCGCGGATTTTTACTCAATCGATTTCGTGGAGATAATTATTATTTTTCACAGGTAGAACTACGATACACTCCCATCAGATGGATCACTTTATCTAGCTTCTTTGATTTGGGGGCTGTTTTTGAGACCAAATTTGTCCCTCCTCGATACTCTTTTGGCGGAGGTTTTCTTCTCGGTTTTCCTCCCGATTATAGCAAAAAAATTCGAGTGGAGTTGGGTATTGGAGAGGATCAAAAAAATTTCCTCGTTGCTTTTGGCTACTCTTTTTAAGCTGTAAAAGCTGAAACAATCCAAACGCAAAACTGGTCTAAGTTTTTCTTGCAAAAAAAGAGACGCTGTAGTTTTATACATGAGGTTTTTCCTCTCCTCACCTGTTGGAGATGTGCAGGTAGTTTTTCCATTTTTTATTTTCTTTACGCATTGGATTTTTTAATTATCTTTTGGAGTGGAATATGAATAGAGAAGAACAAACAAGTTCAGACAAAAAATTTATTTTTGTTACTGGAGGAGTGGTTTCCTCCTTGGGCAAAGGATTGTTGGCAGCCAGCCTAGGCTCCCTGTTGGAGTCTCGCAAATACAAGATCAGTCTCATCAAGTGTGATCCCTATATCAATGTGGATCCGGGCACAATGTCTCCCTTTCAGCACGGAGAAGTTTATGTCACCAGTGATGGAGCTGAGACAGATATGGATTTGGGTCATTACGAGAGATTTACTCAGGCACTCTTAAAAAAAGAAAACAGCATCACAGCGGGGCAGGTCTATGAGAACGTTATTTTAAAGGAAAGGCAGGGTGTCTATCTGGGAAATACGGTTCAAGTGATTCCGCACATTACGGATGAGATCAAATCTTGTCTCTATAAGGCCACTGGTGATGCAGAGATAGTGATTGTAGAAATCGGTGGAACCATAGGAGACATCGAAAGCTTGCCCTTCATTGAGGCAATTCGACAAATGAGAGTAGACTTGGGCTTCGAAAACACAGCCTTCGTACATCTCACCTTAGTCCCTTATGTTCCTTCCGCTGGAGAACTCAAAAGCAAACCTTCTCAGCATTCTGTAAAAGCTCTAAGAGAAGTGGGCATCCAGCCAGATTTTCTCATTTGTCGAAGTGATCGTCCCCTCCCTGTGGAATTGAAAAAGAAGCTGGCTTTGTTTTGTAGTATTCGAGACAGCAATGTGATTGCCACTCCCGATGTGAAAAATATTTATGAAGTGCCACTCGTGTTGCAAACAGAAGAGTTTGATTCGAAAGTGTTGCGTCGTCTTTCTCTTGCCAGCAGAGATTCGGGAATGGAGAAATGGAAAAGGATTCTCTCCGTCATCAAAACTCCTGATCATGTTGTATCGATTGCTTTAGTTGGAAAGTATGTGGATCTAAAAGATAGTTACCAGTCCATCCATGAAGCTTTGGTGCATGGAGGATTGGCCAATCGAACTTTCGTGGAAGTGAAATATATTGATTCTGAATCCCTCACGGACGAAAATATGGCTCAAAAATTAGGGAATGTGTCAGGGGTCTTGATTCCGGGAGGCTTTGGAGAACGAGGAGTGGAGGGAAAGGTAAAAGCGGTTCGCTATGTTAGAGAACAGCAGATTCCGTTTTTGGGAATTTGTTTTGGAATGCAAATGGCTCTTTTGGAATTCGCTCAAAATGTTTGCGGTCTGAAGAATGTTGTGAGCACAGAGTTTACAAAAACTCCTTCCCGCTCTCAAGAGCCTGTGGTCGATTATGTAAAGGGTCAATTGGAAAGGGGGAATAAAAAGGGTGCCAGCATGAGGCTGGGTTCTTACACCTGTCAACTGAAGGAAAATAGTTTGATTCGCAGGATTTATGGTTCTGAGCATGTGCAGGAAAGACATCGTCATCGTTACCAGTTTAATGATAAATTTAAAAAACTTTTTGAAAATTCCGGGATGCTTGTTTCGGGAGTGGATGCATCCACGGGATTGACTGAAGTCATTGAAATCACAGAGCATCCTTTTTTTGTGGGAGTGCAATTCCATCCTGAATTTCAATCCAAACCCGTAAAACCTCACCCTCTTTTTTCTCATTTTGTTTTGGCTTGTCTTCCAAAAAAACTGTCAAATCGTTCTAAATGGGACTCTTCGGCAAGCTCCTCTCCATGAGAGTAGGCTTGTAAGGGTCTTACAATGAAGCCTCGCATAATTTTTTTTTTCTAAACCTTGTCAAGTAAATGAGAGTGATTGACACTTTAAGAAGTTACCATAAAGACTTTACTTTTTTGGTCCTGAGCACTCTATGGACGGAGGGATTGCGGTTTGTTCTTTAATTTTTTTCACTCAGTTAGCAAGAAGCTATGTATTTTTTTCATTTCCTCTCCGCTCATTCCCTTTCATTTTGCAAAAGCAGATGTGATTGAGTTTCCCGATCAAGAATTGGCTAGGGAGTATGTCCTTCCGGTCTTTTCCAAAAAGCGTGCTTTGATTGATCGTAACGTCAGTTTGTCCAATCGTTTTGAGTTTCGTACAACCGTGGGTTTTCGAACCGATGAACCCATTTATCATTTCCTCAGTCTTCTATCTTCTTTTTCTTTTTATTGGAATGAATCGAATGGGATCGGTCTGACAGGTCTCTATTTTTTCCCCGGTCTTTCCCATTCAGGACAGAAATTAGAAAACGAAGGAGTGCAAATTGAAAGGGCAGACAAAAAAACAGTCACTCAGTTTTACTTTAAATCCGGATCGGCTCCTTACCCTGTATTCGCAGGATTTTTGACATACCAATTTACTCCCCTATATGGAAAAATCAGCATCACAAAGACTCTTGTTTTCAATTTATCTCTCTATAGTTCTATTGGATTGGGAGGAATTGGCTTCAAATATGGCTCCGGTCCATTGAAGGTCTCGCCAGCTAGCCAAATTGGCATTGGACAAAAATTTTACTTTAATCCTTACGTGGCTTTGGATGGGGGTATTGACCTGATGGTCTACTTGGGCCCCAATCCCATTTCGCCGAATCTCAAGTACCAGCCGGGCCAAGCGAAGCCTTCTCTTCCGAAATATGAACAATTTAGAAAAGATATCTTTGTCCGATTTTTGGCTCGCATTGGGATAGTGTTTTTACTGTAAGAATGCTTGGAATGACAAGTTTGAGATGACGAGCATTCAGGAAGCAATATGGGAATTAAAATGAGAAGAAAATACGTTTTATTTTTTTCACTTTTTGTGATTTTGCCTCTTTTTTCAGTGGCACAAAAGGATGGTATGGAGGAGAAGTTCGAAGACATGGAGTCTCAAGACGAAGAGTTGAACCAGAAGCTCAAGAACTTTCAACCAAAAAGGGTCTCCGATTTGGCCCAGCTTTCTTTGTTTTCAGATATCGCTGTGATCCAAAGACGTTTCATGCCAAAGACAGGGAGGATATCTGCTTCTTTGGCAGGAACTTCTGTTTTGAGTAGTGAGTATTTTTTAAATACGGGACTGGAAATTCATTTTTCCTATCATTTTCTAGAAAAACACGGATTGGAATTCAGTTCCTACTACGTTTTTCCCTACAATCGAGGTGTCTCCAATGATTTGAGAACAATCAGTGCCAACGTGTCTGAAACAGTTCCCATTGCTCAAGGCTTCGTGGGTCTGGCCTATAAGTGGATGCCTATTTACGGGAAGATCGCTTTGTACAATCGAGACATTCTATCTTTTGATACGTTTTTCAATTTGGGAGGAGGAGCTAGTGGTTTGTCTTTAAAAAGCAAGAAGGGTTTCACATGGGAGCCGGCTGTTATTACGGGCATTGGTCAAGTTTTTGCTTTAACAAGAAATTTCGGTTTCAGGTGGGATTTGAGATGGCATCTTACCATTCAAGTTCAATCGCAAATGAATCTTCTCAGTGACTTTTTGTTCTCGGCTGGCTTCAGTTATTACTATCCATCGGCGGGAACAAGATGAAGCAGATATTTTTATCATCCATTTTTCTTTCTCTTTTTTTGCTTCCCTCTTTTTTCTCTTATGGGAAGGAAAGTTCTGGGAAAAAACGTCGTGAGCAAATGAGGGTTTTGTTACAATTAAAAAGATCCATACGACAATCTACCAAAGGCAACTACATCATATCGAGCAAGAGATTGTTTTTACTAATGAACAATCCACTTCTAAAAAAAGAAAGAGACAAAATTAGATACAACTTGGCTCTAAACCTCTATAATATGGGACTCTATCATCCTGCTATCTTTCAATTTCAAACTTTAGTGCGAAATAAGACTGCCGGCTATGTGGGAAAGAGTTTGCAAAACATTGCTTCCATGGCCACTCAGTTGCAGGATGACAGACTACTAAATCATGCAATCACTCATGGGAGCCTCAAGTACATCAAGCGATCGGAACGTCACAAATTGCATTATTACTTTGGTGAGTACTGGATGCGTAAAAAGAAATATCGGAGGGCTATCAGTCATTTTGCCCGTGTCAGATCTTCCAGCCATTTTTTTTATCAGGCACTTTACCAATTGGGCTTGGCTCACGCCGAACTAGGTCAAGTGAGAAAAACAGTTCAGATTTTTAACAATCTGGAAAATCGTCGAACCGGAGTCGTCGATAAGATTCGAATCGCCGCTTTAATGGGAAAAGCTCGTGCCTACTACCAAGGGAAAAAATGGGAAAGATCCATTGAAAGCTATCATCAGGTTCCCAAAGATTCACTTTTTTGGCATGAGTCTTTGATAGAGAAGGCTTGGGCTTTTTTGCGCAATGGCCAGCTTCGTTCCTCTCTGAGTGTATTCCAAACCATACATTCCCCTTACTATGAGAGCAACTATCAACCAGAATCCATGCTTCTTCGTTCCATCATTTATTTGTACATTTGTAAGTATTATGAAATGCAAAAAGTTTTGGACTTGTTTAATAGAATCTATCGTCCAGCTTACTCCCAAGTGAAAAATCTGATCAATAGTGGGGCTTATTTGAAGTCCTATTATCAATCTTTGTTATTGTCTATGGATAAAAACAAGAAGCCGGGCCAAGTTTTGCAGTATCCCATCTCTGTGTCTCGACGTGTTTTTAAGGAGAGGGATATCTCTGCGATGCATCACTATATCATGAAATTAAAACAGGAAAGAGATTTGCTTTATGCTTTGCCCTATTCATGGAGGCGTTCCAAGGTGGGGCAGTATTCTGTAAATGTCATAAAAAAAAGATTGGTGAATGCACAAAGAACTGCTGGAAGGAAAGTACTGGCTCATTTGAAAAAGATTCGGTCTGAATTAAAGGGATTTTTTATACAGGAAAAATACATTCGTTATGAAATGTTGAGAAGTAAGAGAGGGTTTTTGAAAAAGAAGATCGCTAAGAAATCTGTTGTTGGAATAAATATTGAGGACTATGATCGTAGTTTCTTCATCCAAAATGGATATGAATATTGGCCCTTCGAAGGGGAGTATTGGTTAGACGAAATGGGAAATTATCATTATGTGGGTACAGAAAGTTGTAATTGAATGGATGACTCTGGCAAGGCTCATCCAATGGTCTTTTGTTTTCTTTTTGGTAGGAGCGGGAGAAAGAACTTTTGCCGATTCTACCTTACCTTCAGAAGGTTCAAAGAAAATTTTTCTTGCAGAATCTGATTCTGTCCAGCGGTCTCTTGCTCGGGTGCAAAAAAAAAGAAAAGTTCGCAAACTGGCAATTCCCAAAAAAAGAGCGATTGTTCCCAAGGCAAAGACTACGATACAAAAAATAAAACGCCGAACGATGCGCATTGCAGAACCTCCCAAAAAATTTAAAAGATATTTTGAAGAAGGAACTGATGAAGCAGAATTAGAATCGGTGATCAACGAAGAAATCAAACAATTATTTGATCTGTTAAAAACTAGCAATCGTCGTGATCTTCGTTTGCGATTGGGAAGTTTGTATGTTGAGAAATCTCGCTTGATTGAATATCGCTTGTATGAAACTTATGATCAGCAAATGAAGCTATTTGAAGAAGGGACAAGAACTTCCAAACCGAAACTGAATCTGAAGTCTGTATATGACTATGTAACCAGAGCCATCAGGCTTTTTGAAACGTACCGCCAGCAGTATGCGAAAGATAAAAATCTGGATCGGGTTTTGTTCTTTTTGGGTGTGGGTTATTTCAAAAGAGGAGAGTTGAAAAAGGGACGGGATCGCTACCAAGAATTACTCAGAAGATTTCCAAAAAGTGAATATGTCAAAGATACCAATTTTGAACTGGGAGAGTATTATTTTAATCAATCCTCTTGGAAGAAGGCAACTGCTTATTATAGAAAAATTACTTCCAATCGTAAATTGCGATTGTATCCAGTTGCCATGTACAAGCTAGCTTGGTGTCGATTTAAAATGAATCAAGTAGGTCGTGCAATCCTCAATCTAGAAACTGTGATTCGCTTAGGGTATCAGCAAAAAATGAATGCAAAAACAGGTATAAAAGAAGCGAGCCGTTTGCATTTTGCGGAAGAGGCCATGCGAGACTTGGCTCTTTTCTACAGTTATTCCAAGAGAAATCCAGCTCTGGCACTTTCTTACTTTCAAACACTATCGGCTAGTGCTCCCCGAGCTCTCAGAATGCTAAAGACTTTGGCATACAACTATTTAGATATTGGAAACTTGCGGGGCATTCGCATTACTTTTAAGCAATTGATTCGAGAAAATCCATCTTCCCCATTAGCCTACCAGTACCAGTACCAAATCATTCGTGCCTACACGTATTCTGGGCGTCGCTCTATTTTTCTAAAAGAATTGAGAGACTGGCTTGTTCGATATGGACCATCTAGCGTTTGGGCGGAAGAACAAGGTGATAACCAAGAGCTTATCAGAAAAGTGACTCGTCTAATGGAAAATACCGTTCGTAACTACGCACTTCGCATGCACCAGTCCTTTAGGAAGACAAAGAGCCCATTATCTAAGAGCCAAGCTCTACTTGGTTATGAAATGTATATAAAGAATTTCAAAAATTTCCTTCTTTCTGATCAAATGTACTTTTTCTACGCAGAGTTGCTATTCGATCTGAAAAGATATCAGGAAGCCTCGGCACAATATTGGTTCATTGTTAAAAATTTTAGAAAAAGTAAATATTATAATCTAGCTAGTTTGAATAGTGTTCTCGCTTTTGAAAAAAACCTCCCCTCTTCCGAACGGATTCGGGAGATAGTTGGAGACAATAAGAAATTTGTTGCTTTCCCAAGCTTGGTTCACCGATTTCAAAAAATAGCTTATTCCTATGTTGAGAACTTCCCTAAAGAAGCCAATGTTCCGGCGATTCTCTACAAGATGGCTTCTCTCCATTATGAATTCAATCACTACGATGAGGCTTTGGCTCAGTTTTGGAATTTGATTCGGCAGTATCCAAGCGATCTGCATGCAGAATATTCAGCCAATCTCATTTTGGATATTTATAATTTGAAAAAGGATTTTAAGGGTCTTCAGGAAGTGGCGACTCAGTTGCTAAAAAATACAATGATTGCTCGCTCTTCTTCCGGTCAAGAAATGCGAAAAATCCTTAGCCAAGTTTCTTTAAAATCAGCAGAAAGCTTAGCAAAAAACAAACAATATTTTGAAAGTGCTGAGCTATATCAAAGCTTTGCCAAGAAACACCCCAAGTCTCCGCTCAGAATCGTAGCTTACTACAATGCTGGAGTGAACTTTAAGAAAAGTGGAGACTTACTCAAGGCCCTCTCTTTGTATCGATTGGTTCTCAATGATCGTTCTTCTAAGAACCGAAAACTCAGGGTAAGCATTTTAAAGGAGATTCCCAGTTTGTACCAACAGATAGGCCAATACAAAAGGGCAGCTGAAGCTTTTTTTGATTACGCCAAATTCTTTCCAAAAGATGCCTCCTCTGTTGATTTTTTGTTTAACGCAGCTCTCATCTATGACGGATTCAACCTCTACTCTCGAGCCGAAAAGGCGTACTTAGAATACTACAAAAGAAGTCGAAAATCAGAGAAGGTGCAAGCTCTTTACTTGTTGGCAGAGTTAATGCAACGTCGTGGAAGATCTGAACAGACGATCGCTTACTACAATCAATTTCTCAATAAAGGATCTAGGGATGGCAAAGCTTTGGTCAAGGCCGCTTTTATGATTGCGGAGATCAGAAAATCCCAAAGAAAAATTTCAGCATCCAAAAGCTGGTACAAAAGAACCATCAATATTTACCGAAAAAATCAAGTTGGTGTTTTTTATGCCGCCCAAGCTAAATTTGAGTTGGTTTATGATATATATCTTCAATTTGTAAAAATCAAAATTCCTTCTCAGCCCAAGAAACAACAACAAATGGTTCAGAAAAAATTAAAGGTTTTAGAAATTTTGAAAGAAAATTTGAAACAAGTGATTCGTTTTGACAGTGGAGAGCAAATCGTGGCTTCCTTGGTTTTAATCGGGCTGGCTTCGCAAAACATGTACACATCCATTTACCGTTCCACAATTCCGAAGAGTCTGAACAAAGAAGAAGCACAGAAGTACAAATTGGGCTTGAAAAAAGCGGCCGACCCCTTTTTGAAAGAAGCTGTGAAAAATTATGAGTCGGCAATTGTTCGAGCCCGCAAACTCAGTGTCTACAGCTCCAAATGGTTGAAAAAAGCTGTGGGAACACTGAGTAAAATACAAAAAACTCCTATCAACAGTAATCCGCTTCTCAGGGAAATCGTTTCACCTGTTACGCTCTATGATTGGTTGGGGGCGGAATGATAAAGAAAAAATATTTTTTCTTTCTTTTATTTTTATTGCCTCTCATTTGTCTAGCTGAAGTGTATGAAGACGAAATGGATGAGGAGGAGGATTTGGTCGAAATGGAGTCGACGGAATTGAAATACAAAAAAGACTCTTCAAACGAGCAAGGGAGAAGAACGGGACAAAAACAGTTACAAATCAAACAGTGGTTAGAGAGTCTTGAATTGTTGAAAAAGAGAAACAGTAAACATGAAGCTCGTTTTGTTTCTTTGGTTTCTCGAATTTTGAATTATGATCCTAACAATGTTGAAGCTCTGAACACGCTGGGGACTTTTTATCTGCAGGCTGGAAAAATCAAATTGGCGAAAATTATTTTTGTGCGAGCCCTTAAGGCTCATCCAAAAAATTCTTCGGTGCATAGTAATATGGGAGTGATTGCTTTGAAAGAAAACAAAAAAGAAGAAGCTATTATCGCTTTCAAAAAAAGTCTAGGCTATCGTTACAGCAACTACTCTGCAGCGGCGAATCTAGGGACTCTTTATATGGAGGTGTATGAATATGATAGGGCTTTGGATCATCTGGAGTTGGCTTATGGTCGGGCCAAAAGTTATCTCTCGGTCAATCATCCTGAAGTAGTCAAGGTAGGTAATAACTATGCTGTTGCATTGGCTTGGTCTGGAAATGCTAGAAAATCAGCTTCTGTTTTTGAGGAATTGATTAAAAACAATCCCAAAGAAGTGAAGCCAATATTAAACTATGCTATACTTCTTGCAACGAAGGTAAAAAACAAAGACGAATCTTTAAAGTGGTTGAGAAGAGTGCAATTTGTAGATCATGCAGGACGTTATGCCACTAGGATAAGAACTTTGAGTAAATATCTTGGGAAACTCCAGTGAGTGAGCAAACAGGGTTCAGTAAGCGAGGGGATAAAGGATGAAAAAATTCATTTTTGGTGTTTCATTGATTCTTCTATTTTTTGGTTTGGCTTTGCATTCCGTGGCGAGCGAAGCAAAGAAAAAAAAGGGTCGAGTGGTGATCAATTTTCAGGATGAGTTGTTGAGGGGAAATGTGAGCAGTCCAAATCCTTTTCATCTTTTTCATAACAAGCAACTCGACTATGGTCGATTTATTAAATTTAGAAAGAATTTTTTGCCAGAAATGAGGAGAACGGCGCAGGAAATACAATAAAAGGAAAACCCTAACGAGGAAATGGAGTAAGGAAGTGGGTCAACCTGTATTTTTAAAAATTTATCGGCTCGGCCAATTAGTTAAGAACCAGCAATTTCTATTAGACCAAATCAGTATTGGTAGTGGAGAGGGGCCCTCTTTGGTTCTGTCAGATTCGAGCATAGCTTCTTGGCATGTTTTGATTGAAAAAACGAAGGATGGATACAAGCTTTCGGATCTTGGTTCCCCTACGGGTACTTTTTTGAACTCAAAACCAGTTCTAGAATCCTCCATTCAACATGGAGATCAAATCAAAATTGGGGATTTCACCATTCATTTTCATATCGGAGTTCCCTTTGCCAAACAAGAGCCGAGCCAAGAGTCTCAAGAGTCTCAAGAGTCTGTGATTCACCCTTTGAAACCTGTCCCTCTTCCCTCTCAGGAAGGGAGTGAGGAAGATCCGCCCACCTATCCCAAGCCCCTTGAGAAGATGGAAGTCTTGCCATCTTCCGTCCAAGAATTGAGGCCAAAGGAAAAAGAGATCCCCGATCCTCCAATAGATCTTCACGAACAGATGCAATCTTTTGTGCGTGAATCTTCATCGAAAGATGCCACTTCGCTACCCAAAAAAACCAAAACCTATGCCCCTTCTAGCAGGTGGAAGAATTTGGATTCTCATTTGTCTTTCAGTGGAGGCTCTGTTGTTGAAGTAATCGTAGCTTGGAAGGAGAGAATCTTATCCGTACATCATTTTCAGAAATCCGGCTCCGTAAAATTTGGCTCCGATCCGCAAGCAGACATCTCTCTTCCCAATTTATTAGGAGAGCATTCTTATCATTTGCTAGATATCAAAGAGCAAGTCGTGGTCTATGCTTCTCAGGAAGTGAAGGCTCATTTGATCCAAGAGGGAAAATCCTACTCTCATGAAGAACTGGTGAAACAAAACATCATGAGTGAAGAGAGTGAGCGTCAAACTTTTGTTCTGGGCCAGTACCAAATCCTTCGTTTGGATTTTGGATCCTCTATAAGACTATACATCCGATATGTGAATGAATCCAAAAAAGCTATCTTAGCGGCCATCTTTGATTTCAGTTTCTCTGAAATGATAGGGATTGCTTTATCCTTTGTATTTATGTCCCTATTGATGCTTTATATAGGGATTTTCTCTTCTCAATTTTTGGATCCGGAAGAAGACTTGGATCAATTAAAAGTTGCAAAAGCTGTCATTTTATTTAAAGAGGAGAAAAAACCCCGTTTGGTTAAAATTAACTTGTCAGAACGAGTTCGAAAGCGTGTAAAAAAGCAATCTCTTTTTGTGAAGAAAGCCCCCAAAAAGAAATATGTAGGGATAAAAAAGAGAAAAAAATCCGGTCAGATTGGCAGTGTGAAATCTAGGCCAAAAAAGGAACAAAAAAAGAAAAAAATAAAAAAAACCAGCATTGTTTCTGCTCGGCCTGGACAATCTGTTACTACAAAAAAATCAGGAGCTTCGCCAAAAAGTTCTCGTCCGGATCCCACCAAGGTAGGTCTCTTAGCTGTGTTTGGAACCAAGGGGACGCAGAAGGATTTGGATAAAGCGTATTCTGGAAGTGGAGAACTGGCTGGTTTGGCTGAGTCAGCAACCGGTTATGCCGGACAAAAAGAATCCTATACCGGAGAGGGAATTGGAACTCGATTTAAGAACGCAGGAAGAGGGGAAGGAACTTCTTTGATTGGAGTTTCTGAAGGCATTCGGACCAAAGGTCGAGGAGGAGGAGGAGGGAAAGATTATCAGACAGGGGGGAGTTTGGGACAGAGAGGCAAAGTGGATCTGAATTGGGGTGACGAATCTGAAATAGATATAGAAGGTGGAGTGGATAGAGATGCGATTCGCAGGGTGATCACTAGAAATCGCTCTCAATTAGAGGCCTGTTATGACTTTGCTTTGCAGAAAAATCCAAACTTATCTGGTAAAATTTTGATTCAATGGGATATACTGAACGAAGGGGTTAGGAATGTTGTCATTAAATCAAACACAACAGGAGATTCTGTTATGAGTTCTTGTTTCAAAGCTCGTTTCAGAAGTTTTCGATTTACAGGAAGTGGTTTGCGAAGAAATCAAGTGGGAACAATAACCATTCCCTTTGTATTGAGCACAAGGAACTGACAACTTAGGAGGTGTTATTTTGGAAGAAAGAGCTTTAGAGATTCTGAATAAATGTGCAACCAGTAGTAATTTTATCAGCCAAGCTTTCTGTGAAGGCGGGTACGCGATGTATTTTATCGCCGTTGTGGGTTTTCTGGTTATCTTCTTGATCATCGAGAGATTTTTGAGCTTGCGAACTCTGATTCTAGATAAGTCTCATGTGAGTGAAAATCTTTTTGGTATGCTTCTTCAAGGCAATGTTCGTCAGGCAATTGTCTTTTGTGACACTTCACCGGCTCCTTTGACGAATGTTATGAAGGCCGGTCTTGTGCAAGTGATTAACAAACGGCCAGATGAAGAGATACAGGTTGCGATGGATGCAACTGTCTTGCGAGAAACTCCTCGCCTAGAGGGCTGGACGAGTTTTTTAGCGGTCTTTGGAAATGTGAGTGTCTTGATTGGTCTTCTTGGAACAATCATTGGTTTGATTAAGTCCTTTGGTGGCGTGGCGGAAGTAGATGCTGCGACCAAGGCTGCTGTTTTGTCGAAAGGGATTTCTGAGGCCCTAAATTGTACAGCTTTTGGTCTTGCAGTATCCATCATTGCAATTGTTGCCTATGGTTTTTTTCAAATTCGAATCGGCAGAGCAAACAATGATTTGTTAGAAAGTTCGATGAATTTGATGAATTGTGTGGTTTGCAATCGAGACAAAATTTTTGATCAAGATCAAGATCAAGGAAAGATCTAAGGACTGATTCAACAAAAGGGGTGTATGAGTTGGCTTATTATATAGGACAAGACTCAGTGACAGGGAAACGTGATATTGCTGTTGATCTAAATGTGATCCCTTTCATTGATTTGATGAGTGTGTGCATTATTTTTCTGCTCATTACAGCTGTTTGGACACAAATTTCAATGATTCAGCTTGGCAGTTCCCTTTATGCCCAGAAGACAGAATTTTCTTCCTTGGAAAAAACTCATCCGCTTGCTGAAATTCCTTTTCGTGTGAATGTTTTGGAAACCGGTTTTCGTATTTTAATCGGGAAGCATAACATTTCCATTCCGCTAAGGAACAAGCAATACAATGCTGAGGCTTTGTTCAAGCATATTGAAAAAATCAAAGCGATTTATCCGGAAAAAAATAATGTGGTGCTTGCCTCTCGCGATCGAGTGAAGTACGAGCATTTGATAACGGCCATGGACGTTTTACTTACCGGCGGTTTTCCAGAAATTTCTATTGCTACCGGAGAAATGTGATGCCTATCCATGTGCCGGGAAAAAGAAACTATCGAAAACAAAGAATACAGAGTGCGAAACGCAATATCGTAGCTACCTTACAACTCACGGCTATGGTGGATATGTTCACAGTTTTGGTGATTTTTTTGCTCCAAAATTATGCCTCCACAAATCAAATTTTGCCCATTTCTGACCAAATCAAACTCCCCGAAGCCACCGCTGTAAAGGAATTGAAACCTTCTTTTGTTGTTATACTATCGGAAAAATTTCTCCTCTTTAACGATAAAAAGGTGGCATCTTTTTACAACGTGAAAAGCAATTCGAAATGGCTGATTGATCCTTTGTTGGATGAAGTGCAAAAAGCCATTGAGAAATCAAAAGGAACAGATGCATATGCCTTGTCAGATGAAAAAACGACTTCACCTTATTACAAAATCACTTTGCAAGTAGATAAGAGCATTGATTTTTTATCTGTCAAAAAAGTTCTTTACACTCTGGCTCAGGCAGGTGTCCAAGAGATCAATTTTGCAGTTGTCAAAGTGAAATCCGACGACAAATACAATTTGTAAGGAGAAGATGTTTTGTCTATTCAATTAAAAATGGGGTTGAAATTAACCCAAAAGTTGAAGATGACTCCTCAGTTACAGCAATCCATCAAGTTATTGAGTTTGCCTTTGATGGAAGTGGAAAAAGTCGTTCGTGAGGAGTTGTTAGAAAATCCAGTTCTAGAAGAAGTACAAGAAACCATTGAAGAACGAAGCGCAGAGGAGGAAAGCAACAAAGAACAAAGCATGGCTTTTGAGTCCTCTTGGATGGAATACACGGATTCCATTTCTTCTGGGGTGCCTTACCAATCTCGTCAAGGACGAACTGCCTCGGGCACATTTAACTTTGAGAATGTGGTTTCTACAGAAAGAAATTTGCACGAACATCTTGCTTGGCAGGTCCAAATGAGTGGCTTTTCAAATAAAGAAAAAGCTCACCTAAACCTTTTGTTGGATGCTATCAATGAGGAGGGGTACCTCACAACTTCACTGGAACAAATTGCACAGGAAGAGGACATAGAATTGTCCGAATTGGAACAAGCTCTTGAGTTGTTGCACACTCTGGACCCGTATGGAGTGGGAGCTCGTGATTTGAAGGAGTGTTTGCTCATTCAAGCTAAGCAAAATCAAGAAGACACGAAAGATTTGGTTACTTTGATTACAAATTATCTGCCGGATCTCCAAGGAAAAAACTACGCTTTTATCGCTCAAAAAATGGGCTTGCAAGAAGAGGAAATCTTGGACTTGCATCGAATCATTACAACCATGGACCCCAAACCGGGAAGTCTCTTTACGACTCAGCCCACTCAATACATCACTCCCGATGTGTTTGTGAGTCCTTCGGAAGAAGGTTATCGAGTTTCTCTCAACCAAGAAGGTTTGCCTCATTTAAGAGTGACTTCTACCTATCAAAATATGTTGAGAAGATTAAACGATAACAAAAAAGTTCAACTGGAAGGCTCTACTCACAAATATCTGCGTCACAAAATGAATTCGGCTTTGTGGCTGATCCGTTCCTTGAATCAGCGTCAAAGAACTCTTTTTCAAGTCACCACGGCAATCGTGCACCACCAAAAGTCATTTTTTGATAAAGGGCCTATTGGAATGAAGCCATTGATTCTGCAACAAATCGCTGAAGAAGTGGGTGTACACACTTCAACAGTTAGTCGAGTAACTACCAATAAATATGTACACACTCCTTATGGCATCTATGAATTGAAATATTTTTTTAATGTAGGAGTTGAGACGGATAGCGGGGAAAAATTGAGCGGGGAAGTGTTGAAATTAAAAATTAAATCTTATGTGAAAAATGAAGATAAAAAAAATCCCCTGTCTGACCAGTGTATTGTAGATCGTCTAAGAGAAGAAGTGGGTGTACATCTAGCTCGGCGAACCATAGCAAAATACAGAGACACTCTAAAAATTTTACCAGCGAATCAGAGAAAAGAGTCTGAGTCCCATTCTTAACAATGGGTTGACTGCGTTTTTTCATCTTGATAATGATTCTTTATGAATCACCGTCTTTTTACCAGCGAGTCTGTTTCAGAAGGTCATCCAGATAAAGTAGCTGACCAGATCAGTGATACGGTTTTGGATGCATTTTTGAGAGAGGACCTTGAAAGCCGTGTGGCTTGTGAGACTTTGCTAACGAAAGATTTGGTTTTGGTAGCTGGAGAAGTTACTTCGAAAGCTGTTGTAGATATACCTACAGAAGTTCGAGAAGTGATTCGTCGTATTGGTTACGATGATAAAGAAAAGGGATTGGATTATAAATCCTGTTCCATTTTGATCGCTACTCATTCCCAAAGTCAGGATATTTCGGACGGCATTGGTACGGGGGAAACACAGGGAGCCGGAGACCAAGGCTTGATGTTTGGTTATGCAGTTGATGAGACAAAAGAGTATATTCCCTTGAGTCTTTCCTTATCTCATCAGTTGATGCAAAATTTGAGTTTACTCAGAAAAAATGGAAGTTTTCATTTGTGGCCTGATAGCAAAAGTCAGGTGACTGTTGAGTATGATGAAAAGGGGCAAGTGGTTCATATTCCCTCTGTTCTCATTTCCACACAACACGCTCCCGATGTTGAGTTGAATAATCTTAGGGAATTCATTGTTGAAGAGTTGATAAAAAAAGTCATTCCTGCTCATTTGCTTCAAAGAGAACACAAATTTTTTATTAATCCCATGGGTCGATTTGTCATCGGCGGACCGGCAGCGGATTGTGGCCTCACTGGCAGAAAAATTATTGTGGATACCTATGGAGGACATGGAGCTCACGGAGGTGGGGCTTTTTCAGGAAAAGATCCATCGAAGGTGGATCGTTCTGGAGCTTATGTGGCTCGTCACATTGCCAAAAATATTGTTGGCGCAGGCTTGGCCAAAAAATGCTTGGTTCAATTGGCATATGCCATTGGCCTTGCAAAGCCGGTCAGCGTTTCCGTAGAAGCTTATGGCACTCTTAAAGTTTCCGAAAAAAAATTGCTTTCTGTGATTTCAAAATTTTGGGATCTCAGGCCCGCCCAGATTATTTCACAATACAATTTGCTCAAACCAATCTATCACCAAACGGCGAGTTATGGTCATTTTGGAAGAAAAGACATAGACTTCACATGGGAAAAACTGGATAAAGTTTCTATTTTGCGATCCGAGTTTTCTTTATGACGATAAAAAGAAAAATACCAACAACTATTTATTTAACGCAGCGACAACAAACTTTACTAAGAGAACTGAGTGATCGATCCAAAGTTCCTGTAGCAGAATACATTCGACAAGGTGTGGAACTGATTTTAAAAAAAAATCATCATCAACTTCCCGGACAACTCTCCTTCCTTCTAGAAGCGAAAGAGTCCTCTGCCAAGAAAGGAAGATCCTCTGGTAAGAAGGAAGAATCTTCTGATTAAGAAAAATGGATCAAAGTAAAATACGAAATTTTTCCATTATTGCTCACATTGACCATGGCAAATCCACTTTGGCAGATGGGTTCTTAGAAATCACAAAAGCCATCAGCGAGAGACAAAAAAAGGAACAATTTTTGGATACCATGGAATTGGAAAGAGAAAGAGGAATCACTATCAAGGCTCAGACCGTTCGTTTGTCCTACCAATCTCAAGAAGGGTCTGTTTACCAATTTAATCTCATTGATACTCCCGGCCATGTGGATTTTTCTTACGAGGTGTCCCGTTCTTTATCTGCTTGTGAAGGAGCTTTGCTCGTCGTGGATGCTTCACAAGGAGTAGAAGCACAAACAGTGGCCCACTCTTCTTTGGCTCTGGCCAAGAACTTGGTTCTCATTCCCGTTTTGAACAAAGTGGACTTGGCATCCGCTAGGCTCGAAGAAGTAAGTCTCCAATTGGAAAAGTTGATCGGATTAAAAAAAGAAAAGATTGTTCTGGCTAGTGCCAAGAAGAGAAAAGGAATCCAAGACATCTTGGAAAGAGTGATTTGCGACATTCCTCCCCCCAAGGGGAATGAAAGGAATGCTCTCAAAGCTTTAATTTTTGATTCTTGGTTTGATACGTACCAAGGGGTGGTCACACTTTGCCGGATTGTCGAGGGGTCTTTGAAAGTGGGTGATGAAATTTTTTTCATGGAAGGAGAAAAAAAAAGTACGGTATTGAAACTGGGAGTTTTCACGCCTTTTCCCTGTTATCTGAAGGAACTAAAATCTGGGGAAGTGGGTTTTGTCATTACGGGAATCAAGGGAATCAAAGATATCATCGTGGGAGATACAATAACCCATGTACGTCGTCCAGCCTCAAGAAGTTTGGAAGGTTTTCAAAAGCTCAAACCCATGGTTTTTTCCGGTCTCTTCCCCATAGATTCCGCTGACTTTGTGCTTCTAAAGACTGCCTTAGAGAAATTAATTTTAAATGATTCTTCATTGGTTTTTGAGACAGAAAATTCACCAGCCTTGGGTCTTGGATTTCGTTGTGGTTTTTTGGGTCTGCTCCATTTGGAAGTTGTTCAAGAGAGATTGGAAAGAGAATTTCAACTGAATCTCATTGTCACAGCTCCCTCTGTTGTTTACCAAGTGTTTACAAAGGACGGAAAGGCCCAAGAACTAGATAATCCTTCCTCTCTGCCTGATTTGACAAAAGTGGAACGGATTGAAGAACCTTTTGCTCATATTTTCATTCACACTCCTTCTCAATATATAGGAGCTTGCTTAAAACTTTGTGAAGATAGAAGGGGAGAGCAAATTCGCATGGAATACAGTTCTGGAAACAGACTGATCATAGAGTATCGTATGCCAATGAGTGAGATCGTGATGGATTTTCATGATCGTTTAAAAGCTATTTCCAAAGGATATGCATCCATGGAGTATGAATGGATAGGATTTTCTTCCTCTGATTTGGTGAAGCTGGATGTCCTGCTCAATGGAGAAAAGGTGGATGCACTTTCCATTCTTCTTCATCGTTCCAAAGCGCAAAAAAAAGCTCGTGTCTTAGTTGAGAAGTTAAAAACATTGATAAATCGTCAGCAGTACCAAGTGGCTATTCAGGCTTCTATTGGAAGCAAAGTGATTGCTCGTGAAACGATTCGTGCATTGAGAAAAGATGTAACTGCAAAGTGTTACGGAGGCGACATTACACGAAAAAGAAAATTATTAGAGAAACAAAAAAAAGGAAAAAAGAGAATGAAGGCAATTGGGAAAATTTCCGTTCCTCAGTCGGCTTTTTTGGCAGTATTAAAGACGGAGGATTGAGAAAAGTTTGTGAAGGCGGTTGCTGTTTTTTTTATTTTTTTGTGGACGATCTTCTTAGCTCTTGTTTTCAAGTGGAGTGCTTTGGCTGTCTACGGAGTTTCGAATCAGGCCATGATGCCCACTTTGCTCATTCATGATTTCATCTTTGTGAATCGACTAGCTTATGGGTTGCGGATGCCTTTTTCTTCGTCTTATCTCTTTCAATGGTCTCAGCCAAAAAGAGGGGATGTCATTGTTTTTTCTTCCCCTTTTGATTTGAAGTCCTTCTCCGTGAGGCGAGTGATTGGACTGTCCGGTGATCGCATTTTTTTTGAAAATGAAAATTGGTATCTCAATGAAAAGAAAATCTTGAAAACCGATCCTTTGGAGAAGATTTTTTTTTATCCGAAGCAGAGAGCAAAACAAAAAGACCAATATGTGAGATGGACAGAACAGTTGTTCGGCAAAAAATACAATATTTTATTGAAGAAAAAGAGAAAGGGACATCTCATTTTTGGTCCCTACCGAGTCCCTCCAAAGTATTATTTTGTAGTAGGAGATCATCGAGATCGGTCTCAAGATAGCCGGACTTGGCCCTCACAGTTGAAAAAAGCAAAGGGAGTGGGTACTTTTTCAAGGGCCAAAATGGGTTCCCCTGTTTTCATTCCTAAGGGAACTTTGCTTCGGGCCAATTATTTTCAAATACCAGAATATTTTGAGACGACGGAGGATGCACAATTATCTGGTTTGGTTGTGGATGTTCCCATACAAGCCCAAAGAGCTGGTTTGGGAGGGAATGTTTCGGCTGGACATATCAATACGATTGAGGCTGGAGAAAGATTTTCTCGTGTACGTGTGAGCAATCCTCGTGCCTTGTCTCTTGGATGGGATGAAAATTTGGTATCTGAGGACCAAATTATCGGACGAGTGAATCGTGTTTTTTTCAGTTGCCGAAAAACTCTTCTTGTTTCAAACCTAGCATGTGACCTAAAGTTTATGCGTTGGGATAGAACTTTTCTTTTTGTTCAGTAGTGATAGGCTGAGATGGTTTTTGGATGATAAGCCAAGGTAGCTTTTTTCAACGAATGCAAATGATGAAAATTTTTAAAAAAATATTTCTTTTTATTTTTCGTTCTCTTTTTTCTGTTGTTGGTTTAGCAATAATCATCTTGGTTTTTCGCTGGTCTCTTTTTGAACCCTATGTGATTCCCTCTGGGAGCATGCTCCCTTCCCTGCTTATTTTTGATCACATCATTGTGAATAAAATGTCTTATGGAACACATATTCCTTTCACTACAAAGTGGCTTTGGAAAAGAAAAGATCCACAAAGAGGGGATGTGGTGGTTTTTCGTCCCTTGAACGTAGAGGGTCAAATGAGATTTTTGATCAAGAGAATCGTGGCTATCGGAGGAGATGTGCTTTACATTGACGAACAAAATCAACTTTGGATCAATGATAAAAAGGTAGCTCGTGTGGCCATTCGCTCAGACAGAGGAAAGAGAAGAGGTTTTTATCCGCTCACGGAATTGGATCTTGGAGCTCTTTTTTCAGACTTTTCATTTTATGTGGAGACAACTTTCAACAAGCGCGACTACCGAATCATTTTTGAGAAAGCTCTTTCTGCCTCTATACCAATGGAGTTTCAAGTTCCTGAAGGGCATATTTTTTTGATGGGAGACAATCGAGACAATTCTCACGATTCTAGATTCTGGGGTTCTTTGCCAGTCAGTCATGTGATCGGAAAAGCCGTTCGCATTTGGTTGAGTTGCGAGGAAACCCTCTTCAGTCTTCCACTTTTATGTTATCCGCATAAGATAAGATACAAGCGTTTGTTTAGAAAAATCAGATAAGTTTTGGGTGAATTTTCAAAAAGCTTTGACTCAGTTTTTTATATTCAGTATAGCTAATTAGGTCTATGATGAATCCAGTTTCTTCCCTTTTAAGCATTGACGACTTGAATGATCAGGCTATTAATTTTATCATGCAGACTTCTTCTTTCTTCAATGAAGAAAACAAAAAACGAAAACGTATCATTCATTGTGTAGATCCGGAGCAAACAAAAGGGATGGTTGTCCAGCTTTTGTTTGCGGAGCCCAGTACGCGAACACGTGCAAGTTTCGAATGTTCTTGCGGTCGCTTGGGAATCACGACCACTTCTTTGTGGAATTTGCATTTTTCCAGCATGGCGAAGGGAGAGACTTTAAAAGACACCCTTCAGTGTTTGATTGCTCTTTGTCCAGATATGATTATCCTTCGTTGCGGGGAATTTCAGTCCTATGAGTCTTTTTTGAGAACCAGCCAAGTGCCCATTGTCAATGCTGGATTGGGAACCAAGGAACATCCCACGCAGGCACTCGTGGATGCCTATACCATCCAACAGCTCAAGGGTCAGGTGAGAGGGCAAAAAGTTTTGATTGTAGGAGATGTTTTGCATTCACGGGTGGCCAATTCCAATTTGAAAATGCTCACTCGTATGGAAGCCCAATTGGGTATGTGTGTTCCAGAGGAGTTAAGTCCCGCAGATAAAAAAGCTTGGGAAAAGGTCGCTCGTTTTGAGTCCTTAGAATCGGGAATTCGGTGGGCAGATGTAATCATGTGCTTGCGTCTTCAAAGAGAAAGGCACTCTTTGCGAAACATTGGCTTCTCTTTGGCGGAGTACAGAGATAAGTATCGCATTGACCAAGACCAAATGGATCTTTTTTCTCCCGATGGGATTCTTTTGCATCCGGGGCCGGCGGTCAGGGGAGTAGAAATTTCCAATCAAGCCCTAGCTGATCCTCGTTGTCAGATTATCACCCAAGTGGGAAATGGCTCCCATGTGCGATCGGCAGTTGTGGCCTATATGTTGGGCCTTGAGATTCGAAAACCATGAAGGGAGAAGAACCTGGTTTCTTAGTTTTTGAAACCGGGGAGGTTTTCAGCGGTTGGTTTCTAGGAGGCACGGAAAAAGCCGGGGAGTTGGTTTTTAATACTTCTCAGGGTGGTTACGAAGAAATGGCCACCGATCCTTCGTATTTTCAGCAGATTTTAATTACTACCTCTCCCATGCAGGGCAACTACGGGGAGGAGAATGCGGTCTGGGAATCTAGTCAGATTCATATCCAAGGCTTGGTTTGTGTGGAAATGCAAGAAAGTAGTCGCAACTCGAAGTGGAAAGACAAGTTGATTTCTTACGGAGTCCCTATTTTAGCAGCCGTGGATACCAGAGCTGTTGTACTCCACTTAAGGGAAAAAGGTACGCTATGGGGAGCGATTGTTCGTAGCTCCGAGTGGCAAAAGGCACAAAAAAAAGCTTCTCAATTCATTGTCTCTGCTCGAAGAATGGAAAAAGATTGGCCCTTTATTGTAGCTGAAAAAAACAGCCGAGAGGTAACAGGAAAGAAAAAAAAGGGACCACGAGTGGCTGTAGTGGATCTTGGATGCAAGGAAAATATCCTTCGAGAGCTATCGAAAAGATGCAGACAAATTCGTGTTTTTCCTCCTCGTACTTCTGCGAAAGAAATTCTGAAATGGAAGCCTGAGGGAGTTTTGTTATCGAATGGCCCTGGGGATCCCTCTAGTGTCAAGCAAGCCGTGCAATCGGTGCGTTCTCTTTTGGGAAAGGTTTTTATCTTTGGTATTTGTATGGGGCATCAGATTTTGGCATTGGCCTTGGGCGGAAAAACCTACAAGTTGAAGTTCGGGCATCGGGGCGGGAATCATCCGGTTCGAGATGAAGTGATGAAGAAAATTTATGTCACCAGCCAAAACCATGGCTACGCTGTCAAAAGAGATAGCCTGCCTGCACATGTACAAATCACTCACACGAATCTCAATGACGGCACTGTAGAAGGGTTTTTCTCAAAAAAGGATCGATGCATGGGCATTCAGTTTCATCCAGAGAGCCGGCCCGGCCCGCAAGAAGCCAATGTTTTGTTCGATTTTTTCGTTCAACAAGTACAGAAAAAAAAGAAGGCATAGAATGCCAATCCGAAAGGGAATAAAAAAAGTTGTTATCTTGGGAAGCGGTCCCATTGTCATTGGACAAGCTTGCGAATTTGATTATTCAGGAACACAGGCCTGCAAAGCTTTGATGGAAAAAGGCTTGGAAGTAATCCTCATTAATTCCAATCCAGCGACCATCATGACGGATCCAGAGCTGAGTACGCGGGTCTATATCGAACCTTTGAAAGTAGAATTTGTTGAAAGGGTTTTAAAGTTAGAAAAACCCTGTGCCATCATTCCTACCTTGGGGGGCCAAACAGCTCTCAACCTAGCTTTGCAACTGAGTAAAAAGGGCATCTTAAAGAAGTGGAACATTCGGCTTTTGGGAGCTAGTTCAAAAGTGATTCGTCGAGCCGAAAACAGAGAGGAATTTCGACAACTTCTAAAAAAAGTGAAGGCTCGTTATCCAAAAAGTGTTTTGGTCAAAACATTTAAGCAGGGGATGGAGGCCATTGAGGAGCTTTCTTTTCCAGTTGTTTTACGGCCGAACTACACACTAGGAGGGAGTGGAAGCGGTGTAGCGAATTCGGTAGAAGAATACGAAAAAAAATTGGTTTCAGCTTTAAAAGAAAGTCCCACTAGAGAAGTGCTTGTGGAGAGCAGTTTGCTGGGTTGGAAGGAATTTGAGTTGGAAATCATGCGAGATCGAGCAGGAACTTTTGTCGTGGTGTGTTCTATAGAAAATATAGATCCCTGTGGCGTTCATACGGGAGATAGCTGTTCGGTATCGCCACAACAAACTTTATCGGATCGGGAATACCAAGCTATGCGAGATGAAGCCGAACAAATTGTCTCGGCTGTAGGAGTAGAAACGGGCGGAGCCAACATCCAATTTGCCGTTCATCCCACAACAAGAGAACGTTTGGTTATAGAAATGAATCCTCGCGTGAGTCGTTCTTCTGCCCTAGCGAGCAAGGCGACTGGTTTTCCCATCGCCAAAATTGCTTCCTTGGTTGCCGTGGGTTTTACGATGGATGAGATCGAAAATGACATTACAAAAACGACTCCTTCTTGCTACGAACCTGCGCTGGATTACGTTGTGGTCAAAATTCCTCGCTTTGATTTCGAAAAGTTTGAAGGTTCAAAAGATATTCTCAATACCCAAATGAAAAGTGTGGGGGAGGCCATGGGCATTGGGAGAACTTTTTCAGAAGCCTTTATGAAGGCTATTTTATCACTGGAAAAAAATCAGAATTTGATGGCTCACATTCCTTTTTCTGAAAAAGGGCTCACTTATCCCAACAGCCAAAGAATTTATTATATTTTTCAAGCCTTTCGAGAGGGTCTCTCTGTGGAACAAGTCCATGAGTGGACGCAAATAGATTTTTGGTTCTTGGATCATTTTCATCGCTTCATTCAATTGGAAAAAAAAGCAAAGCAAGAGGAAAAATTAAGTGCTGATTTTTTGTTTTTGGCGAAACGTTTTGGCGTTTCTGATTTTTTGTTAGCTTGTTGGTTTGAGAAAAAAGAAAAACAGATTCGTCACATGAGATGGAAGTACGACATCACACCTGTTTTTTATCAAGTGGACACTTGTGCAGGAGAGTTTGCTTCTTCCACTCCCTATTATTATTCCACTTACTGGAGCCGAAAAGGAGTGAAGAGAAAGAATAAAAAATCACGAGATACGGTTGTCATCTTGGGCAGTGGTCCGAACCGCATTGGCCAAGGGATTGAGTTTGATTATTCTTGTGTTCGGAGTGTAAAAAAATTCAAAGAACTTGGTTACAAAACGGTCATCATCAATTCCAACCCTGAAACCGTTTCTACGGATTATGACACAGCGGATGAATTATTTTTTGAACCTCTCACGGAAGAACACACAATAGAAATTTTAAAATTTGTGCAACCCCTTGGCTTTTGTCCCCAAATTGGAGGACAGACACCCATTCAACTAAGTCCTGTATTGGTGCGAGAGAAGTTTTCTCTCATTGGTTCTTCGATCAAGAGCATTGATTTGGCAGAAGATCGAGGAAAATTTGCTTCTCTTTGTTCTGAATTGGGGCTGAAAGTTCCCCATTCCAGTGTGGTCACCAATTTCAAGAAAGCCTCTCGTTCGGTGGAATCTCTCAGGTACCCGGTCATCTGCCGTCCCAGTTATGTGTTGGGCGGAAGACGGATGGAGATCATTCAAAATAAAGAGGAATTACAGGCATATTTTGATCGTCATCGACTTTTCATTTCTGCTGACAATCCCTGCTTGGTAGATGAATTCTTGGATCATTTTCTGGAAGTGGATGTGGATTTGGTTTGTGGCCTAGATTGGGCGGTCATTGGCGGTATTTTGGAACACATTGAGGGAACGGGAGTACATAGTGGTGACAGCATGGGAGTGACTCCTCCTCAACGCTTGGGAGAAAAAATGATAAAAAAAATCGAGCGCATTTCGATTGCTTTGGCTCGTCATTTAAACATTTCCGGTTTCTTGAATCTCCAACTGGCTATTAAGGGAAACGATATCTATATTTTGGAGGCCAATCCTAGAAGTTCTCGGAGCGTGCCATTTTTGTCCAAAGCCACGAGAGTGCCATTGGTGGATCTAGCCGTTTTGGCAATGATGGGCTGGCCGTCTAAGATGGTTCGTCCGGGGCGCTATCGTTGGAGGGATCAACAATATGTTTCTGTGAAAGGGGTCGTTTTTCCATTTCAGAAATTTGAAGACGTAGATACGATTTTGGGTCCTGAGATGAAATCCATTGGAGAAGTCATGGGAAGGGGAAGAGATTACCCGGAGGCGATTTTGAAAGCTTTGCATTCTTCTAAATTCCATTTGCCCCGGAAGGGGGAGGTCTTTTTTTCTTTAAGAGATAAGGACAAAGAAGACCTCTTGCTCACTGCTAAACAATTGCTCGAAATGGGATATAGCCTATCAGCTACGAAGGGAACGGCTCATTTTTTTCAAAGCAAAGGAGTGTCTTGTTTGCGAGTCAAAAAAGTCCATGAAGGACGACCCCACTGCGTGGACCGCATTCGTTCTGGACAAGTGGCTTTTGTGGTGAATACGACTTCGGGAAAACGCTCCATTGAGATCAGCTTCAGCATCCGACGAAGCTGTTTGGATCAGGGTGTGCCATGCATCACTGAGAGAGAAGTGGCTCAGTCAGTGGTATCTGCCTTGCACAAAACGAAAAAGGAAAGTGTCGTTGTGCGAGCCCTAGAGGCCATGCTTCCCACGGTTTTGGTCAAGCAGAAAGAAATTTTGTAAAAAAAATATTCACAAAAGGGTAGCATTTTCTTAGAATTTTTTTGATGCCAATACTTGATGTAAAAGATCTAAAGAAAAGTTTTAAGGAGGGAGTGTTTTCTCCAGAGAAAAAAGTGTTGTCTGGAGTGAGCTTTTCCATCGATAGGGAAGCCACGACCGGTTTCTTGGGAGTGAATGGATCAGGAAAGACCACCACTTTGAAGTGTGTTTTGGGATTGATCAAGCCGGACCAAGGAGATATTTCCTTTTTCGATCAGCTCCCCTTGTCTCGTACTGTTTTGGAAAGAGTGGGTTTTTTACCTGAGCATCCTTGTTTTTATGAATTTCTCACTGGCGAAGAATTGCTCATTTTTTATGGTCGGCTCTGCACTTCCATGAAATGGGCGGATATAAAATCACGTGCAAGGTCTTTGTTAAAACAACTCAATCTCTATGACGCTAAGGATCAAAAGATCAAAGTCTACTCCAAGGGAATGTTACAAAGGGTGGGTTTAGCAGGAGCTTTGATCCATGAGCCAGAGTTCATTGTATTGGATGAGCCAATGGCTGGGCTGGACCCTGATGGACGTTTTTATGTGGGAGAATTGATTCAAAACATGGCCCAAAAGGGAATAACCATTTTTTTCAGTTCCCATCTTCTCTACGATGTGGAGAGGCTGTGTAAAAATTTGGTTGTGCTAAAAAATGGTTCGGTTGCTTACGAAGGCCCTGTGCAAAATTTGCTGGACCAAATCGAAGGCAAGCGCCAAATCATGTATTCACAAGATGGGCAGAAAAAAACTATTTTTGTGCGAACAGTGACGGATTGCCAGAAAGAAATTGATCGTCTCAGAAGAATGAAGTGCGAGATTTTAAAAGTGCAATTGGATAAAAAAAATCTGGAACAAGCTTTTATTGAATTGGCCCATGGAGAGAAGAGCAAAGAGGGAGAAACCCATAAAGAAAATAGCAAAGAAGGGGAGTCTCATTCATGAAGAATATTTTTCTTATTTCCTCTAATACAGTGAAGGAGATTCGGCGACACAAAATTTTTTATGCCCTAGGAGCCATCACACTTGCTATGATGGGTCTGGGCATTGTACTGGGTCCCCTAAGTTTGAGTGAAAAAATTCGTCTTAGCATCGATTTTGCGTTCACGGCCTGTCACATTGGCCTAGTCTTGATCACGATTTATTTCGGAAGCACTCTCATTTCTCAAGAGATTGAAAAGAAAACAGTGATCACCTTGTTCGTAAAGCCTGTTTCAAGATTGGAATTTATTTTAGGCAAATTCATCGGACTTTCCATCATCTTGCTGGGCGCTTTGTTTTTGCTGGCTTCTTTAGTTGTGCTGGTTTATTTGTTTTATGGACAGAATTTAACTTTGACGGTATTCATTGCCATTTCTGGCATTTTTTTGGAGTCCTTGATTTTGTTGGCCCTGTGTTTTTTCTTTAGTAGCCTAACCTCTTCTTTTCTTGTTCTTGTTTTTTCTTTTTTTGTCTTTGTTATTGGGCACTCAACAAATGGGGTGGTATTTTTTGCAGAGAAAATGCCAGAGGGCTGGTTCAAAACGATTGTATCCAAGCTGGTTTATTTCTTTCCGAATTTTGAAAAAATGAATTGGCGATCCAATGCTTTGTATGGAGATTCTGTTTCCGGTAATGAATGGCTTTTGACGAGTTTCTATAGCTTGTCTTGGATTGTTTGTCTCATTGTTCTTACCAACTTCTTTTTCAAAAGAAAAAATATTGCTTAATTTTCATTTTTTTTCCTCATACTGGATGTATTTTCTCTTCGCAATTTTGGGTCTTTTGGCCGGCCGGTTCAGTGCTCTGTTGGCAGAGACAGTGTCAAAGGATGGATACTATGACCGAAAATTGTTTCCTCTTTTTTTGGAGTGTCAAAAAAAATGGGGATACTTGCCTCTTTCTTGGCCAATCAAAATATTGCAAAATGAAAGACCGCCCCTAAGGCCTTTCCTTCTGGAAATACTGATGGCAGGGCTATTTGTTTCCTTGTTTCATTTTGTGTCATGGGAATATGTTCTCATTGAATATTTGCTTTTTATCTTTGCTTTGGTAACAGCTAGCACCATTGATATGGAGCATATGGTTTTACCAGACTTCTTTACTTTGTCTGGTATTGTCATTGGCCTATTGGGAGCAATTTTGAACCCAGAGACGGGACGTGACTTCTTACCTTCCTTGGCTGGAGTTTTGATGGGAGGTGGATTTTTGTGGTTCATCTCCTTTTGCTACTACCTGCTTCGCAAAGAAGAAGGATTGGGAGGGGGAGACATTAAGCTCATTGCTTGGATTGGGGCTGTTTTGACATGGAGAGCTGTGCCTTTTGTAATTTTGCTCTCTTGTTTTGTGGGGGTGATTGCCAGCCTATTCAGTCTGCTAAAATCCCATAAATCTTGGTTGAAACAAGGGATTCCCTTCGGTCCCTACCTTTCTTTTTCCGCCATTATTTACATATTTTACGGTCAGGAGTTGTCTCGTATCTATCTTTCCTTTCTCTACTTGTGAAACTCCTTTGGGGAGCAAGAAAAGGCACTTTGTAAGAATCATGACGAAATAGATAGATAAATATCATTGCGAAGCAATATTTGACATTTTCCCAGACTTTGGTTCTAATTTTATAAGGAAGTCATGGAATGAATTTGAGATCACTATTCGGTCCGAAAAGGATGGTGGCTCTGGATATAGGAAGCCACACGATCAAACTCGCTCAGTTTTTGCGAAAAAAGCGAAAGCCTTTTTTGGAGAAGTTTGCTTTGCTGCCAGTGCCGGATGAATGTGTTGAGCAGGGTGAGCTTGTGAATCTGGATCCTTTGGTGAAAATTTTGCCAGACTTCATAAGGGAGAATACTTTGCTCAATACGGTAGCCGTGGACGTGGCCATGGGAGGTCGTTGTGTCACTGTCAAAAAAATTGAGATTCCCAGTTCGGAAGAAGAAATACGCGATGATCTCGTTCATGTGGAGGCAAGTCAGAATTTGCTCTTTAGTATAGACGAAGTGAATTATGATTATGAAATTATGAAAAGTCCGCCATCCCAATCGGAAGATCGAATAAACGTTTTGTTGATGGCAGCAAAAAAAGATGCGGTAGAAAAATGTGAACAATTAATCTTGGACTCAGGATTTCAATGCAATTCGATTAACATGAGAGAAAATGTTCTTTGCTCTTGCGTCCGCTTGCTCAATTCGAAAGTTGTGGAAGGACAGACCACGCTTGTTTTGGATATTGGAAAATCAGGGACCTCTTTCATTGTTTTGCATGAGAGCCAATTGATTTTTGTTCGCTACATGATGATAGGCAGTGAGTTTCACACCAATGATTTGCTGAAGGAAATGAATGTGGATTACAAGGAAGCAGAGTCTTTAAAATTAAGTTACATTGCAGGGAATGAGGTGCCTCCAGAAGTGGAAAGCATCATGAAAAAAAGCGATGAGTATTTTTGTGATGAAATTTTTGTTGGGAGTGAATATTTCAAGAATCAGTATCCCACTTTGCAATTTTCTCATTGCTATGTGACTGGGGGAGGGAGTCAGTCAAAAAATTTGGTTCAAATGATCGGGAAAAAATTTGATATTTCGGCGCAAATTTTGGATCCCTTTGAGCAACTTCAGTACGATAGTTTGTTGGGTGACTCGATAGATAATATCAAGCATTTTTCTTCGGCGGTTATTGGTTTGTATTTGGGAGGTTTGTGATGAAGAGAATGGATTTGCGGAAAACAAGAGCGGCTACGATTGTCGGCGGATCAGTTGGTTTGGATGATGATGAGGATTTGGTCTTAGATAACGCTGAGCGAAAGCCCAGATTCAATTTTGATTTAACGGCTGGCCAGGTGATTTCTATAGTCGTTAAGCTGTCTATTCTTGTTTCCGGTGTTTTCGTCGTCAAATATTTTGAGGAAAAAAATATTGATCAATTCAATGCACAAAAAGCTGTGGTAACTGGTGAGTTGAGTAAATTAGAAAGCAAAAAAAAGAAATTGAAAGAGGAGATAAATAACTTTGATTCTCTAAAGGTCAAGGCAGATGAATTTAACAATAAGTTGGGTATCATGCAGCAATTGGCACACGAAAGGTTATCAGTCGTCACAGGGCTGGATCATATACAAACTGTGATTCCCCAAAAAGTTTGGTTAGATAAAATTATATTCTCAAAGAACACATTTCAAATTGAGGGGGTGACTACAACGAACAAAGAACTACAGAATTTTGTAGAATCTTTGGAACAAACGGGTGTTTTCTCTAATGTGCACATGTCTCGGGTGGGTGATGACAAATCTTCTCGCGTGGGAAATGTCGGAAGTAGCTTTACAAGGAGGCAGTTTCTTGTGGAAACTGTGTTGAAATAATATGTTGTGGTTAAAAGTACTCTCCAATTTCGGTATTGGTTTTGTGATTTTAATGAGCGGAGCAATAGCTGGTGTCTATTACGTTCTTAAGTATGATGATGGGTCTTCCATTAAAAACAAGATTGTCCAACTAGAAACGAAAAAAGATGAAACAAAAAAAAGGATTCTTTCCTTGGAAAGTGAAATAAAAGAAATCCGAGAAGTGAGTGAAACCATTAATCGAACGGGCGATGAGTTCAACAAATTTTTGCGTTTGATTCCAGAAAAATTGACTTCTTCTATAGTGCTAAATCATTTAAATAGTCTGGTAAAAAAATCAGGAGTCAGTTTAAAAGATATTAGAAGTCATAATAGAGCTGAGAAAAAAGATTTTTATGAGAAAATAAAAATCAGCATTACAGTGGAGGGTTTTTACAATCAAGTTCTCTATTTTTTATCTCATCTCACGAGCTTGGAAGAGATCATCACGGTCGATAATTTAACAATGACCAAAACAAAAAAACGAAGGAAAGGCCGAGATGTTAATAACTTTGGTGAAATAGAGATGAGAATGGATATTTATGGCTATCGATACGTTGTTCCTGTAGCAGAAAATAAATCAAAGAAAAAAAGAGGTAGTTAAAAAAATGAGAACCTTTTTTCATAGTCTTCTTTACATTAGCGTAGGGCTGTCTTCTTTGTTTTGTATCCTTTGGATATTGAGCCACTTTTATTTTTTTAAATCCACGGCTATAGCGGAAGAAAATCTCTTTCCTCCGCCGGGAATTTCCGCTCCTGCCGGAGTTCCTATGCCTCCCGGAGCGAACCCGTCGAACAATTTCCCTCCTGATGCTCCTCCTAGTTCCTTTCCACCGCCTGAAAGGAACGTGAATAATGTTCCTCCTCTTGGAGCGAACCCGTCGAACAATTTCCCTCCTGATGCTCCTCCTAGTTCTTTTCCACCGCCTGAAAGGAACGTGAATAATGTTCCTCCTCTTGGAGCGAACCCGTCGAACAATTTCCCTCCTGATGCTCCTCCTAGTTCTTTTCCACCGCCTGAAAGGAACGTGAATAATATTCCTCCTCCCAATGCTCCTCCTCCCAATGCTCCTCCTCCCTCCTCCGTGGGTCCTCTCTTGGATAATCCAGCGATGGGGGAGCCTGGAGTCGCTCCCTTCCTCCCTCCTAGCGGGAAAGCCTCTATTGATCCTCCTGTTCCGCCTCTTCCTCCTCCAGTTTCTCAAGTCAACACGAAGGACTCGAAAACTGGTTCTGAGTTTGTACCGAAGAACTTGCAAGAACTCAGCTCAAAGGTGGTGGAAATTCATCGCCTGTTGAGAGGCTATGAGTACGATCCAGAAGATCGGAGAAATCCATTCGTTTCTTTTGTGAACCCTGAAGAAAGGTCAAGAATTGTGCAACCAGAACAACCAGTGATTGTTTTGACCCCAGCAGAAAAATACGAATTGAGTGATATGAGGTTGATTGGTCTCAAATGGATACCGGGTGATGGAAAATCTACTGCCTTGTTCCAGACTCCAGATAACATCACGCATAGCTTGCAAAAAAATGACCGCATTGGCAAAAATCGTGGAGTAATTTACGAGTTGAGAGAAGATGAAGTTGTCATCTTGGAACCGAGAATCAATCTAGGGGAAATTTCTTCTGATCAAGAGCTTTATACTCCCATCATTGTTCGTTTGGATCGTTGGTCGAACGGCAGTTTTTCTCCTGCTGGAGATTCTTCTCGTATTGGAAATTTTCCTTTTCCTCCTCCCGGTGCGCAAAGAACAATCAGGAGAACAAGATGAATGAGCATGGTAGCAAAAAAAAGGATGGTGAACAGAAGAAACACTTTGGGACTATGAGCTATTACAAACAATGACAGCAAAAGCTTTTCGTGAAAAATTGAAACCTGTGATACGGTGAGGATCGGCAACATGAAGAACATTATCAGTATTTTATTTTTTGTTTTCTTTTTTAGTGCCTGTCAAACGACCAGTAAGGAATCTTTCTCTCCGGACAGAGTGGGTGGAGAAGAAAGTGTGGGGGAGGTAGTTGGATCTGGTGGAGAGGACACATCTGCCGAAGATGATTTGGAAAGTGAATTTTCCGATTCAGAAGATTTTGAAAAAGAGGTAGCAGAAGAATCTTTTCCCACCGATTCGGAAGAAGAGGGTTTGGGATTCGCAGATGCAGAGGTGGAGACAAAAACAGATTCCTCAGAAGAATCAGACAGTGGCAAGACGGCAGAAACTTCTTCTGATCCAGAAGAGTCCGTTGAGATTACAGAATCTGAAGTTGCCGCTGAAGAGGAAAGCTCCGAACCACAAAAGATAGAGATTGACGTTTCAGAAGAGGAGGCTTCTTCGGAAGAAGAATCGGCTCAGTCTGATCTGGCAAGCAGTGTGGTGATCAACAACATTCGTTATGAAGCTGGTGAAAATAAAATTTATATAGATGGAACGGGAAACTTTTCCTATCAATCTCGTCGTAATGAAGCGAACAATCAGGTTGTTATAGAGATACCCAATGCAGTTTTGTCCGAGTCTTTGCAATGGCCTTTCGTAATGAAAGATTTTGATACCCAAATCGCCCTCTTGCAAGCGGACCAAAAGGACGAAACCACCGTTCGCATTGTGCTCCAGATGAGAGACTCTGCAAGTTCTCCTTCTGTGCTTGTTGCAGATTCAGGTTTGGTGATTTCTCCAGTGGCAAAAAAGGAAGGAGAAGAACTTGCAGAGTCTGTAGAGGGAGAGCTTGGTTCTGAGGAACCCTCACCAGTTGAGTCCTCTGCTACAGGGGAGGAGGGAGAAGCTCAGCAAATTCTTCCAGCCCAATCTCTTAATGATTTTCTTACTGGAACACCGAAATTTGTCGGTCGTCCCATTTCCATTCACCTCAAAGATGTGGACATTCGAGATGTACTCTATTTCATTTCAGAGGGTACAGGTTTGAATATGGTCATCAACGATGATGTAAGGGGAACCATTAGCATCAAACTTAGGAACGTTCCATGGGATCAAGCTTTGCTTCTTGTCATGAAAACAAAACAGCTGGGGTATTTGCGGGAAGGCAATGTGATTCGCATTTTAACTATAGACTCCTTGAAAAGAGACCAAAGGGACATTCAAGATTTGGTAAAGAGCCAGGAAATTTTGGAACCTTTGAAGGTGAAGGTGATTCCCGTCGTCTATACAAAAGTTGCTGATTTACGGACGACAGTAGAATCATTTTTAACACTCAATCGTGGAAGAACTGTCGTGGACACTCCAACCAATTCTCTTATCGTTACGGATACGTCTAGTGTGATAGAAAAAATTGAGAAATTGATAAAGAGTATAGATAAATCTCCGACACAGGTGATGATTGAGGCAAAGATTGTGGAAGCAAGAGAAAATTTTGCTCGTGACTTGGGAGCCAGTTGGAGTTTTCGCGGGACTCCCTTCAGTCCTCCTTTGAACCAACAATTGGCTTTGAATATCACAGGTGGCTTAGATGCTTTTCCAGCAGCACAAGGAGGGGGAACTCGGGCGGGTGGTCGTACTCTGAACGCACCTTTTAATATTTTCTTTGCACCGATCGGAAATTTGAATGCTTCACTGGGTATTTCGGAAACAGAGGGTTTGGTTCGTGTGATCAGTTCTCCTCGCATCATGGTTTTAAACGGTGAAACAGCCAAAATCACACAATCCACGGAGACAATTAGCATTTCCACTCAGCAGTCCTCGGACACCGGTCAAGCCTTGGGCACTTCAGCCCAAAGAACTCCTGTCGTGTTGAGTTTTGAAGTGAAGCCTCAGATTACGGCGGTGGGTTCTGTTTTTATGGAAATAAAAATGCGAAGAGAGTTCCCCGGTCCAATTGCGGATCCCGCTTCGAGAGCTCGTCCAGTGAATTCTCGGGAAGCAGAAACGAAAGTCTTAGTGCATAACGGGCAGACGATTGTTATCGGAGGTATTTACCAGTCTGATGAGACCCAATCAGAGGAAGGTCTTCCCATTTTGAGGCACATCCCTATTTTGAATTGGCTCTTTTCTCGTGTGGAAAAAAGCCGAATCAAAAATGAACTCTTGCTTTTTTTAACCCCTCGGGTGCTTGACTTTCAGGCTGCTGAAAGTACAGAGATTCATTAGGAATCAATTTTGGAAAGGTAGTGATCTTATGAAAGCATTGTTTTATTTTCTTTTTGCAAGTTTTCTTTTTGGCCCTTTTGCCTATGGTGTTGAAACCATGAAGCCAAAAAGTGCTGACGTGAATTATACAAATATTTCTGTCAAGGGAATGTTTTGTTCCCATTGTTCGGAGGAGCTATCGAGTGCCTTTATGAAAAATAAAAATGTGAAAAATATCACTGCTGATCACAAGACTGGCGAAGTGAAAATTGAATGGAAAGATCCGAAGAAGCCTCTTGCAGAAGAAAAAATCATGGCCTTGGTTTCTTCGGTGGGCTTTGAGATGGATCAAAAGAAAGCAAAGGGCAAAGCTGGGAAACCAAAGCTCAAAAATTAGAGCCTTTTTTTTGCCGAATGCTTCAGGAAAAGCAGGAAGTCAATCCTGTAAAATAAGCTTGCTTTTCTAAAATTTTGAGCTTTATACTGTGACCCCTCTTTTTCTCGTGTGGGGGCGTGGCGGATTTCAGGCAGTTTTTTGCTTGGCTTGACTTTTTCCATTTGAACTATACGGGTTTTTCAGAGGTAGCTCTTTGACAATTGAATAGGGTATTTGTCAATCCTTTGGATAGGATTGGCAAACTTTGTTGGTTCTATTGGACCAACAAAATTTTTAGATAACTCACATTTTTATTACTTTTTCATTTGTGAAAAAATGAAAAAGAAAATCAAAGAGAAAGAAAGTCTGAGCTGAAATCATTCTTAGTTATTTCAGTCAGATTTGTTTTAAGATAAAAGCTACTAAGAGTTTACAGAGGATGCCTTGGCATCAGAAAGCGATGAAGGACGTGGCAAGCTGCGATAAGCTTCGGGGAGTGGCACACACACTTTGATCCGGAGATTTCCGAATGGGAAAACCCGCCAGCTAGACTGGCAATCGAAGGTGAATACATAGCCTTGCGATGGCAAACGAAGGGAAGTGAAACATCTCAGTACCTTCAGGAACAGAAATCAATTGAGATTCCCCTAGTAGTGGCGAGCGAACGGGGAACAGCCCAAACTTCTTGTATGGTAAAGGTTTCGGCTCTTGTACAAGAGGGGTTATGGGACTTTCAGGAGTGGCCGAAAGCACTCCACGGAGTTTTACAAAATCAAATTTTAGCAGAAGAGTTTGAAAAAACTCTCCAAAGAAGGTGATAGGCCTGTAGGCGAAAAAATTTGATCTCCGGAGAGGATCCCAAGTACCACCGGACACGTGGAATCCGTTGGGAATTCGGGGGGACCACCCCCTAAGGCTAAATATGATCTGATGACCGATAGTGAACTAGTACCGTGAGGGAAAGGTGAAAAGAACCCCGGAAGGGGAGTGAAATAGAACCTGAAACTGTGAACTTACAAGCAGTGGGAGCACGATTGTATATCAAGTGTGACCACGTACCTTTTGCATAATGAGCCAGTGAGTTATAGTTGCGAGCAAGGTTAAGCCGTTAGGTGGAGCCGTAGCGAAAGCGAGTCTTAAATGGGCGTTTTGAGTTCGCAGTTATAGACCCGAAACCCGGTGAGCTATTTATGGCCAGAGTGAAGTGTAGTTAACCCTACATGGAGGCTCGAACCATTGGAAGTTGCAATTTCCTTGGATGAGCTGTGAATAGGAGTGAAAGGCTAAACAAACTGGGTGATAGCTGGTTCTCCCCGAAATATATTTAGGTATAGCCTCGAATATCTATCCCGGAGGTAGAGCACTGAATGGGCTAGGGGTCCTTACCGGATTACCAAACCCAAACAAACTCCGAATGCCGGCGATAGTGAGTTCGGGAGGCAGTCATGGGGCGATAAGGTTCTGTGACGAGAGGGAAAGAGCCCAGACCCTCAGCTAAGGTCCCTAAATCCATTACTTAGTGTAGAACGTTGTGAAATTACTTAGACATTCAGGAGGTTGGCTTAGAAGCAGCAATCCTTTGAAGAAAGCGTAATAGCTCACTGACCTAGTGATTTTGCGCGGAAGATTCAACGGGGCTTAAGTATGGTACCGAAGCTAGGGACTGTTGATTTAGTTCAACAGTGGTAGGGGAGCGTTGTCGCTTAGGATGAAGATTGACCGTGAGGACAATTGGACGAACGACAAGTGATTCTGCTGGCATAAGTAGCGTATTAACAGGGGTGAGAAACCCCTGCGCCGAAAACTTAAGGGTTCCTGGGGCAGGATCATCCTCCCAGGGTTAGTCGGGTCCTAAGGCGAGGCCAAGAGGCGTAGTCGATGGACAAAGGGTTAATATTCCCTTACCGGCTTTGGTGTTCAAGCATAGGAGTGACGAACTCAGTTATTTCAGCCTGTTATTGGATTCAGGTGTAAGCGTGCAAGGGGTGGCATAGGTAAATCCGTGTCGCAACTCTTAGGCGTTAACGCGAGAGGATCCGATCCTCGAAGTGAAAGACACTATGGTTTCAAGAAAAGCTTCGATGTGTTGCCAAAGTCGCCCGTACCGTAAACCGACTCAGGTGAGTGGGATGAGTATTCTAAGGCGATTGGGTTAACTCCAGTTAAGGAACTCGCCAAATTGGCACCGTAACTTCGGGAGAAGGTGTGCCTTCTTGGGTGAAGCCCCTTGCGGGCTGAGCTTGAGGAGGTCGCAGTGACCAGGGAGTAGCGACTGTTTATTAAAAACACAGGGCTGTGCGAAATCACAAGATGATGTATACAGCCTGACGCCTGCCCGGTGCCGGAAGGTTAAGAGGATTTGTTAGTCGTAAGACGAAGCTCAGAATCAAAGCCCCGGTAAACGGCGGCCGTAACTATAACGGTCCTAAGGTAGCGAAACTCATTGTCGGGTAAATTCCGACCTGCATGAATGGCGTAACGACTTCTTCAGTGTCTCAACTGGACCCCCAGTGAAATTGAACTCTCAGTGAAAATGCTGAGTACCCGCGGAAAGACGAGAAGACCCCGTGAACCTTTACTCTAACTTGGCAGTGACTTTAAGTTGGCTATGTGTAGGATAGGTGGGAGACTTTGAAACTTGAACGCTAGTTTGAGTGGAGTCGCCCTTGAAATACCACCCTTATTCATTTTGAAGTCTAACCTACGCCCTTTATCAGGGTGGGGGACATTGCTAGGCGGGGAGTTTGACTGGGGCGGTCGCCTCCTAAAAAGTAACGGAGGTGTACGAAGGTTCCCTCAGCCTGATTGGAAACCAGGCATTGAGAACATTGGCATAAGGGAGCTTGACTGTGAGACTTACAAGTCGAGCAGATGCGAAAGCAGGTCAAAGTGATCCGGTGGTTCCGAGTGGAAGGGCCATCGCTTAACGGATAAAAGGTACTCCGGGGATAACAGGCTGATACCCCCCAAGAGTCCATATCGACGGGGGTGTTTGGCACCTCGATGTCGGCTCATCTCATCCTGGGGCTGGAGCAGGTCCCAAGGGTTTGGCTGTTCGCCAATTAAAGAGGTACGCGAGCTGGGTTAAGAACGTCGTGAGACAGTTTGGTCGTTATCTTCCGTGGGCGTAGGAAAATTGAGGAGAGCTGTTCCTAGTACGAGAGGACCGGAATGGACGAACCTCTGGTGCACCTGTTGTCACGCCAGTGGCATGGCAGGGTAGCTATGTTCGGAACGGATAACCGCTGAAAGCATCTAAGTGGGAAGCCGACTCCAAGATAAGTTTTCCCTGATCTTCGGATCCTAAAGACCCCTTCGAGACTAGGAGGTTGATAGGCGGAAGGTGTAAGCACAGTAATGTGTTTAGCCGATCCGTACTAATCGGTCGTGAGGCTTTTTTTTATACTTTCTGATTAAAGAGTTGCTAAGAATGTTTTGAGCACAGATTTTTTGTATACTTTTTGTTTTTTGAGTTATCTACGAGTTGATTTGCTGGTGTCTATAGCGGCGGGGCCACACCTGTTCCCATTCCGAATACAGAAGTTAAGCCCGCCAGCGGCGATGGTACTATAGGGTTGACCTTATGGGAGAGTAGCACGATGCTGGCTTCTTATTATATTGAAGCCACTTGGCTTTTGCTGAGTGGCTTTTTATATTGAGGGGCAATTTTTTTTACGTTTATAAGGAAATAAAAACTTTGCTTAAGTTTCGAATATCTTCATTTTCGCTTTTATTAAGTTTCTGATTTATGATCGTTTCTTTTAAAAGTCGAGAGAGTCGTTCCATTTGATAGAACGTTTTAAAGAAAACAAAACCAACCATTAAGCCTTTTTTATTTTATTTTTAATTCATGTCTAGTTGAATAAAAGCCGATCGGAACATGTTCTTCATTCAGTGATTTGGACGATGCTAAAAACCAAAAGAAATTTAACCTTTTTCACAGCAAAATCAAAAGAAAGAAATGGCTATGATTAAGAGCTTGTTAAACAAATAGGGTAAGTAGGTATCTAAATATGAAAAATAAGATTTTAATCATTGGAACAACAGTTCTATTTTTTTTAAATCCATCAGTTCTTGCTCTAGAGAATGAGGCAAAAGTAGCATGCACTGATTGCATTAGTACGCAATTTAGTGCAGAAAAACAGACCTATTTAGAAGCATGTCAATTGATGCTGTTTGTTCCTGAGTGCAGAGACATCCCTAAAGAAGAGAAAATAGATTGTACAAAGCCAGAAGATGTACTTGGATCTAATACTCATACTCATACTCAGAATGTAATTACAGGCTGTGGAAAAGGAATTCTATATTCTATAGGAAGTATCTTTAATTTTTTAAAGTCTACGAGTATTTGGATATATGAAAATGCCAAAAGTAGCTCAATTTCTAAAAAGATAGGACAGCAGTTTGATTCAATAATCAATTACTTCTCTGTTGAATTTGAAAAAGAATTAAAATTAGTGAAAGAATATGATAGAAAAAACTTGAATGAGTCAGAAGAGGGTTATCAAAACGCACGTGTTGTTACAGCTTTAACTGTTCATCTTTCATCGGGTTTACTTGAGTATGTAGCGAAAAGTATAAAAGAAACAGATGCAAAATTTAGTTGTTATAATCTAAAAACAAAATCAACTAAAGTATGCGAATTCCTAGTTTATACAGGCATACCTGTTGGTATTTTTGTAAAAACCAAAAAAGCTATATCACATTTAAAACCTTCTAAAAAATTATCAGCAGCTGAGAAAATGATAATGATAGCTAAGGACGTAAAACTGATGAGAAGAGTTATAAATGATTTTTACAGCAAGATTGGTTTGAAACTCACTAGTGCTCAACTTGATTTTGAAGTAGTCCGTGGGCTTCGCCTAATGGGTTCTGTAAAAGCTAAGAAAAACCCAGCAGTAACTAAAAAGACAGAGGCTCAGCAGAAAGCAATAATTAAGAGAAGCCTAGAGGTAGCTAAAGGTGAAGTAAAGAAAACAGCAAAAGTTAAGGAAGCCCTAAAAGTAGCTAGGAAAAGCCTAGAGGTAGCTAAAAGTATAGAGGCTCGGCAGAAAGCAGAAGTAGCAGTTAAGAAATTAGCAGAAGCTAAGGAATTAGCAGAAGCTGAGGAAAAAAAAGCATTAATAAAATCTAAGGAAACCATAGAAGACATTGGCGTAATAAGCCCAGCGGCTATGGTGTGGGCCCTGTGGGTGTTCTCAAGTCTGATGGGCGACGGGGTGGTAGATACAGTATCAGCCACAGACATGAACATAGATATGGATATGGGCGATGACATGGATATGGATATGGGCGACGACGACGATATGGATATGGGCGATGACATGGATATGGATATGGGCGACGACGACGATATGGATATGGGCGATGACATGGATATGGATATGGGCGACGACGACGATATGGATATGGGCGACGACGACGATGACGACGATTAATTTATTACATATAACAACCAGTTTTTATCGTGTTTTATATAGCTTTCCATTTCAATGTTACCCGGCTGGTTATATGTTGCGATTAAGACCACATATACTTTTTGATTTTCAGCTACAACTCCTACTCCCATTGTTAAAAATCTATTGAAGTATCTTTTGAACACGACTTCAGCTTCTAAATTGTCTAACTTATATTCATCAACTTCAAACTCTTCGTATTTCAAAGGTTTTTGTCTATGTCGTAACTGAGTTAAGGATATTTACCCGAATGAGATCAAAGATTTTTCTTGGTTTACTTTTTGTATTGCGTTACCATTTTTGCTTCATAGAACACGGAAATGAGTGTTATTTCAAATAACCTGCCCTATGTTACACTTGATTGTAAAAAATAAAGGTGTCTTGGTGATATGAATAAAAAAAGAGTTGGATGGTTCGTATTGGTAACAATGGTTTGTTTTTTCCCTCTAACTAGCTTACTTGCTAGTCAGTTGAATTGCACTCCTCTTGATGCACAGATTCTAAAAAAAATAGGTCCACGTGTGGATCTGCCTAGCGTGAATTTATGTGGAGTTATTTTACAAAACAAGGATTTACGTCATATTAATCTTATGGGAGCGAATATAAGTAATTCAAATCTTAGTTATTCTATACTTTCTAATGCAAATCTTATCCGTTCAAATTTAAGTTACTCCGATTTTACTGGTGCCAATTTGTCTGAAGCCAATGTAACAAAGGCGAATTTGAGTTACTCTATATTGGAAAGAGCTGAACTAGAAAATACAAATTTTTCACAAGCTATTCTTAAGAATGCAAATCTAATGAGAAGCAACCTAAGTAAATCTAATTTTCATAAAGCAGATCTACAATTTGCAGATCTGCGCTATTCACAGTTTAAGGAAGCTATTTTCAGTAGAGCGAATCTTAGTCATGCAGATCTAGGAGGTGCAGATTTTGAAAAAGCAAATTTAAATCAAGCGAATCTTTTTCGAGCAGTGATATTTCAGACAAATTTTTTCTCTACAAATCTGAAAAAAGTGAACATGAGGTCCACCGTCATTCAAGGATCCTTCTTGAACCAGGTGAATCTGAATGATGCAGATTTGCAGGGCGCTACAATTTATATGTCGTTGCTCAATCGAGTGAACTTGAGCCATGCGAATCTTAGCAACGCAATAATAAATTTCTCAGATTTGAACAAAGTAAATGCACGCCATACCAATTTCTCTGGAGCAAAACTTTTTCATCTCGAGTTTGATAAGGCAGACTTACAAGGAGCTAATTTGAATCGGGTGCGAATGTATTATATAGCTCTCAATAGGTCTAATTTCTTTCGTGCGAATTTAAATCATGCTATTATTTGGTACACAGGTTTATCACTTTCTCATATTCGGGATGTACAATTTAAACATGCGGATCTGTACAAATCAGATCTAACTGATAGCGTTTTAATAAGAGTGAATATGTACAAAACAGATCTGAGCTACTCCATTCTGTCTAACATGAGCCTAGAAGAGGTATCAATGGTTCGAGCAAAAATCAACCATTCAAAAATGATGTGGACAAAAATGAATAAAGTGAACTTACATGGAGCAACTTTCATAAACTCCGACTTGCGCGCGACCAAGCTAAGCGAAGTAAATTTGAGTAAATCCAATTTAACTCATGCAGATCTGCGTGCAGCACATTTCAATAAGGTCAATTTTTATAAGGCAGACCTATCCCAAGCTAATTTCAGTCATACAAAATTAGATAAAGTTTCTTTCAATGGAGCTAATTTGTCTAAAGCAGACTTTACCGGTGCTCGTGGCTTGGATAGCCTCGCCTATAATCGCTTTAAAGGCATTTGGATGTATGAGAACGAGCAACCTAAGAACGTACCACCCTTGATGTTGCAGGAATTGCTAAAAAATGTGAGGAAAAGGAAAGTAAGAAAGAAAAGAATATAAGTGCAATGTGTAGATTTATTTTTTTCTTATCTGTAAATTTTTCATAACGATTGGAGGTAATCCCTCTGGAGATTCGCCTTCGTAAGCCCATATATTCTTGAAACTACGCAAATTATTCAAACCTTTTGCCTTTGTAAATTTTGCTCCAGAAAGGTTAGCTCCATCCAAGATAACTCCATTCAAATCCGCATACCGTAAATCCGTTCCATGAAGGTTCGACTGGCTTAAGTCGCTTCCCCTTAGATTTGCCTTATATAATTTTGCCCTAAGTAAATTTGCTGTACCTAGGTAAGCACTCGTCAAGGCAGATCTACTGAGATCTGCTTTAGACAAATTGGCTCCGTCGAAATTGGCTTTATGCAATCTTGCGTGTTTCAAATTTGCTCTGTAAAGATTCGCTTTTACTAACTGGGAATGGCATAAGCGAGCTTTTTCTAAGTTCGCTTTTGATAGAGTTGCTTGGGACATATTCGTCTTATGTAAATTGACTCTTTTTAAATTGGCATTGTCTAAATTTTTGAAACGTAAATTGCTCCCAGAAAGATTCATCTTTCTTAATCCTATCCTACAAAGTCTCGGTTTTTTCAGATCTATTATATTGGGTCTGTTGTCTCCAATATAACCTCGGGAAATCACTACCTTGACAACATATATGGAAGACAGCAAACAAAGCAGGGTAGCCACCGATACGAAAAGCCAAATCCTCTTTTTGATCACAGAATTCCCCACCAACGAATTATTTCAATTATAGCAATTATTCTTGGCTTGCAGTACGATACTTCTTCAGGGCCCGGACCTGAGCAAGAAGCTTCTCAAGGCTTTCTTCCTCGGAGTCCATAACCTCTGGCGGCATACGGAAGCCTATGAGATAGCTACCCTTCCTATCTTTTCTTATAGCGTGCATGAATAGGACTGCCTGATTACCATTACAACCACTATAAATGGATAGGCTCTCGAAACCATTCACATTTTTTATCTGCTGCGACTCAACCACTACATCAATAAGGGGTTGAGGGAAACTGGGAAGAAGACGCGGATTGTCGTCGAACCACTCTTGCATCGATTCAAAATCCTTATGAATATCATTCGTGGAAAGTGCCACAAAATATCTTCCTTCTTTGCGGTCCTCTCCAGATAGAACATCCACATCTCCCACACGAAATGTGCTGTACTCAAAGTCTTTGGGGGCATCGATAGAAACGGAAGCGCGAGATGAAAACATAGACACTGCCAGAAGATCAGCACGAGACAGGGAATCAGCTTGAACAGATGATGGTGACACAGAATGATTCAGACTTTGATCATCTTTTTTGATTAAGAAAGCAAAGGAGGCGACAGCTACAATCACGACAAGGGACAGGGAGGAAAAAAGTATGTATTTGAATCTCATTAAGAAGGAGTCTGACAGGGGAAATTACATCTAGCAAGGTTTTTTTATAAATAATTTTGATCTGAGCTTTTGGGGGAAAATTGGGTTTTTGATAGGGAAATAGTTGAAGCTGATAGGGATGAGTGGGAGCAACTTGGATTTTCTGGCGTCTAGAGTGATTCAATATGAAACATTCAGAAATTTTTTACGCACACTTGGAACACATCAGCGATTTCATTTGGGATGAATGGCTGAAAATTAGGAACGGGGTTCAGAGTGAAATGGAGAAAGAAGAGGTTCTAAATCACCATTTGCAAATTGTTCTTGCACGATATCACAGCCACCAACGAACTCTCCCTTCACATAAAGTTGGGGAATGGTGGGCCATTCGGAATACTCTTTGATACCGCTACGGATGATTTCATTACTCAACACATTAAAAAATCCATACTGTACGTTCATAGAGTTTAAAATCTCAACGACCCGAGCAGAGAAGCCACACAAAGGCTTATCAGGCGAACCCTTCATGAAGAGCATGACAGAATGTTTTTCCAACAAATTTTTGATTTCCTCTTTCGTTTCCATGATGGCCTCATTTTCTTTTCTTCTATCACAAAAAAACTATGAAAACAAAGGACTTTCTTATAAATAAATCAAGATTTGACAATTTTTTGGAGTCGTAGCAGGATTTTTTCATGGAGAGTTTTTTTGTACCAGCCAGTGAAGAGAAGATAAAAAGAGAAAGAGAAAAAGCAAGGCAACTGAAAAAAACGAACTGGTGGAAAAAAAAACTCAATCAGGGTCAATGCTACTATTGTGGAAAGGATTTCGATCCGGCTTTTTTAACTATGGATCATTTGGTTCCTGTTGTGCGTGGAGGGCAAAGCATAAAAAATAATTTGGTTGTAGCGTGTAGAAAATGCAATTCCAAAAAAAAACATAAGACTTTAGTAGAGATTCGTCTTCAAAAATCATAAGAGTGGACAAAATAATTGAACATCTAGGATGAAAAAGTAAAAGGATACCATTATGTCAAATATCACATCTAGTAGCACGGCAGAGTATTTTGCGAAAAATTTGCAACAGGTAGGGTTTTCTTCTCCCACTAAGGCTGTTTTGACAACGCTGAAGGAGTCAGTAGATAACGCTTTGGACGCTTGCGAGGAGTCTCATATTCTTCCTGAGCTTATTGTGCAAGTAACTCGCAAAGGTAGTGCGACGGTGGTTTCTAAACAAAATACAGACTTGGTGGAGATTAGCGTAGAGGATAATGGTCCCGGTATTGCTCTAAGTGATTTACCCAAGGTATTTGGAGAATATTTGGCTTCATCAAAATTTGGCAGAGGACGTTGTTCTAGAGGCCAGCAGGGGATTGGAATTTCGGCAGCAACGACTTGGGCCCAATTAACCAATGCATCCGGCGTGAATATTATCAGTAAGACAAAAAATATGGAAAAAGCTGTGAGTGCGAAAATAAATGTGAACATCAAAAAAAACAAGGGCATTTTTAAGAATAAAACTACAGTAGATTGGGACAAAGCTCATGGACTGAAAGTGGTGTTTTGTATTGATGGTCGAGTGCAACTCAATGGAGATGGAGGGCTCATCACTTATCTGGAGGGTACCGCCTTAGTCAATCCGCACTTGAGTTTGAGTTATAAATTGTTGGATAGGGATTGGAGAAAAATTGAGAAAGTTACATCTGTTGTGCCAAAGGTGCCACCAGCCACCTTACCCCATCCACACACGATGAAATTGGGAGAATTTATCTCGCATGCCCATTTGTATGGGAAGATTACATTTGAGGCTTTTTTTAAAAAAGGATTTTCCCAAATCAATTCCTCTATTATTTCTGATTTTGTAAAACATGGGCTAAAGAAATCTTTGCTCAATAAAACAATGAATACTTTATCCGAAAGGGAGTACAAAAAAATCTTTCATAGTATTCAAGAAACAGACATGCCGAGACCTTCCACTCGTTCTGTTTTGACAGTGGGGGAAGAAGCTCTGTCTCAAGCAATTCAAAGAATGGGCGAGGTGGATTTTTTTAGTGTAATCACTCGGCGACCAAAAATTTGTGACAACAAACCAGTAGTGGTGGAAACAGCCGTAGCTCGCCTGTTGGATAGGAACAAAGAAGGAGGAGAAGAACAACTCATTCAGTTAATGAGATTTGCCAACCGAGTGCCTCTTCAATTTGATAAATCAGCCTGTGCCATTACGAAGGCTGTCGAGTCTGTAAATTGGCGGACTTATGGTTTGTCTCAGCAAAAAAATAGTTTGCCTCAAGGTCCCTATGTTTTTGCTGTTGCTGTGACATCCCCTTTTATTAAATTTAAAAATGCTTCTAAGGAAACGATTGATGCCAGTGAGGAATTGGTGGAGGAGATCCGTCGTACTCTGATGCAAACCGGACAAAAACTTTCTCGTCATATCAAGAGGGAAAAAAAAGCTGATGAATTAAAAAGAAAGACCCAATATATTAAACAGTTTGTTCCTGTGCTTCTGGAAAAGCTGAAAGATATCACGAAAGCAAATAAGAAAAGGGTAGCCAAAGCTGAAAAAGGGATCATGAAAATTCTGAGCCATGATACGGAACAAATGGCAAAGGCTTTGAAAAAAGCAGAGACCCATTTGGAAGAATTAAAAAAGACTTTGCATAGACCTTTCGTTTCAGAAAAAATAGAGGAGCTTGAAAAGAAAGAAAGTGAAGACATAAATGGACTGAAGCAAAAAAAACAAAAGAACGTGCTTACGAAGAAAGAAAAAGTAGAAAAGCCAAAAACAAAAAAGTTTAAAAGAAAAGTAAAGGGCAAAAAGAAAAAAGGAACATAATTGGTGGCTAAGAGAAATTTCATTCGGGTCAGAAAATCAAGCAAGAATATTCCAAAATATTCTATAGAGCTTTGCAATAAAATATTGAGAGACTTAGAGAGGGCCAAACGACCTGTATTATCGGCAGTCAAATGTTCGCTTGACAACAGCCAATATGATGCCAGCAAGGGCTATCTCACTCCAATGGGTAAAATGGTAGATTCAGAACTAAATGTTTCTTCTGTTCAAAAAATATCTCGGGCAATTTTTCTTCTAGAAATTTTACTCAACAATTTGAAATCAGGATCAGTGAATACCAAAAGAGAGATTTACTATATTTCAAAAGGTCTCATCAGATCCAAATCTCTTTACAAACCTTTGGATTTTGATTCCCAATCTGACAGTGATTCAATTATTGATTTTATATGTGACATGATGGAAGTGTATCGTGAAGAATTGAATTGTTTTGCAAATGATCGGGGAGGACAAACCTACTCCAAAAATCTTATTGTTACAGAAACTCTTTCAGATAAAACCAAGGCAGTTGTCGATTTGTCTTCTATGGGGACGACTCCCTTTCAACCAAAAAATAAACCTCAACAGTTTGAGTTGAAAAAAAAGGGGCGTTTGGATTTTTGCTTGGTGGTGGAATCGGAGGGTACAGCTAACACTTTGGTGACGAACGGAATGACGAAAAGACATGCTTGCATTGTAATGGGAGCTCAAGGGGTGCCGAGCAATGCGGTTCGTGGCTGGTGTCGCACCATCCAAAATCAATTGAAGACCCCTATCTTTTTTTATGGTGATTTGGATGCCTACACTTTGCAAAATATTTATCGAACTTTGAAGGCGGGCTCAGCGGCGAGTTTGATTCGAAACGCTGATTTCAGTGCTCCAGATGTACATTTTTTGGGATTGCTTCCTGAAGACGTAAAAAAGTACAAGCTTCATTGTTACGACGTTTCTTCTAAAAATGCCAGTGAAATGAGGTCTATCAAGAAAGCAAAGGACGCTTTGAAAAATGATCCTTTTTTTCGGGATAAGAAGAATAAGAAACTTGCACAAATTTTACAGTGGTTGATTAAAGAAAAAAAACGTTGTGAACAACAATCTGTATTTTCCACTGATCCCAAAAACCCCATGGTGCTAGAGCAATTTATCGTCAATAAAATCAAATCAAAGTCTTATTGTTAAATAAAACTGCGAGCCCACTGTCTAATTTTTTCTCTTGGATGTTTTGTCAGTTGCTTTTGTTTGATGATTTTCACTAAAGAGGGCGAAGAAATTTCTAAAGTTCCAAATGTTTCTAAGCTTTTCAATAAAAGTTCTTCATCTTGGCTCTGGCTTATAATTGTTTCGATTCGATTGATATGCTTGTTCAGATAACTATTGGTTCCCCTTTTCAATGTGGGAGAAGAATTTTCCATTACATAAAGAGTTTGTAAAGCTTCTAAAAAAAGTTCATCATTTTTTGTGCTTTCCACAAGTTGTTTGACATCATTATAAGATTGTAAATCACCCGATTTTAGCTTGTTTAATGTCCGAACAGCTTGTAATTGTATCCACTTATCTTTATGATTTGCGTGTTTTGCAATTTCACGATGAATACGATAATCCTTTACACGAGCGTAAGCCAAAGCATACATAGAGTAAAAGAGTAGGCCGGGAAAAGATTCCAAATGCAAAAGCTTTGCAATTGTCTCAACGGTGATTGAGTCACTTACATCCAGATGCCCCAAAGTTTTTAAAACTTGATAGCAAACCAAGAGATCTTCTTGTGCTGGAGGTTTTTTTTTATGTATGCTTTTTATACAAAGATTGATTAACCGGCGGTGAACCAAATAACTTGTTACATTGAAAGATTCTATGATCAACGGAGACCAAATGTTTCGGTAAAAATTTTGGTTAAAATCATCCCCTCCTAGGTTGAGTGATTTTGGATCTATCTTTTCGTTATAGATGAGAGCGGTAGAGAAATCATAAGCCTCGGAGGTGGGTTGTCCCACAACTTGGAGAGAGTATTTTCGTAAATCTTTTTTGTATAGTGAATCTGTGACCCATCCAAAGGAGTTTAAAAAAGTTAAGAACTGAATTTTTGCATAGGGTAAGTGGTCATTGATTTTATCGTATAGGCCGACAAACTCATTTCTTATGGTGCGGTCGTTTTTTAACTCATTAAAAACCTGTACATTTTTACTCAATAAAAAGGATCGAGTCGAAATAAAATTTTTAATGGCTGAAAAAGCCAAAACACCTTCTCCAGAGTGAAATAAATCCTTCACAATTTGGAGGCCTTCATGATTGTCTAGGGAGTCTTGGAACAGAGGGCACATTTTTTGAAAGCTAGAGAAATTGGGATGCTTGTGAGTCAAACCATGGCTTTGTGTGATACTTCCTCCAATGGTTTTGTGAATCAAAGAGTTATATTCCCCCGACTGTAGTTGCTCTAGATAAGATGCATAATCGCCATACCCTTGATTGACGGAGCGAAAGTAATTACTTAAGGGCCTGCGAATATGTTTGCCGAGCGGGCTTAAGGAATGAAATCCATAAATATTTGTTTGGCCATGAAAAACTAGCTCCATTTGTTCCCTAAAGGATAGGCCGTAAGGGAGATAACGAGTGGCCACTACAATTTCAGCCATATCTCGAATCATGTTGTGATCTAACAACACTTCTAGATATTCCTCTGGAGTTCTTTGGTCTCTTCCTTTCTGTGCCATTGTGTTGCAACCGAATAGAAATACCTCCTTCACATTGGATAAAATTCCATTGCAGGAATTGGAACAAGATTGTTTTTGCATCATCTCGCTTGGGAGGATGTAGCTGTGAGTTTCTCCAAAAAATAGGCCTCCAAAATGTCCAGAAATTACCAAAATATCGCAACGATATTTTTTATCTTGGCAAGCTTTGGTAAACCAATGGATATTATTCGGAGTGGATTCTGTATCCAGAGGCACCAATTCCACAAAATCGAAATCTCTTTCACTCAAGTAATCCTTGAATATATTGATTTCATCGGAGGAATTGATTGTTATGGAACAGACTTGGTACTTCTCTTTAGCTAAGGAGCATGGCAAATAACAAAACAGCAAAAGAGACAAGAAAATGGTTTTTTTCATATAGTTACTGATGAAAAATAGCCCTATGTTTGTGCTTTGAACCTCTTTTTGCTATGTGGATAAAAAATTTGGCTTTTATCAGATGTTCTATCACCTTGTTTGCACTTTTTGTGACTGTACTATATCCCATTTGTTCCCTTGCGCGGATTGAACGGAATGTTTTTTAGTTGCTCTCTCAATTCATTAACAGTCAAAACGGGAAGTTGACAAGCTCCCTCTTCACAAATGTAGACAGTGCTTTTGCCATCTATGGCTGTTTTTCGCTTTATGGGTTTGAGTAGTTTGGATTGTTCTTCTACTTCGGAATGATAGACAAGGCTCAAAACCTTGTGAGGCAGATACCAGCTTTTTAATTCATTGAAAAGAGGATCTGAATCCAAATTCGTTCCGTCAGCTAAGACCAAAACGATCTCATGCACTCGACTGTGATAATAATCCAATGCCAAAAGCCATTCGGAAAAAGAAAGAGGATGTTTTTCGATAAGAGATCCGAAGCTTTTCAGAGTCTTTTCAGCCCTTTGCTTATAATGATTGTTTCCGCTTAACTCAGCCAAACGAAGCAGATTCATCAAAGCCACTGCGTTCCCCGAAGGTTCTGCTCCATCATAAGAGGGCTTTTCTCTGACTAACAAAGGTTTATAGCTTTTGGCTGTCATAAAAAAACCACCTTCTTTTTTGTCTTCAAACTCTTCTTCCAATATTTTGTCTAACTTTATTGCTCTTTTTAGCCACTTGATATGGCCTGTCCATTCATAAAGGTCTAATAAAGCTGCTGCGAAAAAAGCATAATCATTCAGATAAGCTGGGATGTAGGCTCGATCATCCTTCCACACTCGGTAAAGTTGGTCGTTTTTATACATTTGATCCCAGATGAATTGAGCAGACTTTTCAGCTTGTGAAAGATATTTCTTTTCATTGAAAACAAAAAAGCCATAAACAAAGGCAGAGATCATCAGGCCATTCCAGGCCGACAATATTTTTTCATCCCTTAAGGGTTTGGGTCTTAGCTCACGTGTTTCATAGAGAATTTGATGAGCAGAATCCAAAAGCTTCTGAGCTTGGACGGGAGAAAGACCCAGTTCTTTTGAAGCCTCTGACAATTTTTTTGATTGATACAAAATGTTTCGCTTTTCGAAATTTCCTTGGGCAGTAATGTTGTAATAATTTTTTACCAACTGAGCTGATTTTTTGTCCAAAGCCTTCTCAATCTCTTCTGGAGTCCAAGTAAAATAATAACCTTCTTCTTTTTCTCCCATATGGGAAAGACTGTCGGCATCTGTGGCTGAAAAAAAACCACCATCTTTTGCGCTCATATCTCTTATTACATAATCTAAAATTCCTTGTGCTACTTGTTTATAACTTTCCTTCTTTGTTAATTGATAGGCCTCCAAATAAACAAGTGCCAACAGAGCTTGGTCATAGAGCATTTTTTCAAAATGGGGAACGAGCCATTTTTCATCTGTGGAGTAGCGATGAAACCCCCCTCCCACTTGATCGTGAATTCCTCCCTTTAACAGACCTTCTAGAAAGGAGTGGAGCTTTGTTAAAGGTTTTTTTGTTTTTACATAAGATCGTAGTAGGAATCTAGCAGGGAAGGAACTAGGAAACTTGGGAGCTCCTTTCATTCCTCCATAAACTGGATCGGAATGAGCTTCCACTATTTTGTACAGGTCCTGAAAAACACTTTCATCTGGAACCAAATGCGAAGTGCTTGAGATGGAAAAATTTTTCCGAATGGCTTTTTGCAAATTTTCCCCATCCTGCTTTACTATTTCCGGTTCTTCATCATAAAGCTTTTTTAAATTTTGCAGGAGGGATAAAAAGCCAACAGACAAACCTCGATCACCGGTGCGAGCGGGAAAGTATGTTCCTCCGTAAAAAGCTTTTTTATCTGGAGTGAGCCAAACCGTCATGGGCCACCCACCCCTTCCTGTCATTAGCTGAACCGTACTCATATAGATGGAATCAATGTCCGGCCTCTCCTCTCGATCTACTTTTATGGCAATATAATTTTCATTCATGTAACGAGCGATTTCCAAATCTTCAAAAGATTCCTCTTCCATTACATGGCACCAATGACAGGTGGAATACCCCACGCTTAGCAAAACAGGTAGATTTTTTTCTTTAGCTCTTTGAAAGGCCAACTCCCCCCAAGGGTACCAGTTCACAGGATTGTGAGCGTGTTGCAGAAGATAGGGACTGTTCTCTAAGAACAGGTGATTGGTGAACAAAGCCTTTCCTTTAGCATCCAAATGACGAGTTCGAGGACGGTAGGATTCTCCTCTTTTCTTTCTCATTTTTTCAAACGCAAGCAGAAGTTTTGGATCTTTTATTTTTCCATTTGACGAAAAATTTTTATCATTCATAAAGAGTATTCCAAAAAAGAAAACGAGCAGGATTCCTGATAGAATCGTAGCTGACCATACAAGATACTTCATTGTTTAAATCTAACACATTGTGAAGCAATTTTTTTTACCCTCTTGAAATTTTTCCTTTAAAACAAAAAATTTTATTTTTTTCTTCACTTTTGAAAACGGAACTCTTTGCCTGTGAACAAATGTTTGTTTATGAACCCATCTCTCTTGTTTGTCGCGTAGCATAAAGTCTGGGTTTTTTGCTTTGACAAATAAGGGGAGCATTGAAAGACTTTTAGGGACTTAGTGATTGGTTCAGATAAGAATAAAGGTCGAAATATGGACTCTTACGACCCTAGTGTTTCATCTAAACACATTGATTGGGCGGAGGACGGAGCTTCTCTTCCCTCCTCTCAAGAAACAGGGCAAAAAGAAAGCTCCGATTCTCCACAAAGAGATTTGGAAGAAAAATCGCATGCCTTGATTCAAGAAAATGAGAATTTGATGAATCGTCTCTCTGTTGCCATGAGGGAAAAAAACTTCACAGAATCTCAGCTTGAATCTTTGAATGCTTCCAACCAACAGCTCACAGATAAAAATGCTTTTCTTCAAGACCGGTGCCTGGTTTTGAAAGAAAAATATGAGAAACTGACGAGCAAAAACTTTCATGCCGAAGAAGATCATCTTTCTGATCTCAGTCGTGTGAAAGAAATGGAAGAAGAATTATCGACCTTGAATCTTCAGCTAAAAAAAGCAGGAGAGGATCGAAATCAGATCCAAAATTTCAATCAGAATCTCAAGCAAAAGCTAGGCGTTTTATCAAAATATCGAGGCAAAATAAAACCAATCGCTCAGAGAATGAAACTTGAAAACAATGAATTGAAACAAGCACTTGCCAAAGATGAAAAAAAGATTTTGGAACATGAGGAGATGGTTCAAATATTGAATGACAAACTCCAAACTCATTTGAAAGCACAAAAAAAATGGTGGCATTCAGATGAAGCAAAGAAAAAACAGCAACAGCATATTCGTTACATTCGAAAGCTAGGTGATGAGCTTAATTCCCGATTTGCAAAAATCTCTAGCAAGGGAAATGCATTCCAAAAGTGGTATCTTGCCATCTTGAATAAGAAGCAAGAGCAATGGGCTTCGCAGAAAGAAAAAGACGAGAAAAGACTACTTGCGGAAAGCGAGCGTGCCATAACTTGTTTGCGGGCAGAAGGTGAGAAAAAAGAAAAACAGTTGCTTACAAAACATAAGCAGGCTCTGGTTCGTTTGGCGAAAGAAATGTCTCATTTGAATGTGCAAAAACAGAGCCACGAAGGAAGACTGCTTGCGGAGAGTGAGTGCGCCATGGATCGTTTGCGGGCAAAAGGTGAGGGAAAAGAAAAACAGTTGCTTGCAGAAAATCAAGATAATGTCCAAAAGTACGAGCGAATTTTGTATCACAATGAACAAAAGATGAACAAAGCCGTCATAAAATACAAACAACTAAAAACACATTGGCACAAAACAATCAGCAAGATCATTCAAAAAAAGGAAGTAAGAGAAGAAAGTGTCATCGAGAAGCTTCATAAAGATAAAAAGCAACTCATTGATCAACTAAAAAACGAGATAAAAGAGCTGAGTTCGAGAAAAGAAAAAGAATTGGAACAATTACAAGGGGAACATGAGTCTTTATTGAAAGAGCTGAGTTCGAGAAAAGAAAAAGAATTGGAACAATTACAAGGGGAACATGAGTCTTTATTGAAAGAACTGAGTTTGAGAAAAGAAAAAGAATTGGAACAATTACAAGGGGAACATGAGTCTTTATTGAAAGAACTGAGTTTGAGAAAAGAAAAAGAATCAGAAGAAAAAACGCAGAATTATAAACAATCTTTGCAAGAGCTTAGTGATGAAAGAACTCAATTGAAAGAAGAGATTGAAAATTTGAACCAAAATTATACAGACTCTGAGAGGGAAATTCGGCAGAAAATGGAAGGGGATTTTGAGTCAGAAAAAACTTCTTTACTGAACGAAAAACAAGAAGCTCTCTCAAAGATTGAGGAAAAGTATCAGTTGCTTATGAGTGATATGCAAGGGGCCCAAGAACAAAAACTTAGGGAGTTAAGAGATGAATACGATCTTGAGTTCAGCAAGAAAGCATCCACATTGGACAGCAGGATCATGGAGATTACAGAAGAGCATGACGATCAACTGCATAATTTAAGAAACGAAATGGAAAAAGAACTACTTGCGGAAAGACGGAATTCACTCGCTAATAAGGAAACATACGAAAAGGATATTGAAAAATTGCAAAAAGATTTTAGAGAAATTCAATCAGAGTTGGAATTGAAAAGATTCAAACTCACTAGTTTGGAATCAACCAAAACATATGGTGAGAAGGAATTGACAGATTTACAAAAGGCTAATGTAGAACTCAAAGAACGCAACCAGACTCTTCAAACTCTTTGGGAGAACCAATGCCCAGAGATGGAAAAGCAAAAACAACAAATCGCCAGCTTGCAACAACTAAACAGACAACTCAGTCAAGCATTTCACGATGAGAGTTTCAAATTTCAGCCTGAGCCTAGTGGATCCATCACCAAGGAAAGAAAAAAGAATTTCTCTCTCCTCTCTCCAAAAGAAGAAGACAAAAGCATTGGCGACTTATTGAAAGAGATTCATCTACACGACTAGAGATCTGTCTAATTTCTAACAAAGTTCAAAATGTCCACATCAGCCAATTGTATAGAAGAAAAAAACCTCACCCAGCTCTCCATTAAGTTGCTTTCTGGTTTTTCTTCCGGTTCTGGGGTTTTTTTTCCTTCCACAGAGTAAATGCCAGGAGAATGGCCGGTGAAATGAAACATCCTAGGCGTCTCAAATCCTTTTCGTAACTGCGAAGTGAATTCAATTTTTTTATCGAGTAAATATTCGTAATTCCCTTCACCGCTTCTGCATTCCAATCCTTCCTTCAGTTGATTTTCGTTATTTGTGATATAGCAACTGATGTCGCTAATAAATTTGTCACGTTCATTTTTGCCTCTTAAGTTAATAATAAAGGGCCTGTTGCGATAATTGTTGGGATCCAAAGTAATCGCATTGTTGATAGCATCTGCACTATACTTCGGGTAAATGTAGTAGTAATCCTCTGTAATAGAGGCATTTGATTCTTGCTCATTGGAACAAAGAAACATTCCTATATCTTTATAAATAGCTTGAACCATTTTGTTCTTTTCAACCCAGATACGATTGTACTTTATAGATTCTGATTCAAAAGCACTGAAACGAGGACGAATCACTATACAATGCCTATATTTGTTCAGTTGGATTTCCAAAGGAGTGTGTTCCATATTCAATTCTACTCCTTTGTCTACACGGTAGCTGATCAGTCTTCTCTTACCTGTTCCTTCATAAGAGCTATAAGAATATCCAGTACGACCCATCAAGCCAGTGAGGGATGCAATGGAGGATCCGGCTAAGGCAGCTGCAAATAAGCTTGCGCCCCTTCCAGCTTGAGTCGCAAATTGAGTAGCCGCAATTGGCAACAACAAAGAACCAGTAATTTTAGTAGCAGCTAATGCACTTCCCACAGCCAACAAAGGTATAGTCAACAGATTTAGTGTGCTTCCTATTTCTGTTTGGGAAGTTTGATTGGCTCCTTGATCTCTTTGTGTATTCATCAGAAAGTCCTGACTGGCTCTTAGGCTGAGCATTTCCCCATTCTTGTAATCATGTTTTTTCACCTGATCAACGCTTCCTACAACAATTTTGTTTTCGAAGCCAAAAAAATGAGAAGGATTTAATAAGCACTTACGGACTGGGTGAATATCTTTTTCAGGTTCACCAAAAGTTGGTTTATCCATTTGCATTTGATTGAAATATTTTTGCAAGCCAAATGCGAGTTGCTTTTGTGTAACAGTTTTTGTTTTTCTGTTGGGGCTGGATAAAACATTTCTCACACTCGTTGTGGTAATATTTTTTGTAGATAATTCAGTAAAATTTTTCTCAAGCCTTCTTTGCACTTCAGTGCTTTGTTTTGTCTCTCTTCCATCTGCCCATTCATGCAGATTTATAATTTCACGCATGAATCCTTTTTCATTCTGCAACAAACCTTCTTTTCTCAGGTCTTGCAAATAGCTCTTATACAATCCATGGATCTCTTCAAGGTCTTCATTTAGAGTCTTTTGCATTTTCGTTCCCACTTCATTGCTAGAAAAGGAAATGACTCCTCTCAATTTGTAGTAAAATGTTTGTTTGATAAATTTTCTAAATCCATCTAGGAGTAATTCCTTGTTTACATATTGTTTTGTATAGAAGTTTTCAAACCAAAATCCACAAAGGCCATGCATGAAAGAGATTGTTTCTTTATCTAGATTACCTGCTGAAATATCGAAATTACTTACTTCTATCCCAGAGTTGATGATTCTTTGCAAAGACTCATTTGTTAATTCTGTCAGCTCTGGCAGTTCCATAATCTTCTGGCTCAGTTTGAGATAAAGATCATGGGAGGTTTTTAAGGATTTATGGATTAATTTTGTTTCTGTTTCCCCAGGTAAAATTTTATCCAGTATGGTTTCATTTAATTGAATTGCCACTCGTGTTTCGTTAATAGTACGGATATGCTGATTCACATTCTTTAAAAATGTTTCTCCTATCTTGCTTTTATCCGAACCGCAACTTTTGCTTAAGGGGGAATCCATGCCAACCGTGCAAAGAGCATTTGTGCTAGCAAAATATTCTATGTGGTTATTAAATAGATTTTTATCCTCTGATTCTGAGCAGAATGTACTGGTTGAACTTGATGGTTTTATGCCTTCTGTGATGCCAGTTATTTTATTTTCTTGTTTCAGGTTCACACATTCTGAGGTACCTTTATTGGGATTAAACTGGAGTGTTGTTTGCGTACTTTTTTGATCCCTAGATGTTGGAGTTGTCTTATTTGCTATCTCTTGCAGATCATTCATAGTTATGGGGGACTGCTTGCTACAATTGGGTTGAGAATAAGAGGTAGAAGAAGAAGCAACATTTTCACAATTGGGAATATTCGTGAGACTATTGAGAATTGTTTTTATTGCTGTTGCTTTTGATTCGCCAAATTTTTCAATTAGTCCTTTTTCTATTTCTTGAATGTTTGCCCGTAGCAATTGCAAAACATTTGTATCTGCTAGCAACAAATTTTGGTACTGTGTTGAATTCGTTTCATAACTTACGGCATCTTTATAAGAAAGAACAGTATTTCCCGATTCGTTGTTTCGTTTGGAGTTTGTGATCATTTCACTGATAGATATTTTGTATTCCTCTATTATTTCTCTATCCTTTACTTCCTTATAAATAGTGGACAAGCGATCGAAAAAACCTTCTGGGTTCTTTTCACTATCATTACCAGCTTGATTAGACTGAGCGGCTATCAATTCATTTGCAATATTCCAATTCGTCCATGAGGAAGGAATCATGGGCGTTTGATAGGTGTTTATGAATAGGTCATAAAATTCTCTAGCAGAATAAGGAGAATTTCTAATATTTTTTACTGTTGCTTTCCAGTCAAAATTAGGAGAGTGGGGATTGTCGTGCACTCCGCAATTTTGAGTTCCATCATTACAAATAATGTCTTTTGGATTGGCTGGTATGACTCGAAAAACCAATATATTTTTGGAATTAGCAAAAAGCAAAGTTTCAGCCACAATGCGAAAATCAATATCGGTTTTCACCATTCCATCTCTGATAAGAATAGGGATGTTTTCTGGAGGACTGATGAAGTCTGATTTTTTTATGCATTTGGCACTTCCTTTGCCATCATCAATGATTCCTGTATCACAATTATAGAGAGTGGAAGAACCGCCCCTTCCATCTTGAGCGCTAGAATCCCAAGTATGATTTCTCTTATCTCCTCTCACCATACTGAAATTTCCATCGAATCTTTCCTGATCATTTTTCAGGGCAGCCATTTGGAAGATATAGATACCATCTCTTATGGGACCTTTATTTTGTTGTCCTCTGGGGATGTCATCATAACGTACAATCTTTGGTGAAACTTTGAATCTCATATTGTAATAAAAATTTCTATTTAAAGAGGAATCGATGAGGTAAGTGGGGTATGTATTGATAGAACGAAAAAGATGAATGTAACTTTGCGGGGGCGGTACAGCTTTCGAACTTGTAAATTTTTTGTAAAAATTATTGGCCCTTTTATCTTCTTCGTTAATGACAGGCTCTTTGTTGTCAGTGGCAAGCGTTTCGTCGTCAGGGACAAGTGTTTCAATAAAAATTTTCTTGAAATTTATAAAAATGTCTATCCAAGAGTTTGAAGACACTGGGTTTCCATCAGTGGGAGGATACAGATTTTTGTTGTGACAAAAAATCTTGTGAATAGTTTTTAGTAATTCATCTGACCTGCTTTTAGATTCACCCTTTAAGGTGATTTCAGAGGTCTCTTTTGATAAAAGGTGTTTGATATTTTTTTGCTCTTCTTTCCTTTCATCGCTTTGTTTTCCACTTTGTGTCTTCGCTTGATTTGCAAAGAGGCAAGTAGTTCTTATTTCCTCATCTGCTTGGTCGAAACCGTGAGTGAATCCATAATCCCAAGGGTTGATAGAGACAATTCTTTTCACCGAGAGATCATCTTTTTCATTTGAAAATTCAATGAGTTTCAGAAAATACCTTTGTCGCTTGTACCAGTATTGTTTGGTTTCAATAGTAAAACTAATATTTCCCGATTCATCTGTCTTTCCTTCGATGTTTTTTTTCTTTCCACTGCTTAGATCAGTAATGGCTATATTTATCCTAGTATCATTCACCGCTGCACGAGCTAAAGGGTCTGTAATTTTTGTTTCAACGATGGTTTTGATCTTCCGAGTGAGCCAATCTTCTTTCTTTACTCCATTGAATCGGAGGAACATTCTTTCCACAGACCATCCCGCTCGTCTTACTCCGTCTTCATTCTTGTCTAGTGTAGAGAGTATGCATTGATTCCAAATATTCTGGTGGTTGGGTTTTTCTAAGCATTGATCCTGCTCAGATTTTTTTTTGGCATCATTTTTTTCTGTAAGTGGTACGTTTTTCTCATTCTCCTTCGATTGAGCAGCCTTTCGTATTTTGTTATAATGTTTCACATCTAGGGAGGCGTTCAATTCTAGTTCCTGATGAGAATCCAAAATTTTATCAAGGCTTGAAGCGATAGAATAAATTCCCTCAAAAGAATTGATTCTTTTGCTCGTATTACCTATCGGGATCACTTTGATATAAAGACTGATTTCTTTGTTATACGCTTCGAATGGGATTTTCCACTCAAAAGGTTCTCCCACCAATTGATTGTCCTGAAATCTTGTCCGAATTTTTTGTGAATTATCCTTATCTTTATCCTCTTCATCCATTTTCATACGAAAATACTTATTGATCGATGCTTTATTCTTCATGGTGATAAGTAGCTTGGGTTCAATTCTAAAATTGCCGGCGTGGATAGGATGATTTTGCAAATCATTGCCACTCACACCAATGATACTGTACTTGAGTTCAGCCTTAATGTTTCCTTTTAAGATTCGGTTGATTTGATTCGAACCACCATCTGTTACGTTCAAATCAATTGTGGGTATGACAATATTTACTTTTTTTGTTTTTTCTGCTTCTAAAAATGCCAATCCATTTTTTTCAATGTCTTTTTTCAAGGTGCTATCGTGCTTGTGGTATTCAGCCCGGTAGTCAGCCACTTGAATATCCTTATGCTGATTCTCTTGTGGAAACTTCAGCCAGGGGTTTACAGCCAAGGGAAGATGAACCATACCGGGCCAACTCGCCGACTCTCCTTGGAAGTATCTATCCAGAACAATCCATCGAGATCGGGGAGTGTAGCTGTAGTCATATTCTTCCGTCCAATTGACGCAACCAGTTCCATCTGCGGTCACTGTAATAACTGGCTGTTTCTTGCTCAAATTGGTGGTACGTGCTGCTGCACTTTGATTGGCTTCTTTGGAACTGGCTGGCTTTGAGCTGGCTGAATTTGAATGATTGGTTTCTATCTCCTGCTCGGGATTTGTTTTGGGTTTTTTTTCTTCCAACTCAGCTTTTTCTAAAGCCTTCTCCGTATTCGCAATCCGATATGTTGTATAGGGTAGGGACGATTCAGCCCTCTTTCTATCACGAAGACAGGCCTTGAGTTGAAGCGTGAATTTTTCAGGGAGAGCTGTCTGAGTCAAAATGGTCAAATTTCCTGTAACTTCATCTACAGTAAAAAGGCTAATAGAGAATTTCCCATCAGACTTCACATTTGTTTCCAAACAAGACGTGGTGAAAAAAATAGAAAGAAAAAACAAAAAGAGTGATTTAAATTTTCGCATAATTCGTCCTTAAAAAAAGCAAAAAGTATGTTTGGTTCTTGGATATCGAATCTTTTCTCACGGGGTAACTTCTCAGGACACCAAGGCCAATTGCCATATTTTTGTTGTAAAGATCAAAGGTAATATTCCCCAAATAGCCTTGGCGATTATTGTGGCCGTATGTTTCACTACTGTAGTATCCCACCGAAGAGTCAGATTGATTCACGAAGTATTCCAAAGTGGTTGTGATTCTTAGGTTCTCCGTTACGTCGAAGGGAACACTCAGACTGTAAAGTTCGCCTTGGCTGAAATTGTCTTCATTTGGGATGTTCCAATTATCAATGTGGTGTATTTTTAGTTGCAGTCCCAAGTTGGAAAAAATTTGGAAAGAAGGTTCTAGGGCTAAATAAGCTCCATAGTATTTGTGCTTAAAATCACCTGGAGAACCAGAGATGGTGTTCCCATAAAGCATGGCGTTTATCGCAATATCCCTTGTCAAATTGGAAAAATGAAAGAACGTCCCTCTCATCTTTACTTTGTAAAAAGTTTTTGGATCATAGGTCCAAAAAATAGAATGGGTAAGGAACAAAGGGGTTTTCGTGAGTTTTTGCGTGTTATAGGAGTTGTCGTCTGAAAAGGTATTTGTGATTGCCTGTTGAAAATTCAAATGCAGTTCATGCTTATCGGGAGCAGAAAGATGAATTTCCTCCAGTAGGGAAGGAAAAGGAATATCGGCCATTAACAAAGGCGCTCCCAAAAATCTCTGGTTGATAGCGCCAAAATGCATTGTTAACCAGTCGCTTGCTGTCCATAGAAAAGCAATTTCTTTGTGATAGATTTTGTCAAATGCTTCAAGTTTTTTATAAATTTTTTGGATGGAACCAGAACCAGTCAGAAGTTCGAACTCCGCTCTAGCAAAAAGAGAATTTGTGAGTTGAGTCAAAATTTTCGCGTTCAATTTGGCTCGTATCATTTGCTCTCCATCTGTACTCTGGGATTGAAAGGAAAAGCCGTCTATAGCCATTTTCCACCAGCCTTCGAAGGTACCGGATTGCGAGCCAATGATTTGGCTTCTTTTTTCAATCAGATCTGAATCATGCAACCAATTGGGTAGTGGTTTTAGGTAGGTGGGAGGAGTATCAAATAAGGAAGAATCAAAAATGTCTATCAACTGTGTTTTTGCATTTTCCTCCTTGAATTTTTCGTAAGAGCTAACAGAATTCCTATCTATATTGATTTGAATTTGGTTTTTTTTGTTCTTCCGAAAAGAACGGGCGCTCACTTTCTTAATAGAACTGGGAGCTCTTCTTCCTGTGCGGGAGTTTTGTGAAGTTATTTTTTGGAGTGACTTTTTAGCTGTATTTGATGAGGGTATCTTTGCCAGTATTTCTACAGGTGAAAGAAGGCAAAGCGTACAAAGAACGCAAGCGATCGGCTGAATTTTCCTGTAAAAACAAAGCATGTAATTCTTCCTCTTTGGTTCTCATTTTAAAAAACTCAAAAATAATCTCTAACAATTTACAAACAACCATTTGTCGTTTCATGTTCTCAATTTCACTCTAGCCACTATAATCTGTGAAGACTCACAGATAATGTTTTCTCTTTTCCTATTCTCGGTTTCACTCTAGCCCAGCCATCTGTGAAGACTCGCAGATAAGCCTTTTTCTTTTCCTATCCTCGGTTTCACTCTAGCCAATTTATTCGCAAAAATTTACAAACAAAGCGTATTTGTTGTTTTCAGAGCTTCATTTTGCTCTATTTCATTTGTCTCTATGACAAAGCAGGTATAAGACAGCCGGCGAAACGGCTTCTTGAACAATTAGGTACCTGCATACTAATACAAAAATGTGAAAAACAGAACGTTTTTACTAGATAAAGTGAAAAAAATTCACCTTTTTATCTAAAAATGACACTTTCTGAACAATATTTGTCATAAAATTTCTTAATTTTGGCTTAGTTTTTTGGTATTTTTTTATATTCTATGTTGAAGAATTTAGACCCTCTTATTTCCCTTTGCAAAAGACGAGGCTATATTTTCCCGAGCAGTGAGATCTATGGGGGCTTATCGGCCTGCTGGGACTATGGTCCTCTTGGCGTGCAATTCAAATGGAACGTGCAACAGCACTGGTGGAAGGAAATGACTCACCGGCAAAACATTGTCGGTTTGGATTCTTCCATCCTCATGCATCCAAAAGTATGGAAAGCATCGGGCCACTTGGATGGATTTTCTGACACCTTGGTGGATTGTAAGGAATGTCACTTTCGTTTTCATCCAGAGGAAACAGAGGAAAAAACAAAATGCCCGAACTGTGGTTCCCATAAAGTAACCGCTCCTAGACAATTTAACTTGATGTTCAAAACTCATGTGGGTTCTCTTGAAGATTCAGCGAGTTTGATCTACTTGCGTCCTGAAACCGCTCAGGGGATTTATGTAAATTTCCTAAATATACAATCCACCATGAGAAAAAAAATTCCTTTTGGAGTCGCTCAGATAGGGAAAGCTTTTCGCAATGAAATCACCATTGGAAATTTTATCTTTCGTTGTCGTGAATTTGAACAAATGGAAATGCAGTATTTTGTTCATCCAGAAAAAGCCAATGAGTCCTTTGATTACTGGCTCAATGAGAGAAAACAATCTTTGTTACAGCTTGGAATTTCTCCCTCTGCTCTGCGCTCCCATGAGCACAGTGCCAAGGAATTGGCTCACTATGCTCACAAGGCTGTGGATTTGCAGTTTTTGTTTCCAATGGGTTGGAAAGAATTGGAAGGCATTCATCATCGAGGAGACTTTGACCTCAAACAACACCAGCAATCCAGTGGCAAGAAAATGATGTACTTTGATGCACACAAAGAAGAAACCTACTTGCCTTATGTAATCGAAACTTCCATTGGTTCTGACCGCTTGGTTCTGGCCCTTCTTTGTTCGGCTTATCGGGAAGAAAATGTCAAGGGAGAAACCCGTATTCTTTTGTCCTTACAACCACATCTCAGTCCGGTGCAGGTGGCCATTTTGCCCCTAAGCAAAAAAGCTTCTTTGATGGAAAAAACAGAACAAATCACCACTTCCTTGGAAAAAAAGTGGCGATTGGAGTGCGATGATACGGGAAGCATCGGGAAAAGATATCGTCGTCAAGATGAAATTGGAACCCCTTTTTGTCTCACCGTGGACTTTGATTCTTTGAATGATAAAAAAGTCACTTTCCGCTATCGCGACAGCATGAAGCAAGACAGAATTTCGATAGATCATTTGGATAAATATCTGACTGACAAATCTGCTAATTTTTGTAATGAATAGGGAATGCAAAACAAGAGCACACATGAGAAGAGCCTTTATTATTTTTTCCCTCATCAAGTGGAGGGTTCTTCCAGTCTCCTAAACGTGCTGGGTAGTAAGGGAGTTCATTTAGCCGAGATGATTTCCATGGGCTTTCCCGTTCCTCCCGGTTTCACGATTTCTACCCTCCTCTGTCAGGAATTTTATAAGAACGATAAAAAACTTCCAGAGAGTTTGAAAAAAGAAATTGTGAAGGCGATGAAGGCTTTGGGGCAAGAGATGGCTTCCGAGTTTGGCAACAACAAAAACCCTCTGCTCGTGAGTGTTCGCTCTGGAGCGCGTATCAGTATGCCGGGAATGATGGATAGCATTCTCAATTTGGGTCTCAATGATGAATCAGTAAAGACCTTGGCTGAGAAAAGCTCTGACGAAAGGTTTGCTTGGGATTGCTATCGTCGTTTTATACAGATGTATTCTGATGTGGTGCTCTCTGTAGACTCTTCTTTGCTCGTTTTTTTTCTGGAAGATGTAAAGAATTTAAAAAATTATAAAAAAGATTCGGAACTCAAGGTAGAGGATCTAAAAAAGATCATTTCTTGTTTTAAAGAGCAGGTGTTGCAAACTACGGGGCATCATTTTCCCCAAGACCCTTGGGAACAGATGTACTCTGCTGTTTCAGCGGTTTTCAACAGTTGGAATAACCCCAGAGCGATTTCCTATCGTGAACTGCACAATTATTCTCATTCATGGGGAACAGCCGTCAGTGTTCAGGCAATGGTGTTTGGCAATAAAGGGAATGACTGTGCTACGGGAGTAGCTTTTACTAGGGATCCCTCCAGCGGGGAAAAACGCTTGGTGGGTGAGTTTTTAACAAATGCCCAAGGAGAAGATGTGGTGGCTGGTGTGCGGACCCCTTTTCCCATCACGAAACTAATGGCGAATGGGAAGGTGGAGCAGACATTAGAAGAACGTTTTCCCTCGGTGTTTGAAGACTTGAGTCATATTTGTGAGAAACTGGAAGCACATTACAAGGATGTGCAAGACATTGAGTTCACGGTCGAAAAAGGGCAACTTTGGATTTTACAAACTCGCAACGCCAAGAGGACAGCCAAAGCGGCCTTGAGGGTAGCTTTGGATATGTTGGACGAGGGACTGATCACGGAACAAGAGGTATTATTTCGCGTACAGCCTTCAGCGATTGAAAATCTTCTCCATCCTTGTTTGGATCCCAAATCTCAAAAAGTGAAAATTGCACAAGGCTTGGCGGCGAGTCCGGGAGGAGTCTCTGGTTGTGTTGTATTTTCTTCTGAGGAGGCATTGGAATACAAGAATCGCGGGAAGAAGACTATTTTGCTTCGCTTGGAAACTTCACCCGATGATATCAAGGGAATGATTGCAGCGGAGGGAATTTTGACCAGTCGAGGTGGAATTACCTCTCATGCGGCGGTGGTAGCTAGGGGAATGGGAAAGTGTTGCATAGTGGGTTGCCATGAATTGGAGTTGAGTCATTCCCAAGCGAAAGTGGGGCAATATGTGATCCAGCGAGGAGATGAGATTTCTTTGGATGGTGCGACAGGGGAAGTTTTTTTGGGTACTGTTCCCACTTTGGAGCCTCAGTTGGATGAAGCGTTTCAACGATTTATGTCGATTGTAGAAAAATTTTCCGACATGAAGGTGCGAGCCAATGCAGATCACCCTAGAGAAGCTGAGATGGCTCGTCACTTTGGAGCACAGGGCATTGGGCTTTGTCGAACAGAGCACATGTTTTTTGGTAGTAATCGCATTCTCTCCGTAAGAAAAATGATTCTGGCGAGCAAGGAAAGTGAAAGAAAACAAGCTTTGCAGGAACTTCTTCCCATGCAAAGGGATGATTTTTGTCGGTTGTTTTCCGTGATGAAGGGTCTTCCTGTAACGATTCGATTGTTGGATCCTCCTCTCCACGAATTTCTTCCCCAAGGAGATAAGGAAATAGATCAGTTGGCAAAGAGTATGGGAGAGAGCCGGGAAATCATTAGGTCTCGCGTGGAAAGTTTGAAAGAGGTCAATCCCATGCTCGGTCACCGGGGTTGTCGCTTGGCAATTTCTTATCCTGAGATTTACCAAATGCAGGTTCGAGCAATCGCAGAAGCAGTTTATGAGAGAATGAAAGAAGGGGAGACTCCCATTCCAGAAATCATGATCCCCTTGGTTATGATGGAATCGGAGTTAAAATTTTTGGTGAAGCTTGTGAAGAAAGAAATCCAATCAGTACAATCGGAAAAGGACCAGAAGTTTCAGTACATGATTGGAACCATGATTGAACTCCCTCGTGCCGCCTTGGTGGCTGATGAGTTGGCGATTCATGTGGACTTTTTTAGTTTTGGAACGAACGATCTCACCCAAACGACTCTTGGCATTTCAAGGGACGATTGCGGGAAATTTTTGCCTTCTTACATGAGCGAGGAACTTTTGTCTGAGGACCCTTTTGCCCGCGTGGACCGAAAGGGAGTGGGATTTTTGATTCAACGGGCCGTGGAACTCGGTCGTTCTCAGAAAAAACAAATCAAGCTGGGTATTTGTGGAGAGCATGGAGCGGATCTGGAAAGCATTTATTTTTTTGACAAGCTAGGTCTAGATTATGTCAGTTGCTCGGCTTATAGAGTGCCGGTGGCTCGTTTGGTTACCGCTCGCTCTGCTATTGAAAAAAGAAAGAAAAAGATAGAAAATGAAAGCTAAGAAATACAAACCTATTGATATGGGAAATGGCCAAGATGAAGCTCAGACAGATAGAAATCAAAGGGTTTAAATCTTTCAAAAATCGAACAGTTATTCCATTCGGTGAAGGGATCAACTGCGTGGTGGGACCCAATGGCTGTGGAAAATCCAACGTCGTGGATGCCTTTTTATGGGTGATGGGAGAGACGGCTCCCAGTCATTTGAGAGGTTCTTCGATGGAAGATGTCATTTTTACTGGGTCCGGACAAAAACCGGCAATGGGAGTGGCTGAAGTTTCCCTTGTCATTGAGAGAACAAAAAAAAAACCTTTCCCTTCGCTTTACAAAGATTTTTCTGAGCTCATGTTCACTCGACGCTTGGACCGAGATGGAAAATCCAATTATTTTATTAATTCTCAGTCTTGTCGCCTAAAAGATATTCAAGAATTTTTTATGGACACTGGCTCTGGAGTACATAGTTTTAATTTTGTGGAACAGGGAATGGTGGAACGATTCATTTCTTCAAAGCCGGAACAAAAACGTTTGCTCATTGAATCTGTTGCTGGAATTTCTAAGTTTCGCATCAAGAAAAGGGAAGCGGAAAAAAAGCTAGAACTGACGAGTGTTCATATCCGAAGGCTAAAGGACCTTTTGGCTCAGCAGGTAAAACAGCTAGAAAAATTACAAAAGCAATCTGAAAAAGCTGAGCAATTCAGAAATATAAAGGAGCAAATTCGAGAAAAAGACATACGTAGTAGCGTTTGTGATTTATCAAGCCTTCATAAGGAGCTGCAGTCTCTGAAAAAGAAGTTAGAGAGCAAAGAAAAAGAGAACCAAAAGCTTCAAGATGAGTTAAAAAAATTAGAACAAGGATTGCCTTCTATGAAAGCTTGTTGTGATCAGAAAAAAGCTCAAGTAGAAAAATATGAGAGTGAGTTGGAAAAAATCAAAAAAGAGTCTTGGTCTTTAGAAAAAGAATCTTCAAGATTGGAAGCTTCCTTGGAAGTGAGCACAGATAATGAAGACCAATTTCTTCGAGACATTCAGTTCAGTCAAAAAAATCGAGAAGAGATTTTGATTCTGATAAAAAGAAATCAGAGCCAGATAGAGGAATTGGAAAAGAAGCAAGAACGCAATAAGGAAAAACTAAAATTTATTCAAAGAGAGTTTGAGGAATTGAGTGAATCTTCATTGCTGGCTCAGACCGATCAACGTTCCATAGAAAAAAAATGGATTGCCAGCCAACAAAAAGAACTCGTGTCCCAAGAGTGGCAACAATCTGTTTCCAAAAGACTGCTTGCTCTGCTTGAGACGGGAAAGAAGTTGAAGATTACAATGGATCAAAAGAAATTGGAGATGAATCAGTTGCAATCAAGAAAAGACCAAATGGTTCAAGAATTGGAAAAAGAGGAGAAACAAAATCATAGCCTTATCCATTCTTATCAATCAGCAAAAAAAGATCTAGAGTTTTTTGAAGAAGACGTTTCAGAAAAAACCGATCTTTTTCAAAAAGCTCATGAATCTGCTTCAGCTCTTTATTTTGAATGGGAAGGTTTGAAAAAAATTAGCTCCCAAACAGATGAGTTTGAACAAGGGATTCAATCCATTTCTCGTTTGCATCAAGGGGAAAATCCCTTTCAAGTGGTTGCGGACTATTTTCATTTTTCTTCTCCTGTTTTAGAAAAATCAGCATCTCTATTGTTGGGTTCCCGCCTGCAGTCTCTTCTCTGTGAAGACTTCCCAACAGCAACTTCAGTTCTAAAAGATTTGAAAGAAGAAAAATCTGGCCGTTGTCGTTTTGTATTTAAAAACCAAGGAAATCTCTCTCATTTGAATGAGAAAGAAGCGTCTTTATTAAAAAAGGAATCTGGGTTTCAATTTTTTTTTAAAAACCAAGTAAAGGGAGAAAAAGATCTGGTGGAGATTTTTTTCTCCAAAGTTGCGGTCGTTCAAGATGTAAAGACAGCTTTCAAGCTCCATTCCAAGTATCCTGATTACTCTTTTTTCGCATCGACGGGAGAAGTATTGACTAAAGAGGGGGATCTCATAGGGGGAGAGTGTGCAAATGAAAAAATGAATTTTTTGTCCCATCGAAGGGCCATGCGCGAAATGCCGGCTCAATATGAAAAATTACAAAGTCAGGAAAATGCAATGAAGGAAGAGCTAAAGAAGAGTCAGGCCCTTCTTCAAAAAGCTTGTAAAGATTTCTTTCAATCGAATGAGAAAAAAGAACAATCCAGTTTACGTACTCTGGGCTTGCACAAAGATTTGGAAGGTCTTTCTTCCGACAAAAATCGATTGAAAGCAGAACAGCATGAGTTAAAAAAACAACTGAGAAACTGTGAAAAAAAATGTATAGAACTTCAAGAAAGACAAGAGGGTGGAGGGATAAATGTATCTGCGAAAAACTCTCTTTCTTTTGAATTAAAAAAGGCAGAACGTGAGTTCCAAAAATTGCAAAAAGAAAAAGATAGAGTTTCTGTATTGAAGGACCAATTGAAAGTGGAGCAAATGGGCTACGAAAAAGAAATAGAGTCCCTCAAGCAAAAAAAGGTATTTTTGGAGCGCTCTTTGCAAACAGAAAGCTCAAGAGAGGAGAGTATGCTTTCTCGATCGCAACAAAAGAAAACTTTGATACGAGGCTATGAGAAGGAGTTGAAGGAGCAGGAAGTGAGAGGCCAGGATTTTAATCAAAAAATTTCTTTGAAAAAAAAGACATTGGCTGGACTCTATTCGGAGTACAAAGAGCTAGAACAAAAAATGGCTCAAAATCAATCGCAGATCATAAAGTATCACCAAAATCTATCTGAGGAAAAATCCAAAATCAATGATTGGAAAGTTCAAAATGAAAACTTGCTTTTTAAGAGATCGACTCTGATTGAAAAAGTGGCGGAACAGCATCAAGAAGACTTGGAGTCCTATGATTTGGAATCAAAAAATATAGAAGAATCATTTGATCGGTCTGCTTTGGCAGACGAACTAAAAACTTTGAATGCTCGTTTGTCTCTTATAGGTGCAGTCAATTTATTGGCTTTGGCAGAACATGACGAATTGAAAAAAGAAAATGAATTTTATCAAAAACAATATGAAGACTTGTGTGCATCTAATGAAAAGCTTACGGAAGCCATTCGTCGCATTGATCGTTTTTGTTCTGAAAAATTTCATACGATCTTTGAACAGGTAAATACTTGCTTCTCTAAAGTTTTTCCTGCTCTTTTTGAGGGAGGGAAAGCTCGAATGAATTTGGTGCAACTTTCAGAAAATGAGGAACAAGGAGTGGAAATTTTAGTTCAGCCTCCTGGAAAAAAAATCCAGAACATGAATTTGCTTTCAGGAGGAGAAAAGGCCATGACAGCTTTGGCTGTGATTTTTTCCACTTTTCTTGTGAAGCCTTTTCCATTTTGTGTTTTGGATGAGGTAGATGCCTCCCTAGACGATGTGAATATCTCTCGTTTTCATTCTCTTTTATCTGAGATCAGCGCAATCAGCCAAGTGATCATTATCACTCACAATAAGCATACAATGAAGCAAGCAAGCCGTCTTTATGGAGTGACTATGGAAGAAAAAGGCATTTCAAAAATTTTGTCTATAAAAGCCAAAGATTATGGGGCTTCAACTGACCCCTCAGCGTAACTAGATCACAGACCCTGAAGTTCCAGCCAGTTACTTAGTAGAGGATTCGCCAGTTTTTTTCTTGATATATTTAAAGAATAAATGCGGTGTGAGAATCTCAGGTAATAGCACTGGCTCAGACAAAGGATCCGGAGGAAAATAAAGATAAAAAGGAATGCCAGAACGTCCATAACGATTCAAAACGCTTGTGATTTCTGGACTCTTTTTTGTCCAGTCTCCCTTAAGAGCATGAATTTTTTGATCTTTAAAAAATTGAGATACCTTTTGATTTCTAAAAGTGATGCGTTCATTGAATTTACAAGTCAGACACCAGTCGGCGGTGAAATTCACAAACAATGCTTCTCCTTTTTCGTGAATTTGGTTCATTTTTTGAATGGAAAAATCCTCCCACAAGATAGATGTTTTTTTGCTATCTGGTTTTTCGGGGGAAAAATATGAGAAAGGATAAATAATGGAGACCAAAATCAGGAGTTGGGCAATGCTCGTCCATGGTTGTTTTCTTTTTATATTATTGAAAAGCCAAAACCCTGTAGCCATAGCCAGAAGGCTAAGCAAGGTAGGCAATAAATACTGCGTACTTTGTTGATTCAACAGATGCACCAGCCAAGCAGTTGTGGCTAGCATGGGAAGAGCCATAAAGTGTTTGAATTTATCACTCCAAGCACCTGGCGTAGGAAAATATTTTTTCATCCATACTGGAAAGATAGAAAGAAGCAGGTAGGGGGAAGCCAAACCCAAGCCCATAAAACTAAAGACAGATAAAATGTTAAAGGTACTTCCGCTAGTGATAGCATAACCACTTGCAGCTCCCATGAAGGGTGCCGTACAGGGAGAAGCGGCCACACTGGATAAAATTCCTGTTAAAAAATGTTTAAAATGATTGCTACCTGAATGGAGAAAAGGAATAGCTTGAAAGGAAATGGAAAACCAACCCATAAAATTGAGGCTAATCAAAGTGAACAAGAAGATAATACTTAAGAGAAAATGAGGGGATTGCATTTGAAAGCCCCATCCAATAAGCTCGCCTCCCCTTCTGAGAGCGATGAGGACCATAGCCAGTACCAGAAAGGAAGAGATGACACCAAGGCTATACATGATATTTGAAACAACAGCGTCTATAGGGCTTTTTTTCAATTGTTCTAAAGTATTTGAAAATTTTAAAAATACGATGGGAAGAACACAGGGCATAAAATTGAGCAAAATCCCTCCTAGAAAAGCAAACAACAAAAACCACAAAAGACCAGGATCTTGTTTTTCAACATCTAGGTGGTAGGATTTTATCTTTCCATCTTTTTGCTTAAACGAGGCCAAAATTTGAATCGGCTCTTCTTTTTCCTGTCGTTTCGATTTTTGTATGAGAGCAATGTGTTCTGTATTGTTCGTTGATGTAATTTTTGGAGTTTGAAGAGAAAAGGTTTTATTTGATAAAGGGAAGACATCCACTAGTTGCAAAGCCTCAGGCGAATTCAAATGCAATTTCCATTTATCTCCCTGTGATTTTAATTTTTGTGAGAGAACTTTTAAAGTAGTAGGGAGTGTTTCTTTCCATTCATCAAATATCTTTGCCCAGTATTTGTTTTTTTTCTCTGTCTCTTGGCTGTCGATAAACAGGTGGACAGTTTCTTGTAAAGGGATACAAAGATTTTCGCAAACAAGCCACTCCACATCCGCTGAAATTTTTATCGGAGAATTCGTTTTTCTATTTGATAAGGAAAGCTCCGATATTAGTAAAACTTGATTTTTATAACCAAAATTAATAAGAGAACCAAACTTCAGTCTTTCGGGCTTGGGCCACTGAAAGTTTGAGGCTTTTATATTTTTTTCCAGATACCATTCGATGCTGGGAGCTTTTCCACTTTCTCCCGGATACTTCCAATAGCTATGCCAGCCTTCATCCAATTGAATCCAGAGTCCGATAGGTATTTTTTTCGTTTGTGGAGATATGGATGTAAAGGGAGAAACAAGTTTGATTTGTGAGACTATTTTTTTTTTATTTGCTACCGATTGATCTATCTCTATTGCTGATGGATTTATTTTTTGATCTTTAGCACCTTGGCTCCAAGAAATTGGAAAAATAAGCAAAAGAGATAAGAAAAGAGAGACAACTTTTTTACATTTCATCTTGACTAATATCCGTCCTTTTGATGATTCTAGCATAACTTTGGACGCGGGGTGGAGCAGTTTGGTAGCTCGTCGGGCTCATAACCCGAAGGTCGTAGGTTCAAATCCTACCCCCGCAACCATCTGAATTTTCTAGCTATCTACTCTTCATTACTATATGGTTTATCTGTCTGCTTTTTTGAAAAATTGTGACATCGTAAGGCCTTCTCGAAGCAAATAGATCTTTTTTCATCTCTTTCTCATTCATGTAAGGGCTTTACATTCATGTAGGGAATGAATATTTCCGATCAGATGTTGCGTATTTCTTATGAAAAATGAGTGAGTGAGAACTTGAAAAACATCACATACATTATTCTAATATTTTTTTTTGTTCCCTATTCTGTGGCACAGGTATCGTTATTACCTTACACAACCCCTACAACTGTCAATCCAGCTCTTTTACAACAGTATAATTTTGTTATTCCTCCATGGATTTTACAGCAGTACCAACAAGTTGCATCGGCTTGGAGGAATCCACTAAATTATTTGCTTTACTTTTATTCTCGCTACGGAGCTTCTTTCGAAGATGATGATGATGATGATCTAGACAGCATCTATATTCCCTTGTTTGAATCTGACGACTTGAATCCTGAGTATGAAAGCAAAACGTATTGGAAGGACCTTAGCAGTCTGAATATTTCTAAAGATCCCTCCACTGGTTCCTACATTTTTAGAAGCCAAAGAAAAGGATCTGATAATCCGTCTATGGAAAAAGGAAAAGTGATTTCCACTGTACAGGATCCATTTCAGATCCAAAACAGCGAGGGCAAGACAGCTCCTCAGACCTGTAAAGAGCAAAGAGAACAAGAAGGTACAGAAGCAAAATCCATTTGTATAGAATGTATCAAGAGACAAGGTGACAATGTTGATCTGCTAGCTGAGATAGTAGAAAATCATCTAGGAGGTCAAGAAGATAAAGGAAAGGCTATTGAATCTTTTTTGACAAAAGTGGATCAGGAAGTGAAAAAATATGATCGTTATAAATTTTTTACTCACTTGGTAAATACTTTTTGTAAAAAGTGCTATCAAGCAGATCTCAATGAGTTTGTAAATTATGTAGAAAGGCGTTCTCGTGAAGCAAATATCCCATCGGAGATATTTTTTTCCATCATGCTTCGAGAGTCTGGTGGAAATTGTGATCTGAAATCACCTGGTGCAGAAAACAGCTACGGCCTTTTTCAAATGAATATAGAAAGTAAAAGCACTTTTCTTAGGACCTGTAACGAAGGTGAATTGCAGAATCTAGGGAATGAGAATTTAAAAACTCCCTGTGAAAATGGGAATTATCCCAATAACTCTGACAAGCAAATAAAAAACAAAGCTTGCCTCAACAACCCTTACTGCAATTTTGAAGAATCTTTACGATTGCTACAAGAAAAGTGGAATCTAGCGAATAAGGGCTCGGGTGGAAGGAAACTAACTCGCCCCAAAAAGTCTTGGACCGAAATGAATGCCAAAGAAAGAAATTTATGGAGAAATGCAGTGATATCTTATAACGGAAGGGGCTATCTAGCTCCTGCTGAAAAGGAAATGAAAAAAAGAGGTTTATTGAATCTACCCTTGAATAACTGGGAATTGAAACGCTTGTTTTTTTTGGGAAGCGGTTCCAAGAAAAAGGGAAGAATTTGGAATCTCGCCTATGTGGAAAGAATCACAGGTCGTGAGGTAGGTCCTTGCGGACTGGAAAATTCCTCCATTTATCAGTGGTTGGAATTTAAGGGCAAGAAGGAAAACCAGCCTCTTTCATGCCAATAAAAAGTCCTAGAGAATCGTTCCCCCTCTTCATTGCAGTAAGAAGCTGTGGGAGAGCTCATTAAGCTGGCAATGCATTTCCTTACATTTCTATCCATTCTTTCTTTTTTTTATGGAAATCCATCTCGTCTTTCGCCAGTGAAAGAAATCGTGGAAAATTCCACCAAATTATTTTTATTCAATTCTTTGAAAGAGAAAAAAGCAATGCTATGAAATGCATTACCGATGAAATCCAAAATCCTTTCTTTTTTTTCTATATTGTGTGCTGTATTTGCCTTTTTTTCTTTTGCTTATTTCTATCCAAGATACCTGCTTTCTGTTTTTGGACCCTCTCACTTTCTATCCAGTTATTTATACATATACACTTTTGGTTTTTTCTTCTTTGTAATGATTTTATGGCTTTTGGTTCAGTCGGGAGCTATTCAATTGAAAAGAGTGGGAGAAAAAAAGTGGCTTGCTGTGTTCGTGATCTGTTTGTTGTTCAACATATTGATGCATGGTTTATGGATTTATTTGGCAATTCATTTTCCATTGAAAATTGCATAAACGAGCAAAGCAAATGAGTAAACAAAGAAATATATGAGGCAAAAGCCAAAGTAGCAAAGCAATACAATAAATTGCAAACAGTTTGGAGTTTGAAACAATGGAAGTGAACGAAGTATTTTCTCAGAAGACAGTCCTTATTATTTTCTCTGTGATCCTAATTTACTTTTTATTTGTTACTTGTATGGGAATTTATTTTTCTCGTTTTTCTTCTAACATCAACGATTTTTTCTTTAGTGGACAAAGATTTTCTTGGTGGTTGCCAGCGTTTAGTATGGTGGCAACAGGCATTGGTTCCTATAGCTACCTCAAGTATTCACAGCAGGGATATGAAACAGGAATGAGTAGCACCATGGTATACATGAACGAATGGTTTGTTCTTCCGGCTTTCGTGTTTGCTTGGTTGCCCATCCTTTATTACGGGAAGATTAAGTCGGTTCCAGAGTACTTCGAAAAGCGATTCAATCGAGTCGCTCGCTACATTGCTGTCGTTTTAATTTTGGCCTATATTTTTTATTATATCGGTTACAATCTCTATACTATTGGTTTGGCCTTAGATGGTTTGTTTGGTTTTTCTCCCATTTATACGGTTCCTTTTGTAACATTCCTCCTTGGTTTTTATGTGACCTTCGGTGGTCAAACAGCCGTCATTTTTACGGATTTTTTTCAAGGCATGATGCTTTATTTAGCAGGCTTTTTGGTGCTTGGTTTTGGACTTTATGCCTTGGGGGGGCTGGACGAATTTTGGTCCTATCTTCCTCTTTCCCACCGCCTGCCTTTTACGTATTTGAATGAGGATCCTCATTTTAATACCATTGGAGTTTTTTGGGGAGATGCTCTTGTCGGAAGTGCCGCTTTTTTATTTATGAACCAAGGAATTTTGATGCGGTTTCTATCTATTCGAAGCATCTCACAAGCGCGCATTACGGCAATATTTAATGTTTTGATCGCATTGCCTCTTTCGGCAATCACAGTGGGGGTGGCTGGTTGGATCGCCAAATCTATGGTGAACAAACAAAAGGTTTTGGGTTCTGATTTATCTGGTTACGAGCCTCTTAGTATCACGGATAGCTACAATGTATTTATTAACGTTGCCTTTGAGGTTTTAAAGCAATACGAAATTCTTCTCGGTTTGGTTGTAGCAGCTTTGCTCGCAGCCCTGATGTCAACTGTAGATACGTTGATCAATGCTTCAGCGGCCATTGGTGTGTATGATATCTACAAACCTCTGATTCGTTCTCAGAAGAGCGAAAAACATTATCTAAAGGTGGCTCGTTGGGCTTCTGTGGTGGCAATTGGTATCAGCTTGCTTTTGGTGGTTTGGTTTTTTCGCCAGAAGGGAACGCTCATGTCTATTCATTACAAAGGCATCATGACGATCATTCCCCCTGTGGTTACGATCATTTTCGTTGGGATATTTTGGCCCAAGTTGGATGCTTTTTCGGCGGTTTTGTCCATGTTGATTGGAGGAACAATGACAGTTATGACTGGAATTTTTCCAGAACCAGTGATGTATCTGAGAGATTTTTTTATGGGAGCTACATCTAGTGATCCTATTTATTTTCGTGCTTTGTTTGGCGTGATTTTGACCTTAAGTGTGGCAGTGATTCTAACCCTCTTTCGCTCCCACACCGGGAAACAAAATCAAAAAGATATTAAGGGTCTAACGGCCCAGTCCTTGGATGAAGCCATCTTTTCTTTTAAAGGTTCTCAAGCCAACTACGAAAAAGGTGAACAGGTTAGAAAGTTGTTCGTACTTTTAGATTCTTCTTTGGCTGAATCTGAAATTCGTATTTCTCAATCAACAGGAGAGAAATTGAAAGCTCGTCTAGGAGATATCATTTATCTTTCTGATGATAGGTGGTACTTGGGAGGAATACGTTCAGGACACTTTCGCTTGAAGTCTTATCATGAACAGGAAGAAGACAGCGTTTTCATTTATGAAACGAGTTTTCGAAAGGCTTATCTAAAAACTGGCAAAAAGGTTTTTGTTGAAAAAATTATATAAAAGAACCAAAAAGGGAGCTTATTTTGGTTCTTGGTAGAGATTTTGTGCAAATGTCGTCTAGAATTCTGCCCAAATTTTACTTTTTTATAACACAAAACTTGTCATTTATAATACAATGACTTGCGGTGGGTCTGAGTTTTTCGACCTGTTATCGTTCCATTGGTGTATTTCGCTTGGAGGAAGAGATGAGGTTTTTTACTTCGGTTTTGTTGTTGTTGTCTCTGTTAACTGTTTCTTGTGCCAGAAGGGGAAGACTCAAATACCAAGCACGAGCAGTTCCAGATGTTCAGACGCTCAATTACTTTGCTTACTACAATAATAATGTGAGAATTTTGGTCTCTATTTGCAAAGCTTCAAATGCCTGCTTAAAAATTTGTGACCATTTTAAAGATAGAAGATGTGCCAAAATGTCTTTGAATGAAGTGCTTGTGGGTTGGGAAAGAAACATCAAGGGGTATCGTAGTTGGGAAGAATTTGAAAGGGATTTGAAATTCATTGCTACTGATTGGGATGTTGCTGATTTCTTGGAGAAAAAGGATGAGAACTCTCGCATATTGACGGCTCTTTTTCAAAGAGGAAATGAGCTAGCAAATTGTCCGATTTCTGAACACCTCATTCTCTGTGAATTGCGCCATCCTGAGTTTGCAATGCACCTAGCGCGTCCCTACGGGGCAGGCAAGGAAAGTGGTGAAGATTCTTCTTCGACCGGAATCACTGTTGTTAGTGAAGTTTCTTCTAGCCAAACAGAAGTTGTTTCTTCTAGCCAAACAAAAATTGATGTTTCTGTTCTCACAACAGTTCGCAATATTGTGAAACAAAAAAAAAGTGTTGCCAAAGATTCCATCTTGGAACCGCCAATCAGTTGCATGGAAATGGAAAACAAAAATATTGTGGACGCACGTTTTACCTTTTTCAAACACAAGGTTTTTCTTGGTTTTGTGAAAAGATGCTTTGGCTATAATGAGGGAAGGAAGAGCTTCATTGAGGTAGCTTTGGATCTTGAAAACAATTCAGCTCTTAAGATGGCTGATAAAGCGATTGAGTTTGCTTGTGGTTCAAAGGAAACTTGTATTCGTCTAGCTTACTGCGCGATTGGTTCTGATAAATTGTGGGAATGGAAAGAAAAACATAACAATAACAATAATGTGATGAAGTTGAGAAAATGCGAATATGATGATTTTGAGGCTATCTCCTCCTTGTTAGATTGAGCTTCTCATTTGTTTGAGATCTCGCTTCATCTTGTTTGAGATGCCACCTCATTTGTTTGAGATCTCGCTTCATCTTGTTTGAGATGCCACCTCATTTGTTTGAGATCTCGCTTCATCTTGTTTGAGATGCCACCTCATTTGTTTGAGATCTCGCTTCATCTGTTTGAGATGCCACAAGCTTGTTGTTTTCATTGATGAGAATCCATCATAAATAGGAAATATTTCATGTTGAGGTATTTGGTTCTTCTCCTTTCTTTGTCTCTCATTCATTCTGTTTGTTCTGCTTGGATTGATTTTTCCGAGCTCCCAAGGAGTCAGACTCTCATCACTGATTCCAAAGCCAGTGAACCCTTTGAAGTAGAAGTTTTGCTAGAAGGGCAGGGCGTGGTGTGGGGGATGATTTTTGTGAATGAAGATGAAATGCTCTTTACGAAACGCAGTGGCACTTTAAAATTATTTCACACCAAGACAAAGAAGCTTCAAGTCATTGTTGGTGTTCCAGAGGTTTATTCTAGCGGTCAAGGAGGATTGCTAGACATTGTTTTACATCCCAATTTTTCGAGCAACAAGAGAATTTATTTTTCTTATTCAAAAAATAAAGGATCTAAACAAACCACAGTTCTTGCTACGGCCATTCTCAATAGAGAAGAAAAAAAATTGGAACAAGTAAAAGATATTTTTTTGGCTCGTCCATTTGTAAATTCACAAAATCACTTTGGATCTCGATTGGCTTTCAACAAAGAGGGATTTTTATTTATGACTGTGGGGGATCGGCTCAATCGTCATTTTGCTCAAAAATTAAACTCTCATTTTGGAAAAGTGTTGCGTTTGACAGATCAAGGGAAAGCTCCTGCTAACAACCCCTTTGCAAAAGAAAAAGATGCTTTTCCAGAAATTTGGAGTTTGGGTCATAGAAACCCTCAGGGCTTATTTATCGATTCCAACACAAACGAAGTGTGGGAACAAGAGCATGGGCCTAGGGGAGGAGACGAAATTAATTTGATCAAAAAGGGGGCCAATTATGGTTGGCCGATTATTACTTATGGAAGAGAGTATTTTGGACCAAAAATTGGAAAAGGAACGAAGAAAAAAGGGCTCGAACAGCCGATAAAATATTTCACTCCCTCCATAGCTCCGAGTGGGCTGTTGATTTATTCAGGTAAGAAATTCAAGAAATGGAAGGGTGATTTTTTTTCTGGAGCCTTGGCTTTGAGACACTTAAATCGTTTGAAAATAGCGAAGCAAAAAGTTCTTGAGGAGGAAAGACTCTTGTCTTCTCTCGGAGTGAGAGTCAGGAATGTGATGGAAGGACCTAGGGGATTTATCTATGTATCCGTTGATGATGGGAGAATATTTAGGTTAAAACCCTTGACTGAGAAATGAGAAAGCATTGCCTAGCTAGAGAAAAGATTACTTAGCTAAAAATGATCACTCCTCTTTGGCTACAAACATTTGAATGTAAGAATCTCCTTCCTTCCATGGCTGAGATTTCTCTGTACGATTTTTTTGAATCTGATTTTGCTCAAAAAATGCTATGTTTTGCAAATCCAACTTCTGCAATTCTCTTTGTATTTGATCTTTCGTATAAGAATAATAATCCGTTAGGGAACATTCTCTTTTTATCATCCCAAAAACTTCACGACTAATTTGCTTTCCTATTTTTGAAAGATTGACCTTTTTTATATCCAGCAAAAAATCTCCGCAGATGGAAAAATTGGACTCAGCTCTTTGCCTCAGATGTTTTATCACATTCCAAAATGGTTCTTTGGGAACATAATAACTAATTCCCTCAGCGACCACACAAAGAGGCTGGATGGGATTCCATCCAGCTAGCAGTAATTTTTTTATTAAATCTTCTGCATTGATAATGTTTATTTTTAGGTAAAAAATATTTGCTTGTGGTAAAATTTTTTTAGCTAGTTTCTGTTGCAACTCAATGCTTTCACTATCTACGCCAAAGAAGAAATTTTCTGGAAATTGGGAACTCATTTTAATCATCACAGGGTCCCAGCCACAAGCTAGAATCAAGACTTGGCAGTTTTTTTGATTTTCAATCATATCCTTGATACAGTTGTGAATGACAAATTTTCTATTGGTAATAACATCTTTGATATAGGGAGATAAATGGCGGAGTTTCTCATACATTTTTTTTCCTTTTGAGAGGTTCAAAGAGGATAAAAATTGTTTGGACTCCGGATTTTTGTAGCTCAACCCAGCATCGCAAACCAAAACCAGTGCAGATGTCTCAGACAAGGATATAGACGCCATAAGTCAATACTATAAAAGAATGGTGAAAAAGGAAATACAGACTAGAGGCTTGAGATCATTTTATGGCATGGTTTTTAGGGGAAGAAAGTGATTTACTGAGTTTGGTATGAGTTTTTCAAGGTTTTTCTTCCTCTTTTTTTTATTTTCTTCCTCATTTTCTTGCTCTGAATTTGTTCAACAAAGCACCGAGAGTAAATTCCCTTCTCTTAGGGAGGGGCAACTCTGGGACCTTAGAAAAGACACAAAAAAAATTGAAGGTTTTTTTATGACAACACAAATGAGCGATTTGCACCCCTCTTTGGCAAGCAGGGGACACTATACTTATGTGTGCATTCGGTTTTTGAATGATAAAACAGTGAATGAGACACTCAATCGGTCAGCTGTTCCTTTGTTGATCCAAGTGAGTAGCGAAACTGACAAACCGCAAGCCGAGTCAGTTCTCTTATATCACCTAGAGACAAGGGATCGCTTCTTTTATGATGATAGGGAGTTCTTTAAGTTGGCTCACTCTCCCATCAATCTAGGAGAAACGGAATACAATATTTTGGATGTGGAATTTAACCAGAAGGGGAAAATCACCGAGATCGTATTTGTTGAAAAAGGAAGCCAATTGGAGAATGAAATCAAGGCAGAATCTGATGAAAAGGAGTCATACGATTCTCATCGGGACGAAAAAGAAGAGGTTTTAACAAAAGAAGCAGAAGAATACGCAGATGAGGAAGACCCACAAAGCAGTCTCTTGATGCTTAGGGCTTTCGCAAGAGTATCTTCTAGCGACTGTCAAAATTGGCCCATACTCAATTACAAACAATCTGATGAAATACCAGATTACTTGATGAATATCACTTCCCTCAAACAGAATGAAAAGGATCCAGAGGATCCAGAGATTGCTACCAGTCACTCTGTTTTGGACCAGTCCTCGCAAGTAAGCGGAGAGCAAATTGCATCTTCTAACAGAGTGAGGCAACAATCAGAAGACAAACTTTCTTACCTGCAATCTATCCATACAGTCCCTGAGTTAGTGCCTTATTATTCAGTAGAAAAGGTACAGAACAACTAAAAAATAAAAACAGTGGAAAACGATAAGAAGGCCAGAACGTTCTAATTAATAGGTTTACAAAATTCCTTTCAAGGAGTATAAGTTTTTCTCGTTATGAAGTCTTATTTCTTGAAAATTCTCCTACTTGTATTTTTCCTTTGTTCGACTTCTTGTTTTAAAAAAAACAAATCTAGCGAACAATCTTTTCTTTTGTCTGAGACTTTTCGATTCAATATTGCAACAGAACCGCCAACCTTGGATTGGAATAAGGCTACAGACACTGTGTCGAGTCTCGTAGTGGATAACATCATGGATGGTTTATTGGACTATGATTTTTCAAAAAAAAAGATAGCTCTGCAACCAGCCTTGGCCGAATCTTGGAGTTCCAGCCCTGATAGGAAAATCTGGACTTTTACCATCAGACAAGGAGTGAAGTGGAGCGATGGACAGGAATTGAAAGCTCAACATGTCCTAGATAGCTGGGAGAGGTTATTGAATCCTCATACGGCTTCCGAATATGCCTATCCTCTTTATGTTATAAAAAATGCGAAAGCATACAACAAAGGAGAGTTGAAAGATTTTTCTAAAGTGGGAGTATCTGTCAATAATAAAAAATCTCAATTGATTGTTGAGCTCAAGCAAGCGATGAGTGAATTTCCTTATTTGGTTTCTCACAGTAGCACATATCCTGTGCGAAAGGATGTCATTCAAAAATACGGAAATCGTTGGACAGAGCCAAAGAACCTAGTCACTCTTGGAGCTTACGAGCTCAAGAAATGGGAACATGACAAACAAATTCTCCTGCAAAGAAATGACAATTATTATAAACTCCCTTTATCGAAAATAAAAAATGTAATCCTTTATATGATTTCTGAGCCGGTAACCGCTTTCAATCTTTTTGAGCAAGGTCGCTTGGATGCAGTCATTCCCCCTGCTACGCAATTACCAATTCTAAGAAAAAGAAAAAACTACAAAGAACACGGTATACTGGGTATCTACTACTATGGTTTTCATGTGAATAAAAAGCCTTTTCGCAATGTCCTTGTGAGAAAAGCATTTAGTCAAGCTATTAATAAAAAGCAAATTACTGATTTGTTGCAAGGCGGACAGATCCCTCTTTATGGATGGATTCCCACTGGAGTATTTGGATACGATTCTTCCGTAGGCCTCCCTTTTGATCCAGAGAAAGCCAATCACCTCATGGATGAGGCAGGATATGAAGATCGTTCTTTGTTTCCAAAAGTTAAACTCTCCTATAATACGGATGAAAATCACAAACGAATTGCTGAAAATATACAATCACAATTAAAGAAGAATTTAAAAATTCGAATTGAGCTATCCAACGAAGAATGGAAAACGTATTTGCAAAGTCTTAAAGTAGGAAGGCAAGAGATTTATAGAATGGGCTGGCTGGCAGATTATCCCTCTCCAGATAACTTCATGACTTTGATGACATCTGACTCAGAAAACAATCGCACCTTCTGGGGGAATACACAGTATGATCAACTCACTCGCCAAGCTCGTTCTTTGCTCGATAACAAAAAAAGAGCACAACTCTACAAAAAGGCACAAAAACTTTTGGTTGAGGAGGGAATTCCGGTCATTCCCATTTATTCATCCCGTTCGCATTGGTTGATTTCTGATCGTGTAACAAATTTTCCTCTCAATGTGATGAATCGAATTTATTTTAGAGAAATTATCCTGCGTTAAGGTATTTTGTTTTAAAATAATGAATTTTATTTTTGGGAGTTTTTAATTTCTTGAAAAAATCATTAGTAAATTTTTTTTTCTTTCTTTCTTTCGGTCGGCTTTTTGGTATTTTGATTCTAGGAGTTTTGTTTCTTACTCTCCTTTTGAGTTTTTTAAATTATAAAATTCCCTCTCTTTTATGGATTCTTGATCTAATAGGAATTTTTACTGCCTTTGCCTATTATGCAATCACACAAAAAATGCTCCCCTATGTTTTCAAGAGAATTCTAGGGGCTTTTTTTACTCTTTTTATTATCGCGAGTAGCACCTTCGCCCTGTTGAGGATTCTTCCCGGAGGTCCTTTTGATTCAGACAAAATACTTCCTCCCGAGATCCAAGCAAACATTGAGGCCAAGTACCATTTGGATCAATCCATCTTTTATCAGTACAGGAATTATTTGAAAGGCCTATTGAAGGGTGATTTGGGGGAGTCTTATAAATACATTGGGAGAAGTGTATCTGACATTATCGGGGATACCCTGCCCATCTCCATTCAATTGGGAATTTATTCTCTTATCTTAGCCTATCTCTTAGGGATTCCTTTGGGAGTATTTGCAGCTTCTCGTCAGAACACGCTTACCGATCGCTTGGCTATGATTTTATCTATCAGTGGAGTTTCTCTGCCCAGTTTTCTTGTTGCACCTTTGTTAATTTTGTTTTTTTGTTTTTACCTTGGTTGGTTTGAGGTAGCTCTTTGGGAAGGACCTTCTTATTATATTTTACCCTTGGTGGTTTTGGGTGTGAGACCAGCTTCTATAATTGCTCGTCTGACTCGTGCGAGTGTTTTGGAAGTGATTCAGTCCGATTATGTGAGGACAGCTAAAGCTAAGGGGCTCAGTCATTGGAGTGTTCTTTACAAACACACGTTAAAAAATTCGTTTTTACCTATCTTAACTTTTTCCGGTCCTTTGATAGCTGGCATTTTAACTGGGTCTTTTATTGTCGAGCATATTTTTGCCATTCCGGGAATGGCAAAGCATCTGATCAATAGTGTTTTGAATCGAGATTACCCTCTTATTTTGGCTGTGACTTTGCTTTATTCGGTGGCTCTTGTATTCGCCAATTTGATAGTGGATTTGCTTTATAGTTATTTTGATCCTCGGATTCGTTTGTCATGAAAACAAAAAGTCTTTTTTCTCATTCTTGGTCAAAGTTGAAAAAAAATAAGCTGGCGATGTCTTGCGCTATTTTTATCTTGTTCATGATTTTACTCAGCATGTTCGCTAACTATCTGTCTCCCTATTCTTTTGAAGAGCAGTTTGAAGGGAAAATTCTTTTACCTCCAAACACAGAGCACTTACTGGGAACGGACAGCGTGGGACGTGATTTGCTTTCCCGCCTCATTTATGGTGGCAGAGTTTCAATGGTTGTGGGTATCTTCACAGCTTTTATTTCTCTTTTCCTAGGAGTTCTTTATGGGTCTTTGTCAGGTTGGGTAGGAGGGAGAACAGATGCTATTATGATGAGGGCAATTGACATTTTGTATTCAATTCCCACCCTGGTTTTGTTGATTTTGGTGAAAGTGGTTTTTGATTCTTCAGGCATGATTGATCATTCGGGCCTCCGGTCTCTAATGGCTATTTTGGTGGCATTGAGTTTGGTCAGTTGGGTAACCTTGGCTCGTGTGGTGCGAGGCCAAGTGCTGCAAGTCAAGGAAACTTTGTATGTGGAAGCTGCTCGTTCTATTGGAAGTAGAGGAATTAGAATTTTGTGGCATCATGTGTTTCCCAATATCTTAGGTCCGATTATTGTTTTATTAACGTTTCAAATTCCTACCAATATTTTATTCGAAAGTTTTTTAAGCTTTTTAGGACTTGGGCTTCAACCTCCATATAGTTCTTGGGGTGTATTGGCTGGAGAGGGGTGGAAAACTTTACGTTTTTATCCTCATTTAATGATCGCACCAGGGGTGGCACTTTTTTTTACTATGATGGCTTTTAATTTATTAGGAGATGGATTGAGCGATGCTTTTGATCCGCAAAGACAAGTCTCCTGACCCCTGTGATGTAGAGGTAAAAAAGTGGAACAGATTTTTCAACTATCTTATATTGGTGTTTGCAACTTCCTATAAAGTGTGTTTGTTTTTCAAAGAGATTGGAGAATCCAATTGAGAAAAGCAAATTATTTTATCTATCTGGTAAAGAAAATTTTGGACAAACCTCTTTGGGTTTTATTTTTTTGTGCATTTCTAGCTTCTGCCAATACTATACTGGATGGGACTTTATTTCGTATATGGAATCTTTACGCCAGTGGGAAAATACTAGATCGTCGGATTGCCACATTGGAGAAAAAAAATATTTTTTTAGAAGAACGATTGAAAAAACTTTCTGATTCAAAATTTCTGGAAAAAGAAGTTCGTGATCGATTTGATCTGGTGAATGAAAAAGATTTGGTATTTATTTTTTCAGAAGAGGATGAGGACTGGAAGGAGAAACACAAAGGAACAGAGAAAAAATAGAGGGTAGAAAATAAATGAAAAAAATTTATCTTGTAGATGTCAGTTCCTTATTTTTCCGATCCTATTACGCTATACCCAGCCATTTGAACAGTCCATCAGGTTTGCCAACCAATGCACTTTATGGATTTTTGGGCATCACCATTCGGTTTTTGCGTGAGTATTCTTCCAAACACATTGTGTATTGTTTTGATCACAAAAAGCCTTCTTTTCGTTTGAAAATTTATTCTGAATACAAAGCCAATCGAGAGGAGATGCCAGAAGATTTGCAAGTGCAAATCCCTTATATCAAGAAGCTCACAACTGCTTTGGGAATTCCTTCTGTGGAAAAAGCGGGCTACGAGGCTGATGATCTCATTGGTAGTTTGGCTCTTCGAGCAAAAAAACAGAAATTCAAAGTAATCATTGTGAGTGGAGATAAAGATTTTGCCCAGATAGTTGATTCTTCTATTACTCTTTATGACCCTATGAGAGAAATCAGTTATGACAAAATTGGTGTGCAAAAAAAATGGGGTATTTTACCTAAGCAAATGATTGATTATCTTGCTTTAGTTGGAGACAGCAGTGACAACATTCCTGGTGTTTTTGGCATAGGACCGAAGGGGGCTATAAAACTTCTTGAGCAATATGGAACTTTGGAAAAAATGTATCAAAAATTAAAAGACATTCCGAATAAAATGGCTGAGAAACTAAAAGCTTCCAAAAAGGAAGCTTTTTTATCTCAGAAGCTGGCACAAATTGTATGCGACGTGGATCTGAAAAAGGAAGTACCTTCATTTGAAAAACAAGAAATGCACGCAGAACAGTTAAGAGATCTTTTAAAAGAGTTGGGCTTTAAAACTTTTGAAAAAAAGTTGTTTCCAGAAAATAAATCGGACCAGTCAGAAAAGCATACCACCCGCTCACGTCCTGTCAGGGATCGCTTACCTTCCAATTTAAAAGTGCATGAATGTGACTGGAAGGAATTGAAACAAATGATTCAATCTTATAGTCAGGTGTGGGTTTTTTCAGTCGGAACAGATCATTTTCTTTCTTATAAAAATCGTATCATAAGCTTGAAAGGCCATGATTTGCAAAAAATTGGACATTGGTTTTCAGATATCAGAGTGGCTTGGTGTGGTCATGATCTGAAAAAAATTTGGAAGCAATTTGATTGCACTCACCCCGTTCCTCACTGGTGTTCTATGATGGGAAGCTACCTGATAGAATCTTCGCCACCAGGAAATTTTTCACAAATTTGTGAGAGATATCTGGATTGTGAGATCAATGATGCAACTTTACCGGGAGAGTACTACCAAGCTCATAAAATTTTGCAAAAAAAATTGATTAGTCGTTTGACTGATTTGGGTATCATCAATGTTTATCAAGAGGTAGAATTACCCTTGATTACGGTTTTATTTGAAATGGAAAGAAAAGGGATTTCCATTGATAAAAAAGAATTAAAAAACCAAGCCCAAGAGGTAAAGCAACAACTCTTACAACTGGAAGAAAAAATTTTTGATTATTCAAAACATGAATTTAATTTATCTAGTCCCAAGCAACTGGCTGATGTGTTGTTCAAAGAGATGGGATTGAATCCAATTAGAAAAACCAAGACAGGCTATTCGACTGATAATGAAGTATTGAACAAGTTGAAGGAGCAACACCAAGTGATCCCTTTCATTATCAAACATCGAGAGCTTTTTAAATTGAAGACTACTTATTTGGAAGCTCTGCCTCCGCTGGTGAAAAAAGAAACGGGGAGAATACACACTCACTTTCGACAAGCTTTGACAAGTACAGGACGTCTTTCCAGTATCCATCCCAACTTACAAAATATTCCCATTAAAACCCAACAAGGAAAAAAAGTTCGAAGAGCCTTTGTTGCTCCCAAAGGTTTCCAATTAATTTCTGCAGATTATTCGCAAATTGAGTTGAGAATTTTGGCTCACATTACAGAAGATCCAGCTCTATGTACGTCTTTTGCGAATGATTTGGACATCCATCAGGCTACAGCTAGTGAAATTTATTCCGTTCCCATCAAGAAAGTAGATGCCAATCTTAGACGATGTGCCAAAGCTATTAATTTTGGATTGATATACGGTCAAGGGGCCTACTCTCTCTCTGAATCCCTTGGCATATCCGTGGCGGAAGCGAAGGACATCATCAAGAGATATTTTCAAAAATTTAGGAAGGTGAGGGAATATATGGAATCCGTTGTGGAAGAGGCGAAAAAAGCGGGTTATGTTTCCACCCTTTTTGGTCGTCGTCGTTTCATTAAAGAATTATCTGCTTCAAGATTTCAAATCAAAAAATTTGGAGAACGTGTCGCCATCAATACCCCAGTTCAAGGAACAGCTAGCGACCTTGTAAAAATGGCGATGATTCAGTTGAGAAATAATCTTTACTCTCCCATTTTGCTACAAATACATGATGAGTTACTATTTGAATGTGAAACGGCTTTGATAGAAGAAGAAAGCGAATACATTAAAAAGATTATGGAGAATGTGGTCTCTTGGAAAGTTCCCTTGAGAGTGAATATCAGCAAGGGGAAAAATTGGGAGATAGCTCACTCCTCTTGATTGTTGCAGATGCCCCTGTTCCTTGTGGGTGGCGCTACTTTTTGCATATAACTTTGTTCCTTGTGGGTGGCGCTACTTTTTGCATATAACTTTGTTCTTTGTGGGTGGCGCTACTTTTTGCATATAACTTTGTTCCTTGTGGGTGGCGCTACTTTTTGCATATAACTTCGTTCCTTTTGGCAATACATTTTATTCTGCTTCGTATTTTTCTTTAGTTCTTTTTTTATCTTGCCGATAGAAATGAATTCTCAAGCAAAATTATTTGGATCACTTATCATGACTCGCAAAACAAATAGATATGTTAAATTTCTGGGGAAAATATTACTCATTTTCGCTTTTGTCTTCACTCTATTAGGAAGCCATTTCTTATTGTTTCGTGAAGCTACAGAGAGTGAAAGTAGCAGGGCTCCAGCTTCCTATCGACTCCAAACACCTGAAGTAAAGAGTCGAGCTGAGACATTGATGGAAGAGGGAAAAAATTTGCACAGGTATGAATATTATGAAACGGCCAATAAAAAATTTTCAGAATTGTTAAAAAAATATCCTTATACAGGTTATGCACAAGAAGCTTCTTTTTTATTAGCAAAGGGCTTGTTTATTGAAAAAAATTTTCGTCGGAGTGAGCAAGTCATTCAGCGTTTGAAAGAGCTTGATGCTACATCAGTTTGGTTTGGATACAGTCTTTTAATTCTGGCTCGTATTTATGAAGAGAGAGGGGAAAGAAGCAAAGCTTCCCAGCTTTACCGAGAAGTAACATTGAATTTTGATGACAATGATTTAAATGAAGAAGCTTTTTTCTTTTTAGAGCAGATGGCGCTATCAGGTAATGAATCGTTTTGATGTATCAACCAGCGAGCATTTATGGTTGAAAAACACAACGAAATCCAATATCAGATCTCGCTGCAGTTCTGCTAGATGAAGTATCTACTGAGAAGATACCGGAATCTCTGCGTCGAGAACCTCCGCGTATGATGGTTTCATCAAATGAACGAATGCGAGCGTAGCCAAGGCCTCCATAGTAGTTAATTCTTTCTCTGTCGCTCAAAATGCTGTAGTCCCTTTCCGATCCAAATAAGTCTTCCAATTCTCTTGGCAGTTCATAAATAAAACCGTCATATGGGACAGGCAAGCTACTAATACTATGCTTGACTATTTCTGACAGATTACCAGCAAAGTCCCATACATACTCTCCATTGGGGAGCCGATGTGTGCGTTTGTTTTTACTCCACCGTGCTTTAGTATCACTGTCGTCACTACTACTTTTGATGCCAGAGACAGATCCAACGTTGAGAAGATTACCATCTTCTATGGTGATCGTATCTTTGGACCAATTTTCGTCTGTGAGCTCAATATGTCTGGCAATTGTTTGCCATTGTTTATTGCTAATCAAGGTATAGCCGGCTCCGTTTTCTTCACAAAATTGGATGGCTTCTTGCAGAGTCACACGAGTGATCAAATATCCAGATGCTAGAGATTTTGCCTCAAGAATCACTCCAGAGCGTTTGAACCGATCATTGAAATCGCTTTCTGATCTCACCTTCGCTTCATACTTCATTACGCAAAAAGCCTCTCCGTAAAAGTTGTCCAATTCCGGAACTCCTACATAACCAGCTGGGCATTCAAAATAATTGATAACTTGTTTGCAACGCGAGGCTCCTCCTCCTTGAGAGGCAGCGATTTGAAATCTTTCTCTTTGGTTCACAATCCCACTGAGGTCCACAGAGGTTTCCCATATTCCCCTGTTGCAAGTGGGGAACTCAAGAACTGGTTCGCTCTCAAAGTAAAGTTTTACTTCATCGTTGTCTCTTTCACAGGTTCCAGATACTTCGTATTCACTGATATTTCGGCTGTTGCTATCTTCAGGCGTATCAATGGTAACTCTCACTTCTCTTCCACTAGAACAATTCATTTCATCGGGTGCAACATTACGCGGAAGCGTGGTTAGATCTTCACAAGCAATCAAAACAAACAAAGACAAGAAAACAAAAATACTCAATTTCATTAAGGGCTTCCTTCAAAAGAGTAAAGACCTACAATTCTAAAAATTAGCATAAGATACTTGTTAGTTAAAATAAACACTTTATGTGTATGGACTAAGGGTTATATGAATAGACTAATGGCCAGATAAGAATTTTTTGGGCATTTCTTTAGAGGTTCTGGCCCCCATTTTTTTTATTTTCTCTAGTTTGGAAACTATGTTTCCTTTTCCTGTGGAAAGTTTGTTCACAGCAGAGCTATAGCTGTTTTCTGCCTTTTTTAAATGATCTCCAATGTTATCTAGATCCCTTGTAAAGGAAGTAAATTTGTCGTACAGCATTCCACTGGCAAGAGCAATCTCAATAGTGTTTCGATTTAGTTTCTCTCTTTTCCAGATGGATTCAACGGTCTTTAATGTAGCCAAAAGAGTGGTGGGGCTGACAATGATGATTGATTGATTCCAGCAAAATTCAAAAATCGAACGGTCTTTTTGCAATGCTAGAGAAAAAGCTCCTTCTATAGGAAAGAACATCAGTACAAACTCAGGTGTATTTAAATGTTCTGAAAATTGGTATTTCTTCTCACTCAACTGGGTGGAGTGAGTACGAATAGATTTAATGAATTGCTCCAAATACATCTTTTTTTGTTCGTCCGAATCAGATGAAATAAATTTTTCATAGTGAGTTAGAGAAACTTTTGAATCAATCACAATTTGTTTTTCATCAGGAAGCTTTATGATGACATCTGGTTTTTGCAGATGACCCTGCTCATCTTTCATTTGAAATTCTTTTCCTTGTGTGGAATAGTGCTCATTTTCTTTCAGTCCTGAGGCTTCCAGAATCGTACTCAGAATCATTTCACCCCATTGTCCTTGAGCCTTTACATCTCCTTTGAGAGTTTTGGAAAGGTGTCGTGTTTCATTTTTTAATTCGCTATGCACTTCACAAAGATTCCTAATTTGTTCTTTTAAAGAGTGTTGTTCTTTTGAGTGTTCTACGTAAGTAGATTCCACTTTGGTTTGAAAAGATTCAATTTTTTCTTTCAAGGGAAGCAAAAGATTGGAAATATTTTTTTGTGCCTCTGCTTCAAATTTTTTGGACTTGCTGTCCAAAATTTCCTGACTGAGATTTTTAAAACGCTCCTCAAATTGCTTTTGCATGGATTGCTGATTTTCGCTCTGGGTGGTGAGTTTTGTAACTTGTTTTTCCAGATGTACATTGTCTTTACGAAAATTTTCGATCTCGTTTTCTAATTTTTCATTTTCTTGTTTTGTGCTGTGAAACAAAGTCTTATAGTGCTTTTCTTTGAGCATCCGCCAGAACAAGAAAACACACAAAACGGAGACAATTCCCGCAGCAGGAAGAAGAGGCACTAGCACTTAGTAGTCATCCGTGTTTTTCTCTTTGCACTTTTTGAATAGACTGGGGATGCTATCGATACAGTAAGGTGCTACGATATTCCCTTCTTTGCATGATCTGTAGCTCCGCTCATAAAAAGATATGGCATTATTCGTTGAACTCTCAGAGCAATCTGCATCGGGGAGGACACAGCGACAGTAGATGGTGCAACCATCGGTCATGGCTCCACAGTAGCCCGGAAAATTGTACTCACCATCATTGGTCTTCACAGAAATGCTTGTGTAGGGGAGCATGGTGCAGGAGGAGAGAAGGAGACAGATGAGCAGAGGAAAAAGCGTTAGAATGAAATTTTTCACTTCCCAAAGTGTAAAATTTAGAGAAAAAAGTGTCAAGCTGTCTAGTGTTGTGATGGTTTCTGATCTAGGATGAGTGAAAAATATGAATTTTTTACAAATTCATCATTTTTTTTCAGTCTTTTTTGATTTTAATGATAAAACCTTTGTTGTAGAGCCTTTTTGGAGCGAAAAAGTTTTTGCCTCGCTCAAACATTGCCTAACTTGGGTTTTAAGAATTATGAGACGAACACTGATTTTGGTATTACTTTTCACTTTGGCTTCGGCTCCGAGCTTCTCCTTGGCAGATGATTTGCTTGATTTTGAAGCAGAGTATCTGGGAGAGGTAGATTGTTCCACTGTTTTTGATCCTTCTGTGGTAAATTGTCACAATGTAATGGCATTTTTAGAAAGTTACCAAAGCTCAATCGACTCCTCATCCTCTCTTTTTGTTGAATCGGCTGAGAGACTTTTAGAAAAAACAGCTTTCATTGCCAATTCTTCGACAAAGACCGACTCACAGGATAAAGCTCAAGATTCTACTCTGCAATTAGATCTCGTTCAGGCAATAGAACAAATGAAGAAAAACAAAAACATGCTCTCCTGTATGCATTCTAAAATCAATGAAGTTTTGAATGGTTGTCTAAGCGAGAGTAGAGATTTGTAACAAATCAGCTCTATGAATCGATAAGGCTTCTCAACATCCAAGCTGTTTTTTCGTGGTAGCCGATGCGATCAACCAATAAACTGCTTGTTCCTTGGTCGTTGGCCTCTCCAAGAAGTGACAAAATTTCTTTGGCTCTTTTTGTGACTTGTTCATGATCTTTTAAAAGATTTTTGATCATCTCAGAAGCTTCAACATCTTTGGATGTATCGTTTTTTATTTTGCTCATTTCTAAAAACTCTTGGTAGGAGCCGGGAGCTTTCACATTTAGTGTTCTAACTCTTTCGGCAATTTGGTCCGCAGCCTCTACCAAGGCCTTGTATTGCTTCTCAAACATGTGGTGCAAAGTTTGAAACATAGGCCCCACAACGTTCCAGTGATACTTATGAGTCTTCAAATATAGGGTATAAGTGTCTGCCAATAGGTGGCAAAGACTATTCGCAATTTCCAGTCTTTTGCTTTCCTTAATTCCCGTATCCAAATTCATGAGAGCCTCTTTCTTAGGTATTTAACTTTTTTTTGACTCATCTTTCAAGAAATTTATTTCTTGAAAACAAGAATCCTTCGCATAAAGTATAAAGAGGTTGAAGGAAAGCACAAATTGACTAAAGTAATGGATAAATTCAGTGAGCTGGATGCATTAGTTTGTAGTGGAGTGAACAATGAAGGCCAGTCCTGAGGGCAAATGCATATGAAAGCGATTGTCATTGAACCATGCCCACAAATCAAAAATGTAGGGAATCAGAGTAAGCGACTGATAGATACTGGTTTGCTTCATCATAAGGCTTCCATCGCAGGTTTTTCAGAGAGATATCGAAGGGGTGAGACCTCCCATACCATTCATGTTTGGTGGGCGAGAAGACCTCATGTAGCAATGCGATTATTGATCTATGCCACTGTTTGCAAAAACACTTCAAAAAAAAATGTAGAAGTGATGAATCAGCTTTCTGTGTTGAATGGGAATGAAAAACTTTTAGAAAAAGCGAGACAATTTGTAAAAGAAGGGTACGCTCGCACTCCGAAGATTTTGGATATGTTTGGAGGTGGAGGTACCATTTCCTATGAAGCTTTGAACCTTGGTTTGGATAGTTATTCGATCGACTCTAACGAACTTTCCGTTTTTATACAAAAAGCCCATCTGCAATATCGAAATGACATGAAAGAAGAGGATTTCATTGCCATTTTAAAAAAATCGGGAGAGAGAGTTTTGAATCATTTGAAAAAACTTACGGCACCTATTTTTCCCAGCAGAAATCAAAAAAATGGCAAACAAACAACAAATTATCTTTGGGCATACTCTTATCCTTGCAAGCATTGTGGTGGGCAATTTTCTTTGAGCAAAAGATTTTGGCTTTCAAAAAAGAAAGAGCGACAGGCTTTTATTGATATTGGGGAAACTTTGGCAGGTCCTATATTTCATATAAAAAAAGGAAAAACAGCAAAGAATCAAACAAATTGGTTAAAAAAATCCAATGTGCTTCAGTGTCCTCATTGCCAAAACAAAGTAAGCAATATTTCAGTGAAAAAGGCTAAAGAAATCTTGGTTGTTGAAGTGGTGAAGGAAAAAATTGGAAAAAGCTTTCAAAAAGGAAGGCAGTTGGATCCAGAGATAATGAAAAAAATAAAACGTTTGGAAGACCTGTCATTGAAAGCCTTACAATCTCATCTTCCCAAATCAGACTTGCCGAAATGGTCTGGGATCGTCAATCCTGCTTTATATGGCATCGAAAAACATGCAGATATTTTTCATCCAAGACAGAGGGTGACCTGCCTAGCATTATTAAAAGTACTGAAAGATGAATACGATTATATTAGCCAAGAGGAAGGAACATCGACTGCAAAATATATCATCTCTTTGTTATCCGGCTTGGTGGATCAGGTTGTTGATTGGAACTCTAGAATGTCCATCTGGATACCTCAAAATGAACAGGTGGGGAGGGCTTTTTGCGGACCCGGCATATCAATGTACTGGGATTTTTGTGAAACAGACCCCGTAGCTTTTGGGCCATCCAATTTGCACGCAAAATTGAAGCGAATCATCAAAGGTGCGAAAGCAATAAAAAAATTGCATAAAAAAGGATATGTAAAGCATGCATTTGCCCAAAACCTTCCTTTTAAAGATAAAATGTTTGATGCGATTGTTACGGACCCGCCTTATTATGACAATATATTTTACACAGTACTTGCAGATAATTTCTATGCTTGGAAAAGGATGCTATTAAAACACGTTGAGCCAGAGCTATTTAAAAACGAGAGTACCAATTTTGAAAATGAATTGGTCGCATCCACTCAAAGAAAAGGAAGCAAAGCTCATAAGGATTATTGTATCAATCTTGATACAGCTATCAAGGAAGCTTCAAGGGTCCTGAAAGATGACGGAACCATGTCCTTTGTTTATTCACATCGTTCCATCTTGGGCTGGGAAGCAATGATCCAAGCATTTAGACATTCTTCACTGTTTTTTACGAGCGTTCAACCACTTTCTATTGAAAGAAGGCAAAGGCCCAGAGCCATTCGTTCAGAAGCTGTGAATACTTGCATGGCCTTCATTGCAAAAAAATCTCATCAGGCAAAACTTCCCATATCAGTGGATGCACTCCTATCAAAATGCAATGACATAATAAAGGGAAATTTTATCCATTCACTGCAAAGATTGGGCTGGCTGGGAGAAGATATTGCAATAGGACTGATGGCTCAAGCAGTTGCTTTGGTCTCGAATGCTATACGCATAGAGAACACTGATGACAAAGAAGCCCTTCTAGAAGTCGAAAAACTCATTGCCAAAAAATTTCCAAAATTTACACTCAGTAAAAGAAAATCACTCTAACAAATATTATTTGTTTCAAGGCTCATCAAGAGAGATCACATCTTCAAGTTCAATGTGCTGTCGATCTTGTACGTTGGTGGAGGGGGGGGGGATTAATTTCTGCAAAAGAAGATTTATCTTCTTTTATGCTACTTTGCGAAATACTGTGTACGAGCTTTAAGAAAAGCAGGAAGTGGAAGTACTTTTATAACCCAAGGTGTAGAGGAGATTGTTAGTCATCCTATAGGGTCAGCTATTTTAGGAAACACAGCTATTAAATTTGTATTAATGCAAAAAGGTGATTTAGATATTTTGTAGAAGAATTTAAAACTAAATAATCAAGAAGGTTTAAATTAAACAATGTTCTTTAACAAACGATGTGTTATACAAATATAGAGATTTTATGAAAAAAATAATGAATTTAGAAAAAACTATTCAAACTAAAATTTATAATATTCGTGACATGCAGGTAATGCTGGATAGGGATTTGGCAGAATTATACGAAGTAACCACTAAAAGACTAAATGAACAAGTCAAAAGAAATATTGAAAGATTCCCTACAGATTTTATGTTTCAAATAACTGAAGAAGAATTTAAGTCTTTAAGGTCGCAAATTGCGACCTTAAAGACTGGCCGAGGAACACATAGAAAATATTTAGCTTACGCATTTACCGAACAAGGGGTAGCAATGCTATCCTCAGTGTTGAGTAGCAAAACGGCAATAAAGGTCAATATTCAAATTATTAAAATATTTGTTAGCCTAAGAAAAGCACTTTCTTCAAATATCTTAATACGTAATAAAGTTGATCTTTTGGAGAAAAAACAACTAAAAACAGATAAAAGAGTAGAGCATATTTTAAGGGCTATTGAAAATGAAGAAGTTCAAATAAAGTCACAAATAATTTTTAATGGAAAAATTTTTGATGCTCACGCCCTACTGAGCAAGCTGATCAAAGGAGCAAAGAAAGATATTGTATTAATTGATAACTATGTGGACGAAAACGTTTTGATACTAATTTCTAAAAGAAGGAAAGCTTGCAAGGCTACTATCTATACAAAATCTATAAACAAGGCTTTAAAATTAGATTTAGAAAAACATAACAAACAATATCCAGAAATTAAAATCAAAGTTTCTAAAAAATTCCATGATAGGTTTTTAATTTTAGATAAAAAAGAAGTTTATCATATAGGGGCTTCCTTAAAAGATTTAGGTAAAAAAATATGTGTTATTTCTAAGTTTGAAATCTTAACTAGTGTTATATTAAAAGTACTAAAACAATTAAGTTCTACATTATAATATAAGCCCTAATTGGTTGCAAATTTCAGCCAGTTAAAAAGAGAAAACTTCTACTAAGAAAATAACTTTTTGGAGATTGCAAATTGTGATATCTAGACTAAAATTTAAAACAGGAAGCTAATATTCTGCCATTTAGCCTTAAGAAAGATTGCTGTGAAGGAACCTATAATCACGACCTTTTAGTCCATAAAGTAAAAAATATTATCTAACTAGCATGATGATAGGCCTCTCACTTTTAGCTCGCGACATGACATATTCATCTACAATAGGTACAAATTTCACGGACACTGAAATTGCAGAAAAAAGACAAAAACACTCAAAAGAATACAAAGAAAATCACTCTAACAAATATTATTTGTTTCAAGGCTCATCAAGAGAGATCACATCTTCAAGTTCAATGTGCTGTCGATCTTGTACGTTGGTGGAGGATGGTAGATATCCCCGCCAAATTTCTTTTCCATTTTAGATCGGGTGGACACAAAAATTTATTTCTTTATTATCTTTGCTTGTGCAAATTTTTCTAAAAGAGTTGAACTTGGATGATTAGCAAGAGAAACCAGCTGATTAATAAGAGCCACAGGGACAAGAGCATTGTCATACGTATCATAACTTTAGTCTTGGAATAATGAGTCCTGTGGAATATAAAAAAAGTTAAAGATTTTTATTGAATAACTCTGAATATATAGCACAATTTATACATGAATTTTTTAAAAGTCAAAGTCCTTATATTTTTTTTGGGTCATTTCTTATTGATTGGAGTTCTTCATGCTGAAGACAAGAAAAATTTAATTCCTTTGATCAAAAAAAATCTTCCGACAGAAATTAGAGAAGTATTTTTTGAGGCAAAAAATAAGCAAGATATTGAGTTGGCTTTGAAAAAACCAGATCTCGTAGAAGACCAAACCTATTTTTATATCATAGCAGGATTTAAATATGCACTATCAATAACATTTAATAAAAATGATATTGAAAAAATTAGATTCTATTTACCAAAAAGTGGAGATCCATATTCTGTTTTTTCAGATAGTTTGTCTAATATTCCAAAGATTATGGAAAACAAAGGAACGCATGCAGAAGGAAGAGATTTTTCCACAACGGATGATCAATTAGGCATCAAGCTAGTTTTTAGAAATAATTCTGAGAAAAATCTCAAAACTATAACACGCACAATTCAACAGAAAAAATGACACAAATATCCGCCTTGCTTTTGCTTTTTGTTTTTTCTATGCCGCCATTTGCAAACTCAAGTAAACGTTGCGAGTCTGTGCCTGTAAAAGATTCAAATTCTTGGCTGGACGATAATATGATGGAAATTAAGGAAGTGTTAGACAAAAGCTCGGCTGATTCTACACAAAAAATGAGAAACGCTTCATGTCGAAGCATTCCTCTAACAGAGGATGAGATTAATTCTTATTTTAATTCATTCAAATCAACAAGTAATGGAAATGTAATTAGTGTAAGCGGTGTTACTTTCGAAAATGAATCAAAAAAACTTATACAAATGTTTAATGAGCTAGTTACGAAATATACTTATTGGGGGAAACCTATGGAAACAATAGATGTTCAAAAAAAATATTCAATTAATCCCAAATGTAAAAAGGTAATTTGTGCAATAAAGAAGATCTTTGGGAAAACACTTGGTCCTAAGCTACTATATATGAAAACGAGATATGGGTTTAATAGCTCTCATCTTTCATATGACGTTGCATCACCACTTAATGATAGGGAATTAGAGAGGATTTTGATTGGAATAAGAAATTTTCCTCCATCTACTTTCCCCCTTAAACACACTCGGAGTCCAAAAACTACTGGAAATAAACAACTTATTAGAATACGAGGCCCCTCTCGTAGAGGTATAATAGCTAATGCAACTATGAAATATTTTGATCCATGGGAGCAACAAAGTGATCCTTATATGGATATTGCTGTTGTTCATGAACTGGGGCATTACATATGGGCAGAAAAAAAACTATCCAGTCTAACTTGGAATGCGTTTAGTGGTTGGGTAAACAAAGGTAGCAAGTGGGAATATACTAAGAAACATACATTGACATCTGACTATGCAACAAATGGTCCTGAGGAAGACTTTGCCGAATCTGTTGTAGAGTATAGATATGACCCAATAGCACTCAAAAAGGCAAGTCTTGAAAAATATAATTTTATTAAGAATAAAGTATTTAATGATATTGAATATGAAGATAGGTGTCCTTATCTTGCGGAGAATGAGGCGAATGATGCGGACCAGGGTACAACCGAAGGAAAAAAATATATAATAAGGATAATTTTTCAATAATCTCATGTTTTATCTACTTGTTTTATCGAGCCCCGAAGGCATCTTGACGAGAACTGTCATTAAATCTTCCCTTTAAAGATAAAATGTTTGATGCGATTGTTACGGACCCGCCTTATTATGACAATATATTTTACACAGTACTTGCAGATAATTTCTATGCTTGGAAAAGGATGCTATTAAAACACGTTGAGCCAGAGCTATTTAAAAACGAGAGTACCAATTTTGAAAATGAATTGGTCGCATCCACTCAAAGAAAAGGAAGCAAAGCTCATAAGGATTATTGTATCAATCTTGATACAGCTATCAAGGAAGCTTCAAGGGTCCTGAAAGATGACGGAACCATGTCCTTTGTTTATTCACATCGTTCCATCTTGGGCTGGCTGGGAGAAGATATTGCAATAGGACTGATGGCTCAAGCAGTTGCTTTGGTCTCGAATGCTATACGCATAGAGAACACTGATGACAAAAAAGCCCTTCTAGAAGTCGAAAAACTCATTGCCAAAAAATTTCCAAAATTTACACTCAGTAAAAGAAAATCACTCTAATAGGCTGGTGGAGCTGAGAGGGATCGAACCTCCGACCTCAACACTGCCAGCGTTGCGCTCTCCCAATTGAGCTACAGCCCCATGCACAGTAATTTCTAGTCTATTCATCATAGGTCTTGCAAGCATTTAGTGAGTGTGAGGGTTACGCCATTTTCTAGTGATTTGAATGAGTAGTTTCTATGGCTTTTTATTCTTCTCTCGTGAGAATGTCTCCTCTCACAATTTCTATCAAAGCATTGAGAGCATCTATGGAAGTGAAGATGCCCAGTTCACCACCGGGATGGGCCACCAGAGCGCTCCCGTACTTATTTTTGGACATATGAAAAGCCACTTCAGAGATTTTTGTTTCCGGATCCACTTGGTAAGGGTCCTTGTGCATAATGTCCCCTGCGCACAATTCATTCATATCGCCTAGGCGGTAGGCGAAATAAATATCTCTTTCACTAATGATTCCGACAAGAGTTCCGTTTTCCTCAACAGGTACATGGCGGATGTCTTTTTTTTTCATCAGCAGTTCTAGTTTGTTTAGTTTCAGATCAGAGGATACAACCGTTGGACAAGGAGTGGTGAATTCCTCCACTTTCAAATTTTTCACTTTTTCCCAAGTTGCATCATTAGCCATTTTGCTCATTCACCCTCTTCGCTTTCATCACACTCACTGGAATTTTTGAGAATGGTGAATTCTCTACCATACCAGAAAAATCTTCCTTCGCCAGCCGGAAGTGTGCAATTCACCCTCTGCCTCAAATCATGCACTTTCTTTACGCCAAATCCAAGAGGGGCTTTTAATTGCAGACTCACGAAGCCATCTTGAATGGAAACAATCTGTGCTCTTTTCCCCAAGGAAGAGTGACTGGGAAAGCAATTGATTCTTTTCAAAGGCAGGTTCGGATCAGTCAAAAAACCTATCTGATCAATTTTCTCCTCTATACAGACAGATTTATTTCTTGGATTTTGCTCAAAAACAGGAAGATGTCGAGAATTGAGTTTTACTTTAAACAAACTATTTATGGTGCCATATCGCTTGTTCATAGCAAATCTTGGTATCGTAAACAAATTGGTTGAGCAACCGGCTGGTCCAGACTGAGTAGAAAAAGCAGCTGCAAAGGAAAAATCTTTTCCATCTATGTTTTCTTTCATATTTTTTAACTCATTTACCAGCTTGGTACTCGTTTCGCCGTATGGATAAGAAAAATATTTAGGTATTTTCCCTGTGTTTTCATAAATTCTTCTCACAGATTGCAATATGTCATTGGCTCTTTCATCAGGAGTCAGGGATCTCACCAAGTATTTGTGAGTGTGAGAATGAGCTTCCAATTGCCCTAGGTCGGAGTCAGAGATCTCCTTCAATTCCTCCCAACTCATATAGGCTCTCGATCTTTCATCTATCCCCTCAGTGTTTACAAAAATTGTATAAGGATAATCGTATTTTTCAAAAACAGCTTTGCCATTTACATAAAAAGATTTGAAGGCATCATCTATTGTGATAACAATCCACTTGTCACCGAGGGGAATATCGCCCTTGAGAGCAGATATCAATTGATTCATAGAAACAACAGTGAATCCGTTTTTTTTAAAGAATTGGAAATGTGTTTCTAATAGTTTGGGGGAAACGCTAGTGCTGGGGTAGCGAGTTTCACCGAATCTGTGATACATCAAAACAATAGCAGAACCATCCCTCGCTTCACACAATTGGAATTTTCTTTCGAGCTCATCTTCACTTTTGTAAGTGATCTCTCTATTTTTCAATGTTTCAGAATCTAAGAAGGAGGAAAGACTTTGGCAAGAGGGAAACAAGAAGCTAGCAAGGAGAAAAAGAAAAAATAGGGACCATTTCATAATTGCTTTAGAATTTATCACAGTTTTCTATCCAATTGCAATTTTTTCTGATGATTGACTGAATTGCGGATGGATAATCTTTTTCATTCGCATAGGGAGCCAATTCATTAGACATTTGCAAAGCCAGTTCGCAATGATCTTCGTTTTCAGAGGATTCATATCTAGCCTCTCTTAGTTTTGAGTAAGCGGGTCGGGAATTGAGTATTTGCATATAAGTGTAAAATCCCAATTCAATATTTCCATTGAAGTTATAGACGCAAAGATTTGGCTTTCTTCGTGCCGGTACACAACGAGCATGATTCTTTACTTTTTCAGGAGAGGAAAAAAGAGTCTGTAGACCGAATAAATTGAAAGCTTCTTTTGCGAAATAAGAGGTGCCGAAGCCGGATTCGATACTCGCTTGAGCCAAAGCCAGAGAGGGTGGAATTTCTCTGATTTGTTTCTGAATGGCTAGAATGCAATCTTCACCGGAGATTGTTTTTTTTTCATGCCGACCCTTTGAATAAATATAACAATGTTGGATGCCATTTTCTTGCTTATCCACATATTGTCGAGCAAAATGTTCCGGTATTTCCAATTGTTCGTGCTCAATACAAAGATAGCTGTAGTAGAGACAACTCGTGCCGTTTTCATTCGTTGGTAGAAGTTGGTATCTCATGAGGATTCTCGTCAATAGAGTCTGGTCATCCTTAGAAAGCTCTCCTTCCTCCTGAAGTTTGGCAATCAGTTCAAGGCTTACTAGACGATCATTCGTAATTTTTTTATTCAAAAAATCCACAGCCTCTAAATGATCGCAAGTGAATTGTTTGGGAAAAGTACGCACTTCCGTTTGGCCTATGCTTTTCCAAGAAATGAAGCAAAAGAGCATAGACATACACATCAAAAAAAGTTGACAATTCATAATATTTCTCACTACATTCACTCTCTTCTTTGCTCAGAAATTTTTAGAGGAGTCTTAATTTTGCAAGTCATCGGTTTATTCGTTTCTTTTCTCTATTGTACGATCATTTTCCTTGTTTCTTTGTGGCTTGTTCGTCAAGAGAAAAGGTGGAATCTCTACGCTGTTGCATCATTCAGTACGGGTTCCTTGACAGCACTCATTCTTCTTTCACTTCTGCCACACTCTCTGGGGGGGGGCTACCCACTTTATCTAGGCATTATATTCATGACAAGCGGTTTTTTATTTAATATGTTGTCTGAGTTTTGGATTCTTCCTAGGATGAAGATGTTTCATCATTTTTTTTCCAAAAAAAAGAAGGTCAATTCTCATTCCTGCCAACACATACACTATCACTTGCTCCCATCCTCTGTTGGTTCTCCAGTTATGGCTTGCTTTATTTTGTGTGCTTTTTTCGATGGGATACGTCTCATGTCTTCTTTTTCCATTACGATTCAAACGGCTGTTTTGGCTAGTTTGAGTTTGTTGTTTCATCTCTTGCCAGAAAGTGTGAGCGTGATTGGGCTCGGGCTTTCTTCTGGTTTTTCTCGAAAAAATTTAATAAAAATCATTGTAGCCTTTTATATTTCCTTTTTTGCCGGTGCTATGAGTTTCTTCTTTTTTTCTCATATTGATACTTTCAAACATGTAGTGATTCCCTTTGCGAGTGGACTTTTCCTCTACGTGTGTTTTGTTCATCTGATTCCGCTCTCAATCAAAATGAAACAAAAAAAATGCTTCGTCGCTGGGATTGTGTTTTGTTTTCTTCTTCTTCAGATATCGGAAGCTCTTTTCCATTAATGGATCAAATTGCTTCTTTGTTTACTTATCCCACTTCGGACCCCACTTTGGATCCACAAGACGCATGGACCTAGAATAAAGAGAACCCAAAAGAAGAGGGTCTGGGTCCTTGAGATGAAAATCAAAAATATCAAAATTTGATTCAGCGTGTTCTCTGTTTCCAGCTTTTGGAATGGCTACCACGTTTTCTTGCTCCAGCAACCAACGCAACACGACCTGTCCAGCCGTTTTGGAATATTTTTTGGCGATTTGGCAAACGGTTTTATCTTTAAATATTTTATTTCTAGCCAAAGGAGAATACGCGGTCAAAAACATGTTGTTTTTTCTTAAGCAACTCAGTAGAGTTCCTTGCCCTAAGAATGGATGATACTCCACCTGATTGCATACAATCTCTGGAACAATCTGCTTCGCTTTTTCTACCAAATCCACTGGAAAATTGCTCACGCCAATAAATTTTATTTTTTGCGCTTTAACGAGCTTTCTCATAGCCAACAAACTTTCTTCAAGCGATACGCGAATTTCAGGCCAATGAATCAATAACAAATCCACATAATCTGTTTTTAGTTTTCTAAGACTTTCTTCCGTACTTTGTTCAACCTTTTTTGCGGATAAGTTATCTCGCCAGACTTTTGTCACAAGAAAAATATCTTCACGCATCACACCAGAATCAGCGATACCTTGTCCAACTTGTTCTTCATTCTCGTAAATTTGTGCCGTATCAATGTGGCGATAACCAATTTCTAGAGCGAATTGCACTGCCTCTACGCATTGCTTTCCTTTTATGAGCCAAGTTCCAAAGCCTAGTTTCGGGACTTTGGTCTTATTATTTATTTTCCAGTACTCCATTTTTTTTATTCTCCTTTGATGAAAGCATTTAAAAAATGTTTATCATTTCATAAATTTTTCTATATAATACTCACAGATATGCGGGAGTTTGTTTCCTTGTCAACCGGAGTTTGCAACTTGAAAAATATATTTTCTATTTTTGGCGTGCTGGCTTTCTCTCTAATCTTGCTTTCTTGTGATTCTCAAGTCAATTTGCCCTCTATTCAGTTTGACGCTTGTTTCACAAATTATAAAACAAAAAATGATTTGATAGAAAAATTGGAGCTTTTCAATGCCGATCAAATACTAGAAGACGAATCACCCAACTATTCTGTCATGGCCGTTGTGGGATGCTTGTATTACCAATTGGGCCAATTTCCGAAGGCTGTGGAATTATTGCAGAAGTCCTTTCAAGAATCTACGGAAGAGAAAACAAAAAGAATAGCAGCCTCTGCTTTGTCTCTCATTTACCTGAAGCTCGCTGAGACTGATCGCACTGCAATGGAAAAGATCAATCCCTATATTGCATCTGCGGGAACAGATTCCATAGGCAGATGGATGCTTGTTCTCAAAGGTGTTTATACTTATTTCTTTTACGACAATACGCAAGCTCTTCAGTCTTCTATCAAATGGATAAAGTACAAAAATGAGAATGAAGGCGGTACGGATACAACGGTTCGCTTCCTTGAGCAGATGGAGGATGTGTATTTATCGGAGCAAGCTTGTCGATCTTCGCAAGCAGCAGGGGGCAGTGTTGTTGCCATGGTTGAGCCCGCTCAGGTTTATTCAGGCACAAAAGTTTGCAGTAGGAATGCGTTACAAGAAAGCAGGATAGGTCTTTTCAGTTGGAGCAAAGGCTATCTGGCATATCTTCTCAAGGAAGCTCCTTTTCATGGTGAATGAAATTCACCCTTAGCTAGTCAAAAATTTTTCCTATATTGAGAATGTTGTTTGGGTCAAATATCTTTTTGATTGCTTTCATGTAATGAATTTCTGATTCGGAACAAGAATAGTGCAAGTAGGGTTTTTTCAGCAATCCCACTCCGTGTTCGGCTGAGATGGAACCTTTGTATTTTTTAATCACTGAAAATAAGACTTCATTTACGTGAGTACACTTTTCTAAAAAACTCTCTTTGCTTAGAGGCTCTGGTTTGAGTACATTGATATGTAGGTTTCCATCCCCCACATGACCAAACCACACGACTGAAAAATCAGGATACTCCTTTTCTAAAATTTGATTCATCTCGGCTAAAAAGCTGGATAGGTCTGAGATTCGAACAGATACATCATTTTTATAAGGAGTAAAAGGCGATAGAGATTCGCTGATATTTTCTCTGATAGACCAAAGCTCAGAAGCTTGCTGAGAATTTTCACTCATCACTCCGTCTAGTATGTCACCGTTTTCCAAACTGGACTCAAAGAGTTTCAAGGATTCTTCCTGACTATTTTCTTCACATTCTAATAAAACGTAATAGGGAGATTTTGTTTGCAGTGGAACTTTTTTCCTAGCGATCTTTTCTACATACTCAAGAGCCAACTGAGTGAACATTTCAAAAGCGTTCAAACAAAGTTTTGATTTAAAAAGAGTGTAAACTTTTAAAAGAGCTGAGAGATTGGGTATGGCAAGCAAAAAAACGGAAGGAGACTTGGGGGCCTTCGTCAATCGTACACTGACTTCAGTGATGAGGCCAAGGGTCCCTTCAGAACCAATAAATAGGTTCATTAAATCATAGCCAGCTACATTCTTAATCAGATTACGTCCCAATTGCAAAGTTTGGCCCCTGCCTGTGACAACTTTTACATTGGAGATCCATTTTCTCAAAGGTCCGTAGCGAATCACATGGACGCCTCCCGCATTGGTGGCCACATTTCCTCCGATTTGACTGGAACCTTCAGAGGCAAAAGAGAGAGGAAAAAAAAGCCCCCTTTTTTGTGCTTCTTCTTGGACTCTCTTCGTGATGACTCCAGATTCCAGAGTGAGACTTTGTTCCACTTCATTGAATTCCAATACACGATTCATACGTTCAAAAGACACAATCACTTCCTTGTCTTTTGCGACGGCAGCACCGCTAAGCCCCGTCCGACCTCCTGAAGCAACCAAAGGGCAATGAAAACGGTGAGCCCACTTCACGATATCTTCGACGTTTTGGTGGGACTCGGGAAAAAGAACGAGACTAGGATCTGAAGAATAGAGTTTCAACCAGTCACTTCCGTAGGTTTCCAAGACTTCTTTTTCTGAGCTGATTTGCCCATTGGATAAAAAGTTTTTTAAGTGATCTATTTTTGTTTGGTCTATTTCAGGCATTTTCTATTGGTCCATCTCAGGGGTTTTCTTGTTTATCAGTAGCTGAGGCTACAAAGTCAAAATGATTTTTGGTGAATGGGAATAAAAATAAAAATCGTGCGGACAAGAAAATTAGGCGATATTTGAGTGAAGAACACGAACTTGGGGGAGAGTGAATAAAAAAATGGCTCCCTTTCCATTTGGGCGATTCATGGCTTTTACATTCCCTCCATGAGACAGCAAAATTTGACGAGCGATGCTCAGTCCCAAGCCACTTCCCTTAAAATAAGAGCTATCTTTTTTTCGGCTTCGGTAAAGAGGCCTGAATATTTTATCCAAATCTGCTGAAGCAATTCCGGCGCCTTGGTCCTCGATTTTCACCTGCAAACCTTTCTGATTTTTTGTTTTGTCGAGTTCCCAAGAGAGTTCTATCCTATCTTGTTTTCTAGAATGTTCTATCGCGTTAACGATAAAATTCATGAGAACCTGCTCTAGGTACATGGGGTCGGCAAGTGTTTGGAAATCCTGTCCGTCCCAGTGAATTTTGAGATGTGTTTCTGACTTTTGCACTAAAGGCTCCAATTTTTTTTCCACATTTTGTACGATTTGGTTCCAACTTTGCCATTCAAAGGACATTTGTAAATTTTTTCCCATTTTTTTGATGTCTAAGGTATCAGAGATGAGTCGAGCCATCCAATCCAACTCCATGTCCATGACCTCGATAATAGGGTGGTGTTGAGAGGGAAGTTGTTTTTTTAGTAAATGTGTATTGAGTTTTAAAGTAGTTAAAGGGGTTTTGAGTTCATGGCTGATAAGACTTAAAATGTCTAGATCAAGTTCTTTGTTATCTAGAGTAAGCTCCTTGTTGTTTTTTGCTGAAAAGCCCATAACTAGAAGTTTTGTCGGTCCAAGCATATCCATTCTTGAACAAAAAACTTTTTTTGGTATTTTCAATGGCAAAACTCATGGCAGAGCTTGTAATGGCAAAAAGATCATGGATCTTTTTGCATAGACTTTGTAAAGCCATGATATAATTCGGCTTGTTTGGATGCACAACGAGGGGCTATATGGTGTGCACAGTGGATCATGTGTTGCGAACGAATGAACCCTATGTTGTAGGTGAAAATATCTGTGAATAAGTCTCAGAATTTTTTGTTTCATCATGTTTTGAATCTTTTGAGAAAATCAAAGCATGAAGATTCTCATTTGTTAGTGGCTGTTTCAGGGGGCATAGACTCCATGGCTTTGCTCTCGGTTTTGCTAGAACTTCGTGGGATCTTACAGCTGAAAATCTCAGTCAGTCATGTTCATCATGGATCCTTGCAGAAAAAACAAAGGGCTTTTCAAAACAAAGCTTTCATTCATACAAAAGACTTTTGTTCAAAACAAAATTTGGATTTTTATTCGAATATTGTGGCAGATTTGGATGTCTCTATGAAGCCAAATGTTCCTGCAAATCCAAACGTTCCCACAAGCCCTGCCCCAATGGTTCAATCAAAGCCTATGCAAGCCTCAGAAGCCCAAATGAGAAAGTATCGTTACGAGATATTTGCTCAACACCTAAAACAGTCAAAGGCTCAACATCTCGTCCTCGCTCATACCGCAGATGATTTGGTAGAAACTCGTCTCATTCGTCTCATTCGTGGAACGGGAGAACAAGGTCTTTTGTCTATGCCTTTTCAAAGGGGTAAAGTCCTCAGGCCTATGATTCACATCATTCGCATGGATATTCAAAAGTACGTTCGGAACAACAAACTCGAATGGTGCGAAGATCCCAGCAACCGTTCATCCAATTACAGTTTGAGAAATTGGATTCGAAATGAATGGCTTCCTCAACTAGAACAAAAACGCCCCGGGGCCAAAAAAAGTCTTGCCCGTTCTCTCTATCTTCTCTCGCAACAAACAAAAACAAAGCAAAAGAATGTAAAAAAAAATTATCAAAGCATTCAAACACAGCAAGGTTTGAGACGAGACTTATTGCTCAAACTCCCTGAACAAGAAAGACAAAAAATTTTAGCTCATTATATGAATCAAAAAGGGTTTAAAAATTATCAATCTTCTCACATCCAAGAGATACTAAAACAACTTGACAGGCCTCAAAAACAATTCATCTTTTCTTTGCTAGGGGAAAAATGGAAAGTTAGCCCTTTTTGGTTTTCCATCAGAAAAAGTACCAAATGATCTTTATTCAAGGGGACCGTGTTTTTTTACCAGACTCACAAATCCGTTTGGACGATCAAGGTACTTTCTCATTGCATTTTATGCACCACGAGTTTACACTGAGGGTGAATTAGGAGAAAGAGATTATGAAACATTCTGGTCGAAAAGTTTTTTTGCTTTGGATACTTTTTTTAGTTCTTGGCATGCTTTTTTTCCAAGTCTATGAGTACAAACGCAAATCTTTTGTCAAAGATTTTAATTACCCCAAGTTTGTGGAAGCTCTTTCACAGGGTTACATTCAAAAGCAGGGTCTGGTTTTTGATACGACCAAAAAAGAAATCTTAGGTGATTTAACTCCATCTGGAGTGGAAAAATACAAAGGAAAAAAATTTCGTATTCAAGGCAATGTGGGAGACAAAGGTTTTGAGCTTTTAGACAAGTACGGAATTATTCCCTCCTATGTAAATAGCGATCATTCCTTTTGGACTTCCGTGTTTTTGAATTGGTTGCCTCTCATTATTTTTGCTGGGTTATTTATTTTCTTTATTCGTCAGCTCCAAATTGGAGGAGGAAAAGCTATGGCATTTGGAAAAAGTCGGGCTCGTTTGGTGGCAGATAAAAAGAAAGTGTTGTTTAAAGATGTGGCCGGCGTGGAAGAAGCCAGAGAGGAATTGATAGAGATTGTTGAGTTTTTAAAAAATCCAAAAAAATTCACTCGTCTAGGTGGACGTATTCCAAAGGGAGTGTTGCTCATCGGAGCTCCTGGTACGGGTAAGACACTCTTGGCCAGAGCGGTTGCTGGGGAAGCCCATGTTCCTTTTTTCACTATTTCTGGATCTGATTTTGTGGAAATGTTTGTGGGTGTAGGAGCTTCACGCGTGAGAGACTTATTTTTACAAGGAAAAAAACACGCCCCTTGCGTCATCTTCATAGATGAAATCGATGCTGTCGGAAGGCATCGTGGCTCAGGCATGGGAGGAGGTCACGATGAAAGAGAACAAACGCTGAATCAACTTTTGGTTGAGATGGATGGCTTTGAAAGCCAAGTTGGGATTATCTTGATCGCCGCTACCAATCGACCAGATGTTTTGGACCCCGCACTTCTCAGGCCTGGTCGTTTTGATCGCCGAGTGATTGTCAATTCTCCGGACCTAAATGGTCGTCACGAAATTTTAAAAGTCCATACAAGGAAAGTTCCTCTTTCAAAGTCCGTGGAACTAAAAAAAATTGCAAGAGGGACTCCGGGATTTTCCGGAGCAGACTTGGAAAATCTCGTCAACGAGTCCGCTTTGATGGCTGCTCGTGAAAATAAAAATCAAATTGAAATGTCAGACATTGAAAAGTCAAGGGACAAGGTCATCATGGGTCGAGAAAGAAGATCTATGGTGATCAGTGAAGAGGATCGTAAGATCACCGCCTACCATGAATCAGGTCACGCCCTCGTGGGGAGAAAATTACCCAATCTAGACCCTATCCATAAAGTGACAATCATCCCTCGTGGAATGGCCCTAGGTGTGACACAAACTCTTCCCAAGGAAGACACTCTGAACCTCACCAAGAGCAAGGCAGAAAATACTTTGGCCTTTTTGTTTGGAGGCAGAGCCGCCGAAGAAATCATTTTCAAAGACTATACGACAGGAGCGGGCAATGATATTGAAAAGGCTACTGAGCTGGCTCGTCGGATGGTTTGCGAGTGGGGAATGAGTGAAAAATTGGGCCCTCTAGCCTTGGAGAAAAAAGAAGTCCCTATTTATTTGGGCATACAATACACAAAAGGCAGAGAGTATTCAGAGGCGAAGGCTAAAGAAGTGGATGAAGAAGTTCGACTAATTATCCAAACAGCTTATAAGAAAGCCCTTCGCATTTTAAAAGAAAACAAAAAGGAGTTGAAAGTGATGGCCAAGGCTCTTTTGGAATTTGAAACCATTAGTGGTGAGGAAGTGAATCTGATTTTGGATGGAGCCAATTTGAGTCAATTGGAAAAAAGAAGATCCAACAGTGAATCTGCTTTAAAGAAGGAAAGAGAAGAAGTGGCCAAAACTTCCAAAACTTCAGATCAAAAATCGAGCCAAACCGATCCAGTGGGAGACCCGGATCCAATCATTGCCTAAGAGACAATGAAAAAAACGCAAAAACTTTTTGGAACAGATGGAATCAGAGGCAGGTCTAATCAGTTTCCTGTTCAAGCCGATGTCATTTTAAAAGTAGGGCAGGCGTTTGGTTATTTGTTGCAACAATCAAAAAAACCGAATCGAAAACATCCTATGGTTTTGATCGGCAAGGATACTCGTCTTTCTGGTTATATGCTGGAGCAAGCTTTAGCCAGTGGGCTCAACTCCATGGGAGTTTGGGTACAACTCACAGGGCCTTTGCCCACTCCGGGGATTGGTTTTTTGGCACGTAACATGAGAGCTTCTGCAGGAGTGGTGATCTCCGCTTCGCACAATCCCTATTCCGACAATGGAATCAAATTTTTTGATGAGCAGGGGTTTAAAATTTCCCACCAAATGGAAAAGAAAATTGAATCACTCGTATTTTCTGATGAATTAAACAAAAAAATTGTTTCATCGGACCGAGTGGGACGTAGCCGAAGAATTGATGATGCAGCTGGGAGATACATTGTCCATGTAAAAAATTCTTTTCCACTTGATCACACACTGGACGGACTTCGTATTGTTTTGGATTGTGGACACGGAGCCACTTACAAGATCGCTCCCACCATTTTTCAAGAACTGGGTGCTGAGGTGATTGTTTTGGGCAACGAACCCAATGGCTACAACATCAACGACCGTGCTGGTACTTTGTACATGGAAACTCTTCGTGGAGTTGTGTTGAAACATGGAGCTCATGTGGGAATTAGCATTGATGGAGATGGGGACCGTGTTTTGATGACAGATGAATTGGGCAATCTGGTGGATGGAGATCACATTTTGGGTATTTGTGCCCTTAGTTTGCAAAAAAAAGGAGAGTTAACAGAAAACAAAGTGACGAGTACCTATATGTCCAACATGGGTTTGGAAAAAATGTTGAACCAAAAGGGGATTGAGCTTTTTCGAACCGAAGTGGGGGATAGAAATGTAGTAGAATACATGAAGGAGCACGGGATTACATTGGGAGGAGAACCTTCGGGTCACATCATTTTTCTTAATCAAAGTACGACGGGGGATGCCTGTGTAGCTGCCTTAAATGTTTTGGCCGTTATGAGATATGAAAACAAAAAACTTTCTGAGCTGAGATCAGTCTTACTCTCTGTTCCTCAACTAAAATCTTCGATCCATGTGACAAAAAAAGTGAATCTATCTGAGCTCAAAGGCTATTCTTCCTTAATGGGAAAGGTGCAAAAAAAACTTGCAGGCTTAGGGCGTGTCTATGTTCGTTTTTCTGGTACAGAGCCTGTGATCAGAATTTTGCTTGAATCGGAAGACACCAGCCTAATGAAATCTTGCTCAGATGAAATCACTCATTTTCTTCGTGAGAAATTGGTGAATGTCTAAGCCTCTTAGTTATTTAAAGGATCAAAAGCAAAAATTGAACCCATTAGCGACTGTTGAACAGGCGATGGCAATCGATCGATTGGCCCAAGAGCAATATGGTATTTCAGCAGAGATTTTGATGGAATCAGCGGGAGCTTTATCCGCGAGAGAAATTTTCTCTCATGAAAAAGCCAAAGAGTGGACCAAGTCTTCAGTCACGATTCTTTGCGGACCGGGAAACAATGGTGGGGACGGCTTGGTTCTTGCTCGACATTTGCTCTGTAGTGGCATAGATGTTCTGGTTTTTTGTCCCAAAGATTGCAAATCCTCCTTGCTAAAAACACAAAAAAAAAGACTCATCTCCCAGGGATTAACTCTTCACTCCGTTCAGGACATGGAGGAGATAAAAAAAGCCTGCTCTCGTTCCTCTTTGATCATAGACGCTCTTTTTGGAATTGGGCTTTCAAAAAATATTGAGAACTTTTATTTTGATCTTATCTGTTTCCTAAACGAAAGAAAAAATCCTCTTATCTCCTTAGACATTCCCTCTGGCTTGAATGCGAACAGGGGTCTTGCGATGGGGATAAGCGTTCATGCTGATGCAACAATTAGTTTTGGTTTTGCAAAGCCTGGTTTTTACTTGATGGATGGTCCTTCGTTTGTAGGCGAGTTGTGTATTTTACTGATTGGTTTTCCTCGTAAACTTTTTTACGAGCAAGCAAACACTCATTTTTTGATCGATGAGCCATGGGTAGTCTCTCAATTGCCAAAACGCTTGCCAACCGATCACAAAGCTTGTCAAGGGCATTTGCTTGTTTGTGCTGGTAGGGAGGGATTTTGGGGTGCTGGTCAACTCGCAGCCTTATCTGCTTATCGAATGGGTTCAGGTTATGTGACTTGGGCAGGAGGGGATGGCAGGGAGCATCCGCCTATTGAAGGGCTCAGTGATGTTTTGACAAAGTCGATTTCTGACAAAGATCTTTTTTCAAAAAAGCAGGCTGTGGTCATTGGCCCAGGCTTAGGAGTGGGAGAGGTAACAAAAAAATTGTTGCTCGATTTGAAGCAAAAAAAAATTCCTGTTGTCGTAGACGCAGATGCTTTTACTCTTTGTGTGAATGAGAATTTGTTTCCTCTGCCTTCTCACTGGATTGTTACCCCCCATAGCGGAGAGCTGGCTTCTTTGTTTCATGTAAAGGGAGAAGACATTGACCAAGATCGCACTCATTATGCCCAAGAAGCCAGTCAAAAAACAGGTGCTTTGGTTTTGTTAAAAGGATTTCATTCCGTTTTGGCCTCAAAAGATTCTTGTTGGATTGTGCCGACTGGAAACTCCGCTTTGGCCAAAGCAGGCACGGGGGATGTGTTGGCAGGATTCATAGGTGCTTTGTTGGCTCGCGGGCTTTCTTCTTTTTCCGCTACAGCAGTGGCTAGTTTCGTACACGGAAAGCTAGCCGATGAATGGGTTTTATCTGGAAAGGATCGAGATAGCTTGATGGCTCAGGATTTAAAAGAACTTTTACCACTTGTTTTAAAAAAATTGAGAAAAGAATAAAATCAAAGAGCTAGTATTTAAAAATGTAAGCGAAAAAGACATGGCACTTGTTGTCCTTCAGGTGAAAGAGCTATTTCAAAAACCGCAAGCACTTTTGCTTTCTGGCAGTTTGGGTTCTGGTAAAACAAGCTTTGTTCGTTATCTTTTAGAGATTGACAAGAAACTTGCAAAAAAAATTTCTTCGCTTGTTCTCTCTCCAACATTCACCATACAAAACACATACCAAACTTTTGTTTTCGGACATGTACAGCATTTCGATCTTTATCGCATAAAAAATGACGAAGATTTGGAATCAACAGGATTTTGGGATGTGTTTTCCCAGAAAAAAGATTTGTTGATCATTGAGTGGGCAGATCGTCTCAATATGAGAAACCTTCCCCCGGATTGGAATTATTTACAGCTTTTTTTTTCCTTCGGTGAAAAAAAAGGAACCCGTCACATAAAGATAAAGTAGCTATTGACTTATCTAGGGTCTTCTTCTTACAATTTTTCAAGGTGGTTTATATGCTAGGATTGCTGATTATTTTCTGTAGGGAAGCTTTCGCTCGTTTCTTCTTGTTTCTATCTCTCAAAAACTTGTTCTCCCAATCAGGAGTGGGTCTAATTGGTGTAATGATCTCCGCCGCTGTGATGGTACCAGTGGCCTTGGTTTCAGTTCAGATTCATAAAAATATGTTGGTAGCACAAAAGGACGTGGAGAGAAGATACTCTGTGGATCATTTGTTTCAAGATATTAGGTCTGAGCTAGGAGATACAGTGATTTGTACTCGGACCTTACGAACTTATTTAGTAGATATGAAACTTCCAACAGAAGAAGAGGGGACTGCGGATTTGCCTTCCATAAAGACCAAGGATGGAACGGGTGATCTTCATGTGAAAGGAGGTATTTACGAGGGCGGGAATGCAAAAATAAAGGAGATGGAAGTGTCACATCTTACGAGAGATACTTCAGGAGGCAACACAGGGACGGCAATTTTTACGGCACATTTTGAAAAGGGTAGCGCGGAGCAGGTAGGTTTGACAGACTTTAAACCTAGGGATTTGGAGTTAATGGTGGTTATGAACCTAGATGTAGCAGGAGAGCCGACAACTGTGAAAAGGTGCTGGGCTAAGTTTGCTGGACAAAATCTATCCTTATTAGAATCCTGCAAGGGTCGGATTGATTTTGTGAAGAACAATTGCCCTTATACCATGCCTCCTTGGTTATCATCAGCTAGTACATCGGATGAGATTGTTGAGCTTACCGGTGATAATGAGGTGATTTGGCACGAGGGTACTTGGAATGATGGCACTTGGTGTACCTCTTCAACAAAATTGGAGCACTGTTTGTGGAAGGGAGGAACTTGGACCTCGGGGACTTGGAATAATGGTATCTGGCAAGCGGGTGAATGGTTTGGTTCTCCTGTTGATGGTGCTGATTGGAAAGCTGGTTTGTGTAAGGACAAAACACACCCCACTCCACCTCCTATCGTATGTTACGATCCATGTGTTCCAACTGCTCCAGTCGCAACAGAAGGACATTGTGTGGTTTCAAAAGGACGTAGACACAGTGAGAAAGCTAGTGATGCTGTGACTACTTGTGAAGCTGGTTACCTAGGTAAATGTGAATCCGAATGCAATAATGGGAATTGGTTAAAAACTAGTAGATATAATGATGATGACTATTGCCATTTGCCAAGGAAATGTAGTGCAAAAACTATTAGTAGTCTTGATTGTTCACTCAAAGAGGTTGAACATGAGGGTACATCGGGAGATTGCAATGAGGGCTATGCAGGAAAATGCAAGCACAAATGCAATGATGAAACTTGGGAATATCTTCCTCTTACCAGCTATGATCCAGTTCGGATATCGTACGATGATCTTGTTAGAGGGACCTATGAAGAATCTTACAATCACGCATGTCGTCCATTCAACACATGTTCTGGTAGCACCTTAGTAGCTGGCTCCAGAAGTTGCCATTCTGTGAATCCTTCTTCTGGTGTTAAGCATGGTGAGAAAGCCTCTGGGACATGTGGGCCTGGCTATGTGGGAGAATGTGGCTACACTTGTGTGGATGGTCGTTGGAATAGTCCTGGTTTTCATCATACCTGTCGCCTAGGCAAATCGTGTAGTGGAACTCGCAAGGGGGGAAGATGCAACTTAACTGTCGCTTCTCACGGAGTAACAACAAGAGGGCGTTGCGAAGACTTCGGTAGTTGTAGATATAGGTGCCACGACGGTGAGTGGGAGCCTTCCACTGATACTTGTCGTGCAGGAAGGTCATGCAGCAATACTTCATTCAGAGATTCTTCCTGTAAAGTGCTTGTTACTTCTCACGGTGACAAGTCAGGCACATGTGCATCAGACTACGTAGGAGAGTGCAAATTTAAATGTTTTGACTCTATCTGGAAGGATACATCCCCTGCTACCTCCAACACTTGTCGTTTGCCTAACAATTGTTTGGGAGATAAGATGATCGAGTATTGTTCGCTCGCAAGTGTTGGTAGTGGTAGAAGTTCAGGAACATGTCCATATGGTGGTGAGTGTAGCTACACCTGCAATGATGGTAGATGGACAAAATCTTTGAACACTTGCGGGGTACCGAGGACTTGTGATTCTGAGATAGTTGGTTTTTGCAATATGTATCACACCTTAGCCAAGCACGATAAAACATACCAGGGTCTTTGTACGGTCGGGTCCATCTACGGCTATTGTGGGTATAAATGTAATGATGGCAACTGGGAAAAGGTTCGCTCTGAGTGTGGCTGTAACACTGAAACAAAGGATAACTGTAATGTGAGAATAACTCAGCACGACACAGTCCAAGCAGGTACTTGCGCAGAGGGTTATACGGGTGAGTGTTCGTACGAGTGCAATGACGGTACTTGGCAGAGTGCTTCCACCGATTTTTGTTCTGCCACATGTGTTGCAACAACCACAAGTGATAACTGTGAGTTGTCTGCTAGTGAGCATGGTCAGTCAGGAGGAGAATGTGCTGGTGGTTACACCGGTGGTTGTAGATATGAATGTGTTAATGGCACTTGGAAGAAGATGATTGTAGATAGCGAAGGAGGAGGTGGTTCATTATGTCAACCTGCTGTTTGGTGTGATGGGACTTGGGGATATAACCACTGTCAACTGCTGCCGAGGATTCATGGTAAGACATCAGGAAGATGTATACTTGGTGGTGGATGTAGCTACACGTGTGTCAATGGTACTTGGAGTAAGAATAGCAATACTTGCGTACATTGTAGTACTTATTGTCAGAGAAAAAAGAACACTTGCTGTGCGGAAAGAGTATATCGTATGCATGGTAGTAGTACGACGAGATGTGCGCGGAACTCAGGAGCGTGTGACGGCACCTACAACAATTGTATGAACTCTTACAGGTGCTCTCCTCGGTAAGTATACAATTTGTTCCAGATAATAATAAAAAATCAGGGTCTGTTTTTACAGACAATGCAGTTATTCACTGGGGCATGAAGCAAAATAACCGTCTTTATCTTTACTGTAGTATTTAATGTATTTATATGATTGTAGAACTTCATGGCAGATCGAATTTCCTGTATTGGGAATATCAGAATCTGGATCGGGTATGCAATTATTTACCATTTGTTTAAAAAAACAATTTTGGTTCAGCAAACAAGTGCCGGTAGAGGGATCATAGATTGCATATAAAGATTCGCAAATTTTTTCATCTTCAAACATTACTTGGCAGGTCTCTACCACATGTGTCACGGGATTTAGGAGAAAAAGTATATCAAACTGATACAGAGGCAATTCAAAGGCTTTCGTGGGCTGAGCTTCAGGAATAATTTCTGAGAGGAGTTCGATTCTTCCAATAACCAATTTGTATTTTTGCTCCCTGAATAGATATGCTTGGACTGGTACAGAGTTTTTATGTTTCCAACTGAGGTTTTTAATTCGCCACCTACCATCAATAATGCTTCCAGTTTTAAGTATATTATCTTTTTGTAAATAGCTCCCGGTTTTGTACCCACTAATATCAATACTTATTTCGGACTTTTTTGGAGGAACTTCTGTAGAATAGGGAAAAACTTTGCCAGAAAAATTCAATTTGCAAGATTGTTTTAGATAATAATTCAAACCAGAATAAAAATCATTAGCTTCAGCTTTAGCTAGCACATGCTCTTGAGATTGGAAATTTATTGGATACTAGTTTTCCAACTGCAAAGATCCAGATAGCAATCAAAATTGGGTCAAAAACTAAGTTCACTGATCTTGATTCAGATTTTAGCATCATCATTATTTTCTTTATACCTATTTTAGTCGTAGGGATTGTCTCTGGATTGGAACTACCATTACTAATGAAAATCAGGAATAAAATGGAAGAAAAATTTTATGTCTTAGGATTTGATTTTGTGGGTATGTTTGTTGCATCTCTGTTATTTCCTATATCTTTTTTCACATTGGGGCTTTTTAAAACAGCAACCACTATCTCTATTATCAATCTTCTGGTTACCTATAGGCTTTCTCCCTCGAAAGAATTTGGTAAGGAAAAATTGATCGTTATATTTTTACTTCTTATCGCTATTTTTTTATGGCTATTCGACAAAAGGTATCTCCAGAAAAGCTATGGAGGGGAAAGACATCTTCCATCAATGGCACCAGATAGTAGCCCTCTAACGAAACAACAGGAAAGAGCATTAGAAGTGCCAAATAAAGAAAAAAAATAATCACCGAAGTGATTACTCTTTATTTTGGTTTTTGGCAAAGAATTGTAAAATTTTCTCTGCTACAACATAATTCTGATCGAACATGTGTTTTAAACTACCAGTGCACCAAGTATATGTACATTTTTAAACTGATAATCACTTTTATTGCTTTCCCCTTCTTTTTTTTCTCTTAACTTTGATATATGATATAAAAATGAAAAAAATAGTACAATATCTCCTTCATTTATCACTACTCCTTTTTGTGATGTGGTCATTAGATGTAAAAGTTCAAGCATTTGAGAGACTGAGAATCAAAGTTTTTTTAGGTGGTAGCTTGAAAGAAAAGGTCCTGCCTCTGGCCACCCCAAATCTTATCCTTGTAGGTAGTAGCCAAGGAACTGATGACACACCAACATTAGAAATTACAAATTTAGAAAAGGATGCAAGGGTTAGCTTGTATAAAAACTCTCTTTGTTCTGGTTCTGGTGCCAATATTTTTGTAGATAGCAGTGGAAGATTTACAGTCCCCTCTGAGCTAGAGACAAGTTATGGAGGTAATTATTATTCTGCCAAACAAACAGTAAATGGAAAAAGCTCTGCTTGCTCTGAGGCCATTTATTATCTCCACTCTTCCCCGTCAATAAACGGATGGAAGCGCTGGTCCGAGGATATGCTACGTAAAGGTATCACTACTAAAATCAGTACATTTTTTGGCAAGGATCTAGAAGACACCCGAGATTCTCGTGGCATCAATGCTTTTGAACGAATGATGGAGGAGTGGAATAAAAACGGATTGAACGGATTGAACGGTTTTAAAGTTCCAAGCGTTAGAGTAGATAACATAGATGGACTAGTTTATGAGAATGGTGTAGTGTCAATTCATGTCAACCAACGAGATTTACCTATCTACACCCCTGATGTAATAGCCCGGGCCTTCCGTAGAATGATAGTTGAATATGAGGGTACTCCTTACGAACACGGACAGATAATCGCTGCTAGTGTTCTAGTGAACTGGAACGCACAATTAGATTTTGTCGGCTTTACTTACGATCCTTTAGATATTCGTAACTTTGATTTACCTTCTACCATTCTTCATGAGTTAGGGCATTGCTTGGGTTTAGGGCATTCACCTAGTGGTTCTATGTCAATAATGGAAGCATATTTTAGTAGTAATCCCGTCCTTCGAGCTCTGCGAGCTCTCACACCTTATGACAAAAGATATCTCCAGAAAAGCTATGGAGGAGAAAGACATCCCCCCCCATCAATGGCATCAGCTAACAGCCCTCTAGCGAAGCAGCAGAAAAGAGGATTACAAGCACCAAATAAAGAAAAAAAAATAATCACCGAAGTAATTACTCTTTATCGCTAGTTCCCCACATAGCTTTTTTAGGTGGTAGCGTGAAAGAAAGGGTCCTGCCTCTGGCTACCCCAAATCTTAGCATTGTAGGTAGTAGCCATGGATGGGATTTATGCTTTTATGGATGCCCATCTGGGAGTGGATCCTGCTAAGGGAATCTTACTTAAAAGGTATATTGGTGGGGAGTTGTATTGAAGCAGGTCATTGCCGAGTATATTGTGTTTCCAATATTCCCTTGGATTGGGCTAATATGGTTTTGCCTCAATGGGGAGGTTATTATCAGAAACCATTTGAAGTAGAGATTTATTGTCTTACCCTTACCCAAAATCCAATTATTTTTTATTCGTATATCACTTCTTTCTAGAGTAAATATTTTTCTTTCTCAAATAAAAATTATGCACTGGCTTTGTTCTCTGCTGTAGGTAAAACGTTTTGGAATATGTTATATCACACATTTTATTTTTCTATTTTTGTACCAAAAGATTTTTTCTTTTTTCGATCTATATGAAACTGATCATTTTTTTAAATTTGCTGAATTATATCTATTCATTGGTGCAATGCAAGCATTCATTCTTACGGAGTTTTCGATACGGGCAGGAAACTATCTCAAAGAAAGGACCATCTTGCGCTATAAATGTTGATAGACTGTAGAGCTTATTTTTATTAAAGTAGCATTAGGGTCTGCTTTTACAGACAATGCAATTATTCATCTTTAGTCTTACTGAGTAGGTGTTTGTACAATTTTCTCCACAACTTTGCTTTTTTGATCCATATAATGTAGTGGAAAAAAGCACAGTTGAATCACTGGGGCATGAAGCAAAATAACCATCTTTATCTTTACTGTTGTATTCAATGTATTTATGTGACTGCAAAACCTCGTGGCAGATCGAATTTCCTGTATTGGGAATATCAGAATCTGGATCGGGTATGCAGTTATTAGCCCTGCTTTTAGAAAAACAATTTTGGTTCAATAAACAAGTACTGGTAGAGGGATCATAGATTGCATGTAAAGATTCGCAAATTTTTTCATCTTCAAACATTACTTGGCAGGTCTCTACCACATGTGTCACAGGATTTAGGAGAAAAAGTATATCAAACTGATACAGAGGCAATTCAAAGGCTTCTGCGGGCTGAGCTTCAGGAATAATTTCTGATAAAAGTTCGATTCTTCCAATAACCAATTTGTATTTTTGCTCCTTGAATAGATATGCTTGGACTGGTACAGAGTTTTTATGTTTCCAACTAAGCTTTTTAATTCGCCACCTACCATCAATAATGCTTCCTGTCTTGAGTATATTATCTTTTTGCAAATAGCTTCCAGTTTTGTACCCATTAATATCAATACTTAGCTCAGAATCCTCAGGAGAGGCTTCTGTAGAATAGGGAAAAGGTTTGCCAGAAAAATTCAAATCGCAAGATTGTTTTAGATAATAGTCTAAGCCAGAATAAAAATCATTGGCTTCAGCTCTGGCCAGCACATGGTCTTGAGATTGAAAACTATTGGATACTAATGTTCCAACTGCCAAGATCCAGATAGCAATCAAAATTAGACCAAAAACTAGGCTCACTGAGCTTGATTCAGGCTTTAATATCATCATTATTTTTGTGTAAAAATTTTTCATTCTGGTACCCACATTTAAAAGACCAAAAACTCCGCATGATCGACAAATGGGATGCTAACAAATTGGATTGCAATGCACAATCAATATATCACAATATGCATCAAACATCTTTTTCAACAAATAAGTTTTCATTCTGGATTCGAAAAGATAATATTGAAGAAAAATTTTCTATTCTAAGAGTTAATTGTAAACTCATGAAGTGAATAGCTGGTTTATTTCTCATGGATATATGTAAAGAAAATTTTAGTAAAAATAAATTTCCAAGTCGTTTTTACTGTCTAGATGTTCTTCGATTTTTCTCCATTCTCAATATTATATATTATCACTTGTGTGAGATATTTTTTCACAACAATTTTCTACTGCCCATAACCGGCAACATGATAAATATTCATAGAGCTTTTTTGGTGCTAAATATCTTCATACTTATTGCTTTCCCACCTTTTTTTTATGGCTTGAAACCAAGCTCTAAAGATCGGTGGAAGAAACTCATCGCCCTTATACTCCTAGGGCATATTGTTTTGTTCTTTTCTTATTCAGGAACCCTTGGAACTTTTTACACTAGCTGGGATATTTTTACGTTTTTGAGTGTAAGTACTTTTTCTCTTTATTTGATAAAGAGATTTAAAAAACTTATTGTTCTCTCTTTTTGCATGGGATTCATACTTTTATGGATGCCCATCTGGAAATGGATACTACCAGGGCCTTCTTACTTAAAAGGTATATTGGTGGGGAGTTGTGTTGAAGCAGGTCATTCTGAGTACATTGTGTTTCCAATATTCCCTTGGATTGGGCTAATATGGTTTTGCTATGGTTTGGGAACTTGGGTTGGAAAAAAAGCTTTGGCTATTCTATCGACTTGGCAAGTCAAAGAAATTTTTATCTGGCTTTTCTTATTTATAATAGCTTTCCCCCAATGGGGAGGCTATTATCAGAAACCATTTGAGGTAGAGATTTACTGTCTTGCCCTTACACGAGATCCAATTATTTTTTGGAGTCATTTTATTATTATCTTATTTTTTATTCGCATATCACTTCTCTCTAGAGTAAATACTTTTTTTTCTCAAATGAAGATTGTGCACTGGCTTTGCTCTCTATCATGGGTAAGACGTTTTGGAATATGTTACATCACACATTTTGTTTTTCTATTTTTGTACCAAAGGCTTTTTTCTGTTTTGGGTCTATATGGAAACAATCATTTTTTTGAATTTGCTGAGTTATATTTACTTATTGGTGTAATGCAAGCTCTCATCCTTACGGAATTTTCGGTGCGAGTGGGCAGTTACCTTAAAGAAAGAATCATCTCGCAACATAGATGCTGACGGACTTTAAGGCTTGTTCTTATTGACCAAATAAAGTAGTGTCGTGGGTGAATAATATTAAAAAAATGCCTAGGATCATACTTTTTCTTTTGAAAGGAAAAAAAATCAATGAAACAGATAGAAAATAAAAAAGAGTTCATGTTCATTACTTTTCTTCTAGCTTTTTGTAGCTTATTTTATGAACTCATTTTTTCTCAATTGATATCTATCTTTATTGGAAGTGTTATTTTCAGTTATAGTTTGGGAATTGGAGTTTTTATCCTAGGCTTGGGTTTGGGAGCTTTTTTGTGTGATAGGTTAACGGATAAGTCAAAGTATATTGAGCAACTTTTTTATATTGAGATAGCCTTAGCTATTTACGCACTTATTGGGCTGTATGTGGGGATTATTTTGGCACAAGTGACAACATTTTATCCTACAACACTTAGATACATTATTTTCTTTATACCCATTTTAGCTGTGGGAATTGTCTCTGGGCTGGAATTACCATTACTAATGAAAATAAGAAATAAGATTGAAGAAAAATTTTATGTCTTGGGATTTGATTTTGTAGGCATGTTTGTTGCATCTTTACTATTTCCTATATTTTTTTTCACATTGGGACTTTTTAAAGCAGCTACCACTATCGCTATTATCAATCTTCTAGCTGCCTATAGGCTTGCTCCTTTTAAAAAATTTGGTAAAGAAAAATTGATCGTTATATTTTTGCTCCTTATTGCTACTCTTTTATGGTTGTTTGATTCTCATTTGATTCCTTTACGAGAATACCTATTTTTAGGAACGAGGGCGTGATTTTTCTAAGAGTATTATTCTTAGCATTTTGTAGTATGAGCTACCAACTCTTAATGGCCAGAGCTTTAGCCGAAACAACAGGTCATCATATACTTAGTTATAGTGCCTCTTTTGGTTTCTTTTTGCTTGGGATGGGAATTGGTGGAATTTATTATACCAAATCCTTGATTCGAAAATCTCCACTCAAGGTCTTTTTTTATACGGAAATTTTATTAGCTCTTTTAGGTGGTTTGGCTGTTGTTTTTATCTTTTTTTCACATACTTTGCTAAATCTTTGGTTTTTTTCAGACATGAATAACTTCTTTTCAGAACGGATAAAGGATTTTCTCTTTATCTTTTTTTCACAAATTTTTCTTTTTCTTGTTGGCTTTCTTTCCGGCTTTGAGCTTCCCATTTGGTTGAAATTAGCAGAAGCAAGAAAAAATTCCCAAGGAATTTTAAACAAGACTGGAGCTTTATTGGCAGCTAGCTACATGGGAGGTTTTGCTGGAAGCTTGTTACTTACACTTTTGATTGCGCCGATTTTTGGACTCATCAGTTCTTGTATATTAATTGGTTTTATAAATGTAATTGTTTTGATTGAGACTTTTGTTTCTTATAAAAATCTTTCTTTAAAAAAAAGTTTTGCTATTTTGGCATCTATATTTGTTATTTATACAGGTGGGTTTTGGCAAAAAGAGATTTTGCAAATTAATTTAAAATCTTCTTATTTACAAGTGGGTTTGTCGGAATTTAGTTTTAATGCGGCAAAAGATTTTTTTTCTTTATCTCATCATTATGGAGAAGTTTTAAGAATCCGTACTCCTTATCAAAATGTTGATATTTTGCTTTCCAATTTTTTAAAAAATCCCGTTCATAATTCTTTTACATTCAGTGGATCTGGAATTGTTCTTTTTCTGAATAGATTTACACAGTTTGAAGAAAAATTTTGGTTAATCTATCATGAAATGCTTGCGATTGGAGGGGTACTTTTGGCGGATAAAGAACCTAAAAATGTCTTAGTTTTAGGTGGAGGGGATGGGCTACTCATCTCACAGATGTTAAAGCTTTATAAGGGGATTAAAAAAATCACCCAAGTTGATATTGATTCCGCCTTAATTAAAGTAGGAAGGTATTATAGGCCCATAAATGTCGTGAACCAAGAAGCTTTGTCGAGTCATAAATTAACTACTATTATAGGTGATGCCTTTGAGTATGTGAGCAAATCCAAAAGCACCTATGATGCTATTTTTATAGATATACCTTTTCCATATACCTTTGATTTGTCTAGGCTCTATAGCTTTGAATTTTATAAAAATCTTAGCCATCTTTTAGAAGAAGATGGTTTTGTTGTAACAGATTCTCCTACCAAAGAGTGTTTGAAAACATCTTTATTTGTTGAGAAAATACTTCAGCTGTCTGATTCTCCAATGAATATTCTTTATAACACCCTAACTTATGCTGGTTACAAAACAGTTATTCCTTATGGTACAACAGAACCATGCATGCTATTTTTTCAAAAAATAAAACGAGATAAGGTTAATTTTAGTAAAGAAGAGATTGAGAAATATCCGCTATCTAAGATAGGAAAAAGAAATTTAGTTATAAATAAAGATGTAAAAAAAGATGTTAAAATTAAGAAAAAGTATATTAATTCTGTTTTTAAACCTACGCTATTCAGATATTAGATTAAACTTATTTTTGGGAATTGCCGGTGATTTTTGTAAGAATTTTCATTTTGTCTTTTTGTAGTATGAGTTATCAACTTCTGATGGCTAGATCTTTAGCTGAAATAACACAACATCATATATTTGGTTATAGTATTTCCTTTGGCTTCTTTTTGCTTGGGATGGGAATTGGTGGAATTTATTATGCCAAATCTTTGATTCAAAAATCTCCACTCAAGGTCTTTTTTTCTACTGAAATTTTCTTAGCTCTTTTAGGTGGTTTAGCTGTTTTTTTTATCTTTTTTTCACATACTTTGCTAAATCTATTGGTTTTTTCAGACATGAATAACTTCTTTTCTGGAAATGCAAAAGATTTTATCTTTATCTTTTTTTCACAAAGTTTTCTTTTTCTTATTGGCTTTTTTTCCGGCTTTGAGCTTCCCATTTGGTTGAAATTAGCAGAAGCAAGAAAAAATTCCCAAGGAATTTTAAACAAAACTGGAGCTTTATTGGCAGCTAGCTACATGGGAGGTTTTGCTGGAAGTTTGTTACTTACACTTTTGATTGCACCAATTTTTGGACTCATCAGCTCTTGTATATTGATTGGGTTTATAAATGTAATTATTTTGATTGAGACTTTTGTTTCTTATAAAAATCTTTCTTTAAAAAAAAGTTTTGCCATTTTGGTATCTATATTTTTCCTTTATATGGGAAATTATTGGCAAAAAGAGATTTTGCAAATGAATTTGAAATCTTATTATTTGCGGGTGGGTTTGTCGGAGTTTAGTTTTAAGGCAGCAAAAGATTTTTTTTCTTTGTTGGATGATTATAATGAAATTTTAAGAGTTCGGACTACTTATCAAAATGTAGACATTATACTTTTCAATTTTTTAAGAAATTCCTCTCAACGGAATTTTCCATTTAGAGATCGTACTCTCCATCTTTTTCTGAATAGGTTTCATCAATTTGAATTTTCCCTAGACAAATTCAATCGAGAAAGCTGGGTACGAGAAAACTGGGTACGAGAAAGCTGGGTAGATTATTATGATACTTCATTGGTTGGAGGAGCTATTTTAGCAGGTGGAGAACCTAAAAATATTTTGATTGTAGGGGCAGGAGGACATAGTTTAGGGCTCCCACGAGTTCTAAAATTTTATAAGGGAGTTAGAAAAATTACATTATTGGATATTGATCCCTTCATGATCAAAATAGGAAGATCCTATAAACCCATAAGTAGTTTGAACCCAAAAGACCTTCTGAAGCATAAACTGAATATTATCATAGATGATGCTTTTGACTACGTGAGCAAAACCATGGATACTTATGATGCTGTGTTTATACAATTCCCCTCTCCATACACTTTTGATTTATCTAGGCTTTATAGCTTTGAATTTTATAAAAATCTCAGTCATCTTCTAGAGGAAGATGGTTTTATTTTGATGGATGCTCGTTCGATTGAGTGTGGGAAGGCAGCTTTATTTAATGAAGAAGGATTTCAGTTTTCTGGTTCTCCGGTTAATATTTTGTATAGCACACTAACTTATGCTGGTTACAACACAATTATCATTTACGGTAGGACAAGGTCGTGTCTTTTATTTGCTCAAAAAATAAAGCGAGATGAAATTAGTTTTAAGAAAAAAGCAATGAAAAAATATCCCTTATCTAAGAGAAGAGAAAAAGAGTTGGTTATAAATAAAGATATAAAAAAAAGTATTGAAATCAAGCGAAAGTATATCAACTCCGTTTTCAAGCCCACATTCTTCAGATACTAAGTGAAATTGATTGTTGAGAATTACTAATGATTTTTATAAGAATTTTCATTTTGTCTTTTTGTAGTATGAGTTATCAACTCCTGATGGCCAGATCTTTGGCCGAAACAACAAGCTATTATATATTTAGCTATAGCGTATCCTTTGGCTTCTTTTTGCTTGGGATGGGAATTGGTGGAATTTATTATGCCAAATCTTTGATTCAAAAATCTCCACTCAAGGTCTTTTTTTATATTGAAATTTTCTTAGCTCTTTTAGGTGGTTTAGCTGTTTTTTTTATCTTTTTTTCACATACTTTTCTGAATTTATTGTTTTTTTCAGACATGAATAACTTCTTTTCTGGAATTGCAAGAGATTTTCTCTTTATACTGGTTTCACAAATTTTTCTTTTTCTTGTTGGCTTTTTTTCTGGTTTTGAACTTCCTATTTGGTTAAAATTGGCAGAAATAAAAAAAGATTCTAAAGCAATATTATACAAAACTGGAGCTTTACTGGGAGCTAGCTACATGGGAGGTTTTGCTGGAAGCTTGTTAATCACACTTTTGATTGTGCCAATTTTTGGTCTACTCAATGCCTGTGTACTGATTGGTTTGATAAACTTAATAGTTTTGATTGAGACTTTTGTTTCTTATAAAAGTCTTTCTTTAAAAAAAAGTTTTGCTATTTTGGCATCTATATTCTTGCTTTACGCAGGGAATTTTTGGCAAAAAGAGATTTTGCAAATGAATTTAAAATCTTCTTATTTAGAATTAGGTTTGTCGGAATTTAGCTTTAAAGCAGCGAAAGATTTTTTGTCCTTATCTCATGATTATGAGGAAATTTTAAGAGTCCGTACTCCTTACCAAAATATTGATATTATGCCCTCCAACTTTTTAAAAAATTCCAAGCGATTAGGATTTTCATTTAGTGAATATGGAATCGTTCTTTTTTTGAATAGATTTTGGCAGTTCCATCAAGCATTTTGGGTATCCAACCATGAAGCTCAGGTGGTTGGAGGAACTCTTTTGGCGGGTAAAGAACCTAAAAATATTTTAATTTTGGGTGGAGGGGATGGATTGATGATCTCACAGATGTTAAAGTTTTATAAGGGAATCAAAAAAATTACACAAATCGATATTGATTCTGTCTTAATTAAGGTAGGAAGATATTATAGGCCCATAAGTGCCGTGAGCAAGGAAGCTCTTTTGAGCAATAAATTAACTACTATTATAGGTGATGGGTTTGAATATGTGAGCAAATCCAAAAGCACTTATGATGCTGTTTTTATAGATGTACCCATGCCATATACTTTTGATTTGTCTAGACTTTATAGTTTTGAATTTTATAAAAATCTTGGTCATATTTTAGAAGAAGATGGATTTGTTGTGATGGATTCTCCTTTGAAAGGATGTCAGAAAATATTTTTATTCGGTGGAACAATGTTTGAACTAGCTGGTTCTCCAGCTAATATTTTGTATAGCACTTTAACTTATGCAGGTTACAAAACAATTATTGCTTATGGAATGAATTATACATGTATACTATTTTTTCAAAAAATAAAACGAGATAAAATTGAGTTTACTAAAACAGAAATTGAAAAATATTCTTTATCCAAAGGAGGGAAAAGAGAGTTGCTTATACATAAAGATGTAGAAAAGAATATTAAAATTAAACAAAAATACATCAATTCTGTTTTTAAGCCTACGCTATTCAGATACTAGCTCAAATTGATTCTTAGGGAGGACCAATGATTTTTGTAAGAATTTTCATTCTGTCTTTTTGCAGTATGAGCTATCAATTTTTGATGGCTAGATCTTTAGCTGAGACAACAGGTCACTATATACTTAGTTACAGTGTCTCATTTGGTTTTTTTTTATTGGGGATGGGAATTGGTGGAATTTATTATGCCAAATCCCTGATTCGAGAGCCTCCACTCAAGGTCTTTTTTTATATTGAAATTTTGTTGGCTCTTCTAGGTGGTCTGGCTGTTTTTTTTATCTTTTTTTCACATACTTTGTTAAATCTTTGGTTTTTTTCGGATATAAATAACTTATTTTCAGGGCAGGTAAAAGATTTTATTTTTATCTTTTTTTCACAAATTATTCTTTTTTTTGTTGGTTTCCTTTCTGGATTTGAACTTCCTATCTGGTTAAGATTGACAAAAATGAAAAAAAATATCAATGGGGCTTTGTATGAAACTGGAGCTTTATTGGCAGCTAGCTGCATGGGAGGTTTTGTTGGAAGCTTGTTAATTACCCTTTTAATTGTGCCAATTTTTGGTCTGATTCATTCTTGCATACTGATTGGTTTTATAAACCTAATTATTTTGATGGAATCTTTTGGTTTTTATAAAAATCTTTCCTTAAAAAAAAGTTTTGCTATTTTAGTATCTATATTTATACTTTACACAGGGAATTTTTGGCAAAAAGAGATTTTGCAAATTAATTTAAAATCTTCTTATTTGCGAGTGGGTTTGTCGGAATTTAGTTTTAAAGCAGCGAGAGATTTTTTTTCTTTGTTGGATAATTACAATCAAGTATTAAGAGTTCGGACTTCTTATCAAAATGGCGATATTATGCTTTCAAATTTTTTAAGAAATTTTGCTCAATCGAGTTTTCCATTTCATAATCATGGAGTCACTCTTTTCCTGAATAGATTTTGGCAATTTGATCAAGTATTTTGGCTATCCTACCATGAAGCTGAAGCAGTTGGAGGGGCTCTTTTGGCAGGAAAAGAGCCCAAAAATATCTTAATTTTAGGTGGAGGAGAAGGGTTGTTAATTTCACAGATTCTAAAATTTTATAAAGGAATCAAAAAAATTACACAAGTGGAGATTGATCCTATTATGATGAAAGTAGGAAGATACTATAAACCTGTCAGTACTGTGAGCCAAGGAGCTCTTTTAAATCACAAATTGAATACTATTCTAGGGGATGGTTTTGAATATGTAAGCAAAGCCAAAAGCACCTATGATGCTATTTTTGTTGATGTTCCTTTTCCATATACTTTTGATTTGTCTAGACTCTATAGCCTTGAATTTTATAAAAATCTTAGCCATCTTTTAAAAGAAGATGCTTTTGTTGTCATAGATTCTCCTTTAAAGGAATGCGAGAGAGAAATTTTTGGGGAAGAGGCAACTCAATTAGCTGGTTCTCCAGCTAATATTTTATATAGTACCTTAACTTATGCTGGTTACAAAACAATTATTGCTTATGGAATGAATGATACATGTATATTATTTTTTCAAAAAATAAAGCGAGATGAAGTTAGTTTTAGAGAAGAAGAGCTAAAAAAATATCCCATATCTAAAGAAACAAGAAAGATGCTCACCATAAACAAAGAGATAGAAAAAAATATTAAAATTAAACGAAAATATATCAATTCTGTTTTTAAACCTACGCTATTCAGGTACTGAAAATCTTTTTCTAGGCAGCAAGGGGTTTTTTCAATTTTTTGGCAATTGATGAGGTAAGATATTCCGTCCATTTGTTGATTTCATCTAAATGAGCGGAATCAACCACTGCATCTGCTATGCCCAAAAAAGCTCCCGTCATTTTTTTTTCTTCGTTCAATACGGGAATAAGGGTCGCATGACTGGGTAATTTTTCAAATCCCCAAGATTGAAAAAATTTTAGATGCTTTTCATTTTTTATAACGTAGCCATGGTAGGATTGCTTGCTAGAGCAGATCAGCCTAAACATGGAGGCTTCCTTGGTCTCAATAGGTGTAGTGGGACCATCTAAGTTTTTACTCCACTTAATCGGGATAAATTTTTGGTTTTGAAAAGCAAATACAATGGCTCCTGAAAAATATTTTTTCGATAATTCAAAAACCTCAGTATAATTTGCTGTTTCTTTTTTCTCACCCTTCTTGTTGGTGAAAATAGCATGAAAAATAAACTGAGTAATCTTGCTTATTGCAGAAGGACTTTCTTCTTCGTTATACGCTTTTTTCGCTACACTTGAATCGGCAGGTGGTCGAACTTTACTGGGCTGTGCCTTCTCACTGGCTACTTCTTTGCTTTTATTGCTTGCTGGATCCAATACGGTGGTGATTTTCTGCCAGAACATTTCCAAATATTTTGGCTCAGTCAAAATGGGAACGACGTGATCATTTTTTTTATTTACCGGAGGTTCTACGCAACCAGCAAATACAATGTTGTCCCATTTATAAATGGGAAGAAAAGATTCGCTCCAATTTTCTTGATCTTTCACTTCATTCCATAGTTCTTGGTTGATGATCATGTTGTCAAAAAAATTCCCGTCTAGACTGGGAATTCCATAGTGATTTCTTGCCCATTCAAAATATGGTTCAGAAGGCAGGTTTTTTTCTTTCAGAGCCCAAAAAGTAAGATCTTGATCTTTGCAAAGTTTTTGCCAATTGGAATAATCGATTTCTGCAACATTTAGGGCCTTTTGCCACTTTTTCATGTCTTTCATACTAAGAACCATTGGAGTTTTTTGCTCTTTTTTTACACTTTCCATGCCATTGCTTCCTTTCCCCCTTCCCTTATCGGATCAAGCTTCCTCATTTTCAAACAGAAAGCACACTAACAAAGCTCAGTTTTTTGTGGTAAAAAGCTATCTTTTGGACTGATTTATGGAAGTTTTATCTGATACAAAGCGTGTCTACCTAGACTATAACGCCACCACTCCTCCAGCCAAATTTCTTCTGGACAAAATCAATGAGTGGTTTTCTGTTTGGGGAAACCCTAGTTCTGTTCACAGAACAGGCCAGTTGGCTCGCTCTGCCCTCTGGTCCTCAAAGGTGCAAGTGGCTCGTTTCATAGGCTGTCGTCCTCTTGAGTTGGTGGTTTCCAGTGGAGCCAGTGAGGCCAACAATATGGCTATCAAGGGCCTCCATGAGAAGTATTTTCCTGCACGCTCTGATAGAAATGAAATCATCATGTCTACTGTCGAACACCCAAGCGTGAAAGCCCCTATGGATATTTTGAAGGCAAAGGGCATGAAACAAATTATCATTCCCGTTTCCAAAGAAGGAAAGCTGGATGAAAGAGCTTACAAAGAGGCTTTGAGTGAAAAAACTTTTTTGGTTTCGATCATGTACGCCAACAACGAAACGGGCCACGTGTTTCCGATCCATCGTCTGTCTCAAATGGCTCGCAAAGCGGGAGCTTTCTTTCACTGTGATGCGGTTCAGGCACTGGGGAAAAGGCCAGTGAATTTACAGGAACTGGACGTGGATACGGCAAGTTTTTCTGCTCACAAGACCTATGCCCTAAAAGGAACAGGGCTTCTTTATTGTCGAAAGGGAATTTTGCCAGAAAGCCTCATTCACGGAGGGCCTCAAGAAAGAACCAGAAGGGCGGGGACAGAAAATATTTTGGGTATGCTTTGTTTTGGAGCTGTTTGCGAGAAAGGAGATTTGATCCTAAAAGAATTTGCTCGCTTAAAAGAGCTCAGAGACCAAATGGAAAAAAATATTTTATCCCAACTAAGTTCTGCTCACGTCATCGGTTCTCAAGGGGAGAGACTGCCAAACACTTCAGCCATTTACATTCCGGGGGTGGATGGAGAAACTTTACTCATGAATATGGACCTAAAAGGCTACTCTTTCAGTGTGGGTTCTGCTTGTCATTCAGGAAGTCTCAATCCCAGTCGTGTTCTGATATCCATGGGGTTTAGTGAAAAAGAAGCTCGCTCCACTTTTCGAGTGAGTTTGGGACTTGCTACGAAAAAAGAAGAGCTGGATGATTTTGTCTCTGATCTGACTCTTTCTGTAAAACGCATATCTAGTTTTTCTGAGCAAATGAGGATTCAAAAATAATCGTTTGGATTTTTCCCAACTGTTTGTTAAAAAAATAAAATGAAAACGATGAAGAAAAAAAAACGTGTTTTGATGGCTATGAGCGGGGGCGTGGATAGCAGTGTGTCTGCCCTTCTTTTGCAAGACCAAGGCTATGATGTGGTGGGCATTACCATGCAAGTGTGGGATCATTCTGCTCCAGATTCAGACATGCAGCAAGAGGGCCATGGAACTTGTTGCTCCAGTGTGGATGTGGAAGACGCAAGGGTGGTCTGCCAAAAACTGGAGATTCCCTTTTATGTACTGAACTGCGAAGCTCGTTTTAAAACCCAGGTCATTGACAAATTTGTAAATTCTTATCTAGAGGGAAAAACCCCTATCCCTTGTGTGGATTGTAACACCTATTTGAAATTTGACTATCTTTTGCAAAAGATGAAGGAACTACACTGTGATTTTCTTGCAACTGGGCACTATGCGAAAATCAAGAAAACAACAAATGGTCGCCTAATTATTTGCAAAAGCACGGATGATTGGAAGGATCAAACCTATTTTTTGTTCACTATTTCCCCTGAAATCATTCCCTCCTTGCTCTTTCCCGTTGGCAACATGGAAAAGCAGGAGGTGAGAGAGATCGCGAAAGCCAAGGGGCTCGAAGTGTTTAAGAAAAAAGACTCAACGGGACTTTGCTTCGTGGGTTCAAAGGGCTATGCGGATTTTATTGAAAAACAAAATGTAAAGCAAAGTAAAGGTCCGATCAGACGCTATCCCTCTGGGGAGCTCATGGGTGAGCATGAGGGGCTTTATCACTTCACCTACGGCCAACGCAAGGGACTCAATGTCGCCTCTGACAAAGCCCTCTATGTAATGAAAATAGATGTCAAAACGGATACCTTGTGGCTGGGAGAAGAGTCCTCTCTTTACAGCGAGCGAGCTCGTTTGAAAGATTTGAATTGGTTGGACAAAGTGGCTGAGGGGGAAAGATTGCAGGTGAAAATTCGTTTTCATCACAAGGGTTGCTGGGCTCGCGTATACAGGCAAGATGAATCTTGTTTGCTTGAGTTTGAAGAACCACAAAAAGCTGTGACCCCTGGGCAAGCGGGTGTTTTGTACCGATCCGACCAACTGGTTGGCGGGGGTAGAATTGATGAATTAGAGATAAGAAACTAAGAAAGATGCAATATTCCATCAAAACATTTGGTTGCAAAGTAAACACCTATGACAGCGGTTTGATACAAAAACGTTTGAAAGAAAAAAATTGGACCGAAAATTCTTTTTCGGAAGATCACGAAGTACATATTGTCAATACTTGTGCAGTGACGGAAGAAGCCGTGAGGGAGGCTCGTCGATGGATTTCCCGTCACAAAAAAAAATATCCGAAAGTACAAATTGTGGTAACAGGTTGTGCGGCTGAAATCGAACCCGAAACCTTTGCCTCCATGAAGAATGTGGATGCTGTAGTGGCCAATTCCAAAAAAAGTGAACTGGCAGAGATTTTAGACAAAAAAAGCTATCGCTCTCAGCGAGTGTTTCAGTCTTCAATATTTAAACAAACATCACTCGAAAAAGAGGGAACTTTGGAAAGCCATCACACTCGATTTTTTTTAAAAATCCAAGATGGTTGCAATAGCTTTTGTACTTTTTGTGTCATTCCCTTCGCTAGAGGGAAAAGCCGAAGCATTCCACCCGATGATTTGGTTTCATCTGTCGAGAGGTCTTATGATGGGGGAGTGAGAGAAGTGGTTTTAACCGGGATTCACATAGGGGATTATCGCATAGCCGATATGGAAGCCAAAAAATCTTTGCCGAAACTTTTAAGAATTTTACTAAAAAAAACCAGAATGCCTCGCATTCGCTTATCCAGTCTAGAGCCTTTGGAACTCACGGGAGAGCTTTTGGATTTATTCAGTTGTGATCGAATTTGTCCTCATTTTCATATCAGCATCCAGAGTGCTGAAACAAAAGTGCTAAAAGATATGAAAAGAAAATACGAAGCAGGAGACGTGGCAAACACTTTGTTGCGAATTGAAAAAAAAATTCCCTCAGCCTATGTGGGCATGGACGTGATAGCGGGATTTCCCTCAGAAACACAAGAACAATTTGAGCAAGGCTACTCTCTACTAAAAGATTGTCCTTGGACGAAAATGCATGTTTTTCCCTATAGTCCTAGAAAATTCACTTATGCATCTAGGCTCAAATCTTGGCCTCTTTTTGTGATCAAGAAAAGAGCCGCTTTGCTACGGCATCTCAGCGAAGATCGCCAAAAAGAGAAATTGCGAAAACAAATCGGGACGATCAAAAAGGTTTTGCCGTTGCGTAACTCTCATTCACTTTCTCGAATGGATTGGCACACTGGACTCAGTAGAGACTATTGGTCCGTTCGGTGGAAAGATCAAAAGACTTTTTCGGACATTCAGTCAGAAGAAAAAAAATGTTCAGAAGAACTAAGCATGAAAATTTTATTTGTGAACGAAGAAAAACATTACTTGGAAGGGGAATGTACAAGGTGATGAAAGAAGAACAAAGCTGTTAGGATTTTTTTGTAAAAAAATGAAGCTTGCATTTCATTCATCTTATCGTTTCGGCTATGTAGGACGCATTGTGATCGTGTGGGAGTCATTGCAATTGTTTAGAAATCACTGCAGTGTTACCAGAGGCAATATTCGGTTAGAGAACAAATGGTGAAATTAAAAAATTTTCTTATACCCTTGATTCATCGTCTGAGTTATCGGCAAAAGTTTGCACTTGAAAGAAGAATTGGTTACTTTTTTACGAATCAAAATTTAAAAGAGCAATCATTGACACACAAAAGTTTGGCTAATGAGAGCGGACATGAAAGACACAATGAACGCTTGGAGTTTTTAGGGGATGCGGTTTTTGATCTTTGTATCAGTGATTTGTTGATGCAAGAATATCCAGATGCCGACGAGGGAGATTTGTCAAAAATGAGAGCTTCTTTGGTGAATACAGATGCTTTAGCTGACTTGGCTTTGTTTCTGAAACTGGATCAAGAGATGAAAATGGGAATGTCTGAGTCTCGTGACAGAGGGCAACTCAAACCTCGTTTGCTCGCCTGTGTTTTGGAGGCATTGGTCGGGGCGGTGTACTTGGATGGAGGTTATAAAAAAGTAAAAATTTTCGTTATGAATTTGGTAGAGAAAAAAATCAAAGAAGGTCCGGTCAATAAAGATTATAAGAGCATTCTGCAAGAATTTGTGCAAAAAAAATTCCAGAGGATTCCCACTTACAATATATTGGATATCAAGGGAGTTCCACACGCAAAGGTATTTGTTATGGAAGCGATTGTAGATCAGAAAGTTGTTGGCCAAGGGACGGGGAAAAGCAAAAAACAAGCCACCCAGATGGCAGCTTTTTCTGCTTTGAAGAAATTAAAAGCTCCTCCTTTTCATCGCATTCTGGAGTCATAGAATTGAATCGCGTGTTAATTCTTGGACGCCCCAACGTGGGCAAGTCTTCTTTATTCAATCGTTTGATTCGCCAGAAAAAAGCCTTGGTCGTGAACCAGCCAGGGGTCACTCGCGATATTTTAAAAGCAAAAGCGTCTTGGTGGGGAGTGGATTTTGAAGTTTGGGACTCTGGGGGGCTTTGGTCGAAACATTCGAAGTGGGGGAAGTCGCTGGATCAGCAAGTTTGTTCAGCCATTCAACAAGCGGACTTGGTTGTTTTTGTGATGGATGTTCGCTCAGGTCTTTTGGATGAAGATAAGCAAAGCTTTCGTTTGGTAAAAAAGTCTGGAAAGAAATTTTTAACAGTTGTTAACAAAGTAGATGAACCAAAAAAATCTGAACTATTGTTGAGCGGGTTTCATTCTTTGGGAGTGAATCTTCTCCATTCTTCCTTCGAAGCGGATCGTGGAGTGACGGAAATTGTAGAGTGGATAGTGGCTCAAAAGGATTTGGCTTCTTATCATCCATCCCGGGAAAAATCTCACAGTTCCTCAGTTCGCTTGCTAGTGGCTGGCAAAATCAATGTGGGAAAGAGTTCGCTTTGCAACGCCCTTTTGAAAAAAAATCGCATGCTAACCTCATCTTTTGCTGGGACCACTATGGATGTAGTCGATGATCAGTTTCAATATAGAGGGAAGTCTTATGCTTTGCTAGATACAGCAGGGGTACGAAAATTAGATCCCAAAAAAAGCATTGAGAATCTGGCAAACTTTAAGTCGCAGCAAAAGTTTTCGAAAGTAGACATCATCCTCCTTTTGGTGGAATCCACTTCGCACCCAAGTCGCGGAGAAGCTCGCATGCTCCAACACTGTGCGGAAGAGCACAAGCCCGTCATTATGGTTGTAAACAAATGGGACCTAGCTTTGAAAGATAAAAAGATGAGCAAAGTGGAATATAGAAAATTGGTCAAAAATCAATTTCACTTTTATCCTGACTTGCCAGTTGTTTTTACCAGCGCTTTGCATTCTTCTGGTCTCTCAGTTTTATTGAAAAAGGTAGATGAAATCTATGAAAAGCTTTGTAAGCGTATTTCCACTTCGGAATTGAACAAATTTTTTACTTCTGTTATTCGCAAAGCTCCGGCCCCAGTTTACGGAGGGCAAGATGTGAAGTTTTACTATCTCACGCAAACGCAACACACTCCGCCTGCTTTTGTTGCTTTTGCAAATTATCCGCAAGGGATTAAAAAGTCTTATCGACGTTTTCTGATTCACCAAATTCAAAATCGTTGGAATCTAAAAGGGATTCCCATTCGGATCTTTGTTCTGTCAAAAAACAGATAGTTTCGCTAGGGAACAAATAAAAAAAAGGCCAGAAAGTGTTTCCGGCCTTTTTTCTACCAATCACTATGGGTGCGAGTATATGCTTCTCTCTCACTCCCTCTTTTCACAACTAGTGAAAATAATGTACATAAGCTAGCGAGAGATCAACGGAATAATCTATACTTGCAGCAAAGTTTCGTAGTTCCGTTAGCACATCAAAATTCAGGCTGGCAACTAATCCAGTTCGGCTAGCTAGAAAGTATTTAACACTCACATAGGGTGAAAACAACAGATTGTGCTGGTTGCCCTTCATGAGCGAGTAGTTAATCTTTAGCCCTAGGGCTGGTACAAACTCATTTTTTCTTACGTTTTTTATGAAGTTAAATTCAGCCCAACCTCCGACATCAAGATTCAAACTCACTTTGCCACCCTCAGAACTGAGACTCAAATTGGGTCCCACTTCAAATTGGCCAGCGTTATACCCATAAAGAAGATCCACATCGAAACGCAAATTGCGATCGCTGATTCTGCTCCAAGGGATAAACTGTGCACCCACTTGCATACGATGAGTTCTTTTGCGATAGCGGTATCTTTTCTTCTTCATTCCATCCATTGAGGACATGCCATTCATAGCCACGGTCTTGGGCAGCATGCTTTTGCCTTCTTCTATTGCAGACTCAGCCTGTGCAATCGCCGGAAGAAAAAAAGACATTGCCAGCGTGATCACAGAGGCGGAGAGAAATTTTCTACTTGTTTCCATTTTGAGTCCTCCTTGTTATTGAAACTCTTAATTTTTACTATAAAACTTTTTCTATTTCAGTACTCGACCTTCACAAGCTTCTAACATAGGAAACGGAGTTTTTCAATGCATATAGCTGGTATGCATCTAAATTTGCGTCCAAATGCGTGAGAAGGATCAAAAAGTCCAAGTCTTTGGTTCATTTGTGTTGGCGCATATTTTCAAGCAAGGAGACCTCTTCTTCAACTGTCTAAAAATTGACTCCCATCAATGCAGTAACAGTCATCCAATCTCCATAGGGTTTAAAATTTGTTCTGTTTTGTCCAGAGCTTGTGACCAATACAATTCCTTGAGACTCTTCTTCAAGTGTCACATATTTAAACACATACTGGAGACCAAAGTGGATTTTCCGCAAAAACATCAGTTCAAAACCTAGGCCCATATTGATGCCAAACCCGCTGTCTTCGTAATGGCCCCCTTGATTTGTAAGCGTGGCAACAACCGTGAGGGTGGAGTGGGAAACACCCAATAAAAAGTAGGGCTGAAGCCAGTTCAGTTGCTTGTGGAAGAGATTTCGATTTACAAAATATTTAAAATCCACTCCCATGGAAAGAAAAGAGGCACTTCCTATGAAGGGATTTGTCCCTTCGAGATTGACAGCAATGTTGTGGTTACTGCCTGTGATGGCAAATTGAAGGGCAAAAGTCAGGTCGAAAAAATAATTGAGATAGCCTCCGTAAGAGGGTCCTATCTCGAAGAGGTTGGCCATGTTGAGAGTGAAGATTTTTACTCCGCCATTTACTCCAAGCGTTAAAAACCGTCCCTCTTGAAAAAATGTGATATTTTCTTGTTCCTCAGCTGTGTTTTCAAATTCTGAATAGTCCGCAAAAGGATCATAAGCACTGATTTCATCCTGTTTGTCCTCGTTTTTCCCTCCATTGCTAGCAATGAGAATGGATTTTTTTGCAGATCCAAGAAAGAAGCCACTATGTGTCATTTTTTCCTTGGCAAAAGCTTGCTGAGAAGCCAAAGGCAAGGAGAAAAGGAAAATAAAAAGGAAATGTTTCATAACGAAATAACTCTCCTTGTTTTGTTTCGGTTTTATGGGTTAAGAAAATAAAAAAATCTCATCTTGCATACAAGACGCTTGGGCCATGAAAATAGCTTGTACGATTGGAGCAGATTTTTTTTAAAATTGGACATTAGGCGAGGAAAATTATTAGACATTAGGTTAGGAGAATCCTTGGATTATCATAAAGCTGGCGTAAATATTTCTGAAGCGAACAAGTTAGTGGATTGGTTAAAGAGGAAGCAAAAACATAGCAAAAATAAAAAGGTTCTTTCCGGTATCGGATCCTATAGTGCTTTGTTTCGTGCTTCCTTCCCAAAGATGAAAAAACCCTGCTTGGCTACGAGCGTAGATGGGGTGGGAACGAAAGTAAAACTGGCGACGTATTTTCAGAGCTACAAGGAAGTAGCCCAAGACTTGGTCGCTATGTGTGTGAATGATCTTATTTGTTGCGGAGCAGAGCCACTTTTTTTTATGGATTATTATGCTTGTTCCAAAATCAATCCAAAATCAGTTCGAGAATTTTTACATGGCGTCCAATTGGCCTGTGAAAAAAGTGCTTGTGTCTTGCTAGGAGGAGAAACCGCTGAGATGCCAGGCTGTTACAAAGTTGGAGACTTTGACTGTGCGGGCTTTGTCATTGGGGCAGTGGACTTTTCAAATATTTTGGGAGCTCACAAAGTGAGGGTGGGGGACCGCATTCTGGGCGTATCCAGTTCAGGCTTTCATAGCAACGGTTTTTCTTTGTTGAGAAAAATTTTTCAAAAAGATTTGAAGCTTTGGAAGAAAGAGTTGCTAAGGCCCACGGCTCTTTATGTGGAGTTGGCGAAAAAAATTTTTCCAATCAAGGGTCTAAGGGCCATGGCCCATATCACAGGGGGAGGCTTGGACAATTTGTTGAGAGTTTTACCGATAGGGACAAAAGCGGAGCTCAAGCCTTGGCCCGTTCCATCCATTTTCTTGGAGGCCAAGAAGAGAGCAAAAATCACTTGGCCATCACTGCTCAAAACATGTAACTGCGGAGTGGGATTGGTTTTGATTCTTTCTCCTTCCGCTCATAAGAAAGTGCAAAAACATATTACTCAGCTTGGTTTTTCGGCTTTCGATTTGGGTTTCATTCAGGAACAAAAAATGAAAAACAAAGCGCCTTCTTGGTCTCTTCCTTTTTCGAAGTTGAAAACTTCATGAAGGATGTGTTCATTGTATCGGCTTGGGGTCGTGGAGCTTTTTTGGCGCATAGGCTTGCTAGACATTTTTCTGTTTCTTTTTTGGATCTTTCCCCTCTTTTTTCGAACTCTTTACCAGAGATCGAAGGACCTTTTGGCGTGTTTTTGCCAGAAAACTTGGATGACAACAAAAGACAATACCTCTGCGGTGATTTGATCCACATGGTTCCACAAGGTTTTTGTGTCCTAAATCCCAAAGGGATTTTTGAATTTCAAGGAGCTATGAGTTCATTTTTTATGAAAAAACCGGAAGCAAAATTTGCCCACTCTTTTTTTTCGAACTGGAAAAAGGAGAAGCATAATAAAGAAGACGAGGAGCTTGCTTGGCTCATTCGTTTGGCAGAACAAATGGGAAGCAGTGTGCTTTCCCCTGAGAGAAAAAAAAATTCTTCCTATTTTTACAGCCCCATTTTTTCTCCCTATGCTTTGAAAGAGAGTTCTTTTCGCTACTTTGAAAATTTACAGAAAAATTTATCTTATCAAGGCATAGAGTGTTTCACTATTGATTCTTCAATGAAATTGGATGTTCAAAAAAAAAGTGTTTGTATAAAGACAAATCAAATGCAAAAAGAAGCCAAGCATCTGGTATGGGCCCTCAGCGGTCCAGAGACCAATCGATATTTTCCCTCGTTGATGAACACCTTGTTTCCCAATTGGGAAAAGCCCAAATGGATTTGGCAGAGATTTTCTCTTTCTTGGGATGATCTTTCTTATGAAGGAGTGATTCCCTCTATCTTCCTCTTGCAAACGGAGATTTCTTCGCCTTGCTTGCTGGGGAATACAATGATTGTTAAGAAAAACCCCAACTCACATGAGGGAGATCTTTGGAAAATTTGCCCTTACTCGAAAAGATTCGATAAAAAGATCATGATTTCTGAATTGCAGTCCGCTTTGTGCCATCTTCGCCAGTTTTTTCCTTTCTTCTCTATTGAAGCTTCGCTTCCGGATGAGAATTTTTGTCACGACTACTTTGTCTTGTATGAAAAAAGTGGTATGAGAAAATCAATATCGAAACCTGTCTTTCATTTGAATCCAGAAGCGAGCGGAAAATTAGATGATTATTCTCTATTGCAATACGCAGAATTGTTATTTCAGGAACTCTTGAAGGAAAAGAATGCTTAAAAGATACACAAGAGAAGAGATGGGTCGCATTTGGACTCTAGAGAATCGCTTTAGAAAAATGTTGGAGATTGAAAAAGCCGTAGCCTCCGTACAAACTGATTTGGATTTGATTCCCAAGGAGGCGGGAGAGGCCATTCAGAAAAAAGCTGATTTTCGATTGGAAAATATTTTAGAAAAAGAAAAGAAAACTCGTCACGATGTAACGGCTTTCATTCAGGAAGTGGCTCAACATGTGGGCTCCCAGTACGGCAGTTATGTGCACTGGGGACTCACTTCTTCTGATGTCTTGGATTCCGCTTTGGCCTTGATGATTCGGGATGCCTCTTTTGTTTTGGAGAAATCTTTTCACAGTTTAAAGCAGGCTTTGCTTTCGCAAATAGAAAAACATCTGGATACTCTTTGCTCTGGACGCACACACGCAGTGGTGGCAGAGCCTATCACTTTCGGTTTCAAGCTCTCTGGTTTTTTATTGGAGTTGGAGCGTAATCAAGTTCGTGTCTTTCGAGCTATTCGTCAGACTCAAGTTGGCAAGATCAGCGGAGCGGTGGGAGCTTATGGCACTCTTCCTCCTGAATTGGAAAAAAAGCTTTGTGAAAAATTGCATCTTTCTCCCGAGCCCTTGGCAACGCAGGTGATCCCTAGAGATCGTTATGCAGAGCTTGTTTTTTCGCTCGCTATGACAGCTAGTGGTTTGGAGAGACTGGCAGTTGAGATTCGTCATTTGCAAAGATCCGAAGTGTCTGAAGTCGCGGAGGGTTTTCGATCTGGACAAATGGGTTCCAGTGCTATGCCTCACAAAAAAAATCCTGTTTCTTCTGAAAATATTACTGGTCTTTCTCGTCTGATTCGCTCCTATGTGATGCCCAGTTTGGAAAATATTGTTTTGTGGCATGAAAGAGATATTTCACACTCCTCTGTGGAACGCGTGATCTTTCCTTCTGTTTTTATCCTTTGTGACTATGCTTTGAATCGTATGAGTGAGTTGATACAAAATCTAGAAGTAAACAAAGAGCAGATGTTGAAAAATATGGAAGTAAAGGGAGGAGTGATATTTTCTTCTTTTTTACTCTCTGCCTTGATTCGGAAGGGAATGTCTCGTTCTTCGGCCTATGACTTGGTTCAGTCTTTAAGTTTATCTTTACAAGCTTCTGAGTCTTTTCAAGATGTTTTGTTGAAGGATCAATCCATAATGAAATACTTGAGTTCCAAAGAGATAAAAGAAATTTTTTCCTTTGAAAAAAGAAAAAAAGAACTTCATTTGAGAGTGAAAAAGATTTTGGATTCTTTTCGGCAAGCAAATAGGCAAAAAGCATGAAATGGCATAGAGGAGATTTCCTTCATGAAGGGAAGGGAAAGTCGATTTATTCCATTGAAAATTCTTCTCACTTGCTTTGGATGGATTTTAAAGATCAATTGACGGCATACAACGGAGAAAAAAAATCTTCCTTTGAAAAAAAAGGCATGTTCAATCGAGATTGCAGTTCCATTATTTTTCGCTATTTAGAAAAGGAAGGATTTTCCACTCATTGGATAGAAAATGTGAATGATTGCTCGATGATTTGTCGTCGGCTGGATATGGTTCCCTTAGAGGTAGTCGTAAGAAATCGCATTGCCGGATCCATTGCTCGCAAGTTTTCGATGAAGGAAGGAACTTCTTTAGAAAATCCTTTAGTGGAACTTTATTATAAGAACGACAATCTCAAAGACCCTTTCATAAATTCAGAGCAGGCCTTGGCGCTCAAATTGCTTTGCAAACAGGAGGAAATCAATTTGTTGAAGAGGGTGGCTTTACGAATCAACGAGCGCTTGGTTTTATTTTTTGATTTCGTTGGAGTGGAACTCATTGACTTCAAGTTAGAATTTGGAAGAAATAAGGATGATTTTATTTTGGGTGACGAAATTTCCTGTGACACCTGTCGCTTGTGGGAAAAATCGACCGGAGAGAAATTAGATAAGGATCGTTTTCGCTTGGATTTGGGAGGGACGGAAGAAGCCTACGAGAAGGTGCATCGTCTTTTGACTGAAAAATGGGAGAAAAGATTGTGACATTTGTAGTAGATGTGAGTGTTTTGCCAAGGAAGGAGGTCTTAGATGTTCAGGGGAGAGCCATTGCCGAGACTTTAAAAAGCTTGGGTCATTCCATCGAAGATTGTATTTGTGGAAAATTGATTCGAATAAAGGTCCAAGGAGAAAATCAGGAAGAGGCTTTACAAAAGGCAAAAGAGATGGTCAAGACAGTTTTGTGTAATCCTCTTGTGGAGACATACCACTTGGAAATTTCGTCTCTGTAAAGTGGGGAACCCATTATGAAGCCAGTTGCAGTTTTGTGTTTTCCGGGAACCCAATGCGATCAAGATGTAAAAGCTGTTTTTGATTTATTAAACAAGCCTGTGAAATGGATCTGGCACAAAGATCAATTTTCTTATAGAGATTATTCTTCTTTTATTTTAGCTGGGGGATTTTCCTATGGAGACTATCTGCGGGCTGGAGCTTTGGCAGCTCATTCGCAGGCCACTCGGGAAATCCATTCGGCAGCTTTAGCTGGCTGGCCTGTATTGGGTATTTGTAATGGTTTTCAAATTCTATGTGAAATGGGATTGCTAACAGGGACTTTGAGACTGAATCAAAATTGTCGTTTTATTTCCAAGTGGATAGACTTAGAGCTTTGCAATCCTTGTGAGATGTGGGGTGGAGACAAAAAGAAAAATATTTGCATTCCGATGGCTCACAAAGAGGGTTCTTTTTACGTTTCAAAAGAACAGTTGAGGGGCTTGGAAAATGAATCACAAATCTGGTGGCGATACAAAAAAAATCCCAACGGTTCAGTAGAAGACATAGCTGGTGTGATGAATAAAAAAAGAAATGTTGCTGGACTCATGCCTCATCCGGAAAGAGCGGTGGCGAATTGGATGGGGAGCGAGCAGGGGCTTTCTTTTTTTCAAAATTGAAAAAAGGGGTCTGAAATGCAAAAGGAGCTTTTGGCTCATTACCGCTTGAGTGTAGAGGAGTACCAGTCCATTGAAAAAAAACTTAGGCATTCTCCCTCTCGCTTGGAGTTGGCTTTGTTTTCCGCCCTCTGGAGCGAGCATTGTTCTTACAAAAGTACTTCCATTCATCTAAAGAAACTCTATTTTGATTCACCCAAAGTGCTGAGTTCCTTCGGTGAAAATGCAGGAGTTGTAGATATCGGACAAGAGGAAAAAGTGGCTTTCAAAGTAGAAAGCCACAATCATCCTTCTCAGATTTCCCCTTATCACGGAGCGGGAACGGGGGTGGGTGGAATTTTGAGAGATATATTTGTTATGAATGCTCGTCCAGTGGCCTTGGCCAATTATCTTTGCTTTGGCAGTCCAGACTCTGCATCCACTCCCAGCTTGGTGGATGGAGTGGTTCGCGGAATTGGGGATTACGGCAACTGCATGGGCATTCCAACGATTACTGGGCAAACCGAGTTTCATCCTTCTTATAATGAAAATGTTATCGTAAACGCTTTCGCTCTTGGCTATTTTGGTCCTAAGGATTCCGTGATGACTTCAAAACCTTGGGGGAGTGGCAACTTGTTAGTTTATGCCGGGTCTCAGACGGGGAGAGACGGCATCCATGGCGCTTCCATGGCGAGTGAATCTTTTACGGAGAAAAGCCATAAAAACAAAGAGACCTGTGTGCAAATAGGAGATCCCTTCTATGGGAAATTACTAATGGAATCTTGTTTGGAGGTGATGAAAAAAAAATTGATTGTGTCAGCTCAGGATATGGGAGCTGCCGGTTTGATTAGTTCCAGTTTTGAGATGCTGAGCAAGGGAAAAATGGGGATGGATCTTCATTTGGACCGAGTTCCTTTAAGAGATTCTAGCATGAGTCCGGAAGACATTTTATTATCTGAAACACAGGAGAGAGTTTTGTTTGTGGTTCAGCCGGATAAGTGGGATCAAGTGCAATCTATTTTTACGAAATGGGGCTTGCCGTCTTTTGTGCTTGGGAAATTAAAAGAAGAAAGAAGTGCCAAATTGTTTTGGCGAGGGAAGCAAATTTTGCAAATTGATCCCAGTTTTTTAACGGATGAGGCTCCTTGCTACAAGCGTCCTTTTTCTTCGTGGAAGGCCTTGCATCGTACAAAGAATAAGGAAAATACAAAACCTGCTTTCAACAAGCAAGAAGCTTCGACAGTCTTGTTATCCATTCTCAGTGATTCACGAGCCTGCACTCGCCAATTCATTTATGGGCAATATGATCAAACCGTGGGAGCCAAAACAATTAGGGATGCCTCTTTTCCTATTGCTGTGATTCGTTTGCCCAGTTCGGGCAGATTTTTGGCTCTCTGTTTTGGGGGAAGACCTCATATCATGAGAATGGATAGCTTGGAGGGAGGCAAAGATTCCATTTATGAACCAGCCCTTCAGTTAGCGAGTCGAGGTTTTGAGCCTTTGGCTTTCACAGATGGTCTGAATTTTGGTTCTCCTGAAAACAAAACTGTGATGACCGAATTGGTAGCTTGCATAGAGGGCATGGCTCAGGCGAGTCGATCTTTAAAAACGCCGATTGTGAGTGGTAATGTGAGCTTGTATAATGAAACAAAGGGAAGAGTGATTTCCTCTACCCCAGTGACCACTTTGATTGGAGTGAAGGATTCTTTGGACATGCCCAAAGCTTCTTTAACCGGCGAAGCTGGCCACTCGGTGTATGTATTGAGTGCTCATCAAGTTTTCCATAAAGGTCTCATGGCAGAGAAAATGAAAGAAAAAGCCCCCTTCGTTTTTTATGGGTCCTTAGAACCAAAGATTTGCAAAAACTTTATGGAAACTTTATGGAAAGTGAGCCAAATGGCTCCTCCTGAGTCTTTGCGGGTTGTCGGGAAATTTGGTTTGCTTTACACTCTTGCCCGGAAACTTTTGTATGCGAATCTTGGAATGAAGCTCAATATCCCTTATGATTTTTTTCAGGAAAGGTTGTATGAATTGGTTTTAGTTTTGACAAAAGAGCAATCAGATATTTGGAAGGAAAGCGTAGCTGGCACAGATTTTCAGTTGGAAAAAATTGGTGAAACAATATCCGAGCCAAGGCTCTTGGTGAATCATCAAATTGATTTACCAAATGATCAATTAAGAAAAGCCTATGAATCGGGATGGAATCGGTCTTTTCAACATTCATCTGCTCATAAATTGGTGGGATTATAGTGTCTGGATGGAATGATAAATGCGCTGTGTTTGGCATCTGGGATGATCCTGAAGCTTCTTGGATGACTTATTTGGGTCTTTATGCCCAACAACATCGTGGTCAGGAGGGGGCGGGTATTGTCTCTCTTCACGAGGGCAATCATATCATTCACCGTGGTTCCGGTTTGGTGGGGGAAGTTTTTAATGAAAATATTTTAAAAAAACTAAAAGGACGTTCTGCGATTGGACATGCAAGGTATTCGACTCGGGGTCATGAAGTAAAGGGCAATGTTCAGCCGTTAACATCTCGTCTATCTAATGGCTTGATAGCTGTTTCACACAATGGAAATATTGTTAATTTTTCTGAACTCAGAAAAGAGTTGATGGATCGAGGGAGTATTTTCTATGGCACGAGCGACACAGAGTGCTTGATTCATTTGTTAGCCTATGAAAATAAGTCTTCCATTGTCTCTGCTTTAAAGAAATGTTTGCCTCGTTTGAAAGGGGCTTACAGTCTTACCCTATTAACGCAGGATTCTTTACTAGCGATCAGGGATCCGATGGGATTTCGGCCTCTTGTACTGGGTCGAAGACCCGTGAAAGGACAGCAAAAAAAATCTTGGGTGGTGGCCTCAGAGACTTGCGCTTTGGATCTAATAGGCGCGGAATTGGTTCGTGAAATTGAGCCGGGTGAAATATGGTCGGTCAATTCTGAAGAAGAGAAGTCGGAATTTTTGCCAATGAAAAACAAGCAACATCATCGTTGTGTTTTTGAGGCTGTGTATTTTGCTCGTCCGGACAGCCAAGTCTTTGGCAGAAATATTTATCAGACAAGAAAGGAACTGGGACGCATTTTGGCTCAAGAAAGTTCTGTGCCAGCTGACCTCGTTTTGCCCGTGCCTGATAGTGGTGTGCCCAGTGCAATTGGTTATAGTGAAGCCAGCGGAATTTCTTATGAGATGGGAATTATACGCAATCATTACATAGGGAGAACCTTTATCCATCCTTCGCAGAGCATTCGAAATTTTCGGGTGAAGATAAAACTTAGCCCGCAAAAATCATTGATTGCTAAAAAAAGTATTGTCGTTGTGGATGATTCTTTAGTTCGAGGGACCACTTCCTTAGCCCTTGTGGCTATGTTGAGGCAAGGCGGGGTCAAAGAAATTCATTTTCGCATAGCTTCTCCTCCCATCACTGGGCCTTGTTTTTACGGCGTAGACACTCCAGAAAAAAGTGAATTGATTGCGTCAAAAATGAATACAAAGGAAATTCAAAAATATCTTCAAGTAGATTCTTTGGCTTTTTTATCTCATGAGGGTTTGATGAAGGCCGTGAAAGGTCCAAAAAACACAGATGGATTTTGCTCGGCTTGTTTCACTGGGAATTATCCAACAGCTTTGCCCAAGAGTGTGTAGCAATTTTCATCATTTTTCTATAAATGATCCAAGATCCAGCCCATCATGGTCACTGTAATTGGTTCAACCAGTGTCATTGATTTGGTTCCAAATAATGCGATCCAGTGGAAGATAGATAAATCGAACGAATGTATAGTTTTTTTTTAAAATGATTGTATAGTTTTCACGTATGTATGGTCGTTTAGACCCCTTATCTCATTCCTCCTTGATTGATCTGATAGCTCCTGGGGCCCCTGTCTCTTCCAATCAAGTTCGAGAGGCTGTGAAACAAGTGGAGTCTTTGGGATTTCGGGCCCGGTGGATGGGGTGCTTGGGTGGATCATTTTTATTTTCTGCGAGCGATCGAGAGAGAATACAGCACATAAAAAAAGTTTTGGCCCTCAGAGATTCCCAAGCCATTTGGTGCATTCGAGGAGGCTACGGAAGCCAAAGACTCATGAGCGTTTTAGGACGTATGAAAAAACCCCAACGAGCAAAAATTTTCATTGGCTATAGCGACGTAAGCATACTGCAGATGTTTCTAAACCTAAGCTGGGGATGGCCTGCTCTTCATTTTCCTGTTCTGACTCAATTAAAAGATTGTTCTCCCTCGGCTGTAAGGAGATTTCAATCTATTCTCAGGGGAGAAAAAACAAAACAGGTTTTTAAAAAACTAAAAGTTTTCAATCCAAAAAAAACTTTGAAGAGAATTCGTTCCTATGTAGTTGGCGGGAATATGACTCTTGTTCAAAGTTCTATTGGTACTCCTTGGGCCTATTCTTTCAAAAACAAAATTTTATTTTTGGAGGATACAGGTGAATCCCCTTACCGAGTGGATCGCACTTTGTGGCAGATGTACCATGCCGGCGTTTTTAAGGGAGTGAGAGCCTTGATTTTGGGAGATTTTATAGGATTGAAAAAAGGAGAAAAAAGCCAAATGAGAAAAGTGTTTCAATCTTTTTCCTCCTTGGTTTCTTTTCCTATTTTGGAGGGAATCCCTTGCGGTCACGGGCGAAAAAAAGAAGCACTTCCGTTTATGACAAATTGTGAACTAACAATAAAGAGGGGGGCTCAGGCGGAACTTTGTATACAAAGTCCGTTCAAAAAACTACCAAAGGGAGTGTAATTGAAACTCAGAGTTCGTCGAGGAGCTTCGGCTGAATTTTCTTTCATAGACCTTACAGCTTCTGCAAAAATTCATATCATGGGAATCTGCGGGACGGCTATGTCTGCTCTGGCAGGGCTGTTGCAACAAAAGGGTTACCAGATTTCTGGGAGTGATCGTCACTTTTATCCTCCCATTTCGAATGAACTCAAACGATTGAAAATCGCTTATTTGGAGGGTTACAAAGCCGAGCACATTCATCCCGATTTGGATCTGATCGTGGTAGGAAATGTGATTACAAAAACCCTTCCTGAAACACAGGCTCTTTTGGATTCTGGCTTGCCTTATGTGAGTCTGCCGGAAATTCTCAATCCTCTCATTATTGGGAACAAAAAATCAGTGATGGTTTCGGGAACTCATGGAAAGACGACTGTTGCCTCTTTGATAGCTTGGGTCTTGGATCAGTGTGGCTTGGATCCCAGTTTTCTCATTGGAGGGGTAACTGAAAATTTTCAGACCAATTTTCGAATGAGAAATTCTGATTGGTTTGTTATAGAAGGAGATGAATATGATACAGCTTTTTTCGAAAAGACACCCAAGTTTGTTCATTACAGGGCGACCCACACCATTTTGACAAATATAGAGTTCGACCATGCCGACATCTATAAAGATATTGAGGAAGTGAAAAAAGCTTTCATTCTCCTGATGGAAAGTTTGCCACCCTCCTCTCACTTGGTAGCCTGTCTCAGTTCGCCTTATGTAGAGGAGGTGATTGCACACACCCGCTCTTCTTGTGTGAGCTACGGCTCTTCAAGGGGGGATTATCAAATATTGAGACGGAAATCCTTGCAGACACAGATGACAGGGGGGCAAATTGTTTGGCTCAGAGGGCCTCGCCTAGGAGCTATCAGAATACAGACTCCTCTTTCCGGTGAACACAATGCTTTGAATATTTTGTCCGTCTGGACTCTTGGTCGCATCTTAGACTTGGATCCAAAGCGAGTGATTTCTGCACTAAAAACTTTTCAAGGCGTGCGACAGAGATTCCAATTGTTGGGAAATTTTAACGACCTCATCTTGATTGAGGATTTTGCCCATCACCCCACAGCCGTTTGGTTCACTCTACAATCGGCTCGTGAAATCTATCCAGAGCATCGTCTTCTAGCTATCTTTGAACCTCGTTCTAACATATCTAGAAGGAATGTTTTTCAAACGGAATATCGACGTGTCCTAAGCGTAGCGGACATGGTTTTTTGTATAAAACCTCATGATGTGTCAGGGATTCCTGAAGCCGAGAGATTTTCTTCAGAAAAGTTGATCCAAGAACTGAATCAGTCTGGGACAGTCTCTTTTTATGCTGAGGATGTGAAGAGTATGGCACAGCTTGTTCAACAAAAGGCATCAAAAGGCGATGTAGTGCTTGTGATGAGCAATGGAGATTTCGGCGGTCTTTGCTCTTTGTTAAAAGAAGGCTGGGCTAAGTAGGTAACTATTTGTTTTTATGACATAATTCCAATAGGAATGAATGTTTGTCCCCAGAGAGCCTGCTTTCTCATCGCCATTCAATATTTTTTCAGAATCCGCTAAGAAAAAGAGAATGTTAAGTGTTTGTTAATAAGCAAAAATAGGCCTATGATTTTTCTCATCATTGCTGTTAGGTAAAGGGTATTAGGAAGTCACAAAATAGATCAATTGGGATAATAAGGCAGAGTTTTTGTTTTTTCAACTTTTCACAGTTAAAGGGAATTTCGCTTGAAAAAGCATTTGATTTTTTTGTGTGTTGCAATCTTTTGCCCATCTTTGTATGCACAATTGCAGGATAGTCATTTTCATAAAATCAACAGTTCTGAAATTCCCTCTCATTTTAAGCTAGATGGTTCTTGGAAGACACAAATTGAGGGCTCTGTTCTGACAAATAAGGAGAGCCGTGAGCGCTTGATGAATGTGAGGCTCTACGGAAAATTTGACCTCGATTTCGGTTCTCGTTTGACCGCCCTATTTGAGCCCTATCTATTGATCCAGCAGGGAGAAATCCAAAGTCGCTTTTCCAGAAAAGAATCTACCATTATACAGATGCGACAAGGGTACTTTCAGTGGAATCCTATGGATAGCTTGACCTTGCAGTTGGGTTCTATCAATCAAGATTATTTAGCTTCTCCTTTGTTGGTTTCGAATCATTCTTCTCTCTCTTTATTGGGAGGATATTTGCACATAAGAGATCGCTATGAAGTCCAAGTGATTTTTCAAAGCAGTGTTCCTTCTATTGATAATACGTTTCGAAGATACAATGAAATGGCCGATACTCCCTATTTTAATTCTTTGTTCACTTACTTTGAGTGGCTTCCTTTCGATGACAACCAAGCTTCTTTTAGGGGGCACTTGACGGGCTTTCATTTCAGTACCTTGCCGGCTTTCATCGCTCATCGTAGCAAACTCTATGGCAATACGATTCTTGGAAAAAAATCGAGTGCTAGTTTTGCCTACCGGTATTATGGTTTGGATTTTGATCTGAGTTCACAGTTTCGTTTGACGCCAGATATTTATTTGTCTCTTGGCTATACAGGCTTGATCAATTTGGGGGCTCCTTTTGCTCAATCTTGGGGAGAGAGAATTTACACCATCTTAGATATGAATTTTTGGAAAGGGACAAAGATTTATTCTCGCTTGGAATATTTTCATAATAACTCGGATGCTTCTCCAGCTTATTTCAATAGCGAAATTTATGGCCACAATGATCGAAAAGGCTTCTTGGTGGAGCTAAAGGCTTTTTTCCCAAAAGGCAATTTTGAGGCAGGTTTTCGTTATGTTTTATCCGATCCCATTCGTACAACAATGCTGAGTTTCTCTTTAGGGGATAGGCAAAATGCTTTCATGCTATTTGTTAGCTCCCGCTACCATTCGATTTGATCTCGCAAAGAGTGAATGATTTTACATTGAAAACTTCTGTCACAGTTGCATTCGCTCCATTTATCCTTTGATTCGGCAAATGAGTTAGAGTGAAAAGTGCCTTTGTTTTTTGCCTTATATCCTTAAACCATGCACTTTCACCTTCTTTGATAAGATTTTGTTAATGATTAATTGTTTTTTTTGTAAATTCTTTTTATACAAATCATAACTTGATTATCAGCTTGTCCTTGTATTATAGCCATGGTTGGACGGTGCTGAAGAGATTTGTTACTTTTTACACCAAATTTATAGGTTTTATTTGTGAAGGATTTGGGGACTAATCTTGTCGTTTTGTTCATAAAATATCGCTTATTTTATTCGCTGGCTATTATTCTTCTTTTTTCTTCTCCGTCTTGCTCTTTATTCACAAGCCAAATAGACGCTTCCCTATTGACTGGAGAGAATCATTCCAGTTTTATTTTGGATGAAATCCTTGGCCAAGTGGTAGAAACACAAGTCAACGGTCTTCCGCAAGAAATCAAAATTTCCTATAAAGCTTGCTTCAGAGATTTTGTTCATCAAGACAATTCTTTGCCCAACACTGGGTTCAGAGTGCATCTTTTTGAATCTGTGAAACATCTGAAGAAAGGCTCAGATCAAAAATGTTCTGAGAGTAGGGTGTTCTTATTTTCAGATAAGCTAGAGACATCCTGCCTGCAGATGAGAACGGACGCCAGTGGATGTTTGAACTGGACAGAAATCTATCCCTACAAATGGATCAGTGAGTCCGTGTGGTTTCGCTATGGAAGAGCTTTTGAAGGCACAGGAGTAAACAAGGGGCTCAGTTTGGTCTCCATGGCGGTGAATCCCTGGCTCTCTGCGGATCCGTCTGGCTCCGCGACGCAATTGCAGTTTATGGATCTTCGTTACAATTCTTTAGAGAAAATCCAACTCATTCAAACAAAAAAGAAAGATATTTCTGCCTGTTCACTTTGTCGCAAGGGAGAAAAAAGTGATAGCTGTTTTCTCTGCGAGCAAAAGCAAAACAGTCTTTCCTATGTCATTGAGAATTTTGAGAAGATAGTCAAACGACCCCAACTATGGTTGAACAATATCAGTCTCAACATCAATCAAGAGTATTTTCATTTCAAAAATCCAACGAGTAAGCAAAAAGAAATTCTGCGTAAACTGCGAGTTTGTCATGGTGAAATCAAAACAGATTGTGATTCAACGGGGCGATTCTTTAAAGTTCAATTGAAGATGCCTCTAAAAATACGCGTACGAAATTATAGGGGAGAAGTGGAACTATTGCCTCTCATTCAGGGAGAATACTCCATTCAGCCTTACTTTTTATTAAAAGATGATAAAGAGCGATATTGGTCTCTTCACAGAGACACGGGATTTCTTTTGCTTTCCCTAGATGGTGGATCGAGTGAGAATCAGCTGACTGCGGAATTTTATTTACATATTCCTTATGAAAATCTGGGTTTGCCGGCCCTACTTGGTTTGAAGATACGAACTGCGGGAAAGCTCAAACCCTTTTTGTTGCCATTTGATGGATTGTTTTCTTTCCCCAATACTTTGAAAAGCATCCATGGACGTAATTCCTTGTCTCTCAATCGAGAAGTGGCTTCATTTTATGAGAAAAACCCAGCGAACCTCTCTTTTATTGATAAGAGTTTGAACATCCAAAGGCGAACGAAGGATGAGGAGAAGGAGAAGGGGAGTGAGGAAGATTCTCAGATTCGTTTCACAAGAGCCAAATGGGTGATTGAATTAAAGAGAATGCGCTTTGTGGAGGTAGGTTTTGCTGAAAACAAATGCCCCTCTCCAGTGGAACGCCATGTTCGTTACGTGGGCGAGGTGTGCATCAAAGACCCTCTGACTGGAGATTATGTATCCAACACAAAGATTAAAATCAGCCGACAGATCATCGAATTCAGCAAGGATGGACGACCTACTGGAGGGGCGATCACTGAAGTTTCTTTGAGTCCGCCGGAAACAAACCGCGAAGGCTGTCTCCAATGGTTTGATGAGATTCCCCACAAGTGGTATGACCGACAAAGGTATTACATCAGAAGGATGATCTTTTCGCAAGATGATTGGGGCTTTCAAGGAGAAAAAATTTTAGCCATCAATCCTTGGCACTGGGGATTTATTTTTTACCAAGATGTTACTGAATTGATCAGTGATTTGAATCAGGAGGGAAAACGAGTTCCCATTTATTCCCAAGTTTTGGATCAACATGTCTCCAGTTACATTCGAGTTAATCCCTCTAGAGAGGAAAAACCTCAAATCTTCTTGCATGATTTTAGAAGTCTATTTATTGAACCCATCTATGCCATTGATAGATGGCTGGGAATCAATATTTTTCACAATATCATGCTTCTTTTTAAAGTGAGAATTGATCGCCCAGATGGCATGGCCATCGGTTTGGGAGGACAGAGGCCATCTGCGATGGATATTCGGAGAGGTTACTATCTCGTTCGTTTTATCCTCTTAAAATCTCATGTAGAAGAACAAGGAGGACAAGGCAATCAGGTCCAGAATTTGGAATCTTTCCTGAAGACCTATCAAAATAGTTTGAATCAGTCATGGAATACAAATGAAGGTTGGAAAATGGGGCGAAGCAACGGGTCTGATTCTGGACAAATGATGAATACGAATTTGGAATACATCACGCATTTTGACACCTATGTGCAGGTCAGAGATAGCATGGTCAATAATTACATTAACTTTCGATTTGATTTGGATGATTTTATCTTTATTGGTTCAAACAACCGAATCATTGTTCAACTTTTTCCCACGGATCCAAAATACTATCGTTACGAAGAGGGAAGTTGCAAAGTGGATCCAGAGAAATCTCAATTTGTTCCCTACAAGGACCATGATTTAATTTCCAAGCCGTTTATAGGTGCTTTTATTCCTGGGGATCCAAGGAACTGGAATATTTTTAAAGTTTTGGATGGCAATCTGAATTTGGATGATTTGATAAATAATGACCGACTATATAAAACGAGTTTTATCAAGTTGAACACGGAGTTGGATTTAAAAAAACTGATCCAAGAGGGTGAAAAAAACAGTTGGAGCCATCGTTTATTCAAAGAGTTGCAGTCCAAGATGATCTCCAAAAGTTTGCGGTGGAGCCAAAAATCCCAGCATGCCAGCAAAAATTTCTCTTATGTTTTTACGACACTGGATGAAGCGATCGGTTCTTTTCTCTACCCGAAAAAAAAGGACATTCCCAACGGGAGCAATGCCATCTCTAGCGGGAGCAATGCCATCTCTAGCGGGAGCAATGCCCTGCCTAGCGAGAACGCGCATCTACTTGATGGAAGCAGAAATCACCTTGCAGATTCTCTAATGAAAGCTTTTTCTCTCATCAACGAGATTTTAATAGGCACCCAGCAAGGAAATGAGCAAAAAACTTTTTATCGAATCAAGAACATTTTGCTTAAGATACTAGATAGCCTAGAGAGCTCAGCTTCGAAAACAGAATTGAGTAATCAAGTAAGAAAACAGTATGTTGCTCTGTTGAATCTCATGGAAGGCGTAGCTTCTATAGAACAAATAAAAGAAACAAATAAAGAGCACAGACTCTTGAACACTTTGGATACGGAGAATGAAAAGAAATATATAGAAGAGATAAAAAATCAACACTTTAAGTCCAATATTGAGATTCCTGAAAGCTATTCCATCTCTACCTTTAATATGAATCAATATGCAAAAGATGAGGGGTTAAAAGTGATCGCAATGGATGATGTTTCCATGAAGAATTTTTTGGCAGATTTAAATCAATCCATTCAGCAATTGAATCTCTTTCGTTCAGAACATAAATCGAAAAAAAAAGCCCAAGCCACCTCTCTATCCTCCACACAAAGAGAAGTGTCTGCCCAAGGGCTGCCTTCTTCGACTCGTTCTACGCTAGAAAAGAAATTCCAAAAAATGCCCAATCAGTACGAAATAAAAAACTCACAAGATCTGGAAGAGGCAATCAGCACAATCAATCAATATGAACAAGTATTTTTTAATAATTTTGCACGAGGAGAAGGGGAATCCCTATCTGATTTTTTCCAAAAAATAGAAAAAATGCATCTTCCAAAGATGTCACAATCTTGGTTAGAAAAGATTTTGGTCGATGGGATTCACGAAAGAACGGTTGACACGATTGAGGTGGCCACTTTCTTACACTCCATGTGCAGTTTTTGGTTTGATAAATTTTATGATCAGTATTTGGAGAAAAGACAGTTAGATATCATCTATGCCAAGCACAAAGATCATTTTGATTACTACAAAGCGACCGGAGAGTATTCCACAGATGAAATAAAAAAATACCAGTCTGTTTGGAAAGCCATGGGGGATCACCATTTGTCGGCTATGGATCCCGAGTTGTTAAAGACAGAAAGCCCTTTTTGTGTTTCAGGCTCCAATGAAGGTTGGGGCTCATTTTTGGATGAGTTGGGGCAGTGGTTTTTTGAGGAAGAAAAAACTTCTCACACTTGTTTTGAAGGAGAATCTCAGAAATTTCATCCCTACCTGAAGTGCATCTCCAATCCCGTGAGGTTTTTTCATATAGAAAACAAGATCATCGTTGGTGAGATTGGTTCTGATTACAATGATTTGAGTTACGAGTATGGCCAGACGAGTACTTTTTATATGCAAAAAAGTTTTGATTTTTCTTATGGTCTGAATTGGGCTATGTCGCGTTCTTTTTCATCATCATTGGGAAGTGGTTTTGCTACATTGGACAGTCTGGAGCGACTAGGAGGAAGTGGCAAGGCCATAAAAAAATTTTTAAATACTCTACGATCTGTCTCTCCTTTTTTCAGTTTCAGTGGAGTGCGTTTGAATGCCGATTGGGCAACTAGTAGGAGTGAATCCGAAGCTAGCCGTCGCCAACAAACATTGAGATTTTCTAGAGCTTTGGATTTGGTTTTAAATCATTCTGTTATGTCTATTCGATTGAAAGAATTTCGTCACTGCTTGATGATACGTCCTCAGAATTTGGCCTTCGAAGGATATGAGCAAAAAATATGGAAGCAATCACTGGAAGATGATTTCATTCATCAGGTTCCATACATCAAATCCGGCATCCTTATTTGTTCAGCAGATAAAGATTCTGATAGGATGGGAAATCCTTTTACAATTAAAGAAGACTATTTTTATCTCTATCAGCCCAACCGTGGAGATCGTGGACAATTTCAAAATCCTCTAAATTTTCGGAACAGGCCGTATGTGATTACTATCAGAGGAGTAGCTGATTTGGAAAAATTTGAATTTCTCGTTCAATCTTTTGTCGAACCAAATAAAACAGATGGGATAGAAGATTACAATCCACAAAAACCCATGACAAATCCCTACAACCAACAATCCAACGTACCCACTGCAGTTCGCAGAGCTTTCACTAGCACAAAAATTTGGGATATGACAGGTTTTTATCCGGGTGTATACAATGTGAAATACAATGAGAATCATTACTATTTTCACACCTCTGATTTAGAGGCGAGGGGTTACATTGAGGGAATGGGAAATTGGCTTTACGATGCCAATCCATTTAGCAACATTCGTTTGGATGAAAATCCAAAGGTCATTGACAGATCACCTCAATAAGAGATTTTTTTCTAATTTTTCTTTTTGGCTTCCCAAGTACTTCCGAAAGGGGAGTCTTTCACTTCGATATTTTTCTCTAGAAGTTGCTTTCTGATTTCATCAGCCGCTTTGAAATCTTTACCCTTCCTAGCCAGTACTCTTCTTTGAACCATTTGTTCAATTTCTTCTCTGTTTACGTTATTTTTTTTCAAGAAGATATCATCCAAAGTTGTCAAGAATTTTGCTGGAGGTTCTTGAAATAAGCTCATGATTTTACCATATTTTTTAATTAATTTTTTTAAACAATCAGTCCAAAAAATCTCCTTTTCTGACAAAGTTTTTGTTTGATTTTGTTTTTCATTAAATTGTCGAATCAGTGTGAAAAACTCTGCCAAGGCCGAGGGAGTATTCAAATCATTGTCCAGAGCTTTCTCTATTTTTTTCTCTGCTTTCAATAAATCTTCTGGAGTTTTCCTATCTTCAGAAGACATTTCTTCTGCTGTTTTCAGGAAGCTATAGATGCGAGCCAAGGCCTGAATGGATTGATTGATTGTATTTTCTGAAACTTCCGTAGGAGAGCGATAGTGTGAGGAGAGGACCAAGTATTTAAATATTTCTTCGTTATATGTTTCTAAAAAGCTTCGCATGCTCTTCTGATTCCCCAAAGACTTTGCCATTTTTTCTCCGGTGAAGGTGAACATATTGTTGTGGACCCAATATTTCACAAAGGTTTCTTTTTGCACTCCTTGGGCTTGGGCTCTTTCATTTTCATGGTGAGGGAAAATGAGATCGGTTCCTCCTCCATGAATATCAATTTGTGAACCCAGCAAAGAGAAAATCATTGTCGTGCATTCAATATGCCATCCGGGCCGGCCATGTCCCCAAGGAGAAGACCATCCCGGTTCTTTTTCTGGACAGGATTTCCATAGAGCAAAATCACGAGAATCTTTTTTTCTCTCATCTTTTTCTATTCGTGCCTGATTCATCACTTCTGATTTTTTACGCCCGCTCAGTTCTCCGTAATCAGAAAAACTGGGAACATGATAAAAAACATCCCCCTCTATGGAATAAGCTTTCCCTTTTTTACAGAGTTCTTCAATGAACCGAACCATGTCCGGAATGAATTGAGTTGCTTGGGGATTGAAGTCGTGATTTCTTAGTTTTAGCATTTGAAAATCTTTTTTGAATTCTCCAATATATGTATCGGCAATTTCCTTCATGGATCGCTTCTCTTCTTTTGCTCGGTTGAGAATTTTGTCATCAACATCTGTAAAATTATAGGCGTAAGTTACTTGGTAGCCTTTCTGTTCAAGCCACTCGCGAAAAAAATTGTAAAACACAGCCCCTCGAAAATTGCCAATGTGAAGAAAGTCATACACTGTGGGGCCACAACAATACATTTTCACTTTGGGAGGATGTAAAGGTACAAAAATTTCTTTTTTATGAGTAAGACTGTTATAGATTTGTAAAGGCATTAGGTGCTTTCTCCATCGTTGTGGATCGCTTCCACCGGACAAGCTTCCATGGCTTCTTGGCAATGCTCTTTTTCTTCTTCCGTGTGTGGTTGCTGAAAAACATAAGCGTATGTCTCTTCTTCATCGAGTTTAAAATGTTTTTTTGCGACCAGAACACAGGCATCACAGGAAATGCATTCTAGGTCTACATAGTAGGGGCCAGCCACATTTTTTTTCGTTTTTTTCTTTTCAGCTTGCATAAAAAATCCCAACACTTATTATCCCATGAAGCCACTGGTTCTGCAACTTGCAAGACCTGTGAGGGGAGTGTTGCAGAAACACAAAAAAGGATTGCCATAAGGGAGGCAGAGGTTATAAGAAAGAAATGGCGAAGAGCAAAAATATATCATGAACATAGAAAACAAAATCACGAAGGAAAATTTGAGAAATTTCAAGTTTTGTCGACATTCAACTTCTATCCAGTTACAGTCGTAGGAAACAGCTTGCACTCACCGTGAAAGAAAGGAAAAGACGGATATGGAAAAAGATTTTTTAATTAAAAATCTAAGTAATTTTAAGCAGATATCTATAAAGATTAAAAAGTTTCCTCACTTTAAGGGGGAACTCCCTTCTTACGAAAGCACCTGGGCCAGTGGCTTTGATGTGCGTGCTCAGCTTTCATCTAAAAAGGCTCTGGCCCCTTTTGAAAGGTCTTTGATTCCTACGGGCCTAGCTTTTGAAATTCCCAGAGGTTTTGAACTGCAAGTGCGTCCCCGAAGCGGTCTCTCCTTGAAAACAGGGCTGTCCATACCCAATTCCCCAGGGACCATTGACTCTGACTACAGAGGAGAACTAAAAGTCATTGTGATCAATGTATCAAAAACAGAGCTCGTCATTGAGGACCAACAAAGAGTGGCTCAAGTGGTTTTATGTCCGATTTTTCAAGCTCAATTTGTCTTAACTGAAGAGCTCAGTCACACAACAAGAGGGGAAAAAGGATTTGGATCCACAGGTGTCTTAACTGAAGAGCTCAGTCACACAAGCAAAGAGGAAAAAGGTTTTCAATCCAAAGGTGTCTAGGTAGTGAAGCTCATTTTCTCTTTATTTTTTCTCTTTCTCACGCCAGTAGCACTGGGAAAAATAGAACCAAAAGTTCTCCCTTCTCATTTACAGAAAGCCTACATCATCCAAAGGCAGGCAATCGTTTACGCACGTCCCAATTTTGACTCTTTGCAAATCACGAGCATTCCAGCGGGCGAACTAGTTACCCTTACAAAAAAAATCTATCGTCCCCAATCGAATTTTGGAACTTTTTATCGCATCTACATCACTCGTCCAAAAAAAATGAGAGCCTACATTTCAGAGATAGACGTAGTTCCTCGTTATGTGCAGTCAGGTTCAGGATATAAGCTGAATGATTTTTTTGTTCAGACGAAAAAAAAACTTCACCACATAAAAGACTTTCAAGCCAACAGATCGAAATTTGAAGGCGGGATGGATTTGAGTGACAAATCCATCCCGCAAACTCAGCAGATTGGAATGACCATTGCTTACAATTGGATGAACTATTCCTCCAGTGAGAAATTCATAGGCTCTTGGTTCTTCAATCTCAAATGGAGCGGGCATGACACACCTGTCAAAAATATTCCGACAGATCTTCAACTGGGATTTTCTATCTCTCCCATAATGATGAAAGATATTTTTTTGAAAAGAGGTCTCATTGTGATAGGAGAATTTGTGTTTAAGCTTCCATTAGTGGATTTTCCCTACTTGATGGCCTATATAGGAGGTGGATTGATGTTGAAATGGAAAATACCTCTTGTTCCCTCGGATCCAGCCATCCCCTCCAAAGTAGGAACTGGGCCACTGGTTTCTTCTGGATTCAGTTTTAAAATGAAGGAGCGATTTTTTTTGAATGTGGAAGGAAAATTTTACTATGATTTTCAAGAAAGTCGTTATTTCCCATCTCTTTCAGGAGGAGTTCTCATTGGATTCTAAGCGACTAGGAAATTTCTAATGCTTCTTCCCACGATTCATCAATTACCTCAAGATGTAGTGAACCAAATAGCGGCAGGAGAAGTGGTCGAGCGACCAGCTCACTTGGTGAAGGAATTGATTGAAAATTCCCTAGACGCTGGAGCCACTGAGATTGAGTTGCATTTTTCTGAGGGAGGTCGCTTTGTCCAAATTCGAGATGATGGTTATGGAATCAAAAGTTCTGAATTGCATCTGGCCCTTCTTCCTCACAGCACGAGCAAAATCAATTCCTCGGCAGATCTTTGGAAAGTGAATAGTTATGGTTTTAGAGGAGAGGCCTTAGCCAGTATGGCAGCGGTTAGCGATTTGACTCTGATTTCAAAGCCGGTCAATCAAAAAGAGGGAGCTTCCTTGAGGAGCCAATTTGGTCAAACAGAGAAGCTCTCTTCCATGAGTGCGCTCAATGGAACCACTGTTATCGTGAAAAATCTTTTTCAAAACATTCCAGCTCGAATGAAATTTCTAAAGTCAGAAGCTTCTGAAACCACTGCAATCAAAAATGTTTTGAAGGCTTTGGCGCTCTCTTCTCCCCATATTAGATTTCGAATTCTAAATAAAAATCGTCTATTATTTTATTGGCCAAAAGCAAAAAATTTACAAGAAAGAGCAAAGCAAGTTTTGTCTTTGGAAAATTCTTTCTACACAAAGTCAAAATACATGGATGTTCACATAGAGGCTGTGTTTTGTCCTCCCAATCATGTGGCCCACAACCGACGTCAAATGTGGTTTTTTGTAGGAGGTCGTTGGGTATCAGAAGATAGCACTCTCTACTCAGCCGTTTTGTTAGCCTACAGAAGTTTGCTCATGCAGGGGGAATACCCTATCATAGTGCTAAATCTCAATTGTCGTCCAGAAGATCTGGATGTAAATGTACATCCCGCAAAATCCAAAGTGCGATTTAAAAATTCTTCTCTCGTTTTTAAGGCGGTTCAGCAGAGTTTGCGATCTGTTCTGGAGGGGACGCCTTGGTTAAAAATGGATCATTCCAAGAAAAAAATGCAAACAGAAAAAGCACTCACTTTTCCAGAGCAAAAGTTTTTTACCCAAACTCAGTTCCACAAAAAAAAATCTTTCTCCAATTTTACCCCTTCGCCCTCTTTTGAAAGGAAAGATAGTTCTCTTGCTTCTGCTATCAAGGGCATGAAAATGGAGCTCAGTGGGGAGGTTCCAAATGGGCAAGAAAGGACTATGAATCCTAGCAAACAAGGGAGTGAAGTTAGAGACATTGAGGTTGGGGAATCTAAAGACCTTCATGCTAGCGAATCCGGAGCCAGTAAAAAAAATTATTGGTCTTCTTTGGATATTCTCTGCCAAGCTCACTCTACTTACCTAATCGTCCAATCTTCTCAGGCTATCATTTTCATTGATCAGCACGCTGCCCATGAAAGAGTGCTCTATGAGCGTTTGATGCGGTCTTGGAAGAAGGGAGAATCAGATGTGCAAAATCGTTTGATTCCTCTTGTTGTAAATCTAGATGAATCTTTAGCGGATGGTATTTTTTCCGTCAAAGATGAGTTGTCAAAAATTGGCTTGCTCATGGAGCGTTCGGGACCAGACAGTTTGGTGATTCATTCTTCCCCCTGCTTGCTCAAAGACAGTGCGATCCAAAAAGTACTCACCCAGCTGGGTGAGGAGATGAAGTCTCAGGGAGGAAGCTTTGCCATTGAAAAGAAAGTCTCTGATCTTTGTGCCACTTTGTCTTGTCACTCAGCCATTCGAGCGGGCCAAGTTATGGGACCCGGTGAAATCAAGGAGCTTTTGGTCCAAATGGATGAGTTTGCTTTGGGCAGTTTTTGTCCTCATGGTCGCCCAGTTTTCGTGGAGTATCCTCTCTCTCGCTTGGAAAGAGACTTTGGTCGCCGAATCTGAATCCACGCTTCCTAGATCGGAAGCTACCCAGTTTCATGGTCTCATTTTTATTGTTGGTCCAACAGCCGTTGGAAAAACAAACTTGTCATTATTCTTATCCGAAAAATTGCCAGCCTCCGTTTTGAATTGTGACAGCATCTCTATGTTTAAGGGGCTGAACATTGGCTCCGCCAAACCTTCTTTCAAATATTTAAAAAAGAAAGAATGCTTTTTTCTTTTCGATGAATGGACTCCGCCTTTTGTTTGCACAGCCGGTGAATTTCGTAAAAAAGCTCTGGCAGTTTTAAAAGCACAGTTGCCCAAACAGATAGTTTTGGCGGTGGGAGGAAGCGGTTTTTACATTCAAGCTTTAGAAAAAGGCATGTATCCAGTCAAAAAAGTGGATTCAAAAATCAAAAAAAAATTACAGAAGCTACAAAAAGAAAAGGGAGCTCAGTATTTGTACTCTTTGTTGCAATCCATTGATCCAGAGTACGCAAAAAAAATATCTCCCAATGATAACTACAGAATCTTTAGGGGACTTTGTCTTGCTTTTTCAGAGAAAAAAACTCCCTCGGTGATTCAATCTTCTTTTCGAGAGAAAAATTTACCCTATTCAACTCATAAGCTTGGTCTCTATTTGCCAAAGGAAGTTTTGCTCGAAAGAGTAAAGGCTCGAACAGATCAAATGTTGAGAGCTGGTTTGGTAGAAGAAGTGGAATCTCTTTTGAAGCAAGGGTTTGAAAACTGGCCACTGATGAAAAGCGTGGGATATGGGGAATGCATGTTGTTTCTAAAAAATCAGTTATCGGAAGAGGAACTAAAGAGCAGAATTATCACTCGCACAATGCAATTGGCAAAAAAGCAAATGTCTTGGTTCAAAAGGGACCAGAGTATCAAATGGTATGTAGCTACGACTCCTCCGGAAACTCTCTATGGGGAATTGAAAAAACAATACTTATGATAAAAAATATGTTACAAGAGATTTTTTTGATCCAAAAAATGATTATATTAATGAGTCGCTGTTAAGGAGTTGCCAATGAAAAGTATGACCGGATACGGAGTGAGTCATTCACATAAAAGTGATTATGGAATCGAAGTAATTGTGCAATCTTTTAACAGTCGATATCTGGAATTAGACGTGCAAGTTCTTCCCTTCCATGCTTCCCTGAAAGGAGATGTAAGGAAGGTGATTCAAAAGCATTTTTTGCGTGGTCATATTGACGTCACTGTAAATCGCAATCCCAAATGGCCAAAGAAGGAAGTGAAAATTTCTTGGAATCGCAAACAAGCCTCTCGCTGGAAAACAATTTATAACCAGATGGCAAAAAAACTGAATATGAAAAACAATCTGGACTTGCTCACTTTAGCGAATCAAACATCCGTATTGGAAGCCTTTTCTTGGTCTGCTTCTCTTTCCGCTCAGGAAAAAAAGACTGTAAGAAGATTGGTGAAAAAGGCCATCCAACTTTGTGAAAGAGAAAGAGTGCGTGAGGGCAAGGTTCTCAAAAAAGATTTTCAAAAACATCTTCGGGATTTGTCTCGTTCTTTGCGTTTCATTCAATCTCGTTCTGCTCTCAATAAAAAAAAAGTTTATAAAATTTTAGGAAGAAGAAGAGCTTTTAGAAACAAAAAAAAACGTCGTCCAAACGCCGAAGAGATGAATGAAACTGTGCTCAACCGGATGGATATTGCCGAAGAATTGAGTCGCTTAAAAGGACACACAAAAGTTTTTCAATCTCTCGTTCGATCTCGTTCCCAAGTGGGAAAAAGGATGGGATTTTATCTCCAAGAAATGGTTCGCGAGGTCAATACTATTGGGGCCAAGTCTCAAGATTTTCCCATTGCACAAAAAGTGATACTTGCAAAAACTTTCATTGAGAGAATGAAAGAGCAAGTCCAAAATGTGGAGTAAAAATACATTGAGCCAAACAAAAAAAAACAGATCACTGATCGTCTTATCCGGCCCCAGCGGTGCAGGAAAATCCACCCTACTTGAGCATTTATTGTCCTCTAGCGAGGACCAAAAAATAACCACTTTCATCTCTTACACCACTCGTCCTCGCAGAAAATTTGAAAAAGAGGGACAAAATTACCATTTTATTACCAATGAAGAGTTTCATTATCTGAAGAAGCAGGATTTTTTTTTGGAATGGACGCATGTCTATAACTACTACTATGGGAGTCCTGCTCAGAAAGTTGAGGAGCTTTTAAGTCAAGGAAAAGTAATCATAAAGGACATGGATTTGAAGGGAGCAGAATTTATAAAAGCACATTTTCCGCAAAGTTTGAGGATTTTTATTTCGCCTCCCTCTGTGGAAGTTTTAATGAATCGCATTCAGAATCGGGGCGAAGAGAGTGAAGCAGACATGTTACTTCGCAAACAATTGGTGGAAGAACAAATGAAACAAGCCTCTGAGTTTGATCACCAAATTATCAATGATGAACTCTCAGAAAGTTTGAAAAGGATCAAAAAAATCATTGCATTTTCTATCGGACCGAGCTAATTACTGTAGAAAGAGATTACTGAGAACAAAGAGGGTTTTGAATGGCTAGGGTGACTGTCGAAGACTGCTTAACAAAGGTATCCAACCGCTTTGCTTTGGTGGCCTTAGTGACCAAACGAGTGAAACAGTTTTTAAAAGGTGATGAGTGTCTGGTAAAGAAAAAAAATAATATTGTAGTGAATGCATTGCGAGAAGTGGCAGCGGATAAAATTACTTTTGATTATGGAGAGATGCCCCCAGACAAACAATTGGAAGAAGATTTAAAAGTGGGACGAGAACAACCTCGGCGTTTTTTACCCAAGTAATTATTTTATAGTCTTTTTTCAGTAAATAGATTATGATCTCCTGCGTATGGGATTGCCGCAGTTTTCTGATTTGGGTTACAAAGAGGGACATCCCAAGGATATCCAAGACCTCGTAGATCGTATCCATAGCTATTATCCAAATGCAGACTTGAGTCTTGTGCATAAATCGTACGATATGGCACGACAAGCTCATGTAGGCCAATATCGAAAAGACGGTTCTCATTTCATTTCTCATCCACTTTGCGTGGCCTCCATTCTGGCTGATTTAAAATTAGACTTGCACACGATTATAACAGGTTTGCTACACGACGTAGTGGAAGACACGGAAGTGGATCTGAAAGAAATTGAAAAAGAATTCAATAGTGTCATTGCATTTCTAGTAGATGGAGTAAGCAAAGTTTCTCGAATTAGGTTTAAAAACACTCAGCAAAAAGCTAGTGAGAATATGAGAAAAATGATTGTGGCTATGGCAAAAGATGTAAGAGTGATCCTAGTGAAATTGGCAGACCGTTTACACAATATGAGGACCCTCTTTTATATGCCTAGAGAAAAGCAACTTTCAGTGGCTCAAGAAACATTAGAACTTTATGCTCCCTTGGCTTCTCGCCTAGGCATCCATTCAGTCAAGGTAGAACTCGAAGATTTGGCTTTTTGTTACTCTGACCCAGAAAGCTATCATTTGTTGGTAGAAAAAATGGATAGCGGGAAAAAGGAGATGGAAAAATATATTTTAAAAGTAATGAATATTCTCAAAAAGGAAATCGCAAGCCAGACGCGTCTGCGTATAGAGATCACAGGCCGACCCAAAAATCTTTATTCCATTCATCAAAAAATGATAAAGCAACATGTAGATTACAATGAGGTCTACGATATTTTGGCTTTTCGTATTTGTGTGAACAAAGTAGAAGAGTGTTACAAAATTTTAGGAATAATTCACTCTCTTTGGAAACCCATACCCGGAAGGTTCAAGGATTTTATAGCTATTCCCAAACCAAATAACTACCAAAGCCTTCATACCACTGTGATTGGAGAGGGAGGCAAAAGAATTGAAATCCAAATACGGACTTTTGATATGCATTTATTAGCTGACAAAGGGATTGCCGCTCATTGGAAATACAAATCAGAAGCTTGGGATGAACATCAATTGGTGGATGACAAAACTTTAAAACAATTTAACTGGCTTCACGATCTAGTCAGTCTGCACCAACAAAACACTAATTCTAGTGAATTTTTAGAATCTGTGAAGATGAATTTATTCGATTGCGATATTTATCTTTTCACTCCCGGTGGAGACGTAAAGGAATTTCCCATTGGAGCAAGTCCCATTGATTTTGCCTACGGTATTCATACGGATTTGGGTCATCAAATCAGTGGAGCCAAAGTGAATGGTCGCCTAGTTCCCTTCAAAACAAAATTGCAAAACGGAGACACTGTAGAAGTGATTACTTCAAAAAATCAGATTCCCTCTGATGAGTGGCTTCAACACTGTGTCACTTCAAGGGCCAAATCAAAAATCAAATCCTTTTTGAATATGGAGAGACAAAAACAAGCGATCAAAATCGGACAAAATCTTTTTGAAAAGGCTCTCAAAAGTAATGGGATCAGATTGGATGTGGCATTGAAAGATACAAAGATCCACAAATTCATGAAAAGAAATGGCATCATGAACAAGGAAGGACTTTATTCCCAGCTAGGTTATGGAAAAATTTTGATTAAGAATGTGCTTTCTATTCTCATACCTGAACAAGAAGACGTTGAAAAAATAAAAGAAATTAAAGAAAATATTCTCTCTCGACCTCTTGTTCAAAAAGAAACTACCAAAAACTTTTGTTCGGTTATTGTGGATGGAATGGGAAATATCATGGTCAACTTTGCAAAATGTTGTCGTCCTTTGCCGGGAGATGCATTGCTTGGCTTTATCAGCCGAGGCAGAGGCATCATCGTTCACCGTCATTCTTGTCAATCTCTTTTATCCATGGATTCTGATAGGTACGTGAATGTGCAGTGGAATGAAAAACAAAAAGAGACTCATAGATATACTGTTCTGATGAAAATTGTTTGTCATGACGGACCGGGAGTGTTGAAAAATATCTCTGAGGTGTTTGCCGAAAACAATGTGAACATTACGAATTTAAAAGTGGATCACACAAAAGAGCTAAGAGCTATTTGTGTATTCTATGTTGAAGTAAAAAACCTTGAACAGCTACAGACACTGATTCGATCCATAAAAAATGTGAAGAACATTATCAGCGTGTTCAGATGGATTTGATTCTCCTTTTGAAATAGAGTGTTTCAAATTAGGATCACCTGCGAACTATATGTTTTAATTCATTTTTATTATATCTTGATTCTCGTCTGTTTTTTTGTTATAAGTATTGTCCAATAGGGGCATTAGAAAATCTAATAAAGGGAGGTTTTGTGGCGTTCAAAGTCGGTGATAGGGCTGTTTATCCGGGGCATGGAATCGGGAAAATAACATCCATTGAGATGAAGGAAATTTCAGGAGATCGCCAAAGGTTTTATTCTATTATGATAGCAAACTCAGACATGAAAATCATGATACCTGAGAATAGAATAAAAAAAGTGGGGGTCCGCTCTGTTATTACCCAAGAAGAAGCTGAAAAAGTTTTGGAAGTTTTGAAAGATCGTCAGGCAAAAGATTCCATAGTAGTCACAGGAAAAAATTGGAGCAAAAGATACCAAGAATACATGAAGATCATCAAAACTGGAGATGCTTTTAAAACCGCTCGCATTTTGAGAGAGTTACTAAACATTGATGAAAAAAAGGGCTTGAGTTTTTATGAGAGGCAACTCATGCTCACAGTTTGTAAAATGCTATTTGATGAAATTTCTGTCGTTATCAACAAAGAAGAATTGCAAAAAGCTCTCAATTTTTCTGGAATTTTATCTGAACTCAAACATTAAAAAAAGTTTTTTTTATGTCTGTTCGAGTGCGTTTCGCCCCTAGCCCCACGGGTTGGCTTCATGTTGGCGGAGCACGAACGGCTCTGTTCAATTATCTATTCGCTAAGAAGCAAAAAGGTGTCTTTATCTTGCGTTTGGAAGATACAGACGTAAAAAGAGGGGAAGAACAATTCGTTAAGAGCCAATTGCAAGCTTTGAAATGGCTGGGTCTCAAATGGGAAGAGGGAGTGGATCCAGACAGCTTAAAGGATTTTGGTTCCTACGGTCCTTATCGCCAAAGCAGAAGAATCGATCTCTATCAATCCCATGCAGCTCGACTGATTCAAGACGGTCGTGCATACTATTGTTTTTTGAGTGAAAAACAAATTGAGGAAATGAAGCGAAAGGTTTTGGATGAGGGCAAGCCCTTCCGAGTGAAAAGCCCCTATAGAGATTTTAGTTTGCAAGAAGCCCAGAAGAAAATCAAGCAAGGCGAACCAGCTGTCGTCAGATTCAAAGTTCCTGAAGTAAAAAAAGAATATGTTCTAAAAGATATTGTGAGAAAAGAGGTGTGTTTCCCTTCTGATATGATTGGGGACTTTGTGTTGCTTCGTTCTTCTGGACTTCCTGTCTACAATTTTGCCTGTGCAGTAGATGATCACCATATGAAAATCTCTCATGTTTTTCGCTCTGAAGAACACCTAGCCAACACGCTACGGCAGATGATGTTGTGTGAAGCTTTTTCATGGCCCATGCCAATTCTAGCTCACCTTTCTATCATTCTTGCCGAGGACCGAAAGAAATTGAGCAAACGACATGGAGCCACTAGTTGCATTGAGTATAAAAATGCCGGTTATTTGCCATCAGCCTTGGTAAATTTTTTAGCTCTTTTGGGCTGGAATCCCAAGTCCAGTGAGGAAATTTTTTCCATGAATGAATTGATTGAAAAATTTTCTCTAGAGGGTCTCAATGCTTCACCAGCTGTTTTCGATGAGAAAAAACTCCAATGGATGAACATCCAACATTGCAAAAAATTAGATGATCTTTCTTTGTGGCAAAAACTCCAAGAATTTTTTGATAAAGAAAAATTTCAATTTCCCAATCAGTCAGAGGCTTGGAAAAAAAGAGCCATCCATGCAGTAAGAAGTTCTATTGTGATGTTTTCTTCAGCAGTGGAACTTTTTCGTCCTTTAACGGAAAATCATTTTTCCATTGATCAAAGTGCAAAAGAAGTATTGGAATGGCCTTCCTCTCAAATAGTTCTAAGTGAGTGGAAAAATTTTCTGGATTCTTATTCAAAGGAAGAAGTGAATGCAGAAGACTTTGTACAATTTTCTAAAGGAGTTCAAAAAAATCAGAATGTAAAAGGAAAATTTTTATTTATGCCTCTTCGTATAGCTGTCATAGGACGACCGGAGGGGATGAAACTCAAGCAAGCAGTTCCTCTCATAAAGCGAACTCTTTTGCTTGAGAGAGTGCAAAAGATAAAGACATTATGATCCATTTTCTGAAGCTGTGATATTTTGCCCTCAAAATGAAAATGGGAGCCAAAGATGAATCAAGCAGGGACTTTTCACAAATGAATCAGAAAGAAATTACAATTTACTGGTGGGATAAAAATGAAAAAAGTAACTGAAATAAATTATTCTGAGTTGATGAAAAAGAGAAATAGAGTTCTAAAAAACCGTAAATTATCAAACGTCAAAAAAAATCCTGCAAAACATTCGCCCATATCTGCCCCTCTTCCTTCCAAAAAAAAATCCAAATTTCATGTTGCTACAAATTCTGACTCCACTGTATTGATGAAAACAAAAAGAGCCTTGGGCACATTCTGCCTCACAGCACCTTATCAACCAGCTGGAGATCAACCCACAGCCATCAAACAAATTTGTGAGGGTTTAAAAAAAGGTGAGAATCATCATACTCTATTGGGGGTCACGGGCTCAGGGAAAACATTTACAATGGCCAACGTCATCCAAGAGATGAAAAAACCTTCTTTGATTCTTGCACCTAATAAAACCTTAGCCGCTCAACTCTTCGCCGAGTTCAAAGAGTTATTTCCAAAAAATTATGTTGAGTATTTCGTCAGTTATTATGATTACTACCAACCGGAGGCATACATACCCTCCACAGACACATACATTGAAAAAGATTCCAGTGTAAATGATCAGATTGATCGCATGAGACATTCAGCTACTAGAGCTTTATTTGAGCATCGAGATGTGGTGATTGTCAGCAGTGTTTCTTGCATTTATGGTTTGGGAAGCCCTGAATCCTATCAAGACTTAAAAGTTTATTTACAACTGAATCAAGAAATTGAAAGAGAAGAAGTGTTGAAAGCTTTGGTAGCCATCCAATATCAAAGAAAAGATTTTGATTTTCATCGAGGGACTTTTCGAGTAAGAGGGGATAACATCGAGATTTTTCCAGCCTATGAAGAAAGCCAAGCTTTTCGGGTTGAGTTTTTTGGCAATCACATTGATTTTATCGGACGAGTAGATCCCTTGCGAGGTGAAATTTTAGAAAATCTCCCCGATCTTTCTATCTATCCGGGTAGTCACTATGTGAGTACTGAGGAGCAAAATGAAAGAGCCATTGAATCCATCCAAGAGGAATTGGAAGAGCATGTTCAATTTTTATCGGACAATAAAAAACACAAAGAGTGTGAAAGGCTCAAAAGGCGTACTCTTTATGATTTAGAAATGATTGCTGAGATGGGAACTTGTTCAGGGATTGAAAATTATTCTCGTTACTTTACAGGTCGTGCAACCGGTGAACCACCCCCAACTTTGCTAGAATATTTTCCTGACGATTTTTTGATGTTCATAGATGAAAGCCACATTAGTGTTCCACAAGTTGGAGGAATGTATCGCGGAGATCGAAGTCGCAAAGAGACTCTTGTTGAGCACGGATTTCGCCTTCCTTCCGCCCTAGATAATCGCCCTTTGAATTTTCAAGAGTTTGAGAAAACAGTGAATCAAATGGTCTATGTATCTGCAACTCCTGGAGATTATGAGATCAAAAAAAGTCAAGGAGTGATTGTTGAGCAAATCATTCGACCCACAGGCTTATTAGATCCCAAGGTTTCCATTCGGACCACGAAAGGGCAGGTAGATGATTTATTGAAGGAGATAAAGAAAAGAGAAAAAACGAAAGAGCGAGTGTTGGTGATCACTCTGACAAAAAAAATGGCTGAATCTTTGACTTCGCATTACCAAACTCAAGGAGTGTCAGTGAAATATCTCCATAGTGATATCAAAACGATTGAACGTATGGAACTTATTCGTGATTTACGCTTGGGCGTGTTTCAAGTCCTTGTCGGAATCAATCTATTAAGAGAGGGGCTGGATCTGCCAGAAGTGACTTTGGTTGCGGTGATGGATGCTGACAAAGAAGGTTTTTTACGATCAAAGAGGTCTCTCATTCAAATCATGGGTAGGGCCGCTCGACACATTAAGGGGCAGGTAATATTGTACGCCAATACAGAGACAAAATCCATTCGCTTAGCCTTGGAGGAAACAAATAGGCGTCGAAAACTGCAAGATCAATTCAATAAAAAACACAACATCCAACCGAAAAGTGTGAAAAAATCTGCTCCCAAAGATTTGATGGAAATTTATGGTTTTGATGAAGGTAATTTTGAAGAAACACTCATGAAGTCTCAACTTGGAAACAATCTGGAAAATTTTGAAAAAGAAATTAATTCTTTAAAAGCTCAAATGAGAAAAGCTTCCAATGCACTTGATTTTGAGCTGGCTGTTCAATTACGTGATAAAATCAAACGCCTTCAGATCATGGCTCTCCAGAATTTCACTTCCAAGAAGTCGTCCCAATAATGATTTTATATGCAAGCCTGTAATTTTTACATGGATTGCGTTTGATAATGAGTAATAAAATTTAAGATTCAAATCTTATCTGTTATAAAGTCATTCATGAGAATTTATATAAAAAAATTATTTTATATCAGTCTATTTTTTACTCTTAGTTTTGTATCTACTAGTTTTGCTTCCAGTTCTTGCCTAAATAGGTTTTCTAATGATCTAAAGAAATCAGGTTCAGATATTTTTATTCAATTTTTAAAAATAGATTCTAAAAATGACGTAAGCCCTTCATCTGAACTAAGAGAAGAAATAGTAAGATATTCTAAAGAGTGGAATGCTGAGGATGCAATAAATTTTTTAAGATATTTAGGAGAGAAAATAGGAAAAGATAAAGTGAGCAGAATGCTTAGTGACAATTCGAGCGTATTAGAGAGAGTTGATTATACTAATTTAGTAGAAAAGATAAAACTTTATGAATATTATATCGGTAAGGATGTGTTATTACGGCATTTGAATTCTGATTATTACTCTCTTAGTTTAAACGGATTTGGTAAAGAGCCTTCAGCAGAAAATTTACAACTCTTTTTTGAAATGATGAAATATGAAAATGTTCGAGGATTACTATTTCATTCGATTTATTACACTGAATCTGAGAATTTCAAAAAAGTTGTCAGTGAAATGACTTCTCCTGTTATTGATAAAAGACCCTAGGAAAAAGCAATACCAAAATGGAACTTTTAAACTGTGGACAGTTGAGAATCCATTTTCAATTGGATGGGGTGGCAGGATTCGAACCTGCGAATGACAGAATCAAAATCTGTTGGCTTACCACTTGCCTACACCCCATACACGAAAAATATGTGTGATTTTCGTTTCGAAATCAAGATTTTTGTCTTTAATTCATCGTTTTATATTGAATGAATCAATCAATAAAATCCAAATCCCAATTATCGGATATTTTATAAATTGCGAGTCGTTTTGGATTGTTAGCCGATTTACAAATCGTTATTATCATTTGTATTGAAGTTTTTTTCTTCTTTCTTGAATTGTTCAAGCATTTCTTTGTACTTTTTGAAGACCGCTTCTTCTATCATGCTTCTGGTTTCTTTGTTCGTGGGATGGGCAATATCACAAAAACTGTTTTTTAATTTACGTCGTTTACTAGGCATCGCTACAAAAGTTTTGTTGCTATCTGGGTTACGAATCATTTTTAAATCATGTATAACAAAACAGTCATCTAGTGTGATACTCACATAAGCTTTCAAGCGACTCTCATTTGGAGCAATAGTAATTTTGACATCTGTGACTTTCATTTTTGCATCCCTTTATGATATCTATTTTTTCATTTTTCAGATAAATATTTGTCTAAACAAGGGGTACAAAACTTATCGGATAATCATCGAATTCACTTGATTGAATATTTCAAAAAAAACAGCTCTTGACAGGAAACTTGAGAAAAATTTCATAAAAATAAGTAAAATCAATAAGTTATGAAATTAGCGAGATTTGGACGAAATATGAAAAATCATTGAAACGTACTGTCTGGAATCGAATCTATAGCGAAGTATCTCAAACACATTTTTCCCTTCTGTGCGGATTCTTTTTTGCACATCGGTTGGGACTCTCACGGACACTCCATTTACTTTTAGTAAAATGTCGTACTTTCTAAATCCAGAAAACTCAGCGGGTGAATTTCGTTTTACTTCTATGACAATAGGATGAAGCTTCCTGAGAGGAGGGAGTCCCATATATCGCAACACACTGGGGGCACCTTTTTTCAGTACCAGACCGGATGAAACAGATTCTCGTTTTTTCTTTCTTATTGTATTTTGTTCCAACTGACGAGCCTCTAAGCTTTGTCTTTCCTTCACTGTGATGTTCAAGGTGATTCGCTTATTCTGTCTCAAGAGTTTTACAGGAATGGTTTGGTTCAAAGGAGTAGAAGCTGTAGCCTTGAAAAGATCTTTAAAGTTCGTAATTTTCTTGCCATTGAACATAACAACGATGTCATTTCTTTTGATTCCAGCTTTTTGAGCTGGGGTATTTGGCAATACATTTACAATGAGAGCACCAGGTTGTTTTTTATTCCCAGTATTTGCCATTTGAACACCGATGAAGCCTCGTCTCACTCGTCCATACTTATGCAAATCTTTCAAAACCAATTTCACATTATCAATGGGAATGGCAAAACTAATACCTTGGCCATGAGCATGAACAGCGGTATTGATACCAATGACCTGCCCTCTTGTGTTCACCAGCGGGCCGCCAGAGTTACCGGGATTGATGCTTGCATCTGTCTGTAAAAAAGGGAGAAGATTGAGTTCGTCAATTTCACGATTGATGGCAGAGATAATTCCCTTTGTAACCGTGTGTTGATGACCATAAGGATTCCCAAAAGCAGCGACCCACTCTCCCACCATTAGCTCACTGCTATTTCCGAGCTGTGCAACAGGCAATTTTTGTTTTATGTCGACTTTCAGCAAAGCCACATCCGTAGGCATATCTTTTCCGATGACCTTGGCCGTGAACAATTTTTTACTATTCATGAACTGAACTTGAATTTTATTCCCCCTGTTTATGACATGAGCATTCGTCAAAATAAGACCATTATCCCTAATGATGAAACCAGTACCCAGTGATTGTACGATAGGAGTGTCCACTGGTGGATTCATCAGATAGGGTCGCAGAGAATTAAATATTGGATCACTGAGATTCATCACAGGATTCAGAGGATTGTGGATGAGGCTTGTCGAGATGTTCACGACAGTTGGATTGATTAAACTGGCGAGTTTGATAAAGAGACCAGTCGGCAATGGATCTTCAAGCCTCAGAGCAGGCATTGCAGAGGGGAGAGCCTGTAAACTGGGCTGGTAAGAAGGGAGGAGAAAGCTAGTTGCTAGAGCGAAAAAGCTCATATAGACAAAGTATTTCATGATTCGATTGATTGAAGATTTTTTCTGCATGGTAGTCACGTATTCTTTCCGTTTATTCTTGTTTCTTCTTGCTCGGAAGACGAGGGAGAATTTTTATCCAAAGCTTCAGAAGAGTCCTTATTTTGCGAGAAGGTGATCTGAAGATCTTGAATATAACTGTCCAGAAGCTGTTTCTCTTCCGTGTTGAGATTTCCTTTTGTTTTTTCTCTCAGAAGCATCAAGAGCTCAATGTTGAACTCAGCCATTTCCATATTTTTTTTCTCTTCCATTTTTGAAACAAGCCCCATGGAGATGGTCGCTGAGGAGGCAATGGAGTGAATCAAAGTAGAGAACACGGGATGCTCTATTTTTTGATCGGACATGCTCTTACTCCTCTTGACTGTTGGACCGCTCTGTCTAAAATATGAGATGGTTGGATAAACAGTCAAGAAAATTTTTAAAAATGATGAAGAATTCGTGTTTCATTCGCACATATATTTCACTATCAAGAGGTAAACAATATGTCTATCAATGAGAAAGTCGAAAACGCTAAACTGCTTCAAGCGATCAAAGAAGTTCAACAGGTCATTGTTGGTCAGCAGGAAATGCTAGATAGTATTTTCACAGGTCTCCTAACGGGAGGGCATATCTTGATTGAAGGAGTTCCCGGTTTGGCTAAAACTTTAGCCATCTCTTCAGTAGCCAAAGCGACTTCATTGGATTTTAAAAGAGTGCAATTTACTCCGGACTTATTGCCTACAGATATTATTGGTACGATGATTTTCAATTCTGCTAGCCAAGTTTTCTCAGTGAAAAAGGGACCTGTTTTTACAAATATTTTACTGGCTGATGAAATCAACCGTGCTCCCGCGAAAGTACAAAGTGCTTTGTTAGAAGCTATGGAAGAAAAACAAGTCACTATTGGTGAGAACAGCTTCCCCTTGGAAGAACCTTTCTTGGTTTTGGCGACTCAAAACCCCATTGAGCAAGAGGGGACTTATAACTTGCCTGAAGCACAAATGGATCGTTTTTTATTTAAAGTTTTGGTCAGTTATTCCAGACGCAGTGAAGAAATGGAAATCCTCAATCGCATGTCCTCCCTGCAGTTACCAAGCGTTCGTCCCGTGATATCTGCTGCAGATGTCTCATTTTTCCGGAAGAAAGTGGATCAGATTTATTTGGATGAAAAATTAAAAAACTACATCGTTGATCTGGTGATGGCGACAAGACATCCCAAAGATTATGGTTTGATTGATCTTGTACCATTGATTTCGTTTGGAGCTTCTCCGAGGGCTACTGTCAATTTTCCTAAGGCATCCAAGGCACAGGCATTTATTAAAGGGAGAAATTATGTCACTGCCGATGACGTGAAGGCCGTAGCTTATCCCATTTTAAGGCATCGACTGCTTTTGTCCTATGAAGCACAAGCTGAAGATATTACAGCTGATGAGTTGATTAACCAAATCATCAAAAGGATTCGAGTGTCTTGAGTGTTTCAAAATTTATTCTGAAAAAAGTGAAGCTGGTTGAATTGAAAATGCGCCAGCGAGTGAAAGATCTCTTTGTGGGAGGCTACCAATCCGCTTTCAAGGGACAGGGGATGGTTTTTTCTGATTACCGAACATACATTCCGGGAGATGATGTAAGATCCATCAACTGGCCTGTAACCGCCAAAATGGGCGAGGCTTTTATCAATATTTTTGAAGAAGAAAGGGGAGCTACTTTTTTACTCGTTGTGGATATAAGCGCTTCTTTTGATTTTGGTACAAACAGTTTTAAAGGAGAGATAGCCTGTGAGCTCGCTTCGCTCATTGCCTTGAGTGCACAGAGCAAGGGAGATCGAGTGGGCTTGCTTTTATTTTCAGATCGTGTCGAACACTATGTGCCACCCGCTTCTGGGTCCAAACATGCTTTACGAATCGTTAGAGATCTCTATTCTTTTGATAGAAAATCTGTGAAAACAGACATCACATCTAGTCTAGATTTTCTCAATGGGCTTTTAAAAAAAAGATGCCACATTTTTTTATTTAGTGATTTTTTTATGAAACTATCTTTCTCAAAACGGCTCAAGATCATGACCTGTCGCCATGATGTGGTGGCAGGTTTGATTCGAGATCCCCTTGAAAATCGTTTTTTGCCATTGGGTCTCATGGAATTGGAAGACATAGAGACGGGAAAAAGAATGACCGTGGATACTTCTTCTCCTTCCTTTTTAGAAAGCTATAAAAATATGATGCAAAATGAATTGGCAGAAGTAAAAAAAACTCTTTCCAAATGCAAAGTAGATTGTTTTCAGATTCAAACGAACAAAGATATTTTTAATCAGCTGATGTCTTTTTTCAAAAAAAGAAGCAAGAGAAGATGAAGCAAGACCAAAAATCTGTTTGCCAATTTGAAAACAAAGCAGAAGAAATCACTGCAGGTGATATTTTTTATCTTCGTTGCAAGTGGCCCCCGTTTATTGATTTGTCTCCTCCCCTGCGTATTGAGTTGTTGAAAAATCAAGACCCCTATGGACTTTTTATTTTAGACGTTGTTTCCATTTTTCCCGGGGAAGGCTATTTCAAAGTCACTAGCTATCGTCCAGGAAATTATGAAACAGAATTTCAAATTATCGGTGAGAAAGGAGTGGCTTCCTTTTCGCCTCTTTCATGGCAAACAAAGTCAGTCATTCCGAAGGGGCAAGAGCAATCTGCCAAGCCCTATCCTCCCTATGGTCCTTGGCTATTTCCCTCGCCAAATTGGTATGGTCCTTTTTTTATTCTCACTGGGCTTCTCTTTGTTACTTTTCTTGTCTTGAAGGTGGTGTCTTTTTTCAAAAGGAAAAAACACATCCAAGAAGTGCAGAAGCGAATCAAAGGGAAAATTCCGTTCTATCAATTTATCAGTCAAGCTACTTCGCTCAATAGGCAAATAACTCAATTGCCAAGAGATCAATTTTTGAAGGATTTAAAAATGCATTTGCTTCTTTTCTTAGAAAACGAGCTTTTCATTTTGGCACAGGGTCAAAATGTGAAAAAGATTATGAAAGAATTGAAAACTTATCACAGATTTCTGTATCAAAAATATGGCAAATCCATTCAAGTCTTGTTTGTAGAGTTGGAAAATAGCTTGCTTTCTTCTGATAAAATTGGAGTGGAAGGCTGTGAGCAATTATTAGATATGGCAAGACATCTCGTGATAAACATTTATCAACAAAGGAGTCAGTAATGCATTGGCATTCTCCTTATGCCTTCTTGTTGTTTATTCCATGGTTCGTATTGGTGTTGTATTATTTTTACTATGGGCGAAAAAAAAAGGCTACATTTCGTTTGAGTTTATTAGAAAATTTGCAACTAAAAAAAACACTCAAGGCTCGCCTAATAGAGTCACCAGCCATTTTTCAATTTATAGCATTGTTTTTAATGATTGTAGCTTTGGCTCGTCCGCAAATGATAGATACTCATGTAAAACAAAATGTGAAGGGAGTGGATATTGTGATTGTCTTAGACATTTCTGATAGCATGTTGATTGAAGATATGTCTCCGGGGAATCGTATTGGAGCTGCAAAAAAAGTAATCAAAGATTTTATTTCTGGATTGGTTTATGATCGAATTAGTTTGATTGTTTTCTCTGGAGAGTCTTACACTCGGGTTCCGCTCACTTTGGATTATGGCTTGGTTTTAAAAAGTCTTTCAAAAGTGCAGACTAGCCACTACGATCCTTATCTAAAAAAGGGAACGGCAATCGGTGTAGCTTTGGTAAACGCAGTGGCTCGTCTAAGGAACTCAAAAGCCAAGAGCAAGGTGATTGTTTTTCTGACAGACGGAGAAGACAATGTAGGAGTCATCACTCCCCACACTGCTTTGGAAATTGTAAAGAAATACAAGATAAAAGTTTATACAATAGGAGTAGGGAGTCAAGGTAAAGGTCTTTCTAAAATCCCTAGAGAAATCATAGATGTTTTTGGCAGAAAAAAAATCGTGTATCAAACTCTCATCGCACAGATGAACGAAAAATTGTTAAAACAGATTGCTAAAGAATCTGGAGGGCAATATTTTCGAGCAGATAGCCAAAGCGCTTTGGATGATATTTTTTCTCGAATTGGACAATTGGAAAAAAGTTCCATCGAAGCTATCCAGCAAAAAAGATATAAAGACTTATTTCCTGAGTTTCTAAAAATTGCTTCAACGTTTTATTTTTTATCTTTTATTTTTTCTTTCATTCTTTTTTGGAAACTGATTTAGTTATGAATTTTGTAAACGAAAATTACTTGTATTTGTTATTGTTTTTGCCTCTGTTGATGTATATATTTATTGTTCGCATCAAAAAAAGTCATAAAATATTGCGCCAACACATTGATGCTCGTTGTTTGCACGTGATAACAGGTTCACTTTTCAGAGGGCGACAAGTCGAAAAACAATTCTTTTTTTTTCTGGCAATCTTGTGTTTGATTATAGCCTTGGCTCGTCCTCACGGAAAAAAAATTAGTAAAGAAGTCCCCACAAAAGCGACGGAAGTGATATTGCTTGCCGATGTTTCAAGAAGTATGTTGGTGGAGGATATGAATGGTTTTTCTCGCTTGTCTGTAATGAAAAAACAATTGGATCAGTTGATAGGCTTGCTTTCCGGACAGAAAGTGAGTTTGATTTCTTTTGCTGGTTCTGCAGAATTGTTTTCTCCTCTCACATTGGATCATTCTATTTTGAAACTGTATGTGAGCTCTCTTATTACAAGCACTCATATTCAAGGCACTGATTTTGGATCTGCCTTTCGTATGGCTCTTCGAGCCTTGAAGGAAGGAGGAGCATCCCCTTCAGATGTAGATTCCATAACGAAAGTGATCGTAGTGGCTTCTGATGGAGAAGACAACGAGGGAATGGCCTTCGAATCCGCTGAAAGATCACTGGGCGAAAATGTGAGGATTATCACTTTGGGTTTTGGCACAAAGAAGGGAGGAGTGATTCCCATTTACAACCAAAAAGGAGACAAAATTGGCTACAAAAAAGATAACAACGGGCAACTGATTCTCTCTCGTTTCAACGAAAGCACATTGAAAGAGATCTCTCGCATTTCAAAGGGTTCCTTTTACCAAGTTTCAGTGGGGGGTAAATCATTTCAAAAAGTCTATTCCGATATTGAATCCTTGAGAGAGGGTGCTTTGGTTTACACTTCCCAAACTTTTTACGAAGAGTGGTACCAATATCCGCTTTTGTTGGCCTTATTTTTTGGAAGCCTTTGTTTTTTTATTGGAGAAAGAAAAGGCTACAAGTCCTTAGCTTGGCATAGTTATTTGGAGAAACAGTGATGAACGATTTGGAGAAACAGCAATGAAAATCAAAAAATTTGCTTTTTCTATTTGGGATTGGTGGGCTTTTTTTTCTCTTCTTATTTTGATTGCTTTTTTTATAATCTTTCCTTTTCTCAATGATAACAATCAAGCTATTTTTTATTTGGGTCAAAAAAACTATCAAAAAGCACAAAGTTTATTTCTCAAAGGATTGGAAAAAGATTCTTTTCCTCCTATTTATCGAATGAACTTAGCTTTTTCGTATTTGCTGTCCAAGGAATATGAGAGATCTATCCAAGAGTACCAATTGATTGTCCGTTTCTCAAAGGAAGGAAGGGAATTTCAAAATTCGCTTGGGGCAAAGCAGACAGCATTTTATTCTTTTTTTAATTCTGCTGTATCTGCTTCAGTCAATCAGAAAACTGAGCAAGCTTTGTCCTTTTACCAAGAAGCTTTGCAATTCCAACCATTATCACCAGAGGTGAAAACAAATATAGAGCTCTTGCTTCGAAATCAAAAGTCGAAACCTGATTCTTCTAAAAAAGATAAAAAAAATGAAAAATCCAAGAATCAAAAAAAACAAGGAAAAGGCAAAAAGGATGAAAAAAAAGAGAGGCAGGCGAGAGGGGAGAAAGGAAAATTGGATGAACAACAGGTAAAAAGCATATTGGAATCTATCCAAGAAAAAGAGAAGCAAATTAAAAATCGTCGTCGTATTGAACAAAACCAAAGATCCAGAATAAATAAAAAAGATTGGTGATGTTATATGTATAAGATATTTATTTTTTTGTTTTTTACTTTTTTCTTGCCTTCGTTTGTTGAGGCCAAAAATTCTCTGAGCGTAAGTCTTAGTGATTCAGCAATTTCTCCGCAAGATCGCCTCACTCTCAAGGTGGAAATAGAATATGATGATGTTTTTTCTGATCAATCTCCTCGCTTATTGAATTTGGATCAGTTTGATATCATTGGAAAGTCTTCTTCTTCTGAAATTCGAATCGGCCTTGGCGTGAGTGGTTCTGTGAATAGAAAAATCTATGAGTATTCATTGAGACCAAAGGGGGAAGGCGTATTTAAAATTGGACCAGTAGAAGTCATGATTGATGGGAAATTGTATAGGAGCCGGATTTTAAAAGTAAAGGTATCTTCTCAGATCAAACCTCGTCCAAAAAAACCTCGAAAGAGGCAATCTCGCTTTGGTCTTTTTCCACCTCTTTTCGATCAAATAGATAAAAATCCATTTGGGTTTTTTCAAAAACCAGAATCAATCAGGGAAGAAGATTTTTTTCTCAAACTGGGTGCAGTAAAGAAAAAAGTTTATTTGGGTGAAATGATTGTGGCCAATTGGTTTTTTTATTTTAAAGGGAATTATTTGCCCATTCGAAGAAGTGAAATTCTTAAATCTCCAGAGTTGAATGGCTTTTGGGTAGAAAATGTTATTTTACCGGGAACTCCTATGAGTTTATCTGGAAGAAAAACAGAAATCATTGATGAAGTTTTGTATAACAAAAGACTATTCATGTCCTCAGCCTTATTCCCTATTCACACGGGCGTTTTAAAAATTGGCTCTTTGGATACTGAGAATATAATGGGGTTCGGTGGTTTTCAAAAGTCTCAAAAATTTAGAAAAAAGAGTCTGGAACAAAAAATTCAAGTGATGCCTCTGCCTACAGAAGGTCGAGGGAATTTTTTTACATCAGCAGTTGGAGATTTTTATATTTTTGCCAATTTGAATGAGGATATTTTATCCGTTGATGAACCAGCTATTTATAGTGTGATTTTTAAGGGGAAAGGGGATCCAAGGATCATTCGTTTGCCCAAACTTGATTTTGGTAAAGTTTTTGAACTCTATGATGTCACGAATTCCGAAAATTTTTCTGTTTCCAAGAGTAAAAAGACGTTTGAATTTGTTTTGCTTCCCAAAATGTCTGGAGATTTTACAATCCCTTCTTTTGAATTAACGACTTTTGATCCCGAATTGGGAATTTACAAAGTTCATGTTTTGCCTCCCATGGGAGTGAAAATTATAGGTAGTCGAATTGGTAAGAAAAAAGATAGAGATGAAAAGTTTTTTAAGAAAAAATCTATTGATAATGAGGAAACTCCTCTTGATAAAGAAAAAGAGGTATTCACTCCTTGGCTTGAGGGGGAGAAAGAAAGTTTTTTGTCTTCTGATGGAAGAAAAAAAATATGGTTTGTGGTTTATATCATTTTGGCTTTGCTTTTCTTTCTAGCATTGAAAGAGGCATTTCCAAAAAGAAAAGCCACTTTTTTGGAGGTTTTATTGAATAAATCAGAACAGGAAACGAGTAAAAAAATAAAGAAAACTTGGTGGAAAGAAGCAGGTATGGAAATGAATCAGGTGGTGTATTTATTTTTGTCTGAATTATCTGGGGGAAAGGTGGCTCTTAAAAATTTGGACGTTTTATTGAGGTCTATTCATCCGAGTTTACGAATTCGTTACGAATCAGAAATCAGAAACCTGCTTTCTAGCTTGGACCGCTTGAGCTTTGCTCCTGATGAGCTGGCAAAAGACCTACGAACAGAACAGGAGGTAAAAAGATTGCGTGATGAGACCTTTGGCTTATTAAAAAAAATATGGATGGAACAACAAAAAGGAAAATATTCTTGAGGCAAATTCATCTCAAAGATGGCTCTTTGTGTTGTAAAGAATAATCTTTTGCAATACCAAAAGTCTTGTGGGTAATCGTCTAGACATCAGTCGGTTTCTTAGGGACTGTTTGATTCAGCGAAAAAAACTTCGCATACCTTTCATTTTGTTGTTATCCTACCACCATAGTTGAAAGATAGATTTGGGCTGTTTTTTTCACGGAGTTTCACTTGCTATGAAAATTTTCATCTTGTCCCTTTGTTTTTCTTTGCTTGCTTGCAAAAATCTCAAGTATTCACAGAATGCCTCCTTTTCTCAGTCTTCTGTACATACCATTTCCAAAAATGAAGATTCTTCAAAAACGGTTCAAGCTCACTTGCAGGAACCTTATGTTAGTTCTTACGGTGAGATAGAAATAGAAGACAATAAGCAGATTAATAAGTGGATTCATTATTTTCAAACTCGCGGTCGTGAGCGTATGATGCTCTACCTGAGTCGTTCTTCCCGTTATATCGATATGATGAAAAATGTGTTTAGGGAGTACAAATTGCCTGAAAGGCTTGTTTATGTAGCCATGATTGAATCTGGTTTCAGTCCTCGTGCACACAGCTATGCCAATGCGGTGGGTTATTGGCAGTTTATTGTGGGTACAGGCAAAAGATACGGTTTGAAAGTGAATAGCTATATAGATGAAAGGCGGGACCCTGTTTTATCCACAAGAGCCGCGGCTGAATATTTTAAGGATTTGTATGGAATTTTTGGCTCTTGGCACTTGGCTCTAGCTTCTTATAACGCAGGCGAGTATCGAGTGAATCGTTCTGTTATGAGGCACTACACCAGAGATTTTTGGTATCTCTCTTCAAAAAAATCTTTCCCCAAAGAGACCATAAATTACGTACCCAAATTTATGTCCGCTGTGAAAATTGCTGAAAATCCAAAAAAATATGGCTTCATGAATATCGACTACCAAGAACCTTTGAATTACAGCGTATTCAAATTAGATTTTCCTATTAATTTAAATAAGTTATCTAAAGAACTTAATGTTCCTTATAAAACACTGCATATGCTCAATCCTCGTTATCGCAGTGAGTATGTTCCCGTGTCTGATGAGACAATAATTCGTATCCCCTTCGGTAAGGAACAAGTGGTAGCTTCCCTCATTACAAAGTGTCGAGCGTCCAAACCCAATTATGTTCATTCGGACTTTTATTGGCACCGGATCAAAAGAGGGGATACGCTTTACCGTCTAGCTCGTAGAAATCGCACGACGATTTCAACTCTCAGAAGGTTAAACCGAATGAGATCACGAAGCAGTATTCTGCGAGTGGGTAGAAAGATTAAAATCCCTCTCTACAACAATCGTGTCGCTAAAAAAGGGAAGGCTTCTCCTCGTTTTCACCTCGTTCGCCGGGGAGAAAGTTTAACTCAAATCGCTAAGAAGTATCGCCTGAAACTCAGTAATTTGAAACAAATGAATCGTATCAAAGGTTCTGTCATTCACCCCGGTCAAAGATTGAGATTGTCGAAGAGAAAAAGATTCATTGCTAAAACAAGCAAGCGAAAACTTTCTCCTCCTAAAGGCCGAGTCTATATTGTACAAAAGGGCGATACTCTCATTGGAATTGCCAAAAAATACAATGTTTCTTTGCCTCGACTGATGGAAAAAAATTCTCTTAATTTTCAATCCATCATCATAGCAGGACACCAACTTTTTATCCCTAGATAGATAGAAGCCTTATTCTAGAGATCACTTTCTGTCTCAGGTGCCTTTTGTCCCAGATAGCCACTCAGTCCATCACCCTAATCACTGGCTAACTTTTTATCCCTAGATAGATAGAAGCCTTATTCTAGAGATCACTTTCTGTCTCAGGTGCCTTTTGTCCCAGATAGCCACTCAGTCCATCACCCTAATCACTGGCTAACTTTTTATCCCTAGTGTTTTAAATAATTATATTCGTTTATTATTTTGGCTTGACAGTTATTGCTTTGAATTGCATTTTTAGTTCTTTTACGAATGAGTGCAATCATTTTTCATGAGTGAGTGTAGTGATAGAACTTCGACAAGTTAGCAAAAAGTATGGGTCTCGTTTGGCCGTTGAGGATTTGAGCTTCAAGGTTGAACAAGGAGAGGTGGTTGGTTTTTTGGGTCCAAATGGGGCAGGCAAAACCACAACCATGAATATTATTACGGGAGCTTTGTTTCCAAGCACGGGTGAAGTATGGATTGCTGGGGAGGATATTTTTGCAGATCCTCTTTCAGCGAAGCAAAAAATCGGCTACCTACCTGAATTCCCTCCCGTTTATACAGACATGTATGTAAAGGACTATCTTTTTTATGTAGCCCGCTTAAAAAGATGTATGGAAAGCCAATTAAAATCTCTTGTAGAAGCTGCAATTAAAAAAACGGGTCTAGAAGAAGTTGAAAATCGCCTAATCCAAAATATTTCTAAGGGATTTAAGCAAAGAGTTGGATTGGCGCAGGCTCTTGTTTCTGACCCAAAGATACTGATCTTGGATGAACCCACAGTGGGTTTGGATCCGAACCAAATTTTAGAAATGAGGAATCTCATTTCTCAATTAAAGGGAAAGCATACAATTATTTTATCCACTCATATTCTTTCAGAAGTGCAAGCCACTTGTGATCGTGTCATCATCATTCGAGAAGGTAGGATGGTTACACAGGAATCTCTTTCCTCCTTAAGAAAAAAGCAATCACAAAGTCGCAGACAAATTAGCATTCGGGTAAAACAGCTCACCAGAGAGTTGGTGAATGCCTTGAATGAATTAAATGGTGTGAGAAATATCAAAGAGTTGGAAGAGAAATCTTCTCTGAATATATTTGTTGATACTGGTACGGGAAGTGAATTGAATGAACAGATTGCCAAAGTTGTCATTGGATGCGGGGCTGGTCTGATTGAATTGAATGAGTCTTTCAGCCTAGAAGACGTATTTTTGCAATTGACAAAAAAATAGAGGCAAAATTTGGTGAAAAAGGAATAAAAGGATGAGACAGTTTTTTAATCAGTTTAGCAAAGATTTTCGGCAGATCGTTTTCAGCCCTAGTTTTTTCGTGGTGGCCGGCTTTTGCTGTGCCATTTGGAGTTTTGTCTTTCCAAGAAAGTTATTTGAATTTGCTAGAAGTGTAGGGGTGAGTCCTTTTTCTCAAGGAGGGAGAGGATATAATATTTATGAGACAGTTTTTATTAGCCACTTGTCTCTCACGCATCTTCTTTTGATGTTTATCATTCCAGCTCTGACCATGCGCTTGATTGCTGAAGAAAAAAAGCTCAACACCTTTAGCCTTTTGCAAACCTCTCCCATCACATCCACAAAGATTGTTTGGGCAAAATTTTTAGCCAGTTTTTCTACAGTGTTAATACTTATTTTTTTATCTCTTCTGTATCCCTTGATGACAAGGCTCTTTGCTCAATTCAACACAGACATCCTGTTTAGTGCGTATTTTTCTATTGTATTATTGGCCAGTATTTATACAGCAATTGGTCTTTTTAGTTCTTCATTGACCCAGTCAATTATGCTGAGTTTGTTTTTGGCCTTTTCCCTTAGTATGATTTTTCATTTTTTGAGATTGGAACAAATGTCAGATCATCCTGTGTATACGGCCATCATGGATTATCTGGTTGTTTCTTCCCACTTGAATAATTTTTTTCGTGGGAATTTAACAATTAGCAGTGTCTTATTTTTTCCTATCATTGCCGGCTTTTTTGTTTTTCTCGCACAAAAAATGGTGGAATCTTCCAATTTGGCCTTTAGTTTCCGAATGAGTTCACGTGGAAAATTGTTTCTAGCCTTCAGTGGCGTGAGCCTGATCATTGTAGCTCTAACCATTTGGGTTTTGGGAGGTTGGTATCCTTTTCTCTATGTATTTTTGTTCTTCTTTTTTCTAGGATTTCTTCTAAATATATTTTTTGATTACAAACTTTACCTTAGTTTTTTGCGTCTGCGTACAACCAGAAGCGGAGTATCTATAGGGAGTTCCATTTTCTTGGCCATTATTTTATGTGTTTGTTTGTCCTACCTTTCTGTTCGTTTTGATAAATCAGTAGATATCACAGAAGAAGGAATCAATTCACTAGCTCCTCAGACAACTCAACTATTGAACCAATTGTCTGATGATATGGTTTTTCAAATTTTTTATAAGGGTGAAAACGGAAAAATGGAAAAAAATCAGATCAAACAAAATTTGAGCTTATATAAAAAAGAAAGTTCTAAGGTGAAAGTTTTTTACCATAATGCTTATTTAAAAAATGCTTTGGCACAAGAGTATTTGAATAAAATCGGCAACAAGGAAAGTGGAAATGTTTTTGTCTTTGCGGAGTATAAGGGTAAGAGAGTGGAAATATATGTTCCTTTTGATGAAGAAAAAATCACATCGGCGATAATCAAAGCTACTCGTAGAGAAGAAAAAGTGGTTTATATTCTCTACGGCCATGGGGAAAGAGATTTTGATAGCAAAGAACTAGCTGGGAGTAACATGTTTAAAGAAGCTCTCACACGTTCTTCCTTTCAGGTGAAATTGTGGAACTTTGCTCTAGATGGTCCTTTGCCTTCGGATGCTTCTGTGTTGATCATAGCTGGTCCGAGTCGTCCTTATCTGAAAAACGAAGTGAAGTGGTTGGCCAAGTATCTAGAAGATGGCGGTCGGATGATGCTTTCCTTAGATCCGGGGGGAGAATCAAATCTCAAATCCTTGTTACAAAAATACGATGTTGAATACAGATCCTATTATATATTGGATCAAGTGGCTACCGTTTTGGGCTTAAGCCGTGCTTCCCCCTTGGGAGTCCATTTTGATCGAGAGAACCAGATTACAAAGTCTTTCCCTCGTGGGTCTTTCGTTATTTTTCATATAGCTGGTGATCTGAAAATTTTGGAACCGGTAAACTCCCAATTTTCTATTACTGAGTTGGTAAAAACGGATGCAAGAGCTTTGGCTGTCCCAGAACTGAAAAACACAGAAGAAGGTGAAAAATCTTCACACATTATTGGTTTGCTTATCAACGAGAAAGCAGGGAAAAAAGACGAAGCAGAAAAGATCGGCAAACAAAAAGCTAAACAGAAAATGATTCTAGCAGTTTTTGGAGATAGTGATTTTTTATCCAATCAATTTTTTAAAATCGGCGGTTTGAATCGAGATTTGGCTTTGAACACGGTATCTTATCTGGCAGATGAATCTGATTTGCTAAATATTCGTCCCAAAAAATTAAAAACTACGCAACTGACAATTACAAAATCACAGCAAATGGGTCTCATTCTTTTTTCTATTCTGATTCCTATTGCTTTCTTTGTATGTAGTTTCCTATCTTGGTTTCGTAGGAGAGATGCGTGAGAGTTGGCTGGAAAACATCTCGTCTTATGTTTTTGGTTTTGGTGTTAGGAGTTCTGACTTTCACCATTTACCAGTACCAAGTGGCTAAAGAAGAACAATCCATTGAAAAAACCAAAGGTCTCATTTTTCCTGAAATACAAGGAAAGGAAGGGCAGATCCAAGAGATTGTCTTGGAAAGCTTGAAAGAAAAAATTCATTTGCTTCGGAAAGATCAGCAATGGAGACTCTTATCTCCCATCAAAGATCTTGCTGATGAGGGATCTACATATGATTGGTTAGAAGATTTGTTTTCAAAGAAAGTGAAGGTGATCAAAAAAGGAAGTGGAATTGATTGGAAAGGATATGGACTCAGTGCAAAGAGTCGCTCTCTTTCCGTAACAGATAAGGCAGGCAAGGTATTTTCTTTAAATATCAGTTATTACAGCGCTTTTGATGGAAGTTTTTTTATTAGAAAAGGGGAAAACTTGTTACTAGGGGATACCTCTTGGGCTTTCTTAATGGATAAAAAATTCAGTTCCTTTCGCAGTTACAAATTATTAAATATTGCTGGTCATCCCATTGCACTCAGTTACCAATCCAGTTCCTTTGCTCTGGCACTGGAGTGGAAAAATTATAAATGGAAATGGAAAGGAAAGCCTAGTTTCCCTTTGTCCCAGTCAGCTCTTGAGTCCTATTGGTCTGCTCTTTCTACCATTCAGTTGGATAGAGAGAACATTCAGCTTCTTTCTGAGAAGCAAAAAAGGAAGAACAAATTGTTAAAACCTTTTGTTCAATTGAACCTGAAATTCAAAGGTGACAAAGAGTGGACCTTGCATCTCAGTCCGAAAATAAAAAATCGTCATTATGCTTTGATTGCTACCAGAAATTATATTTTTATGCTGCAATTGCATCAAGCCTCTCGGGTGATCCAAAATTCCATGAGTTTTAGGGATCATAGTGTCCCATTTTCATTTCAAAAGGATCAAGTTGCCAACATAGAAATAAAAGGAGAGCATGCAACTAGCCAATTCAAAAAGAAAGAAAATGAATGGGCAAGAGTGAATTCTAAGAAAAAACAAAGTTCTGATTCTGAGCAAGTAAAAAAAATTCTTTCTCGACTCTCTCGTCTAACAGCCAAGGAGTATTTTGGAAACCAATCTTTCCCCACAAAATTGGAGCTTCTTTTAAAAGATAAAAAAGATAATATTTTATTAGATTTGAAATTTAGTGCGTCTTTTCAGTTAGATAAAAAAGTGTCACTAAACAAACCACTAATGGGCAATAAAATGATTTATGTAAAAAGCAGTGTCACTAATGAAGTTGTTGGTATTGCTTCAAAAGATTTTGAGAAATTGCTTCTTACTCAAATGTTGGAAGAGAAAAATAAAAGTGAAAAAACAGACAGCAAAAAGCCCTCTTCGAATTGATTTGGCCGGTGGTTTTTTAGATATTTGGCCCATCCATGCTCTCATCAAAGATTGCCATGTGGTGAATTGTTCTATCCCTGTTTTTACTTCTGTCACTTTTCAACCAACAAATGCAAAAGAGGATTCAAAAATTCATGTTAGTTTGGATTCTCTGAATCGTTCTCAGAAAAATACATTCACTGATTTGGAAGAGTTTCTTTCTCAAAGTGAAATGGATTGTATGAAGCTTCTCAGAGTGCAGTTGAGTTATTGGATGGATAGCAAGGAAAATTTTCAGAGAAAAAAAGAGGGATTTCATATTCATTTACAATCTGAATCTTCAGAAGGCTCTGGCTTGGGAGCTAGTTCGAGTTTGGCTGTGGGAATCACAAAAGTCATGACTTCTTTTTTTGAGACTCCACTGAGTGAGATGGAGATGTTACTGCTTTGTCGTGATTTAGAAACGGCAGTCATGCATCGTCCAGCGGGTATACAAGACTACATTCCAGCCTTTAAAGAGGAGGCAAATTTGCTTTATACGATTGAGTGCACACCCTTTGGTCCCAAGTGGAAGAGCAGAAAAGCTCCCATGGATTTTTTCAAAAATCACATGTTGGTTATAGATACAGGAAAGCCTCATCATTCAGGAACAAATAATTGGGAAATATTGAGAAAAGCTGTTGAGAAGGATCAATATATTTTGTCAGGTCTTCACTATTTGCGAGATAGTGCATTGGAGATGCTAGATATATGTGAGAGAGAAGATTGGCCGGCTTGGACGGTTTTATTGGAAAAGGAGCAGGAGCTAAGAAAGAGGTTCTTCCCTCATTGGTTAACTCCGATTGTTATAGAGATTTCTGATTTGCTTTTGGCTCATGGAGCTGAGTCTGTCAAATTATGTGGAGCTGGCGGAGGGGGTTGTTTGATCGTGCTGGCTACAAATTTGAAAAAGAAAAAAGAGATCATAGATCTTTGTTTCAAAAAAGGAATAAAAGTTATTGCCAGTTGGCAGTAAGGGCTACTTGATGCAAAAATTTGCAAAACACATAAAGGGCATATTTTTATTTTGTTCATGAAGTACGGAAGTGAGTTTGCTTAAAAATTTGCACGGGTTTTTGATCGAACAACTCTTTTGTATTTTTTAACTTCCATGGAGTTTGCTTCATTACCTGCAACCAATTTTCTTTGTTTTCCATGCATAAAAACAGTCGCCAATGGGAACTCTTCTTTTTGAATTGGGAAATAATAAAATGAAACATTTCTTGTCTCATTGAGTTGGCGTACCTCATCTTGCCATCTGAGCTTTTAAAGTATTCTCCTTTTGTGACTAAAGAGTCCATTCCAAACCTCTCTCTCATTAGATGTCTTTGTTCTGGTTGAAAACGCAAGGCACCTAGTGATACATGGGCTACTTCTTCCGGTTGAAACAAAGTGGTGATTTTTTCAATGAGTTCTGAATAGTTTTTTTTCCAGTTTTTATGTTGAATGATTGGGTCGAAATGGAAAGCAACTGGAAAAGCCTTATCTCGGCAGAGCTTCGCTGCATTCAAACGTTCCTCTAAGGAAGCCGTCTCATGTTCTTCTTTTTCAATTACGTATTGAGGGTTGATAGACCAACTAACCATTACATTACCAATATGTGTTTCATTTACAAAATTTTTCACATTGGCTGACTTGGTTTTAAACTCTAAATTCCAATGGGGCTTTTGTCTAAAATAATTCACAAGTTTGACTGAATGCAAGCTCAGGTCATCTAGACTCAAGCTATCTGTGATTTCACCAGTACCAATACGTAGTTTATGGTGAAACATTTTATTAGATATTTCAGATAATTCATCCAAAGCATTTTGGATGTTTGTATAAATAGTTACATATGGAAAATTGATAAAATTTTGCAAATAACAATAGGAGCAATTCATTTCACAATGTTGGCCCAGATTGAGTACAAAGTAATTGCAACAAACGAGTCCCGGTCGTGCACCGGGGCATCGTTTAAAAAAGCGGCCTTTAAATGGCATTAACAAAAGATTCTTTTTGCTTTCATCAAATTGATGGGCATTCATAGAAGAAATAGAACGTAAATTGCTTTTATCTTTTACAATGGCCACTTGGTTTTTTGGAAAAATACGAAGGACTCTTTGAGCTATATCAGAATCTATACAATCTTTTAAAATATAAATATTTTTAAATTTTTGTATTAAATCCTGTTCCATTTTATTGAGTGTATATCTCGTTATCTAAAAAGTTTACTTAAATTGTCCATTTTACCAAGTTGTTCCAATTGATTCATGAGAGATTTTTGATTTTTGGACCATAAATACAATTCTAGGCCTTCTTCATCTTCTTTTCTATTAGGTGATTTAAATGAAAAAATTATGACTAATCAGTCTGTAGACTTCAGGCTATGAAGTGACTAATTCCTAGCAAATCGAATCAAGTCATCAAAACTATTTTTATTATCATCTGCTTTTTTAAGAGATGCAATATAGCGTTCTCGATTTTTATTCCCAATTTTCCCAAAGGAAGATTGACCATTTTTTTCTCCCCAACTGAATTCTTGTTGATTATTTTCTTTTAATAGTAGATCGGTCATGAGTCGTGCATGTCTACCATTTCCATTTGAAAAAACATGGATGAAAACTAACTTATGATGAAATCGAGCTGCACATTCATCCCATTTATAGGTGTTGTGTTTAATCCAATACTTCGTGTTTTCAAATAGTTCATTTAATTGAACTGTTATTGTTTCCCAATTAACACCAATATTTTTATCTGTTTTTCGTGGTTGACCAGCCCACTCCCACACTTGACCGAACATTTGTTTATGAAGTTTATATGTAAACTCTATATTGAGCACATCAGTTTTTTTTAACTTTTCCAACCAAACTATTGCTTTTTCAATATTTTTTTGTTCTTCAATAGCTAATAACTCTTGAGTGTCAATATACTTAGGAATTAGGCTTTCTATTTCATCTGGATTAAGTGGTGTTGCTCCAGCAGGATGTTTACATTTGAATTGATTCATTGATCCAGTGACTCTTTCCAAAGGAGTGGAGACATGTCACGTTTTAATTTATCTGCCAATTGGAGGACATGTTTTTTCATGTCCATGGGAGAAATAACTTGATCTTCAAGCAACATTGTTTGTGCAGTTTTTCTAACTATTCTTTCAGCAATAAATTTGGCCCGCTCATCTATAATATTTTCGAGACGATTGTATCCATCTTTCGGAACGAGTGCATATACCAGTTTACAATTCATAGCCTTTGCGATCTTTTCAAGAGTCTTGATATGAACTGTGCCTATTATTTCTCTCTTCTCAATTTCTAAAATAGTTGAATTGTGAACCTTGCATCTTTTTGCTAGTTGTCTAGCATTGAGTCCAAGTGATTCACGTATGGCTCTCAGCCAACCTTTAATTGGTATTTTATGAGCTCTTAGTTTCAGCCATGGTTGAATTTTTTTCTCTATTGCTCTTCTTTGTATTTCTAATTTTTCTTTATTTGTCTTCATAAGAATATAATACCTTAATAACAAACAGTTGTAAATATTTTTGATGCCTTATAGACCGGCATAAAAGGAGTTTTTGATGCCTTATAGACCGGCATAAAAGGAGTTTTTGATGCCTTATAGACCGGCATAAAAGGAGTTTTTGATGCCTTATAGACCGGCATAAAAGGAGTTTTTGGCTTTAAAGCCTTGTTTTCTTTCTTTTTAGTTTGCAAAAATGCTGAATTTTACATTTTTATTGCTAGATACCTAACTGTAAGTCTAAAATGACCTACACGCCCTTTACTATAAATTAAAAGATTTTTACGATACAATAAGAGGCTAACACCAATAAACCAAATAATTATATAAATGAAGAAACAACTTTTTTACAGAAGAAAAGGACTTTTGTTACTACTCCAAAAATTAGGTCCTGTTTTAGAGAAAATGATTTTTCAAAAATATCTTTTTTTATGGACCTCTCAACAAGAAAAACCAATTTATGATTTTGTTCCATATAAATACGGTTGTTTTTCTTTTCAATCTTATAGAGATATGGCTCTTCTTAAAAGCCTAAATTATATTCATGATGAAGAAAAAACTTGGTCTTTAACAAATGGGTTTTTAAAAGAAGGGATAGATGAAAAAGATTTTAAACGAAATGACCTAATATATTTAGACCAAATAAAAAATGAATATAAATCAATGAATACAAATGCTTTAATAAAAAAAATCTATTTGAAGTATCCTTACTATGCAATAAATAGTGAAAAAGCTGTAGAAATCCTAACACAAAAAGAACTGGAGTTAGTTAATTCTAAAAAACCTCAAGCTAAGGAAAAATCTCTTTTTACAATTGGTTACGAAGGGCGATCTATTGAAGCTTATCTAAATTTTTTGATTAAAAATAATATAAAAGCACTTTGTGACGTAAGAAAAAATCCATTAAGTAGAAAATATGGATTTTCAAAAAACGAATTAAAAAGAATTTGTGAAAAAATGAATATTGAGTATGTAAGAATACCTGAATTGGGTATTGAATCCAATCTGAGAATGAATTTAAATTCTACAAATGATTATCGAAATCTTTTCAAAGTTTACAAAAAAACTACCCTTGTAAATGAAGAAAAAAAACTACAAATTGTTATTAATCTATTAAATAAGAAAAAAAGAGTAGCCATTACTTGTTTTGAAAAAGGATATAAAATGTGCCATAGAAACTGTATATCTGAATTCATTCATAAAAAAACAAAAATTAAAGTAATAAATATATAGCTTAGTGGAAAAACAAAAAATCTTAATACTTGTAAAAACTTATCCTCAACCTTCTAAAGGATATGAGGAATTGGTCTGCACAGCTGGTTTAAGAGAAAATGGCACTTGGGTTCGTCTTTATCCAATACCATTTAGAAAATTACATGAAAGACAACAATATAAAAAATATCAATGGGTCGAACTAAATATGAAAAAGCGTTTAACAGACTTCAGACCAGAAAGTTATTCTCCTCAAATTCAGTCAATAAGACTGCTTGGCCAACCTATTGATACAAAAGATTCTGCTGCTGTTGAAGCAGTAAAGAAAAAATATTCATCTTTTATTAAAAAAGATACTTATTTATTTTTAGGAACAACTCATAGATATCATTTCAGATCTAGAAATCCATTTATTATTATAGGGGTATTTTACCCCTCGCATAAGGAACAAAAAAGCTTTGATTTTTAGCAAGTAAGAACACAGTTAGAACTGATGAGAATCGTTTTGTAGACACCATTATTCAATGACTTTTGGAGTGTTAATTTTAATAACGTGAGCTACAATTATTGCCACCAGTCACTTTTGTTAAAAAACCTTCCTCATCGACCTGAAAGAACTTGCGTTTTGAGCCAGAAACGTCTGTGTGTGACTCCTATTAAAAATTTACTTGAGATTAACTCACAATCTTATCTATCTCCTGCCATTAGGTTTTCTCTCCATTCGACGATTGGAACCATTTTCCTTCCCTATGACCCCCACAATCTTCTTGAGTGGTATACTTAGGCACTGTGCATCTGTAAGGAGGCTCTGCTAGTTTTTTTATGTTTTCCTTTTTGATAGGGGAGCATTTTGTAAATTGTTGTCAGAAAATTTGACAATAAATCTGACTCTTTCAAATATTTGATGAAAAACTCTTTGGGAGAAGAGTGTAAATATTACAAATAAAAAATAGGTAAATGTAGCCTCTTATAAAATATTTAAAAAATTATTAGTAGTTATTATTTGTATTAAGTAGAATGGCAAGCCCAGCTTGTGAGCCTTCTTTTTACTAGGTGATCCAAATGAAAAAAAATACTTTCATTCCAAAAATATTACTTCTTCTTGTTATTTATTTATTCACACCCTTTTCTGTAGCAGTGAACCTCCTTGAAAAATTTAGCGAAATACTTTCAATCAATAGTTGCAAGAATCAAGACAACCGAAGATTTCCCCTCAGTCATCATATAAGAAATCAAAGTGATACGAATTGGGATTATGCCTATGTTGTTGCGGACTTGCTTAGTCATAAATTAGGCAGATTAGTTTCGGCAGTGGATATTTTTAATACGTTTAACAATTCTAATCAATGGCAGTCTAATGAAGAAAAAGTTTTTAATCTGACTGAAATAAAAAGAGTAGCTGATCGAATGAGTGAAGTATTGGGTGTTGCTCTGAAAGTAGCTATAGATAAAGGGGTTTGCCCTGAAGAGTATGTAAAATCATCTGGCTTTACCTTTGAAAGAAATAGTGGCTTAGGGAGGGAATTACGAAAGTTTGAAGATTTAAAAATATTCTTTGATAACCAAGTTGATTCAATACCTTCACAAAAGTGTAATGAGGGTTGTCGTGTTTTGGGAGTCCATAATAAATTTGATAGCATTAAAGAAATATTTAATTTGAAAGATCAACAAATACTTGAAATTTTAAAAACTACACTAGAGCCTAGTGATGTTATAAACAAAGCCATCACAGAAAGTTGTAAAGGTAAGCGAATAGAAATAAAAGATAGAAATATAAAAATCGTAAAGAAAAAGATAGACCGAAAGACATCAGTCAAAAATCTCTTGAAAAAAATAAATACTCAGTTGAATAAAGGTAATATCATTAGTGTTGTATACGACTCTAGTTATACCTTATTAGATACTACCATAGGTGAACTCACTGGTGTTGTATACGATTCTGAGGATACTTTATTGACTGAGTATTATGTCCCCAAGGATATGCCGATTCGTGGAAGTTCCATTGTTGCCAGAAAATTTGATGAAAAATCTAACTCCTGCAAGTATCTGTTGAGAAACTCTTTGGGAAAAGAATGTAACATTTATCAGAACAAATATGAATGTGAAAAAGGACAGATATGGCTTTCTACAGAAGATTTAAAAGAATCCTTGATGGCTATTACTTACATTACAAATTGATTGAAGACTTAGCGTTGTGACTCGTCCTCTTTGTCAGGCAATCTAAAAGCAAAAACCACTACCGAAGTAGTGGTTTACACCCGTCAACCGACGGTTAGACGGGGGGATTGGCTACGGTTTCATTGTATTCTAAAAAAAAGTCAAGCGCTTTTTTTATCATTCTCAGTTTTGTGATGCTTTGCCACACTCTTCATTTTATTGAGAGTATATTCGTTATTTAAAAAGTTTATTTAAATTATCTATTTTACCAATTTGCTCCAATTGATTCATAAGAGATTTTTGATTTTTGGACCATAAGTGCAATTCTAAACCTTCTTCATCTCCTCTTCTATTCCATTGGGCTTTGACCGACAAGGGCCAGTTGATTTTTTTGAGTGTCTGTTGTCTCTGTTCTGTTTGAGAGAAGGTGATGGGTTTTCGCTTCGATTCCATCATTTGCAAGGCGGATGAAGGGGAGAGATTGGAATATAAAATTTCAGTTTCCTTTAGACCCATCAGTTTTAGCTCTCCAGCTAGTTCCAAGGCTCTCACTCCGATACTATGGGAGATATTTTGCTCGGAGAGCCATTGAAATATGAAGTCTAGTTCCATTTCATTTTTCATTGAATGGAGAATTCTGAGCTCATTGAGATGAACTTCTTTTGCATCAATCCATGTTTGAAAATAAGAAGGCATTAAGAATAAAAATTTTAATTGTTTTTTTATAAATTCCACGTCTTGATGAATTTTGTAGTGAAAAAAAAAATCTTTCCATGAGAAAAAATTTAAGGAAAATTCGCTTTGTTTTTCCCACTGAGTGACAATTCTAGATAATTCAGAAAGGCCGAGATGAGGATAGCAATGAAAAAATAAATGTGAAAATTTTACATTTTCTGACTGAAAATTGAGAACCTTATCGAAACAATCATCAAAACCAGTAATTAGTTGTCGATCCCATGAAAAAGCTGGCCAAGTATCTGGCCATTTTTTTCTAGGTTGGAAATTTAATCCAGATTTGCAAGATTTTTTATGTAATATATCCATAACTACGTACCATTTATCTTCTTTTTTTGTCTAAGTAAAGTTTCTTTGTCATTGCTTTTTTTTTATTTTTTTATAAAATATCTAAGTTAACGAAGCTTTTAAGATTAAGAATTTGTGTGCAAGAATGAGAATTTCAGAATTGGGAGCCTGTGTTTGTAGGGATAAAGATTTCGAAATTGGGGCATATTTATGAAAATAAAGCTTTTAAAATGAGGAGGGTTTTTTTGAGAAAGAGTATTGTATTAGCTATAGGCTGTTTGTATTTTCTTTTAAATTCTTTTTTTGCTTATTCTGAGGATAAAAAGATCTACATTCACGAATTTCGAGACTATAGTAGTTGTGTCATTTCTTCACCCAGCCTAAGGGATGTGCAAAAAGTGTTGGAGGGGATCGATATCGAAGTACTTTCTACTGAAAAAGGTTTTGACGGCCTGATTTATTCCGTGATCTCAGGGAATTGTAGCGGAAAATTTTCAAATATTTATATTTTTTCCATCCCATCGACAGATTATGAAAAATCTAGAAACTTGGGTTTTCGTTCTTGTGAGTCATTACAAGAAAAAGGAGGGAAGTGTGTTCTTTCTCTTCCGACTGAAAATTCCCGGCAGAATCGAAATAAGAGCTATGTTTTAATTTATAAAAATGCTGCAAACATTCAATGTGAATCAAATTCTGGAATTTCCTTGCAGGCAATGGGAAAAGAACTTCATGACAATGAAATCTATGTTTACTTGGGATATGAAGGAAAAAACGGCTTGATACATATTCTCTCTTGTGGAGAACAAACAGAACATATTAATGTTTATTTGATTCCAAAAGCTACATTAGCCGAGAGTAAAGCCTTGGGTTATCGCGAATGTGCTTGGCTGGTAGGAGAAGGTGGTAGTTGCAAGCCACATTAGCGAGCCACTGTCTTACAAAATAAAAAATCTATAAATCCGAGTCACAAATCCCTGATCAAATTTTTTAAATTGTATTCTATTTAGTACCGACAAACTGCATTGGATAAAAATTTTGTCCTTCAAATCTGTGCTAACCATACGAGCTTTGGCTCCACCTTTGTGAGAAACTTTTAGTTCTATCATCATGAAGCCTTTTTCACCTAGCCTATGTTTTTTGCATCTTCTTTCAATGAGGTTCTTTTTTCTTCTAACAACTTGATCCATATAAGAAATTGAGATGATATTTTTTTGTTCAGATGAATGGGTAGAAAAGGAAGAAGCTAACAATAAGAAAACAAAACAAATAGAAAGGAAAGCAAATTTTTTTTTTAACAAATGTGTGAACAAAGCCAAAAAAATATTTTTCATCATAGATTGAGTTCTTTTAGTTAGGAATACGTAATTTTCTTTTTGCTAAGCTGTCACTGTTGCTTTTTTCTCATTTGGAGATTTTTTATTTTTTCGAATCATCTTCTTTTTGCTTTTTGGTACTCTTTTGTTGGATGGCGGATTCAGTTTCAACCAATTCGTCCAGCACACTGGGGCCTTTTTGAGAACTCAAAGTGGCTAAATAAATAGAAGTAAAGGCGAAGATAACCGCTGTCCATTTGGTAATACTGATCAAAAAATGATTGGCCCCAGTGGTACTAAACAGACTTTTTGACCCTCCTCCCAGCATACCCATGGCTCCTGAACCCTTGGGATCTTGAAGAAGTATGAAAATAATCATAACAACGGAAGCAACTACATGAACAACAGCTAGAAAGGTAAACATAGTTAATTTTTATAGAAGTTTTTTACTTTGATTGTCAATTTGATTCTTCTTTTTTTCTTTTTTTTCCTTCCATAAAATTTTCTTTTTCAACATCTTGTTTCAGAATTGAGCTTCTATAACGGACCAGACTTGCTCTAATTCCTGATCACTGATACAATAAGGGGGAAGAATATAGACAACGTTTCCTAGAGGACGTAAGAATACTCCTTCTTTCAATGCTTTTTCGGTGAATTTTTCAGCAAAATCAGAAGTGTATCCTTTTTTCTTCAGATCAAAATCTAGAGCAACAACTGTTCCACAGACCCTGGCATCTCGTAAGGTTTTATGGCCTCTTAGTTTCTTTATTTTTTTTTGATGAAAGGATTCAATTCTTTTCCATTCAAATTTTATGTTTTTTGTTTTCATTGCTTTTATATTGGCAACCGCTGCTGCACAAGAAATCGGATTTCCAGTAAAACTATGTCCATGAAAAAATAAATGCTCCTTTTTATCCGACAAAAAGCTATCGTAGATATTTTCATTAGCTATCGTGAGAGCCAAAGGCAAGATACCCCCTGTCAAGCCTTTTGAAAGACAGAGAAGGTCTGGCACAACTCCTAATTTTTCAAATGCAAACCATTCACCCGTTCTTCCAAATCCAGTCATTACTTCGTCAAAGATGAGATAGAGATTTTTTTTTCGAGCTAAAAAACAAATCTCTCGAACAGCTTCTTTGGGCCACATAATCATTCCACCAGCCCCTTGAATCAGAGGTTCAATGATTACTCCTGCACATTTTTGGTGATAGGCATCTAATTTTTTTTCAAAATCTGATAGGTAATCGCTAATAGGATCACTAGAAAGTTCTGCTTGCTCGGCTCTTATGACTGAAAAAAGCATTTTCTCATAAGCATAATTGAAAATATTTTGTCCGCTTACACTCATGGCTCCAACTGTGTCGCCGTGGTAGGAATTTTGAAAAGAGAGAAATACATTTCTTTCCGGCTCTCCTCTTTGTTTCCAACTTTGTACAGCCATTTTCAGAGCTGATTCTACAGAGGTGGAACCGTCATCAGAAAAAAACAAATACTCCAAGCTATCCGGCAAAAGGGTTTTTATTTCATTTGCTAAGTTCTGTGCTATTTGGTGTGAAAAATTCGCAAATAACACTTGATCCATGATTTCTGTTTGTTTTTGCACCGCTTCAACCACAGCAGGTTCACAGTGTCCTAGCGTAATGACCCACCAAGAGGAGATGGCATCAATAACGGAACGCCCATTTTCCAAATGGATGAGACTGCCCTTTGCGGACAAAGCTTTGGGCAAATTTCTCTTGGTTTTCATCTGAGTGAAAGGGAGCCATATTGTTTTGTCCTTCATCTTATAGAGAAGGGGAGAAGTTAGAAGGGGAAACAGATAGCTCTTGCTCAAGAACTGCTTGCCATTTTTTTACAAGATCGGTGAATTGTTTTTCTTCATAAGTGGCGAATATTTTTTTTCTGTCACTTGAGTGAGAATCTTTTGCTTCTATTATATTTAGAACTGTTTTCAAATGGTGATCTTCTTCTTGTAAAATGACATGGAGATTGAAAGGGAAGTGGTTTTCTTTTAAAATTTTGTTGTAAATTTTATACACAAGCATAGCTCTTTCTTCAATAAGCCATGTAGTGTATAGATAATTCAGAAAAAGAGTGGCTTCATTTTTGTTTGAATGCAAAACTTCAGCTACCTGTCGATCTATGGCTTGAAAATAATCTTCAGAAGACTCTCCATCTAGCAAAAATTTTTCTTCAAAAGTAGGGTATTGATTAGGAGAAACCCTTTGGCTAAAGTGTTTAAAGTAGACAGCATGCCGTGCTTCTTCGCTGATATGTTCAAGAAGGTTCCGATTGAGTGTAGCCGAATCTTGACTCTTTATGATCTTTCTAGAACCAATGTGTTCCATAAAAGCTAAGGTGTTTAACCACTTTCCATGAATTTTTTGGTTTTGGATCAATTTCTTTAAAAAAGTTTCTAGTTCTTTTTTCATATCTTTCTTCTTAATAGCTTTTTACATAGTTTTTCTATTTTTTCAACCGTAAAAATATGGATTTTGCGAGAGTGGAAACATAGGAATCCAAAATCACCTGTCTTCATTATTCTTTATTAGCCAATGAGTTGGATGAAAAAACAATTGAGGATTTTATATTTTTGAATTGGGAGAGCAAAATTTCTTTAGAAATTTTTTCCAAGAAGGGTAACTCCATAAGCACATTTGTTTTTCCAATCTTTTCAATACTATCCTTGTTTAGAGGGTGAGAAGGTCCTATCATCACAACCCCTAAAATGGGAATCTGTTTAGCCCTCAAAGAGGATAAAGTGAGAAAAGTGTGATTGAGAGTCCCTAGGGTGCTTCGAGCTACAATCAAAACAGGGGCTTTAAATTTTTTCATTAAGTCTGTCATATCTTTTTTATCGTTGAAGGGAACCAAGGCTCCTCCCGTACCTTCAATAATTAAAGGAGCTGGGGAGCGGGGGCAGTTGATTTCTTCCATCTCAATTGTCAATCCTTCTAACTTTGCCGCTTGGTTCGGAGACAAGGGATTTTTTAGTGTAAAGGCTGAAGGATGGATATGTGTTTTTGGAATAAACTGAGCCAATACTTCATTATCTGTTCTTTCTGTGCCAGCTTGGATGGGCTTCCAGTAGTGAGCGGAATAGCTGAGACAAAGTCCAGCTGAGACAAGAGTTTTTCCCACACCAGTATCTGTTCCTGTTACAAAGATTTTATTCATTTTTACTCATTGATTTCTCAGTATTTCATTATTTGAAAAAGCCTTCCAAAATCCTGGCCAATTTTTTTAATGAGTTGATTGGGTGATTGTAATGCACACAAATACGCAACCTTTCTGTTTGCTTGGCTACAGTGGGGTATCGAATGGCTCGAATATCATAGCCCTCATTTTTTAATATTTCAGATAAATGAAGTGCCTTTTTTGCTTGGCCTAAAAAGACCGGAACAATTTGGCTTTCAGAGTTTCCTATCGAAGTGAATTTTTGCAAGAGTTTTCGGAAAATAGAAGAATTTTTTTTCAGTATTTTTCTCCTGTTAGGTTGATTTTTTAAAGTAATAAGTATCTGTTTTATGTGGAAAAGCAAAAGAGGGGAGGGGGCGGTTGTATAAATAAAAGTGCGGCAAGTGTTGCTCAGGTATTTTGCCAGTATCTTGGGTCCGGCCACAAAAGCTCCGCTCGTGGCAAGAGCCTTTCCGCAAGGGTGTACACTAATGATATGTTCCTTGCTTTTCAAGGAGGCAGACAGGCCCCTGCCCCCCGGTCCGTAGATGCCTGTCGCATGAGCCTCATCCACAATCAGTAGAGCTTGGTGTTTCAAAGCTAGATCAGAGAGATCCTTCAAAGGGGCGAAATCTCCGTCCATGCTAAAAAGACTTTCTGTGAGGATTACTTTTTTTTTATTTTTTTCCTTTTTCAATTGATCCTCTAGTTGGTTCATATTTTTGTGTTTATAAATGTGATAGGTTTTTTTGCTAAAACGGCAAGCATCTATGAGACTTGCATGATTCAGTTCATCAGAAAAAATTACGCTCTCTTTACAAACACTATGAATGAGCCCCATGTTGGCTAGATAACCAGAGCCAAAAAATAAGACAGAAGGTCTTTGGATCCATTTTCGAAAAAAATCTTCTGTCTCTTCATGCCAGTGACTGTGTCCACGAATCAATCGAGAAGAGTTGCTACTAAAGGGCAAACCTTTTTTGAGTTCTTGAATCAAAGTTTTTCGAATGAAGGGATTGTTTCGAAGGGACAAGTAATCATTGGAACTAAAATCCAGAGCTTCATTCAAAGTGAGTTCTCTATTCAGATTCTCTTGAATGAGATTTTTATATTCTTGCTCCCAATCAGAGAGAAACCAAGATGGCTTCAACAAAGGGCCTCACTGTTTTTATTTTTTAGCCTAGATAGGCCTAATTTTTCAAAGAGGATTTTGTCATCTGTATTGCTGGGGTTGTCAGCGGTGAGAAGTTTTTTCCCAATAAAAATGGAATTGGCTCCCGCAAAAAAACAAAGAAACTGATCTGATTCACTCATATCAAGTCGACCCGCACTGAGTCGAATCATCGCCTGTGGCATAATGAGACGAGCTGTTGCAATCACACGCACCACTTCCAAAGCGGGTAGAGGTTTTTGTTTTTCTAAAGGAGTTCCCTGAATGGGAATCAGTTTATTGATCGTCACACTTTCAGGTTGGGGATCAAAAATCGCCAATCGATGTAAAAATTCAATACGATCTTGATGAGTCTCTCCCATCCCCAAAATGCCACCCGTACAAACTGTCAAGCCAGCTTCCCTTACATTATGAATGGTTTGAATGCGATCTTCATATTTTCTCGTTGTAATAATATTGGGATAAAAATTTTCAGAGGTATCAATGTTGTGATTATAGGCATAGAGACCCGCTTTTTTTAATTTTTGTGCTTGTGATTTTGTAAGCATTCCAAGGGTACAACAAACTTCCATACCAATATCTTTAACAGCTGAGACCATCTCCAAAACTCGGTCAAAAAGAGGTCCGTCTCTTACTTCTCTCCAAGCCGCTCCCATGCAAAAACGCGTAGCCCCTCTTTTTTTAGCTTTTTGAGCCTCTGATAAAACATCTGAAAGCTTCATGAGTTTTTCTTTTTTTACATCTGTTTGGTAATGAGCTGATTGGGGACAATAAAAACAATTTTCAGAACAGCCCCCTGTTTTAATGGATAACAATTGACTAGTCTGAATTTGATTGGGATTAAATTTTTTTTTATGAGTTTGATGAGCTTGGTCTATCAATTCTATCATGCTGAGATGATAGATAGATGTAACTTGTTTGATACTAAGAAGGCTTGATGTATTCACGATAAATAAGGTCTTTTTAAAAACTTCTTTTTTCGTACACTAAAAAAAAAGAAAAGACAAGATGAGCTTTTTACCACTCAGTTAAAAATGAACATTGTGGATAAATCATAAAAAATATCTTTATAATTTATTCTTCTTGACCTTCTTCAGGCTCAGGTTGAGAGGGGGTCCTGACGCACTTCCAATAGTCAGTGAGAGTATTTCCTGGACTGTCACAATTTTTGTCAACGTTCGGATTATCTATGGATGCCTCCAATTCTTCCATCGTCAGAAAAGAGAGCCCAAATTGTTCCGCCAGTATGTGTCCCATTTCGTGCGTCTTATGATATATATACTCATTCTCTCCTTCTTCTGTAGAGATATCAAATCCAAGCGCAACTGCTTCCGCTCTTGTTTTATCAAAAAGGGATTCACTACCCATAAACTGTGTGTTAGTATTTCTTGCCGACTTAAGTTGTTTCAGTCGGGTCACCAGTGAGTATTTTAATCGTGCCCTACTATTATTTATATACGTCTTAACTCCTTCTGCTGTATAGATATCAAATCCATGATCACTTGCATCCTTTTTTGTTGCATTTATTATCTTTTTTAGACTAGGGACGGCTCTGTGATAGAGCACTCGTCTTATTTCCAAACTTGTATTGTAATTAATTGGCTCAGCAAAAGCAGTATTAACAAAAAACATACTGGTCATCAGTATAAATAAAATTGATTTCATTTGATATTCCTTATCTTAATAGTATTTTTAAATTATCTTTCTCACGCTATCAAATTTATGAAGAAAATACTATCAAAATATCAAGATATCAAAAAGAAGCCATAATTATGTCGAAAAAAGATTATTTGAAAAATAGTGTCTCATTTTTACATCATAATTATAATAAATAATCATTATACATTAAATCGAAATAAAATAATGTCCCCATCTTGCACAAGGTACTGATTTCCCTCCTGTCTGTATTTGCCAGCTTCTTTTACCATTTTTTCTGATTGGTATTTTTTCATGTCGCTAAAATGGTAAACTTCAGCCTTAATAAATCCTCGTTCAAAATCACTGTGTATTTTTCCACCTGCTTGCGGAGCCGAGCTTCCCTTTTGTATCGTCCAAGCTTTTACTTCTTTTTTCCCCGCAGTAAAGAAAGTAATGTAATTCAGAAGCTGATAGGATTTTTTGATAAGTCGATGAAGCCCCGGCTCTTTCCACTTCAAAGCAGATAAAAAGCTTTTCTTTTCCTCATCAGAATCCAAGTTTGCTATCTGCTTTTCCAAGGAAGCACAAATTTTTAGCACAAAATGGGACCCATATTTTTTTATCACGCTTTCCGTGATCATTGTATTTTGATTCACCGAGATTTCATCTGTGTTGAGGACATATAAGATGGGTTTGTTTGTGAGCAAATGGAATTTATCTAGGTGTATTTTTTCTTCTTCTTCTGCTTCATATTCTCTAGCTAATTTTTCTTTTTTTGATAGAAAATCCAATAATTTTTCAATCAACTGGAATTCTATTCTCAAATTTTTGTCCTTTGAGCCTTTGAGAAGTTTTAAAAGTTTTTCTTTTTTTTTTTCTAGAAATTCAATGTCCGAAAATAGCAATTCCATTTCAATGAGTTGGATATCTTGGAGAGGACTGATCTCACCTTGTACATGCAAAACTTGAGGGTCTTCAAAAACACGGACCACATGAATCAAGGAATGGACTTCTCGGATGTAGCTCAGAAAACGATTCCCCAAGCCTTCCCCTTTGTGAGCTCCCTGAATGAGACCGGCAATGTCTACAAACTCCATACTCGCTGGAATGCATTTTTCTGGTTGAAATATTTGATTGAGTTGATGCAAACGAGTATCTGGAACCCGCACTCGGCCAATATTGGGTTTCACCGTGCAAAAAGGATAATTTTCTGCTGGGATTTTTAAAGAGGTTAAGCAATTGAATAAAGTGCTTTTTCCCACATTTGGTAAGCCGATAATACCACATTTCATTGTTTTGTCGTTTCTTTGGAATTGTAGAGGTTTGCAACCTTTTCCAAACCTTCTCGTAAAAAATACTGAATAGCCATGAGACTTTCATTTAGAAAATTTGGCAAAAGATTTTGTTCTTCTTTTGTAAATGTTTTCAGAACTCTTTGTTGCGTGAATTGTGGTTTCAGGACAGGGCTTTTAAAAAGCAACTCTTCCGCCCTGTAATTTTGATTGGGCAAACTTTCTTTATCTTCTGCTTTCATTGGGAGCGCTACACCGATTCTCAAGCGAGTATAATCTTGGCTATGTAGCACTTCAATAATATTTTTCACACCATTGTGACCAGCTGGACCTCTATTTTTTTGAAATTTCATAGATAAAAAAGGAAGATCTATATCATCATGAATCACTAAGAGATCATCTTGTTGAATTTGAAAATAATCCATGGCCTCTTTTACAGCCAAACCAGAGGCATTCATGTAGCTTTGTGGTTTGATTAGTAGAATTTTTTGTCCCTCTAGAGAGCCATTTTGAATCAAGGATTGTCCTTTGCTACGGAAAGAGAGATCAAGATAGCGAGCCAGAGCATCCAGTACTATCCAGCCAATGTTGTGAGGGGTTAGCAAATATTTGCTACCTGGATTTCCCAGTCCGACAATCATCTTCATGTTTTTAGCCTATTTTTTTTCTTCTTTGCCAGAAGAGGATTTTGGCTCTTGTTTCTTTTCTACGTCTTCAGGAGTGCTGTCGCTTGTTGCAGTTTCTACAGTGGCCTCTGTTGCTTCCTTGGTAACTGTTACTTCTTCTTCCGCAATTTCATTCACAGCACACAAAGAATCTGCTTTGTTTGTCATGAGCTTCACGCTATTGGGAATTTTTAGATCGGACACATGAAAATTTTGATTAACATCCAGTGAAGTAATCTCAATAGAGAAAAACTCTGGGATATCCTTAGGCAGACATTCTATTTCTACGTTTCTACGCATAACATTGAATACTCCCCCGGATTCTTTCACTCCTTTAGCTTTCCCCATAAAATTGATTTCAACAAGAACACGGATCTTTTTCTTCATATCTAAGGAGAAAAAATCTATGTGCAGAGGTTTTCTAGTCAATTTATGATAACACACTTCTTTTTTGAGGACTTTCAAACCATTGAGAGTTTGCTTCTTTGATTTGAATGTAAAAATTTTATTATCATATTCTTTTTTTATATACTTTTCTGCTTGTTTGATACTAATGCAGAGGGGAATGGTTTTTTGTTTGGTTCCATACACAACGGCCGGGACAAATTGTTCTTGTCGCAATCGACGTGCAATCGAAGAGCCAGGTTTTCTTGGATAGGCTTGAAATTCTAAACTTTGTTTTTCTTCTTTCATGGGTTTCTTCTTTCAATAAAAAAGAGCTATTTCTTTTTTTCTTTTCTCACTCGAAAAGGGCACTCACCGAACCTTTTGAATGGATTCGAGTGATGGCCTCTGCCACCATGGGAGCCACAGAAACCATTTGGATTTTTGGGCTCTTTTCTTTCAGGGGGATCGTATCAGTAACCCAAACTTCTTTCAACAGGCTATTTTGTATTCTCTGAACCGCAGGCCCCGAAAAAACAGGATGAGTGGCAATGGCAAATACTTCCTTCGCCCCTTTGTCTATTAAATGTTTGGCCGATTGGCAAAGCGTACCAGCCGTATCAATCATATCGTCTATGATAATCGCTGTTTTATCTTTCACTTCTCCAACAATGTGAAAAATTTTGGATTCATTAGGTCTTTCTCGTCTTTTATCAATAATAGCCAGAGGGGCTTTGATTTTTTCAGCAAAATATCTTGTTCTCTCAACAGCCCCGGCATCGGGACTCACACAGACAACATTTTTTTTCTTCATTTTTTCATTCCAAGTTTTGGCCATAACGGGAAAAGAAAACAAATTATCCACAGGGCCATCAAAAAAGCCTTGGATTTGTGGAGTGTGTAGATCCACAACCAAAAGTCTTTTCGCACCGGCTATTGTACATAGATTGGCTACACAGCGAGCGGATATGGGAGCTCTGGGGGCAGCTTTTCGATCTTGGCGGGAATAACCGTAATAGGGCATAACTAAGGTGATCTCTTGGACGGAAGCTCTTTTGAGAGCATCCATCATAATAAAAAGCTCCATATAATTTTCATTCACTGGAGAACAGGTACTTTGAATGATAAAAACATGGGCCCCTCTTACATTTTCCTTGATGAATACTTGCACTTCGCCATCGGCAAAGCGAGACACTTCACAATTACCCAGAGGAACCTTCAAATGCTCGGCTACTTTTTTTGCAAAATTTGGATTAGCATTTCCTGTAAAAATTTTGATTGCGTTCATCATGTCTTGCTAAGCTATTGAAATCGTTTTGAAAGTCAAATTATTTTCTATATGACTGCTGATTCTCTCTGAAAATGCTTGGTAATTCTCACTCAAAAGTGAGTCATTCTCCATTTGAAAAACATTTTTTTTTTAATTGCTGAACGGCCTTGAAGCGATGAGAACAGCTATTCTTATATTCCATATTCAGTTCGGCAAAACTTTTTGTTTGTCCCAAGGGAATAAAAACGGGATCGTAACCAAAGCCTTCATTGCCTTTGGCTTCTTCTGCTATATGACCCTCTACGGTTCCTTGACAGGAAAATTCTTTCCCTGTCGGGGAGAGAGCAATGATGTGGGATACAAAACGAGCCAGCCTTTGTTCGAAGGAAAAAGGCGTAAGATTTTTCATTAACAAATCGAGATTTTCTTGATCTGTGGCTTTTGGGCCTGCGTAGCGAGCAGAGCAATGGCCCGGAGCTTTGTTTAGAGCAAGCACTTCCAGTCCGCTGTCTTCTGCAATGATCCATTCTTTACTCTTCAATTTTTTGAGAGACCAAGCTTTTAACTTTGCGTTTTCCTTGAAGGAGGTTCCCGTTTCTTCAGGAGCTTGGTAATCTTTCAAATTTGTTGGAAAGAGCAATGCAAACTCTGGCAATAGCGTTTGAAATTCCTTGATTTTTCCTTGATTGCTTGTAGCTATCCAGAGGGTCATTTTTCATTGGCTGGAAAGGGGAAAAAAGAACCGATAATTTTTTCCTGTTCTTTGAAAAGAACTTGAGAAGCGCTAGACCAAGCAATTTCTAGCATCTCATTTAGTTGCTCTTTACTGAAGCTTTGTTTTTCAGCTGTCCCTTGAATTTCAATCAAACGTCCATTTGAAGAAAAAACAAAATTCAAATCCGAATCAGCTTGTTGATCTTCTTGGTAACAAAGATCAAGTAGGATTTTGTTGTTTACAATTCCGACACTCAAGGCACAAACATATTGTTTCAAGGGAATTTGTTCGATCACAAATTCTTTTTTTAGAGTACGAAGAGCTAGTGCCAGAGCCAAAAAACCGCCAGTAATGGCAGCGGTTCGCGTACCCCCGTCCGCTTGGATGACATCACAGTCGATATATATTTGTTTTTCTCCCAATTTTTTAAGGTCCAAGCTAGCTCTCAAACTTCTTCCAATCAGGCGAGAAATTTCTTGTGAACGGCTAGAATTGTATGTTTTTTCTCTCCTCATGCGAGTATTTGTAGAGCGGGGGAGCATGCCATATTCAGCGGTTAGCCAACCCATGCCTGGGGTTCGTATCCACTTTGGTACATTACTGTCACAAGAAGCAGAGCAGATGATTTGTGTGTCGCCCATTTTAATTTCTACGCTTCCCTCCGCATTTTTCATGATAGAAGGTGTGATTGTCACATCTCTCATTTGATCTGACCCTCTCTTATCTCTCCTCATTTTTGCTCCTTATGGGGAAAACTTTCCACATGAATGGACTGAGTGGGGAAGGCAAATTGCACATTGATCTCTCCCGCCAATTTGAGAATTTCCATAAAAATATTTTCTTTTTGCTTGAGTTCCATGTTCCAGTTATCAACGAATAGAAAAAAATTGAGCATAATTTTTAATTCCGAAGCGCCAAAATCGTTGAAGTGAACTTGAAAATAATCTTTTTTTATGCACTTATTCTTTAAAAGAATCTGTTTGATACCATTGGTAAATTGTTCAATCTTTTCAGGTGGGGTATTGTATTCGACGCCTAAATAAATACGCGTTCTTCTAGATTTTCTTTTCCCCATGTTATCAATATGGACGGCAGTGAGTTGAGAATTCGGAACAGAAATAACGGAATCATAAAAAGTTTTTATTTTTGATGAACGAAGCCCCACTTCCAAAACAGTTCCCTCGATATCATCGAAACAGATCCAGTCTCCCACCGAAAAAGGACGATCAATGACAATATTTAAATAACTGATCACATTGGAAACAGAATCTTTCGCTGCCAATGCGATGGCAATTCCTCCAATTCCCAGACCAGCTATTAAGGAAGCAACATTGACTCCTAAATTTTGTAGAATCAGCAAAACTCCTAGAGAAACAATGATAACTTTTATCAAACGATTGAGAACTGGCATGAAGTGATATTTTATGTAGTTGCTATCTTGGTCAGGTTTCACAAGGCGATAAATCATGCGATCAGTACATAGATCAACCAAATTATAAAAAACCCAAACCACTCCAGCGCCGATGAACAACTGAATAAATATCTTTATGATGAAAACAATTGATTTCGATAAAAATATGGGGATTCCACCCATTGATTTCCATAAGTAGGGCATAAAATGAATCACCACAAGCCAGATGAAGCCGATGATGACGAATTTGAGAGGCTTTTCTATACGGCTGAAAATTTCTGATTGCAGAGTATTTTTTTTTAGTATTTTTTCTAAAATTTTCTGAATGGTCCAATTGAATGGTCTAGTGAAAAGAAAAGCAAGAACAAAAATAAGGATGGTAACAAGAAGGGTTAAGAAAATGTTTCCTTGGAAAGGAATTAGATCAATAAAAAAGTTACTCCACTTTTCAATCATTGTTCACACCCTTGTTAGGATTCATACATTTCGTTTCATGGTAGGTAGTGTCCCCATGCTTTGCCTACACTTTGTCATTGTCCATATATGCTGTCCATATATGCTTTGCATAGCAAAATATATCATTTTCTCCCCCAAGTAGTAGCAAGAAAGAGAAAAATTTCAAAATGAGTGATCAGTCAAATTTTTTCTCTTTCATCCACTGAGGGTTTAAAAATTTACTGAGGTAGTTTCTCACTCCATCAGGAAAAATAACAACACAATTTTGTTCTTGTTTGAGTCGAGGGGCTAGCTTTAAGGTAGCTACCAAGGCAGAGCCGCTGGAGCCTCCACAGAGGATTCCTTCTTCTCGAATGATTTTCAGAGCCATTTGCAAGGATTCTTTGTCTTGGGTCTTCACCCATTCAGACACCTCTTTTCGATCCAAGACTTTTGGGATGAAGTCATAGCCGATTCCTTCTACTTCGTAGCTTTGGACGGGTCCCTCTCCAGCCAATACGGACCCCTCCGGATCCACTCCAATGATTTCACAGTTAGGGCAACTTTTTTTGATTCGTCGAGAAAGGCCTGTAAGAGTTCCCCCGGTTCCTGTACCTATTACGACCATATCCACTTTCCCATTCAAATCCTTCAAAATCTCTGTAGCTGTCTCCTCATAGTGAGTTTTGGTATTATAAAGGTTGGCATATTGGTCCAGCATAAAAGCTCTGGGCAACTGTTTTGTGAGACGGCGTGCCATGCTCATATGACTTCGTTCATCATCCCAAGAAACTTCTGTAGGAGTGCGTATGATTTCTGCTCCCAAAGCTTTTAAGACGACCTCTTTTTCTTGGCTCATTTTTTCTGGCATAAGGATGAGTACCTTGTAACCCAATACAGCTCCCACAAGAGCGATTCCAATGCCTGTATTTCCGCTCGTGGGCTCAATGAGGGTGTCTCCTTTTTTAATCAAGCCTTTTTGCTCTGCCTTTTGTATCATCTTGTACGCGATACGATCTTTGACAGATCCACCTGGATTAAAAAATTCACACTTCGCATATAGACTGCACGACAAATGGCTGGCAATTTTGTTTAGACGGATGAGGGGAGTGTGCCCAATGGTCTTTAGTATGTTTTCATAAATCATTACGGGAGAAATGTACACCTTCCTCACGGATTTGTTCAAGTATTTGTCATTTTATTTTCATTTGTCACTTTTTTTCACAAAAGAGGGTTTTTTTATTTTCTTGAATTTTTAAAATAAATCTTGTTAGGTTTACGGGTATGACTTGCAATTTAAAAGATTTACCAGAAAAAACAAAGGCTCATGTAATCGGCATGGAAGGGGAGTGCCACATCATCCAATCTTTATTGGATATGGGTGTGCATAAAGATACTTTTGTTAGAATCGTGAGAAGGCTTTTTTTTAGTAGCAATTATGTTGTAGAGGTTGGTGAGGAGTATATCGTGTTGAGAGAACGTGAAGCTAAATGTCTTCTTGTCAGCACCTGATTTTAGTTGGTCCACCAAACAGTGGAAAAACCACCCTTTTTAATTGGATCACAGGATACAATCGTCGAACGGTTAATTATCCCGGTTCTACTGTCGAGCTTTCTTTTGGTCTCGTCAAAGAAAAACGAGCGGGGTTTTCCTCAAAAATTATAGACACACCAGGAACCTATAGCCTTGTCTCCCCATCTTCAGAAACGAAAGCGGTGAGAGATACCCTATTTGATCTAGCAAAAAAAAGAGAATTAGAAGGAGTGATCCTTGTTTTGGATTCCACTCGTCTGAAAAGACAACTGCCATTTGCATTTCATTTGCAATCCATCGGAGTTCCGATTGTTTTGGCACTTACCATGTATGACATCCAAAAGAAGTATTCCCTATTGAATTTATCTTTATTGTCCAAACGGCTGAAGGTTCCTGCTTTCCCCATAGAGGGATTATTGGGGGGAGGAGTTGTGGAGTTGTTAAAGGGAGCTCATTCTTATTTTGAAAAGCAAAAAGTTAGTTCTTATGTTGAATCCAATTTTTCAGAAGGGCGTATAAAAAAAAATCAACTATTATTTTTAGAAAAGGCAAAAAAGCTGGTCGATGAAATACATACTGAAGGTTCTATGAAGAAAGTAAATGAGAGGACAAAAAAAATAGATTCTTGGTTATTGCATCCTGTATTTGGTTTTGGCTTTCTATCTTTGATTCTTTTTAGTTTTTTTTCTAGCATTTTTTGGTTGGCAGCTCCTTTGATGGATATTTTGGATAGTAGCTTTAGCTGGACAGTTGAACAAATATTGAGATGGGATGAGACAAATCTTTTTTTAGATTTTTTGGCAAATGGCATTGTAACAAGCATAGGTGCTTTTTTTATTTTTGTTCCTCAAGTTTTTATTTTGTTTTTGGGCATCTACCTGCTGGAAGACAGTGGCTATCTGGCTAGAGCTGTGAGTTTGGTGGATGGTCCTTTTTCTAAAATGGGACTTAGCGGGAAATCTTTGATCCCATTTTTATCTGGCTTTGCCTGTGCCATTCCTGCCACCATATCGGCTCGTCATATTTCTTCAAAGAGAGAAAGATGGATCACCATTTTCGTTTTGCCTTTGATGACTTGTTCTGCCCGCTTGCCTGTTTATGTTTTGTTGCTCAGTTTTTTATTTTATGGAGATTCTGCTTGGAAGCCGGGACTTGTTATGTCTTTGCTCTATTTTTCAGCTCTTTTCTTGGGAATTATTTTCGCTACCATTTTAAATTTATTGATGAAGCCAGGTCAAAAATCCTCATTTATGATGGAGCTACCGCTTTATCGACGTCCCGTTTTGTCAAATGTTTTGTTCGGTTCTTGGTCTCGAACAAAAAACTTTATTTTTAAGGCAGGTCCCCTCATTTTTGGCTTTGCTATTTTCATGTGGATAGCGACTCATTTTCCTCGTCACTTGGATTCCAGTCCATCTGAGCAGATGCAAGCCAGTTACGCTGGACAAGTTGGACAAATCATTGAACCTGTTTTTGAACAAATGGGCGGAGATTGGAGAGTGGGGGTCAGTCTTTTGTCTGCTTTTGTCGCTCGTGAGGTATTTGTCTCTGTTTTGGCTGTAGTTTTACAAAACACAGAATCAAAGACAGAAAATAACATCCCAATGATTCAAAAGATGAAGGAGGCTCATTTTTCGGATGGAAGGCCTTTGTTCTCGACTGCGAGCATCCTTTCTTTGATTGTATTTTTTGTCTTGTCTTTGCAGTGTTTATCCACAACAGGGATTGTGTATAAAGAAACGGGTTCATGGGTCTTGGCCTTGAGTCAACTTGTTACTTTTAATCTCATAGCTTATGTGGCGGCAGTGGGTACTTTTCATTTGTTTTGATTTTTTCCTTACACTAAAATTGGGAATGAAGAACCAATCCGAATGAATGGTCTATGCTAGCATTTTCCTCACCCAGTTGAAAATTAGGCAGATGAGAGAATCCGTAATAAATTCCCAGTTGGAGCACTACCTTGTGATGGATAAGAATTCCCAAATCAGTTCCGAGTATCCATTCAAATAGCTGCAATTTCCTATTATGGCCATGGGAGCTCTGTAAATAGTTGAAGTATTTAACTCTTAAAAGAGGAGAGATGCTTCGTAAAGAAAAAGGATAGCGGGAAAAATAGATCGGAGTTTCGATAACTTTTTGCAATTGGATGCCGGTTGAAAAATAATTATTCGTCTCTGCTAATTTTCTTACAGGAAAAAAGAAATCCAGTTCAGCTGATTTGAAAAGAGAAAGCGGTTCAAAATAACGAAAAGGAATGGAGCCGGGTTTTAGACCTGAAATGTAGTTGACAAAAAGTTTTGTATAAAACTCATAGCCCAAACTGAACAGGTAATGGCTACGAATATTGTATTCAAAATGGTAATTCTCTAAATTTTTCTCGGAGGAATAATCTTCTGAGTTTTGTTTGAATTGGTAATTCACAGAGCTGTAAAAAAAGAAATGACGATAGTAATAGAAATTCTGTTCATATTCTCTTATGTAATTAATTTTGATAGATGGTTTTACTCCATAGTAATAATTTTCTAAATCAAAATCTTTTATTTTTACTGAAGAAAGGGATCCTTTTAATTGTAATAGAGCGGACCAGTAAGCCAATCGAAACAAAGGGAATCCAAAATTTTGGCCCAGTTCGTGAATTTGAGAGTAGGTCCTAGATCCAGAAAAGTTTTCAAAACCTTGCTTGTACAAATATTGAATGTTCCAAAGCAAACGGTAAACATAATTTGAGTATTTTGCACGAACAAACCAATTTCCAAAATATTCTTCACGAGTGAGTAAATGTTCGAATGATGATTGATAAGAGATTTGAAAAGCATTGTATTCCATCGGATCTTTAAATTTGACATCAATGTGAGCGTTATAACCAGTGGTTGCATCGTTTAGAATTCCTAAATCAATGCCTGTGAAGCGAATCTGAGCGAAAGGATTGTAAGCCGAATAGTTTTGATTGGAATGCAAGTCTGATTCAGCTTCCAGACTCAATAAATCTTCTTTAGAATGATCAAATATTTTTTCCAGTGTATCTTTTTTATCCACTGATTTGCTTAGTGGACTTTCAAATTCTTTGTTGAATTCTTGATCCAAGCGAGGCATTTCATTGGATTGCGACAGTAATTTGGAATTTTCTGAATTCATTGGATAGGAATAAAAAACTGGTTTCTCAAAAATTTTTTTCGTCTGAATCAATTTGTAGCTGTACGATTCTGGCTCGACTTCACAGACAAGAAATTGATTTTCTGCTCCTTGGGTGGCATCAATAATCACATCAGAATCAGAGAGACGATAAATGCCATTTGCACGATTCCAAGCAAAAAGAGAAGAGCCAAATTGACTAGAAGCTATAAAATAAATTTGTTCTTTTTCATCAATTCCTACAAGTTTTCCATAAAATCCTTTGAATTGAAAAAGAGGAAGTTTATTTTTATAAAGAATTTTTTGCGCATTTCTTTGTTTAAAATAATAAATGCTTCCCTTTGGACCAAAAAGAGCCGATGAAGAAGTCGTGTCATAAAATTTTCCATTAAGCAACAATCGAAAATTTATCATATTATTTGTAGTATCAATGGATAACCAATTGTTGTCATATATGTCCTGTACGCTTTGAGATTCATATTTTTTCATTGAATACATTCCTTCCGAAAACAGGCTGTATTTTTTTTCTGTGGGGCTCACAAAATGAGAAGCAGACACGTAATATTTGCTTCGAATTTGAAAAACTTTTCCGTTAGAAAAAACCTTTTTTTGTTTTGTCCATTTTCCAGTTTTTATATTGAGTGTTCTGAGAACAGGAGGGCTTTTTAAGTCAGATGTTAGAAAAAAAACACGATGGTTTTTTCGATTAAAAGGGAGGCAAGTTTGGCTTGTAAATAATGATTTTTTTTTGGATTGTTTTTGTTGGTAAGCCATTGGTAGGTAATTTTGTATGTAATAATTGACCAAGCTTTCAAAGCTTGTATGGAAATTTGTTTCGAAGACTTCTTTAATGCTGATGAAAGATAAGGGTATAACAAAATGTTTTGCGTGCAATGCAAAGATATTGCTGATTCTTTTGAGGCTATATCTTTGCATCAAAGAACTGAAAAAATATCCGCCATGTTCATATTTTTGCCTATTCGAAAAAGTATCAGAGGTTTTGTTAATCAAGTACTCACTGATAAATTGATCCGTTGTCTCAAATTTGTGTTTCAATTGTGAAAAAACCAAAGCTCGGGAATAACCGCTATAAAGTCTTCCTCCTTTGGAAAACATGGACTCGCTGAGTACAGCGTAGCCTTCTAAAAAAAATTGAGGCATCACTAAATTGGTGTTCAAAAAAATAGGAAAAGGAAAAAAAACAACTTGTGAATTTTTAAAAATAGCTCGAATGTATATTAAATTTTCTGATATTTGACCCAGTTGGTATATGTGGGCTATTTCATGAGCCAATACAGTGTCCAACCAGCTAATGACTGGCAAGTTTGCCAATTGATCCACTCCTGATGGGAAAAATAGAACCCTCAAAAAGGGAATCCCAGAAGCAATTCCATTAGAAATTTGTGTGTGAGAGGAGAGAAATACATAATGAGGATTCTCTTTTAATTTTTTTTGGAGAAAGATTTTTTGGTATATTTGATCGTAATAAAAAATTCTCTTTTGAACATAAAGAAAATCCTTTTTATTATTTTTTAGAAAATCTTCACTAAAAATAATGGAAAAGCGGGGAGTCTCATTGATGTAGTAGTCCACATCGGAAGGGAGTGGCTGAAAAAATGACAAGGAGTACGAGGGGAGGAAAAAAAGTAGAGCGAGCAATATGGACAAAAAGTGATGAAACACCAGGCAGTACGGACGCATTTTTATCTTATGCAGAGCTTTGATTTTGTGCGGAGGATTCAAAGTTTAATGGAATTTTTTCTGAGCGAGCTAAAAATAAGGCTGCTACAGTATCTCCCGTGACATTAACTACGGTACGAGCCATATCCAATAAACGATCGACTCCCAATATGAGAGCGATTCCCTCAGCGGGAATGTTTAAAGAGGCCATAGCTGCCATCAATATGGGAAGAGAACCGCCGGGCACGCCAGCCACACCAATTGAGGTAACCAGCACCAAAAAAATAAGAGTCAAGTGCCCAGTGAGAGAAAGGTCCACTCCGAAAACTTGTGCTATGAAGATAGCCGCCATTACTTCAAAAAGTGCCGTCCCATCCATATTCACCGTAACTCCAATAGGAACACTAAAAGTTGTGATGCTATTTGGGACACCAAAATTCTTTTCTAGGGTGCGAATGGTGACAGGCATGGTCGCTGCGCTAGAACTCGTACTAAAAGCGGTCAAGAAAATGGGAACGGCTTTTTTATAAAACTGAGAAAGAGGAACTTTGATGATAAATTTTAATAGGAAGCCATAGACAAACAAAAATTGGCAAAGCAGAGCTCCTAAAACCACCAGTACATAAGCCAAAATATTTTTCATAGGCTCTAGGCCCAAATTGGCTACGGTATTGAGCATCAAAGCCGCCACTGCATAAGGAGCGATCATCATGATCCAGCCCACAATTTTTACAGATATTTGAGAAAGAGTATCAAAAAAATCAATGAAAGATTCTCTAGGAGGGCCGAGAGGCATGTTCAGGAGGGCGATTCCAAAAAGCAGGGAAACAAAAATAATGGCCAGCATATTGGTGGCACCGTATTCTCTTAAAATATTTTTTGGAATGATCTTGTTAATGATCCCCGGCCAAAGTGATTTTCCCACCCAAGAGCTTTTTTCCTTTAGAGAGGCTATTTGGTTCTCTGAAGATGCTACTGCTTTTTGCACCAGTTCTTTAGCGACATTTCCTCCCGGTTGGAAAGTGTTAATTAAGCCTTGTCCAATCAGAATCGCACACAAGGTGGTTGTTAGGTAAAATAGGGTGACTTTCCATCCCAATTTTTTTAGCAAGGCTCCACTTCCCAAGTTCACCACTCCCACAAGCAAGGAAGCCGCAACAAGAGGGACTACCACCATGAAAAGGGAACGAAGAAAAACAATACCAACCGGTTGAACCACATTGATCAAGAGCCAATCTCTGACGGGATTGACACCCCATAAATGAAAAAAGTATCCGACAATGGTTCCCACAATGAGACCAATGAAAATACCCCAACTGGATAGATAATTTTTTGAATTGGACTTAGACACGGCTCTCTGAGAGTACAACATTTGGAGTGGAATCAAATAGGATAATCTTGGGAATGAAGCAAACTGTTATGGTGTTTTCACTCTAGATTTCCAGCAATCCAGCTTAGATTTTCAAATAAATTTTGATTTAAAGGGAAAATTTGACAAAAAAGCATAGATTTGCTAAGATCAAGTTGCGTTTCTTAAAGAGTTTCTAAAAGTTGGTGAGTTATATGAAAGAAAATCCTGTGGGTACAAGCGATACTGATACTTCTGCATTTGAGACAAAGCAAAATCAGCCGGACTACTTTCATTCCGTTATGGAAGACAAGGATATTGCCCATTTAAATCAGATCAAAAATATATTGGATGTGGATGAATCGCAGTATCCATCTTTTGTCTTGGCTAAAAATAAGGCGCGTTTCAGAAAAAAATTATCTTGGTACAAAAGCAAAAAAGATTGGTTGGATGTGGCTCCTGTCCACAAGGTAAATAAGCTGTTTAAACAGCAGGCCAAGGAACTTGAAGGGATTCGTTCCAACAAATTGGATTATGAAATGGAGCTAGAAACTTGTGCTTTGACTCCCAGCCAAAAAATCCATCGAAAGGATGAGCTGAAGATGTGCAAAATTCACGAAAAGATGGCCATCCAACTCATCACCAAAATCCAGTACAAGTTCAAGCTTTACAAATAAAATAGCCAGCTCTGCTCATTTTTGAGTGATCTCAGGAATACACATTTTGAAAAAAGGGAATGAGTTGATCCATCTCGATGACTTTTTGTTCTTTTTTATCCAAATTTTTGATTGAAAGTTTTTGATTTTTTATCTCCTCTGGACCGAAAATCAAGGCATATTCTGCTCGCATTTGATTGGCTTTTTTGATTTTTTTACCCAAATTATTGGGGTGGGGAATGAAAACACAAAAGCCTTTTTCTCTCAGTTGCCAAGCCAATTGAATGGCCAATTTTTCGGCTTCTTCTCCAAGAGAAATCAGAGCAATGGGTCTTTTAAAAGAAGGACTTTTTTTCATCAAGAGACGGAGCCTATCTATACCGGCTCCCCATCCGAGTCCCGGGATTCTCATTCCTTCTCCGGCCATTGTTTCAATCAGCGGATCATAACGTCCTCCGGCCAAAATGGTCTTTTGGGAACCCAGTGCCTCACTCTCAGATTTGCATTCAAAAATGCAGTGATTGTAATAATCCAAGCCTCGAACCAAAAGAGGGTTGAGGGTCCAAGGGATGCCAATAGAGTCCAAAGTGTTTGTGATGTTTTCAAAAAACAAGCGAGATCTTGTATTCAAAAAATCTTGCATGGAGGGAGCGGAACGAATGAACTCGATATCTTGGGCTTCCTTAGAGTCCAAAATTCTGAGTGGGTTATTTTGCAAGCGATCTTGGCTTAGCTTGCTCAATTTTTTTTTGAGAGGTTTTAGATAATCCAGTAGCGCTTTCTGATATTCTATACGGCTTTCCTTATCTCCAATGCTGTTTATCTCTAAGCTGCTCTCATCTTGTATCTTTAGCTTCTCAAGAAAAAGCCAAGCTAGACTTAAGCACTCAATATCACCTTTAAAATCTTTTTCACCCAGTAACTCAATTCCCACTGTGTAAAATTGTCTCCATCTGCCTTTTTGCGGTCTTTCGTATCGGAACATAGGTCCTTGGTACATGAAGCGAAGAGGCAGTTGATCCACTCCTTTTTCAGTAATGAAATGTCGAGCGATCCCTGCTGTTCCCTCTGGTCTGAGAGTGAGGCTAGTTTCATTTCGATCTTTGAAAGTGTACATTTCTTTATTGACGATGTCGGAGTGCAAACCCAGCGTGCGAGAAAAAACTTCTGTGTGTTCCAGAATCGGAGTGGATATTTCACGAAAGCAAAAACGTTCACAAACCTCCCTTGCAACAGCGATAATATGATTGTGCTTCTGTTGCTCTATAGGCTCTAAGTCCTCCATTCCACGCAAGCGTTTTAAAGACATGAGAATAAGAGCCCTTTTTTCACAAGATTTTTTTTGAATTTAGGATTGCAGATTTTCAGTTATAAAATCCCAGTTAACAATTTTCCAAAATGCTTTTATGTATTCAGGTCGTGCATTCCTGTAATCAATATAATATGCATGCTCCCAAACATCACAAGTGAGAAGAGGTTTGTTGCCATTTTGTATGGGATTGTTGGCATCGCTTGTGGATTCCACTTCGATTTTTCCATCCGATTTTTGAACCAGCCAAGCCCATCCAGAACCAAAATGCCCAATGGCGTGCGTAGAAAACATCTCTTTAAATTTTTCTACTGAACCAAAATTTTTTTCCAAAACATCGGCAACTTCTTTTTTTGGTTCTCTTCCACCATGAGGGGACAGGGAGTTCCAATAGAAGTTATGATTCCACACTTGTGCCGCGTTGTTGAAAATACCTCCCTTGGCATTTTTGATGAGTTCTTCTAAAGAGGCATTTTGAAACTCAGAGCTCTCACCCACCAAAGCATTAAGTTTTGTCACATAGGACTGGTGATGCTTGCCGTAATGAAAATTCAAAGTTTCTTCTGAAATGCTTGGTTTCAAAGCTGTTCTTGAATAAGGCAACTCTGGCAAATTAAATACCATAACAAACCCCCTTTTTGTGTACCGAGAACTCTTTCTAATGTAAAGAAATACAGGTGAGCTTGTCAATAAGAGTGAATCTTTGTAAAAAACATAAATATGCTTGGACTGATTTCTATTTTTGAACAACATCCTCATTGGCCAGAGGTTCAAAAAATTCTTTTCACCTTGAATCAAGCAGGTTTTCTTGCTTATTTGGCTGGTGGTTCTGTCAGGGACGCTTTGCTGGGGAAAATTCCAGAAGATTTTGATATAGCAACCTATGCTCAACCAGATGAAATCATTGGATTATTTCCAAATTCCAACAAACAGGGAAAAGCCTTTGGAGTTGTAGCTGTTTTTTTCTCCAAAAAAACACAAGGGGAGGCAAGAGGAGTTGTGGAGGTGTCTACGTTTCGAAAAGACGGACCTTATAAGGACGGACGACATCCAGAGTCGGTACAATTTCTTTCCGATAAAGAGGATGCCTTCAGAAGAGATTTTACAATCAATGCCATTTTTTACGATGTGGCAGGGAAAAAAGTGGTTGATTATGTGAAGGGCCAAGAAGATTTACAAAGAAAAGTGATTTGCACAGTTGGGGAAGCTCAGAAGCGATTTCAAGAGGATCAGTTAAGAATTCTTCGAGCCATTCGCTTCGCGATCCAGTTAGATTTTCAACTCGATCCTCTCACTGAAAAAACCATCTTCAAAATGAAAGAAAACTGCCTAAATGTTTCAAAGGAGCGTTTGTATGAAGAAAGTATGAAGATGCTCAAAACTGGTCGATTTGTCTCCATTTTTTCTTTGTTAAAGAGATTGGATTTTATCCATATTTTTTGGAAAATTCCTGCAGAATTTGATTGGGATTTTTCTTTCAAATTCTGGGAGTATCCCATCCCCTCTCACTTGATGAAAGAAAAAGCTTTTTTGTGGATGCAAGCTCTTTTTCCTTTCTTCGTTCAAAATCAAAGAAAAATTTTGGATCCTCAAAATCGGTGGAATAAAGACTTTTATCAGGTTCTTAAGAAATGGCGCTTTCCTATTGTTATCATTAAAAAAATAAATAAACTTTTTTCTTCATTTTCTTTGCTTTTGGATGTGCAGGAAAGCTCCTTGGCAGAGAAGCTGAAAATTCTTAATTCCTCTAACTCGGAGATGGTTTTATCCCTGTCTGAGGCGTATCTGTTTGCGAAAGGTCTGGATTCTGAAAAGCTCACAGAGATCAAAAAAGCTTTTCAAAGCCGAGTGCAAAGAGATGGTCACCTGCCTGCACCTTTGTTAAGCGGAGAAGATTTAAAGCGGGCGAAGATTCCAGAGGATGAAAAAATGGCGAGACTGCTTTCTTCACTCTACAACAGGCAACTAGAGGATAGAATCAAGAACAAAGAAGAGTTGCTAAAATTTGTCAAACTGGAGAAATCAAATGGCCAAAATAAAAAAAGCTAGAAAAAAATCTCACTCTTCTTTCTTTCGAGAAGTTTGATTTTTGAATTGCATTCCCGAATGCTTTCTCCAATCATATTCTGATCCGTAACGGTATCTATCCTTCCATTTCGCCCAAGAATCTCCCTTTAACTCGTGTTCTACATGACCTTTTTTATTAAAAATAGGAGGTTTTTTCCCAAATAAGAAATCTAATAGTTTCATTTTGAATATAAATAACATAAATTCGAATAAAGATCAAAATAGAGGTCCTTATGAGTGAAATTGAAGAAAGAAGCAAAAAAATTGCACAAGATTTTTCACGTCTTCATTCTTGGCAACAAAAATATAAAAAAATTATTCAAGAGGGGAGAGAGGCTTCTTCTTTTGATGAAAAATATCGAACGAAAGATTGGTTGGTGAAAGGTTGCCAATCCCAAGTCTGGCTTCATGCTCGTCAAGATGAGAAGGGACGGGTGATCTTTCAAGCAGATAGTGATGCCCTGATTACAAAGGGATTGATTGTTTTATTGATCCAATATTATTCTAATCTTTTGCCCAAAGATATTCTCAACCATCTTGTGCCTGATTTTTTTGAAGTATTGGATTTGAAACGACATCTTACACCTACCAGAGTGGGAGGGCTGTTCAACATGATTCGCCAGATTCAATATTATAGCCAAGGATTTTTGTATTTGTCTCAAGAAAAATCAAAGAAGATAGAGGGAATGCTATAAATTTTTACTAAGGATTTTTTTTAGCTTCATTTTTCTTCGCATTTTTTGGTTGTCCTTCGCCAGCTATCCATTCTCCCTTGAGCCAAGATCCAGCCTTCCAGATCCCATTGTGCCAATTTCCTTTTTTAAAAGTCCCATAATGCCAAATGCCGTTGTACCAATCCCCATCAAACCAGACGCCGTTTTTCCATAAGCACATAGTGGCCACTTGGTTTTTGCACCAATCGCCGCCTTGAAAAAAACCCCATTTCCAAAAGCCACTTTTCCATGTACCTTTGTGCCAATCTCCAGCTTGCCAACCGCCTGCCTCCCAAATGCCATCATACCAATATCCATGTATCCAAAGTCCATCTTTCCAAACACCGCCGTACCAATGGCCATTTTCCCATACACCATTATGCCAAGTCCCTGCTTTCCAACGACCGTATGTGACGATTCCATAATACCAAATGCCATCGTGCCAAACTCCGCTGATCCATTCTCCATTGCGCCAAATACCATTTCGCCAATCTCCTCCCCTCCATTCACCATTGACCCAAATTCCATTTTTCCAATCTCCGCCAAACCATCTACCACTGATCCAAACACCGCCTTCCCAAGTAGCGGGATGAAAGGGATCCAGCGCAAACCACCCACTTAGCCAATCACCGCTAATCCAGATGGCTCCTTTCCACACTCCAGTGTACCAATTTCCGCTATACCATATCACATCGCCATATATGGTGAGTCCCACCTCTTCATCATCTACAGAAGCATCAAGCAACCAATCAGGTACTTTTTGTTGTTCGCAGGTCTCTTCAAGTTCACTAACAGAACCTTTACAAATCACTAAATCATTTGCCTTTTTTATGAGTTCACGAAAATTGAATTCTTCTCCTCTTAGTTTTAATTCCCTTTGTACAGTGTTGGCAAAATTGAGCCCCTCATAATCTGCATCAGGGGCAGGAGGGAAAGCTGCAACAGGAGAAAAATATTGATCAGAAGAAAGAATCTTATCAGGAAGAAGAATGGCTCCTATCTTTTGTGTGTTTTCGCTTATGAATTGCCCGGGAAGAATTTGCTTATTTTGTTGCCTGATTTTTTTTTGTGAAGTTGCATCGGCTTCCTTTATCCCTATTTTTTTTTCATCATCTGGGACGTCTTGCCTTTTACCGCAGGCAAGCAGTAAAAACAAAGAGAAGAAAAGAAGAAAACATTTGGTCATTTACATACCCCACAAAGGGATGTCAAAATACACATAAAATGAGAGGGAAGTCAATTGCTTGCACTGTTTTAGAACAGAAAAGAAAAAATTTATTCTCTGTTTTTTTTCCAATTGGCAATCAAATTTTTTGTAGCTTTTTCCCATGAGGGAAATTGAAAAGAAAATCCAGCATCCAGTAAAATTTTGGGTAGAGTGTAACGACTCTTTAGTACCAACACTGGTTCTATTTGTGTGAAAAAGGAAGCGAGAAAAACCATCCATTTTTGGGCAGGAAGTCCCCACTTTATTCCCCAAGACTCTCTAAGAATTTTCATAAATTCTTTTTGTGGTAAAGGCTGAGGGGAACTGAGATTGACTGGGCCATGAATGGATGGGTTGTCTATTAAAAACTCTATGGATCTAACAAAATCATCTTCATGAATCCAAGAGACCCATTGTTTTCCTCCAGCCACAGATCCTCCCAAGCCATACCTAGCAAGACGTAAAAATATATCAAAAGCTGTCTTCTTTTCTGGACTCATAACGACTGAGCAACGAGCAATGACCTTGCGAGTGCTTGGTGTTTTTGCAGAATACACAGCACTTTCCCAATCTTGAATTAACTCTGTTATTTTCAGCCAATTTGGAGGCACTTTGCCTTCTTCCTCACCCATCCCTCCCTCTTGTTCATTATTGGAATCCTCAAACCTATGAGGATAAATATCTATGGCGCTCATTTGAATCCATAGAGGAGGAGGGTTTTTCAATTGGTTGATTGCTTGTGCAATGACTTGGGTAGAATGAATTCTTGAATCTCTCAAAATTTTGAGATTTTTTTCTGTAAAAAGACAGTTGATTTTCTTACCAGTCAAATTGATAACAAGATCTGCTCCATCCATTTCCTTTGCCCATCCACTTAGGGTATAGGCATCCCATGGAACCAAGGTCGCTTGGCTGGAAGCGGAACCTCCTCGACTGAGAACAACTAGCTCATGTTTCTGTGATAGGAATTTTTTAACGAGTAATCTTCCTAAGAATCCGGTCCCACCCGCTAAAACAATTTTCATGTTGAATCCTTAGACTTGAACTCCGTCTAGTGTATTTCAATTCCATTTTATTTTCCATACATATTTTCTCAGAATCGAATCATTTTTATGCGTTTGCGAATGGATAGACAAGATGGAGAAAATCAGTGAAAATCTCACGATTATGGCCGATGTAGTAAATGCATTTTTTGCAAAGCTGAATCATCTTGTAGAAGCTGTTTTTTTTACCGATGTCTTTTTTTTCACAGATTCAGTGAAATTTCCTCTGGTTGTTTTTCTTCTCTTTGTTTGTTCTGTTTATCTCACTTTTAAAATGGGTTTTATCAACTTGCGTTTATTTCGAAAGGCTTTGTCCTTAGCTTTTAGCCGTAAGGAAAATGCTTCGGATAAGGGAGGGGAGATCAGTCATTTTAAAGCCTTGACCACGGCGCTTTCTGCTACAGTTGGTTTGGGAAATATTGCAGGAGTGGCGCTTGCTATTTCTATTGGAGGCCCCGGTGCAACTCTGTGGATGATTTTGATAGGATTTTTGGCAATGAATACAAAATTTACAGAATGCACTCTCGCTGTCATGTATCGAGAAAAACGAAAAAATGACAAGCTAATGGGCGGTCCCATGGAATATTTATTCAAAGGTTTAGGCGAAATGGGTTGGCCTCGATTTGGAAAATTTTTGTCTATTTTCTTTTGCATTTTATGCATCGGAGGTTCTTTTGGCGGTGGGACAGCTTTTCAGGTCAATCAGTCCCTTCATGCCATTGGTCAGAGCATTGAATTTTTTGATGGAGCACATGCTGGGAACTATTGGATTTATGGAGTCATTGTAGCTTTTTTGGTTGGCTTGGTTGTGATCGGAGGAATCAAAAGAATCTCTACTGTAGCCAGTCGCATCGTTCCCTTTATGTGTTTGGTTTATATTTTGATGGCGATATTTGTCTTAGCTGTTTTTTATGAGCAGATACCTCTTGCTATTTCTACAATTGTCCAAGGAGCTTTTCGACCAGAAGCTACTTGGGGAGGTTTTGTCGGTGTCATGGTTGTGGGTATGCAAAGGGCATTCTTTTCGAATGAAGCTGGTTTGGGCTCAGCGGCCATTGCTCACTCTGTGGCCAAGGTGAATCATCCAGTAGAGGAGGGGGCAGTGGCTCTCCTAGAGCCTTTCATTGATACCATTTTGATATGTACGGTGACCGCTTTGGTGATTGTTGTTACACAAGTGTATGAAAATCCAGACTATGCTCACTTAGTGGATCAAAAAAAGGGTGCAGCTTTAACTTCTCAGGCTTTCAGCCAAGCCATGCACTGGTTTCCTTATGTTCTGAGCGGGATTGTTTTTCTATTTTCTTTCTCTACGATTATTTCTTGGTCCTACTATGGAGAACGCTGTTTTTCTTTTGTCTTTGGAGAGAAAATGTCGATCATTTATAAGGTCCTTTTGCTTGTCATTATTTTTCTTTCTTCCATAGCTACCTCCAAAAACATAATGAATTTTGGAGATTTGATGATTTTAAGCATGGCTTTTCCGAATGTAATCGGTGTGATTTTGCTCAGCGGGAAAGTCAAAAGAAGTTTGGTTGAGTATTTAAAAATTTTGAAGCAATAAACTTTTTTCTCTCTGAAAAGTTTTCTATGTTAAAAGTAAATATTCTCACTTTGTTCCCTCAATTTTTTGATTCGACCCTACAAGTGGGGATTTTTGGTCGAGCGATTCAATCTCAATTGCTAAAGATTCATTTTGTCAATCCAAGAGATTTCACAAAGGATGTTCACCAAAGCGTGGATGATTGTCCATTTGGGGGCGAAGATGGAATGGTGATGAAGTATGAGCCATTAGAAAAAGCAATCCAATCTTTGGGTTCTAGTTCCCTGATCTATCTCAGTCCACAGGGTCAAAAATGGGACTATAAGAAAGCTCGTGCTTGGGCAAAAAAAACAAAACCCATTACTTTTCTTTGTGGTCGATACTCTGGAGTGGATCAGCGTTTTCTCAATGAGTATGTGGAGGAAGAGATTTCCATCGGAGATTATGTGCTATCAGGGGGAGAGCCTGCGGTTTTGCTAATTTTGGACTCTATGCTTCGTTTTCTTGAGGGAGCTTTGGGAAATGAAAAATCAGCCGACAATGAAAGTTTTGAATACCAACAACTCTTAGAAGCTCCCCTTTGGACTCGTCCAAGAGAAATTTTACATTATCAAATTCCAAAAGTTGTTCTATCCGGTCACCACGAAAAAATCAGACGATTTCGTTATCTTTTGTCCATTTTGGTCACCGCTATGAAAAGACCTGACCTATTAGGACCTGAGCCAAAAAGTCATCTAAAGGAGGCGATTGAAATGGCTCAAAATCTTTCTCAATCAGAATTAAGGGCTTGTGGTCTCAAGCCAGAGGATTTGCAATCCTTGACGAGATTTCTTTCTTAGTGATAGAAGGATCAGATGGATATAGTGGATCAATATGTTTCTAAAAATCAAAAACAGCTAGAGTTTCATGGAGAAGTCGGGGACACTCTTGATGTTCATGTTCGCTTTAAAGAAGCGGGAAAGGAGCGTGTCCAAGTCTTTAGCGGGGTGATCCTAAAAATTCAAGGCCAAAAAAGCACACGTTCTTTCACGGTAAGAAAAATTTCAGATGGCATAGGAGTGGAAAGAACATTTCCTTTAGCCAGTCCAGCTGTTGAAAAAGTGAAAATCATCTCCAAAGCCAAAGTAAGACGATCTCGTTTGTTTTATCTGCGAAAAAGAAAAGGTCGTTCTGCCCGTCTGCAAACAAGCTTTGTGAAAAAGACAAATACAAAAGAAAAAAAGCAGTAAGAAATCCCAAAGACATTGTGAGACCTTATTTAGAATTCCAGATCAAAGAGTCTCACATGATCTTTGTAATCTACAAGAGCCAATTTGATCTCCACTGGTTCTTCATATTGTTCACAAAAATAAGAAAAAGCCCTAAAAAGTTTTTTCTTTTGTTGAAAACTCATGGGTTGTTCCAATCTCCAAGCATTATCTGACTTAACCTCCACCAACACATAGCCTTTTTCATTTTTCAGTATCAAATCTACCTCTACTCCAGCCACAAGATAATTTTTTTCTACAAGCTTATAGGATTGCTTCTCAAAAAATTCGATAGCCTTTTTCTCACAATGCTTGCCTCTTTCGTATGATTTATAATTTTTCTTTTTCATCATGGCATAGCTCTTTATTTTTTCTCACAATGCTTGTTTTTTCGTATGATTCATAATTTTTTTCATCATGGCATAGCTCTTTATTTTTTCTCACAATGCTTGTTTTTTCGTATGATTCATAATTTTTTTCATCATGGCATAGCTCTTTATTTTTTCTCACAATGCTTGTTTTTTCGTATGATTTATAATTTTTCTTTTTCATCATGGCATAGCTCTTTATTACTTCAAATATTCTTTTACTCCTGAAAAAGTTTTTCGATGCAAAGGGCAGGGGCCATGTTGAATAATAGCCTTTTTGTGTTGGCGTGTAGCATATCCCTTATGAACAGAAAATCCGTATTCAGAATATTTTTCATCCTGTTTGGAAATCCATTCATCTCTTTTCACTTTAGCTACTAAACTGGATGCTGCAATCGGAGAGGCCCAAGAATCACCTTTGATACAAGCTGTTTGGTGAAATTGATCGGGAAGATGAGGAATTGTGAGATGACCGTCCACAATGACATGACCCTTTGAGAAGGGGAGTTGTAAAATAGCTCTTCTCATTGATAAAAAAGTGGCTTCTAAAATGTTTGTATTTTCAATTTCTTCTACACTAGCCATACCCAGCCCATAAATGTGATGGAGCATAATATGTTTTGCCAGCTTTATTCTTTTTTCTGGTGAAACAGTTTTTGAATCAGAATAAAGAGTTTCTTCATTTTTGAGAACAACAGCTGCAGAAAACACAGGTCCCGCCAAGCAACCTCTGCCCACTTCATCCACTCCAATAACTGGATGAGGCACAAGATTCCTCCAATGAAGAAAAGGTCTTTTTTTCACAGGGCATGAAATGTAAGCGAGTTGAGTGGATTGAACAAATCTTTTTGTCTTTGACAAGCTTTGTCTTAGAATTTGATTTTGTAAAAATGGCAAAATAAATTTGGGAGTGAAAAAAAATCGCTTTATTCAAATTTAATATTTGATTGATGGAAGGAATTGGTCGCTTCTTCTTCATCATCATAGATGGGCATCTCTTTCATTTTTTCATGATTGGCAAAAACTCGGCGAAATTCAGAACCTACACAGCAAAATTTCAAACTAGATATTGTATCTAGGTGCTTCATCGTTTGCATAAAAGAACTCAAACCATCTGATCCCACAAAGCTCAGCTCTTGCAAATTAAAAACAATATTTTTTTCAGAAAGATTCTCTAGACAGACTTGGTGAAAAGGTTGTGTAGAGGCAAAATCTATCTCTCCTTTTAAATCAACGACAAAGATACCCTTATTTTTTCTAATAAATGCCTTCATAGAAAAAATTGTAGAACATAAAGGCAGAGGAATGAAGAAAAATGAAAAAATCAATCTTTAGGCTAGTATTTTTCAAAAGATTGGGGGAATTTATAATGAAAATCTGGCATATACAAAAGTAAATAAAGAAAAAATGGCTTATTTACAAATCCGTACGATTTTTGGTGAAAATCGTTTTACAAAAATCTGTAATATCAGAAGGCACACCTCTTTCTTTAAGAAAATCCATAGATTTTACAACATATTCTGTAACTAAGCTGTCAAAAAAGAGGATTCTTTGGAAGCCACGTGACCCTTGGCTTATATCAAGGTTATAAAGTATAGTGCTTATATTTTCGACCAAAGGTTCAACAAAGGACATGAGTAAATTATACTTAAATCTCAAAAAAGAGGATGTTTTTATTTTTGTAGATAAGATATAAGGATGAGATAAAAGTTTTTTCATTTCTTGCTTATTAAAATCAATGCCATGTTTTATAAAATCTTTTAAAACAAAATTGGCTGATTTTTCAAAAGCATTTTCTGGTTTAAGGGAGATGAAAGCCAAGGATCCAATAAGCACTGCCACATATATATTTAAAAAAGCTTCTATGTCAAAACGGCCCAAAGTTAGATAATAGATCACAGCCAGATTAATAAATGCTGCTGGAAGATTGGCATAGGCTAGCTTCCAAGAAAATTTATAATTTGCCCAGAAGCTATTATCTGAACTAGTAAATTGTTTTGCATACCATTTTAAAAACCCATGTTTTTTTTCCACGTCCACTTTTGTTGGATAAGTATCAAAACCACCGGTTGCATCCAAACGGGAATCCATTTGCATTTTGAACCACATTCCTGCAAACATTTGTAAAATATACATAGCAAAAAAACCTTGCCAAATGGAAAAACGAGAAAGATGAAACCATGCTTCTTTTGAAAATCCTTCTTCATGGACAACTTTTAATATTCCATGATCTATACCAGCTAAAAAGAGGAATAGAAAAGATAGTGTCGCAGGTTGTTTTACCAGAATATCAAACATTTGTTGCCGAGTTCCTCGGGTAAGAAATTCAGAATCATCCGAACCTTTTTCGACAACCCTATATCTATTCATTTGAAGATTTATATTTGGGTCTAAAGATTTTCTATGTTTTGCAAGACTGCGAGCTTTTATTCGTTTAAAAAAACCGGCGAAAAAATGAGTGGCCATTTCGTTTGATTGTTTGAAAAGAGTTTTTTCCTTTTCTATTCGATGCAAACGGGCTCTTATTTCATGGTCTTTTTCTGGTTTAATAAACCAATCACTTTCTTGATTTTCTTCCATCGTTTTCTCTATGATATGTCTTTTTATGGTCTTTACTGATGCTTTGTCAGTGAGTCCAATTTGTTCTAGGAGGTAGTTTTTCATTCCTTCTTCGAAGAGTAAATTTTGATACATTCTAAAAAGGAGTTTTCTTTTTCCCCTTAGTGTTTCCCCATTCTGATGTGATCCTTTTCTAATGGAAGAATCAAATTGTTCATGATCTTGATTTTTCAATAATTGGTAAAAAGCTATAGTGGAACTAGCTTCGAGATATTGTTTTTCAACCGCTATAATTTTTTCCTCGAATTGACGAAGATGATACAGATATTGTTTTCTTTCATTGACATAGTGTTTGGTTTGCCTTTGTCCATAAAAGGGCAGTTGAGAGTACATGTTTATTATATTATTTGGAAGAGATGAAAAGCGAAGGGTGTAACCACCATTTAACTCAGAGGGTTGATGACTGTTTGTATAAATACGCTTAAAATATTTAGAATAAAACAACATAGAAAGCGATAATCCGGGTCTAAAAATTAAATTTCTGCTTAGAAAAAACTGGTTCCATATAAGCCCCATAGTTCTAAAAGTTCTCGACCAAGTGGAATAACCTAGAAAAAAATGTTTCAAGGCTTGTACGGATGTTGTGATTTCGTTTTCAGTCAATGTGGATAAATTGTTCTCTTCTCTTTCAATTTTAGAAAACACTTTACTCATAAAGCTTCTTTGATTTATTTTTCTTTTTTCCGCTTCTATTTTAGAGATGACTTTTTCTAGCAATTGGTTCTCTTCCTCAGAAAAGTTGGAGTCGAGCAATAGCCCTTCCACAGTGAAATCTTTATTTGAAAAATGAATCTCTGTATTAAGTTCGACATTATTATCCTTAAAAATGAAAAAAGAGTTTCCTTTTACAATTTTGAAAGTTCTTTTTGGATGAATGTCTTCCATTGCCTTCAGCTGAATAGTCATTAATGAATCAGTTTTTTCTACTTTTGTTTCATCATTTATTGAGATTAGTTCTACTTCTCTGAGTATATTATTTTCATCAATTCTTTTTAATTTCAAAAAAATGGTTTCAGAATGGCTGAATCTTTCTATAAATTTCAACCAACTTTGATTTGTTCTAAAAAGCGATTCACTGATTGAGCCGTCACTTAGAGTCCAACTCATGGGCATACCGATTTTTCTTTGCTCATCAATGGACATATCTTGTAAAAATTTTTTGCGTCCTTTTTCAATATAGTTGATGATTCGAGGTTTGCTAAAAGCCCTTATCAACCAAAACTTCACCTTTTGATTGTGTTCTACTAAAGCCTCTACACTTGTTTTTTTTACATACCACAAATATTCAATGAGGTTTGTAGTTGTGTGAATGATTGCCCACAAACCAAAAATACTCCCCAGAAGGGCACTAACCCCTGTGAGAAAATTTCCCAGCTTGTTCTCAGACAAATAATTCTCATAGACAGAGTTTTCACTAACAAATGAAAAACTTGATTTTCCCGTAACAGTAATCATATCCCACATATTGGAATGCCACTCACTTGTTGTATCTAATATTTTTGCTAGAAATGAAGAGTCGTTTGAATAAGCTACCATCGCCGCTCCAATAAGAAAGGTTTCACTAAAACGTACAACTGTATTGGATTGCATTTGAATCAATCCCTCTTTTAAAAATTCCAAACGACCAGCTATTGTTTCACCTGGGAGTAAAGTGTTGCTAATTAAGCCTAGAGCTTTTTGAATTTTTGGAGCTCCCAAAGGCTGAGGTCTAATAAAATGGAAAACAAGAGCCATAAAACGATTGAAAATTTTGTCTTGGCTTTGTAAAGAGGCAGATGTCTGATTCAATACATTTTGGTAGATAGCATCCCGCTTTAAATGTTCTGAAAATATTTCAATAATCTCTATGTCTTCCTTTGCTCTATTGTACATTTTTGTACTCTCATTCTTTAAATTTCCTTCTATAGTTTTTAAAATAGCAAAGCGACCAGCATTATCCTGCGAAGCTCCTATATCGGCCCTTAGGTTTAATTGTTCATTTGCAAAATTTTTCAAATCCTCAAAAGATCGCATAACATCCAGTTTTCCTTTGTCTAGAGTATTTGTTTCTTGTTGGCTTTTGAGACTTTTTCCATAAATTTTAGCAATATCTTTAATAAATACTTCTGAATTTTTTAGTTCTGTCATGTCAGTAAAAGCAACAGTCGCATTAAATAAAAATTGTTGCATTCGAGAAAGAATGTGGATTTGATCTTTTGAAATTTTCAAACCATTAATATCTATTTCGTTTCTTTGAACAGTGATTTTTTCTGGAGATTCAAGACTGGATCGTAAGATATTTTCATTAAAATGTACTGGAATAGAAAAAACAGGAAGGCCGGTCTTGCCTAAGGCAGGCTGAAAATATTTCAGATCAATAAAAGAAATATAAGCTTTATCTTTAAAAACACGAGCAGGTTCTTGAAAAATAATATAAGAACCCATGATAGCTATCCACTTAATGTTTTGGGGAAAATGATGCAAAACTTGGTCCTGATAACTTATTTTGAATGAGAAAAGCGAGTCCCTTGGTACATTTGAATGTTCAATAGACGGGGAGTTGGTGATGTAGGCGTTTCCTCCGTAAATAGTTTGCAAGGGTTCATCCAAGACTTTTCTTGTAGCTTCGCCATAAGATTGTATGACGGAGATTTTTCCTCCTAATTTATTTTCAATTTCAACAAAAATTTTATGTGGATTGATATTCTGAAAATAAAAAGATTCTTTTTTTCTTGATTGATCAAGTTCTGCTTCAGGGATGGGTTCAGTACGTTTGCCAAGAAGAGGATTGGCATATCTTTTTATTTTTTGTGAAAGGGTAAGAGGGATTTCTATTTTTTTCTCAACTGTTTGTTCCAAAAGAGCGAAGGTATCTAGAGGATGTGCTTCATAAAAGGGTTCTTTAGAAGGAGAAATTTTACCAGTCAGTATTTTTCTTAAGGAGAGAACGTTGCTATTGAAAACATTTGCATTTCCCAGATTTTTTCCGTATTCGGTGAATAGGTATTCAGCGGTAAGGAGCTCGCGGCTTCCAGCATAACTGTATTGGGAATAAGTAGAGTAAAAAACAAGTTGGAAGGAGAGAAGCAATCGCAAGAGCAAATTAATCATGGGCCATCTTATATACATGGCGCATAAATAAAGCAATAAAAAGTAGGAATAAGCGTGTATTTTTTTCACACATTTAAACGTTTAAATGCTTAGAAAAAATGAATGGAAATATATTTTTTGAATCAATAAATTTGTTGGGATAGGCGGACTCGAACCGCCGACCTCTACCATGTCAAGGTAGTGCTCTAACCAACTGAGCTATATCCCATATTTGATTTTTTATATTATCACTTCATTTTAATTTCTACACTCATTTACAAACAATTACTATTTTGATTCTTTTTCAGTGTGTTTGCTTTTCTTGGGATTCATTCACAAAGTTTTTAGCTTCTTTACATACTTCTTGCTTCCATTTACAGACTTTTTTGTCGAATAAAATGTGTATTAAAATGAGAAATCTTTTTATTTTTTAAGTAGTTAGCACGATTTTTTTTAAATAAACAAGTCCAATGTCTTTTTTTGAATGAAAAATAATACCATTTATCTTGTATTTAGTAAAATTGTTGTAGAATTGAGTGAAGCGGAGGTTTTATGTTTTATCGACCTATTTTCCTCAAAGCTGGTTGGATTTTTATTTTATCTACTTGTGTTTTTTTGGCTCACTCCAGACTAAAAGATGTTACAGCAAAACATGCTGTCTTTGAATCAAAACGTGAAAAGAAAGTTTCAACAAAAGCTGTAGCTTCAATTTTTTATACTACTTCTCAAGCCAAGCCAAGTTCAACCAATCAAAATAATATCTGCGAAAAAGCCATTAGGGAAAATGCTGTTGCCGACAGTGATTGTAATGCTCTAGGGAATGCTCCTAAAAAGATACCTATTGTGGTGAGGGCACCCTGTGTTAGGGAGAACAGGAATGAAATTTTCAAAGTGATATTCTCCATAATTAATAAGGAGGGCTTGGTTTGTGTGTTTAAAAGTGACGAAAGCCGACAGTGTGAAGTAGGAAGTGGAATTTCTTCTCATAAGATGGCAAAAAAACTTGAACAATTGGGCTATGAGGTACGCTCACACTGCAGAGGTAGTTTGCTTCGTTTTAGAAGTCCATCGGTTTGTGGAGGACCCACTGGGCAAGTAAATGTTTTTTATATTCCTGCCAGCAAAAAAGAAAAAGCTTTGAAGAATGGTTTTAGAAGTTGTAGAGAAATGGCCTTGGAAATTACAGAAAAACGGTCTTAAAAATTGCAATTAAGCTGAATCACAATTCGTATTGACTTTCCTTTTATTGCTATATAGCTTCGTTAAGCAGAAAGCCTTGCAAACTGTATAAATGTGGAATATACGACTTATAGATGTGAAATATGCAATATGGTACGGCATATGAAGCATTTTGAAAAATGATTCATTTTCAGGGACAATGTTTCAACAAAAATTGGAGATTATGCTTGGCTAAAAAAAGTTCTATTGCGAAAAATAACAGAAGGTTAGAGAAGGCCAAAAAATATGCATCCCTTCGGACTGAACTGCGAAAAAAGGTATCCAATTTAAAGCTCTCTGATTCAGAAAGAAATTCAGCAGGTCTATTGTTGCAGAAATTGCCAAGGGATAGCTCTTATTGTCGTGTTGTGCGGAGGTGCAATGTCACTGGTCGACCAAGGGGAAATCTTAGACGCTTTGGCTTGTCTCGATTGATCTTTCGCCAATTGGCTCATCAGGCTCGCATTCCTGGTGTGATCAAATCCAGTTGGTAACTTGTCCTTTTCTCCTCTCATGTATTGGTCAAATTTATGAAATACATTATTTCTGCGACCAATCGAAAAAATTCAAATAGTCTAAAAGTCGCTCATGTGGTTCAAAATATTTATCAAAAAATAGATGATGAGATTGAAATCATTTCATTAAAAGATATGCCCTTCCATGAATTGGCTAAAAATCCTTATGCTGATCAACTGCCCAAAAAAATTGAAGAAGCCATTTCAAAATTAAATCGTTCTACAGGATTGGTAGTCATTTGTCCTGAGTACAATGGATCTTTTCCGGGAATATTTAAATTTTTTATAGATCATTGGGATTATCCTAAAACTTTTGCATATCGACCTTTTTGTTTTGTCGGTTTGGGAGGACGTTTTGGAGGATTAAGACCCGTTGAGCAACTCCAACAAATCATGGAAAATCTTCATGCTTTTGTGTATCCCAAAAAAGTTTTTTTGCAAAACATTAATAGCCTTTTGAAAGAAGATGAAATTCAAGATAAAAATATTTTGCGGCTTTTGAATGAACAGGCCAAAGGGTTTTCGAATTTTGTTCGGGCACTTGAAGAAGGTAGCTTATTGCCTCATAAAATGTAAAAAAAAGCTTATTATTACTCTTAAACAAAAAAGTTAGAGTAAATATTACACTTCTGTGAAAAATTTCTATCTCAAATTGATAAAAATCGATTTTTTTGAAATATAAGTTTGAATTTTTTTTACTGTAATTACAACTACAGGAGTTCTATGGTTAGATTTGTGAAAATTTTAAATTCAGTGCTTTTTATTCAATTCTTTTTTATGAAAGTGAGTTTTTCGTATGCTCTTCCTATCTCTATTGGTCCAAAAAGTCCTCTTAAAGGATGTGAGTCAGTCTTCGACCCTTCCACAAACTCTAAGGATCCTGTTTCTACGGGAGAGTTCGAAAATCGTGAAGTAAAAGCACTGGACAGTTCTAATCGTCTACCTTTTGAACCAGATACCATTCAAGTAGCTGATTCTAATCGTCTACCTTTTGAACCAGATACTGTTCAAGCAGCTGATTCTAATCGTCTACCTTTTGAACCAGATACCATTCAAGCAGCTGATTCTAAGCCTCATTTGACAAAAAGCAAACCTACATTATGGAAGCGTTTACGAAAAAAATCTTTCAACAGAAAAAAGATAAACTATATGATTGCTCAATATAAAAAATCGAAACCTCCAGCTCAAAATGTGGAGGATTTCATAAGGACGTATAATGGTGATATTCCTTTATCAACTCGAGAGAAGAAACTTGCTTACGATTTATTTCACAAACTAGGTACATATTTTACAACTGGAGGAAGGAAGGGGGAGTCTGATGTAAAGCTGGCCAATGAATATTTTATCCAAGCTCTAAAATTTGCACGTGAAATGGATCAGCCAGATCGTGTGTCTTATGTGTCTTATGTGTCATATCAAATTGGAAAAAATATTTTGATTGATCGGTTACGCACGATTCACAATCAAGAAACAGTTCAACAAAAACAAAAAATTAAAAACGATACGATGGAAGATTGGGAAACTTGGATTCATGACAATGTGACCCATCCCATAGATCGAGCCAAGATAGAGGTTTTACTCCTTTTGTTTAAAAATCATGAAGTAACCCCTCTTGATTTATTTGAAAAAATTACATATGTGGCAGCCAAAGCACAAACTCTAGAGGAAAAATATGCTATTTTTTATACCTATCGAAATGCGTTACTAAGAGATAAAACTGTAGAAAGTTCCTTGAATCCAGAATCAGCAGAAGGACAAATTATAATGAGATTAAATGCAATGCTTAGGGACATTGAAACAAAAATTCCAAAATCTAATGATAATTATCGTATTCCTAATATGAAAAGTAAAAACAATACGTCTAAAGCTTTTTTCTTTCTTCTTGTATATCAATCGAAAAACATTCTAGATTCTCTTAAAAGTGCTTATGCATACATTAAAAGGGTTCAGCCAAAAGATTTAGATTCTAAAGGAATAAAGATAGGTGAGCGAATTTATGAACATGTGCGCAATAATATTAAAAATTCTAAAGCACGACAAGAATTTCAAAAAAATGAAGATCCTGTTGACATCATTTCAATTTTTAACGAGGGTCCAAACGAGTCAATACTAAGCCCTCATTTTTCTTTTGAAAACAATGAGATTGGACCAGCCTCAAAACCTCAAACTCGTTTACCCTTTGAAAACAACGATACAATTGAATCAGCCAGTTTAGAATCTTCCTCTTTGCGTAGAGACGGAAGACTCGATCGTAATAGTATAGCTAAAGATGGAGAATTTTTTCAATCGATAATTAAAATAGAAAAAAAGAATTTAATAGGAAGAACTGTATTCATCATTCATAAAAAAGATGGTGAGAAATATTTAGGAAAATTTGGTTCTCCAAAACCAGATGAAAATACGAATCTTTTTCAGAGTCTATCTCTAGAAGCACGTTCTAATGATCTCTTAGCAGATATTATAAGAGACTCTGAGTTGGAACAGATAATAGCAGTTCCCAAAAGTTTTTATGTTTCCGATATAGGGGAATTTAGCTCAGATTTTTCTAAAATAGAGGGAACAGGAAAATTCTTAAATATATATAGAAATCATGCTTTAAATGGTGATAAATTTATTATTTTTGATCACATAGAAGGTCAAGATTTAAATAAATATGTATCTGTAGAAACAACTAATGAAGATTTACCTCAAGAAATAAGAGAAAAGCTCCCTTCAGTAGTGATTCTTTCTTCTTTAACAGATTTATTAATAAATAATTTTGATCACATAACAAATACAGCTTTCAATAATATAATGATATCAAGAGATAATAAGATTTTTTTAATTGATAATTATGTGGATATGGGTTTAGAAATTCCAAATTCTAAAAGAGAACAGGATTTAAAAGTTTATGATGAAGCACTTCTTAAAACTTTTTCTAATGAAATGGACGTACTAAAAATAGATAAAACCGAGCATCCCGTATTTAAGACAATACAACTATTAACTGAAAGCTTGACAAAAAATGAAGAAACAAAAGAAGCTTTTCTAAAAAAATATATTAATTTTTTATCAATAAAAAATTTAAGACCAAAATTATTATTAGGAAAGGATATGAATGTGGATGAAATATCTTCTCAGATAGCTTCGTTTTTGACAGTGTACTCAAGGTCATATGATAAAATTGTGAATTTTTTTCCCGAAGATGATACAGGAAAACAAATAAAGGAAAGATACGTTTTATTGTATGATCAAGTTCAAAAATATCTTAAGGGAAATGAAGAAAAATTAAATGAACACATAAAACATGAAATTCCAAAAAGCTCAAGCGAAAACTCTATTTTTAATTTATGAAATTCAAGATAAAAATATTTTGCGGCTTTTGAATGAACAGGCCAAAGGGTTTTCGAATTTTGTTCGGGCACTTGAAGAAGGTAGCTTATTGTCTCATGAGACCTAGCCTTGTGATCTATATTTGTTTCCTTAGAAGCTGATTTTGATTCAATAAAACCTCATTAAGCCAAGAGAGCAATTGATCCATTGAGATATATTGACAAAAGTAAGTGAAATAAATAGAGTAAATGGATCTAGAAATCAAAAAAATGAGGTATTTTCCATGAAAATTTTTATTTCTTTGTTTCTGTCTTTGTTTTTTGTTTCTTGCAATTATTTTCCTTGGTCCTCTTCTGATGTTCGTGAGGAAATAAAAGCAGAACACGATGAATTAAAAGAAGCACTGGAAGAAAAGAACAAAGATATTTCTGCAAAGTTGAAAAAATTGAAAGTGATTAATGAAGAGCTCTTGAGTTGCATAGAGAGTAACAAATCCGAAGAGAAAGAGTACAAAGAGCAATGTTACTCAGAAGCTCTAGAAAAATTGAAAAACCTTGATGAGCCAGACATCGAAAAGGTCTGATTTTTAGATAATAAGTGAGAATAATAAGAAAAATAAAATATTTTCTTTGTCTATTGTTGTTGCTTCTTCAAGGAATGGGTACCTTAGATGGAAAAGCCCAAGCAATAGAAAAACAGGACTATAAAAAACTGAGAATTAAAGTTTTTTCAGGTGGTGCTGTTAAAGAGAATAATTTTACCCTGAAAACTCCTAGCCTTAGTCTTGTAAGCGAGAGTCCAGGAACTGACGATACACCAACCTTAAAGGTTACAAATTTAAATCCTGACGCAACCCTTATGTTGTATAAAGACTCTTCTTGTGGTGAAAATTCAGGCTCTGGTTCTAGTGTCTCTGCAAAGAGTAATGGAAATTTCAATGTTCCATCTGACCTAGAGGCAAGTTATGGTGGTAATTATTACTCTGTTCAACAAACTCTAAGAGAAGAAAGCTCCATCTGTTCTGAGGCAGTGTATTATCTTCATCCTTCCCCCCCCCTTAAGTGGAATGGTGGCGCTTGCCTGAGAGTAAATTGCGTGAAGGCATCGATATTAGAATCAGTGATTTTTTCGACGATTATCTAAAAGATACGCTAAATCTTATCAGCTAACTACTAACGGCCCTGGCCCTGATTTGCCTGCTGTTATGCTTCATGAATTAGGTCATGTTTTGGGATTATTGCATGCACCTGATGATGCCCCTCCCTCAATAATGAAACAACAATTTTTCAATAGTGATAAGCGTACTGTTACAACTTACGACAAGAAATCTATCCAAAAACTCTACGGAGGAGAAAGAACTCCTCCTCTCATGCCATTAAGAAGTACAACACATGGAAAAAGAGGCCAACAACACAGCTACCGCGAAATGAAGGCACCAGAAGATCATGAAGAGGAAAAAATAATTACCAGAATAATTGAGATAGGTATTGATGGGAAATGCCAACATCACCAAGACAAAGAAAAAAAATAGGCTCATAAAACGAAGACTTGAATTTATGAAAATCATTTTTTTTGCTTAAAGAAGATACCACCTTGTTTTAATTGATTAATTTGTCGAACAGAGGATATCAGTTCTACTGAATCCTTATTAGCAAGTTGCCGATAAGTTATATTATGTTACATAAAGGATATTCAAAAATTCACTTTCAAATAGTTGGGCTCTGTTCCCTTCTTTAGCCCCATGTGGAAACTAATAGACAGTTCTGGGGCAAGATGCCTTCACCTGTTCTAAAAACTTTGGGAATTTATCTTTAGAAATAATAAGAGGATTTTCTTTTCCGCTGGCATGCTTGATATTTGATTTCAACAAGTTGTTCTTATTATGTAGAAAGTCCAAATCTGACTGAATTTTCCGTGTAAATTTTTTCAGTTGTGAACTATTTACCATAGAAGTCTGATCTACATAAGAGCGCCATTCTCTAAATAAATGATCGGCAGTAAGAGATTTTCCATCTAGCAAACGACTACGATATTCCTTACAGTAGCGATCTTTTTTGCAAATTCTTTGATTGGAAATTTTCTTTTTTATGTTTTCTACAAACACTTGTAAATGAGATCTGATGACTGAATGTCCACCATTGTGTGCCATATGTACAAAGGCATCTCTCAATAAGTTTGGATTAAATAAAGGAACTGTTTTTATTTTTTGTTTTGTGATTGTTTTAGACTTTATTTTGAGGTTTTGATAAACATTGTAAACTTCAGAAGAATCCCACATAACCCACTCCACCTTTCTAGGTTTTTTGCCATCACCTTTTTTTTGTATTTCTCCTTGAAGAATCATTATTTCATTCAGGCGAATCCTTTCTTTGGCTTTTTTTGGCATTTTTTTAGGGGGGTTTTTAGATCCCAAATAATCAGGTATTTCCGAATACGTATTATCAAAATACTTCATATTTATTCTGATATTAAACATAGAGTAAAATAAACAGGAATAAGGATCATGAGTCATTCCACATGTCAGAGATGCTTGCTTCACCATCTTATAAAAAGACTTATCACTCATTGTCGGAGTTCTTGTAAGAACATCTTGAGGGATGACCTTATCTTTTAATCCAGGACATTTTTTTACTGCATTTGTATAGATGTATCCAAATCTTGAAGGAGGAACTGGGTTATTGTATCTGTTGATTCGTGGGTTCCTTCTATAAATGTGCTTGTTAATAAATGCCATAGTATCAGATGTTAGTTGCCCATAACAACGAGCCCCTGTGGGGCTTCTTGCATTGAGAATAAAGTGAGATTCATGATTGAAAAGAGCGAAGGCTTGTTTTTTTTCATTAGCGGAAAAACTAAGACAATCGGCTACTTGATTGAAGCTTGCGGCAGTCATATCAATATAGTCTTGATTCAGACAAGGTCTTGTTCTTTTTATAAAAGCTGATACTCTTTCTGGATATGCCCAGCGGTCGGTGTTTTTTTTGCAACCAAAAAGACCATGTTTTATCCTGCCTGTTATCCTCTTATTGCCAGCTCCATTGATAGCGGATGCATAAAAACAAATAGGAGGAATGATATTAGAATCTGCAAGAGTGGTTTGCAATTTTCTTAGCCCAGGCATATCGAGAGGCCCCACAAAATTAGATATACATTCCAGACAGGTAGCTTTTGCTTCTACGGAATCAATAGGTGAATAAAGCGAAAATTGTGCTAAAGGTGTAACAAAATTTTTATTCCATGTTTTGTTTCTTCCTTTGCATTCTTCATAGGAAATTTTATGGGGAATAGCGAATGCATCCATATGTAGGAAAAAGGCACTCACAATGGCAAATAAGAAGGAATAAATAAAAATCTGAAAAAGGATATTTTTCATAACACCTACAAGCAACTCAGCCCTTTATAGACCTTTTGGGCCCACAAATGAGGGATATCTTTTATATTTTTTGATAAATTATAATAATTTCGATAGCTCAGTAAAAAATTATTTTTTAGATCTAATTTTTTTTCTTTTACAAGACGAAAATCTATTTGTTCTCCCATAGAGAGTGCTTCTTTCGACAGATTGTTTTTTATAGAGCGTAAAAAGATAGAATCTTTTACAGACAAATAAGGATATTTTTGAAGATAATCGGTAGTTATTTTTTGCAAGATCTGTAAATCGTTATTGAGTTGAGATATTTTTTTATTTAGAGGCATATTTTTTGTACACAATTTGCTGATATGATAGATATGATGAACAAGCTTTTTTCGCATGAACTTTGCGTCGGGATGTTTTTTATACCCTTTTCCCAGTATTTCTTCTTTTGTTTGGAAATCTTTTTTGGTGATAATTTTTGTTTTTTCTTTTGCTAAAATATTTGTGATTTTTTCTGACAAAAGATTGCTACTTTCTTTTCTTTCTTTTGCACCAGAAAAAAAGACAAGAAAAAAACTAAAAAAAATACTGAAGATAATTATTTTTTTCATTAAAGAGTGAAGCCCTTAGTGACAAAGAAAAAAAATCTCACAAAGAATTTGTTATGATAAAAAAGTTTCATTTCTATAAAGACGAGTGGGTGCATAGGAATCATTACTCATAAAAGATCTCAGGATAGTCCTTGTTCTCTTTTATAAAATCGTCCGCATCATATATATCATTACAATCTGTAAATTGTATGATTCCCAATTTTTCTTCTGCTTCGTAATAATCACAATTGGTTCCCTCATTCCCCTCTTTATCGGGATCTCCTCTTGAGCCTTCACTGTCTATCAATCTATCAAATTCTTCTACAGTATTCCATTCTCTAATTATAAGATGAATTTGGTGTTTGATTTCTCGAGCTTGGTCCAAACAAGTCCAAGTGAGATAGGGATAGCCTGTATATTGAAATGGTGTAAATCCTTCGGATGGTGAATTAGGAGGGACATAAAATTTGGGCGGATTAGTAGCAAAACCATTTTCTGATCCGTCCCAATAATTTGCAGTGGGTAGTGAATAAGGACGAAGTGTCTTACCCGATCCCTTTGGATCTACGGAATCTTTTAAAGCAGGAATAGTAAATACCTGCTTCAGTCCAGCTCTTAAAGTTTCATAGACAAGAGGAATGGGAACTTCATCTTCTTTGGTGAAGCCATCCCAATTTGCAAAACGAGCTACGCCTCCAATGCATTCTTTCAACTTGCCACCCCAATCTCCATTATCTACCTCAGTATCATCCTTATCTCTTACAACATAGTCACCAAAACAACAATTCCCCAAACCCTCTTGATCGCTCTTATCATATGTGGCACAAAAATCTTCAACTGATTCTTGACCCTGAAAAGAATTATTACATATTCCTGCAACGCTAGTAGCATCAAGAGCACAACCATTGAGACAGTACCTTGTTTCAGTTGTGGAAGCAGCAGTAGTGGTAGGGCTCGTTGAGATCGCACCTGGTATTTCAGCTTCACATTCATAAATTATTTCAGGACCAACAGCCACTGGTTGATTAAAATGCCAATGAACTTGGAAAGCTAAATAGTCACACATCCCTGGGGGGACATTGTATTCTAGTGGAAGAGCATGAAACCACAAATCTCCTTCAACTACATCGAGCGTACAGTAGAGATCTTCAGTGGATTCTCTATCCGCACTGATGCTACAATTGACTGTTATATCTTCGTCTCTTTGATAGAGGGCATACTTTTGCCCTGTGGGATTGTTCTCTCTTTGCTCAACTGTATTCGTTGAAAAGTAGGAATCGCCGCCTACATCGACATATAGAAAATTAATATCTGGAATTCCAATAGAAACATTGTTCGCAATAGGAAGAGAAGAAAAATCAGAAAAATCGTTATCTCCAAAGAGTCGTAATTGGTTGCAGGCTACAACAAATGAAACAAGAAAAATGGGGACAAAAATCCACTTTAGAAAACTCTTCATGACCTATTTTTTCGGTTAGAAAGAGCTTTTTATTTAGGAATAAACTGATTTTTTAGTGCTTAGACTTTTGAATAGGAAAATAAATCATTTACTCAAGATTTTAGTCTAGGTTTTTTTGACAATTTTTTTCTTTTTGTGTTTATTCGCTTTTTATTCCCGAGGGAGGAACTGTTTTGTCCATAGCTCCCACATATTCACAAAGCGGGCGTATGATTCGGTTGTTTTTTCTCTGCTCCATGATATGAGCGCTCCATCCAGAAATTCGGCTCATGACAAATAAGGGAGTGAAGGCATCAATATCAAAACCCATCATATAATATGCGGGACCAGCAGGAAGATCTAGATTGGGATAAATATTTTTTTCTTCCAACATGGTTTTTGTTAGAATATTATAAATATCCATCCACTTATGATTTTTCGTTACCTTAGCCATTTTTTGAGCACAGGCGAGCATTTGTGGGACTCTGGAGTCACCTTTTTTATACACACGGTGACCAAAGCCCATGATTTTTCTTTTTTCTTTGAGTGCTTGTAGTAACCACTCTTTTGCTTTTTCCGGTTCTCCAATCTCTTTCATTACATACATGACTTGTTCATTGGCACCCCCATGCAAGGGACCCTTCAAAGCTCCAATGGCTCCCGTGACGGCTGAATAAATATCTGTGGTAGTTGAAAGAATCACTCTTGCAGAAAATGTGGATGCATTGAATCCGTGTTCTGCATAAAGAACCATAGAAGCTTCGAAGGCGGATACCACCTCTTTCACTGGAACTTTCCCGAAATACATTTGCAAAAAATTTTCAATAAAAGGTTTATCTGAATGTACAATGGGTTCTTGTTTTTTTCTAAAGTGATTATGGGCTGCTATCCAAAATGGAATATTGGCAAGTAAGTGAAAAGCTTTTCGTTCCAAAATTTCTTCACTATCGTCCCAGGTGTATTTGTCCAAAGCTCCTGCCATGGATACTGCCGTTCTCAGGGCATCCATGGGGTGAGCCTTAGAACATTCTTTTAACATGTTTAGAATGCTTGGCTCAGATTTTCTGGCCTGCTTTTCTTGTTCTTCAAAATCTTTTAATTCTTTTTGTGTGGGTAGTTCCCCTTTCCAAAGCAAAAAAACAGTAGCTAAAAAGGATGAATATTTTGCCAATTCATCTACGGGATAGCCACGATAAATCAGAGCACTTTTTTCAGGGATTACTTTTGAGACAGCGCTTTCATCGACAATTACACCTTCCAATCCTTTTTTTGCTTTGATCATTTTTCACATTCTTTTTTTATTTTTTGTCACCGGCATTTTTGTCCCACTCTACATACTTTTCATACTGAATGAGTTCATAAAGTTCTTCTCTGCTGAGCATTTGCGCTAACAGTTTTTTTTGATTCCCCTCCGAATCAAGAACTTCTAGACCTTGTTGAACAGCTTTTAGGGCCAGTCGCCAGAGAGTCACTGGATATAGGGCGATATTGTAGCCCATTTTTTCTAAAGCTTTAGCCGAAAGAATTTTGGATTTTCCAAATTCGGTCATATTTGCTAGTAAGGGTCCATCCACTTTTTGTCTAAACTCTTCAAATTCTTCTTTGTTTTCCAAAGCTTCAGGAAAAAGTGCTTCAGCTCCCGCAGATAGATAGGCTCTTCCCCTTTCGATGGTAGCTTTTAGATCTTCAGGACCTCTAGCATCTATTCGAGCCATGATCAAAAAATTGGGATCTGTTTTTGCTTTCAAGGCTACTTCAATTTTTTTTTGCATAGATTTTGTGCTGATCAATTTTTTATTATCAAGGTGGCCACATTTTTTGGGGCTTTCTTGATCTTCTAGATGAAGCCCACAAAAACCTGCCATCTCCAATTTTTGGACACTCCTTGCTACATTGAGATTTCCTCCAAAGCCTGTATCTGCATCAGCCAAAGCGGGCAAAGGGCTGGATGCAATCATCTGTCCCCCTCTGGTAGTAAGATCGGAGAGATGATTCATTTCTAGGTCTGGCAGGCACAAGTCACTAGAAATCACAGCTCCAGAAACATAGAGTCCTTCGAATCCTTTTTTCTCAATCAGCTTTGAAACGAGTGGGGAAAAAGTGCCTATAAATCGGAGAATCTTTTTATTACAAAGAGAAGCTCGAAACTTTTTCCTTTTTTCATACACATTTGGATTTGAAAAAATCAAGCTCAAGTAGTGTTCCTCTCAGTGGGATGGTTCCAGTAAAATCTGATGAGGAGTTTAAAAAATATATCCCTAAATGTAAATACATTTGCAAACAGTTTTGGGAGTGATGGGAAGATTGTACATTCATATACATGCATTGTCTTTGATGGCTCCTGCCCATGAATGTACAATAGCTATTCATCCAATAAGCCGGGTTTCCCTTTTGGAAGAACGGAAGAGCACTGAACATTTAATTCTTTTACTTCTTTTGAGTTGAGTTCAGGCAATCTAGTGACTAATGATAGAAATCGTTTTTTTTCCTTCTCCCTAACTGAGGTAGATTCACTTAATTCCATAAATTTTTGAATGTAATTTTTTCTTTGAAAGGGTCTTTCCCCTGCAGGATGAGCTTTGGCTCTTCTCTTCTCTGCACTGATTTTTGAGCCATCTTTAAAAAATATTTCTATATGAGCCCCAAAGCTTCTTTCGTTAGGGTTTGGATGGTGATAAAGCTCCGTCCACTTTTTATTTTCTACCGTTTTGATTTTTTCCCACAAACGAAGAGTTTGCTCCTTGGATGCTCTTTTTGTTTCATAGGATTTTTCGTGATGCCAAAAACCGTCTTCAAGAGCGACGGCAAATATATAGCTAATGCTATGATCTAGGGTTTCTCGGCTGATTTTGGGGTCTTGCTTTTGCGGATCTTTTGAACCGCTTCCAATCACATAGTGAGTGTGATGGGAAGTGTGAATTTTGATTTCGGAAATAGCTTCTAGATCGGTAATTTTTTTTCTTATCTCAAAAGCTAGATCGATCAAAGCTTGTGATTGGTATTCCGCAGAATATTCTTTTGTATAAGATTCTAGGATGGCTTTTTTTTCTTCTCCTTTTTCAGGCAAAAAAACTTCATACTGTGCATCGGGACCAGCTAAAAAATGAGCAATAACGGAATCCTCTCCCTCATAAATGGGAGAAGGAGATTTTTCCCCTCTGAGAGCACGATCCACAGCCTCTATAGCTGTTTTTCCAGCATGGGCAGGAGCGTAGGCTTTCCAAGAAGAAATCTCCCCTTTTCTGGATTGACGAGTGGTGAAAGCCAAATGCACAGCTTGGTTAATAGCTTGAAAAAGATTTTCTTGATCCATTGATAACAAAGCTCCGATCCCTGCCACTTGGGATGGTAAAAGGTGTGCGATGTGGTCGACTTTGTGTTTGTGGAGGCAGATTGCTTTTACTAAAGAGATATGAATTTCATAGGATGAAAGCAAAGCTCTTAGCAAGTCTGCCCCAGAGCAAGATTTTTGCTGAGCCACTGCCAAAACAGGGGGGATGTTGTCAGCTGGATGAGAATAATCAGCAGCTAGAAAGGTATCATGAAAATCCAACTCCCGAACGGCTACCCCATTTGCCCATGCACACCAGTTGGCAAAAAATTTTTTTTCATTTGAAACACCTATAATGGTGGCTCCTGTTTTGAGAGGATGGAGCAAGGCCTGATCTCTTGCATGCTTTACTGGTTTTCTATCTAAGCTCGCAACTGCGACTGCCATGTTGTCAATCATGCGGTTGATGAGCATTTCAGAAGCTTTTTCAGAAATGGGAGATTTGTCCAAAGCACAGGTAGCCAGTTTCCAAGCAAGTTGCTTTTCCTTTGCCAGTTTTTTTTCTGAAGAATGTACTCGAAGCAAATGTGCCTTCATGAAGGTCCTCTCATTTTAACAAAAATTTTTAGCGGGTCATCAGAATGAATCCACTCCATGTCCCCTATTTGGCTCTGAGTGGCTCTTGCAATATCTTCTTTACACAAATCAAAAAGTTTTTTTTCTTCCAAAGAGCCCGACACTTTCAATTTTTTGATAGGTGTGGAGAGGCTTTGTTTTTGAGTAGCTTTTTCGTTTCGTATTGTTTCAAGCAAATGAAAACAAAACTTGAGCACCCCTTTAGTTTCCATGCTATCATCATCTTTTTGGACTTGAATTTCTTGCAAAATGTTGGATGACCAGTCAGAGAGATGAATGGAGCCAGATTTTGCATACCTTGCAGACCAAACCTCTTCGGTAATATAGGGCATGTAGGGAGCCAACATTTTTAGAAACAAATAAAGACTTACATCTAAGCTTTTGACCGCAGACAAAGATTGTGATTTTTCAGCCACATGATAGTGCAAATTGGGGCTTTTTTGATTTTCTTCTTGCAACTGGTAAGCTCTCCCCTTCACCAGTTCCAAATAATTGTCACAAAAAATCCAAAAAGCTTTTTCGATTTGGTTCAAAGCAATGGAATGATCAAAACTTTTTAAATCAGAAGTAATTTTTTGATATGTTTCTTGAAGGTAGCAAAGCCAAGCCAGATCCACTGGCACTTTGATCCCTGATAAAGAATCTATAAAGTTGGTTTCTTTTACCTGTATCATTACAAATTTTGAGGCATTGAATAATTTAATCGCAAGCCTCTTTCCATTTTTACAAAGGTTTTCATCATAGATTGTATCTTGTCCCAAGCGGGCTTTTCCTGCCCAATAACGAATCGCATCTGCCGAATACTCATCAAGCAATTCATTGGGTGAAATGTTTTTACCTTTTGATTTACTCATTTTCACACGCTCTGGACTCATTACCCAGCCACTAATGGCTATGTGTTTCCAAGGGATGTTTTCACTATTTTCTGGATTATGAAAAAAGGATTTCACAATGGTATAAAAAGCCCAAGTTCTAATGATCTCATGGGCCTGTGGCCTGAGATCAGCTGGGAAAAGCTCTTGATGTCTTTTTTGGTCCAAAAGCCAGTGACTGCTCAGTTGAGGGGTGAGGGAGGAGGTTGCCCAAGTATCCATCACGGATTTTTCTGCAATAAAACCTCCAGCTTTTCCTCTTTGCTCTTCTTTGTAAGCTAAAGACCAATCAGACGGAGAGGAATGCATGGGATCCAAGGATTCTTTTTTGTCTCCTGATCCAAAGAAAGTTTCCATTGGCAAAATGGGATTTTCATAATCCGGATTTTTTTTCTCATCCAATGGATACCAAATAGGAAAAGGCACGCCAAAAAATCTCTGTCTAGAGATGCACCAATCTTGATTGAGTCCCTCCACCCATTGTTCATATCTTTTTAACATAGAAGCTGGATGCCAATTCACCTTCTGTCCTTGTTTCAATAAAGCCTCTTTATGATCTAAAATTTTAATGTACCATTGCCTTGTGGGAAGTAGCTCCAATGGCTTTGATCCCTTCTCATAAAATTTCACAAAGTGTTCGATGGGGAGAGGTTTTGCATCCAGTTCTTTTTTCTCCAACAAAATCTCCACAATTTTTTTTCTGGCTTGATAAACAGAAAGCCCTTCCAGTTCCTTATAATATCTTTTGGCTTCTTTCCACCTGAGGCTATCTAACAAAATGTGTTGAATGGAATTTTTTTCTGAAGTTTCTTTTACGAATCCTTTTTTTGTGAAAATTTGTTTGAGAGGCAAAGAATTTTTTTTCCAAAAATGTACATCTTCCATATCACCAAATGTGCAAATCATTACAATACCTGTTCCTTTTTCTGGGTCCACATGAACCGAAGGAAAAATAGGCACTCGCGAAAAAAACAAAGGTGTGACAGCTTTTTTGTGAAAAAACTTTTTATAACGATCATCTTCTGGATGGGCAGCCACAGCTACACAAGCTGGCAATAATTCTGGACGAGTGGTAGAGACCACAAAGGATTTTGTTTTTTCGCCTTCTATTTGAAAGCGAATGTTATGATAAAACCCTTGTTTTTTTCTGTCCTCAATGTCCGCTTGAGCCACAGCGGTTTGAAAATCTGTATCCCAAAAAACTGGAATGTAGCGATTTTCTACCAGATTTTTTTTATAAAGATCCAAAAAAGATAATTGAGAAATGATTTGTGCTTTTGTGGAAATGGTTTCGTAGCTCTGTTTCCAATCGACTGAAAGAGCGAGATGACGCCATAGTTTTTCATACTCACATTGGTCTTTTTTGCTTTGAATCCTGCAAATATCAATAAAATGTTTTCTAGAAACGGCCTGCATATCCTTTGTTTTTTTATTTTTCCTTTCAAGCAAATCTTCAAGGTGCTTGTTTTTATGAGACAAAGAAGGATCACAAAGAATTTTGTAAAGATTTTGCACTCGTCTTTCCGTTGGCAAGCCGTTGTTGTCCCATCCCATGGGATAAAAAATATTTTTTCCAGACATTCTTTGGAAGCGAGCGATAATATCTGTTTGGGCGTAGCTAAAGACATGGCCAATGTGTAAGGAGCCAGAGATCGTGGGAGGAGGGGTATCAATGACAAAGCTTTGTTCTCTTTTTTGTCCATCTCGATAGGCATAAATTTGGTTTTTTTCCCATTGATCTTGGTAAAAAGATTCAATTTTTTTTATCTCTTTAGCTTTCATTTGTTTCCTAAAGAATAGATGCTATCATTTTCTTTCAATGAAGTTGCAATATATATTCTTGCAATCAGGATGTTCTTTAAACAATTTCAAAAAATTTCTAACCTCTGTTTGTTTTTCCTCATCCAGCTGTAACTCATTTTTTGGATAATAAGCGAGTCCAGTTTCTGTGATGCTCCAAGTTTTTTGTTTTAGTGTTTCTTCCAATTCCTGCAATTTTTCTTTTTCACGATAAAACAAATAGGTGTTTCCATTTCTTTTTACACGAATAGCTTTCACTTCCACAGCCATTTTTTCTAAGAATTTTGCTCTGTCTTCAGATCTTATATTTTCTTCAAGCTCTGTATTTTCTTTTTTGGCTCTCACAAAACACAGTCTATCAAACATCCACATCACTGATCCGCTAGCTCCCATTTGAGCCTTGTTTATTTTAAATAAATTTCTTATCTGGGAAGCGGTTCGAGTGCGATTATCTGTCAAACAACGCAAAACCATAGCCACTCCATGAGGACCAAAACCTTCGTAAATCAATTCCTCCATTTGCCCTTGCTTTTCTTCTCCTTTTCCACCGATGATGGCTTTTTTGATTGTACTCTTAGGCAAACAATGGGTTTTGGCCGTCTGAATAGCGAGCCTTAAACGATGATTATTGGCAGGATTGTCTCCGCCCAGCTGCACCGCCACTTGGATTTCACGGGAAAGACGAGTAAACAAAGCTCCTTTTTTGCTCGATTGAGCAAGCTTTCCTGCTGTCTTCCACTGTTTTCCCATCCTTTATTTTTAGCAAAAAGTTTTCTATTTTTTTAGTGAAAAAGTAAAAAAATCTTGATTTTAAACCATGCTTGAATAAAGAATAAAAAATCTAGAAAAAAAGGTAGAAAAACATGGCTTCACCCAAAAGTAGAATTTCTCGCTCAGTCAGAGGTATGCGTCGCTCACACAGTGCGATCAAGAAACAAAGCTTGAGTCAGTGTTCTAACTGCGGAGCTTTTGTTCGCCCACATCATCTTTGTCTTTCTTGCGGTTGGTACAAAGGGCGGCAAGTGGTTTTGTCTGAAGAGTAAACCTACTTTTTCTCTTTTTCAAAAATAATCATAGAGGGAATCAAGAATGAGACAAGCGTGTATTGCTGGCTTGGGATACTATTTGCCGAAAAAAGTTCTCTCCAATTTTGATTTGGAAAAAAAAGTGAATACCTCTGATGAGTGGATTCGGAAAAGAACAGGGATTCATTCGAGACACATTGCTGGAACTGGCGAACTTCCCAGTGATATGGCTTTTTTAGCGAGCAAGGAAGCCTTGAAACAAGCGAGTCTTAAAGCAAAAGATTTGGATTTTATTATTGTTGCAACTCTTTATCCCGACCAACTCATGCCCAATACCGCTTGTGTTCTCCAAAAAAAACTGCATGCCATGCAAAGTGCTGCTCTAGATATTTCGGCAGCTTGTAGTGGGTTTATCTACGCCATGAGCATTGCAAGCCAATTTATTCAAACAGAATTTTATAAGAATATTCTGGTAGTTGGAACAGAAACTTTAAGTAAAATTACAAATTATAAAGATCGAAACACCTGTATTTTGTTTGGAGATGGGGCGGGGGCTTTTGTTCTTTCCGCATCTGAAAAGCCAGAAAAAGGATGTATCTACCATCAGGAACTCGGTACTTTTGGAGAGCTAGGTTCCTTGCTGAAACTCCCCTTCCCTGGAGCCAAAATGCCTTTTCAGGAAAATACAAAAATAAAAAAAGAGAATGCTTGCATACAAATGGATGGGGCAAAAGTATTTAAAAAAGCGGTGCAAATCATGTGTGAGCTTTATGAAAATGCTTTGAAAAAAACAGGGAAAACAGCTCAGCAAGTACATTGGATTATAGCTCATCAAGCAAATGAAAGAATTTTGAAGAAATTTTGTGAACATACGGATTTTCCTCAAGAAAAAATGATTTTTGATATCCAAGATATAGGCAACACCTCTTCTGCTTCCATTCCCATTTCGATGACAAGAGCTGTTAATCGAGGCCAAATCAAAAAGGGGCAAAATATTTTGTTGATGGCTGTGGGTGGGGGCATGACGAGTGGATCTTTATTTCTGAGGTATTGAACAATGTGGGCAGTGATTTTTCCCGGCCAAGGTTCTCAAAAAATTGGAATGGGACAATTTTATTATAAGCGATTTGAAAGAGCTAGAAGAATTTTTGAGCTAGTCAGTGATGAATTGAAAATCAATTTTAAAAAATTACTCTTTGAAAGCTCTGAAAAAGAACTCACTCTCACGCAAAATGCACAACCGGCTATTGTTTTGGTCTCTTGCGTAGCTTGGGAATGCCTGAAAGAAGAGATGGACCTAGGCTTTATTCAATACACTGCTGGACACTCTGTGGGGGAATATTCTGCTCTGGTCGCTTCCGGTGTTTTGTCTTTCGTTTCTTCCATGAAAGCTGTGAAAAAACGAGGGGAGCTCATGAGTGAAACTCCATTCAGTGAAAAGGGAGGCATGAGTGCCTTGATGGGTCCCAGTATGCAGGAAGCAAAAAATTTTTGTAACTGGGTGGAAGAAAATAATTCTTTTTCTCCTTTAGAAGTAGCCAATTTTAATAGCAGGGAACAAAACGTTTTGAGTGGTAATCTCAAGGCCCTTCAGTGGGCTGACAAACACTATAAAGATTTTTCTTTTTCTAGAGAAAAAGTGCAGCTCATTCCTTTGAAGGTATCTTCTGCTTTTCATTCTTCATTGATGAGTTCTGCGAGTCAAAAAATGAAGCATTTTTTAGATCGCATTCCCTTTGGTAGGGGCGACCTCCTTATTGTTCAAAATACTTCAGCCCGAATAGAAAAAGATCCAGAACTCATAAAAAAAAATCTGAGTTATCAAATTGATTCACCAGTTTTATGGCTACAGTCCATGGAATATCTTTTTAAACAAGGCTGCGATCATTTTTTAGAACTTGGAGAAGGAGGGGTCCTAAAAGGATTGATGAAAAAAATTGATCCGTCCAAATCTGTATTCCATTTTCATTCTTTGGCTGACATCAAAACATTGCAAAATTTTCAAGCGAGTGATAGGGCTAGCTCATGAATTCATTAAATAATCAATTCATTATGGTAACGGGTTCCAGCCGAGGGATTGGTTTTGAAATCGTAAAACATGTATCAAATCTAGGAGCCAAGGTAGCACTCGTTTATTCCTCCAATCAAAAAATTGCAGAAGAAAATTTTGAGAAACTGGAAGGAAAAGGCCACCTGCTTTTGCAAATGAATGTCAACTTTTCAGAATCTGTAAAAAAAGGATTCGATAAATTCATTTCTCACTTTGGCTCTATTTCTGCTCTAATCAACAATGCGGGCATCACAAAAGATGGCCTGCTCTTAAGAATGAGAGATGAAGACTTTGACTCTGTTCTAAAAACAAATTTGTATGGAAGTTTTTATTGTGCTAGAGAGGTGTGCAAATATATGATGAAGGCTCGCAAGGGTAACATTATCAATATTTCTTCTGTGGTGGCAAAAATGGGAAATGCAGGGCAGTCCAATTATGTTGCGAGCAAGGCAGCTTTAGAAGGTTTAACACGCTCCATGGCCAGAGAACTGGCTAGTAGAAACATTCGTGTCAATGCCATTGCCCCCGGCTTCATCCAAACAGATATGACAAAAAACATGAGTGAGAAGCAAAGAGAAGCAATTTTGAACAACATTCCATTGGGCAGAATGGGAGAGAGCAAAGACGTAGCACAAACTGTAGTTTTTTTATTACAAACCGATTATATTACAGGGCAAGTGATTGCTTTAAACGGTGGATTGGCTATGTAGTTTGGATTTACACCATACTTTGAATTTTATCATGCCATTAAAAAATAAGGCAGAATAAGAAACAACACAGAATGAAAAACAACATGAAGGAGGGGAATTTATGAACGTTGAAGAAAAAATTATTTCTATCATCCATGATCAACTAGGCGTGGAAAAAGAGAAAATAAAACCAGAATCCGTTTTCGTTGATGATCTAGGAGCGGATAGCATGGACGTTGTGGAATTGGTTATGGCATTTGAAGATAATTTTTCTATACAAATTCCAGAAAAAGAAGAAGAAAAAATTCGAACTGTCCAAGATGCTATTGATTTTATCAAGGTACAACAAAAAAAAGATTCATGAAAGAAGTGGTTGTTACAGGTCTGGGAGCTGTTACCCCCTTGGGGACAGGAGTCGAAAAAAGTTGGTCTGGCCTTTTGCAATCTCTTTCCGCTGTGGATCGCATTCAATCCTTCGATTGTAGTTCTTGCCCTGTCAAGATAGCTGGAGAAGTGAGAGACTTTGTACCAGAGGATTTTATTCCAAAGAAGGATCAAAAAAAAACCAGCCGTTTTACTCACTTCGCTTTAGCAAGCGCCAAAGAAGCCATTGAATCTTCAGGCTTGAATTTTGAAAAAGATGAGGCCCTCCGCCGTTCAACAAATGTAATCATTGGTGTGGGTATTGGAGATTTGCAATACATTCAATCCGCTGCTTATCAAGTGATAAAAGAAAAAAAACCTCCTTCTCCTTTCTTTATTCCCTCTGTGATTGCCAATGCAGTGGCTGGAAATATTTCCATTCGTTGGAAACTAATGGGATCCAATTTTTCAACCGTTTCAGCTTGTGCTTCTGGAGCTCATGCTATTGGGGAAGCAGGTTTGCAGATCCAACAAGGGCTTTGTGATGTAGCTATTGCTGGGGGAGCTGAATCAGTTTTTTGTGAATTGGCTGTTTTTGGCTTCCATTCCATCCGGGCTCTCTCTACGAGAAACGATGAGCCCAAGAGAGCTTCCCGTCCATGGGATAGGGGGCGAGATGGATTTATTTTGTCTGAAGGAGCTGGCGTTTTGGTTTTAGAAGAAAAACAAAGAGCATTGAAAAGAGGAGCTACCATTCTTGCTGAATTGGTTGGCTATGGATCTTCTTCTGATGCCTATCACATTGCGATTCCTGAGCCAAAAGGAAAAGGGATTTGTTTGGCTATGGAAAAATCTTTGGAATCTGCAAAGATCGCAAAAAATAAAATTGACTACATCAATGCTCATAGCACCAGCACCCTGGCAGGAGATGCCGTAGAAAGCAAAAGCATTCAATCTGTGTTTGGAGAACATAGCCAAAAACTTTTAGTGAGTAGTAACAAGAGCATGATTGGTCACACTTTGGGAGCAGCAGGAGCAATTGAAAGCGTGTTTTCTATTTTAAGCTTGAGGGATCAAGTAGCCCCTGCAACCATCAATCTAGAGGAACAAGATCCAGAATGTTCTTTGGATTTTGTTCCCAATGAAGCTAGAGAGAAAAAAATGCAATTTGTTATGAATAACAGCTTTGGTTTTGGAGGAACTAATGTTTGTTTGATATTTAAGAAAGTAAATAAATAAGAAGTAAATACCCTAGTCAGAAAAGGAGAATGACTGAATTGAATGTTGAAAAAATAAAAATCCTAGTAGCCAATGATCACGCTGGATTTTCACTCAAAAAATTCTTAATAGAAAACAATCCTGATAAATCTTGGAAAGACCTAGGGAGTTTTGATGAAAAAAGAACAGACTATCCAGACGAAGCAGAAAAGCTCTGTAAATGCATGGAAGATAAAGACTCAATTTTTGGTCTTTTGATTTGCGGAAGCGGGCAAGGCATGGCCATAAAGGCCAATCGCTATTCTCATATCCGAGCAGCCATTGCTTGGAATGAAGAAAGTGCACGTCTGTCCAGAGAACATAATAAGGCGAATGTGCTTTGCTTGGGTTCTCGTCTTTTGTCTTTTGAAGAGGCCAATCACATTCTTAAAATATTTATTCAAACTCCATTTAAGAAAGGACGACACATTGAAAGAATTAACAAACTTTGAATTTTTAAAACAAAATGATGAAGAAATTTTTTCAGCCATTGAAGGAGAGAGTCTTCGGCAAAAAAATGGCTTGGAACTAATCGCTTCTGAAAACTACACTTCTCCAGCCGTCTTGGCTACAGGAGGTTCAATTTTAACAAACAAATACGCTGAAGGATATCCGGGAAAAAGATACTATGGAGGATGCAAGTTTGTAGACATTTGTGAAGGCTTAGCTATCGAAAGAGCAAAAAAACTTTTTTCCGCTGAGCATGCAAATGTACAACCACATTCTGGATCGCAGGCCAACATGGCTGTCTACTTTGCTTGTGCCAAACCCGGCGACTCCATCATGGGCATGGAGCTTTCCCACGGAGGTCATCTCACTCATGGAGCCTTGGTGAACTTTAGCGGTTTCATTTTTCGCTCTTCTTTCTACAATTTGCATCCCGAGACAGACTTGCTAGATTATGACAAAATTGCTGAGCAAGTAAAAAAGGAACGGCCAAAGCTGTTGATTGCCGGTCACAGTGCCTACCCTCGTCTTTTGGATTTTAAAATATTTAAGGAAATAGCCGATCTGACTCAGTCCATTTTGGTGGTGGACATGGCTCATTTTGCTGGCTTGGTGGCAGGAGGAGTACATCCTTCTCCCATTCCCTATGCTGATTTTGTTACCTCCACTACTCACAAAACTTTGCGAGGGCCTAGGGGGGGACTCATTCTTTGTTCAGAAGCAAATAGCAAAAAATTAGATAAAGCTATTTTCCCCGGCATCCAAGGAGGTCCGCTTCCCCACATTATTGCTGGCAAGGCTGTGGCTTTTCAGGAAGCCCTAAAGGATTCATTTACAGAGTATGCAAAACAAATCGTTAAAAACGCAAAAACCTTGGCTGAGGAAATGATGAATCTTGGTTTTTCTCTTGTCACAAAGGGAACAGACAATCATCTCATTTTGCTTGATCTTTCAAACAAGAACATTACAGGAAAAAAAGCTGAGTTTACCTTGGAAAAAGCAGGCATCACTGTGAACAAAAATACGGTACCCAATGAAACAAAATCCCCTTTTGTTACCAGTGGCATTCGCATAGGAACTCCTGCCGTAACCACTCGGGGAATGAAACAAAATGAGATGAAACAAATTGCCTGTTGGATCGAAAAGGCTCTGGTTGAACCAGATAATGAATCGCAACTAATTAAAATAGCAAAAGAGGTCAAAGAATTATGTTCCACATTCCCCTGCCCTTCGTAAATCACAGCTTTCCTGCCTGCTTAAAAATTTTCTTTTTTGCTTGTGCTTTTGCACTTTTTTTCTTTTGTTCTTCCTGCACCCATTTGGTAAAAATTCCAAACTTTACTTGGCCGGTAAAAAACCCCTACTCCCTATCCAGATACTTTTCCATCTATCATGAGGGCATTGATTTTCCAAAAAAAATAGGACAGTCTGTGTTTTCTTCAGCGGATGGCGAGGTCATCTATGTGGGTACAAAGTTTTCTGGTTATGGCAAAGTCATTTTGATTGAACACCAGTATGCTTGGTTAAGTCTCTATGCTCACCTGAACAGCATTGAAATCCCTCAGGGAGCAAAGGTAAAAAGAGGGCAAAAAATTGGAACGGTTGGGAATACTGGAAGATCTTCTGGACCTCACCTTCATTTTGAATTGATAAGAAGGAAGAAACCCATCAATCCCTTACGATTTTTGAGATAAGAAAAAGGAGGGAGTTAGCCAATACGCCACGCACACCAGCAAGCCTTTGAGTGAAAATCCAAAATTTTGATTTAGATAAATTGTCTTAAGAAAGAATCTTTCGCTAGAGTTTCTTGAACTTTATCTGTTTTTTCTTCGCCCGTGTAGTTAATCGTGCAGACAAGATTCTTCGTTTGCTCTTCTACAACAGCTGTGCATTCGTAATTGGAGGACCCCGTTTCAAACGGCCATTCAACTTTAATTTTTTCCTTTTTCGCGATAATCGATTGAAGCGACTTAGCCAAAAGATTATTTTTGTAAGTTTCGGAAAAATAAACAGAAATATTCTTTTTATCTCCAGAAAAGGCACCTTTAACGGTGACGGCATTTGCTTCGCCTTCTTTTGCAAAAGACACATCGCCCGAACCATTAATTTTCATTGAACGAAAGGGCTTTTCGGCCTCATTTTTCACAATTTCTTGGTGCAGAAGACGGGAACCCTCTGTATCTTGGGATAGGAGTTTGAAGAGAAAGTCGGTTCTTTGGAACACATATTTCTGTCCTGCTTCTTCCCATGTATAGTGGTCAGTCCAACTGGCACGCAGTACCAATCGAGAATCAGCGGAACTAAGTGAGGCGGAGGCTTGGCCGACGAAGAAGAGAGAAACAAACAACAAAAGAAAAAATCTAAGAGAATCCTTCACTGTCCTCCGGAGTATGAGCCAAGCATGCTTTTTTGTCAATAGGGAATGTTGAAAAAATATCAGAGTGTCGTTTTTGACTTTAGTCTTACTGCTAGAAGAGAGGAAAAAACTACACTCCATAAGCACCACATAGTGAAAGAAATAAAAATTGTGAGTTAGATAATTTTCTCTTATACTTACAGGATTGAGTGTCTTTCATTAATTCACATCTTTGAATTCAGCATCAATCACATCTTCATCCTTCTTGGAAGAGTCTTTGGGCTTCTCCTCTGAATTAGCAGTGGCGGAGGCTGTCGTCGCTTCTTCCTTCTTCTTTGGCACTTCTTTTTTAGAAGCATTATAGATAGATGTACTCAGTTCTTTAGAGAGCTCGTCAATCTTATCATAAGCCTCCTTCAACTGCTCAGCAGTACAATGATCCTCGGTAAGCAGTTTCTTGGAAGAAGCAATTTTTGCTTTAACTGGCTCAAGCATTTCTTTGGAAACTTTGTCTTTGTTTTGCGAGATGAGTTTTTCCACTTTGTGGATCAGAGAAGATAACTCATTTTTTCGTTGAATTCTCTCTTTCTCCTTCTTGTCTTTCAAGGCATTGACTTCGGCCTCTTTCACCATTTTTTTAATTTCATCTTCGCTGAGACCTGGCTTATCAATTTTGATGGATTGGGCTCTTCCAGTGTCTTCATTTTTGGCTGACACATTGATGGTGCCATCTGCGTCTATATTGAACGTAACTTTTATTTTTGGAATTCCTCGCGGAGCCACTGGAATATCTAGCAATTCAAAACGACCCAAGGTTTTGTTGTCTGTTGCCATTTCCCGTTCACCTTGCAGGACATGAATATTTACCCCAGGCTGGTTGTCTTCAGCCGTAGAAAATGTTTCTGATTTTTCAATTGGAATGGTTGTGTTTCGATCAATCAGCCGAGTCATCAATCCGCCCAAAGTTTCAATACCCATGGATAGGGGTGTGACATCCAAAAGCAAAACATCTTTTATTTCTTGAGAAAATACTCCAGCTTGGATCGCCGCTCCCAAAGCTACCACTTCATCCGGATTGACAGACTTGTTGGGCTCTTTGCCAAAAAATTCTTTGATGGCTTTTTGAACAGCAGGGATGCGAGTGGAACCACCCACCAATAAAATTTCATTAATCTCCTCTACTCCAAAGCCGGCATCCTTCAAAGCCTTTTCACAAGGTTCAATAGATTTTTTTATCAAATGCTCTGTGAGTTGTTCAAATTTGGCCAAGCTGAGCTTCATATCCAAATGCTTTGGCCCATCGGCATCTGCTGTAATGAAAGGCAAACTGATGTGAGCCTCTTGCACAGAGCTGAGTTCAACTTTTGCTTTTTCAGCATGTTCCCTCAGCCTTTGCATCGCCATTTTATCAGTGGATAAATCAACTCCGTTGCTCTTTTTAAATTCACTGACCATCCAATCCATCACGATTTTATCGAAGTCATCACCACCTAGATAAGTGTTTCCATTTGTGGATTTTACCTCGATGATATCGTTGGAAATATCTAGGATAGAAATATCAAATGTGCCTCCTCCAAAGTCATACACAGCAATTTTTTGATTTACTTTTTTGTCCATCCCGTAAAACATGGCTGCGGCTGTAGGCTCATTGATGATTCTTTTTACAGTAAAGCCCGCAATACGTCCGGCATCCTTGGTGGCTTGCCTCTGCGAATTATTGAAATAGGCGGGAACGGTAACGACCGCTTCAGTGACTTTTCCCCCCAAATATTCCTCTGCGTCTTTTTTGAGCTTCGCGAGAATGAAGCTGGCAATCTCTTCACAAGAGTAAACCTTTCCACTCACTTCAAAGCCACAACCCCTCTTTTTGGTTGGAACAACCTTGTAAGGCACAGACTTGATTTCCTCTGTCATATCATCGAATTTGCGTCCAATGAATCGTTTGGAAGAAAAAATCGTTTCTTCTGGGCGAATAATCGCTTGACGCTTGGCTAATTGGCCGACCAAGCGGTCTCCATTTTTATTCCAAGCTACCACAGAGGGAGTGGTTCGATTCCCCTCTGCGTTGGCTATCACTTTTGGCTTTCCAGCTTCAATCACAGAAAGAACAGAATTGGTCGTTCCCAAGTCAATGCCAACCACTTTGCTCATAATTCGTTTCCTTTCTTAAACAAGTTTCAGTGTCTAAAATAACACTCGGTTTTTATGAAAAAAAGTCAAGTGAATGAAAGCAATTTTTTTACAAAATGAAGCCGTAGCCACTACCCCAGAGGACTTTTTATAAATTTTACTTCTTTGGCAAAATATTTTCTTTCTTCAATCGAGCGATTTCCTTTAAATACGACTCTTCTTTTTTTATCAATTTTTTTGGCAATTTAACATGAACTTTGTAAAATAAGTCCCCTCTTTTTTTGCTACCCAAATCTGGTAGTCCCTGTTTTTTCAATCTGATGGAAGAACCCGGTTGAACTCCATTTGGAATCGTAATTTCTTTTTTCCCATCCAATACAGAAACAGTAAGACGAGTGCCAAGAATGGCCTGAAGGTAAGAAATATTAACGGAACCAATGAGATTCAGACCCTCTCTGACAAAATTGGGGTGCTTTTTAACCGCTATTTCAATGTATAAATCGCCGGGAGGCCCTCCCCCGCAACCATCCTCTCCTTTTTGAGTCAATCGCATATATCTTCCTGTCTCCATTCCGGATGGTACCTGGACAGAGAGTTTTTCTTTCTTTCTTTTTCGACCCGTTCCAAAACAAACTCCGCAAGGGGATTCGATAATTTGCCCTTCCCCGTGACAGGTGGAACAAGTAGAAGAAAAAGCAAAAAAACCTTGGGATCTGGTCAATCTTCCAGAGCCACGGCATTCGGAACAGATTTTTTTGTCCGTACCTAGGCTAGCTCCAGACCCACCACAGATTTTGCAATTTTTTTCTACTTCAAAGACAATTTGTTTGTTGGCTCCTTTCAAAACTTCTTCCAAGGAGATTTCCATGTGATAGCGAAGATCAGCTCCTTTCGAAACTCTTCTTCTTTTGCGACCAGAAGAAGAAGTGGCAAATTCTCCTCCAAAAAAGGTTTCAAAGCCCTCGCTACTCCCACTTGAAAAATCAAAAATATCTTTGAATGAGCTAAAAATGTCTCTCAGATCATGAGCACCAGTTTGTCCAAATCGAGAATTCACTCCAGAGTGCCCAAATTGATCATACTGTGTTCTTTTTTTTGGATTTCCTAAAATGTCATAAGCGGCGGCGGCTTCTTTAAATTTTTTTTCCGCCTCAGCATTCCCTTGGTTTCGGTCAGGATGGTATTTCAAGGCCATTTTTCTATAAGCCCGCTTGATCTCCTCTTGAGAAGCATTTTTAGGGACAGATAAAATATCGTAATAATCTTTTTCCATAATTGTAAGAAACTTTTCAATAAAAAATGAACCATCTATCAAGATGAGTACAAAAAGACAAGGGTCAAGCTGGGTACAGCTTTTCTATTTTTTATGTTTTTCTAAAAAATCCTTCAAGTGCTTTTTTACCTGTTTTTTTTGCTCTTCCGTAAGGTTTCGTTTGAGAAGATTTTTTAGTATCATTTTTCCCAAAAGACGGTTCCCAATGTTTCCATGTTCCCTAGCCGAGAGGCTATAGAGCCAGTAGGGCCCTCCGTTTTGTGCTGCTTTGTAGGCATAATAAGCTACCAATTCTGGTTTGGGAATATCTTTTAAATAGAGATAAGTTGCGTAAAAATTCATTCTCCAATCATTGGGAAACTGCTTCAAACCTTTGAGCATAATTTTTTCAGAGCCTTTTAGGTCTCCGGTAAAAACACTAAGAAGCAGAGTGGAAATTGTATAAGGAGTTTTGAAACGAGGAGCCAGTTCAGTGATGGCATCTACCATTCTATAAGACCAACCAAATTCACAAGTATGTTTTTTCCCGTCATAGATGGGGAGGCCTTTTTCAAATGAACAAAAATCGGCACTTTGCAAAAATCTCAGCCAGAGTATATCCGCCATAAAATCATCATAACCAAGAGTAAAATGTTGTAGAAGACTGGGAGGAGCAAAATAAAGTGGTCTAATTATTTCTTTTTTCACTCCTCCCAAAAAGGATATTCCAAAAAGAGACATAAGAAGTAGAAAAAAAGATTTCATCTGACTTGATTTTAAGCACAAAAAGAACTCTGAATAAAGAACCTTCCTCCACGAAATCTAAAAATTTCTTGTATAATATAAGAAATTTATTTAGAATTGTAAGGAACTATTCATTTGCTTGCACAAGAGTCCAGCTCGCAATCCCCTTGATGATTGCAGGCCGAGAGTCAAAATAGGAGGATATTTTGTTCATAAGAAGTCAAAAAGGTTTTTCCTTGCTTGAGATTCTCGTCGTCGTTAGCTTGGTCGCTACTTTAACTGGTATTTCTGTTGTGAATTATCGCAAATACCAAAGAAGTTCCAAAATGACGGAAGCACAAACTTCATTGAGTCAGATTTATATGGCTGAAAAAGCCTTCTTTGTGCAATGGACTTTTTACACAACAGACCTATACGCTGCTGGAGCACATCCAGAAGGAAGTCTTATTTATAATGCGGGCTTCTCTGGTAATGTAGCGAAGCCAGATGAGGACCAATATAGGGGTCCTACTCTCGATGGCAATCGAAATAACTATTTTACTCTATGTGGGAAAGATGTTGGGGATGATGAGGGACCCGTGAAAAGTTGTGCCTTCAAGAGCAGAAGGCTTACAGATGGTTTTACGCCTCCTGATATTCCGCAGAGTTCTCCCGATGCTACCGTAGTTAATACAGTTGGTGCTAAACAATTTGTGGCAGTAGCCATCGCCGACCTGATCGACATCGGATCCGAAAATACCAGCTCAACGGATAAGGATATTTGGTCCATTGACCAATACAAGCAGGTCTCTCATTGCCAAGATGGCACTTCATCGGGAGGTGAAAATTCTTGCACCTCTTCCAGCGGAACAGAAGACGGAACATAAGCTTAGCACTGATTGTTGATACGGTTTAAGAGCAGGCAGTCGTAGGGAAATTTCTAAAATCCGCTCATTTTTATGTGATAATAAGCTCGCATAGCAATTGCGAACAATAAAGATTGTCTGGACCTGTTAGACTCTTTTGTGATAGTTTTGGCTTGGCAATCACAAGCAAAAGAAATCTCTTCATTACGGAGGAAGAATGTCAAATTTTCTAACTTTTATGAAAAGAACGTTTTTCTTTTTTGGAATCAATCTTCTCATCATTTTGACTTTAAATTTCATACTTGGATTGCTCATGCACTATTTTCAAATAGAGATAAGCAATTTTTACTACTATTTGATTTTTTATTCTATCATTGGAATGGGCGGAGCTTTTATTAGTTTGCTGACTTCCAAGTACCAAGCAAAAAAATTCATGGGTGTTCAAATCATCTCTAAAGATCAATCAGATTCTCGATTGCGGTCTGTGGTTCAAAAGGTTCATCATTTTTCAAAGAAGGCTGGTTTGCCGGTTTTCCCTGAAGTGGGTTTTTATGAAAGCCCTGAGGTGAATGCTTTTGCAACGGGACCAAGTAAAAAGAATTCCCTTGTAGCTGTTTCCACCGGCCTACTCGATCATATGAATGATGAAGAAATGGATGGAGTCTTGGCCCACGAGGTTGCACATATTGCCAATGGAGATATGGTGACAATGACTTTGGTACAAGGGGTTGTGAATGTAATGGTTATGGTGCTGGCCTATCTTATCGCTCAAATGGTCTCACAAGTCATTCTTAGGGGCAGGAGAAGTTGGTTTTTGGAATTTATGCTTCGTTCTGTTTTTATTACCTTGCTATACATTCCCGGTTCTATTTTGGTTTGTTTTTTCTCTCGCCACAGGGAGTACCGTGCGGACCGTGGGGGAGCTCGTTTTGCCGGACGTGAAAAGATGATTTCAGCTCTGAAGGCTTTGAAACAGATAGGTATAACTGGAGCACAAGCTTCAGGACATTCACAACAAAAGAAATTTAACTACTTAAAAATTAGTAACAATTCAAAAAGTTCCCGCTCTTCCTTTATGTATCTCTTTAGATCTCATCCTCTCATTGAAGATCGTATTAAAAGTCTACAAACACCTTCCATTTCATGATTGCCGATTGATGCTTAGACATATTTTTGCTATTTGCTTTTTTCTTTCTCATTCCTCATTTTCTGCTCAAAAAAAAATAGGCCCTTCTTCAAGCCTACCCAATTCTTTTGTGCAAAATCCAATTACCTTCTCTTCCAAGAAAACAAAAGAAATACAAAACCAACTGAAACTCATTGTTGAGGAGTACCCCACACAAGCAGTTTTGTGGTGGAGTCTTTACAAGAAAGCTCTTCTTTTTGAAAAAACAAAGCAGAATATATTTTGCGCCAATATGAAATCTCTTTCACAAATAAAAGAATTTCCTATCAGAGATTATGCCAGCCTTCATTTTTATTCCAACTGTCATGAAGAGGTCAAGCTAGACCCTTCTGAATTTCCTGATTGGATGAAACAAACAGTAGCTTTGAAGTGGAATCAAAAATCTATTTCTCTGGGAGACAAAAACCAAGAGATGGAGTCTGCTTACTATTTGTACAAAATATTGAGGGATAAAAATGAAAGAGAAAAATATCTACTAAAGGCCATCCGATTGGCAAAAAAACAAAAAAATGCCAGCCTAAAGAAATGGAAAGTAAAATTACTTCAACTGTCTCCCCGTTACATTCTCCACCCCTCTTTTGCACAAAAATTGTCTGTTGCACATGATGCGAGAAGGGCTAGAGATTTTAAAAAAGCCAGCCTCTATTATCGACAATTATTGAATTCTCCTCATTCCTCTTTTAAAGAAAAAAATGCTTCTTTCAAATGGATGAGATGGATTTACAAGGATCAAAAAAATAATAAAAAATATCTAGTAGCTACTCAGCAATGGACAAGATGGTTAAACAGGCAAATGAAAACCAAAAATCCAAAAGCCATAAAAACCTACCATGATATTGCTTTTTTATTGGCAAGAACACAATGGACACTCAACCAACCAAGACAAGCTCTTCAAACTCTGAATCGTTTGGAGAAGGAGCTAAAAAATCGCATTTCTCTTTTTCAAATTTATCGTTTAAAAGCTCTCATTTTCGAAGAATCAAAACAAATGGAAAAATCTATTTTTTTCTTTCAAAAATCTCTGAATGAAAAAACAGCAGACCAAAGTTTACTAGAAAAAACAAAATGGGACTATGCTTGGAATTTAAAAAAAATCGATAAGATAAAAGAAAGCCTCTCCCAATTTTTGGATCTGTGGGAAACTTCTGAAAGTGATTACCTCCCCTCTCGTGCCTTGTTTTGGATGGCTCACACTTTTGAAGAAGAAAAAGAAATAACAAAAGCCAAAAAATTCTATGAACTTTTGATAGAAAAAGATCCTTATTCCTACTACGGTTTGTTAGCACACTACAAATTGGAAAAAAAAATTAAAATTGCAGCAGAGAATGAATCTTTTGTTCTCAGTGAGAGCAACGAAGGGTACATCATCCCCCACTGGCTCATCTCTTTGAAAGAAAATAAGATGGCTTTAAATTTTTTAAATTATAAGCTTCTGCAATACCAAAAAGATCAAAATAAAAAAGTGAAAAACTGGGTTGCTCTATTTTATTATATGGCAAAAGCTCAATTTTATTCTCCTCTTTTCCAAACAGTGGGGAATCTTCCAGTGGAAGAAAGGAATCTTTTCTTTAAATTTTATGCAAATTTACTCTTCCCTATCGTATATGAAAAAGATGTTTCGAAAGCTCACAAATTATTTAATATTGAAAAGGAATTTATTTATTCTATCATTCGGCAAGAATCCGCTTGCAATCCAAAAGCAAGAAGTCCTTCCGACGCTTTTGGTTTGATGCAAATCCGTCCTTTCGTTGCTAAGCAAATTTCCAAGGAAACGGGAATTCGTTACAAAAATATAAGAGACCTTTATCAACCTGAAACAAATATTTTGTTGGGCACTGCTTTTTTAAAAAAACTATTTAAACGTTATAATTTTCAATTTGTTATTACTTCGGCTGTTTATAATGCAGGGGGAACCGCAGTACGTAAATGGCTCAAGCAAAGACCTAATGACAATCCTCTTATTTTTATCGAAGAAATCCCCTACCAAGAAACCAAAACTTATGTGAGACTTCTGATTCGCAATTTTATTTTCTATAAACTACTGCATCAGGAAACAAGAGAGATGCTTTTCCCCGAATGGTTGCTTCATATTAAAAAGCTTGAGCAGTCTCAGTAAGCTTTTCCTGCTACTGAGATTCCTTCTCTCCCTCTCCATTATTAAGAAGGGCCTTACGGCTCAATCGAATGCGTCCATTGTCGGCAACTTGCAAGACTTTCACCTTCACCTTATCTCCTTCTTTGAGTACATCGGAGACCTGCCGAATGCGTTTGTTCGCGATCTCAGAAATATGAAGAAGGCCAGTCGCATTGGGGAGTAATTCAACAAAAGCACCAAAGTCTGCGATTTTCACGACTTTTCCTTCGTAAGTAGCTCCTTCTTCCACTTCGGCGCAAATGCCCTCGATAATGGAAACGGCTTCCTTGATCTTCTCTTTGTTGGGAGAAGCAATGTAAATACGGCCAGAGTCATGTATATTCACAGTCACACCCGTGTCTTCAATGATCTTATTGATTACCTTTCCTCCCGAACCAATCACTTCACGAATTTTTTCTGGTTTGATGTGCAGAATATGAATGGATGGAGCGTGAACGGAAATATCTGTTCTTGATTTCTCTAAAGTTTTTTCCATTTCGTTTAAAATATGCAAACGGCCTTCACGGGCTTGGACCAAAGCTTTTTCAATCATATCAAAGGACAAGCTTTCGGCTTTTATGTCCATCTGCAGGGCTGTGATTCCATCTTTTGTCCCAGCAACTTTAAAGTCCATATCACCTAGATGATCTTCATCACCGAGTATGTCTGACAAAATTTTTATTTTTCCCTTTTCTTGGATCAAACCCATAGCGATTCCAGCTACAGGGGATCGGATGGGGACCCCTGCATCCATCAAAGCCAAACAAGCAGAGCATACTGTTCCCATTGAACTAGAACCATTTGATTCCAAAACTTCACTCACCACTCGAATGGTGTAAGGAAAGTCATCATGTTTTGGAAGAATATTTTGCAGTGCTTTTTCGGCTAAAAATCCATGCCCAATTTCGCGTCGGCTTTGCCCGCCCATGCGACCTGTCTCACCCACACAATAGGGAGGAAAATTATAGTGCAAAAAGAAAGTTTTTTTCGAAAATCCAGTTAGAGAATCAATTTTCTGTTCATCATCTCCGGTTCCCAAGGTCACTGTGCCCAAAACTTGGGTTTCCCCGCGAGTAAATAAAGCGGAGCCATGAACTCTAGGAAGAAGACCCACTTCATTGGTGATAGGACGTACTTCATCACAAGATCTTCCATCAATTCTACGGTTGGAGTTAAAAATTTCAGAGCGAGCCATCTGGTATTTTACCTTCTCAAAGACATGAAGCAAACTTTTTTTCTTTAATTGAACTGTGTCTTTGTCATCTGAATCTTGGACCAGTTTTTTTATAGAATCTTCTTTCAATTCGCGATAAGCTGAGTAGCGTTTGATTTTATCCGCAATTTTTAAGCACTCTTTTATTTTTTCTGTTACTAGACCCTCTATTTCTTTTTGTATATTTTTATCAACGAGAAATTCACTCCATTTTCTTTTTTCAATATTCCCTGTTTTGTTTCTTAAATCATCCTGCATGTCGAGCAAGACTTGTGTTTTCTTATAGGCAAATTGTAAAGCTTCTAAAGCCTGTGCTTCGGAAACAAAATTTGCTTTGCCTTCTACCATCAAGAGGCCTTTTTTCGTACTGGCCACTATCAAGTCGATAGAAGATTTTTCCATTTCTTCTAAACTTGGGTTGATTTTTAATTTTCCATCTATTTGTCCCACCTGAACAGTTGCCATGGGCCCATTGTATGGAATGTCGCTGATATGCAAAGCAGCGGAAGCACCAAGATTAGCCAAAACAGCTAAAGAACACTCACCACTATAGCTCAATGTGGTAGCTACAATTTGTGTATCGTAGCGATAGGCTTCAGGAAAACAAGGACGAAGGGGTCGATCAATCATTCTAGCAGTTAGGGTGGCATCATTAGACGGCCTGCCTTCTCTTCTAAAAAAACCTCCGGGGATTCTACCAGCCGAGTAAAATTTTTCTTGGTACTCTATCGTCATGGGAAAAAAATCCAAATCCGACGCTTTTCTTGACGAGACAACTGTGACCAAGACTACATCATCCCCACAGCTAACCAAAGCAGAACCATCAGCTTGTTTGGCCATACGACCCGTCTCTATTTGAATTTCTCTATCTTCTAATTTTGTTGATACAACAACAGGTTTGAAGGACATAAGTGTCTCCCTTTTGTATGAAAATTGTTTTTATTTATCTATTTATTTATTTGGCAATATTGACGACGAATTCACTTCCTCAATGATAATTGACTGATTGTTTTTTGATACGACTGAGGATCATTAGTTTTTATATAGGTTAAAAGCTTTTTTCTCAGACTCACCATTCTCATTAAACCCCTACGGGAATGAAAATCTTTTTTGTGTATTTTAAAATGCTCAGTTAAATTTTTAATTCTTTCTGTCAAGATAGCGATCTGAACCTCAGATCCGCCTGTGTCTTTGTTGGACTTGGAAAACTTTTTTAAAATGTTCTGAATAAAATGTTTTTGTGAATCCATATTAGCCCTTTATAAAAAATTAATTACATGTCGTCAAGATGCAAATCCCAATCAATAAAGACGAAAACCCCGACCAAAAGCTTCATGAATTTGGATTCAAGCTTCCCTGTTCTTGCCTTGATACGATGAAAAAACTCTTAAAATACAGGGAGCTTTGAAAATTCCCAAGCTCAACAAAGCCAATAATTGATTATCACGATAACTCATCACCTGAATAATTTGAATTTCCCTTTTCTTATTTACCTGTTTTTGATTTTCATCCAATCGAAAAAGAAGAGCCTTGGAAAGAACACCATATTTTAACTGTCTTTCATCTTGTTCCGAAGCAATGACAAATGGAATATGAGGAAGAGCTTTTGAAAAAGTTATAAAAGCTGGAGCCAGATTTTTCAATAAATTTTGAGAGGTAAAAGTGTCCACGTTTTTCAATCGAAGTTTGACTTCATCCAAGCTCAGTGCTGATTTCAAAGAAAAAGGTTTCGATTCCAAACGAATGAGGTTTTCTAAACAGGCCCCTGTTCCCAATTCTTCTCCAATGTAAGACACCCAAGAACGAATGTAACTTCCCTTACGACAAGAGATTTCCACTTCGGCTCGATCTGCTTGAATTTCTATGATATGTAATTTGTAAAAATACATCTCCCTTAAAGGGGGAACAATTGTCTGGTTTTCTCTGGTATATTGGTAGAGCTTTTTTCCTTTCATTTTAACAGCAGAAAAAAGCGGGACAGGCAAAGACAAAAGACCTTGATTTTTAATTAAATGTTTTTCAATAACTTCTTGTTTTAAATTAACTTTTTGTTGATTAAGAATTTTCCCTGTTCGATCCAAAGTATCTGTTCTCACACCAAATTGGATCACAAAGCGATAGCATTTGTCGTTCTTGAGCAGATAATCAGAAAGTTTGGTAGCTCGACCGAGCAAAATCAACATCAAACCCTCAGCCATGGGATCCAAAGTCCCTCCATGGCCAATTGTTTTTTGGCTCAATATTTTTCTCATAGAATCTACCAAATCATGGCTGGTCCCTCCACTGGATTTATTAATGAGCAAAAGTCCATCTACCATAATCGTATTTCTATAAATCAATTGCTATGAAAGCAATTTGTCAGTTACTTTTCGCGAATCTTGATTTTTATTGCTGTTTAATAAATAAGGAACATGGTTTATAAAGAAATTCAGTCGTGGACAAAATTTCATTCGTAAAGAATCAGAGACAGATTTTTGGAGCAAATATCTTTCTTTTTCCAAAATAGACAAAACTTCAACCGATGTATCTTTTTCACTCATAACGGATAAAAAAATTTTTGCGGATTTCATATCAGAAGCCACAACACTCTCTTTCACAGAGATAAATCCCGGAAGGCTGTGTTTCATTTTTCTTATAAAATATTCCATCAGCACTTTCTGCAGGCCTCTATTTAATTTCAATAATCGACGATTCATTGTAATCTTTCCTTTTTGATTTCCTTCCTGAGAAAGGTTTCAATCACATCTCCCTCTTTTATATCCTTACACTGTTTGATTCCGATTCCACATTCTTGCCCTTCATGAACTTCCTTAGCCAATTCTTTAAATCTTTTCAAACTACCCATCTCCCCCTCATGCACAAGCTCATCATTTCTTTTCAGACGAACGAGATGATTGTTTTGAATTTTTCCTTTCGTTACTCGGCATCCAGCAATGAGGCCAATATCAGAAACATGAAACACTTGTTGAACTTCCGCAGTCCCTCCAGCCACTTCTTGGATCTCTGGATCCAATAGACTGGCCATTTTTTTTTCTAAATCTTCCAACAAATCATAGATAATATTGTACGATTGAACTGAAATTCCTTTTTCTGTAATTAATTTTTGAGCCTTTAGATCAATACCCACGTTGAAACACAAAAGAATAGCTGATCCGACGTCGGTCAATAAAACATCGCTTTCATTGACCGAACTCAAATTGGAGTGAATAATTTTGGCCTCTACTTCATCCGTATTGAGTTCTTCAATTGAGTGGCGAATGGCTTCCAAGCTTCCTAGAACATCTGCTTTTAAAACAATATTTAAGATTTTTTTCTTATTTGTATGAGCTCTCATAAGTAATTCTTCGATGGAGAGTTGTTTTTTCTCTTCTGGAATTTTTAATTCGAATTTTTTTTGTTTTTCAATTAACCACTTTTTGGCTTCCTTCTCATTTTTTACGGCATAAAACATATCTCCCGTTTGGGGTAACTCACTAAAGCCAGAAATCTCTACTGGTTGGCCCGGCCCCACCGATTGCACGATCGTTCCTCTAGAATCCATCATCCGGCGAGCTCGTCCCATTTGATTGCCAGCTACTAAAATTTGACCAGTTTTTAGCGTCCCATCCTGAATCAACAAAGACATAATAGGGCCTTTCCCCTTTTCTACCTTGCTTTCAATCACTACACCAAGGGCTGAACGATCTGGATTGGCTTTTAATTCATGCAATTCAGCCAAGAGATGAATATGTTCCAACAAGGCTTCAATCCCATCTCCTTTCAAAGCAGAGATGAGAACAAAAATTGTATCTCCTCCCCATTCCTCTGGAACCAGTTCATGATTGGTCAATTGTTTTTTGATTTCCTCTGGTTGAGCTGAGGGCAAATCCGTCTTGTTGATCGCTACAATGATGGGAACTTTTGCTGATTTGGCATGATTGATTGCCTCAACTGTTTGGGGTTGCACTCCATCGTCAGCAGAGACCACAATCACAACAATGTCTGTTACTTGTGCTCCCCTAGCTCTCATATTTGTAAAGGCTGAATGTCCGGGTGTATCAATAAAGGTTACAAAATTTTTATCAGTTGGAACGCTATACGCTCCAATATGTTGAGTAATCCCTCCAGCTTCTTTTTTAGCAACTTGGCTTTTACGAATGTAATCCAATAAGGTAGTTTTTCCGTGATTAACATGCCCCATGACTGTCACCACTGGAGTTTTAATTTTTTTCTCCGCATTCAAATCTCCAAAGGCTAGAAACTGAAGTGCTTCTTTTTGAGTTCTGGCTAGATTTTTTATTTTAAAGTCAAAAAAGGAAGAAACCAAGAATGCGGTATCATAATCAAAATTTTTGTGATCTTCATTTGTTTTAAACAATCCCTCTTGTCTCATCTTTGTAATCACGGTCACTTTTTTTACTCCCAACTGGTGAGAAAGATCTTCCAACGAGATATGATCATACATTTTGATCATTCTTTTATGAGATTTGGGTTTTGTAATTTGGGTTTTTTGACCTCCGTATCCGGAAGAAAGACGTTTTTTTTTCGGCTGAAAAATCATTTCTCTTTTTCTAAAATCGGTAGATCGAAATTGTTTCCCTTGGCCCTCTTTATCGGATAGGACTTTTTTGGGTTTCTTTTTTTCGGCTTCGGCTTTTTCTCTGTCTTCATGACTCGTTTTTAATATGTCTTTTACGCTCGTGAGTACGAGGCCAGAACGAATGGACCTTCCAGCTTCTTGACTTCCAACCTCTACTCTCACTGTGGACTTTGCTTCTGAAACAGAGGTGGCCTCACTTTGTTCAATTTTTTGCTTCACTGCCTCTTGCTGAGAAGAGAGTGAGTTGATTTCTTCTTGTTTCTGAGCTGAAATTCTTCGCCTAATAATGTTTTTGCGACGAGGGGTTTTGGCTTGTGCCTCAGTGGGTCCTTCCTTTGAAATTTTAGGAGCTTTTCCTACTGGTTTTTTACGTTTTACAACTTTCGTTCTCTTTTTTTTTGCAGCTTGAGTGAGATTTTTTGTTTTTTTAAAAAAGTTTTTTATTCTTTCAACGTCTTTATCGCTGAGCTTTTGCATGTGATTTTTGACTGGAAGTTGCCAATCTTTACGCAACTTATCCACAAGTTCAACACTTTTTAGATCCAAGTCTTTAGCTAACTCATATACCTTCATTTCCATTCCAATCACCAATTGATAAATCTAGCCAACAATTTTTTTTATTTTTTCGTTTGGTCTTTTTTTCTTCCCACAGTGGTTTTTTTTGTTGGTTTTGTTGTCGCTTCAGATTTCGATGACTTTGCTGCCGCAGGCTCTGTTGGTTTTGTTGTCGCTGGCTCTACCTTTGTATCTTCAGAGGCTTCTTTACTTGCTTTAGCATTCAGTGCTTTTTTATTTTTATTATCTAGCTGAGCCATCTCCTCTTTTAGCTGTTGATCCGCCTGAGCCTTGATGCTCGAACTTGTACTGATAAATTTTTTATCTTTTTTCAATTCTGGAAGTTTGGGGATTTCCTTTCCTTCTTTTTGGTATTCATCCAGCAAATTCTTTGCTTTTTCTATCAAGATTTGTGCATTTTTTTGATCTTCGTATCCAGGAATACTCATCACTCTTTGAAGAGAAGATCCAGCTAATTCCTGAAAAGAAGAAATTCCAAACTGATAAATATTTTCGACCATTGTATCTGTCAAATTAACCAAAAATTTTAAATTGAAAATAGCTTGTCTTTTCTTTTCTTCAAACTCAAATAGAGAAACAATATTTAATTTCCAACCAGTAAGATTCACTGCCAATCTCACATTCTGTCCTTTTTTACCGATAGCCAAGGAAAGTTGATCTTCTGGCACCACCACTTCCATTTCCTTATTGGCTTCATCCACCAGCACTTTCGCTATTTTTGCTGGAGCTAGTGCGTTGCAAACAAACTGCACAGGATTGGAGTCCCAAATGATAACATCAATCCTTTCCCCCTTTAGCTCTTGGGTAATACTTTGCACACGACTACCCTTCATGCCCACACAAGCTCCTACTGGATGAACAGCCGAGTCCGTGCTGTAAACAGCCAATTTGGCCCTTTGCCCCGGCTCTCTAGCCGCGGCAACAACCTTCACAATCCCTTCGTAGATTTCAGGGACTTCCACTTCAAACAACTTGATCAAGTAATTGGGATGCACACGAGACATAATAATTTGCGGGCCTCTTGTTGTTTGTCTCACTTCTAAAATATACCCTTGTATGCGATCCCCCGGATTATAATTTTCCCCATAGATTTGTTCTCTTCTGGGGATATATGCTTCAATTTTATCCAAATCCACAACAATCATGCCACGATCCACTCGCCTCACAATCCCTGAAACAATTTCTCCTTTTCTTTTTTCAAACTCATTAAAAACAACCTCATTTTCAGCATCCCTCAAACTCTGAATCACAATTTGCTTGGCGGCGTGAGTACCAATGCGACCCAGCTCTTTTGATTCCAATGAAATACCAATTTGATCATTTATTTGAGCTTCTGGGTCCATCTTCAAGGCATCAGTGAGTGTAATCTCAATTTGATCGTCTATGAATTTATCATCCTGCACCACTTCTTTGAACTCATAAAGTTCCAGCTCTCCAATTTCATCATTGTATTTCACTTCAATGTTTCGATACGTTCCATATTTTTTGCGAGCGGCCGACAAAAGACCCAAAACAACTGAATCAATGACTATGTTTTTATCAATCGATCTTTCCTTACTCACTTGATCTATCAAACGACCCAGTTCAGAAAATACACTTACCGCAGACATTCTTTTTTCTCCTTAAGATAAACATTTGCTTTTCTAACTATTTTCAGTGGAATGATCAAATCCAAAGTACCATCATTGACTCTAATTTTTTGGCTTTGGCACTCATCCAAACGACCAGTGAAGAAACTACTTTCCCTCTTTTCTTGCTTTTTCTCGTCATAAAAACAAAAAGGTTCTTTTGTATAAACCTTGATAAAACTACCAACGGCCGATTGAAAATGCCATTCTTCACTCAATTTTCGTTCTATACCGGGGCTTGAAACTTCCAATTCGACATCTTCTATCCCCTCCCCTTTTAACAAGAACTTCATAGATTTTAAAAATTTTGCACAATCTCCCACATTCAAAGAAGGCTTTTTATCTACAAAAATTCTCACCAAAGGGAAATAAAACTCTATGTCATAAAACTGCAGTTGGTTCATTTCACTAGTTGTTTTCGCTATCTCAATAAACTGCTTTTTATTCACACAATGTGTGGTAGTCATTTTTTTACCCATTATTGCCGGTTATGGCAAAAAAAGAGGGGGCAATCGCCCCCTTCATATTGAGTAGTTACCAAAAGAAAAATTTGAAATCAACAAAAAAAGAAAGCCAGCTATAAAAGCTGGCTTCCACACATGAAAGAGAGAATGTTTTGAGGTCAGAAATAGAGTTTGGCATTGATAGAGGCAATAAGCCAATTCGTCTCTTCCAGTGATTTTGTTCTGTAATTTTCTATGCCATTGTAGTCATAAATGTGAGAAAACTTGTCGGAACTTGCTGTACTGTAGACATTGATAACATTTACTAATACACCGGTTCCGATACCGAATTTTTTGGTGAGCTTCATATCCACGCCTACATTGATACCCACTCCAATGGAGTTGGTTCTACTGTAACCGTCGTCGCAATAGCTACCATAAGAACAGTTGTTGCTACCATAATGATACTGATCTGCATCTTCTTGCATCCACAAACTATAGATTCCTACCAATCCGACATAAGGTCTGAAACGGTAACTCGCAAAAGGAGACAGTTTTAGAGCCAAAGTTCCTGTGAATTGGTGTACATTGTAGTCGCCGTCACTGTAGTCATATCCAGAATATCCTGAATCATATTGATCATCTGAAAAATTATGTCTGGAATAAAGAACAGCACTTTCTAAAATTAAACCACTGTCATCATAAGAACCAAAAGCTACTCCAAAGCTTCCATAGGAATTAAGATTGACCGTGCGGTCTAAATTCGCAGATCTACCAGCTTGAAAGCTCATGTAAATTTCATCATTGTAGGACTCATCCTCTTGGTGGATTTCTACTGGAGCTATATATTGGCTAACAGCTACCGGCTGGCGAGTAACAACTTGTACTTCCTTCAAAACACTTTCTTTAAACAGCTTACCTAAGCGCCCTTGCTCGTCCCTGAGGCGGGCACCTTCTAGCTTTTCTACAATTTTTTGCTCTGTTTTTATTTCAGCTTCTTGTCTGGATTTTCTCAACTGTTGAGCGTAACCAGCAGAAGTTCCTATTACTTGAACAATCGGTTGTTGAGAAACTTGAGTATCTTGACCCTGAACCACTTTTTGATTGTTCAAAATCACAACTTTTGACTCAGTAGATCTCTCTTGGACAGGTTGAACCAGTTCCGGTTGTGTAACTTTATGAATGTAAGCAGGTTCTTGAACAATGATATCTACTTCTTGTACATCTTCCTCATCTATATAATGTGTTTCGGTGGCGACACTCAGTTGAGGGAACAATAAAGACCCCAATAAAATCAGTACGCCAAACCTCATTCCTTGCTTCATTTTTTACCTCCTTATAAAATGAATCTTTGCTGCTTTCTTGTTCACAGCTTCGTACCCGTTATAGATGCAAAAATGATTCCATTCAGATTTTTATTAAAATAATTCTTATATCTTATTGAAATAACTATATTTTTTACTTTATTTATTGGGTTCTTTGAAAGAAGTAGGGGAAAGAAAATGTCTATTTTCTATACAATAATGAAAATTTTTTACCTTTTTCTTGATCCACTAGCAAATTGCGTGCCAGATGGCTTTGCCGTATGATTCAAAGCCTGTACATGGGTGAAGCCCGATAAAAAAGGAGCCTTGGTGGCGGAATTGGTAGACGCGCATGACTCAAAATCATGTGTTCTTCGGAGCATGGGAGTTCGAGTCTCCCCCGAGGCACCATAATTTTACAGATCATGTTTTGTAAAATTTTTGCATATCCGATGTAAATGCCTGACGAGAATACTTCCATGTGTAAAACATATGCCCACCATGAAACACTTGGAAAGAGATTTTCTTTTTTAATTCGACAGGGAGTTTCATCAATTCAATCACTCTAGCGGATGAAAAATACGGTGTAACCAAATCGAATATACCATGGCAAATAAATACATTCATAGAGGGATTCATGGACATTGCATATCGCAAATCATCTACAGATCCGACTTGTAGATCAAAAAAATGAGATTGCTTATCCCTTTGCCAACTCCGGTTCACATCTTCATTTAAAAGGTGATATTGTCTTTCGCAGTCCAAACGAAGCTGATCTCTCAACAAAGAATGGATTCCATGAGTAAAAACATGCTCCAAACCAGATAGATTCGGATCAGGCCCCTCATAGCTCTCTCTATCGGGAAAAGGGTCCCAAGTTGTCAAAGATGCATCATACATTCCGCACCATTTTCTTTCCTCTGCCAAAAGCAGACGACAAAATTGAAAGAAATGAAAACGCCCATGATTGTGAATAACCTTTTCAAGTGGAATGCCAAGAAATTGAACCACTTTTTTGGTAATGGATTCTCTTTTTTTTGAATCCATCATCTCTCCTTGGGTCAAAAGACTGGTGAGTTCCGTGAGGGAAAAAATCTCTGCTGGTTTTAGAAAAGACCTCAAATTGGATCCCAGTTTCAGACCTTTTTCACTTTTCGAAAAAAAACGAGATTTTTTGTGATAAGCAGCTGCGGCTGCCATGCTAGGGAAAGCCCCCACCCATGGAAGAATATCGTAATCACTGCTAGCATCCAAGGTATTCAATTCCAAACAAGGAGAAATCAAAATCACTCCCTTCAGTCCCACTCCATAATCTTCCTGTAACTTTCTTGACAACATGGCTACACGAAAGCCTCCATAGCTTTCACCAGCGATAAAAATCATTGAGGACCAGCGATGATGCTTGGACAAAAATTGTTGAACAAATTCACAGATGGATTCCAAATCTCGATTCATTTTATAAAATTCCTGAGAATTGGCTTCTTTACCTAGCCCCTCTTTTACATTTTCTTCGGGAGGAGTAAAATCCACTTCCTCCAAAGAACGACTAAATCCCGTGCCCACCGGATCTACAAACACCAAATCTGTAAACTCCAACCAACTGTCTTTGTTTTCCTTTAAAAAAAATGGCGGAGGCAGGCTCTCCCCTTTTGCACCAAATTGAACACTTTTTGGGCCCAAGGCTCCCACGTGCAAATAAGCAGAAGAAGCTCCCGGCCCTCCATTGAAAACAAAAGTCAAAGAACGAGAGTTTTTATTTTTCTCTTTTTTTAACGAATAGTAAGTGTAAAAAATATCTGCAATGATCTTTTCTTTTTTTCGAATCAGCACCCAGTCCGCAATTACAGAATATTTTTTTGATTTCCAAGACCAGTCTTGAGAAGCTCCCTTTGGAGGGTTATAAACTCGGAGCTTACTGGTTTCGCTTTCCTTTGCCTCCTCTTTCTTTTTTTTACTTTTTTCATTTTTTAACTTCACAGACAAGCCTCCACATTTATGAGTTTTGTAAACTTATTTGAAAATTATTGATTTCAATTATCTAAAACACATTGCTAAATATGTCATTAAAAAAAAGATGATAGTAAAATTCAGTTGTTTTCTGATTTTTAGCTAGATAAAAGAATGAGTAGATGAATGTAAGCAAAACGAAAATAAGATGAAAACAAAATTACAAATCAATGAGTACAATTTTGACGGGATTGTTGGGCCCACCCACAATTATGCAGGCCTATCCGCTGGCAATCTAGCTTCAATGAAAAACAAAAATACAGTCTCTCATCCGAAGCAAGCTGCTCTAGAGGGCCTAAAAAAAATGAAACTGATAATGGACCGAGGGTTCAAACAAGCTGTTTTACCCCCTCATAATCGACCCTACATAGGTTTTTTGAAGTCATTGGGATGGACAGGGAACAGGGAACAAATATTAAAAAAGGCATGGGAACTCTCCCCCGCCCTATTGGCCTCTTGCTATTCAGCTTCCAGCATGTGGACTGCCAATGCAGCTACCGTTTCGCCCAGCGCAGATACAAAAGATCAAAAAGTGCATTTCACTCCAGCCAACTTGCATTCCTATCTGCACCGCAGTTTGGAAGCTAAACAAACTCACTTGATCTTGAAAAAAATCTTTTCTCATCCAGATTTTTTTGTTCATCATCCTCCCCTGCCGAGCAACCATTTTTTCACCGATGAGGGAGCCGCCAATCACAATCGTCTCTGTTCTTCCTATGGTGAAACAGGGCTTGAGGTTTTTGTGTATGGGAAGCAGGGGGGTTCCACAAATGATGAAAAAAAACTTTTCATGCCTCGACAAAGTTTGGAAGCTTCAAAACTGATTGCCTCTCACCACCAATTAACTGAAAAAAATACTTTGTTAGTCATGCAAAACCCTGAAGCCGTAGATGCTGGAGTTTTCCACAATGATGTTATTTGTGTAGCTGATCAAAATTTGATCCTCTATCACGAACAGGCATTTGTAGATACAAAAAAAACAATCCAAGAAATAGAAAACAAGCTGACAATTAAATTGCTAAAAATAGAGGTGAAAAAAACTGAATTGAATTTGGAAGAGATTGTTTCCTCTTATTTGTTTAATTCTCAGCTCCTCCCTCTTTCAGATGAGCAGTGGATTTTATTTGCACCCAGTGAATGTGAAGAAAGAAAATCCGTTAGACAATATTTAGAATTTTTGACTGAAAGCAGTCCTATTAAAGAGATTTGTTTTATTCCGATCAGAGAGAGTATGCAAAATGGAGGCGGGCCAGCTTGTTTGAGATTACGAATTGTCCTAAGGGCCGAGGAGCAAGAGTGTATTCATCAAGGGATTTGCTTGAATGAAAAATTATTTCAATGCCTAAGTGAATGGGTGAAAAAGCACTACCGAGAAGAGTTGAAGCCTCAGGATTTATTGGATCCCAAATTGGTTGAAGAAAATGAGAGAGCCTTGGATGAATTGACTCAGATACTAAAACTTGAAAACATTTATGAATTTCAATCATGACGCTGACAAAAAGCCGAGGAATGAAGCTCATGCCAATTACAATCCGTATGTGCTCCAAAGAGGAAGTTCTTGGGCTTGTCTTTTTTGTTCCGCTTGTTTTTTTTGCTCCTCTTGTCTTTTCGCTAAAATCTCTTTGCACTCATCAGGAAGACGATTTTCTATGTTTATTTTTTTTAAAACCATGTAAGAAAGAGAGGAGCCAAAATCTTGGTCACATAAATTAAAGGACTCTCCACCGCTGAGCTTTGAAAATTTATAGATTTCTGATGTATTTTCTTTTTCAGCAGAAGAAGACACAGCATTATCCAATATGGAAACCCCCATAATACCCGGTAGTGCCGTACCAAAAGCACCTGCAGAATAGATCATTCCGGCAAACTTCGTGACATTCCAAATCACACTACCTGCCTTTTTCATAAAACTGGAACCCGAATTCGATTCTATACAATTACTTTCCTTAGAACTTATAGGCATCACCGTTAAATTCATAAACTGCTCAGATCCGTAACCAGCTTTTCCCAGAACAGAAGAAAGCGTTGCTTGAGCTATCCCCTCATTTGATGAATTTCCCACTTGATCCGAAGAAGAAACAATCACAGTCGTTAGAGTTGTATTTTCTCTTAAAAAATCCTGATATGTATCTTTGTTATCTAAAAAATTTTGCACAGCACTGAGAGGTTGGTTGGAACCTTCTTCACAGTAGGGTGGAAATTCACATCCTGAATTCAGTGACACTGTATCAAAAAAGATTTTCTCATAGTCTCTCGTATTAGCACTGATATATGGTTTATCGTAAATTTGCCCCTCCAATTCCCAACCCACCAAGCTCCCGGGCTTCTCGAACTCTCCATCTTTTTTAACACTTGAGACTACAGTCAATCTCCAATCAACAGGCTCAATGCACTGTAAAAATTGATTCAAATTGGCAGTCACTTGTGAATTCACTTTTTGCATTTTTTCTGAATTATCTAGAACGACTAAAATATCTATAGGTTTTTTTGACAGCCAATCTACATTGCCCAACTGCTCGCATTCAGTATTCCCTTCCGTACAATGAAAGGAGGCAAAATGAAGTTGAGAGCAATTGCAGAATAAAAAGATACTGATAATCAATAAGATAAAAATGTTCTTCATATCTTATTTCTTTTCGGAATGAGAGAAAAACATATCAAACACAAGAACCCCAATTTGTGTTTTTCAACAAAACACATTTGAAAATCTAGTTTATAGTCTAGATGTTTTTTAAAGATAACTCTACTTAGGGCTTGTACTGGTAGCTTGAGAGCTTGTTGTGTGCTAGCGCTGGTTTGGGCTTGTGCTGGTAGCTTGAGAGCTTGTTAAAAAAGAATTTTTAGTTTGTAAAAAAAACCTGCATTGGACAGAAAATAAATATTTCTCTCAGGAACAGAAAGTAAAGGTTTCGCAGACAAACCACTACCGAAAAAAAAAGCTCCCTCTTTGCTCCCTGTTTTCTTGGATAGAAATTTTAAAGCTCCTGTATACTCCCCGTAAATAAGGATATCTTTATAGGAAACAAGGGCCGTTGCAACGGATCCGGAAAGATTGTGCTCCCATAGTAATTTCCCAGATTTTTGATCTAGGGCTAAAATACGACCATCACTCGTAGGATAAAAAAGACGAGAGCCAGAAAGAAGCACATCGGCATAAGAGCCATAAGCTTGTTTCCAGATTACTTTTCCATTGGATGGACGCAAACAATAAAGGCCTGACTCAATAGTGGGTACATAGAGACAAGTTTTTCCTATAACCATTCCAGCACTTGCTGAAGTAAAATAGGCTCCTATTTTGGATAAAGCTTTTTTCCATCTCAATTGACCTTTGTAATTCAAGGAAAAAATAGAATCATCACTCGTTCGAAAATAGATGGAATATTTTGTAAGCAGAGGCTCGGCAATTCCACTGGTAACAAAATCAAAGTTTTTTACTGAAACGGAATAAGTCCATTTTCTTTCACCATTTTTAGCAGACAAGCAATAGAGTTTATTTGGCGAAGCAAAGTAAATTCTTCCATCTTTTAAAATGGGGCCACTTGTGCGAACTGCCCCAGTATAATATTTCCAAAAAAGTTGCCCATTTTTTACTCTAAGAGCATATAAAAAACCATCAGCTCCACCAAAAAACACATATCCACCAGAAACAAGCAGATTCCCAGCTACCCCTCCTTTGACTGAAAAACTCCATCGTTTTTTCCCCTTATTTTTTGTATAGGCAGACACCCCATCAGCTTGATTACCTTGGATCACTAAAGAGGAAGTCATCACCGTTCGTACTGATTGCAACAAGGAAGCTCTTCTATAATTTTTTGCAAAGGCTTCACGAATCCATACTTTTTGAACAAGATGATCCTTTTTATCCACCGGTTTTTGGAAATAACTACAAGAAAGTAACAAACAGGAAATAAAAAATAGAATTTTTTTCATTTATTTTTTTTCGCAATCGGATTTTTGGCTTTCATTAAATTTATATACTTAGAAGCCCTGGCTTTCCCATAGGCAGAGTTCGGAAAATCTTTTTTAACCAAATTGTACATTTTTAAAGCCAATTCCATTTTATTTTGCTTCTCATAAATCAGTCCCATTTTAATCAAAATCTCTGGCCATAACCATTTTATTTTTTCATTTTTTTGAATCATTTGAAAATATTTGAGTGCTAAATCATATTTTGATTCATCCATTAGGTAAGTCCCCAATTGAAACCGCAACAAGGAAGAAACCAAATACTTTTTATTTGATTCAGCAGCCATTTTTAACATTTCTATGGCTTGCCCTTTTTGTTTATATTGATAAAGAAAATCTGCCATTTCAGAAGCCGCTAAGAGTCCAGAGGGAGTGTGAATGAATTTTTTTATGGAAGATATATATTTTTCTGAAGCGAGTTTGAATTGCCCAGAGTATTCAGCCTTCTTTTTGGGAGCACTGAAGAATCCCTGAGTTGGCTTGGAATCTAAAATTGTGCCTCCTGCGGATTTTTCTTCTGAGATGAGAGTAGATCTATACTGATAAAGACTCTGCTCTGCTTTTTGATTCAAATAAGAAAACCAATACTGGTACAACATCACAGAAAGCCAAGCAAATAAAATAGCTCCCAAAACAAAAGCAATATGCTTGAAATAACGCCCCATGAATACAGTAGCTTTTTTAATGAATAGAGAAAGGGGATCTGTTTCCTTTTCTTCAATTAGTAAATTGTCTTTGTTTTTAGCCAATAAAGAGTCCTTTTATAAATGAATGCGGTAGCTGTTTTGAGAACTTCGTTCGATTCTTTTGTCAGCGATTTCAATAGCTACACTCGTTGGTGACTTTTGTTTCATCTCAGAGAGAAAAAATATTTCAAGCAAAATATCATAGATGTTGTCAATTCTTTTGATCACTTCTTTTTCTGAATAATCCCCCTTGGATTCAACAAATACATTGATCAATCCCCCTGCGTTGATAATAAAGTCTGGGCAATAAAGGATATTTTTTTTTCGAACTTCTTCTTCGGTTTTTAAGGTATGTAGCTGATTGTTAGCTGCACCAGCAATGATCTGACAATCCAGACGCTCAAGGATTTCGGAAGTAACGCTAGAACCCAATGCACAGGGAGAAAAAATATCACATTTTTCATCATAAATTTTTTCATAATTGACAACTTTAACTTCTGGATACTTCTTCTTAAAATCCATAGCTTTTTTTTCAAAAATATCACATATTATTACCTCACATCCCTCCTTCAATAAAAGCTCAGCCAAATAGACTCCAACATGACCCGTCCCCTGAACAGACACTCTCAAACCTTCAAGGGATTTTTTTTTTAGCTTGTGCCATACCGCCGCTTTCATTCCTGTCAATGTGCTTTTGGCCGTATAGGGACTTGGATCTCCAGAGCCTCCAGACTCTCTGGCTAATCCTGTTACATATTTGGTCTCTTGACGAATGTGCTTCATGTCTTCCACACTCGTTCCCACATCCTCGGCAGCTATGTATAAGCCACCAAGAGACTCAATAAAACGACCGTAAGAGTGAAAGAGTTCTGGAGTTTTATTTTTTGGATCTCCAATAATGACTGATTTTCCACCACCTAGCTCCAGACCAGCCACAGCTGCTTTGTAAGTCATCCCTCTTGATAATTTAAGCACGTCTTTTAAGGCATCTTCTTCCGAAGCATAGGGCCACATACGACAACCTCCAAGAGATGGACCCAATTTTGTACTGTGAACAGCTATGATAGCTTTCAAATTAACTGCATGGTCTTGAACGAATACAACTTCTTCGTGATTCCCATATCGTTTTATGTATTCAAATATCAAAATGAATCCTCTGAAAATGTATAAAATATTGCCATTTATAGCACAACTGGTAGAGTATACACAAATCAAGCGAAACATAAAATGAAAAGAAATATCCTTCTTATATTTGTTCTAGCACTTGTGTCTTGTGGCCTTCATCTTTATCTCAGTAAAAGAATGCAATCCATTACAATAGGTAAAGTAGGACACTCTAATATTTGTTACATCAGCGACCAATTTAGTTGTGATAGTACTTTGGCTTCTAGTTATTCTCAATTTGCCGGTCTCCATGTGTCTGATTGGGGTTTTGCAACCAATTTTATGATTCTCTTGTTCTCTCTTTCTCTTATGTGGGGATTGGCCGAAGCTTACAAAGCTTGGTTGGCTTTGTTTTTCTTCTCCTCTCTTTCTGTTTTAGCCTCTATTGTTATGCTTGCCATCTCCTTTTTTGTTATCAATCTTTTTTGTCCCGTTTGCATTGCCCTATATGGCCTTTCTTTTCTGGTGTTTGGAATCCTTCTCCTAGATAGAGAAAATATTTTATTTTCCCAGTGGAAATCTCTTTTCCCAAAATTTTTATTGAGTGTATTTGGAGCTTGGATTTTGGTAGGATTTTTAAACCACCTAATTTTTGTCAGCACGAAAAATCAAGGTTCTGTGAAAAAAATTGTTTCATCCAACATGCAGGATTGGCTCTCAGCTCCAAGGAAAAATATAGAAGGAGAACCCCTCTTGGTAAAAACCCCCTCTAGCTCTGCATCCATGACAGTGACTGAATTTGCCGACTTTCTATGCCCTCACTGCCGAGATACTTATTACCTTCTAAAGATGTTCAAAAATTCTCACCCAGATATAAAAATCATGTACTTCTCATTCCCCTTGGACCATTGTAGTAGTGAAGGCAGCGTTTCTTGTTTTCTCACCAAGCTCACTTACTGTGCGGAGAAACAAAATCAAGGTTGGCTCATGCATGACCTAATCTATGAAAATCAAAATTTCTTTATCAAAAGACCTGATACGAAAAAAATCGTTCAAAGATTGAAAGAAAATGGAAAAAATCTCTCTATGGACTGGAAGGAGTGGAACGCTTGCTTAGACACTTCATCAGCGAATGAAATTTCAAAAAAGCAAGTGAAAGCTGGGGAAAAAGTAGGAATCCAAGGCACCCCTACTTTATTTGTGAATGAGAAAAAAATTGAGACCCAGTATCTGATTCACACTCTCAAAGCCTTGAAAACTCATCTTTCCAAAGAAGCCTCAAAATAAAAAGTCAGATAGATAGATAAAAATCTACTTGGCTCATGGAGCGAATGCTAGATACAATCTACTCAATCATGGAGCGAATGCTAGATACAATTTTTTTCATCGTATCCAACTCTTTTTGTATGTACCCCTGAGAAGCCATTTTTTTATGATACTTGCGATTTTCCTTTTTTAGACCCATTAGAGCCTGCTTTGCTCCTCTCAAGGAAAACCCGTCTTGATAGAGAAGTTTTTTGATCAGGAGAGCGACTTCTACATCTTTTTTAAAATAGAGCCTTTGCCCGTTGGGCATTTTTTTGGGATGAAGAGCTTGAAACTCCATTTCCCAATATCTCAAAACATGGGGCTTCACTTCCAAAAGATTGGAAACTTCTCCAATTTTAAAAGCCCTATTGAAAGATAATTTTTCTATTTCAGAAACAAGCTTTGTATCCAAATGACCAGACTGATTTTCTATTGTTTCTTCCATTTAGTACCCTTATTTAGTGCCTTTACCTCAAGTTGTACCAAAATCTAGTCTTTGCTCGTTACTTTGCCAATTACTTGAACATCCAATTCTCAATTTTTGTTCACTTGCTTTTTAAAAAGAGGACTTGGGTGAAAGCTCACCACTCTTCTTTCCGTAATCATAATCTCTTTACCAGTTTTCGGGTCTCGCCCCAAGCGAGCGCCTTTGTCTCTCAGTAAAAAATTACCAAAACCAGATAATTTCACATTATGATTGGAACTCAATTTGTCACAAATAATCTGAAATATAGAATTGACTAGTTCTGATGCATCTTTTCTGGAGCGACCAATTTTGTTGTACAAATCCAGATAAATATCGGCCTTCGTTAAAGTTTTTATTTTTCCTGACTTCATTTACGCTCCGGACTCAATGAATAAAATTTTATGCTTTTAAAGTCAATCCATCTAATTATTTTTTATTCTTCTGCCATTTTTACAGACTTCTTTTCAAATGGAGGCCTTTGATCTTAATTGAACAGGCTTTTTTGAAAGCACTTTTTCCATCAGTCCATCATACCATTTTTTTAGCTCTTCCTCGGTCAAGGTATCCTTATAGGATTGCAAAACAAAGCGAAAAGCGACACAACGTTTTTCATCTGACATATCATACACATCAAAAATTTTTACACTACGACAAATAGAACCTGCCCATTTTCTTAAATCTATAAGCAAATCTCCGGCTGGAAAATCTTTTGCCATCACCAAAGCAATATCTCTTTGTACCTGAGGAAAGTGAGAAAAAGCATCAAAGGATTTTCGATTCAGTGAAAGGCTAGATAAGCGCTCCATATTAAGCTCTGCTATTGCGGTATCTGTACGTATTTTATATTTTTCGACATAACTAGGGTGGAGAGTCCCTATGTAAGCAATCCCCTGGTCTTTGAAAAAAAGAACTCTACATTGGCCTGAGTGAAGAAAAGCAGGTGCTTTTTTCATGGATCTCCAAGAAAAATCCGTAATAGAAAAATATCTCATCAAAGAGTCCAAAACAGCCTTCAAATCATATACACAAGGACGGTCTTCTTGTTTGTGCCAAAGATCGGAGCTTTGTCCCCAAGCCACAAAGGACAAATAAGATTCCTCCCGATAAAAATCCTTCGATTTTTTAAATACCTTGCCTTTTTCAAATAAACGCCCCCAAAGTTGCCCTCGATGAACATTATGCTCTAGATTCTTAAAAATTGAAGGCAACAAACTCACCCTCATCATATTATGTTCTGAGCTAAGGGGATTTTGAATTTTCACATGTTCTGGTAGCTTTGTAGCCAAAAACTCTTCAAAATAAATGTTTTGATCTGGGCCCAAGAACTCATTGGAATACTCCTCTGAGATAAAACTGTGATTGATGACTTGGTAAAACCCCTCCTGCACTAAAAACCGAAAAAGCCTTTTCTCCATTGTGTATTGCGAATCATCGGGCAAAGAAACTTGATTTAGTTGTACAATTTTTTCAGGAATATTTTCATAACCTATGACTCTTGCGTATTCTTCAATCAGGTCTTCTTTAATATGAAGGTCTGAACGAAAAAAAGGCGGAGTAACAAGAACCTTGTTGCTCCCCTTCTTTTTCAGAGTGCAAAATAGTCTTTTCATCAAACTTTCAAAGGCTTTAAAATCAACAGAGAAACCTAAACGCTCTTCTAGGTCTTTTTTCTTAATTTCAATCGCTTTGCAAAGGTGTTTTTTCTCCCACGCAGGAATAGTTTTTAGATCATAATCGTCTTTAGAAATTTCTCCGCCTGCCAATGCTTGGATCATTGCACTCGCTTTTTGTAAAACCTCCAAAGTCATGTGCGGGGGCACGCTTCGGCTAAAGCGATAGGAAGAATCGGTTTCTATTCCCAATTTTTTGGACATTTTTTGAATAAAAACGGGATCAAAACAAGCAGACTCTAAAAATATGTTTGTTGTTTTCTCTTGAACGCTTGATGGAAGGCCTCCCATCACACCGGCCAAAGCCAGAGCTCCTTTTTGATCCCGAATGCAAAGTTCCTCCCCTGTTAGTTCTAATTCTTTTCCGTCCAAAAGTTTTAATTTTTCTTTTTTTATGGAAAAATTGACTTCTATCCCTTTGGACAAAGAATCCAAATCAAAGGCATGGAGAGGTTGGCCCCAATGAATCATCATATAATTCGTTATATCCACAACGTTGTTGATGGATTTCAGGCCCAAACTTTCCAAATGCAATTTCAGCCACAAGGGGGAAGGAGCAATTTTTACTCCATAAATTGCAGAGGCACAGTAACGAGCACAAAGTGATTTTTGTTTGATCTTTAGGCTTAAATGTTTTTTAACAGACTCCCCTTTCCTCTTTAGTTTTACAGAAGGGATTTTTAGTTTTTTATCTAATAGAGCAGAAAGCTCACGAGCCAAACCAAAGTGACTCAAACAATCTCCCCTGTTGGGCATAATATTTAGATGAAAAATCACATCATCTAGATCAAAATGAGAGGCAAAAGATTTTCCGACCGGAGCCTCTTTTGGCAATACAATAATTCCCTCTTCTTTTTCACCAGCGGGAGGGACCAAGCCCAACTCAGAAAAAGAAGCCATCATTGCCTCACTCACTTCTCCCCTGATTGTAGATTTTTTAATCTTTAGGCCATTTGGAAGAATCGCTCCTTCTTTTGCCACCACCACCTTGTCACCCACTTGAAAATTTTTTGCCCCACAAACGATGGATAAGGGAGACCCACCTGCTCCTATCTGCACTTGGCAAAGAGTTAAACGATCTGCCGAGGGATGTTTTTTACTTTCCTTTACCAAGCCAATCAAAAGGGAATCCCATTTTTTTGAAAAATCCTTCCACTCCTGCACTTCCAAACCACTAAAGGAAAGCTTTTTCATCAATTCATCTGGACGATGAAAAAACTTCTTTAGCCCTACGTATTTATCTAAAGATTTAAGAGAAAAATTCACAAAATACCTTCTTTTATTCCAATTGAAATTGCTCTAAAAAACGAATGTCATTATCAAAAAACAAACGTATATGAGGGATGCCATAATAAACGATAGCAATTCTTTCTATTCCCAAGCCAAAGGCAAAGCCCTGCCATTTTTTTGAATCGATGTGAGAGAGCTCTAACACTTTTGGATGCATCAAACCACAACCACCAATTTCCATCCAACCGCTGTGCTTGCACATGGAACAACCCTTCAATTTACAAATGGGACAAGAGCAATCGTATTCCGCAGAAGGTTCTGTAAAGGGAAAATAACTGGGACGAAATCTGACTTTTGTATCAGAACCAAAAAGTTGTTGAACAAAATGTGATAAAATTCCCTTCAGGTGAGCCATTGAAACATGCTGATCGATGAACATTCCCTCTAACTGATGAAAGGTCGGCGAATGGGAGATGTCATTATCTCGACGAAACACTTTCCCCGGAGCAAGAACAGCCATGGGGGGCTTTTGATCCAGCATGGTTCTCACTTGGATAGGGCTAGTATGAGTTCTTAGCACATGGTCTTTATCAATGTAGAAAGTATCCTGCAAATCACGGGAGGGGTGATTGACAGGAATATTTAGTGCCTGAAAATTGTTCCAATCTGTTTCAATGAGTGGTCCTGTGCGAACGCTATAACCAAGGGATGCAAAAATATTGACCGTTTTTTCGATAATTTGTTGCACAGGATGAATCGCCCCTTTTTGAGAAGAAGGCCCCGGCAAACTAAGATCCAGTTTTTCGGTCTGCACTTTTTGATTCAATTCTTGTTTTTTTAATCTTTCAAAAATAGTGGAATAAAGTTTTGTTAAACGCTCTTTTTTTTCATTGAGCATTTTTCCAAAAATGGGTCTTTCTTCTTTTTGCAAAAACCTCATCTCCTTCATGATCTTTTGCAAAGGAGCCTTTGCACCCATGTACTGGCTTTTTACATTATAGAGTTCGAGGGAAGAAGTAGCTGATTGAAAGGCTTGCTCAGCGGATTGAAATTCTTTTTCCAATTGGGATCTAAGCTCTTCAACAGATGACATGTTTTCCTTCTTCAAGAGAGAGTAAAGAATCGTCTTCCAAACATCAAGATATTTAAAAAGCAGAAAATAGTTTCACTTCTAAATTCTCTGGCGGTGGTTGATCCCAAAGACTAAGCAAAGAGCCGCCTGCCCCTGAACCAAGCGGTTTGACAGCCAAAGCTCCACACTTTTTTAAAAGTACAATCAAGCGATTCATATCCTTCCCTATCAAATTCCACTTAGTGAAGCAATCTTCTGCCAAATCAAAAGCTTCTTTTACAAACAAAAATCTATTTTTTTTATCCATGCTTTCCAATCCTTTTTTAGCGAGAAAGACTGCCTTTTCCATTTGTTGATCCAATTTCAAAGCCCTTGAGGGATATGATTTCCAAAACTTTTTCACCTTTTGAATGTTTTGGTAGGTGCTGGAAGAAGTGAAAGAAGAAGAAGAAGCCATGGCAGATGGAGGGAATGACAAAAAAATCATAGGCTCCCAGGCTGGATAAAAGTTTTCGATTTTTGGATCACCCAGTTCTTTTTGCTCCAAATCAATTTGATAAAAAATAGGCTTCCCACTTAAAACCGTTGCCACATCCAATCCACTGCTTTGCCCATGTAGCTTGTTTTCTAAGGAATGACAGAAAGAAAAAAGTTCTTGGGCGTTGATCCAATGCAGATGCCGAAACAATTTTCCAATCAAAACACAAATGAGAGCTGAACTCCCAAGTCCCATTCCCAAACAAATCCGAATGGAAAATTTCAATACCCCTTTTAGGTCCAAATGGGTTTTTTCTACTTTTTTTAAAGCTTTTTCCAATACAGATTCAAACAGAGATAGGAATGTTTTTTCTTGAACAAAAAAAGAGGAATCTTTTTGGACAAAAGATTTTTTTGCAGAAATTTCAACAATCAATTCCAATTGTTTTTTTTCTTTATCTTTTATCCACTGCATTTTTATAAACTGAGAGGAAAGGGGGAAAGCTAGAGCAGGGCGAGCTCTCAAAACAGAATACTCACCTGCCAAAATCCACTTGGCATAAACTTTGATATTTTTTTCTGCTTCTTTCATGAAAACCTTATCCATTCTTTTTACCCTGTATTTTTTTCTCTTTTGAGTCTGAAAAGAGCTTTTTTAGCTCTTGGAAGCAAAAAAAATCCCTTTTTTCCTCCTTGTTTCAGCTTTGAAGATTGACATGATGCATAATATTCAATAAAAGTAGCTGTCTCATTTTGAAACAGCCAAGGGATTTGGTGATTTTTTTTAGGCAGGAAGCTTATGACAAAATATTTTTCAAAACATCTTATTCTCACTTTTTCTTTTCTTTCGATTGTTCTTTTTAGTGCCTGCACTTTTCTTCCATTCATGGGGCAAGGTGTACTTCCGTCTGATAGATATTTATCTGTCCATAAAACTTTTGATCCAGAACTACCCCCTCCTCCTTCTTTTCAGGTCTTTATTCGCTTTTTAGAATTGGACTACGGAATAGAATCAAGCACCTTATTTCCCGAACTGTATTTGGTAAGTTTTATAGAAAAAGGAGGAGAAGAAAGCATCACTGGGGAAACAGAAACTTACTTATCTATGGAAGAAGTTTTGATTTCAGGAGACAAAAGGGTGTTGAATATTTATCACTCTGAAGAAAATTTTAATCTTCTATTACACATTTGTTTGGCCTCAGCCCAGCTGTCATCACAAAACAGTGTTACAATCCAAACAACATGGGAATGTGAAACTTTTCAACCAGAGGAGTTGGAGTTTTTAGCAAAAAAGAAAAAAATGTATTTTTTCAAGCTAAAAAAGAAAATTGAAAACGAGGATGAAAACTACAAGGGTAGCGCAATTGGCTTAGATTTACTCATTATTGGAGGTGATTGATTCCAACTACTAAAAAATACCTCGTAGGTGGCAAAATGATAATCGCTTGGAAGCTAGTAAAATGAGATTTGCTTGGAAACTTATTCGTTTTATTTTCATTAATTTTTGTTTCTGTATCATTTGTTCTTCCATTCATATTTTTATCAGAAATCTTGAGCGAAGGCGAAGATGGCTTGCTATTGCTTCCCAAAAATTAAGCAAAATTTTGTTACAACTTAGCAACATAAAAGTTCATATCCGAGGGCAAGAAAACATAAAACCAGATAAAAATTATCTCGTTGTCATGAACCACACAAGCTATATTGATATCCCGGTCGTTCAATCTTTACTGAAAAACACTTGTTTTATCACTCACTATGAAATGCGTACAAGAAACTTTTTTCTATATGCCCTATCCATTTTAAATGAATGTCTCCTTATAGAAAGAAGAAGTTTGAAAAACTTAAGAAAGGAAATAAAGAGCGCGACTGAGATTTTAAAAAAGAATTTTCATTTGATTTTTTTCCCTGAAGGAAAAAGCACGAATGGTGAAAAGGTGATTCCCTTTCATCCTCCCTTTTTTATCAGTGCCATTCAGGCAAAAAAGGAAGTGCTCCCTATTTGTTTGAATTATATCTCCATCGACGATGAGCCGGTTAACAAATCAAATAAAGATACCCTTTGTTGGTATCGTGAAAGTAATGTAGGTTTTATTGAACACGTTCTTGGTTTTTCAAAAATCAGATGCCTAAAGTTACAGGTGGATATCTTGCCCCCCATATCTTCCGAAAATAAAAAAGCCAGAGAGTTAGCTTTGGAAAGCCACAAAGCTATTAGCGAGAAATTCAAACCCCTTATTTAACTAAGATAGGTAGGTAGGTAGTCACTTTGCTACATAAACTCTTTAAAGCCTTTTACAGTAAAGGGTTGGTTGTAATCCTTTAGTTGCATTTCAATGTCTTCTGCATTCGAGAAGATGAGCGTTTTTATTTTATCTAGATGTAAATATTTTTTAATCAATGAATTTACTTTCTCCATAGTTAAAGCATCCAAATTGACAAAATAATTGGTGGCATAGCTATAAGGCACTCCATTTGAATGCAAGTACATCAAGTACCAAACATAGTTTTCTGCCCTTGAGGTTAGCTTAACGAATCGAGTCCGCAGTAATTCTTTTGCTTTTTTTAATTCTTCCTTCGTGATTCCATGGCTGTAAAAATATTCCAGAACACTCATGAGCTCCACTAAAGCTTCGCCTAGTTTTTCATTGCGAACAGAGGTGTTGAGCTGAAAAACTCCCTGCTCCCTGTTAGCAGATAAGGCAGAATAGACATGATAGGTCAGCCCTTTTTGCGTGCGAATGCGATTCATGAGGCGAGAACTCATGCTACCGCCCAAAATGATATTGGCTACTGTTAAACCCAGATAATCTGGATGAGAGCGTTTGATGGATAGATGCCCCATTCTAATCTCTGCTTGAACTGCGGAGGGGTGATTGACCACGAGAATTTTCTCTTTTCGTGATTTTAAGGAAGAAACAGCTCTTTTTTTGTTGGAGATTTTTTGCTGCTTTGCAGGTTTCCAATTCTTAAAGGCTTGCTCCAATTGTGCAATAACATCCTTTTCATAATTGCCTGATATGCCCAAAATGGCTTGGTCGGAGCGAAAATATTTATCATAAAACTTTTTCACATCCTGAAGTGTGATGGAGGCTAAGGTTTTTAAAGAACCGTTTATATAAAACCCGTAGGGGTGATCTTCATAAACATACTTAGTGAAAATATGAGAAGCAAAGGGAGAGAAATTTTCTCCCATTCTGTGAGCAATCCCAAGTGCTTGCTTTTTGATGCGTAGAAAATCTTTTACTGAAAAAAGAGGCTTGGTAATGATTTCGGAAAAAATATCCAATAAAGGGGCGCGTAACCAAGAAAGAGTGTCAGAGGAAAGCGATATAGAATCCTTTTCTATTGAAGCAACCATGCTTGCACCCAACAATTCTAGATCGTCGGTCAATCGAATAAAATTCCTTTTTTTGGTGCCTTGGTTGATGGCTCCAACCAATACATTTCTCAAGCCCTGCTTGGAAGCAGGAACGAAACGAGAACTAGCTTTGAACAAAATGGAATAAGAAATATAGGGCAACTCATCTTTGACAAGCAAAACCCGCAAACCATTTGAGAGGGTTTTTGACTCAAAAGGGTAGGGTTGGTAGTTAGCCCTTGGTTGATAGACTTCGCTTTGTTTCATTTTCATTTGCCTCCATAAAAATACCGAACAACTTACAAGAAGAACACAAGCAACAAGCAGTCCAATGAGTTTCTTTTTTTTCATTAAAAAAATATCCCCCTCTCTATTACGATCTATCATTTAGAGGGATGAGCTCAACCACAGAGCTTCGACTTGGCAAAAGAACCTTCCTTGCTTGCTCCTTTACGTCTTGAGCACTCACCTTTTGGTAGCGAATGAAGTCTTTAAAAAACACTGAATAATCCGAAAAAAGAGCCTCGTTCATGCCTAAATTGTTCGCCCTCCCAGACATATCTTTTAAAGAATCCACATAATTGTTCATCGTGGCTCGCAGGCTTTTTAGCATTTCTCTTTTCTTTACCCCACTGGTCTGAATGTTTTTGATTTCTTGTTCGATCAAAGCTCTCACTTTTTTCACGCTGGCCTTTGGAGCCAGTGTGACAAATACCAAAAACACGCCCGATTTTTTTAAGCCGTAGTAGGAACCCCCTACAGAAAGAGCCAGTGCTTTTTTATACACCAAGAGCCTGTACAGGCGACTCGACTCCCCTCTTGTGAGAATGTCGCTCAAAATATCTAGGGAGTAAGAGGCTGGGGAACCTGACTTTGGCCCTTGGTAAGCAATCGCCAAAGTGGGAGCGCTGATGTTGCGTTTTAACCGTAAAATTCTTTCTTTTTTTTGCTTAGGATTTTTAAAAGCAAGGGCTTTTTCATTTGCCAGTGTAGAAGATTTTTTTAAAGGCCCGTAATATTTCTCAATGAGTTTTTTTGCTTTCTTTGCATCAAAATCACCCACCAGTACCAGCACCATATTGTTGGGAACATAATATTTGTTGTAAAATTTTTTGCAATCCTTTACGTCTTCTTTTTCAAGATCCTTCATCCAACCCAAGATGGGCCTTCCGTAGGGATTGGACTCAAAAACCAATTTCATTAAAGGTTCAAAAAAATCATTGGGTTCATTATCCACCCTCATTCGTCTCTCCTCTTTCACTACCTCTCTTTCTTGCGTAAAATTGGAGTGGGTGATTTTGAGACTTTGAAAACGCTCTGCCTCCATATTGAGAACCATATCCAAATACTGGCTAGGAAAAACCACGTGATAGGCCGTATAGTCTCTGCTAGTGAAAGCATTGTTTCTCGCTCCTATGGATTCTAGTTTTTTTTCGTATTCATCGCCCGTATATTTAGCCGTCCCTCGAAACATCATGTGTTCAAACAGATGAGCCAAGCCTGTTTTTCCCTTTTTTTCATCCACCGAACCCACTTTCACCCATAGTTGGTGATACACATAGGGAATACGGCGGTCTTTATGCAACAAAACCGTCATTCCATTTTCTAGTTCGTACTTATCCACTTTTAAAGTGATATCGAATTGCTTGGGATGTTGTTGAAGCAAAGATTTTTCCATTTTTTTATCGCTTGGCTTTGGGCCTTTTTCCTCTTTTTGTTTCTCAAGGGCCAACAAAGAAATTGGATTGAAAAGTAAAAAAACAATGTAGCACAGTTTGAAAATCACTGATCCATACTATCGAAAAGACGAAAGGGAATCAAACAGGACTTGAATGATTTTTGCTAAGTATTCATTTTTTTTCAAATAGACTCAACGGGTTGGTACTCTCCCGCATTTTGAATGTATTCCTCAAAACTTGGAGAACAAGGAGAGACTGGATACACTTCCAGTACCAACAAACCCCCCACTCCACTCAAACCATAGTGACCGGGAACAAAAATCTGAGCAATGCGATTGGGTGCAATATCACGGACCCTAGAACAAAGGGCAGGTGCGGGTTCATTTTCTGCAACAATTTCCTCAAGTTCTTGGTTCAAACGAGTGATTTGATCTACTGGGGATTCTTCTGGATCTGGTTCACAGAGGTAAACAAAGACGGGAAAATCTTTTTCGGAAAGATTGGTACAACTATCCACACTCTGAGGTTTAAAACCCTCTATGATTGCTTTTTCGGTCCGTATTCCAACATATCTGGTGGGGGGTACAATATACTGCTTGCCGGTAGCTGTTTTGAGAAGAGCCACCACTCCTTTCGGAGAACTCTCATTCACGAAATTATTTATCACTGAATAAGCCGAAACTTCATCAGGGGGTGTATTTGTTTCTGGTAAGCCTTCAACAGAAGCTAAATCCTGCTGATTGGTACAAGCTCCAAAAAATAAAAGAAGCAAAATAAAAGCCACTGCATGATTAAAAGTTTTCACAATCCCAGGCCCTCCATCAGGAATCTTACACCAAATATTTCAAAATTTTTATTAAAATTTACATCCTATCAAAAAAACATTTTTACAGGCTTTGGTCTATATCTAAAAACTCGTAAAAATCCAGTAAGTTAAAAGTGATAAAAGTAAAACCTAACATTATACGGCAATATTTATGAGTGATTTTTTTATTTTGGACTGGGGTAGCTCTCCCCGTTTTTTAAAAAAATAAAATCACTTCCCCCCCTTACAAGTTTTTTCAGTGCCAGCGTGGGTGCATCAATGGCCTCATCTGTGAGCTGAAAGGTCCCGTAGTGAATACCAATGGAAAGTTTTGAGCGAAGATCTTTGTGGGCTTGGTAGGCCTCCACTGGGTTAATGTGAGAGCCTTTCATGAACCACCTAGGTTCGTAGCCTCCGATGGGGATAAGGGCTAGATCAAAGCCCCCAAACCCCTCACCCGCTTCCCTAAAATGCTTTCCATACCCCGTGTCCCCTGCAAAATACACCTTATGACTTCCCTTTATGGCAAAAGCTCCCCATAGGGATTTATTGGTATCTATTAGGCTTCTTTTTGACCAATGTTGGCAGGGAAGAAAGCTGATTGTTAGTTCCCCAATTTTTATTTTTTCATTCCAATCCAGTTCTATGGAATTTTTTTTTGATAGCTTATCTAAATGGCGAACATTCCCGAGACCGAAAATGATTTTTGGTTTGTCTCGCTTTGTGAGCCTTTTAATGGTCGGGGTATCCATGTGGTCATAGTGATTGTGGCTAATGATAATGGCGTCTATTTTTGGTAGATCCTCAAACTTGATTCCGGGGAGCTGGACTCTTTTCGGGCCTAAAAAAGTGAAGGGGGAAGCTCTTTTAGACCATATCGGGTCGGTCAGGATATTTAGGCCGTCCATTTGAATTAAAACCGTTGCGTGATTGATGAAGCTCACTCGCAGTTCACCTTTTTTAACTCTTTTAGATAAAACTTTTTTTTGCTTGGCTTTTATCCATTCAGGCCATTGTTTTTTCTTATCAGAAAACCGCCACTTAATGAGATCAAGAAATGTTTTATCTGTACGAGATTGTCCTGTTGGATTAAAAAATCTTTTCCCGTCAAAGTGATCAGACTTTGCCATCTCTGCTTTTGGATTGTTGCAAGAAAGAAGAATGAGGCTGAGAAAAAAACAGAAAGTAAGTCGCATCATGATGAAAAAAATCAGCAGTTGTTACCCAGTTTATTACTTAGCTAGCAAGAAGACAAGCCAGCCCGAAAAGCTTGGTTTTTACTCCATCAAACAAGGAATGGCAAGGGCTTCATTTTGAAAAATTGAACAAATTATGAAAAGACCATTTTGCATTCTTTTTCGGTATCTTTTCATATATTTCTCTAGCAATCCAAGTTACAACCCATATTCCAAAAGCATATTTTACTCTTTTTCTGTATCTGAGTTTTAAAGCAAAATAAACAATATAAAAAGGTGAACCGATAGCAGAAATTATTGTCATAAAATTACCTACAGTTCCTGTAAAAGTTAAGGCTTGCTGGAATTGTCTGAGAGTGATTTTTCTTAACAGCTTAGGAGCTTTTTTGTTAATTTTATTTAACACACGAGAAATATCTGCAAGACTTAAAGATTTTATATCTTTTTTATTTTCTTTTGAAATTTTCTCAAAACATTGAAAAGAATAATCTTGAAATTCTTTATCAGTTTTTAATGCAAGAGCTCCCTTAGTGTATCGATTGAAAATTTTGTATTTATTATTTACAGAGCTATTCAGTATTTTATTTCGCATCCAAGAAAACATAAAGATCTCCAAAAAAAAGTTTAGCAATCTATTGAAGGCTGATCTACAAAAACTATGTAAATCATATAAAAAAACGTAACCATGTATCACTTTGAAACAATAGATATCTTTAAACTCAAGAATTTATTTTGAACAATTAATTATTATTAAGTAAAATAAAGTAGAGGTTTTGGTATGAGTATTTTTAGTAACCATAAATATTTAGAAAAAATTGTTCCAGAGTATAACAAGACAGATTGGAGAGCTCTCTTAAGAGAAGATTTAGGAGAGCATCATCTTAAAGAACTAGAACTACATTTAGATTCTATTAAATATGGAATCGATGACATAATAAATGTGCTTACAAAAATAAATTATAAAGGCCGATTCGAAATAAATTATGAAATGCAGTTTGAAAATTATCAACAAACTTTGATAGATTTACTCACTGAATTTTCAAAAATTACAAATACAATCAGACAGCATCAACCTATCCCTGATACAACTCATGAGCATTCTGAAATAATACGTATTGTTATGAATTTGAGAGCTTCAATTTGGCACAATTGTATTTTGATATTAAGAGACCTTAGATCCATAAATATGTCTACATACAAATTGAAGAAAGATGATTTAGATACAACAAAAGCAACAGAAGAATTAAGTGAAGCAAGAGAAGCTATTAGTCAACATGCTGCAAAATCCTCCTTAGAACGTGGAGTGACTCGCTATAGAGAATCTTTTGAAAAAGAAGCGAAAAAAAATGAAACAGCTTCTCAGTTTTATGGAATAGCATTATTCTTATTTGCTACTGTAGCTTGTGGAATTGCTTTTTTCCTTTTCAGCTTCAATGACAATATAAAAATTGAAAATATCTCAGAATTACTCATTAAGGGAAATATCCTTAATAAAATTTTTATATTCACAATTCTTTTATTATTAGTATCTGTACTTAAAACAAATCATTTATCTCTCAAACATCAATATAGCTTAAATAAACATAGACAAAATGCTTTGGATTCATATCAAGATATTTTACACTCCATACAAAAAACAGCGAGTGAATCGAATAAAGAAACATCAAATGCTATTGTACTGGAATTGACTAAAGCTGTATTTTTACCACAAGAAACTGGGTTTATAAAAAATCAAAAAGACTCTTCGTCTGGAAATCAGATAGTTGATATATTGAATTCTACATCAAAAAAATGAGATTAGACTTTTATATCTTGCAAACATTGTTAGCACCAAACCATTTTTCTGCCTTATATATCATTTCTTTTTTTGGATTCTGAACAAAAAATGCTAAATTTTCTTTCGCACGAGTACAACAAACATAAAATATTTTTTGAGTACGAGTTATAACACTAGTACGTTTGTTATTTACAAATAATTTTTCAAAATTATAAAGATTCCATTTTCCGTTATCTAAAATAACCAAAACATTATCAAATTCATTTCCTTTCGTACTATGTTGAGTTGAAAATATTGTGTTGCCTTCAACATATTTATACAATTTTTGAAATTCAACAAATTTTATTTGTTTCACACGATAATAAACATATTCCTTCTCTTTTATAAATTTATCCAATTTATCATCTTTTTTACAGATACCATAATCATGAGCTTTATTTATAATTTCTTCTATTGTTTTATTTTCCACTTTTGTTAATTCTTCAATTCGATTTTTTAATTCTATTTTATCTGCAATAGTACTTATCTTATATTCTGTTTTTCGTATAAATTCATTAAATTTCTTTGAATTATATAAAAATATATTATTTTGTATTTTAAAAAGATGTTGAATTAAATTATCTCTTTTAGAACCTTTTTTGTTTGTTTCATCTTCGTCTTGTTTTTTATTATCAACTAACATATCTGAATCTAAATATATCTTTGAAAAATATTTCCATTGTTGTTTTTCTGCAAAGCTATATAAATCAGAATTCTCATTTATAAAATTTTTCATTCCATGTGTTGGAGGAATTCTCTGTCCTAGATGATCTACAACTTTCTTAAAAATAAATTCAGAAAAATCAACAGTAATATTCTTATCTTTTATAAATCTTTTTATTTTATTTTTATACTTAATAATTCCATCCTTGTTATAAATTTTCATTAGGTTTTCAAAACCTGCCTTTGAAGCAATTAAATTATGAGTTAGATGTAATATTTTTGTTTCTTTAGTATTTTCAAAATCCCAATCAATTTTTGATTTTATTAAGTCAATATTATTGTCATTAGAATAATAAAATTTAATATCGCCTTTTTTTACTATTCCATTTTCCATATTTGGAGCATTTTTATCTTTGGACGGCTCTTGTTCAAGTTGATCAACATCTTCTCTTAGATGATTTGCAAAATCTATTATAAGTTGTGGGTTTCTTCTATTTTGGTTTTTTTTAATTTCCTTAATACAATTTGAATAATTATTCAAATTACCGATTACGCCAGTATAAATAGACTGCATAGAATCTCCAAAAAACCCAATAATATTTTTCTTTTTACTTTGTTTTAAATGCTTAAGAAGAATTTCAATAACTTGTTCATTTGTATCTTGATATTCATCTACAAAAATAAATTGAAACTTATCTTTTAAAATGTCACAAAGTTTTGGATATTGTTTAAATAAGTGATTGGCTAAAGTCAAAACTTCATCATGAGATATAATTCCCTCTTTTATGATAAGATATTCTTTGTATTGAATACCATTTTCTAAATCATCAAAATAATCAGAAGACACAGACTTTTCTTCTGGATTTTTTATTTTAGATTCTTTCTCATTCATCAATGCAATCAAAGAACTTTTCAAGTCTTTTTGAAAATGCTTCATATTGTCCCATAAAAAATCATGTATTGTTGAAACAGCTAGATTTTTATAATCTACTCTATCTTGAATTTCTTTTACAGCAGCATTTGTATAAGTTATGCAAGCAATTTGAGAAGTTGGATTTTCTGATATTATTTGTTTTATAGTTCCAATTAATGAGTATGTTTTACCGCTTCCAGCCCCACCACTCAATAAAAAATTATCACCATTATCAGTATGTCCTAATATTTCTTGAACTTCAGCTTCTAGCTTTAATCTTTTTTTAACCATGATAATCCTTGAACAATATAATCTGGAGTGTCCCAATTACTAAAATCTTTTTTTGTTATACCATCTTCTTTTGTCTCACTATTTAATAAAATATCTATAGCAAATGTTGGCTTGCTTTTAATACAATGATTGGCTAAATCATATGAATCTTTTGAATTATCTTTAAAATCTTTAATATTTTTCAAACTTTTAAAATTACATAAATTACTTGTAATAAATTTACAATTTAAATGGATAAATGAATCTTCAAAACTTCTTGCGTGATATTCTTGATTATCAGAATTTTTTTCTTCCCTTTGATAAACACAAAGTAAAGATCCATTTTTATCCTTAACCCATTGTTTAGTTTGAGGGTCTTTTTTTAAAATCATTTCAATTATGTCTTTATCTTTAAACTCATTAAGATTACCCTCCTGATTATAAAAGAATTTTAGAGAAGCATTTGTTGTAATTGCTCCATCAACTACTTTACACTTCTCTGTTTCAATATTAGCGGAATCTATATCCGTAATAATTAATGATTTAATTCCAATAAAATCTATAAATTTCTCAAAAATATGAGAATATGCACCAGTTTCTACAATAGATATATTTTGTGAAAGTAATGGGATAGTATCTTCTTCTTGATCATTTTTTTCTTGATCAATCTTTTTCATTATTGCAGGTAACAAAATTCTCTCCGTATCACCTTCAATAAAAATTGCCTTATCAGCAAAAAATAATTCTGCCTTATTGAGAGTTAAATATCGTTTTAAAAATCTAAAGTTTCTTTTTTCAATTTCATTTTTAGAATCATCTGTATTATCTGAATATTGATTCTCTAATTCAGATAGATTTTTTGAAACAACACTATTTTTTTCGATTTTAAGATATTTAATATCATTAAAGTCACTTTCTGAAACAATATGTGATGAGTGGGTACTTATAATAGATTGTAGTTTTTTCTCATCATCAATTCGATTTTTTAGCAAATTTTTAATATTTTTAATAAAAATATACTGCATTTGTGGATGAGTATGAGCTTCTGGTTCTTCAATAAAAAGCAAATTAATATCTGCAGGATTGTCATCAATTTTTCGATTAAACTCATTAATTTTTATTTCAATTTCAAAGATTATATTTATGAGATTCATATATCCTAACCCATTATAACTTTCTGGTAATTTATGTTCTCCGTGTTTATATAAAACAGTTGTATTACTTTTTAATATGTCTTTTTGTTGTAATGTGGAAGTTATAGAAATGTCAGTATCCTTTGGATGAATACCACCAAATTTCTCTACTTTTTCTATAACAGAAGTAAATATATTTTTATAATTTTCATTTAAAGAATCATCTGCATCATGTAATGTATTTGTGAGTTTATCTATTAAATACTGATGTGTTTCAGTAGATTTCATGCGTTCATAAATATTTGAAGAAAGTGAAGAAAGTGATTTGTCGGAATCTTTATTTGAAACATCTCTGTTTGCTTTAATAACTTTATAGTTGATAACATTTTTAAGAGAAATATTTTTCTTTCCTAAATCAGTAAAATTATTTTCATCCTTAAGATCAATTGTTTTTTTGAACAATTTGAAATACCTATGATGATTATTTTTTAAAAAGAAAAATAAATCTTTTTGTTTTTTTTGCTTGTTTTTAAATTCAAAAAAATCATTTTTAAGCTTTTTGCATTTATCAGCAGTCAAAATATATTCAAATAATAATAGAATCTTATTGTTTTTCGGATTTAAATCCATCATCAATTTGCTTATATTGGTTAAATTGTCTTCTTCATTATAATCAATAAATATTTTTAATCTTATGCCATCTTCCTTATAGTTTTTTGATTCACTTTCAATCCATTTTTTTAAATCTTCTGAAAAATCTAAATTGAAATCATCAAATGAAAATACATCAGAAGTTGCAGAGTTTAAAAATTTATCCATTATGGATAACAAAGAAGTCTTTCCAGTATTATTTTTCCCAATAACCAAAGATAGTTCATCTTTTAGATCAATAGAAAAATTTTTTAGTAATCTATAATTTTTAACTTCAATTTTTGTGATTTCCATAATTGAATAAAATTTTACCAAGCTATTGAGTGCTGTCTATATAAATATATAGATTATATGAAAAAAAAAAAGCTCAATCATGTATCATTTTGAAACAATAAAAAATAAGAATTTATTTTGAAAAATTATTTAGCATTAAGTAAAATAAAAGGGAGGTTTTGGTATGGATGATTTTTTAAACACGACTATTGCAGAATATAAAAACATAGATTGGAAAGCTTTTAAAAATCATGACAATTAAAAATATTAAAGAACGCTTCATTAGAATGAATATCTTGAGTAAAATTTTTATATTCGCGTTTCTTCTCTTTTTAATATCTATTACACACTTAGGTCATATCATATTTTTAATTTCTGCAGTTTCTTGTATTGGAATTGTTTTTTATATCAATTCTTTAAACAGTAAATCTAAGAAAATGTTTCCTATTGCTGGTTTAATTCTTTATTGTTTTATAGGTCTAACTAATTGTGAGAACGTCAAAGAAGCTTGTACGCATGGAAATTGTGAACATGGCTGGAATAGTGAATATAACAAGTCAGAAAAAACTTTCGCCTTTTTCTGGAGCTTAAGTCCTTTCCTGATATTAATATATTCAATAGACAAAGAAGAAAAGAATGCCAAGAAAGACAGCTAAGTAGCTCATTTTGGGGGTGATAGTAAGAGGGCAAGCCTCTGACAGCTTAGGAACGATTGGTTTTTACTCCATCAAACAAGGGATGGCAAGGGCTTCATTTAAAGAAATTGAACAAATTATGAAAAGACCATTTTGCATTCTTTTTCGGTATCTTTTCATATATTTCTCTAGCAATCCAAGTTACAACCCATATTCCAAAAGCATATTTTGCTTTTTCTTTATATTTAAGTTTTAAAGCAAGATAAACAAGAGAAAAAGGTGAAGCGATAGCAGAAATTATTGTCATAAAATTACCTGCAGTCCCTGTAAAAGTTAAGGCTTGCTGGAATTGTTTGAGAGTGATTTTTCTTAACAGCTTAGGAGCTTTTTTGTTAATTTTATTTAACACACGAGAAATATCTGCAAGACTTAAAGATTTTATATCTTTTTTATTTTCTTTTGAAATTTTCTCAAAACATTGAAAACAATATTTTTTAAATTCTTCATCGGTTTTTAATGCAAGAGCTCCCTTAGTGTATTGATTGAAAATTTTGTATTTATTGTTTACAGAGCTATTCAGTATTTTATTTCGCATCCAAGAAAACATAAAGATCTCCAAAAAAGAGGAGGGCAAGGGGGCTTGCGTGTACATGTACATCATGATGGGCGCAGGCAGAGGTGCTTACTTTGAGATTTTTACTCCTACCCCATGACCTTCAAAGGAACGTTTTTGCTTATTGACCCTTTGAAGAAATTTTCTGTTTTCCAGAGAATGAGTATATTGCTCACTCAAATTTTTAAGAGTGTTTAGATGCATCACGCTCAAAGTGTGTTGAGACCAAAACCAACCGGAAACAGATATCAGACTGAACAAAACTCCTGTTTGTGCAAAAGCCAAAAACATGAGAAATTTCTTATCTTTTTTTGTCATCAGTATCCCCCTATTTTTAAATTTTCGTTACCAAAATAAAAGCTAGTTACCAAAAGAAAGGGACAGACTGTTTTGCCTGTCCCCATCCACATTTTCTTTGTCATATCTAAGCACCACGAATGACTAGATACTTAAGACCCATCACTTACAATCTGTTCCATCGGCTTTGCCAAGACCAGCTGCACCGTCCTGATCTATTTGAAAGAACTCACCACCCAAGCCAGCAGTACTTGTGTGCGCTCCCATTTTAAACGTTTGTGCGGCTAGTGAACAGGCAGCAGCTGCTCCGCTAAACACTGCACCCACATTATTCCACGTGTTGGAGCCAGTACAATCCTCCTCAATCGTTATACCACTAACCACGTCTGCAGAAGCATCTTCGCATCTTCCACCAGCAGATGTCTTTTTCACGGTTTCGGCACCAAGACCAGCACAACCGTCAGACTCTCCAAAGCCATAAAAGCCCGCCTCTCGGTAATTGGCAGAGTTATCAATCTTCCATCCGAGGCCTACAGCATTTAGAGATGCACAAAAACTGTCTTGTGTAGCATCATAGGCCACATAGGCTCTGTGCCCATTAGATAGATCTGACTTAACAGCTACTCTGACCGCATTCGTTTTGTATGCCCGATAAGACGGAACGGCAATTCCCGTCAAAACGGCGATAAGCCCAACCGTGATCAGGACTTCCAGAAGCGAAAACCCTTTATTGTTTCTTAACATCCTTAACATAATTCCTCCTCTTTGCTTTTTTTGTTTATTTTATCCACAGCACCTAGCATCGGAGAACTGTTTAAAAAAGTACAAACTTTTTTTTAATATTTCGTAATAACTGTCTCAAAGTAAGAATGCGTTTCACCATGAGACAGTGATTCATTTTTTTCTATGCAACGCACAAAAGTTATGGTACTGCCTCAGCTTCTTCAATTCCCCTACCTAACCCCCCCCCTTGGTCCAGTTCCTAATGATCCTCACCCATAGCCTATATTCAAGTTGTGATATTACTTTTACAAATAATAAAATACGCCTCATAAGAAAGAGGAGCTTCAAAATGAAAAAACCAAATACTCTCACTTTAAAAATATTCATCTTGTTTGTTGCATTCACTGCTTTTTTTACAGAAGCAACACCCTCAGACAATAACTGCACGAATAAAGACAACCGAAAGCCTCCCCTCGTCAACCATATCAGAGATCAAGCGGATATGGGTTGGTGCTATGCCTATGTTGCTGCAGACCTAATTAGCCATAATTTAGGTGTATTGGTTTCAGCAGTGGATGTTGCCAATACTTATAACAGTTCTAGTAAATGGCATGCTGATCGATTTAGAAGGGGTTTGGTTGATACACCGATTAAAACGGGAAAAGAAAGTGATCGAAGGGCTGGAAACTTGCGTACCAGTATAGATCTAGCCATAAAGAAGGGGGTTTGCCTTGAAGAGAATGTTAAATCATCTGGTTTTAGCTTTGAAAGAGATAGTAGTTTAAGAGCAGAATTGCGAAAATTTGAAGACTTAAAAGCACAATATGATAGGCAAGTTGCTACCAATGCTTCAGGGGGCTGTGTTGGGAATTGCCCTTCTATAGAAAACTTCGATGGTGGGTTTAGAGAAATATTTAATGTAGATGATCAACAAATACTTGAAGTTTTTGAAAAAACAACAAAAAGCCCTCTTTTATACAGACAAGAGATGCTTAAAACAGTACTCGTTTTTTCGGAGTAAACTCAAGCATCTACAGCCAATTTAGCTAGCGTAAGTAAACAACTTATTTGCAAAGCTTGGTGATATTTTAATTGGCTCTTTTGATATTGAAATAATTTTCTTGGTATCTATCGAATTACGGATGACATCAGGATCTAGACCTGAATCTAATATTAGCTTTTCCAGTTCTCTTTTCTTTTCTGGGCTTAGCGATTTGTCAGTTATGAATTGATTCAAAAGCCTTCCTATTACCCTAGGTATGACCCGCAGTTTCACCAAGGAAGTATCTAGTAGTTCAAAGTCTATGTTTTCAACTTCTAGCACTTCGGCCAAGATCTTTATATGTGATTTATCTTGCGGAGCCATGATCGTACCAACTACCCAAGATTTGACAGTCATGGGGTCTACCCTACAGCCTTTATCTATCAGCTCTTTTCTTATGTTGCTAACTGATCCTCCTCTCTTATGAAAACCAATTCTAAGCGCATCCTTCCAGTCCTTTACACAGATTGCATATGGACCGAGTTTTGGACTCTCCTCCAAGTGCTCCATAATAATATCAAGGATATTTCCACGTTCTTCATCTTTGGAGATTATCGCAACATCATTTATCATCAATTTTTCCGCAGAAATGGTTAGAATTTCAGATTCATCCTCGGCTTCGCGATAGATCTGCACATCATGAGATTCGCTAAAGCAAATGCCCGTCGCATCCTCAAAACGTGCTTCATAAGCATCTATTCCATTTTTATCCAGTGGTAAGGATGAAATTGCAACAGGTGTAGTTGTTGTTCCTTGTTTATAGATATTGTCCCACCAAAGATCCTCTTGATCGATATCCTCATCAGAATCCTTCTGTAACAAGGCTTTTACATCTTTAACTTGCTTAGTAATAAAATCAGCAAGTTCGAGCATTGGATCATGCCCCTTTGCGCTTTCTGATATAATTCCCTCTTTCACGGAATTTGACCTCCACTGTTCAGACCTCTCCCATAGGTTTTCAATTGTCCAAGCTCGTGTCACAACTTCCCAAGAACTAAGAATAATAATGTCTCCTGGTGCAAGATGAGAAACCCAGTCTAAATCGCTTTTTCTATCGACTCTAGATAACACAGTTTTATTTCCAGAACGATTACCCAGAAATTTCATTCTTCCATCTGTTAGCTTAACTTGCAGGTTACTAGTTTCCCCATCGCTACTATCCTCTAATGCTTTTTGATCTAGTCGATGAGTCACCCAAACTTCTAATGGAAGAGATTTAGATAATTCCAGAATGTGTGAGAGCTTTTGATTTTCTGGATTACTTCTAAGCCATTCCAAAAGTTTTTGAACTACTTTGTCCCCATTAGGAATAAGATTTAAGTCCAAAGTTTTAAAAACTTGTTCAAGTCCATTAGCTATACTATTCGCCTCCTCTTTAGAAAGAGGACTAAGAAATACCAATGTTTTTCTTAATATATCACGTATCTCTTTTATGACTGTTCGTTCTTCTATCGGCAACTTTCCCCAATTTTTCTGGATAAGCCTGTAAAGAATCTGAGATTCCTCTACGGATAAGACACTATCTAGGATCTGTATTTTTATGGGTTCTCTAGAGCTTGAAGGAGGGGCTGTTACACTAATAAACCCTGGAGCCTTGAGTTTTCCCTCAAGCTTTTGTGCCCAAAAGCCATAAGGACTTCTAACTACAACAATTTTTCTGTCTGCATTAAAGTTTTTAACAGTTTCTTCGACGTGATCAATTTTGTCAACCCACCCCCCATAGCTAAATGAGTGATAAAATGGACAGTAGACTAGCATGTCGTAGTGCCTATTCTTAACTGATGAACAAGCTAAGTATTCACTCTCAATAATATCAATGACTGAATCATATTTGTCGTCACGACCAAAATAACCTCTAGGTGAAAGCTTAGCTTCTTTGATTGAATTATAATGTTCCCAAACTCTATTACATCGCCAAACCCAATGAAAATAGACGTTCTTATTCGGGTTGTTTTTTAGTAGATTATTTAATTTTTCCATAGTCGGAGGTAATCGTTGGTAGCTACTATTAACACGAACTTTCTGAATGGTTCTATGTAGCCCTTGGACAGTAAAGAAGGTGTCCATCAGATCTCGAACAAAATATCTACCAGGAGCTAGGGCAATTTTACAATGAGGTACCGGTGGCTCCTGCATATTGGGCAAGAAAAGAAGTGAAGCGAATGCCGCCATAGCAGATGGGTTGGTCTCTGGGGGTAGCACCACAAGCAAGGGGTGTTTTGTTTTTTCCGCATGAGTAAGGATATTCTTAATGGATGTTAAAGTGCTATCCGTCCACCTAGGTGGCAAGCTTGTTAAATCAATCGTAAAATCCTTCATAATTTCTAATACCTCATTCCTAAATTGGATCTGATAGAAGTAATTTTCTGTCCAAATAGCCATTCATGTGCTCACAAGATGTTTCCGATACCATCTGGCACGAATAGCAAGCGGATCCTAGCTTGATTTGTTTATCAATTTCTGCGTTTTCACAAAGTGGATCATTACTACAATTGTTGATTGTCTCTAGTGCTAATTTAAAAACCTTGTCAAACTGTGGAACCAATGATGTTAAACCACCTAGTGTTCCATCCCCTCCAGCCTGTGTAGTATATAGAATAATTGCCCCCCGAAGTCCTTGGCGATCACCTTTAGTCAAGTAAACTCTTTCCCTGATCGACGCAGATGAATATCCTGAATGAATAGATAAAGCATTTATCAATCTGTGCGCAAACGTATGCCACCAAACGGACAATGCATTCCATTCAACTAAGCTATTGTCTCCATTTGGCAACGGCTGATCTTTTAATAGCTCATCCCATTGTTGTGCCCTGCTAGAAGATGGGTAAAACTCTTTTCCTAGAGCTTTCCTATCGATATCTATGTAGATGCCTTCTCCAGAATGCTTTACCCCTGGATACCAAGGAACATCCGGTACACCATACTCAAAACCAGCTACTGATGTTGAAGGGATATTGGGGTCATCAAATCTTACTCGTCTATAAGCTTTTTGAACCAAAACAGTTCTTAGTCTTTCTATTGGGACAATACGAAAGGGAATATTATTGTTAAAAGCACGAAAATATTGAATTCCTTCTTTATTAACCTGAAAATTGGGTGGCTCTCCAATTCTACTCTCAATCTCACTTGGATGAGAGGGATAGCCAGTATCAGCAGTACGCTCCAATGCTTTATGCTCTTGGATAAGATATTTGGTCACGGTTTTTTCTTTTAAGAGATCTTTTATTTCTTTCTTGGCCTCTACTATCTCCTCCCATGAAAATACTTTAATAGCATCTGCGATACTTTTAGGGATCTCTTGATCTCTAACAAATCGATTAAGTAAGTTATTGAAATTTTCTTCAGTTTCTCCCATAGCTTTAAGTGAAATGAATAAAGGGTTAAAACTCTGTCTTTGGAGTATATCGTGTATAACTCTTTTTGACGGAATGGTAAAAGACGTCATAACTTCAGCAATTCTAAGTTGTGTTGCTCCTCTATGCAAAATAATTGCATCTTGCTCACAATCATTTGACTGCACATCTTTTTCTGGGTAGCTTCCCTTACAATGCTGTTTCATATTATAGATTTCTCCAAGTGTTTTAGAGGCTTGGCAATTAGGACATCGTATATTGATATTTGACAGTGATGAGCCTGTTCCGAGCCATAAAAAGTAATCTGTATTTTGGCAATCAGATGTGTTTTTACTTCCCCTATGAACCATCCATGACCAGCTAATGTCGCTCAGATGACCATTTGGACAGGCCGCTACGAACCTAATTGCAAATTTTGCGTTTTCCGATTCTGCTTTTTCGGTCACTTTACACTCTGGACAACCATTTTTTCTAAAATAGAGAATGTTTGTCGGATGTTTCACACACAGGTTCCAGAAAGGGAATGAACGAGTTGGATGAATAAAATTGCTATTCTTCGATTCATCAGGGACACTAAATACTCTGCCTCCTTTAAGTAGTCCTCTTTGAAGACGTGGGTCACTTATCGCATAATCTTCAGGACTTTTTTGAGATTCCTGGATATGTTTTAATACACTGTCAATACTTTTAAGTATAAAGGGGCCATCAGGTGTCTCGACAATTGCACCTGGACCAAATGTTATAACATATTGTGTTGCTCTAATCTCTTGAGGCATTTACGTACCCCTTGTATTAATTTTTATAGTTGCTTCTACCTCTCTTAGTGAAGTTGGAGCGTTACGATAAGCATAGTTTCCAGTGGACACACTCGGCGGACCCAATACAGCTTTTCCTCTATTATTAGTCCAGTCTGTATATTGCAAAGAGTTTTTATCGTTCTCGGATTTACTTGCCAAGTCCTTCCATTGGTTTATTGAAGATCGAACCAAGTCTATTAATTCATCCAGCTTAGGTGGTCTGCGATCTTCGGGTTGTGCTTCCCATTTTTCCCGAAGCATATTCTCAACAAAATCAATAGCGCTATCATCAAGCTTTAGAATTTCTTTTGCACCCTCTGTTTTCTTCCATAAATCTCTTGGCAAATTAATCGTATTTTTTTTTGCATTCCTATACAGCATTACAATAAGCGGTCCCAGAATTCGTTCGATAGCTCTAGGGGCTAATGGTTTGACAGAAATAGGCTCTACAGCAACGGATAATCGTCTGTGGTAACCTGTAAAGAACTCATAATGATTCAAGTCACGAGGTCTAGCAACACGCAAGAACATTACTGCTAGCCCAGCTCTTTTTCTCCCAATTCTTCCCACTGCTTGTATATATGAAGAAGCTGATTTTGGTTGCCCATGCACAACCATTAGGGAGAGTCGGTCAATATCTACTCCGGTTCCAAACATTGAAGTTGCAGCTACACCATTTAGTGAATCCCCGTTCATTAAGGTTTTTTCCATAGATACTAATATTCCTGGAAGTTCACTGGAGTCTGTTTGACTTGATAAGTTCTTAAAAGATGTCATTTCAGTTATATCTCGCGCAGTAGTGCCTGCAGTGCCTACTAACTTTGAAATCTCTTTAATTCGATCTGGGATATCTTGGCGCCAAAGGGCCTCTCCGCCGGCTAGTTCTCTAATTGCATTAAAGTAGCCGACGAGTGTCCAAAAATAGTCAGCTTCCTTCTTGCTGCCACCAGAATTTATAAACTCGTAAGTGGATTGCAATAATCTTGACCAAATTCTTACAATAGGCGTTTGAGCAGCCTTACCAGGAGCTGCAACTCCAAAAAACAATCGACCAGATCCTGATTCATCTAGAGCGTGTGGTTCCCCTATACACAAGAAAAACCCATCATTTATATCACTGTTTACTGGTGGAAATATCTGAGCCTCTCGACTCATTATGCTTCCAACTTGTTGGTTTGAGTTCCTAATGGTTGCAGATGATGCCACATATTTGGGTTTTTCAGTTAAAATATCCAATGCGGTTTCATACAGTCCAAAGATAGATCCTAAAGGTCCATCTAGTAAATGTAACTCATCTTGAATTATCAAGTTTGGCGGTTCAAAATTTTTTACTGATACCGAAGCTCTTACATCTTCAGGATAATCTTGCTTATAGCCATGAGTTGGATCATAGGATCTAACTCTACCAAATATTGATGCTGCATCAGCTTTGGAGGGTGTGATGGCAATCTTATCACAAGTTCCCACAACTAATGTAGGTGGGTAATGATAGAGTTTTTCATCTACAGTATGGCATTGGATTGGAATTCCAATTGAAATTTTGTCATTTTCAGGACTTGCAAATAAGTCGTGTACCTTCTTCCATCGATAAGTTTTAGGCCCTGGCTCTTTTTCCTGAAAGCTTGAGATATGAAGATCACATTTTGGATTTGGGCATCTTACTTCATAGTCAATAATCGATGAACCACGACGATTGGCACAAATGGGAATATACCCTGGCCTAATCGGTATTTCGAAAGAAACAAGCCTTATATTGTTGTAATTTTTCTCGATACAATTCTTCCACCATTTCATTATATCTGTAGGTTCAATTGAATTATTGAGGGAAATATTGAAAGTGACAATATGTATGCGACCTGACTGATGCTTTACTTGAAAAAAATCATTCACAGTGACCCTATTGGATGACATTTGTTTTTTGTGCTCGGGGGTATTGGTAGCATTCAGTCGTTCATATAAAAATAGGTGTATCGTATGATCCCCTTTTGATAAACCTTTAACCGGAATCGCTAATATTGAATTACAACAAGGGCAGTTCAACACCTGTGCAGGGTCTGATTCACCTTTTGCAGGTAAGTTTTTTAGTGCATACAAGGCCCCCCCTCCAGAATAGTTTTTATATGCTTTTCCTCCTTTAATATCATTTGGTGTAACACGTGAGCCCACCCACAAACCTATTGAGAATGGTGAACGCCCCCAAACCCAACCATTAATTTCTACCCCTGAGGGCAACCAACCACCGCCCTTTTTACTTGGGTTTTGAGACCTTAAGAACTCCATGGCGGTCAGTACTCTCAAAGCTCGCCGAAACTGTTGAATCGTCAGAAGACGCAGAGTGTATCTACTAAATATGGCTGTTCCCTCTCCTGTCGAATCACCATCTTCATCTTTTGGAGATGCGAGTCTCCTAAAGCCTGAAACAAATGCAGCTAGACCCAAATAAGCCTCTGACTTTCCCCCACCTGTGGGAAACCAAAGTACATCAGCAATTTCTCTATCAGGATCATTTTTTAGAACAGAAGACTTCAGTGTTAAAAGGATGAAACCCAACTGAAAGGGGCGCCAAATTAGGTTTTGTCCACCTTTTGCCCACTGGGTCTGGAGGTTCATCGCCTTATTCATGAAGTTAAACGCAAGCCTAGCATTCTTATTATCAATTAAAAAAGACAATCCGTCCGTCATTCTCTTTAAGGCGATTTCGTGCTTTTCAATAATCTCTTTATCTAAGCTATCTGAATAATTTTCCCTTTGTTTATCAATCCACTCTTGGTACGCAGTAAGAAATGGTTCAATTAATTTCTTCAGATCTGACTTGTTGTTAGCGTTAGACAAGTCTTCTGCATTTAAAGCCAACCCCTCTAACCCGTATTCTGGTGAAGACGCCGAGTACATGGGCAAGAAATCTGTACGTAATGTTGGCTCCATGAACTCTCGTACACTTTCATTTCCTTTTTCCAGAAAATATAAACCATCCTTCCATACAAAAGGGATTTCATCAAATTCAATTGGCTTGTTCTGTTGAGGGTCTATTTCTTTCCAATATGCTCCACACAAATGCCCTCTCGCCAGTACAGGTCGGTTATCGTATTGTCGCATGCTTGTGCGCCACTCTCCATCACTAGATGAGAATCCACCTTCCGCCATCCCTACGATTAAGCTTGGATCTTCAACCAACACTCTTATCTCTGGCTGAAATATTAGATCTTCAGTGGAAACTCTACTCTCTGGACTTAGATTAATAAGTGAAGCAGCGTAAATACTAACTCGAATTTTATTTATGTCAGTTCCGAATCTTTTGACTATGATTCGGATTTCATTATTGTCAGAGGGCAAATCTTCATTTTCACCTGCACCTGCATCTGAATTGACAACGAAAAGTTTTGGTGACCTGACCCATCCAACGGCCTCTTGCTTTTTGTATCTCGCCCATGTTGTACAAATTTTGAGATTACAATCTTGTTTTAGGCTAAAAGTAATACCCAATGAAGTTGGGTTTCTACGAAAGTTTTGCCCTAAACTCACTACAGTAGAAGTGGCATCATCTGCATCATCTGCATCATCGTTGTCAACAGTACTGTTTCCTGGTATTTCTGCATCTGAATCTGGGTTACGCTCTACTGCTGATACTTTGGGGTATAACTGGCCTACCTGAAATTCCTGCCTTGGATCAAGCTTTTCTGGTATAACCTCATCTGCCACACTTCTTGGACCAAGCAAATCCTTGGTTAAGTCTGCAACTAACTGTGCTCTCAACACATTACTCAAAGTTTAACCTCTGTCTTGCTATTTATGCGTACATTGCATTTTTTAGATTGTAGTAACTGAGTACGAATCTCTTTGCCGATTGCTTTAGATAATAGTGGAGGTACAGCATTCCCTATTTGTGCAAAAATATCGCCTGTAGAACCATTGAATTTGAAACCGTCTGGGAATGATTGCAGTCTGGCAGCCTCACGAATCGAGATAGTTCGAGCTTGACTGCTGTCGTAATGAATGTGGCTGTAAGAGTCCTTGCTTAGATGGGCCGTCAATGTCCAAGAAGGCTTTGACCTAATTAACTTCCTCCACTTTTCGGTAAATGACTGATCAGAGTATGGAGGAACAAACTCTTTCTTCTTCACTTTTCGTCCACTTTTCTTAGCGTTGCACCATAAATTATTTGCGATCCTTAAAGCATCTGGGTACTTATCACCTTCCTTCATGTGCTTAAATATCCGAAAATCTCTAGGGGTCCATCGAGCATAGTGATCGTGCACTCTGTCGCTTTCAAAGCCTTCCCACCATCTCATTAATCTACCGTAGTTGCTTACTCCGCCTTTTCGATATGGCTTGTTGGGATGAAACTCTCTTAATAAACGATATTTTTTTTCATATCTCTCAGCAACTAGGTGTTCACGAAACGGAGGCAGATCACATAAAGCTTCGTAGGTAGTAACAAATGGTTTGGTAGTTTTTGACTTTCTCAGTTTTGAATAAGGAACAAAGAAGCTCGGCTCTTTCCAAAACTTTAGATTGCTATCACTCACAGACATCTGACCTTCTATCTTCGGTCCATTGTGTCTTATGACAGGGAATACTGGTTCAATGCCAAGAGATTTGTGGTAACCAATTATGATTATTCTTTTTCTAATTTGAGGGCTTCCGTACCAAGCCGCATTTAGAATCGTAGCCTTAACATTGTATCCATGTTTTCTTGCAAGCTTGCACGTCTTCTCAGCTATGTTTTTACCGCCAACTGAGAGCATACCGGGAACATTCTCAAACACGAAAACATTAGGCTTAAGTTCTCGAAGATACTTTCCAATATTCTTATACAGTTGGTTTCGAGGGTCTTTAGGATGAGCACCTTTAACACCTGCTAGTGAATCAAGCTTACTTCTACCAACTCTAGAGAATGCTTGGCATGGTGGGCAAGCAACCAACAAGTCTAATTTCGGAACACCGATCTCAATCATTTCCCTTCGGAGTCTTTTAACATTTACCCTAGTAACATCCCCACGCCCTGTAACAATTGAATCAAGGACTGGTTCACCAAAGTTAGTCTTAAGTGTCTTTTGAGCAACTGGATTGATTTCAACAGATCCAAGTGGAGTGAATCCAGCCGCTTTTAATCCAAGGGAAAAGCCACCTGAACCAGCAAATAAATCAATAAAATAGAATTCTTTATTTTTTGTTCTTTTTGTTGCCATAATACGAACTAAATGTCCTCTTTTTTGTCCTCTTTTTTTTGTTTATTTAGTTCATCACAGCACCTAGCGTCGGAGAACTGTTTAAAAAAGTACAAACTTTTTTTTAATATTTCGCAATAACTGTCTCAAAGTAAGAATGCTTTTCACCATGAGACAGTGATTCATTTTTTTCTATGCAACGCACAAAAGTTATGGTACTGCCTCAGCTTCTTCAATTCCCCTACCTATACCCCCCCTTGGTCCAGTTCCTAATGATCCTCACCCATAGCCTATATTCAAGTTGTGATATTACTTTTACAAATAATAAAATACGCCTCATAAGTAAAGAGGAGCTTCAAAATGAAAAAACCAAATACTCTCACTTTAAAAATATTCATCTTGTTTGTTGCATTCACTGCTTTTTTTACAGAAGCAGGGGAACCCTCAGACAATAACTGCACGAATAAAGACAACCGAAAGCCTCCCCTCGTCAACCATATCAGAGATCAAGCGGATATGGGTTGGTGCTATGCCTATGTTGCTGCAGACCTAATCAGCCATAATTTAGGTGTATTGGTTTCAGCAGTGGATGTTGCCAATACTTATAACAGTTCTAGTAAATGGCATGCTGATCGATTTAGAAGGGGTTTGGTTGATACACCGATTAAAACGGGAAAAGAAAGTGATCGAAGGGCTGGAAACTTGCGTACCAGTATAGATCTAGCCATAAAGAAGGGGGTTTGCCTTGAAGAGAATGTTAAATCATCTGGTTTTAGCTTTGAAAGAGATAGTAGTTTAAGAGCAGAATTGCGAAAATTTGAAGACTTAAAAGCACAATATGATAGGCAAGTTGCTACCAATGCTTCAGGGGGCTGTGCTGGGGATTGCCCTTTTATAGAAAACTTCGATGGTGGATTCAAAGAAATATTTAATGTAGATGATCAACAAATACTTGAAGTTTTTGAAAAAACAACAAAACCCAATGATATTATCAATCAAATCATTACAGAGAGTTGCAAAGATAAACGAATAAAAATAGAAAATATAAATATCGTGTACAAATGGTACAAACAACGGATATCAATCCTAGACCAATCAGAATCAATCTTAGATAGAATAATAGGTGCATCAATATCAGATAAGCATCTTCTTCGTAACATCAACACTCAATTGGATGTAGGTAACATCATTGGTATTTCCTACTATCTTGATGATGAATTATTATCTAATTTTCCTAGTGGCCAATCTCTGGTACATGCAAGTTCTATTGTGGCTAGAAAATTTGACGAAAAATCTAATACTTGTAAGTACTTATTAAGAAACTCCTTTGGAGAAATATGCGATATATATCAGGAAAAACATGAGTGCGAAAAAGGACAAGTATGGGTCCCTGCAAAGTACTTAAGCAAACACTGGGTAAGTATTACTTATCTTGAATAAGACGTGTTTCGGATATTGTTCTTATTACAATGCGTTATCCTCAATTCCCTCAAACAAAAAACCGGCATCATCATTCGAATCGGACTCGATCACCACATCTGATGAGTACAAAAATATGGAAAAAGGAGACAGAGAATCTGAAGTTGCGACAGAATGTGTGATCACCGAGCAATTGAAATAATTTGATGAAAATGTTAAATCTGTTTTTTTCTAAAATCCCATTCAAGAGAATCCGTAACACCCTTTAGAGTATTACAATCTCTACACAGGATCTGAAGGTTATCAATATCTAATTCAAGTTTAGAATATTTTGATCTAGGCTTTACGTGATCTACTTCTAAATTCTTTTTGTTTCCACAACGCATACAAATAAGTGGAAATTTGTTAAAAACCATACGTCGTAAATTTTTCCACTCTTCTGTATTATAGAAAGAGCCTTTATTATCAAAATACATTCTTTCTTCTTTTGTGACGTTACGATAGAATTCATTTTTTTCAAAATCAGCAGGTTCTGAGAGAGAAAAAATTTGTGTACTCTGGGACATTTTCTTTTTGAGTAATTTATCTAATTCGATATCAAAACTGTCATCTTCATAATCAGAATGAACAGATAAAAAGTAATAAATAAATACAGGGCGAGTTTGACCTATTCTGAAAATTCGATCTGTGCTTTGTTCTTCGACAGCAGGATTCCACCATCTCTCTAAATGAATAATATGATTAGCCGCCACTATATTGAGACCAACTCCACCAGCTCTAGGTGAGATAATTAAAATATTAAAACCAGAAGTTTTACTAAAATCATCAATAATTCCTTTACGTTTTTCTCCTGCAACATCACCATTAATAATGTTCATTTCTAGATTCCATTTAGCATCACAAATTTCTTTTATCTTTTTTTGAAGGTTTTTATTTTCAATACAAATTAATATTTTTTCATTTTTGATTTTTATATTTTCTAAAGTTTCAAATAATTTCTTTAATTTTCCACTTGAATTAATAAATTCTTTATTAGTATCTTTGGAGGCATCTTCGATGTAGATTGATAATCTTTTTAAAAGAGCAAGAGCTTGTAAACTACTTGAATATTCTTTATTTCGTTCTTTTCTTATCACTTCTGAGTATCTCTTTGCTTGTTCATCTGTCATCTGCACTCTTTCTGAGATTATTTCTTTTTTAGGTAGACTATCTAGTACATCTTCTTTCATACGTCGTAATATAAAAGGAGGTTTTCTATTCATAAGTTGGTTATAAATATCTTGTCCACGATTTTCATTTTTATTGATTATATATTTTTTGTTAAAATCTCTTAATAAGCCTAAAATTTTTGGATAGAGACAATCTGATATACACCATAAATCAATAAAACTATTTTCAATAGGAGTTCCTGTTAAGCCAATAGAAAAATCACTGTCTAAAGCTTTTGATGCATTTGTAATTAACGTATTAGGGTTTTTAATTTTTTGTATTTCATCAAATATTGTAACTCCCCATGAAATTTTAATAAAATATTCGGTATGATGATCTCTTATAGATTCATATGTAGCGAGGACCCAAGCAGATTTTTTCATTTCTTCAATTACAGTTAAAAATGTATCGTTTCTTCGGTCAGACCTAAAAGATTCACCATAAGCTTTATATTTTCTTCCTAAGCCTCCAGAGATTAATAAATGCATATTATGTTCATCTTGCCAGTTTTTTAGTAAGCCAGTTGGAGCAACAATTAAAATTGGCTTCTTTTGTTTTACACTTTCCTTGTACCAATATAAAAAAGCAAGAGCTTGAAAAGTTTTTCCAAGTCCCATATCATCAGCTAAAAGAGCTCCAGGTAATCCCTCTATAAAATTATCTTCTAACCATGAGAGGCCCTTTTTTTGATAAGGATATTTGTTAAATTTATCTTCCAAGCATGAGGGGATATAATTTTTTAAATGAAGACGTTTTTTTATACTGGATTGATATTTCTGAGTGTCAAAATTGTCTTTTATAATTGCGACTAATTTCTCTATTGATTGTGTTGAAGCTTCAGAAGAAGGTATATATTTTTGAGCTTCCTTAATAATATTATCTCTTACATCTTTTAGTTCAGAAATTACTTCATTATTGATAGGGATAGCTTGATTTTCATAAACATAAATAGCTTTATTTTCTTTCTTTTCTTGTTCTAAATCTTCTATAATTGAATCTAATTTATTTGAAGGACAATGGAATAACTGATCTCCTATTGTTATTACAATATCGTCTTTTGGAAACCATGAATTTTTATTTTCTGGATCAATATAAATTCCAATTTTTGGAACCCATTTTCCAATATAAGAGATTCGATCACTTTTAAATTCATCTGTTTCAAAAAATATTTCTTCTAACAAATCTTCACGGAAATTTTTAGGTATTTCTTCTTTAATTCTTTTCATTGGATTAGAATAAAAAGCTTGTTTGTTTGCTGGAGATTCTTTATTTACTTTTTTTATAATTTTCAAACATTCTCTAAGAGGTTCTCCCAATTTTATATAATAATTATTCACTTTATAATAAGGATCCACAGTATTTATCTTTAAAAATTCTTTCTTAAAATCACCAGATACTCCCATAGGAATCTGACGATTTATTTGATTTTCTTCATCATCTATTGTTTTATAGATTAATTCTGGAACTATCTGAAATTCATTACGAGATAACTTTTTTATATCTAGGCAAAAACGGTCTGCTTTAATAAACTGAATATCTAAAAGCTCTTTATTGTCTAAATCAATTTCTTCTGAGATTACTTCTTTCACTTGATGCCAAAGATTGAGACGCTCATCTATATTTTTGATATGAGGAGATAATTTTTTTAACTTTTCTAAAAGTTCAAATTGAGGATTTGTTAGAGTAAATAAATTTCCATCCAAATTTAAAATCACTCCTGTTCTTTTTACTTGATAAAATTTTTCTGATCGTGGACCAATAAATTCACATTTTACAGAAAAAGCAGGTGTCGTAGGTCTTCCTCTCGTTTGTATTGTTAAGCGGTGAGGGTACACTTGAGGTAAGCATAATTTACTAACTTCATGAATATTTAATTCAGCTATTTTTTTATGTTGTATTTGAGCAACCTTTTTATCGTAGGGAGGATTGATTTCCATTTTGCTAAGGATGTCTTTAATATCTGTTGTTAATTTTTCTTCATTGAATTGAAGAGTTATATAATCATCACTTGCTGTAAATTTCATAATATAATCGTATTATTATTCATTTAATAAACTTTTGGAAGTAGAATATCGGCATATCTGTAAATATATTTACTTAATTCTTTTTGCCAATAAAATGTTTCAGTACCATGATGTCGAATTACTTTATTTGATTTTTCAATCAAATTCTCTCTTGAATATTCCTTTTTATATAAAGAAGGGGCATATTCGTTACCTTCTGTCCAAACTCTCACACATCCATTAAAATTCCATTCAGAAATAGTTAAACCACCTATTTTTAAGAGTAAAACAGAATGAATAGGATCTGTAGCTCCCTTTGTAATGACTCCATAATCATTAAAATCTTTTTTTAGAAATTTAGATTTATCTTTATTAGCTGATTTTCCTAGTATGATCCAAGCTTCTTTTATATGACCTTCATTCAAATAAGATTCAATAAACTGTTTTCTATATTTCCACATTCTTTCGGAGTCTGGTTTTTTTTTGCTTGTATAGGAGACAAGTTCAAGAAAGTTTTCTATGGTTTCGCCTACTTTCCATCTTAAAAAAATTGATTTTTGTTTTGGCATAGAAATCCATTTTTCAGATTGAAATCTAGGATCTCCGATATTGTTATCTAGGAATTTTGTAATTTTTGTTTTTATTAATTCTTGTGGTCGCGTATACTCAAAAGGATTCAAAAGCACCTTAACTATGGGTGTAATATCATTGTATCTAATTGTAGATATCATATCATTATATGTTACTTTATTTTTTCCTAATAGATATTCTAAAAATCGATTCAATATTATCTTATCTTCATTCGCAATAGGTTGCTTAACTAATTTACATAAGCAGTTCACAATTTTGCTTCCAATGCCATTTAATAAATGTCTTTCTTTTATCCAGATATTTTGAAGCACAACATCAAGATTAGTATTTTTAAATATATCATCAGCAATCAAAGAAGGGCCTATTTTTTCAATCAATTTGAATTTTTTGTTTGCTTTAAATAGAGGTTGATTACTGGTTTTATTTTTGTCTAGATGACTATAAATTTTATCTAATCGTTTAAATAGAAGATCTTCATTTTTAGGGTAGTGATAGAGTAATTCTGATATAAGTCTTTTTAAATATGATGGCTTATTTTTTTTAATTAGAATATCTAAATAATCGTGGAATTGTTCATGATTATCATACAATCCTTTCTTGATTCCTTCATTAGGATTTGGAAACAGAATATAAATAAGTTCTTTAATTTTTTTGAATGAGAGTTCTTTAATAGTCTTGTGCTCATTCCAATATTCTTGATAATCTCTATAAATATTTTCTAAATTTTGAGGTGTATTATTAGAGTTTATTATATCGAAAGATCCAATTCTTCTATTATATTTTTTTATTTGATCTTTAAAGGGTTTAATTTTTTCTGGTAGATGCTTCCATTCAACATCAACAGATGATCCAATTGATTTATAGCTTTTAAAAAGATCTTGTATAAAAAGTTTATTTTTCATTATTTTTTTCGTAATCTTTTTTTAACTTTTCAGATAAAGCCATAATAAATCGAATATTAATATGTCTATCCTCATTATATGATCCAGTTATTTCTTCTCTTCTTAAATTCCCATAAGAAGCAGTTCCGAATAAAGGTTTTTTTTGCATATTTGATAAAGCATAAAGTTGATTTCCAGATTCAAAAGAATCTCTTGTCATTTCATTATAATTTAATAAAAATTTAAATATATTTGAAGATCTTTTTGCAGCTAGATCCAAATTTGTTTCGATGCCTCTTATTTTTAAATTAAAACCTATAGGCGTTCGATCAGCATGACCTTCAATTAAAATAGAATCAATTGTTCCATATTTATTTTTTTCTTTTGGAGAATCACAATATTTTATCCATCTTTCTAAAATTTGTTTTGATTTTTGTTTATCAATTTGACTTGATATCCATTTTGTTTTAACTTCTTTACTTTTTAAATTAGAATAGCATATTAACATATTAAATATTTTACGAATTTTTATAAAATCTCTTCGTCCTTTTTCACTTAATTCATATTTACCCTCAGAAAAATACTGAGTATTTAGTAATTTTAATATTCCATTTTTTTTATCAACCTCAACCATTATATTTTTTTTTGTCAGTTCATTTTCAATATTATCCATCAATTTATGTAAGCTTGTTATAGGCTCTAATATACGCTCTTCCTTATCCTTATAGTCTATCATAAATTTCACTAAAATAAGGATAAAAATAAAAAGAAGCCCCATCATCAAATCGTTAATGCATAGATTATAATGAGAACTTTTTTTCATTTAGGATTAGCCAATTTTTCTTTCTCTTCTGACTTTAATTCTTCAATAGCTTCTTTTAATTCTTCGATAGCTTGTGCAAAATTTTGTGATACTTTAGCAGATTGTTGAACTAGCTTTGTAATATGTTCTGCACTTTGATATGATACTAATTTTAATCCTTCAACAATTTTTTCAAAAAGTTGTTCTGTAGATTCATCTACATTTTTAAATCTCTTTTCATAATTGTTCCAAATTTCTTGAATAGATTCATTGGAAGTGTTTATTTTTTGAATAAATATAGGTAATTTTTCAATTGTCTCTGATACAGAGAAAGACATATCTGTTAATTTATTAGATAACTTATCTAAAGTATTTACATATATTTCATTTTTACTTGCAATTTGTTTTTGTTGTTGCAATGTTTCGTGAAAGTCTTGTATCAATTCTTTTATTTTACTAGTTGTTGTAGTATTTATTTCAGATACTACTTCCTTCAAATTGGTTACAAAAGATTGAAGATCGTTTGTTGTTTGTTTTAATTTTTGTTGATAATCTAATTTTGATTGTTCTGTTTGTTCTAAAATATTCTGATTCATTTCACCTAAGTGAGTTAATAGTTCATTTATTTTGTTTGAAGAATCTGAAATAGTTTGAGTCATACCTTGTTTTAAATTTTGTGTTATTGTTCCAAACTCACTTTTCATTTGATTCATGCTTTCCACAAGAGAATCATTGATTTGTATCTGATTATTTTTACTTGATGAAGCTAGGTGATCAATAAGATTTTTCATTGCTTCTTCACTTTGCTTTTGAGAATTCATAAGGTGTGATGTGAGGGCAGGGATATCTTGTTGTAAAGAGGTCAATATTTTTTCTAAATTTTCTGTTTGATTTTTAGAAAAATTTTTCAATTGTGGTGCCATTTGATTAAATGCGTCTAGTATGAATTTTTCTGAAATATTCTGATTGCTTTTTGCAATGCTGCTTTGAATTCGCTTTTCCATACCTTCAATATGATTTCCAATTTTTGTTGCAATGTTTTCATCCATATTTTCTAGATACTTATCTTGTTGCTTTAATTCTTTTAATTGATAACTTAGTAACTGCTCTGATGTTACAAATTTTAAACTTTTTTCTAATGTAGAATTAAAATCATCTAATTTTTTTTGTAAGCCAAATATTTTTTTATCTGAAAAATAATTGAATAATATACTACAAGTAAGACCGGCTAATGAAGTCAAAAAAGCAGTGCCTGCTCCTGAGATTAACGTATCAATAGAGTTTTTAATTTGCTCAGAATTTTGAAAATCGACGGCCAAAAGAGAATATGTTAGCCCAAAAAAAGTACCCAATACTCCAATTCCCACGAGAAAGCCTGGAATAAATTCTACTGTTTTTAAATTGATATTTCTTTTTTTTAATAAATCCTCTAGGGTGAAAAATTTTTCTGATCTTACACTATTTTGAAAAACCTGTTCATCCTTACTTATCTGTTCTTTTCCACTTGGTTTAATTAATTGCTCTGTAAATTCTTTCCATAAGTAAGAAAAAGTATTCAATTGGTTACTAAAATAGTCATTAATCTTATGATATTTTTTAGTAAACTCATTTTTATGATCTTCTTTAGGAAGCCTTTGAATTGCTTCATTAATATCTTTATCTAACTCTTTAGCTCTCAACCATAATTTGAAAAATACAGAACCAGCTATAACAATTATGAATAGGATAAAAATAACTGTTATTAGAAAAGCTATTGGATCCATATTTTTTAGAAATTCTAATGGCTTCAAGTTTCTACTTCCTTTGTTGTATTCTTAGGAATATCTATCAGGATGATTCGGTTTTTTTTTGAATTTCCTTAAGTAAGAGCTCTCAACAAGCCTTTTGCTCAATTCTTCAAATCCAAGGGACTTGCAAATTTCTTCTTTTATAGTGTCTAAAGGCTTTGATTTAAAGGGGTGGTGTCACCTGATAGACCCATTCGAGAATGGATGATGGAGAAACACTTCAAAAACGTAAATTTCAATCCCTATAGCTATTTGTATTTTTTGTTGCTTGTTATGGTGAACCTATAACAAAAAAAGACCTCTTGTATAAGCAACAAACCATCATTAGAAATTAAACCCATCTACATACACAACATATTTTTTCAATATTTTGCCCTTATTAAAAAAGACGAACCACTACCGAGGTAGTGGTTCGTACCCGCCAACCGAAGTCGAACGGGGGGACTAGTCATAGTTTTATTGAATTTTTAAAAAAAAATCAATTAATTTTTTAAATCAATGGTTTTTCGTATAAGAACTCTTTCAAAATATTTAATCTATAATTAAGATGAGTTTCATAAATAAGGACCTTCAACATGAAACAACCAAGCACCCTCACTATAAAAATATTCATCTTGTTTGTTGCATTCACTGCTTTTTTTGCAAAAGCAGGGGGATCCTCAGACAATAACTGCACGAATAAAGACAACCGAAAGCCTCCCCTCACCGACCACATCAGAGACCAAGCTGATATGAAGTGGTGCTATGCCTATGTTGTTGCAGACCTACTCAGCCATAAGTTAGGTACATTGGTTTCAGCAGTAGATGTTGCCAATACTTATAACAGTTCTAGTAAATGGCATGCTGATCGATTTAGAAGGGGTTTGGCTTTTTTACCGATTAAAACAAAAAGAGAAAGTGAGCGAGAAAGTGGACCCTTAGATATCACTATAGATCTAGCTATAAAGAAGGGGGTTTGCCCTGAAGAAAATGTCAAATCATCTGGTTTTAGCTTTGAAAAAGATAGCAGTTTAAAAACAGAGTTGCGAAAATTTGAAGACTTAAAAGCACAATATGATAGGCAAGTTGCTACCAATGCTTCAGGGGGCTGTGTTGGGGATTGCCCTTCTATAGAAAACTTCGATGGTGGATTCAAAGAAATATTTAATGTAGATGATCAACAAATACTTGAAGTTTTTAAAAAAACAACAACACCCAATGAGATTATAAATCAAATCATTACTGAAAGTTGCAAAGATAAACGAATAGAAATAAAAAATAGAAACATTGTGTACGAAAGTAAGGATCAACAACTAGCATCAAGCTTAGATAAAATACTGGGCACACCAATAGCAGACAAGCATCTTCTTCGTAACATCAACACTCAATTGGATGCAGGCAACATCATTGGTGTTGCCTACTATCTTGATGATAAATTATTATCTGATTTTGATGGCCAATCTCTGGCACATGCAAGTTCTATTGTGGCTAGAAAATTTGACGAAAAATCTAATACTTGTAAGTACTTATTAAGAAACTCCTTTGGAGAAGACTGCAATCTATATCAGAAAGAATATGAGTGCGAAAAAGGACAGATATGGATCCCTACACAATATATAATCAACTACTTGCTAAGTATTACTTATATTGAATAAGACGTGTTTCGGATATTGTTCTTATTACAATGCGTTATCCTCCAACTTAGTCATTTTTTGAACTCGACAGGATATCCTTGATGTGCTAATCATCACAAGCACTGATGACACAATTATAATTCTTTGTGAAAGAGGGTAAAAATAATGGCTTGTCGAGTGGGAATAACTACTGATCTAGAGCGACGTAGAAGAGAGTGGCTAGAGGAGCACCCTAATTTAGAGAATTGGGAACTTTTAGGCACATATTCTTCAAAAACAGAAGCACAGAAAGCTGAAACAGAGTATGCAAAAGAATATGTTTGCGAGGCTCATACCGGAGGTTCAGGACCAGAATATGCTACTTGGTACATGTATGCATTTGACTACCAAAATAAAAATCATTAATTTTTACAAAAGAATTGTGTAGTGTGGTTACTCAAATTAGCCTCTTTGAAGTTGCTTTTATATACTTTATTAATCAAAAAGATCCGTTTCACCTGATATAAGAAGAGAGATACTACATAATTTTCCAAAAATTTTAACTTGTTTAGATCATCTAAATTTTTAGTCATTTTGTATTGCTCTCTCTGTAAATTTATCATTTCCAGTAATATTTTCATTTTTTTTTTTTGATTTTTAGAAAAAAAATTAGAACTATTAATTAAAATAGAAAACGAACGAGGGTCATTCATCCGTACTACACCTAACATAATCTCTTTTATTGGAATCTTATTCTGTAAAAACTGGAATTGTTCAATATGACAATATCTTATTAGTTTGTTAGTTCCACATGGACAAGGCCAATGTCCTTTTATTTGTGGCTTCAATAGATATTCCAGTGCATCTAAAACGCATTTTTTTTCACAAGGAATTTTCAATTTCTCACTATAAAATTCTATTACACCCTTTTCATTATGTGAGCGCGCTTTAAATGGCCACTCCTTATAATGAATATAGTATATTTGAGAAAAAAAGAATTGCTTAACTGGTCCTTCTAAAAAATCTTTTATTCTAAACGGCTTATCTGATGGAAAAAGAAAATACCTTTCTGCTGGATAAAATAAACAAGCACTATCATCAGGCCAAAAATGCAAACATTCATTTTTTTCTTTTATCTTCCTTCCTATTTCATACACATGAGGAAGTTTTTCAGGATAATTATCTGGAAAAATTAATCCTATTGAAACATCTTCTATATATTCTTCATTTCCTTTCTCTCCTCCATATACAGGCCAAGCTCCAGAAACTATGAATTGATTATTTTTTATACCATATTGGAGTCCAGGGTAATCCTTAAGATCTTTTACTACTTGCTCATACATCTTTTTATCTTTCATCCACCAAGGAATATATATCATGTTATCCCATAAGACTGAATAGGATTCTTATAACTACCTACTGCTGCAGAAAGAACATTTTTTATCTTATTGTCATCTTCTAATGGAAAATCCTCTCCAAATTGACCTCTCATAATTTCACAAGCTGTTTTTAAATTATCTGAATTTATTGCCTTTAATAAATCCTTTTCTAATGATTTAAATTTTTCCTTAAGTGCTTCCATTCCTTTTTCACTTATTTTTATAAAAACATCTCCTTGGGTATCTGGTTTATAAACAGAAATTCTACCTTGTGTTTTTGCAGCATCTCCAACAACCTTCAACAAAGCTTGTACGTCATCGAAAAAACTGCAATCAAGTTGTTGGATATAGTAAAGTAATGTGGCCAAACCGATGGGTTTATTACTAGAGTCAGTTGGATATAATTTATCAACCCATCTCTTTAAATACCGAACCACCCTGTGTAATTGATCTGAATCACTACTGTCATTCGTGTTTTTAAATTTTTCTCTAGCTTGCTCGATATGAGATTTGATTTTTTTTGGATCTGACAATATCCATGAACCGTTTTTATGTGCTAACTGAAAGCATTCGTTTATGTCATTGTTTTTATATTTAGCATAACAGACAAGATCCACATGATAATTCTCTTGCTTATAGTTAACACGAATGCATGGACCTTTATCTTGTACATCACTTGTATGATTTTTTATGGCCTCATAAACCCATTTTCTAATGTCTTTTGGATTATAATCCTTAGATTTTATATTGAAAACTAAGCCTATATCAATATCACAATCCTGCTCATTAATGGGTTTTATACCTACTCCATATATATAACTGCCTTGATTTAAAATTTCTGGAATAGGATGCTTATTTTCAGAAAGTGATTTTTTTATTTTTTTAAAAATAATATCCCTTTTTTCTCTTAATTCGCTAGATTCCATTTTGATGTTCCTGTGAAATTTTGCAAATTGATTTTGTAGATTAGACATGATCTATTATTCTCCTTTCAAGTTTGGTAAATTAGTAAAAATTGATTTTATTATATTGTTATTATTTCTATTTATTTCTCCATAAATATGCTTCCCATCCTCCGTCCCTAAATTTCGTAAAAGTTGACAAGTTTTTTTGTTAGATTGATCTAAGTTAAGAGATTCTGCTTGTTCTGCAGAAGGAGGAGATTGATGTAGTCGTTCAATATTTATATGTTTATCGAAACTATTTTTATATAACTTATTGAGACTATTCGCTAAAAAATCTGTGATATATTCACTACCATGTAGCTGAGCATTCATAGATAATTCCATAGGACCTATGCCGCCTTTCCAATAAAATATGCCCTTATTAACTTCTTTTTCAGACAAGCCCATTTCCCCTGCTGGAGGAGAACAAGTACCAACCGATACAATCTCAATTTTTCGACCATTAGAATAGTGTAACGCCTCAATGAGACCAACCAATGTGGGATTATTCATCCACAAGCCACCATCAACAAAATTTTCCTTATCGTCCTCCCTCCCATCCGGAGAAGGAGTGCAAGCAATAGGGAATAATATTGGAGCAGCGGAAGTAGCTAAACAGATATCTGCTAACTTTCTATTGTTATCAGCACAATTATTTGGGTTGTGAGGAGTTTTAAATATACGTGGTTTATGAGTGACCAAATTAATAGCTGGAATACAAATGGCAATTTTTCTTTCAGAGTACATTTCACCGACTGTTTCATCACCAAATATATTATCCAAAACTTGTTTTAATGTTTTACCAGAATTAGCAGGTTTTGCTTTATGCTTACACACCCATATAATCTTTTTTATCAAACATTTTCTAGGAAATGGAGTAGTAAATATTTTACTACCTTTTTCAGAATACAATTCTATAATTTTTTGAATGGGAATCCCCATGGCCAATGCACAGGCCAAAATACCACCTGTGCTTGTCCCAACTATTAGATCAAATCCTTTACCAATATCTTTGTCTGTATTTTTATCCTCATTTTCATCCGTATCTGAATATTTGCCATTATTTGTATGGCAATCTTTTGAGAATAATTTTGCGAGAGTCCGAAGAACAGAGGCTGTATAAAGGCCTCGCATCCCTCCTCCATCTAAAGAAAGCACTCTATAGGGGGAAGTTTTATGGCTATTAGTCTGTGTTTCTATTTTATTTTGCATATTTATGTTAACCTGCTTTTATCATCACTTTTACTCACTTTTTCAGCATATAGTATATTATCACATATTTTTAAATTAAAGTCAAGTTCTTTATTTTAGCATACTTTAATATACATATTTTTATAAAATTTGACATTTCAACAGATATCTACTATATTTGGCTAATGGCTACGGCTATGAAATTTGGACGAATGGTGCGAAATGCTAGGGAAAAGCAAAAGATTTCACAGGAAAAACTCGCTAGTAATCTTGGTTTAAGCCGAATTTCAATAAATAACTACGAACAAGGTAGACAAGCTCCGAACTTACATACAGCTGTTAAAATTGCGTACTATTTGAAAATTGAACTAGATGAGCTGGTGCAGGCAATTGATAAAGATTCATTAACTTATGCGCTTGATCATTTACCTGATAAAGACCTATCTCATACATTAAAAGGCATTGCAGAAAAAATAGAAAAAGGAGGAAACAATGCAAAATAAACGAGCAGAAATGATAGAAAAAAAAGCTAATGAAGCGAGAGAACGATTAGATAATTCAGATGAATGCATCATTGATATGAATGAATTAATGGAAGCACATAATATTTATTATCGCGAGAAAGAATTATCAAATAGTATCTCTGGAGCCTCTATGCTTACAGAAGATGGAGAGAAAATTGTAGTCATAGATCCTGAGCAACCTGAGAATAGAAAGAGATTCACCACAGCACATGAAATTGGTCATCTTCTATTAGAACATAGTATCGTTTTAAACACACAGGATAAAGCTACTACTACAACTCATGCAAACAGCAATCCATCTCAAATATTATTTCTAGATGACAATACACAAGAAAATTCAGATTGGAGAGAAATTGAAGCTAATTATTTTGCTACCGCATTATTGATGCCAAAAGAAATTGTAAATAGAGAGATAAAAAAATTACAAAAAAATACATCTAAACCTTATCTATCTGAATTTGATGTTGATAGATTAGCAATAGATTTTAAAGTCTCTCCTATAGCTATGAGTATGAGGTTATCTAAATTAGGATTTATGTAAAAAAAGATAAGTATGAAGAGATCTGCGTTAAAAATAAGGGTTGAACTGACTTCACATTAATCGTCCAGTCACCTATCGATATCAGTGGAATCTTTATCATCAGTATAATCACAGTTTCATACAAGAAATCCTTTTTTTGGAGTTTCTATGGCAAAGTTTCCCACACCTGAAGAGTATTATGAATTATATGACAAATATATATCGTCTAAAAAATCAGATGAAAAAAAAGAATATGAAAAACTGTTAATGAAATTATCTAATCAAACAGATTCTAGAACATTTTTTGAAGATCCTTCTTCAAAAAGACCCTATTCTAAAAGAGAAAATTTACACCAAAAAATTTTCAAGGATATACTTGGTAAATGTCAAAGCTCAAAAAAACCACGCATTCATCTTTTACTAGGATCCATTGGATCAGGTAAGACTTCAGCAAAAGATACAATTTTAAAAATTGAAAAAAGAAAAGAAAACTTTATTTTTATAAATTTTGACGATATCAAAAAAAAGATTCCAGAATATGATTTATTAAAAAAATTAAACCCTAAAAAAGCAGCTACATTTGTTCAACCTGAGTCTGCAAAAATAGCAGGAAAACTTTTTAAAAAAGCTTACCAAAAAAAATATGATATCATATTTGAAAAAAATATCAGAAAGGATACGAAAGGAAAAATACACTTGATAAAAGAAATAAAAGATTTATTAAAAAAAAATTATCAGATCCTCATCCATATTGTATTTCTTGATACTTATGCAGAAGCTTGGAAAAGAGTTCAAAAAAGGGCAGAAGAGATTAAGAGATTTGTTCCTGCAAAGATAGTGAAAGAAACATTTTCTAATCTTTTTCCTCATTTTAATATTGTGCAGGAAAGTTTTTCTAAAAAATCATCAATTTTGATTTATCTATGGTATAATGGATCTAATGTAAAAGAAAACGAATTGATTTCTACTATTAGAACTGGAAAATGGCCTGATGGACATGATATTACAGAAGAGATTGATCAAATAAAAATTTTGTCAAAGAAGGACCATTATATTCATTGGATCGAAAAAAACAGATTTAAGCTCTTACCTAAAGAAGTCGTAAAAAATTTGAAGAAACTTGTTTTTTTTGAAAATTATGATAGCTTAAATAATACAGAGGGTGTCGAAAAATGAGCGAAGAAAAACCTACAAAAAAAGAAATAAAAGAATCTAGATCTCCTAAAGCAACTGAGAGAATGATCTCAGCCATGAGCAAGTATATAGAAGATCCGCAGATGAGAGAAGAATCTGCTTTTATTATCAGAGCTTTGGATTTAAAAAAAATAAGAAACACTTCAAAAACGTAAATTTCAAGCCCTATAGCTATTTGTATTTTTTGTTGCTTGTTATGGTGAACCTATAACAAAAAAAGCCCTCTTGTATAAGCAACAAACCATCATTAGAAATTAAACCCATCTACATACACAACATATTTTTTCAATATTTTGCCCTTATTAAAAAAGACAAACCACTACAGAAGCAGTGGTTCGTACCCACCAACTGAAGTCAAATGGGGGAAAGAATTAGTTACTCCATTTATTGTAAGAAAAGGGCTGATTTTTCACATAAAAACTCTTTCAAAATATTTAATTTATAATACAATGGGCTCCTTAAAAAAAGGGGCTATTCAACATGAAACAACCAAGCACCCTCACTTTAAAAATATTCATCTTGTTTGTTGCATTCACTGCTTTTTTTACAGAAGCAGGGGAACCCTCAGACAATAACTGCACGAATAAAGACAACCGAAAGCCTCCCCTCGTCAACCATATCAGAGATCAAGCGGATATGGGTTGGTGCTATGCCTATGTTGCTGCAGACCTAATTAGCCATAATTTAGGTGTATTGGTTTCAGCAGTGGATGTTGCCAATACTTATAACAGTTCTAGTAAATGGCATGCTGATCGATTTAGAAGGGGTTTGGTTGATACACCGATTAAAACGGGAAAAGAAAGTGATCGAAGGGCTGGAAACTTGCGTACCAGTATAGATCTAGCCATAAAGAAGGGGGTTTGCCTTGAAGAGAATGTTAAATCATCTGGTTTTAGCTTTGAAAGAGATAGTAGTTTAAGAGCAGAATTGCGAAAATTTGAAGACTTAAAAGCACAATATGATAGGCAAGTTGCTACCAATGCTTCAGGGGGCTGTGTTGGGAATTGCCCTTCTATAGAAAACTTCGATGGTGGGTTTAGAGAAATATTTAATGTAGATGATCAACAAATACTTGAAGTTTTTGAAAAAACAACAAAACCCAATGATATTATCAATCAAATCATTACAGAGAGTTGCAAAGATAAACGAATAAAAATAGAAAATATAAATATCGTGTACAAATGGTACAAACAACGGATATCAATCCTAGACCAATCAGAATCAATCTTAGATAGAATAATAGGTGCATCAATATCAGATAAGCATCTTCTTCGTAACATCAACACTCAATTGGATGTAGGTAACATCATTGGTATTTCCTACTATCTTGATGATGAATTATTATCTAATTTTCCTAGTGGCCAATCTCTGGTACATGCAAGTTCTATTGTGGCTAGAAAATTTGACGAAAAATCTAATACTTGTAAGTACTTATTAAGAAACTCCTTTGGAGAAATATGCGATATATATCAGGAAAAACATGAGTGCGAAAAAGGACAAGTATGGGTCCCTGCAAAGTACTTAAGCAAACACTGGGTAAGTATTACTTATCTTGAATAAGGGTTTTTAATAAAAAAAAGCCCTCTCGTTAGAGAAGGTCAACAGGCATGAGACGTTTCTCAGTGCTAAGTCCTTTTAGGACTTATGTACCAGTAAAATATGTTTTTTGTTCTGACATTCTTTTAGCTTCGGCAAATCGCTCCAGTTCTTTTAAAGTATCTGAAATTTCTCTGGAAATTGATAAAATTTTATAATCTTCTGATTTTAGTTCTTTAATCTTTTGAAATATAATCTTGTATTCATTATTTGATTTATTACTCATTAAATTATTACCTCTTTTGTCTGCGATTCAATCGTTCTTCGTACATCTAATATATCTAACTCACTATGACAACTACCACACTTGACCTTATTATCTTTTGGAAAAGGAACACACCCACTTGGTACCGGTACACGTGGCCGACCTTTAAAATGTGCAAACACTTTAGTTACATTATCACATTTACATTTTATGTCAATCCCAATTCCATTAGATTCTTGCTGCTGGGGGGCAGGTACGGGTACAGGCTCATTACCAAATCTATATATTTGCGATGTTTCTGTCTCGAATACCTTATACATATTGGTAGTCTGCAATGTCATTTGAAGTAAAATAAAATATCTCTGTATAGCATCACATAGCTCTTTTTTTTCAGAATAATCCTCAATTTTTAGTTTTAATTTTCTGAGGTCTTCAATTTTGATAGATTTACCATGTATCAACCAATGCTTATGTTTGCTTAGTGCATTTGCAATTTCTTCAGCTCTTTTTTACGGTCTTCCGATGTAACAGTCTTTCCATTTTTTGATGAGTGCTTTTTCCAGTTTTTAAATTTATATTTCACCAGCCACTCTTTTACTAGCTTAATTGAAAAATCCTTTGCATTTTGGGCATTTTCCAAATCTCCTAAAGAAATGTTTTGTAGCATAGGAATGTAGGCTAGATTTAATTGATTTGTTTCTGCGACTTCTGTCTTTATTTTTTTAAACCCATCCAGAAGAGCATCGGCAGAAAAAACCTTCCCCTCCCAAAACATTTGTGCGTCTATTGGACCTAGTGCTGAGGTTTTTCCCATTAAAATCTCATCAGCAGACATGGCAATTATCGTTCCTGCACTTTTTGCACTCCCAGGAACTATAACAGCAACTTCTTTATATTTGACTCTCAATAACTTTACAATATCCTCAGATATTTCACCAGAACCTCCAGGGGTTTCTAAAATTAAGTCTAGCTTTGTTCCGTCTAAATATTCTAACTGATCTTCTATCGGTAACAAGTCGGGATAATTAATTAAAATTTCAGAATTTCTTTTGCTCAAATCTGATGCAAATACAAGAACATCTCGCTTTCTAATTTCAGAAATCTTAGTTAATTGTTTTTTTCTTTCTTCAGTTAGTTCCTTGAAATTCCATTTTTTATCTAGATATTCTTTATATATTCCCATAGAAAGCCTATTATAAATATTTTTCGATTCCTCAATTAAAAGTTATATAGATATCTCTTTAATTTTCTTTTCGTTTATTTAGTTAATCCAGCACCTAGCGTCGGAGAACTGTTTAAAAAAGTACAAACTTTTTTTTAATATTTCGCAATAACCGTCTCAAAGTAAGAATACGTTTCATCATGATACAGTGATTCATTTTTTTCTATGCAACGCACAAAAGTTATAGTACTGCCTCAGCTTCTTCAATTCCCCTATCTATACCCCACCTTGGTCCAGTTCCTAATGATCCTCACCCATAGCCTATATTCAAGTTGTGACATTATACTATTTTTTATCTTTAGATGGAACTCAGACGATATTTACTATTGAACAAACCCTAGCCATAAGGCTAGTGTACTATTTCACAGACACAGACAAATGCACATAATTTCCTTTTGTATTAATTGAGCAAATAAATGAGAGAAAAAAACAGATCTCCTTTTTTCTACTTTGATACAAATGAACTAGCTCATTGTTCTAAAAAATATACCAATCGTCATTTTACCCTCCTTTACGCTGTTAAGGCTTGTCTTTTTAAAGGGCTCGTAAAATTCCTAGATCCTTTTGTGGATGGATTTTCTGTAAGCTCTCTCAAAGAATTAGAAATCACAGTGTCAGAAACAAAAAAACCTATTCATTTCGTATCTCCACTGATTAGAAAAGTCGAGATTGAAAAAATAAATGCTCTTGCAAATAATGTTATCTTTAATTCCTTAGAACAATTTGAAAGATATAAGAACATGCTCTCATCCAAAGTAGGCATCTTTTTAAGGGTGAATCCAGAATATTCGATTATCGAAGATAAAAAATATAACCCGTGTAGAAAACACTCAAAACTGGGAATCCCTCTCAATGAATTGAAAAATTATTTATTAAAGAATGAAAAAAATTCTATTGCTGGAATCCATTTTCACAATGCCTGTCAAGAAGCAGATATCCAAAGGTTAACAAAAACCTTTAATAAAATAAAAGAAACTTTAGGAGATTCTTTTACTAAAATTCAATCCATAAATATGGGTGGAGGATATCTTTCCTCATCAAATAACTTTAATAAATTAGAAGAACTAAGCAAAGAAATTAACTTGATAATAGAACCTGGCTTTGATTTGGTGAACTCCTCAGGATACCTTGTTTCCTCGGTGGTAGATCTTTTTGAAAGAGATGGTAAAAAAATTGCTGTTTTAGATACAAGTATAAATCATCTTCCAGAAGTATTTGAATATGGTACCAAGCCTCAAATAATAGATGAAACAAGTGAAAAAGAAGGCATCCCTTATATGGTGACTGGAGCTACTTGTTTAGCAGGAGATATTTTTGGAGATTACTATTTTAAAAAGCCTTTAGAAATTGACGGTCATGTTATTTTCAAAGATGTTGGAGCCTACTCTCTAGTAAAAGCTCATAGTTTTAATGGTTTATGTTTACCTGAAGTAATAATGAAAGATCAAGCTGTAAAAGATTTCCTAACCCAAGGGAAGTGATATTTATTATGAGTACAAACGAGCTAGATAGCCCAGCAAAAAAAGATCTAGATAAATGCTTAAAAGAAAAGCTAGATGAACGCTTAGCAGATAAAATATGTAATAAAGATTACTCGTTAATTGGTTACAGTATATTAGTCTTCTTATCAGTAGTCTGCTTAGGTGCAACAGTTTTTTGTTTATCTCATCAGTTAATGAACAAAAGCAAAAATCTACACACATTGGATGTTCAACCGAGTGGAATAGAAAAAAAAGCTAATTCAGCGGATAATTCTTCGCTCCTTATACCTAGTTTTAAAATTGATTATTCAAACACTAGCTCACAAAATATTATATGGCTCATCGTTTTTTTAACTCTTATAATATTTGTATTGGTTTTATCTATTCCTATCTTTTGGTCATCAAAAACACAGAAATATATGACATTCTATCTAGATAAAAAAGAGTTAGAGAGTAAAAAAGAGTAACAGTGAGAAGAAATCTAAAACATAAAGTTCATAGAGACTCAACAAAAAGTTGGTTTTATAGACACTTCGTTGAAAAAACAATAAATGATAATTTTTTTACTGCAACAGAAATTATGAATGAAAAATCCAATAAAGAGCTTATTAAGAAAATAGATGAGGAGATTAAAATAAATGATCAATAGAAAATATTACTATGCCATCCCTTAGTTTAGAAACTTTATTGTGGGTGCTTCCAGGTATATGCTTTCTTTTTGCCTATCAAAGGCTTCGGGATGTAGAAAGTGTGGATTTTACGGGATGGGGTTATGTTTTCTTTATTGTTCTTATTGGTGTTATTACTATCTTACCCATTCAGTGGCTATTTAATGAATCCCCATCAAAGCCTCTGTCCTTTAGAGTTCTTCTTATTTCTTCAATTGCAGCTTTTCTTTTGCCTTTTATTATAAAACTCATATTTATTCCCTTTGTTGATAGATTAGATAAAGAACCAAATTTTTTTGTTCCATCTTTTTTCTGGAGTATGATCTATTTTTTCTACCCACTTGAAAACAGAGATAAATTTATCAAAAATTGCATAGAATATGAAGGTGAGGCTGTTTTGATTACAGTAGACGAACCTATGTTACTAATTGAAACAAGCAAGAATAAGATATGCAATATTGAATCAACTGTATATCTTGGTATTCTGACAGAATTTCCTTATATAGCAACACACTCTATAGACTCTCAAGTTTTAAGGATTCTTCCCCTTCTAACTGGGTATCGTTACGTAGAACAACAAGAAAAAGAAGAAAAAGGACAAAAGAAAAAAAAAGAAAAAGAAAAAATACAATGGACAAAAAAATATGAACTGAATGAAAAATCTTCTGGAATCATTATACCAAGATCAAAAATTATCCATCTGTGTGCTTATAATGAAGATGACCATGATAATATTATATTTGATAGAATATAAACTTAAGTACTTAAGTTTATATTGGTTGTTTTTTCCTGAAAAGGCTTCTTGGTGTTGGAAAGATCTGCTTCAGTTCTGGTTCTCTCTTCTCTCATTAAAGTTTTAAACGGCCGCTTGATTGCTTCAACACTGATTCCTTCTTTCAAACAATTTAAAATGCCACTAGCTTCCAAATAATTATCACACTGATAGAATTGATCTTTACCCCACGGAAGTTGTGATAGATCATTTTTCATTTGATTTTTATTTTTCACAGCAACAACCTTAATACCCTGACGTAAGGCTGCTAAAACAGGAAGCCCTAAAATTCCATCAGGAATCACAACAGCAGAAATATCTTTCACTGAAAAGATATTAGGATGATTCAAAAGATTTTTATCCCGTATAATGCGTGGAGCTTGATGCAGACCTTTTAAAACACAATGAAAAAAAGTATTAGAAACAACTTCTGGAGCTATTCTAGCATCCACTACACCCATATCAAGAGAAGCCACCTTGTTGTTTTCAAACATAGGAGCGTGAGCTGAAGGACAAACAAATTCAGAAGAGATAAAATGAGTGAGCATGGATTCTACAGCCCCCCATGGATTTGCCATATCTCCATTAGATGTACTATATTCTGTATGCAAAGACTCCTCGACATCTATTTGAGAGGTAATGGCTATGGCATCAAAAGACCCTTCCTTTTCTTTCAAAATTTGGTATAAATTTTCTAAATAATCAATTCTCCCAATTGCCGTATTATTTAAAAGAGCCCCTTTCATAAGTATTGAAGGCTCTAATATAGAAATATCAGCATTCAAACCTAAAATTGCTCTCGCTCCGTTCACTGAATTGATGGCTAAATTTTTAAATTTTCTATTATTTTTTTGATCATTGTCTATGATAACTAACACTTTATTTTGTCTAACTTCATTTAAACCAATAGTTCCCATTAAAAGATTCGTCAGGTGACTTCCTTCAACATACAGAGCATTTTTCGGCATCTCATTAATATCTGAAGCATTAACAACATTTGGATGAGTGATTACTTTATTGCATGAAGCTGAAATTGCTCTCAAGGCTGCAGTCCCATCCCCAGCATGTCCTCCTATTTCACAAACAATTCCCGTTGGAATTATAAAACAAATATTAAAATCTTTTTGCACGGAAAAATCTCTTTTTTGAAAAGAAAAAATCGAAAAATGATTGTATTGAGGATGTTCCTCAATAAAAAGAAGACGTGCAGAAAAAGATTTTTTATCAAATTTTGTAGATACGAACCTTAAAATTTTTTTATCCACAAAATGTTGTTTTACTTCTTTTTCAATTTTCTCAAAATCCACCGTAAAGGGAACTTCAAGACTTTTCTCTATACAATGTGTTTTCATTGCACCGTCTACAAAGAGTAGATTAATGAAAGATCGTTGTTGTTCATATACGAAAGCCCCTCCATGTTAGACAAACCCATGCAGGCGTTATAGTGCAATATTCTCTTCATCAAGTAAAGAATTGTGCATAGTGACCAATTTTTCAAATAACGGAAAAAGAGTAAAGATAATGGCTTTGATGACCTGCTTATGAGGCGTTTGCTTGTATGAGCTTATGAGCATATCTTACATAGTTGTGCAAAAAAGCTGATTTTTTGTATAAAACCTCTTTTAAGATGTAGTGGTTCGCACCCGCAACTGAAGTCAAACGGGGGATTAGTTGTAATTCTATTGTATTTAAAAAAAGTCAATCGTTAAAAATCTCCCAACATAATTAAGCATAGCAAAATGTAAATATTACAAATAAAAAAAGACTGAACCTTAAAAGATTAACCGCACTCCTGGCCATCAACCCTCATCGTTATTACAAAATCAAAAAACAAGGGATGATTCGAGAAAGATTTAAAGCTAATATCAGCTTCGTAGATCTGAAAAAAACCAAAAAAATTTCAAAAGTTTGGCTGGCCCATGGGAGTTTTACTGAACGACCCATGCAAAGGCCAAGCCCTCCACTTCGGTGATTGATACTTTGAGTACATGTTTCATTGTTTTATGTATTACTTTTTAAGCAAGATTTCTTAAGATTTATACTGTTATTCAACACTTATACCTTTTGATAGCTATCTAGTTGATAGCTATCTAGCATTTTCATTGTATACTTTATAAGTAGTGTGCTTACATTATAAAAACTCTTAATACTAGAGATAGCAATTTGAAAAAAAGCAGTTGTAAATTTATACTTTGGTTCCTTAAAACAGCTATCGAATGGCCTCTTAAAATATTGATTCCAGTGCTTGTTATTACTTATTGTGAGAACGCTCTTATAAAAAAAGCTGCTGAATTAAAAATAACTTATGTAAAACAAATGTTTAATTTTTCTGATAAATATGATCAAATATCATCTTTATTAGAAAAACTCTATCTTCAAACTAACATTCTTTACGAAACACTAAATATAAGAGATGAAAATAATGTAACTTCACCTTCAAAATCTCTTAATACCAAATATGAAAATTTGAAAAAAGTAGTCGATGACTGGAAAGATAATTTTGATAGGAATTTAAACCTTATTCAAAATAATACTGCAAAAGATGAATTCAAAATAATCAATGACTCTATTGAAAAGATATTTAGTGAGTTACAATCAGCTTATGATGACAAAAAGAAAGGTCTAGATTATAACAATTATCGTCTCACAATTAGCAATACAGGCAGAAAAATACGAGCTCTTGAGGCATCAAAAAATAGATTATACAACTTTTTAGAAAAAGAAAAAAAAACTTTAGATAAAATGTTATGAAATTGAAAAAAGATTTAAAATCACCTAAAAGAATTATTGGTCCTTTTTTAGGACCTCGTGGAACTACAGGAATATCTATTGGTATTGGTTTACCAGATCACAAAATTAATAAATTAACTTGTAAGCTAATTGAATCAGATCAATGTGTAGAAAAAATATGTGATATAGAAAAAGATGATATTTTTTGTTTATTTCAATTTAAATTTGAAAATTTAGATCCTCAAAAAGAATACAAATACGAATTTTATGATCCAGACAAAATTCAATTAGATCTAGGCAACAAATTAAAATATGCAGATTGCAAATTTCGAGTGTTAGGAGAGGACAAAAACAGTTCTTTTGTTATGTTGAGTTGTCACAATCCTTTTGAAGAAGAAAAAGGTAGCGCTGATGAAGGTTGGGCCATGTGGAAAAAATTGAATTCTTTTTTAAAAGAAAATAATAGCGTTCGTTTAATCTTATTAGGAGGAGATCAGGTTTATAATGATGATTTAGAAAAAACCTGTATCGAAAATAATGGCACTAAAAGTAATTTATCAGAAAATGAAATAAAAAATAAATTTATATCTCAATATCAAAAATACTGGGAGAATATAAGTTATAGAAAAATTTTTGCATCTATTCCAAGTCTAGCTATGTGGGATGATCATGATATTACAGATGGTTGGGGTGGTAGAGAAGAATCTTTTCTTAACAAAAGTAGCTCTGAATTTAAAAACCATTGGTGGAATTATTTTTTAATTGCAAAAGAAGCCTTTGAAAAATATCAATTTTCCCGTAATGACGATAAGAAAATACATGATCTTCCAAAGGGAGTTTTTTCTTCCTTTCTAGATTGGGGAGAAAATAGATTTATTTTGTGTGATTTTCGTTCTGAAAAAAACTCTAAGAAAAAGATTTTATGGAGTGAAGAGCATAAAAATGCTGTTATGAATTTTATAAAAAATTCACCAGAAAAAATTAAAAAAATATTTTTTCTATCACCCGTTGTCCCACTAAGAACAAATTTCAAAGGCGACAGTAGATTAGGAATAATAAGTTTAAGTCTTTTTAAACTAAGAAAATGGACAAATAAAAATAATTTTATATTTATAAAGTATCAATGGCGTATTCTTATTTTAGCCTTATTGATTTTTGTATTCTCTATTTTCATACCTTTATTGAAATGTACGACATGCATAGATATTTTAGAGTTATCTATAAGTACTGTTTACTTATCTATAAGTACTGTTTCCTTATCTATTATTCAAGTAGCCTTATTTATGACTAGCCTATTCATTTTTTTAAGCTATGGTATTTTTTATTTTCTAAGGTGTGTAAGTAAAATTCCTCACCTTCCTGATTTGAGTGATGATATTGAAGATGGATTGAGTTCTAAAACTAATTTAGAATCTTTAAAAGAAATTTTAGATATCCTGATAACTACTATAAAAGAAAAAAAACATAAAGAAATTTTTATATTATCTGGTGACATTCATCTAGGAGGCTTAACGGAAATTTTAGATACTAATGATGAAACCACTGCTTCTATTCTTCAAATTGTTTCTTCTCCCATTGCATATAAACCTATGCCGAAACAAGTGGCTGGATTTACCACAACATCTTCGGAAATGGTTTTAAGAGAAGCTTCAGATAGTAAACGATTGTTTGCTAGAAATATATTTTATATTTCAAAAAGAAATTTTGTACAAATTATTCCTGATAAAATAGATAAAGCAGAAGGTATAAAATTCTTCTTGGAAGATCATAAAGTACCATTGGTATTTCCTTATAAATTTTACCCTTCTTCAGACAGTGATCCTTCAAGTCTTCCACTTCGGTGATTGACACTTAATTGATTGATTTGCGCGTGCTTTTTTGTTTAAATAAAGTTCTTGTCTTTATTTTTCCTTGGAGTTTTTATGGCAAAATTTCCCACACCTGAAGAGTATTATGAATTATATGACAAATATATCTCGTCTAAAAAATCAGATGAAAAAAAAGAATATGAAGATCTATTAAAAAATTTATCTAATGAGACAAATTCTAGAGATTATTTTGCAGAAGCTCCTTTAAACAGACCTTATTGTAAAAGAGAAGAATTACATCAAAAAATTTTCAAGAATATGCTTGATAAATGTCAAGCCTCAAAAAGGCCATGCATTCATTTTTTACTAGGCTCTATTGGATCAGGTAAGACTTCAGCCAAAGATCAAATTTTAAAAGGTGAAAAAAATAAGAAAGATTTTATTTTTATAAATTTTGACGATATCAAAAAACAAATCCCAGAATATGATTTATTAAAAAAATTAAACCCTAAAAAAGCAGCAGCGTTTGTTCAATCTGAATCTGCAAAAATAGCATCAAAACTTTTTAGAAAGACTATTAAGAAAAAATGTAATCTCCTGTTTGAAAAAAATATCAGAAAGAATCGGGAAGGAGAAATACATTTAATACGTGAAATAAAGGATGTTGTAAAACAAGAATATCAGATTTTTTTTCATATTGTATTTCTTGATACTTATGCAGAAGCTTGGAAAAGAGTTCAAAAAAGGGCAGAAGAGATTAAGAGATTTGTTCCTGCAAATGAAGTGAAGGAAACATTTGATAATCTTTTCCCTTATTTCAATATTGTACAGAAAAGTCTTTCTAAGAAATCAACATTTATAATTTATCTATGGTATAATGGATCCGATAAGTTTAATGAATCTAATGAGTCTAATAAAAGAAAGGCTAGATTGATTTCTGTGATTAGAACTGGAAAATGGTCTGATAAAGTTAAAATTAAAGAAGAAATTGATCGAATAAAAATTTTATCAAAGAAGGATCATTATATTCATTGGATCGAAAAAGCCAGATTTAGACTTTTGCCTGAGAAAGCAGTAAAAAATTTAAAAAATCTCGTTTTTTTCGAAGATATTTAATATACATTATGATAGGACAATGAAACTGTAATAACTAAGGATAAAAAAATGAGTGAAAGTATTTTAAAAGGAAAGCCTACAAAAAAAGAAATAAAAGAAGCCTTATCTCCTAAAGCAACTGAGAGAATGATCCGGGCTACGGAAAGCTACATAAAAGATCCACAGATGAAAAAAGAAGCTACTTCGATTATTAGAGCTTTGGATTTAAAAAAATGGCGGAACACTTCAAAAACCTAAACTTCAAGCCTTATAGATAAGTGAGACTATTATAAAAAAAAGCCCTCTCGTTAGAGAAGGCTTTTTTGTTTTTGAGACCGCTTGTCTGATTGCCCATTCATGACATCAGAGCTTTCATGATAAAAAATTGCAGAAACCCACTTTTTTTAGGTTTTTGAGTTGAAATACATGAAATATATATTAAAAATTTGCTAGATTTTTCATATGACAACAATATTATGCTAAAAATTAGTGAGATATTTAATATAAGTTAAGCTACGAAAAAATGACTTTTAATCCTAACGAACCTTTTAATCTACCTTTACTTCCCCCTTCCTTAAAAAAGGAGGATTTATCTAATCCAAATTTTATAAGACTTTTAATAAAAGCAAATAGATCAATCAGTGATCTAAACGGTATCTGTCAAGTTATTCCAAACCCATATACTTTATTAATGATTCCTCGCTTGGTCGAAGTTAGAGATAGCTCTGCAATAGAGGGCATTTACACAACTATAGAAAATATTTTAGAGTCTCAAGTTAATAAAGAAAAAGAACTAGATCCAGCAACTAAGGAAGCTACCCGTTATAATGAAGCACTTCACAAAGGGTATACCTCCTTTAAATCTCTTAAATCGCTTTCTACTAGAACAATTAGAGATATTCACGGTGAGCTTATGCCAACTGGAGGAATGTTCAAACAACAGATAAACAAGATTACAAAAGGCAATGGTGAGATTCTATATACACCTCCAAGCCCTGATAAAGTAAATAAACTAATGAAAAACTGGGACGACTATGTTAACAAAGATGGAGATAAAAACATCGACTGTTTAATTAAAATAGCTATTAGTCACTATCAATTTGAGGCAATACACCCTTTCTCAGATGGCAATGGAAGGACAGGAAGAATTGTAATTATATTACAGATGCTACTTTATAACCTCCTTGATTTTCCCGTATTATATATTAGTGGTTATTTAATGAAAAATAGACAGAAGTATTATTCTTGTTTATTCAATGTTACCCAGTCAAATAAATGGATAGAATTTATAACTTTTTTTCTTAGAGCTTTTGATGAGCAAGCTAAGATCACAAAGGACATTATCTTAAGTATATTAAAATCTAAACGAGAAACAAAAGAAACGCTCCAAAAGAAACATCGGATCATTTACAGTGAAGATTTTTTAGATCATATTTTCCTTTATCCAATCACTCATGCAACCTTTCTTGCAAAAGAGCTTGGTATAACTTATCAAACTGCTGGAAAATATTTATCCGAATTAGAACAATCAGGTTTGTTAAAGAAAAAAAAATCAGGAAGATATAATTTGTATTACAATATTCAATTATTAGAGTGCTTAAGGACCTAATACCTATATAACTTCTTTCTTTTATTAACCTTATAAGTCGTATAGAGAGCTAAGTCTCCATTCAAAGTTTTTCCAATATTTACGGAAAGTTACTTTGTTGCTTATATGCTCGAAGGAATAAAACTTATGGAAATTGCTAACAGAACAGAAGATCAATCATTAAAAATATCCTAAAAATTACCATAGAGGAATGAAAATACCACAAACAAAAAAATCCTTCTCTAAAAAGAAGGCTTTTTGTTATCCCCCATTCACTTCACGATTCCAAAGGTTGTATTCTTGTTTGTATATGGCACTCGTGTTTACCTTAATTCATAAAGTTCTTAGCCTCTCGCATCCAATCTTCACTCTGATGGAAAATCATCTCCAAAGTGACGTCTCATAATTTTGCAAATATCTTTCAAATTAAATGGATCTATCTCTTTGTTGATTGAATCTTGCAATATAACTTTTTTTAAATCTTTTTCTAGGAATCTAAATTCTACAATAAGCATGCACATCCCCATCCTATTTTTTGCTCATTCCATTCCAGACCTTCGCCCCAAAGCAAACACAAAATACCCTATGTGATGATGTGTCTCTATTTTTAATAAAAATTTTCAAATGTCTCTGCATTTATTTCTTTATTCTTTATCCCTTTAGAATTATCTTGTAAACGAATATAAGACTCTGAGTTCTTAAAATTTTCAGGAAATACTGCCAAACACAAGCCTGAACGAGAATTCTTGGTCGACCTGTACAAAATAGCTTCTATCCCTGCATTTCTTACTAGTCGTCCAAAAATTTGAGAAGAAGAAGGTATATCATATAGTATAGGTGATCTTCTCCAATTAACATGGTATATTGCTTTTTTAAGCTGAGTTATATTTTGTATTAATTCTCCTTTTAATTTAAGCTTTTTTGCCATCTTTTGTAGCGATCTTGATAACTTTATTTTTTTTATTACTTTTACAAATGCATCCAAGGATCCTTTCTTCCCAATATCTAATACAGAATGAATATTCCCTTCAATAGAAAAAATACCTTCACCATTTTTATTCGTATAAAACTGTTCAACTCCTCCATAAACTTCCTTTATGCAAACTTTTTTTTTATCTCCAATGTAAAGAGCAGGAAATGTTGGCAATCTATCTTTTTTGATACTTCCTATATTAAATCGCCCACCTATTGCATTCTTTGTAGAACCTTTACAACTCAAAGGATCCATTACATATTTCATGCTGATTAATCGAAACCAATTTTTGAATTTACGGGAAATAATTTTCTCATTAAGAGAAGAAGTAATTTCTTTTGCAACTTTTTCTTGCTCATTAAAGCAATGATTATACTTATCAAAACGGAAATTTTTATACTGAGAAAGAACTTTTGGCTCTTTCACCACTCTTTCATTTATTCCTGAGACAAAAATCATAAAACTCATTGCAGTGAATTGGAATTGATATTATTACGGAACATCACCCTCCACATATGAGGCAACAATCTTCACAAGTTTTTTATGCCTGCCTAAACAAATGAGCTCCCTTGGAGAATACCCTCCACATATAGGATTGGGTGAGTTCATCCATTGGATGACTTTTTGTTCGTCTTCGAAGTATTTGTATGTAGTATTCAGCAACCAGATTAAGTCAGCAAAAAATTGCTTCATTTTTTCCGATATTTTATTTTCTTCGTACCTAACAGAACTAACAGCAACACGAGCAGATTGGGAAATTTCTTTTCGACTAAGTTTTAATTTATCCACCACTGCCTTATATTGAATTTTTCCGTGCTTATAAATACCCCAAACATCTCGCCGAGGAACTGTATCAAATATTTGTTGAGTTGGACCACTCACGCCTTCTTCTCCCCTTTACTCTCGTCTCACCACGACAAGGATAGTAAACCAAATTTTAACCAAATAATAACCAATATTATACTTTACGGAAAATAATAGCTTTAAATCAAGAAAAATGCATTTTTTCAGTGGCATTATTAGCTAGTGCCCCATTACTTGGTATCACAAGAGTAAAAAAAAGCCCACTTTTTTAGAGAGGGCTTTTTCTTTTTAGAGTCTGCTTGTTATTACTTTATAGCTCTTTTTAGTTTTTTTATCTGTTGGAACAAAAATTTTAGTAAATAAATGAGGAACATTCTTATCCCCTATTCACTTTACGACTCCAACGATCGTATTCTTGTTTGTATATGGCACTCGCGTTCTTGAAAAATGGGTTCATTTTCAACAACTCTATTCTAGCCTTTCTCTTTTGCCCTGATTTAATGAGCAAGTTGATGTAGGCTCTCGCAACTGTCATCTGGATCACTCCAGACGGACTAGCTTTCATGGCGTAGTTGTAAAACTGTATAGCTGATTTGCTGTCCCCTTGCTCTTCCAAAAGACGAGCATAGTTGTAAGCTGCCTTTACACTGCGACCTTTTTTGGAAAAATACGCGTAGTAGGTGTGAGTCGCAAGGTACTTCTTGTTTCTACGAAACTGAAAGTTGGCCAAAGAAGCCAATACTCCCAAATCTCCAGAAGACCGAAAGTACGATAGATAGGCTGATTCCACACAGTTGTATTTTTTGCCCTTCATACAAATATTTTTCAGATTCATGAAAGAATCTTTATCTAACTTACCCGTCCATTGTTTTACTTTTAAGGGAACGATTCGGATAGAATCTCCTCCCCAATAACCGAAGTATCCAATAAAAATCAATAATGAACAGGCAAAAAGAAAAATGTTTTTGGCAATTCCCTTTTGCTTTGTCATTTCAATTTGTTGGTTGAATGATTTGTACCATCCACATCTGCAAGTAGCAGTTTTTCCTGTTACTTGGGTTCTGGATGAACAAACTGGACACTTTGTTTGCATAGCTTTTTTCATTTCCCTCTCCTTATTGTTTTTGGTTTCTCTACACCCTATAACTATGCAAAATACGAAGAAATCTTTTTAACTCATTAATATGCTTGATCTTTTTTTTTAATAAATCCACTAGGTAAAAAATGTATTTCAATTTGAGACACATTGTCTGACTGGACTTTGCACAATAGGAGCAAAAATTGTCCGTGACTGGGATTTTAGGGAAAAAATTAGTATAGAACTTACTTACTGGAACTAGGCTTTTTGTTTTTTGCCTCATAGACACTCATCACACTTGCCAGATATTGGGCTTTGTCCAATCCACCTCTCGCAGCTTGTTTCATCCAGTAAATGGCCTGAACATAATCCTTTTTTGAAAAACCTCCCTCCCTCAAAAAAACCGAAGCCAAACGATATTGAGAGGGGATGTATCCCTGCTTTGCTGATCTTTTCAACAAACTCATTGCCCGGTGGCTATCCTTTTTTGTCTTCTTCTCCCATAACATGTCTGACCACATGTACTGAGCTTGCGGGAAATTTTGCCTAGAGGACTTATGAAGCCAGTAAAGAGCCAAATGTTTGTTTTGCCTAGAAGCATACCAGTGAGCCAAACGATATTGTGCGACCGCATCCCCGTCCCTTGCCAAAGAATTTATTCTTTTTAGCTGATTTTTCACGCAAACTTCAAAAACACAAGAAAGAGGCTTTTGCGACAAAAGCTCACGAATCCTTGCGACAGGAATCACTGGAGTGTAGGAAAAAGTCTCAAAACCCCAAGCCATGATGCCAGCCAAGCTTCCAGTTTTTTTATAAAAAACTCCCCCTCCACTCACACCCTCCATTTGACCAGAACTGTTGTAGTTAATGTCCATAGAAAAATCATACTGAACCAAAATTTTTCCATTGATTACTTGCAAGCGGTTTTTGGGAAATCCAACAATGAAGATTTTTTTTAAAAAATTTTTGGGATTTTCCCCTATGGAATGAAAAAACTTCGAGTGATAATCTTTTACTTGTAAAATTGCCAAATCGTTTTTGAGATCCAGATGGGATAGCTTCTTGATGGGTACAAAACGATGGCTCTTTTTGTCTTTAAAAAATAAATGTTCTTTTACAGGACTCTTTAGTCTTTCAATCACATGAAAAGCGGTTGCCAAAGTATGGGGGCCAATAAACACGGCTGAACCCCTGAAATGATATCCATTCCCTTTAGCAACATACAAAGGGACCACTCCATTTGTTTCAAGAGGGGTGGCAGGATTGGTGGCAAGATTCCCAGCAAAGGCAGGAAAAATAAAAAAACAGGACAATAAAAAAATACGAACAAGATAGTGAGACATTTTTTGCTTCCCTCACTAAGGAGATATGCAAAATGTGTGTCTTCACCAAAAGGCAAAGCTTGGGCAAATTTGCTTAAAAAAATTGTCGAAAAATTAAACGCAAATTGTAGAATTTACAATGTAGGGATGAAACAAAAAAATGTTGTGAGAGAAGCAATAAGGGAAATTTGATTGCGAGAGAAGCTAGAGGTAGTTTTTTTAACTTCTACTGAATTGAATGCTCCAGCGTTTGTACTCTTGTTGAATCAAAGGGTTTGCGTTCTTGAAAAAAGAACTCATCTTCAACAATTCTGTTTTTGCCTTCTTGGTTTGTCCTGAGCGAAAAAGCAAGCTTATGTAAGACCTCATCACAGGCAACTGTACCGTCGCTCCAGATTTCCCTAGCAATGCGTACTTGTAATAGGCTAGAGCAAACTTCGTGTTCCCCTGCCCTTCCAAAAGACGGGCATAATTGTAAGCGGCGTTTGTGTTTCGACCTTTCCGGAAAAAATACTGGTGGTAGGTTCGAAGAGCTTCCTCTGTTTTCTTTCTCAGGTACTGTAGCTGCGCCAAATCAACCAAGACTTCCAAATCTCCCGAAAACTGAAAATAAGATTTGTGAGCTTTTTCCGCACAGTCATAACGTTTTTTCTTTGTGCAAATGTTTTGTAGATTTACATAAGAATTTTTGTCCAACTGGTTCATCCACTGTTTCGTTTTCAAAGGAATGAGAGAAAAAGAATCCCCTCCCCAACGATTCAAATAAACCAAGAAGCCTAGAAGGAGAAAACTAATAAGGATCATTTTTCTCATAATAGAGGCTTCTATCGCTTTTTCTATTTTTTCAGAAAAAAATTTATACCATCCACATCTGCATATCAGGGTTCGACCCACCCACCGAGGAAGAGATCTGCATAGAGGACAAAGTGAGCGATTGTTTTTCATCTTTTTTGCTCCCTATATCACGCCACAGCCTTTATTAGATAATGAAAACAAGCAATTCCCTAATGATTTGCATCTGAGTGGAAAAATTCTAGTCCTTAGTTTTTAAAAAAGAAAACATGGCTCAAGTCCTGAAAACAAACCAAAAGCCAAGCAAATCAAAAAGTTGGTAAGAACAAGCATCGGTGATATGAATAGGAACATGTCCTCCCATTTTGATTTGATTATCAAGGAAGCTCAGGCTTTTTTGTCCCACCCGAAAAATCCCTACGATTTAGTGGAAGAAGTAGTAGATATTGGCATCTCCAATGGAGTGATTGCAAAAATCGGATCCTTAGGGAAAGTGAGTGCTGAGAAAGTTTTTTCAGCCAAAAACCTCATCACCCTTCCCGGCCTGATGGATAGCCAAGTTCATTTTCGAGAACCGGGGATGGAGCACAAGGAAACGATTGAATCAGGGAGTCGCTCAGCTTTGCTCGGTGGTATGAGCGCTTTTTTAGAAATGCCCAACACATTTCCCCCCACCACAACAAAAAAATTGCTGGAAGAAAAGATCGCAAAGGCTGAAAAAAGCTCTTGGTGTGATTTTGGTTTTTTTATCGGAGCTTCACCAGAAAACATCGACTCTCTTCCCGATCTTGAAAAACAAATGGGATCCTTGTTTTGCGGAATCAAAGTATTCATGGGTAGTTCCACTGGTTCCCTGCTCCTTTATCAAACAAAGGACTTGGAACAGCTCCTCAAGACGAGCACGAAAAAAATCGCCGTGCATAGTGAAGATGAGGCAAGACTCAAAGAGAGAAAACACATCGCCCTTGCCTCCAAAGGAGATGTTTCGAAGCACACCCTTTGGAGAGATCCCGAGACGGCTCTTCTTTCCACAAAAAAAATCGTAGAAATAGCGGAAAAATACGGGAAGAAAGTTCATATCCTCCATGTCACAACGGAAGAGGAGATCCAGTTTTTGGCCAAAAAGAGGGATTTTGCCTCTGTGGAGGTGACCCCTCAACACCTAAGTTTGGTGGCCCCTGATTGCTATGAAAAGCTAGGCACTCTCGCTCAAATGAATCCCCCTATCAGAGAGAAAAGACATTCAAAAGCCCTGTGGGAGGCCCTTCGTTCAGGCCTAGTGACGATGATGGGTTCAGACCACGCTCCCCATAGCTTGGAAGAAAAACAAAAAACCTATCCGGAATCTCCTGCCGGGATGCCTGGAACACAGACCATGCTTCCCCTCATGCTAGACCATGTGAACCAAAAAAGATTGAGTTTAAAAAGACTGACTGAACTTTTGGCTATAAACCCTCACCGACATTACAAAATTGAAAAACAGGGGATGATTCGGGAAGGATTTATGGCTAATCTAAGCTTCATTGACCTGAAAAAGAGAGCAACAATTTCAGGCGATTGGCTAGCTTCAAAATGTGCTTGGTCGCCTTTTGAAGGAAAAACCCTTACCGGTTGGCCAATGGGGGTTTTGCTCCATGGGCAATGGGCCATGAGAGAAACTGAACTCATTGGTGAAAAAAAAGGTCTGGCTCTACAATTTGGGAGATGAAGAATATGCTCGCTAAAATGACTCAACTCTTTTCATTAAAGAAATTTTTATCCCTTTGTTTTTTTCTCATGTGTTTGAGCTGTTTACAAGCTTTTGCTCTCGACCCAACAAGCTCCTATGGCAAAACAATAAAAGAAAAAATCAGCCAAGGTTTGGAAAAGATTAGTAAACAGGCAAAATCTTATGGAAAAGATGTAAAAAAATTCAGTCAAAAAACAAAGTCTTATGAAAAAGGTGTAAAAAGTTTTGAGCAAAAAGAAAAATTTTATGGTGAAAGTGCTAAAACAATACACGACAAAGTGGCTTCCTATGGAAAAGCCGTGAGGCATTTTAGAGAGAGAATACGTCCCTTCCCCCATTTTTTAGACCTTGCCATCGGCTCCAATTTGCTTCCCTCAATTTACCCGCTCAAGTTGGCAATCATCCCTCCGATACTTTCCCTCCACGTTCGTTACCGCCGAGAAAAATGGGGAAGTACTAAGTGGCCTGTGATTTTTTCTGCTCACTATGAGTGGGATTTTAATTCCTCCTCCCCTGATCGAATAGAAAAAGTTTACGCTCTGATTGGCACTCGTGTTCCCCGCAGTCATGATTTGAATAAGGTGCATGTAGATTTTTTGGCGGGAACTTCTTTTTTTATCAAATATCCCGAAAAAGATTTTTCTCCCTACATACCCATAGAACTGAGACTGCTTTTTACATACATTCTCAGCCCCGCTCACAAAACGGCCAGAATCTATGTGCAGGGAGGACTGAAATCCGAAATCATCTTTCGAGAAAATACCGAGTACCAGTTTGGCCTCGTGATTCGAATCGGGCTGGACCTTTACATCTAAGAGAAAAAGCATGACAGAGCCATTGATCAATATCATTCCTCCTTCCTTAGCCCTCACAAGTGGAGCCGATTTATGGGTTGTTAGCGACTCCCAACACAGCCGATGGAATCAAAAAATTGATTGGTACATCCGATTCCAGATGAGAAAAAACAATCTTCAAAAAAGAAAAACCACTTCAAAAGAAATGAAAACACTTTTAGAAAAACACAAGATTCAAATCAATGAATGGAACCTCAAAAAAACCTCTCCCCTTTTGGTAGAGAGCTCTCAATTTTTGCCAACTTACTCAGTTTTGGAACTCGCCTACAGGGATGATTGGAGCCAAAGCGTTTATGAGATATGGAAGTCCATGAGAACCCCTTCGCTAAGAATTTTCTTGCCCTTCTCACTACCATTTAATGAATTCAAAAAACTATGGTCTCCCTCTGAAAAATTACATACCATAGAATGTGTGGTGAAGGATTTTGAAAAACAAAAGGATGAATTGTAAGTGAAACCACTTTTTAAAGTCTACATTCTCTCGGATGGTACGGGAGAGACAGCCTCAGCAGTGTTAAAAGCTGCGCTGGTTCAGTACAAATCCGACCAAGCACAGGTGGTTCGATACCAAAATATTCGAACCAAGGAACAAACCCTCGCTATCATTGAAAAATTAGATAAAAAACACAGCCTTTTGATTTACACCACCGTATTGCCAGAAGTGAGAGAGGTGATTCAAAAAACTTATGCAAAAAACAAAATGAAGTCCATAGATGTTTTGGGGCCTCTTTTAAAAAACCTCGATGAGGTGTTGGAAAGTGATAAGGAAAAAATCCCCGGTTTGTTAAGAAGTGTGGATGAAAATTACTTTAAAAGGATTGAAGCTACAGAATTTTCCCTCAGACATGATGACGGCAAATCAGTTAGTCGTTTGATAGATGCAGATATTGTCCTTGTAGGAGTGAGCCGAACGAGCAAAACCCCTCTCTCTATTTATCTGAGCTTTAAGGGATTGAAAGTAGCCAATATACCCTTGGTGTTGGGCATCCCTTTGCCAACTAATTTAAAAAAATTGGACCATAGAAGGATTATTGGTTTAACCATTGATACAGACAATTTGATTCGTATCAGGAAGAACAGATTGAAAAAGTTTGGATGGAATTTTGATAGAGAGTATGCAGATAAGGCTCATATTTTAAATGAGATGGAGTATTCGAGAGAAATTTTTGAAAAACATAGATGGCCAGTCGTGAATGTCACCGATCGAGCCCTAGAAGAAACGGCCGGAGAAGTTATACGTATTATGCGCTCTCGAAGGGGATTGCTAGGTGACACTCCGATTTAAAAACAAGCGATACCTTTTGAAATCTTTATTTTTTATGTGGCTGGACCAAGTACACACTGCACTCCAAAACCTGTTAGCCTCTGAGTAGGTGTCATAAGCAAATATGTTTGGCTGGTCGTAACCTCATAAATGACAACCGATCCAAACCTAGATGGATCAGCCGAACTAACAAGAATGACCATCAAACCATCAATGTGCTCAGTGGGAGAAAGAACGCTACCATAATAGGTCTTTGTGTTTTTGTTGTATGTGACTTTCGCCTTCAGAGTTTGTTCACCAACATCTTGGTAAATCAAAGAAACGTCGAAATAATGGTTCGCACCATCTGCTGCTTCCCTTGATTCCAGTTTGCATTCTCCGCTTCCTTCCATTGCCAAATAAGTACTTTCCTGACTGAGCAAGCCAGTTTGTACCAAGAGTTTTTTTTCCTCTCCTGTGTTTGTAACATTTCCAGTATCACCAGTGAGATTGTTGGTGGGTGTTAATCCATCAGCATCTGGTGTTGGTTGATAGCCTCTTGGATCCTTTTTCTTACCAAAAAAATCAGAACAAGATAGCAATGAAAAACAAAGTAAAGCGAGACATATTTTTTGAAACATAATTACTTACTCCTTCTATTATTTTCTGTGGCGAGAAGAGGAATGATGTTCTCTTCTCCTGTGGCGAGAAGAGGAACCTTTTCCCCCTCTGTGTTTTTCCCTACTAGATTTTCTAGATAATTTTTTTCTTCTTTTTCTCAAAAAATAAACAAGCAAAGCCAGTAAGAGCAGAAGCAAAAGAAACAAAACTTTGGGGTTTTTCAATAAGCTTTCCCCTTCTCCCTCTCCATACATTTCATCATCCAGTCCAAGTTCTTTTTCGGCATCAATTATACCCTGAATGTAATCCTGAGTACTCCCCACTCCCACATCGCCACCCCTTCCAACGGAAAAATCTGCAGGAGCTTTGAATACACGTAAACTGTTGATGGATTTTGCAAAATCAGAAGCATATTGCTTATAATGTTTTTTGTGGGCGCTATAGGTGACCAAAATACCCAAGCTTCCCTTGGTTGTTACCAAGTAGCGGGTGTAATAGTTGGGCACTTCTGAGCCTCCTTGAAAGCCATCCACCCACATGTGTCCATTGAGGACCCGTTGTTTGGCATGAAAAACCTTGGAGGGAGTGCTCGCCTCTCCCTTTCGACGAGATTTTACTTGGCGAGATGTTTTTACGTGCTTTAAATAAAGAGCCAAGGAATCCGAAGGACCTTTTTGCTTCGCAGTCAAAATGATCATCGCTTCCGAAGCTTTTTTTCTATTGAATTTGTTTGCACATATCCAGTCGGTTCCCTCTGGATGGCATTGCCAGTTGTTTAAAAGATCAAAACTCACATAACTACTGACAAATTTCTTGGCAAAAGCAGGGGAAAAACTCAGCAAAATAGAAAAAATCAGCACTCGTCTCATTTTGCCCCTATCGGACGCTAAGCCTCCTTATTACAGCTTTTTTCACCCCTAGAAAGCAATCTCAAAGGATTTTGGTATAAATAGGACTTATACCTTGTCTTTACTCCACGTTACCCATAAAACTGATAGCCAAGGAAATGATGGATTTTCAGCAGTTGATGACATTTTGTACGGTTGTCTCAGAGGGAAGTATGACAGCGGCCGCTGCGAAGCTCTCTGTCACTCAGCCAGCAGTGAGCCAACAAATCAGAAATTTGGAAACAGAGCTGGGTACAAAAATTGTCGTAAGAGGAGTGAGACACATTCGCCTCACTGTACAAGGACAACTTCTTTATAACCACGCAAGAAAAATCCTCAATCTCATGCAAAATGTGCGAACTGCTGTACAAACCATGTCGGATGATTTGGAAGGAGAGATACAAATTGGAACTCTCAACTCCATCGGCATCAATCTCATCACTCCCATCATTGGAGCCATTTTAAAACCCAGTCAGCAAAAACTACACATGGGACTTTCTTATGGTATTGGCTCTGAAATCATAAAAAAAATGCGAGATAAAGAAATCGACATTGCCATTTTACCTGACCTAAAAAGCGAATATGGATTGGAGCTCCCCTACTATGGATCTCAGTTCCTGTTCAAAGACGAATTGCTATTTGTGGGTTCTGGGCAAGCGAGTTCCCTGCCCAAAACAATGTCCATAAAAGATATGGGGATGCGCCCTATGGTGGGTTTTAAAAATCTCTTTCCTTCTTTTCGAAATTATTTTGACCAACTCAAAACAGAAAATCACATTGGAATCAAACCAGTTTTTGAAAGCAATAATGTTGGAACGCTGAAAAGAATGATAGAGGCGTGGATGTGCTGGGGATTCTTACCATCTCACAGTATTCACAAACAAATCCGAATGGGACGTCTTTCTGTGATACAAATTGAGGGCCTAAGCTATTCAATGAATATCAATGCCTATTACCGAGTGGATCTACCTGAAAAGAAAAAAATCATTGATACATTTTTGATGATGCTACAAAAGCAAAATCATTTTTGATCAGATGATGTAAAATCTTTTTCCTTAGAATCTTTTTCCTTAGAATCTGGTTCTTTAAAGATTTTTTCTGACTCACTTGCAAGGTCGGGCAAAGACTCTTTATGTTTCTCATACTCTTTATTTTCTATTCTTTGTTGCTGAAAACTCGAATCAGCAATTCTTTTATCGAATTTAAACTCTTTAATAATACCATTTAGTTTCATTATATCTCTCCTTTTTTACTATACGTTTTGATTTTCTTTTTCCCGCTCCTCCCGCCTAGCCGAAGGAAAAAAAAACACCTACAAAAAATCACTCATCATCAGACAAAGTCTTGAATCCACGAAGGCGAGCCAAAGAAGAAGCCAGATGTTTTTGCCAAGTCCCTCTTAATTTAAGAAATAAAAGACCAGAAATCAAGCCCCCTAAATGAGCTAAATTGGCCGTGGTACCACCCAGACCAGAACCCAAAACAGTCAATAACTCGACCGCAGCGATGAGAATAATAAAGTGCCTCGCCCGCATGGGAATAAAAAACATAAACAAAACCATGCGCTCGCCAAAAATCAAACCATAAGCCAATAAAAGGCCAAATATAGCCCCCGAAGCTCCCACAACCGGAGTGGCAGCAATCAAACTATCCCCTCCAAAAAGAAGGTAAATCTGTATGCAAATAAAATAGATCAAAGCAGAACCTACACCGCAGACAAAGTAGTAGATCAGAAAAAACTTTTTTCCCCATAATCTTTCTAACTCAGAACCAAACATCCATAGGATCAGCATGTTAAATAAAATATGAAAAACACCTGCCCCGTGAAGAAACATATAGGTAAAAAATTGCCAGATAAAAAAACGCGAAGACACCAGCGAGGGAGTGAAGCCAAAAAACCGATACACAAGCGGGAATTCTAAAAAATATGTTTGAAGGACTAAAACCAAAAAAAACCAGCAAGCAACATTGGCGATGACAAGAAGTTTGACTGCAGAACTTACTTTAGGGGCAAAAAGCTGAGGACCATAGTAGCCTTGCATCACATGCCAATGGCTGGAGGAAAAATATAAAGAGGTTGAACGCTAAATCGCAAACTCAAAATGACGGGGTCGATGAATTTGGATACTCGGTACAAGGTCTCTCCCCTAAACCACCGACTGAGACTGGAAGAAAATTTTTCATTTAGGATTTCAAAGTAGCTTGGTTGGGGAGTGAAAAGGTTTGGGTTTTTCCCTAAACCACAAAGTTCCCCAATACGTTCGATGGCATCTGAATACGTACCCACCGAATCAGCTAGTCCTACCGAAACAGCCGTCTCACCAGTAAAAACTCGTGCGTCCGTATAGGGTTCCAATTCCTCAGCAGATAGATCACGTCCTTTCATCAAAGCCAGCTTGAACTGCTCCAAAAACTCGTTGGCTAAATCTTGAAACAAAACTCTTTCTGCAGGAGTAATTGGACGAGTGGGAGAACCCGCATCTTTGAATTGTCCTGTTTTGATGACATAAGGATCCAACTTGGCCCATTCGTATAAGCCCGACATATTAATCATCGGAAAAATAACTCCAATTGAACCTACCAAACTTCCCGCATTTACAAAAATAATAGAAGCCCCTGCACTAGCATAAAGAGCACCGCTTGCCATCATTGAACCAACAGAGATAACCACTGGTTTATTTAAAACTTGTTTGATTTTATTAAATTCATGGTAAATCTCCTGACTCATGGACACCACTCCACCCGGTGAATCCAAATGAATCAAAACTCCCTTTACTTCTTCTTCATTGGAGTATTTTCGTAAATCCTTCATGAACTTATTTTTTTCAAAAATTGGACCTTTGAGATCCAAAGCCAAAATCACGCCCTTGCCAGAATGAAAGGGAATTTTCATTCGCTTTGGCGGAAAAATATTTACCCAATTGAAGAAGAAGACAAACACAGCTACGGCAATGCAGACTTTCCAAAAAAGAGAAAGGTTCTTTTTTTTCATAATCCTATTTTTCCCTAGTTAGAATCCGACTCATCATCAATGCGAGTGTCAGGAGAGAGCAGCGTTTTGGTTTCTTTAGTTTTGGCACTTTGTTTTTCAGTTTTATTTTTTCCGCTCAAATCAATCCCCAAAGAAGCTTTTAGAGCCTTGCCGAAAAAACTCTCTGTTTTCTTTTTTCTCGGTGCGGATGCGGCAGAGATTTCTAGCTCTGATTTTCCCTCTTTTCTTAATTCCACTTGCTTTACACTGAGACCAATTTTTCTCGCTTCCAAATCAATGCTCAAGACTTCTGCAGTTAAATTTTCATCCAGTTTGACAAAACTTTTCGTATCTTCCACGCGAGTGGTACTCAACTCGCTTACGTGGATGAGGCCCTCCACACCCGGCTCCAATTCCACAAAGACTCCAAAATCCATAAGCTTCACAACTCTCACCTCATGGCGAGAACCGGGAGGATACTTCGACTCTACATGAAGCCAAGGGTCTCCCTCTAACTTCTTCAAAGTTAAATTAAAATGCTCATCTTCCACACTCACACCCTTAGAAAACACACTCTTAAGCACATCCCCCACCTTGTATTTCGTTTTTGGATCTATATGCTTTGTCCAAGATAAATCCGAAGCGTGAATGAAACCATCCACCTCCTCTTCTCCCTTTACTTTTATAAACATACCAAAATCAGTGACGGATTTGACTTCCCCCTCCAACTCCGTCCCCACAGGATACTCCTCCTTCAAACGAATCCAAGGATTGTCTGTAAGCTGTCTGATCCCCAAACTAATGCGATGATTTTCCTGATCAATACCCAAAATTTTCACGTCCACTTCTTGCCCCACTTCTAGCATCTCAGAGGGACGTTGAATCTTCTTTCCCCAAGACATTTCACTTACATGGACCAAACCCTCTACTCCATCTCGTAATTTCAAAAAAGCTCCGTAATCGGCGAGATTGACAACTTGGGCCTTCACCACATCATCAATCTTGAACTCTTTACTGACATTGCTCCAAGGATCATCTTGCAACTGCTTGAGACCCAAACTGACTCGATTTTTTTCTTGATCAAATTTCAATATCTTTACTTCTACCTCTGCTCCCAGAGAAATCACTTCAGAGGGATGCTTGATGCGACTCCAACTCATGTCCGTGATGTGCAAAAGCCCGTCCAAACCTCCCAAATCCAAAAAGGCTCCATAATCTGTAATATTTTTCACCACTCCCTTCACCAAAGCTCCCTCTTTGATCTCCGACAAAGTGCGAGTGCGAAGGTTTTTTCTCTCTTGGCTCAACAAGGCTCTTCTAGACAAAACAATATTGCCTCGTTTTTGATTGAACTTAATCACCTTGAATTGGTATTTTTTCCCAATATAGCTGTTCAGATTGCGCACTGGACGCAATTCAATTTGTGAACCAGGAAGAAAAGCTTTTACTCCAATATCTACGCTCAATCCCCCCTTCACTTTTGCAATCACCGTGCCTTCAATCACTTCCTCATTATCAACCACTTTGGAAATATCTTTCCAGATGCGAATGATGTCTGCACGGTCCTTAGAAAGAACCATCATTCCTTCGTCATTCTCAATGCGGTCGATATAAACCTCTATTTCTTGGCCAACTTGAAGGTCCTTTTCTTCACCCGGAATCAAGCAAAATTCTGATTTGGGAATCAAGCCCTCGCTTTTGTATTTGATATCAACCAAAACATAATCCGATTCCACAGACGCAATACGCCCCTTCACCACATCTCCTTCTTTAAAGTCAGCGGTTTTCAAAGAATTTTCGTAGAGCTTTTGAAAAGACTCCTCGTCAGCCCCATTTCCCAATGGAGAAGAGTCCGTCTTTTGTGTCACTTCTTCTTGTGCAATCTGCTCTGCATCCGCCTGATCCAAAAGACTCATGATTTTTTCTGTCTGGATCTGAGATTTTGTTTTTTTTATTTCGCCGTCCTTAACCATTCACTGTCCCCTATTCACTTGATTCACTCCTGTCAAAGGAAATTCCACGATATACAAAAAACACCTAGGATTCAAGCGGTCTAAATACTTCGATAGAACGTTTATAGGCTTTCTCTAGCATTTTTTCACGATTCTCTTTTCCCGTATCAATAATCATCGCTCCCTCAGGCTCCATTAGAGGGTTTTTTTCACGACTTGTATCCTGCTCATCTCTTTCCTTGTGCAAAGTAATGACCTGAGACAAAGAAAGTTTATCATTCCTTTGGGAAATCCTTCTTTTCGCTCGCACCTGATTATCCGCCCAAAGATAAATTTTTAAAGGAGCTTCGGGGAAAATAGCTGTCCCACAATCCCTTCCCTCAACCACTAGACCTTGGGTGTTTTCCTCAAAGCAATCCCTTTGAGCTGGCAACAAAGCCTCCCTGACGAGAGGAAATCTAGCCACTTCAGAAGCTCTCTCATCTATCTCATTTGTATACATATGATCTGTTATGTCCTTTTCATTGTAAACAAATCTTGTCCCCTCATCAGTCAAACACACCCGCCAATCGAATTCCTTTATCCATAAAACAATTGTTGATTCCATGTTTTTTCTCTCCAATTTTTTAGACAAGGATAGGTAGGCAAAGCCACGGTAAAACACACCCGTTGAAAGCCACTTCCAATTCAATTTTTTCGCTAGCTCTCGACCCAGCGAGCTTTTTCCGGAAGCTGTTGGCCCATCTATGGTAATTAGAGCTTCTGCTTTCATATTGTTTTTTTGCCTCATTTTTGCATTAAAAATAAAAACTCTGTATTCTGATTTTCTTTTTCCTTAGTCCAGTCATGAGTCCAACGCATACCTGACATGACATTACGCCTATAATCAATGGAAAATACACGCACTGTCTTACACTGACTTTTTATCACTTCGCATATTTCCTTTTTTGTCGCCCTTCCTCCACTGCTGTAAGAAAGCAATATGTAGGGAGAAGGACATTGCTGAATCAAACGTTCAATGGCCTCCAATGCAATAAAGCGACCCGCTTTATTTTTCCGAAACTCCTCAAAAACAGAGCCAGCCAGTCTGTCATTGCAATCCGCTCTACGGTTTGTCACTCCAAACAATTCCGGCTGATCGTTCAAACAAATGGTCTTCCAGATGTGATAGTAAGAAGCATAACGAACTCGGGAGGGAGGCATCTTCTCGTTGTTTGAACCATAAGGAGGATCAAAATAAGATAGCTCTGCTTTGATTTTTGGAAGCAAGGCAAAGATATCCTTGTTTGCAACCGAATGGCCATCACATTTTCGCTCAATCAGAGGCATGGAAAGTTTTAGACGATGAAAAGAACGAGGCGACCACTCTCGAAGATAAGAAACATAATGCCCCAAAGTGTTATCCACTTTGTCGAGTGCAAGCATCAAACTCGTCAATAAAATAGAGTGTTCAATTTTGTTGTCAGCTATTTTGTCTATTTCCTCTCTAATAACATCCAATTTTTTTGTATTGTGTATTTGCCAAATTTTTTTCTTGCCGTCTGAATGAATCGATATGCCCCCATTGCTACTCCCCCCATAATGTTTGGTAAACCAAGCAGCCCGGCCTCTCATTGCATTGAGATGATCAATTTTTTTTTGCAATTGAGAACTTTTGATTCCTTTTAGATAGCACTCTCCAAAAACTTTTGACCAAATTGCCCAATCATTTGCAATCACTTGGTATCCTCGTTTGGCCAAAGCTTGACTGACTCTTGTGGTTCCTGAAAATCCATCAAAAACTCGCTTAATGGGCAGTGGCTCAATCACTGAAAGAATATAAGGCAATAATTTCAGTTTTGAGCCATTGTATTTCACAGCTTCTGTGCTGGGCGGTTCTGAATTCTTGTTTCCTATTTTTATCTTTGCATGAATTTCAAACATATTTGTACAAACCTATGACAACAAGTATAGCCAAACTACAGCAATAAATGCACCACTTAAGAGGGAGGTTTTTTGGTAACAGAGAGATTTTTAAGAGATAAGCGAATTTTTTGTAAATGCTCATTCGATTTTGTCTCTACAACAATATCCACCTGAACCAAACCGTGAGAAAGGCTTGGATTGTTTCTTTCATGATGTATGGATAAAATATTGGAGTGCAGAGAAGACAAAATAGATGTAATGTGATTCAAAGCCCCTGGCTCATCTTTCACAACGAGAGACAAACGCCCCAAACGACCGCTTGCCTTCAAACCCTTTTCAATCACATAAGAAATAATATTCAAATCAATGTTTCCGCCAGACAAAATAAGCGCACATTTTTTTCCAAAATTCCACTGAGACTTTTGCTTCAACAAAGCTGCAACCACGACAGCCCCCGAACCTTCCACAAGAGTTTTGGCCCGCTCAAGCAAAACTACTATCGCCTCTGATGTTTCATCCTCACTCACAGCAACAACGTCATCTACATATCGAGAAAGATAGGTTTCAAAGATGTATTGATTGGGCTTTTTTACACTAATTCCATCCGTCAAAACTGGAATCGAAAAATCTTTTTCTGGTTGATACTCTTTTTTGTGAAAAAGCTTCTCCATACCCGGAGCTGTCTCAGAAACTACTCCATATACACGACAACTCGGCTTGATTTGCTTGATCACACATGCCATCCCGCTCATCAAACCACCTCCACCAATGGGTACAATCACAGAATCCAAATCAGATATCTGCTCCAAAATCTCCAAGCCCACACTTCCCTGCCCAGAAATCACCATAGGATCCTTATAAGCGTGAACAAAAACACGTGAAGTTTCCTCACAAAGTTTTATGGCATGCTCGTAACTCTCATCGTAGATTTGTCCATGCGTAACCAACTCTGCCCCATAATTCAAAACAGCTTGTTGCTTGACCAAGGAAGTTTTGCGAGGAACCACGATCAAAGCTGAGGCCTTCACACATTGAGCCGCATAAGCCAAACCTTGTGCGTGATTGCCGGCCGAACAAGTGATTAAGCCTTTTTTTCTTTCTTCAGGGCTAAGAGACAAAACCTTATTCAAAGCTCCTCGTATTTTAAAACTTCCCGTTATCTGATTGTTCTCCATTTTTAAATAAACGGAAGTTCCAGATCTCTCGCTCAAGGTACGAGAGAAATCAATGGGAGTGAAATTCACCCATGATGAAATGGACTTTCTTGATTTTTCAAACGTCGATAAAGAGATGGGAAATTCTTTCACAATCAAACCTCACAAAAAAAGCAAATGATTTTTTCTCACCAGCCACCTATTAATTTTTTTTGGATTTTCAAGCCAAAACTCTCTCAAACAAATTGATAAAATTCTTCACGTCTAAAGAAGCTCCTCCTACCAAAAATCCATCAATTCCTTCCATAGAGGCTAGCTCACGAATGTTATCCTTATTCACACTGCCACCATATAACAGGGAAATCTTTTTTCCTCTTGAGTGAGAAAATTGGTGGATATTTTTTTGCATTTCATCAATTTGTGACAAGTTCGCTGATTTACCCGTGCCGATCGACCACACCGGCTCATAGGCCACAATGATTGGGGAAGTGAGATCTTCTCCCTTTTTTAAAAAAGCACTCAATTGTTTTTCAACCACTTGAATAGATTTTTTTTGTTCTCTCTCGCTAGCATTTTCTCCCACACACACCACTGGCTGAATCGAATGCTTGGATAGGGCTCTTACTTTTTGTTCAACAAGAAAATCATCTTCAAAAAACAACTGCCTTCTCTCACTGTGACCAACCAAACAGTGAGTGGCTCCCATTTGCTTCAAAACCATGGGGGAGTTCTCTCCTGTAAAAGCTCCTGCTGATTCAAAATAGCAATTTTGCGCTCCCCAAGAAAAATGTTGCCCCTTTAACTCTTCCCTAAAAACATGAAGAGAAAAGGCGGGAGCAAAAAACACAAAATGCTTTTGCTGTTCCAATTTTGTCAGTTGAATCATTTGCCGAATAAACACTCTAACTTCTTCAGGAGTTTTATTCATTTTCCAATTGGCGCACAAAAGAAATGAATCTTTCATTTTTCTCCCTATGATGCCAGTTTCAAATGATTTGTTCTCTCAACATTTTTTCCATTTTCAAACTTTCCACGCCAGGGAGTTTGCCTTCACTTAGGTATTTTAAGGACGCCCCTCCTCCAGTTGAAATATAATTGAATTGGTCCGCTTGTCCAGATTTCAACACAGCTGCAATAGAATCCCCTCCCCCGATTACACGAAAAGCCTTCTTATGCTCAGCCAAAATCTGGCAAAGTTTCATGGTCCCTTCAGCAAAATCTGATTTTTCAAAATTCCCCATGGGTCCAGTCCAAAAAATCGTATTGGCTTTTTTCAAAGCTCGTGAAAACATTCCCAAAGTCTTTGGGCCAATATCCACAGGACAAAAATCATTTGGAATATTTTGTCCAACCACATATTCTTTCTTTTTCTTTCCATTGTTTCCCTGAGAAGTCACCACATGATCCACAGGCAAAAATAAAGCTTTATTTCTTTCTTCCATCCGATTGATAATCTCCTTCACGGAAAACAAACTATCTTCTTGCACAAAAGCAGAACCCACATGAAAGCCTTTTGCCTTTAAAAAAGTATAGGCAACCACTCCTCCAACAACCAAAAAATCCAAACGATCAATCATTTGTTTTGTTGCCTCAATCTTGTCACGTACCTTGGATCCTCCGATAACAAGAGCCCAAGGGGAAACAGCCTCCCTTTTCATATAATCCAAAATTTCCCTTTCTTTTTGCATAGAAAAACCTTGTCCTTTTTTTTGAACCATCTCAGGCAAAGCCTTTATACTTGCGTGCTTTCGATGCGAAACGCTAAAAGCATCATTGATATAAATATCCAAGGAACCTGCCAATTTTCGAATCCAATTTGCACTACCGGCCACCTCTTCTGGATAAAATCTCAAATTTTCCAACAAAATCATTTTTTTTGCATTCAAAGAGGAAAGCAAAATGGGAGGGATTTCCAAATTTTGTTCATGAATAAACAAAACCTCACAATCCAAAACCTCCCCTAGATAGTAACCAAAGGGTTCAAGACTCAGTTCTTTTTGCACTCCCAGGGGACGGCCTCTGTGGCTTCCAACAATCACATAAGCGTGGTTTTCTAGTGCGTAGCGAATGGTTGGAATACAAGCCTGAAGCCGAATGTGATCTTTGACCTGACCCTCTTTGACAGGAACATTAAAGTCAGTGCGAATGAAAACTCTTTGATCCCTTAAATCAAAATCTTTGATAGAATGCAAAACTGTTTGAGGCATAAAATCCTTACTTTCCTGACAAGTATTGAACAAAGTCAATCATCCGCTTAGAAAATCCTATTTCGTTATCATACCAAGCTAAAATTTTCACCAAATGACCTTTCACCTTCATTGTAGAAGGAAGATCCACAATAGCACTATAAGTACTCCCATTAAAATCCGTGCTCACAAGTTTATTGGATTCACAAAATAAAATTCCTTTCAGTTCATTTTTTTCAGCCTGAAGAAAGGCTTTGTGAATTTCCTCCACTCCTACCTCGTTTTTTGGCTTTATAACCACATCCACCAAACTAACATTGGGGGTGGGCACTCGAATGCTCATTCCATTGATTTTATCTTTTAAGTCAGGAAAAATGCGAGCCAAAACAGAGGTAGCGCCTGTGCTTGTGGGAATCATATTCAAATTTGCAGAACGTGCTCTTCTTACATCTTTTTTATGGCTAGAGTCCAAAAGGTTTTGATCTAGAGTATAGGAATGAATGGTCGTGAACATCACTTCTTCTAGCTGAAACTTCTCATGCAAAACCTTTATCAGAGGAGCCAAACAGTTGGCGGTGCAAGAACCATTACTGATAATATGGTGCTGGCTCGGCTGATAAGAGAGGTGATTGATTCCATAAATGAGAGTCAGATCATCATCAGGAATCGGAGCAGCTACAAAAACTTTTTTTGCTCCGCCTTTCAAGTGAGCTTCCAAATCCTCTCTTTTTTTAAACACCCCCGCACATTCTAAAACAATATCCACCTGCCATTTGTGCCAAGGGATTTCTTTTGGATGCTTATATGAAACATAAGGAATTTGTTTTTTACCCACTCTTATACAATCCTTATCTGCCCGCACCTCTTTGGAATAAGGACCATGAACACTGTCATATTTCAACAAGTGAGAAACCATTTCGATGGGAGCTAAACTATTGATCACAACAATGTCTAATTCATCTAAGCCTAAGCGAAGCAAACATCGGCCGATTCTTCCAAAACCATTAATACCTACCTTGAGTCGAGACAAAAAAACCTTCCTCCTCTATCCTTGTATTTCTCAGACACTGTAACTGTAGATAGGGACGAATGCAAATCACAAATCTTATTTAAAAAATAAATCTTGGCTTGTCTTTTGGCTTTTCTCAGAAAGCTCTTGGATGGAAACACCGTGCAGATCAGCAACCACTTGTGCCGTATGCACCAACCAAGCTGGTTTGTTTTTATGACCTCGATGGGGAACAGGGGCTAGATAAGGAGCGTCTGTCTCTAGGTGTAGGCGATCCAAAGGAATTTTTTTACAAACTTCTTTTAATTCTTGTGCTTTTTTAAACGTCACAATACCACTAAAAGAAATATTTAAGCCAAGGTCTAAAGCCCCACAAGCCATCTCCCAAGTTCCTGAAAAACAGTGCAGGAGGCCTCGCACACTAGCTTTAAATTCCTGTAAAATAGAGAGCGTGTCTGACTCAGCCGAACGGGTGTGAATCTCAACAGGTAAATCTTTTTCAGTGGCAATAACTAATTGACGACGAAAGACTTCTTTTTGTTTCTCTCTATCTGAATATTCATAATAATAATCCAAACCAATCTCTCCGCAAATTTCAATCCCCGGTTCATTCAACTTTTCTTTTAACAAATTTTCCACATCGTCATCATACAGCTCGACTGAATGAGGGTGAACCCCCAAAGCACCTATCACTTGAGGATATTTTTGTGCATCGTCTATCACTTTTTGCCAATCCTTTGGCTCGGTTCCAATAGTGATGAGAGTTTTCACTCCCGCAGAAAAAGCCTCCTTCACTACTGAATCCGTGGGAAGATCCAACATACCCAGATGAGTGTGTACATCCGTCCATTCCATTATCTCAAAACCTCCTTGATTTGTGCTCTCATTTTAACCAGTAAATTGTCGAAAGCAAGAGGAGAATTGGCATACGATTTTACACTATTTTCCAGTTGAATCACTTCCATGAAGATTTGATCTAGAAATTCGTGAGGCAAATTTTTTAAAAATGCAATCAAGTCTTTATGATCCGCATGAACGAGATGAGATGATTGAAGCTGATCTTTTCTTGCATCTCTTATAATTTGTTCCCAACAAAGACAAACAAACAAAGCTTGGCTTCTGTTCTTAACCAGATCATTCAATTCTTTTAAAGAAACTAGCTCTTGCTTGAGTAAGCTATTTCTTAATAGCATAAAGGCTTGGTCTCTGGTCGCTTGGTTTTCCTGCCATTTTTCTAACAGATCCAACCGACCTTGGCAGACGTGAATCAACCAATCGCTTGGTTGAGCAGCTTGCGATGGGTCAGAAGCCATTTTCTCCTTCATAACCAAGGCCACATGCTCTTTCTTTAGAGGAAGAAAACGCAGGACCTGCACTCTGGAGAGAATCGTAGAAGTAAGGCCAGACAAATTAGAGGAAATCAAAATAAAATATACATTCTCTGGAGGCTCTTCCAAAATTTTTAGCAAGCTATTGCTTGCTTGCCTATTCATTTGGTGTGCAGAATCTATCATGATGACACGAGCTGGTGATTCACTTTGTAGAGAAAGAAAATCCAGAATGTAGCGAATGGATTCTACTTTTATATTCAAAGACTCCGGCTCAATAAAAAGTATGTTCTCGCTTTTTTGATTTTCCACTTTTAAACAAGATGAACACTTCCCACAAGCCAAGTTCGAGTTTTTACAAAGTAAAATTTGAGCGAAAGCCCAAGCTGATTTTTTCTTGCCAATGCCACTAGGACCCGCAAATAAAAGTGCGTGAGCTAAGCGACCTTTTTTTTTAGCTGACAAAAGTTGATCAAATCCAGCTTTTTGACCGTAGATGCTCTTTAAGAGTTGAGCCATTTTCTTTTTTTGAACTCTTCTAGAATGGAGAGTACCAGTTGCTCAGTAGTCAATAAAGCATTCAATACTAACCAAGAATCCTTATTAGCACGAGCCATATCCAAGTAAGACTCTCTGACTCTTTGGTGAAAGCTTCTATCTTGTATTTCGAAGCGATCTACGAATTTGCCGGCAACTTGCCCTCGCTTTTCTTTTTCAACCAATGGCAAGTCTAACAATATCCAAAGATCAGGCTGTACATCAGAGACCGTGAATTGATTGATCCACTTCACTTGTTCTTCCGGCAACCCCCGACCTTTGCATTGAAAAGCTGTTGTACTGGCCCAAAATCGATCACAGATCACCCATTGGCCAGATTCTATAGCCGGTAAAATTACCTTCTCAATATGGTCTTTTCGACCCGCTGACAGAAGTAAAACCTCCGTTTGTGGAGAAAGAGCCTCTCCATAGGGGTTCAAAATAATATCTCTGATCTTCTCTCCCAAAATTGTACCCCCCGGTTCACGGGTGACAACAAAATCGAGTTTTCTTTTTTCAAGCTCGGGAGACAAAGCCTTAATTAAAGTGCTTTTTCCAGACTGATCCAAACCCTCAAACACGACAAAAGACATAAACTTTTTCCTATATCAAAATTTAAACTGGCAATGAATAAATCCAAAACAAAAAAGAGTCAAGTTGTTTCACTCCAACTGGGCCAACCAGAAGGAAGATCTACAACAATTCTTTTCGACTCAAAATCAATGTCAAAAAGATATTCTTCAATAAAGGGAATCTCTATTTGTTTTTTGTTCCCTGCACTTACATTCAACAAATCTTGCGATCCATTGTGGGAAAAGGAAACAACTTCCCCTAGCTGTTTTTTTTCCCTATCATATACTTGAAAATTCAAGACTTCGATCAAGTAAATGGGTTCCCCCGAGTGAGAGGAAAACACATCCCTTGGAACATAAAAATCATAGCCTTTAAAAGGAATAACTTTTTCAATGCTATCCAGATTTTGTAGATGCACAATCATTCCCTTTTTGTGAAGACAAGCTTTTTGGATTTTTACTGAAAATGTATTTGCTGGATGGATTGACAGCCTACCTTCGGGGATTTCTTTTGCTTTTTCTAGCCGAACCTCCTTGCCAAAGAGAAGATTGCAAATTTCCTGATTAACAAAATAAGATGAAACAAATAGATCGCCTTTTAGGCCATGTGTGTGAGTGAATTGTCCAATTTTCAGATAAGTGGGCACGGAATTTAAACCATTGAAAAAATTATTCTTTCTCTGTGTCATCGTTGTCGTCATCATCTTCATCATCATCAATGATTTGGAAAAGACATCTTTGTTTTCTTTTTGCTCCACAAGCACCCACAATCGTTCTCAAAGACTCTATGGTTCGGCCATTACGGCCAATCACCTTGCCCATATCTTTTTTGGATACACGAGCTTCAAAAATTACTGTTTTCTCGCCCCTGTTTTCTTGTACTTCTACTTGATCTGGCTCATCTACCAAGGCCTTAATCAGGGTTTCGATAATTTCAGCGATTGATCTTTCCATCTCCACACTCCAGAGAGCCAAACATGCTTCGCTTCTCTAAACAGAATACACTTTTTTCGCTAAACTCCGAATAGTCTGACTCGGTTGAGCGCCCTTTTTTGTCCAATTTCTATATTTTTCGATGTCCATGCGAAAAGCCTTTTTCTTATCCTTACAAAAGGAATCATAATAACCAATGATATCAATAAATCGACCTTTTGAACTGAAACGAGAATCGGCTACTGTCACACGATATCTGGGCCTATGAATAGAACCGCAACGGGAAAGACGAATCACAACCATTATGACACTCTCTCAACTTTCATGACATTCTCCAAATTTCGAGGACAATCGTACAGTCAGTAAAAAAATTTATCAACCTACTCATTAATGGCATTCTCCAAAATTTGAGGCCAATCATACTCTGAAAACTTCCTTCAGCAAGGAAAAAGCAACATTTTTTGTATTTTTCGCATACAGAACTACTTTTCGATTTGCATGAGATAGCGAAAATCACCATACTCACTTAAATAGTAATTGTCTATCCCTTTCCTAACAACTGCAAACTGTTGGTTATACCACAAAGGAACAAAAGCCAAGTCAGCTAAAATAATTGCCTGCACATGATCATAAATTTTTTTTCTCTTTTGCAAATCCATCACCTCATTACCTTGATCCAAAAGACGATCCACTTCCCTGTTCTTGTAAAAACCTCTATTCCTCCCCCTTGGACTTTGCTCCCTAGAGTGGAAGGCCAAACGATACACATCTGGATCCACAACCCCCACCCAATTCAGAAGTGCCAACTGAAATCGCCCCGAGCTAAGGTCGCCATAAAAAGTTCCCCACTCAAAACTCTCCAATCGCACCTTAAAGTCTGCTTGTTTCATTTGCCAAACCAAAATCTTTGCATAGGCCATAACAGATTTTGAATTAGAAGTTTTTAAAGAAATTTGTTCTTTTTGACAGTCAAAAAATTGAGTCAAAAGTTTTTTTGCTTGAACTAAATCATAAGCTGGAGCTTGAATTTCCTTATTGAAAAAGAAATGATTGGGGTGCAATATGGATGTTGCCGGTTGGGCAAAATTTTTGAACTTATATTGAATGATAGCAGAGCGATCAATGGTCGAGGCCAAGGCTTTTCGAAAATCTTTGTGTCTCAAGCACGAATCTTTAAAATTAATAAGGAGATAAGTCATAGACAGACTTGGCCCGCGAAAGATTTGAAATTGATCTTTACTCTTTAAGAATTGATCCATCATTTGAAATGGAATCTCTGATTGAGCGACGTCAATTTCTTGATTCAATATTTTTTGGAATCTCGTTAAATCATCACGAATAATTTTAAATGTGACTTGCTCAATTTTCGGAATTTGTGGAACATCTGAACGGGCTTCCAACACAATTTTACTAGAACTTTGACTTTTTAGTTTAAATGCACCAGTACCCATTAGTTTTTTGCCAAAATAACGCCCAGCTGATAGAGCTTCCTTCATGGGCAAAATTTTTAAAACAGGAAGATCAGCTATTAAAAACTTAGCCGAATCTTTTTTTAGGTGAATTTTTAAAATAAGTTCCTTTTGATTCTCACTTATATCTACTGATTGAATGATTTGAAAAGCCGAAGAGAAAGGAGATTTTTCAGAACCATATTCTTGAAAGCTAAAAATAATATCTTCTTTTTTTAATTTTCTTCCATTCGAAAATTTAATGTTTTTATCAATAATAAAAGTGTAAGTTTTGTTACGGTACTTCCAACTCTTTGCCAAATCTGGAAGAACTGTAAAACGAGGTCCTAGGCGAATAAGTGATTGAAAAATCAAACTTGTGATTCTCATCCCATTTGCATCCGTCGCCCAACGAGGATCTAAAGTACGAGGCTCAGAACCTAAAGCCACCACTATGTTTTTATCTTTTACAAAATTCTTCTTATCTGCCTCTTCTTGCTTCAATGAAAAGAAAAATATATAAACGTAATAGGCTGAAAAACTCACAAACAAAATGAATGAAAATATCTTTAATAACTTTTTTATCATTTATCTTTTCTTTCTTTTTTGCATTTTAATATTTACTTTTTCTTTCTTTTTTTGTACTTATCTTTTGGATGACTTTTAAAAAACTACAATTTGTTTTTTTCTTTTGTATTTTCATCTATCCGCTCATTATTTCAGATAGTAAAGCCCAAGCCAGGACCCCTGTAAAGCCTCCTTCCGCTTTGCTCTCCAAATTAAGTCACAATATTAAGAAAAGTCCTATTCGAAGCAAAGCACTTAGTATCCTCATAGCTGATGAAAACCAAATTTTTTATGAACTCAATGCAAATAAACCTTTTATCCCAGCTTCTCTAATGAAACTTTTCGTTGCTTCAACATTATTAGAACTTTTATCACCAGCTCTGCGATTTACAACTCAATTTTTAGCCACAAAACAAATCAAAAACTCAATCTTAAAGGGAGACCTCTATCTCAAAGGAGGAGGAGATGCGAGCTTTGTTTCAGAGAGTTTATGGAATTTGGTTAACAATCTCAGTCGAACTGGTGTGAAAACAATCATGGGTGATTTGATTTTAGATGACACACGATTTGATCAAAAAAACAACAATCCAATAAATAAAAATTCTCACCGGAGTTACGAAGCCCCTACAGGCTCTTTGTCATTCAATTGGAACGTTTTGAATATTTATGTGCGTCCAGCTGAAAAAATTGGGGATCCCGCCAAAATATTTCTTGATCCTTCATCGCTTTATTTCCACTCCATAGTAAATAAAACAAAAACAGTCAAAGCTGATCAAAAAAAACGAATCACCATTAAGAGAAAAATTTCTCCCTCCTTCAAGGAATCATTAAAAATTACTGGTACCATTCCCCTCCGTCATAAAGAAATTCTTATCTACAGAAATATTTTCCATCCTGCTTTCTGGACGGGATGGAATGCAATAGATTTTATGAAGCAAAGAAACATTACTTTAGAGGGCGACATAAAAAGAGGCCAAACACCCAAAAAAGCAAAAGTGCTGGCTGAGTGGGAAGGGAAAACTTTGAGCGAAAGTCTGGGATTGATGATGAAACACTCTAATAACTACATGGTTGATATGCTTCTCCAAAATTTAGCCATTGAACTAAAAGATAAAAAAAAATCTCGTAGTGGCATAGAACTTATGAAAAACCACTTAAAAAAATTAGGCATTCCTGAAAAAAACTACACACTCATTCAAGCTTCTGGGCTTAGCCAAAAAAATCGACTGAAAGCAAAAGATCTATTAAAGATACTTAGATACTGGAATCGCAATCCCCTGCAAGCTGAATTTGAGTCTTCCTTGGCAATTGCAGGTCTTGATGGAACTTTGAAAAATCTAAATATTCGTTCAGAAATAAAAAAACGCATCCATGCCAAAACAGGCAGTCTAAAGGGAGTGAAAGGCTTAGCTGGTTACTTACAAAAAGCTTCAGGAAAAAAATTGATGTTTGTGCTTATATTCAATGGACCTCAGAAAAAAGAATCAGAAGCTGAAAAACTTTTTATACAAATATTTGAAATTCTCTATGGAATAACTATTTAAAATCCTTATATAGGATAAATAGTACACATATTCATCCTATGTTGAGGAATGACTATCTAAAATTTGTTTTTTGCACGTCCTTTTTACTCTAGTTCTCTATCTCCAATTTTATTCTGTGTCATCCTGTGAACAAACTCATCAAAATTATTTCGCATTTCCTGCTTTAGCTTTTTCTTTCCAACACGTCTTTGTTCACTGTTCACGAAAGATCCTAGATCTGTCACATTAGTACTAGATAAGGCTTTAAAATTCCACTGTAAAAGATCCCTCACTCCGTCTTTTCCAATAGTTCTTTCTATAGATTTTAAAATAGGTCTCAATCGAGACACATCAACGTTCATAAAAGTTGAAAAATCTTGTTTTATTATTTTTTTTATTTTTATTGCCCCTTGTTTCCCAAAAAAATTATTCATATAGAAAATAACTTCTTTAAGACTTTTTTCTCTAGCGTAGAGGAAATTATAAATATTCTCTTGTATTCTTTCCTTAATAAATTCTCTATCGACAAAATTCTCTATCATTCCTACAATCTTTTTAAGCTTATGGATATTATCCTTGGAAAATTTCTGAAATTTTTGTTCCAAACCTTGTTGCAAAATCACTCCTATACTATCTTCATCAACAAATTCTTTCAAATAAAACACAAATTCTTTCAATTGAACTAATTTGGCTTCAACGAAACCTTGAAAATTCACTCGCATTTCTTTCTTAATGGACTCTTCACTCATAAATTGTCTTAAGTAAGATACAACAGTTTCCAAATGATCTACTCTACCCATAACAAAAACATGAAAATCCTCCTTTATGGCATCACTTACTCTTTCTTTACCAATGAAATTCTGTACATAAGATACAGTTTTACTTAATTCATCGAATTCAACGTTTTTAAATTCAGTGAGTTTGTATATTACCAATAATCGCAATTCTTCTTTTCCTATCAAGTCTTCTAAATAGGGTATAAGTTTTTGAAATTCATCCATTTTAATTGTAGAAATAATTCGAAAATTTATTATTATTTTGTTCTTGAGCAGCAAGTGATTCACAAATAATTTTAATTGTTCTACAACGGATGAAAGACGATTTATACTAGCTATAATGAAATTTATAGGATAGAGTCGTACAATATTTCTCGTTTCCTTCCGACCAATGAATCCTTCTAAATAAGATACAGCTTTTTTTAACTCACCCAATTTAACTATGCTGAACTCCCGAAAATGATTTTGCATTATCACTTTCAGTCTTTCTGGTTCAATAAATTTTAACAAGTAAGCTGAGACTTTTTTAAGCTCATCCAATCTCGCAACAGGAATGAATTGAAGATGATGGTACATGACATTTTTAGTGACCCCTTTCCCAATGTACCCCTCCATAAATTTTACGACTTTTATTATCTCATTAATGTTCCCTTCATTGAATATTTTTAAAGAAGTCGTTAAATATTTTTGAATTCTCTTCTCTCCTATGTAGAGTTGATAGAAATTCACTCTTTCGATGAAGGATTGGTGATCTGTAAGCTTTATTTTAGGTATATCTCCAATTCGTTGTAAGCTATCCTGCTTCCCTATTTTTTCTATTAAAAAATTTAGAAATGTCTTTGCATCTTGATGAGTCCAATCTTTAGTGTATTCTTCTAATCCCCTCTCCCAATCTTTTCCCATCTTTTCAAGCCAATTCTCTCCATGATATTCTTTTGCAAAATCCACAAACACAGATCGGGCAGTTTTTTCTTCCTTAAATCCGACAGAAAAAGTTTCTTCACAAGATGTGGAAAACCCTTTTGGAGAGAGCAAGGAAATGAAGACCAAGGAGATGACAAAAGATATGTTTATCGTACGAAGTTTATACATAGACATAATATGACTTTTATACATGAAATTAAAATTTCATAAATTAATTTTACTTATTAATGTAACCTTTACATGTTAATGTAAAATTTACACGCCGATTATGGATGTTATCATACTTAGCAAAAATCTTGAACATACTTTTGGAGAATAAATGAAAATAATCAATGAAAAATAAAAAATATATATCTCACGACATGAACCCAATATTTAGTTGTTAGATAGTCATTTATGAAATAGCATTTTACCAACTGCTTACATATTTTCCTAAACTAACATCCAATTCACTATGAAATAGGGAAATAACAGATTCATTCTAGTTTAGTATAATCAAACAAGTTATTTGTTTTTGCACGTCCTTTTTACTCTAGTTCTCTATCTCCAATCTCATTCTGTGTCATCCTGTGAACAAGCTTAGCAAAATTATCTCGCATTTCCTGCCTTTATCTGCCTCCTGCCAATACAAGCTTCTTCATTCATTATAAAGGATTTTAGCTCCCTCACATTAATACGAGATAAGTGTTTAAGATGTTGCCACATTATGTACTTCATTTTTTCTTTTCCAACAGTACTTTTTATAAATTGTAAAACAGGTCTCAATCGAAACATATCAACTTTTATGAAGACTGAAAAATCCTGTTTTATTATTTTTGATATTTTTACTGTTTCTTTTTTCCCAAAAAGATTATTCATATAGGACATAAATGCTTCAAGATTTTCCTCTTTAGCATAAAGAAAATCATAAATATTATCTTGCATTTTTTCCTTGATAAATTCTCTATCGACAAAATTCTCTGTCATTTTTACAATCCTTTCAAGTTTATTAACACCATGAGCAGAAAATTCTTCAAAATTCTTTCAATCGATTTAATTTAAATTCAACAAAACTTTGAAAATTCACCAGCATTTCTTTCTTAATGCTCTCTTCACTCATAAATTGTCTTAAGTAAGATACAACAGTTTCCAAATGATCTCTTCTAGCTACAACAAAAGCGTGAAAATCCTTAACTACGACGTGCTTTACTCCTTTTTCACCAATGAAATTCTCTAAATAAAGTGCGAGCTTCTTGAATTCATCAAATTTGACGTTTTTAAGTGCATTAGTTTTGTATCTCATTAACATTTTGGATTCTTCTAATCCAATTAAATTATATAGATAATCCATAAGTTTTTTTAATTCGTCAATTTTAATTTCAACAATATTTTGAAACTCTGTCTTAATTTTTTCTTTAACCATTTTATGATCCATAAATCGTTCGAACTTATTTGTAACGAATGAAAAATTACGAAAATCAGCTATAATAAACGATACAGGATTATGATATATAATATTTTTCGTTACGCTTATTGAGTTTATATATCTTTCTATTGCTGCCATCTCATTGAATCGAGCCATAATGAACTCTCGAAAATTATTTCGCATTATCATTTTCAGTTTTTCTCGTTCAATAAATCTTAACAAGTAAACTGAGACTTTTTTCAGCTCATCCAATCTCGCAACAGGAATGAATTCAAAATTATAATACATGACAATTTGGGTGGCTTCTTTTCCAAGATAGCTTTCTATAAATTTTATGACTTCTGCTATCTTATTAATGTCCCCTTCATTAAATATTTTTAAAGAGGCTGCTAAATATTTCTGAATTCCGTGTTCACCTATGTAGGATTGGTAGAGTTCTACTCTTTCGATGAAAGATTGGTGATCTGTAAGCTTTATTTTAGGTATATCTCCAATTCGTTGTAAGCTATCCTGCTTCCCTATTTTTTCTATTAAAAAATTTAGAAATGTCTTTGCATCTTGATGAGTCCAATCTTTAGTGCTTTCTTCTAAGCCCCTCTCCCAATCTTTCCCCATCTTTTTAAGCCAATTCTCTCCATGATATTCTTTTGCAAAATCCACAAACACAGATTGGGCAGTTTTTTCTTCCTTAGGTTTGAGAAAAAAAAATTCTTCACAAGAGATGGAAAAACCTTTTGGAGGGATAAATAAACCAAAGAGCAAAAAGACGATAAAAGATATGTTTATCATATGAGCCTTATACGTAGACATAATGTGACTTTTATACATAGAATTAAAACTTCATAAATTAATTTCACCTATCAATGTAAATTTTATACAATGGTGTAAAATTTATATGCTGATTATAAATATTATGGTGCTAAAATGATGATTCTAAAATTATAATATTAGGAAAAACTTTTTGCAATGCCTATGACTATATCTTTATAAAAAATCACAGAACCATTTCCTTTTAAATTTTTTTGAAGTACTTTGAACTCGTAATCATATGCTTCTGAATGATACAGATTCGAAGTGTGATCAAAAACCTTTTGACCATGATCGTACATCCTTGAACCATGCTTGTACTCTTTTGGAACATGATCGTAGCCCTTCGAACTATGATCATATCCATTTGAACTAATGATTTTCCAAGAAAAAATAATAATTTGCTTCATATAGGCTTGAATGACAAATTTGTTTAAACTTTTAAAGACAGCTTCTTTTGCTGACCACAAAGTCGCCGGATTGGGAGCTTGGCTAAGCTCCTCTTCTTGTGAAATGTAGGCAACTGTCTTAGCTTTGATTCGATTTTTTTGTTCTAGATCAAAACTGATGGAAGGCTGGGCTGATTCAGAAATAATCATTCCCCCTAAGCCAAAACAATGAGAAAGTGAAAGAGAACGAGAGGGTAAATGAGGAGGCACACCCGGAGTTAATAAAAGTTTTTTTTGCTCATTTGAAAGATTGGTAACTTTTTTTTGAATCTGGGAAAGCATATTTTTACGCAGTTTTTTTCTCTGCTCCAAGTAAAACTTTTTGTGACCAAAATCCATAAGGTAACAAGTGAAAGCACAAGATAGTCGCCGGCTATGATTTTCGAGCAAGGATTCAATGGTTCTTAATTCTGAATTTGAAAACATAAGAAATAAAATACAAGATTACCAACGATGGTAACTTCCCTTATGTAAAGACCAAACAGCTACAACATGAAAAATGAATAAACCAAGGAGTGAAACAAAAAAAGCGGTAGCTAAAGACACATCAGAAACATCCAAAAATCCATAACGAGCCCCATTGATAAAATAAAATAAAGGATTCAAATGTGAAACAGCTTTCCAAAAAGGACTGAGACCGTCTAGAGGAAAAAACACTCCTCCCAAAACAATTAAAGGAAAAATAACAAATCCCCCTATGGCGCTAATGTGATCAAAGCTTTTACCGAAAAAACCCACAGCGATACCTAATTTTGTGAAAGCTAAGCCTCCAATCGAACAAAATAAAATAAAATAAAAAGGATGCTTCGGAATCAACCAAGCTCCCTCATAGAACCAATGAAACAACTCACCTACAAGGAGAATGACAGCCCCTACAATCAAACCACGAATCAAACCTCCTAAAGACATAGCCCATATAATTTGTTGCACTCTCAGAGGAGACACTTTGAGATCCCCTATGTCTCCACCAAATTTCATACCCAAAAGAGAGCTGGAACCATTCTGGTAACTGTTATTCATACAACCCATCACAATTAGGCCTGGAATTAAAAATTCCAAGTAAGACACTCCCTTTAAAACGATAATGCTTTTTCCCAAACTGATGCCAAAAATCAACAGATAAATAAGAGCATTGATAACTGGAATCAACACAGTCTGGGCCATCACTTTGTAAAACCGCTTCACCTCGCGATACAAAAGAATCAAAAAAGGCGTCCATATCAAATCTTGCTTCAATGCACGTTCTCCTTTTTCAAGGTACGCTTAAAAGCATCTTCAAGACTGCCTTCTTGTATTTTCAGATCTAAAATGTTGTCATTGGGAAAATTTAGCTCAGACAGAAAAGAACCCACTTCCTTTGAATAGGGAATGTGAAACTCCAATTTTTTACCCTCTTGGCGAAATAAATCCGGATGAGAACAATCAGTATTTTCCCTTAAGATGAAAATCAAACGACGAAAAGTTAATTGATGTATCAAATCCTTTGTATCACCTTGTTTTTCCATCTTCCCTTTGTGAATGATGATCACACGATCACAAAGTTGCTCAGCTTCCTCTAAATAATGGGTCGTGAATAAAATAGCCACTCCCGATTTTTTTAGTTCTCTTACTTGATCCCAAATTGAATACCGCAACTCCACATCCACTCCCGCTGTTGGCTCATCCAACAAAAGCACTTGAGGTTGATGCACTAAGGCTTTGGCTATCATCAATCTTCTTCTCATTCCACCGCTGAGTTGGCGAACCTTTTTATAACGATGTTCCCAAAGCCCTAATTGTTTCATCAGTTTTTGATTTTGATCCTGATTGTATAACAAACCATAATAGCCTGATTGAAATTGTAAAATCTCCTCTACAGAAAAATACCCATGAGTGATAATCTCCTGAGGGACAAAACCTATAATGGCTTTCTCCTTTCTGCCAATTTTTTTGTCATCAACGGTGACTCGTCCAGATGTGATGTTTTCCAAAGTGACGATTGTAGAAATAATAGAAGTTTTTCCAGCCCCATTGAGACCCAACAAACCAACAATCTCTCCCGGATTCACTTGAAAAGAAACATCATCCACAGCTCGAAGGGAACCATAATCTTTTACTAGATTGTTTACTTTTAAAACGGCCATAATTTCTTTTTACTCCCTTAGTAAAAAATACAAAGAAACTCATCTTGCCCAATCCAATAAAACTTTTCAAGTGAAAACAATTTTGAAATTTTTTTAACTAAAGATTTTGGTTAAAGTTGAAGATTTGACGAAACTGAGAATTTTTTATAAAATATGTAAAATTTTTTTAAAGGACTCTAAAAGATGATAAATACAGATGCAAAGAGATGGCGTTTCGAAATCATAAACTTTTACAAATTCAAAGCCTTCCCCCTCCCCATCTTAGAAGAATTTAAAAAAGAACTCTTGAAAAAGGGACAAGAAAAAAACATTCGGGGCCTTATTCTTTTGAGCAAAGAAGGAATCAATGCCAGTGTGTCGGGCGAAGCAACATACATAAAGGAATATCTTCAAGAAATAGAACAACTAACTGATATTCATAATATTTTCTATAAAAAAACTCTGTCCAATACGAGAGGATTCAAGCAACTAAGGGTGAAAATCAAAAAAGAAATCCTTACAAGCAAAAAGCCGGAACCCATACCTGATTTTTCTGATCAAAGTCTCAAACCAAAAGAATGGGAAAAGATGCTTAGTGAAAACCCCATTACCCTCTTGGACATACGAAATGATTATGAGATAGATGTGGGCCAATTCAAGGGAGCCAAAGATTTACAACTCAAAGAATTCAGCCAATTTCCAGATAAGCTCAAACGATCAGATTGTCCAAAAAAACAAAAAACTTTAATTTATTGCACAGGTGGAATCCGTTGCGAAAAAGCTCTGTTGGAGATGAAAAAACAGGGATTCGAAGAAGTTTATCAATTAAAGGGAGGGATTTTAAATTATCTTAAAGAGTTTTCTCATAAAAGCTACGAGGGGGAATGTTTTGTTTTTGATCGAAGAGTGGCCGTGAACCAAAATAATGAAGCCTCTAAAAGATACACTCTTTGTCCACAATGCGGACAAGCGGGGGATCAAAAAATCAATTGTGCCTACTGTAATCAGGAAACAAAGATATGTAAAAAATGCTTAGCAAAAGATACCAAACATCTAATGACCTGCACAAAAAATTGTGCTTATCACCATAAAATGGGACACCGCTATAAAAGATCGCATAAAAAAAAAGACGCTATGCTTGAAAATGAAAAATGATTGCCAGAATGTAAAAAACTTCTACACTTTTACGATATGAAGCTGTTTCATTTGTTTTTTGTTTTGCTCTATCTCCCTCTTTTTTCCACGGCTACTATCCCAAAACAAAATCGCCCTTTTCAAGAATTTATCTCCTCAAAAGAAAAAGAAAATATTGTTGTGATTCTCAAACTTCCCTTAGAGAATCGCAAACAAGCTTTGAAAACCTATGACGGGAGAACTTTTACAATTTTAAAAACCTTGGCTACAAACAAGAAGGAAAATATAGGTTTTCGCTGGAAATCCTTAACTAGCTTGGCACGAATCTATCCCAAGAAATCTTACCCAATCATTCAGTCAGCACTGAAAAGTTCGAATTGCCTTATAAGAAATGCGGGTCTTGTTTCCATGGAAATTATCAACCCAGAAAAAAGCCTCGAATGGGCCGGCTATTTTCTGGATGATTCCTCTTTGATTGTAAGAACAGCAGCGGTTGATCTGATTAAAAAATTGAGGGCGGAAAAATATAAAATTCAGTTGATGGAAAAATTAAATGCACCCGATAGTTTTTACAAAAATAAGAGCTTGTGGATTCGACACCACATCGTATCTGCCTTGGTTGATTTTTCAGAACCCGGAGAAGAAAAATTCTTTGTTTTTCTTCTCCATGATGAGGATCCAAGGATCCACTCTCCAGCTATTGCCGCACTTGAGAAACTGACAGGGGAAACTTTTGACCTGCCAGAAAAAACGAAAAACATAACCAAAACAAAAAAACAAATGTGGATTTCTTGGTGGTCGGAAAATCGCCTTGATTCCTCTTCGCTATAACATGTCTTTTTGTTCAAACTCTTTGGTAGCTTGATCCATTTGGATTTCACGAAACACACGATAGAGTATGGATTTTTCTTCCAATCCATCTGAAGGGACGCTTTCCAAACCGCCTATAAAGCCTTTTCGTGTGAAAGCTTTTTTCAGAACCTGAACTTGAACCGTTTTTTCAGAACCCGTATTCCCCCTAAGCAAATAAATGTAAATTCTGTATTGAAAACCCGGCCATTTTCTTCCTGCATTAAATGGAAGCTTCCATATTTTATCCCCTTTAATTAGCCCTGTTTTCATATATCCTTCCTTTTTGTTCTCTTCTTCTACGGGATAGTTTTCTAGAGCAAACACAAGGGCTGTCCAGATCTCATCATAATCTGCTACAAAAATTTTTGAGATGGGATACGTGACATCTTGAGGTAACTCAAAAATAGTGGTGCAAGCGGGAAAAAATAGAAACAAAAACAGCAAATTCTTCATAAAAATTTCCCTTTACCCAAGAATCACAAACCTCAAGCAAGCCGTCCATTGCAAGCCATCCATCGCTCTCAATCCATAGATTAACCCTAATTTACCGATAGGTAAAAATAAAAATTTCACATCTAAAAATCTTTATTTCCAACAATAGATCGAGGCTTAATTGACAGAGCAAAATAAAACCAAGACAATAACCGACGGATAAGGCGGGGTAGCTCAGTTGGTTAGAGCAACGGAATCATAATCCGTGGGCCGGGGGTTCAAGTCCCTCCCCCGCTACCAAAATATATTCATGCATTAATAAACGAAATGGCTTCCAGAGATCCCTCATCCACCGATTGTTATGAATGGAAAGATCAAGCCTTAGGGGGCCAAAGCAATGGTGGTAGCTGTTTCACCGATTGCACTCAAAAATTGTGCTTCCATCATGCCGGGTCTCACGCGATTGTCATACAAAAGACGAATCACTGCTCTATCAATGCTAGAATATTCGGTGGGTTTGTATTGAGGATCTTGCTGAAAAACACTGCTTGGGCAAGTGTAAGAATCTTTCATCAAACCAAAAGACTGAGTCAATTCCTCTCTAATTAAATGGTTTCTATGCTGAAAATTAGTAATTGTACTCTTTATACAAATATCAGCACCGAGGATGATCGAGAAATCTGCACCACCCAAGTTGCTAATAGAAAAATAACCATCCTGCGGGTTGTATACAGGAAAGTTGGGTATGTATCTTTTGCATACATCAGGAGTAACAAAATAAATATTTATGTTGGGATTTTGTTCCACAATATCCACACTAAGCTTCGTTAAGCTAGAAAGCTCGGAGACAACACGCCTCACTTCCGCCAAATCTTGTGCCGTATAAGAACCATGTAACTTAACACGGACGCCGGATCTCCATTTCCTTATTATTTTCCTATTATTTTCTTCAAATTCACTGCCAAAGCCAATCTCTCTAAAATAAGAAACAGCGTATTCTTCCTTACAATTTTCCGGAACATTTTGCGAAAGATCATACACTGGAGGGGCACAACAAATAAGCAAACCAGTCAGAACGAAAGAGAAAAGGACCCGAATAGAGATGATCATTTTTTACGCCTATCATGTGCTTATTAAAAACTCAAGCTTACATGGCAATTGCCCCAGTCTTGACACAGGCGAAATGGATTGTGTAATGGACACAAAAACAATTACAAAAGTCGGCAAAGCTTGGTTTTTACCAAACAACAATCACAAGAGCGGAAAGGCCTTTTTTCCAGCAAAAAGAGCTCGTTTTCCAAGTAGCTCCTCAATCCTCAAAAAGCGGTTGTACTTGCTCACCCTTTCCCCTCTGCAAACAGAACCTGTTTTGATCTGCTCGGCTGACCAAGCAATGGATAAATCAGCAATGCTACTGTCTTCTGTTTCTCCGCTTCGATGTGAAACACAACAAGTGTAGCCCTCCTTGTGAGCCAATTGAATGGCTTCATGAGTTTCTGTCAAAGTTCCCACCTGATTCATTTTGGCCAACAAACAATTTGCCATTTTTCTTTCCACGCCTTCCATCAATCTATCTTTGCGTGTTACAAATAAATCATCTCCCACCAGCTGTATTTTCTTTCCGAGCTTTTCGGTCAGAGAAATCCAATCTCTCCAACCATCTTCAAACAAGCCATCTTCTATGCTGATGAGAGGAAAGCGAGCACTCCATTCCGTATAAATGCTAATCAAATCCTCCCCTCGCAATTTTTCCTTTTCCCAAAGATACCACTGGCCCTCTTCATCATAAAATTCTGAAGCTGCGACATCCAAAGCGAGAACAATTTCTTCTCCCGGAGAGTAACCTGCTTCTTTAATGGACTTCAAAAGCAAATCCATGGCTTGCTCGTTAGTAGAAAGCTTGGGCGCAAAACCTCCCTCATATCCCACAGAAGTGGCTAGACCCCGTTCTTTTAATTGTTCTCTAAGAGAATGAAAAATTTCAGATGCGGCCTGTATCGCTCTTCGAAATGACTCAAAACCAAGAGGCACAATCATAAATTCTTGAACACTTAAGCCATTATCTGCATGAACTCCCCCATTTAAAACATTGATCAGAGGTACAGGTAAAATATAGTCTCCTCCCTCCTCTCCTCCCATCTGTTGAAAAAGCTCTTTTCCTTCCTTCATTGCTTGTGCCTTGGCAAAAGCCAAGGAAATAGCCAAAATAGTGTTCGCACCCAAGCGTGATTTATTTTTTGTTCCATCCAATTCTATCAAAAAAAGATCCAAAGATTTTTGGCTCTCAATCGAATAATTTTTAATCTCTTTGGAAATGTCTTCAATATGAGTCAGACACTTCAAAAGGCCTTTTCCAAAAAAACGACCCTCCTCTCCGTCTCTCAACTCCAGCGCTTCGTGAGAACCGATGGAAGCTCCTGAAGGAACTGCGGAGCGAGCCGTGATCGAATCATCAAGGCTTAGCTCCACCTCCAAGGCTGGCTGACCTCTGCTATCTAAAATTTCTCGACCACGGATATTGGAAACAAAACTCATAACTGAAAAAACCTCTCTCGCATTATCTCATAGGTCTTTGCCACTTCCTCATAGTTGATCTTTTATCTTTCTCAATGCTCGCAAAGTAACATCTAATTGAGATAGGAAAGAGGCCTGATGAGCATCTTCCTTATCCAACTCTCCCCCATCTGAAAGCAATGAACTTTTCATTTGCAAAAGATTTTGCTCCATCTCCGAAAGAGTCCCTTGGAGTTCATCCGGTAAGGGATTGCTGTGCAAGAGTAACTGATCCTTCAACTTCCAAATCTCCTTATCCTTTTGTTTGAGAAGTTCTTTTTGAGAATAAAGTTCTTTCTCAGCTTTTTTAAAGAACCTTTTAAAATCACTAAGTAATTTGGGGTTTAGATTTCGTTCAGAATGGGACGCAAAAAGAGAAGCTTGGTGGTAGGAATCCTCGTTCCACTGAATTTGGCTGTAATCACGAATCCATTTTACCTCCGCTCTTTGTTGAGCCACGTAAAGAGGCAGGGCCTCCAAAATGGAACGCAAGTACTCAGTCACAAGAGGATATTGCTCTGAGGAAAGATTGGATTTAAAGCTAACAAAGCCCGGCTTTTTCCTCATATCCCTAATGGAAAAATTAGAAGATAGGAAGTAGGAAAAAAAAACTGGCAAATTCTCAAACAAAGGTTCAGAACTAATTCGTAAGACGCTGTCCAATTCCCCCCAAGACCCCAACTCGGGGCAAGCATGACCCACGCAAACAATGAAATCTTCATCTACAAAATGCTGAGCATATTCTTGAAAAATATTTTTCAACAAATACTCCATCTCAGAAATTTTTAGCCACTTGCTAGAGTCCCTGACAAACTCCATCTCCAAAGCAGTCAATTCAGAGAAGCCAGAAACATCCAATTCACGCGTTTTCAAAAAGCAATAAAAAGAGTGGATGATTTTAACACTGACCAACATAATGCAAAACTGTACAGCTAAATTGATTTTTTTTCTACCAAGCGAGGAGAAAAATCAATTTTCAAAAAGTGCGTTGCGTTAGGTTAGGCAGAGGATTTCAGAGTAAATTTTTCCCTAGGAAAGGGAAATTGGTGGCCAATGATTTCGTTCATAAATGAGGGCTCCAAACCCGTAGCTTGTATTCGCCCCCCCAAACGACCGAGAGCATAGATGTCTTGCACTTGATAACTCCCTTTGTCCACTCCCTTCACCTCCGATACATGAGAGACACGACGAGAGCCATCAGGGAATCTGCTAATTTGAATGATCATATCAATGGCTGAGCTAATTTGGTGTTGAAGAGCTCTTTCACTGAGCTGAGAGTCTGCTCCCTGAGCCAAGGCTTCCAAACGAACCATAGCATCGTTGGGCGTGTTGGCATGAACCGTTCCCAAACAACCTTTATGTCCCGTATTCATAGCCTGAATCAGATACAAAGACTCTCCTCCTCTCACTTCTCCTACAATGATACGATCAGGCCTCAAGCGAAGAGAACTTTTTAGCAAATCCTCGACACCCACAGCCCCTCGACCTTTTTCGTCCCCCATTTTTGTCTCAAAAAAAACAACATGCTCATATTCCAATCTCAATTCAGAGGAATCTTCAATCACAATCACTCTTTGCCCCTTCGGAATGCAACTGCATAAAACGGACAACAAAGTGGTTTTTCCCGAACCAGCTCCTCCGCTGATTAACATATTTTTTCCAAGTTTCGTGCAAATATCCAAGAACCGAGCCACATCTAAAGAAAAAGTGCCAAGACGAATGTACTCTTCAAAGTTGATTTGCACAGCAAAAAATTTACGAATAGCCATGGTGGTTCCCTTCCTTGCACAAGGAGGAATCACAGCATGAATGCGATAACCATTGGGAAGACGAGCATCCAAACGAGGGGATTCATCATTAATTCTTCGACCCACGCTTTGGGCGATGTTGTTGACTGCGGCTCTTAGAGAATCTTCATCTAAAAAACGGGCGGAGGATTTGTGAATTTTCCCTCCTTTTTCAATCCATATCTCGTCATGTTTGTTGATCATCACCTCTGTCACATTTTCATCCTGAAGGAGATCCCAAATCGGTTCCAAAAAATTCTTGATCGCCGAGCTAAACACACTCTCTTTTTTTTCTGATTCCATACCTGACTTTTCGGAAAATTGGAAAAAAAGATGAAAAATTGATTCTTCTACAAAATATTCGCTGCCCTCTCAGCCAAATCAGATCTTTCCCCTTTGGTGAGGCTTACATGCGAAGACAAAATCTCTGATTTAAATTTTTCAACCGAAAAGGTCAGGCCATTGGTAACTGAATCTACATAGGGGTTATCAATTTGGTAGCAATCTCCGGTTAAAATTACTTTGGTTCCTTGGCCCGCACGAGTAAGCACTGTTTTGATTTCGTGGGGAGTGAGATTTTGCGCCTCGTCTACGATGAGGTACTGATTGGGGATGCTCCTCCCTCGAATATAAGCTAGTGGTTCAACATTCACCAATCCTTGGTTGATTAAGTCCTCAGCCATGCGAGAAGCCCTTTTGCCCATGCCCATCAAAAACTCTATGCTATCAAAAATTGGTTGCATCCAAGGATTGAGTTTTTGTCCTATATCACCCGGTAAATAACCAATGTCCCTCCCCATAGGAAACACCGGACGAGAAACCAAAAGTTTTTGAAACGCATTTTCTTCTAGAGTTTTGTGCAAGCCAGCGGCTAGAGCCAAAAGTGTTTTCCCTGTTCCAGCTTTTCCCAGCAGGGAAACCAGCATACACTCATCGTTCAACAAAGCATCCATGGCGAATTGCTGTTCAACGTTCTTAGGACTCACACCCCAAATGGCTCCTTCCGGCTGAAAAATAGGAATCAAGGCATCCTTTTTCTTATCATAACGAGTGAGCCCCACTCTTTCTCCCTCTTGATTTTTCAACACAACATATTGATTGGGATAGCATTTATTTCTCTCCAGACGCAGACATTTCAGATCTTGAAACTCCACCATTTGCTTTCCTGAAATGGACAGAGTTCTCATGCCCGTGTAAAGACTTTCAAAATCTGGCGACTGATCCGGATCATAATCATTTCCCTCAATACCAAAAATATCGGCCTTAATTCGTAAGTTGATGTCTTTTGTAATCAATTCCAATTTTGCCGAAGGGTTTTGCTTCTGAAGAAGCAAAGCGGTTTCCAGAATGCGATTGTCCGCTTTGTCGGGGTCCAACTCAGGCGTTGAAGAAGGAACATTCATGTGAACAAAAAGATAAGAGCCGAATTCGATTTTCACTCCCTCCGTGAGAGAAGCTTTTTGGCGAAGCAAATCTATGCACCGATTGAAATGTCTGGCGTTTCGACCTTTTTCTCCCATATCCCTTTTAAATTTATCAATCTCCTCTAGTACAACAAAGGGAATATAAATATCGGCAGACTTAAACGCCTTGAAAGCAAGGGCGTCATAGAGGAGAGTGCTAGTGTCTAGGATAATTTTTTTATTGAACTTCCCTTTGGAAGCTGAAGCAGAGCTTTTCAACATGTTTCACGGATAACACAAAAGATGTGCTAAAATCTATACAGAAGAGCAAACTTTATTCCTTCCTTCTTTTTTTGCTTTGTATAGTAATTTATCTGCGCGTACGTAAATATCCTGCCACTGCGTATCTTTTTCTAATTGAGTAGCCACCCCCGCAGAAATAGTGATTCGTATCTCCTGATTCTCGTGTTTGAAGACATGTTTTTCTATTTTCTTTCGAATATTCTCAATGGCACCTTTTGCTCTGTCGATTGAACTGCTCAGTAAAATGCAAAACTCCTCTCCCCCAAAACGAACCAGCAGATCACGCAAACGTACACAAGATTTGCTCAACTTGGCCACTTTTCGCAAAATCATATCTCCGGCTAAATGACCATAGGTATCATTCACCTTTTTAAAGTAATCGATATCAAAAATGATAAGAGATAAGGGCCGATCGAATTTCTTGCTCAATGTAAAAAATTCCGGAGCTTTTGTTTCTATCATGGCTCGATTGCCAATTTTGGTCAAAACGTCATAGTAACTTTTTTTAAAACTATCCGCTATAGAAAAAAATTCCAAATTCCCGCTGTCTAAAAATTTCAAAATTACATTACCAACTTTTAGCTGGTCATTATCCCGTAAAACAATCTCTTCTTTGGGCCCCAAAAGGCTGTCATTCACGAGAGTTTTGTTTGTAGAACCAAAGTCAGAAATGCTCACTTTCCCTCCAGAAAACAAATGAATCTTTAAATGTTTTTTACTCACTGAAGATTCGGGTATGGAAATGTCACACTTACTGCTACGTCCTAAGCTCAATTCATTTTTACCGATAGACCATTGCTGGCCCACCATAGAATCAGGACCAAAAATCACTACCAGACTGGCTGGAATGGATTGTACAAATGTGTTGGAATAAAGATCCTCTTGTGCAACGGCAGTTTTATCCCATCCCACTACGTCCGTGACGGTTTTTTCGTCTGCTTGTGCCTTTGTTACGTGTACAGTTTCCTCGTTTTTAGCTGGCTTCCCATCCGCTCTGGCCCTTGCCTTACTTGCCTGCTCCCCTTTGTCTCCCCAGCCTTTGGAAAAATCTTTCTTTTCTTTCTTTGACTCAGCCATGAGCGATTCCAATTTTTTGCCATCCAACATGTTTTGATCTTCCACTAGGAATGGACGTTCCAAGACGTTTGCATTTTTTTGCTTTGCTTTTTTTGTACTTGAATCTCGCATAGAACAAAATCCTTAGATGGTTTCTTTTTTCTCTTCCTCATCCTCAAGAAACCCATGGCCCGATCTCAAAACATTTAGAGCCATCTGCAAAGCCCGAACAGCCTGACGAGACTGGGTCCTTATACTTTCCAATTGATGGATATTTTCTCCGCCTCTCCTCTTCTCATTTTCTAAATCCATTGTTAAGCGATTCATTTGCCTCTTAAGATCCAAAATATATCTATCTTTTTCACGAGACAAAGTGTTTTGCTCTAACTTCATTAGCTCCAAACGGTTTTCCAATTCTCTTTCACGCACCTGAATGTGTTGAATACTATTTGAAAGTCTCTTCTCCATTTCTTGATTTTTTAGTTTCATTTTGTCAATTTCTACACTTTGCTGATTAAAAGTTTCCATCAAAATTTTCTTTTCTTCTTCAAAATCTTCACGGCTCTCCTCATAAATTTTCTTCAAATGATCCCTTTGCACCAAGGCCTTATCCAAGCGCTCTCTAAAAATATCTCCCGTTGATACAATCTCTTCATTCTCTTCACGAAGCCTCTTGATTTCTGTTTCTAGGGCCAAAATTCTTTCCTGAGCCACTCTGAGGTTTTCCGATTGTTTCAAGGTAATGTGGACAGGGATGATGGAAGCGTCTAGCTTGGGAACCCCCGTATGATGGCCCATCAAAGAAGTCCTCGTGTGGGTGTGAGTGATAGGAGGGCTTTCTTTTTTCTCCTCTTTCTCCTCTTTCTCCTCTTTGCCAAACATAGCACCCAACCAGTGCTTTGATTTTTTTTCCTCTGATTTTGAAGATTTTTTTGGAGCAGAGGAATCCAAAACCCTAAGAGAACTTGGCTTCTTTGGTTCTTGCTTCTTTACCACTCCGACAGGAGCCTTCTCCTCGGGAAACCTTGCATCACTTTTTTCTTCGTAAGAGCTAAAAAATGGATGGATCTTTTCTGAAGAGCCCACTTTTGACTGATTTTCTTCTTCTTTTGAAATTTCGTGAAAAAGACCGGTCCCGGACGAAGTGAGGGAAGTTTTGATCTCTTCACTAGATTCTAGCAAATCGTCCATCACTTCTTGCAGAGCCTGTGAATTTTTTCTTTTTCCCATATCATTCCCACCGACCTGATGAATCGGAGCAAACACAAAACAAACTCCGATTCCTTGACCTTATCGGAAATGACGATAAATTCTTAAAAAGAGGATTCCCCCAATCTCATAAAAATTTCCACTTGCTAGACCCAAGTCCTAAAGAGATAGAACACAGGAAATCGCCCGTATAATAGACGAGAAGGATTGACAAGAATGGCTCTATTTTATGAAACTGATGGGAGCCATTTTGCGTAATGGGAAGAGGCAAATTTTCGTTGTAACTTGGAATAAATGAAGTATTTTTAACAAAACTAAGATTGACAATTCATACTTTCCTTCAGAATCTTTAAAGGCAACTTATGGAAAAAAGTGAAGATGAAATTCTAAAAAATCCGCTCCATCAAAGCGTTATTTATGGTCTGGAGAAAGCGAGTAAGCATGTTGGCATCAGTCGAAACGTTGTAGAGAGACTAAAACTGCCTCGACGCGCCATCCGTGTCTCCATCCCCGTGCGGATGGATAATGACCAAGTGCAAGTTTTCAACGGATACCGGGTGCAACACAACCACACTCTGGGTCCATTCAAGGGAGGCGTTCGCTACCATCCCAGTGTGAATATTGGAGAAGTGGCTGCCCTAGCTGCCTTGATGACTTATAAAAATTCTTTACTGAATCTTCCCCTAGGGGGAGCCAAGGGAGGGGTCCAATTGAACCCATCTTCCTTGTCAAAAGCTGAACTGGAAGCCCTCACGAGAAGATACACCTCTGAGCTCAGCCCCTTTATTGGACCGGATAAGGACATCCCTGCCCCAGACGTGGGAACCAACTCAGAGACCATGGCTTGGATGCTGGACACCTACTCCTTGGAATCCGGCTTTTCTCAAACTGGAGTGGTCACGGGAAAACCTGTGGAAATTGGAGGCTCCAAAGGAAGAGAATGTGCTACAGGCTTGGGAGCGGTTTATATTTTGGAAAAGGCTTTAGCGGTCCAAAATAAAAATATTAGTGAAGTTTCTTTAGCGATACAAGGTTTCGGAAAAGTGGGCATGCATGCATGCGTAGAGGCTCACGCTCTGGGAGCTAGGGTAGTGGCCATCAGTGATCGCTCCGGCGGTATTTTTAACCCCAAGGGGATCAACCTTACTGATTTGCTTCAACACAAAACAGCTCACCACTTCATCAAGGGTTATCCTAAGGCTCAGGCCATTTCCAACGAGGATCTCCTAGCTCTGGATGTGGATGCTGTCATACCCTGTGCATTGGATGCTACCATCAATAAAAACAATATGAGAGAGATCAAAGCTCCCCTGATTGTGGAAGGAGCCAATGGACCGATCACCCCAGAGGCGGGAGAGTATCTCGTAGAGAAAGACACCCTCATCGTCCCTGATATTTTAGCAAATGGAGGGGGAGTTGTGGTTAGCTACTTCGAATGGGTACAGGATATTGGCTGGCTTTTTTGGACAGAAAAAGAAGTAAGGGATAAATTGCGAAATATCATGAACAGATCATTCGATAAGGTTTATGCCTTTGCGGAAGAAAAACAAGATTCTCGAAAAAAGAAACAAAAGGATTTGCGATTGGCCGCAATGAGTGTGTCTTTGTTGCGATTGGAAAAAGCAATGAAACTAAGAGGACAATCTTGATAAAACCTTGGCTTCTCCTGCCAGCTGAGTGGTCTCACGCACTTCATGATCCTTTGTTTTCTTTTTATTCCCAGTGCAGTAGAAATCGCAAAGCTCCGGAATGGAAGCCCCTGTATTGGAGGGGTCTTTACTTTCCCAATCCTTTAGCTCCTGCAGGAGGGGTGGACAAATCGGCCAAACATATAAAGGCTTGGTGGGCCCTAGGGGCCGGTTTTATTGAGCTGGGGACCATCACTCCTTTGCCACAAAAAAAAAATGAAGGACCATTTTTAAAAAGAAATATTCAAAAACAAGCTCTTTGGAATCACTTGGGCTTCCCCAACGAAGGAGTGAATGCCGTAACACAGAGATTGGAGGCTCTTACTTCCTTTAAACCTACACCGATTTTTGCCAATATCGGAAAAAATAGAAACACCAAAAATGAGAGAGCCCAAGAGGATTGCATCCAATGCATTTCAAAACTTTCCCCCTTTGTGGATGCTTTCGTAATCAATATCAGCAGTCCCAATACAGAAAAGCTCACTGAGCTTTTTCGACCAGAACTTTTACGGCCTTTTTTAAAAGACATTCAGCAAAAACTCAGTGATTTGGAAAAACCTCTTCCTTTCTTTTTAAAATGGAGCCCTGATCTCACTGAAAAGGATTTCTTATTGGCCCTCGATATAGCTCTAGAATGTGGTTCCAGCGGTCAAATTCTATGCAATAGTACCAAGCAAAACAAGGACTGCGGATTTCCAGAATACGGAGGGGTATCAGGGGCTCCCTTGGCTTCATCTGCAGAAGAAAAACTACTCTCCACTATCAAGCATTTGGGGCCAGAGAAAAAAAATCAGCTTCTTGTTTCCGTGGGAGGAGTTCTCAGTCCAAAGGACGTATTTAAAAGATTGGACATGGGTGCCGACCTCGTGCAGACCTATTCAGCACTTGTGTTTCAAGGACCTTTTTTTCTCAGACGAGTCCAAAAGGAAGCCCACGGACGAAAAGATAGAAATTTTCAAGAAAAAAAATAAACAAGACCCGCGACCAAAAAGAAGCGAGCTTACAAAACTATGCCCTTTATCCTTTGAAAGCAAAGTTATGAATTTTACACTCCAGAAATGAGAAAAATTTCTAAAATACGCAAAAAAATATTACTTTCAAGTTGTCAAAGGCTTCGAAGCTTTTATATAGTGGCCAAAATATGGTCAAAAAAAGTAAGCTCCCTTATTTTACGAAATCAGAACTAATCAATGAGATAGCCAGAAAGCATCGATTAAAAAAGACCCTTGCGGAAGTGGCTGTCAATAGTGTTCTGGAATCCATCAGCACCACCTTGGAGCAAGGAAATCGAGTAGAGGTGCGAGGCTTTGGCACTTTTGAATTAAGAAAGTACGGATCTTACCAAGGACGCAATCCCCAAACTGGAGAGCTCATTCGAGTGAAATCAAAAAAACTTCCCTTCTTTAAAGCCGGTAAGTTTAAAGAAGAGATCAACAAGAGTCGGAAAAAATCAGCTAGCTAATAAGTGCCAAATAGCCTTTTGTCTCCCATCCCACAATCACCTCTAAGGGAAATGTCTCATTTGTTTTATATCACTGAGCTTTGTAAAAATTAAAAATAGACGATCCAGACCCAAGGAAATTCCAGAAGCAGGAGGCATTCCGGCCTTCATATCAGCCAAAAGTGAAGAGGAAAAAGGCACAGCCAATTTATTTTTTTGTTTTCTTTTTTGTAAGTCGCTCCGAAAACGACTCTCTTGCTCTTTCGCTTCTATCACCTCATCGTAAGCATTGGCTAACTCCATCCCCTTCCAAAAAAGTTCGAAACGACTGGCCCAAGCTTCAGAATTCACACGAGCATTGACTTTTTGAAAAGCAGGATAATCATAAATAATCAAAGCCTCTTCCTTGTCCAAAAAAGGCTCAATGCCATTTAGAAACAACAAATAAAACAAATCGTCCAAATGATAGGACTGATCAAAGGGAATCTCCATTTTTTTTAGCTGATCAATAAAATCTTGTTTTGAATTGTTTGGATCAAGTTCCATTCCGAGATACTCCTTGAATAAAGATCTCATGCTCTTTTTTTTCAGCACCGGGGCGGAACAAAAAGCAAATGTTTGTGATACATCTTCTAACAATTGGCCCAAATCTTCTATCAGGCGATCCAAACTCGCATGAGCACGATACCATTCCAAAAGATAAAACTCGTGATGATTGAAAGGACCCTGCTCCCTATTTCTGAAACATTTTTTTATTTCATAAATATCTGTCCAACCACGACAAAGCAGTCTCTTCAAATGAATTTCAGGACTGGTTGGCAAGAACACTCTCTTTTGCTCTTTTTCTAAGGATAACTCCGTCTCAAATACAAACAAATCTGGTTCCGTGCCGGGGCAATCCACCAAGGAAGGGGTCTGGACAGGAACCAAAGACAAATCCTGAAGAGCTTTCTGGACACAATGTAAAAAAACAAACCAGCTTTTTTGTCTCTCAAAACTGAAGGGGCTAAAAAGAACTTGGCTCTGAGAAACAGAAGTGAGAACCAATTTTTCAAGCTGATGAATCTCCCCTTTTTTTACTTGGTCCTTTTGAACCTGAATGAGAAGCGAATCTCCTGCCGCCAAAACAGAATATACCTCGTCCCATGTTTGCCCCTTCCTGAAAGAGAAATCAAAAAATAACTTGGCTTTCGGAGACACAAAACATTTCACTTCCTGAGACGAGCTTCGCAAAATGAAACAATTTTTTGAAATTTTTTCAGATAAGGAAGCTCCCAACCAAAAAAAACCATCCGGCGAACTCTTTACATGAAAAAAATGATGCAAAGAAAAGGCTTTCTCAGGCATGGACGGATACAGACAATTTTGAACGAATTCTTTTCTTGTTTTCATGAAAACCACTCCAAGAATACTAATTGTTTTTTTTATTTCTAGACAGTTTGATGCACTTAGACCTTAATAAAAAAATATCCTTGCCTTATTTTTTCACTGAATACATAAAATGAGCCGTAGATTTCTCTTCTTTTATGCAAGAATTTTACACATAGGACTCTTTAGTGAATCTGGATCAAAAAGCGGGTTTTGTTTATCGACACATTGGTCCAAGAGATCATGAAATTCAGGATATGCTAAACAGCCTAGACTGTAGCAGTCTGGATGATTTGGTAAAACAGTCTGCTCCCAAAGAAATCATCAGCCAAAACAAGCTGAACCTTCCTCCTAGCCTAACGGAAGTGAAGTGCTTAGAAGAAATAAACAAATATGCCGAACAAAATAAAATTTTCACATCCTACATAGGGAATGGATACTATGACACTGATCTACCCCCTGTGATCCAAAGAAATATTTTAGAAAACCCATCTTGGCTCACTCCCTACACTCCTTATCAATCCGAAATTTCTCAGGGCCGTTTGCAAGCCCTGCTGAACTTTCAAACCATGATTACGGAAATGACGGAAATGGAAATAGCCAATGCCTCCTTGCTAGATGAAGCAACAGCCTGTGCAGAAGCTGTCACCATGGCTTATAGGTACCAAGAAAATTTGGAAGCTAAGCACATCTTTGTGGACCAATTGATTTTTCCTCAAACACTTTCCGTACTCAGAACAAGAACGAGGTCCATGGGTATAAAAATTGTCCTCGGCTCTGCAAAAGATTTCACTTTTGATCCAAAAAAATTCTTTGGCATTGTGATTCAATATCCCTCTTCCAACGGCCAAGTGGAAAACTGGCAGACCCTTTGTGAGAAAGCACGAGAAAAAAAAATCATGAGCTTATTCAGTGCAGATTTATTGAGCCTTTGTCTATTGAAAACACCTGGCGAGATGGGAGCTGACATTGTCACGGGTTCTTGCCAAAGAATGGGACTGCCCATGCTTTGCGGAGGACCCCACGCTGGCTACCTAGCTACTAGGGAAAAATATGTTCGCCTTGTACCCGGACGCATTGTCGGAGTGTCGAAAGATCGGCATGAACAAAAAGCTTTGCGCTTGGCTTTGCAAACCAGAGAACAACACATTCGACGAGAAAGAGCTACTAGCAACATTTGCACCGCTCAAGCACTGCCGGCTGTATTGTCCAGTATGTATGCCATTTATCACGGAGCAAAGGGGCTTAAAAACATAGCCCTATCCATTCATTGTCTCGCTCTCAGCCTCGCTGAATCACTAAAAAAAATGAATTTTAAAATAAAAACAAAAGATATTTTTGATACGGTTCAAATAGAATTGTCGAAGGAAAAATGCAATGAGATTTACCAAAGACTCCTTCAAAATAAAATCAATGCTTACCTTGTGAATCCACAACTTTTGTCTTTTTCCATCAACGAAACAACCCACTTAGAAGATATCAAAAAACTTTTAACTATTTTGAATCCTGAAAAAGCAGATTTGATTGAAATCAAAGAAAGCAAGCTACCTGCCATTTACCAAAGAAAATCAGCCTGCCTAAAACATCCCGTCTTCCAAAACTATCACTCTGAAACAAAGTTCCTTCGCTACATTCATAAGTTGCAAAATGAAGACCTCTCCTTGACCCATTCCATGATTCCCCTAGGCTCTTGTACGATGAAACTCAACGGCACAACAGAACTCTTACCAGTCACTTGGCCAAAATTTTCAAAAATTCATCCCTTTGCTCCTCTGGAACAAAGAGCAGGTTATACAAAAATCATTAATGAATTAGAAAAAGCTCTATGTGAAATCACTGGATTTGGTGCTGTTTCCTTTCAAGCCAATGCAGGCTCCCAAGGAGAATATGCCGGCCTTCTGGTGATTCGCCAGTATCATGAACAAAGAGGGGAAAAAGAAAGAAAAATTTGCCTCATCCCTTCCTCCGCCCATGGCACCAATCCAGCAAGTGCTACGATGGCTGGATTAAAAACAGTGATTATCTCTTGTGATAAGAAAGGAAACATCTCACACAAAGATTTAAAAGAAAAAATTGCCCTTCACAAAAATCATTTAGCTGGTTTGATGATTACCTATCCTTCCACCTTTGGTGTTTTTGAAAGACATATCCCCCAAATATGCGAGTGGGTACATGAAGCAGGGGGCTTGGTGTATTTGGATGGAGCGAATATGAATGCCCTAGTTGGCATCAGCCGACCTGCTGAGTGGGGAGCGGATCTTTGTCATCTCAATTTGCACAAAACCTTTTGCATTCCTCATGGAGGAGGAGGCCCCGGAGTTGGCCCTCTCGTTGTAAAGAAAAAGCTGAAAGATTTTCTTCCCTCCCATCATTTCTCATCTGAGCCCTCTAAAGAACTAGCCATTTCCCCCATCAGCTCAGCCCCTTGGGGAAGTGCAGGGATTTTGATGATCCCCTTGGCCTATATCAAATTGCTGGGAGCAGAGGGCCTAAAAAAAGCCACACAAGTGGCCCTTTTGAATGCCAACTACATTGCACAAAAACTGAAGGGAAATTATAAAATTCTCTATACGGGAGAAAATGAGCGAGTGGCTCATGAATGCATCGTGGACCTTAGAAAATTCAAACACAGTGTGGAAATCACTGTAGATGATGTGGCCAAAAGACTCATTGACTATGGCTTTCACGCACCCACTATGAATTGGCCCATACCCGGCACGCTCATGATCGAACCCACAGAAAGCGAAGACCAAGAAGAACTACTTCGCTTTGTTTCCGCTTTGATTGAAATACGAAAAGAGATCAAAGAAATTGAAAAGGGAGTGTATGATAAAAAACACAATGTTCTAAAAAACGCCCCCCACACTCTGGCAGATAGCTTACATGAAAAGTGGTCCTTTCCCTATTCCAAGCAAAAGGCTTTCCATCCACTACCATGGGTAAAAGATCATAAATTTTGGCCAAGCGTCTCAAGAGTGGAAAATGCCTTTGGAGATATCAATCTCTCTTGCTCCTGCCCTCCCATCGAACTGGAAACACCCTTACTCTAGCATTTCAAGTATCGACTGAAACTCGTTAGACTCACTGGGTGTAGGCTCTCTGGGGACAAACATTTTTCCCTCTTTTACAAGAAAAATATTGCCTTTGTAATCCACTTTTTCATCCATGAAGTTCACCTCTCTTCCCCTCATAAGGATTTTTGCCGGATCTCTTCTTTCCTTGGAGATCGAAGCAGTCTTTTTCACTTTTTCAAGATTCATTATCTCCTTTGTCGATGCAATCTCTTTATCAATTTTTGGAGCAGGATCCGCAACAAAGAAAAGCTTACCCTCTCTGAAAATAAAAATTTTTCCTTTGTAATCAACAAATTGATCAATGAAATTCACCTTGCTTCCCCTCGTAGCTATGGCTTTGTAAATATTCAAACTCTTTGATTGATTGGTTTTCCCTTTTAAAGAATCTCGAAAATCCCCTGTCATTTTTAATTGCTGTATAATAAAATGAGCTTTTTTGTTTTTATAGTAATCCGCCACCAAAACCGCTGCTCCCGTGGCAAAAGCCGTTGACTGAGAAGTCCCCTTCATGTGTCCGTATTTCCCGCCCGGCAGAGTAGAAAGAATATCCACGCTTCCAGGGGCGGCCTGCCCTACATACTTTTTCCCTTTGCTCGCCCACCCACCCTCAAACTCTTTCTTTTTATTCACCGCTGTAACAGCAAGAATATTCTTGAGATCATAACTAGCTGGATAATATTTTTTCTTATCCACATTAGAACCCTGATTGCCGGCAGCTACCACAACCAAAATCCCTTTTCTCTCAGCTTCCTTTAGAACCCTTTTTTCCTTCTCGCTTGACCCCGGACCGCCACCCGAATAATTGATAATGTCTGCACCATTTTTGATGGCATATCGAATGGCCTCAATCGTATTTTCCAAATTGTATTCTCCGTCGTATTGTGCACCGTAATATTTTAGAATCATAAGGCTCACTTTGGGAGCCACTCCGCTTATGCCGATCCCATTGTTTCCAACGGCTCCGATAATGCCCGCAATGTGAGTTCCATGTCCATGGATATCTCGAATATCCTTGTTCCCCCATTTGCATCCTATTTTATTCGTACTTTTTTTATCTTTGTTTGTTTGATCGGAAAAATTCCAGCCGTGTATATCATCTATACAGCCGTTGCCATCATCGTCTTTTCCATTCCCTGCAATCTCCCCCAAATTTGTCCAGATATTCTCCTTTAAATCAGGGTGTTCAACATCTGCTCCCGTATCAATGACAGCCACCACCACATCTTTGCTTCCTTTTGAAAAATTCAGCCAAACATCCCCTGCTTTTACTTGTTTTAAACCCCATTTTTCCCATATACGAGGGTCTTTCATAATTGTCTCTAATTCTTTGGTCGGTGAGTCTTGCACCTCTGCCTCTCCAAAAGACGATTCCCGCTTTTGCTCCTGAAATAAGCGAAACTGAAAAATGGCAAAAATTAGAAAAAATAAAAAGAAGCTCCCTAAAATGATGCGAATAAAAATAGTCATGTGAATTTTTCCTCGAATTCACTTTTCGGCTGATCAAAAGGCGTACTTAAAGCCATGATTGACTTTTCGGAACTTATTGAGCTTTTCCGGCTTTTTTATATTTTATCTCTCATTAGCATTGACCGACAGACGGCTTTCCTTTAGCTTGGTGTGAAAGAGGAATTTTTTCAGTCCTTTGTGGAAATTTTAAAAATGTCGAATCTACTGGGAAATCAACAACTAAATACTTATGAGGTTCAAATTGGAGGTTGTTCGCTCAAACTGAAATCTAGTCATAGCTCAGCAACTGTTGATAGAATTGTGGAAGTCGCCAAAAAGCAATTCCATTCTTCAAAACAGAAAAACCCTTCCTTACCATTGCAAAAAACTCTTACTTTGAGTTGCTTGAATATGGCCGAGGAATTGGTTTGCTTAAAAAAAAATCTTTCGCAGAAATTAGACAAATTAGAATCTTCCGCCCAAATGATTGCTTCTGAACTGAAGTCTTCCTCTCTGTAAAAAAAATCGGAGTGACAGTTTCTTATCTGTTGCTTCCTTCACAGATGGAGGACCAGGGCTTTGTCGGGCTGGAGCAAAAACAAGCAACGTGTATTTTTCAAGAAAAAAATCAATGACATTGTAAAAGTTGCTGATTTTATTGAACTTTCCAAGAAGTTAGAATCTCAACTCTCTGCCCTAAACCTATGGAAAAAAAATCCCGCACCAGCAGTGGCCTCCTATCGTGCCCTAAGCTCGGAACTCTCTCCTCATTTTTTTGAAGAAAGGCAAAACCACTGTCACTTTGTTTTCCCTAGAACCAATAAAAATTTGACAGATATGGAGTTTGTTTCCCCTCAGCCCAATACAAACTGGAAAAAAACTTCCCTAGGAATTTTAGAAGCCACTCAGGCTACTCCCTTTCCCACCGAGGACATTCAAATATTTTTGGTTCCAGGTCTCGTCTTTGACCGAAGAGGACGTAGATTGGGCAGAGGCCTAGGACTTTATGATCGTGTCCTAGCCAAAGCCTCTGGCATAAAAATTGGTGTCACCCTTTCCCAGCAAATTTGCAACGAAAACCTCACAGAAGAAACACATGACATCCCAATGGACGCCCTAGCAACCGAAAATTTTACTCTAATTTTCACTACTCAACATTCACCTCTTTTCAATGGAGCTCATTAAAAAATGGATCAATTGTTTTGGATTCTTGTTAGTTCCCTATCCGGCTTTATAATAGCTTGCACTGTTTTTTTGTTTTATTTCAAAATTTCTCAGAGACGTAGAAAAAAAGATTTGAGAAAAGAAATGAATCTCATCATCAACCAAGCCAAATCGCAAGCCATGCGAATTGAGAAAAATATGCATGCCAAGTCTAGAGATTTTGAACGTAAAACCAGACACAAACTGGAAAGCGAAATCAAAAAAGAGAAACAGCAATTGGAGAACGCCAAATACCAATTGGAAAATCAAAAAAACAAAGTAGAATCCGAATGGAAAAGAAAAGCAGCAGAGATGGAAGATAAAATCAAAGGATTGGATCGTGAAAAAGAGCGAATGATCACTATGGAACAACAATTGGAAAAGATGACAAAAAAAACAAGTACAAAAATGGAAGATCTCAACAATCTTCTAGAGAGAACAGCAAGCATGACTCGTGAGCAAGCTCGAAATGAAATAAAAAACACATTGGAAGAAGAGATGAAAAAGCAGATGATCCCTCAACTCATAAAAGTTGAAGAGGAAATGAAAACCGAATCTGAAAAAAGAGCCAAACAAATCCTGTCAAAGGCTATTGCCCGCTTTGCCTCTGAAGTTTCCACAGAAAGAACGATTTCCTCAATGCCCATTCAAGGAGAAGAAACCAAAGGAAAAATCATTGGTCGTGAAGGAAGAAACATTCGCGCCCTAGAAGCTGCCTGTGGTGTGGACATTATTATTGATGAAAGCCAAGAAACCATTATCATCTCTTGTTTTGATTCTCTGAGAAGAGAAGTGGCTCTTCAATCCATTCACAGATTACTAGAAGAAGGCCGAGTCCATCCAGCTCGTATTGAAGAAGTTGTTGGAAAAATCAAAAGAGATATTTTTTTATCCCTTGCAGAACAAGCCAAACAAGTTTGCTTTGAACTAGGTATTCACAATGTCAAACCCACTTTGATTGAAAGTCTGAGTTTTCTCAAATATCGTTTTGTGTCAGGGCAAAACATGTTAAAAGCTAGCAAAGAAATAGCCTATTTGGCTGGACTGATTGCCTCTGAAATAGGCGTAGATGATAAACAAGCCAAGAGGGCCGGATTGCTTCATGCCATCGGCTTGAGCGTGGATCACCACATTGAAGGAAGCTACTCACTGGTTGGCTCTGAATATGCGAAAAAAAATGGAGAATCAGAAGCCATCTGCCAAGCTATCCGTTGTCACAACGAAGAACTGCCCGCCCAATCCACTTTGGACCACATCCTTCAATCAGCCTATAGCCTTTTCCATGAACGCCCGGGGGCTCAACAAAAAGTAATAGAAAATTATATCAACCGACTCAAAGACATGGAATCCATTGCCAATAGCTTTGACGGAGTCATTAGAAGCTTTGCCATCCAAGCTGGAAAAGAAATACGAGTGCTAGTGGATAGCGGAAAAGTCACAGATGAACAAGCTTTTATGCTGAGTCGAGACATTGCTAGAAAAATTAACAAAGAAATAGAAGCGAGCGGACAACTGACCGTGAGTGTACTTAGAGAATGCAGAATGGTTGAACAAGCAAGATAATTTGAAATGCAAATGCTCGCATCAAAAAAAAATGGATTTTTACATATGAACTTTATTGCTCCTGAAAAACAGTTAAGTCAAATAAAATGTCAAGCCGTTGATTTGGTCTCAGAAGAAGAGTTGTTAAAAAAACTAAAAAAAAGTTTCCAAACAAAAAAACCCCTGCGGATCAAAGCAGGATTTGATCCCTCCCGTCCAGATTTACATCTAGGACACGCCGTTTTGCTCAACAAATTGAAATTGTTCCAAGATTTACACCACCAAGTTGTCTTCCTCATCGGAGACTTTACAGCCCAAATCGGCGATCCTTCCGGCATGGACCAAACTCGCCCCATTTTAAATAAAGAAGAAGTGAAACAAAATTCTAACACCTACTTGAAACAAGTTTTCAAAATTCTAGACAAAAATAAAACGGAAGTGCGATTCAACTCTTCTTGGATGGACAAAATATCGCCTGCAGATATGATCCATCTAATCAGCCAATACACTCTTGCTCGCATGTTAGAAAGAGAAGACTTCTCTAAAAGATTTGCAAACAAAAAATCCATCTGCCTACATGAATTTTTGTACCCTCTTTTGCAAGGCTATGACTCTGTCGTCCTGAAAGCAGACATAGAGCTAGGGGGAACAGACCAACTGTTCAATCTTTTGGTGGGACGAGAATTGCAAAAAAAATACAAGCAAGAATCTCAATGCATTCTAACTATGCCAGTTTTGGAGGGCCTAGACGGTGTAAAAAAAATGTCCAAAAGTTATGATAATTTTATTGCGCTAGAAGATAGCCCTAGAGAAATGTTCGGAAAAACAATGAAAATCAGCGATAAACTCATGCTTCGCTACTATGAACTGCTCACAGATAAAACAGAAAAACAAATCTCTGAATTAAAACAAAATCTCCAAACGAAAAAAATTCACCCAAAGAAAATCAAAATGGAATTGGCTAGCTTTTTTGTGGAAAAATTTCACAGCCCCTCTCTAGCAAAAAAAGCAGAAAAAGAATTTCAAAATATCTTCTCTGAAGGAGGAATTCCCTCGGATATGGAGGAATTTGTTTGCTCTTCATCCAAACCCATATGGATCTGTCGCCTCATTCATGAAGCAGGTCTTTGCTCATCGACCAGCGAAGCTCGCCGGCTAATCAAAAGCTCTGCCGTCAGTTTGGATGGAAAAAAAATCAAAGATATTGATTCGCAAATTCAATTGAAAGAAAAAGAAAATCCAATCCTAAAAGTTGGCAAAAGACGATTTATAAAAATAAAGGTGGTAAAATGAAAATTACATTCCTCCCGCAAAATATATCAACCGAGATCACATCTGGAAAAAGTGTGATGGATATTGCTCGTGAAAAGAAACTGCCCGTTAGCTCCTCTTGCAATGGTATGTGTACCTGTGCAGAATGCCGTATTTATGTCGTAAAAGGAGAAGCTCACATCCTACCCCCCTCGACAAAAGAAATGGAATTGATCGGAGGAGGCTATTATATCGACAATCGCAGGCTCGCTTGCCAACTCTTTTGCTTTGGAGATGTTACAGTGGATCTGTCTGAACAAGTGGAAAGAGCAAAACAAAAAACAGGCATTACAAAACAATTTTTGAAAAGATTGCAAAAAACAAACCCGCAAGAGTCTTCTTCAGTGAGTGGAATTTTGATCGAACAAGACCAAGCTATTAAGAATATTAAACCCTCTGAAGTAGAACATTTTGAAAAAAAATTCCAAGATCTAGACCCTTTTTACCAAGTAAAAAAAGAAAACTTCTTCCAGCAAAAAAGATCATCAGACCAAGAAAAAAAATCATCCAATTTTCGCGATGAACAATGGAAAAGCCGAAACAAAAAAAGAAGAAATAATAGAAAAAGGAAAAACAAAAAATATTAAATGCGGTGTTTTTCCAACTCCTTGGCGATGTTTTTTTCCAGAGCCTCATTGGTGCCTCCGCCAATTTCTAATAGCTTCGCATCTCGCCAAAATCTCTCTACCTTGTACTCTCCCACATAACCATAGCCTCCCAAAACTTGAATCGCCCGGTCAGCCACCTTTTTTGCCATCTGAGCAGAAAGCAACTTCACAGCATCACAGTCAAGCCTCTGATTCACTTCATTCAAACGTATTTCCCTAGCTACCTTGTACACGTAGCTCCGACAAGCCATGAATTCTGCATAACTCTCAGATAAATATTTTTGAATCTGGCCAAAATGACGAATTGTCTTTTTAAAAGCCATTCTTTCACTAGCGTATTTATTCATCTCAGCGAGACATCTCTTAGCAATACCCAAAGCCATAGCCGCCAAACTAAGCCTCTCAATTTCCAAATTTCTCATCATTTGAGTGAGTCCTCCCTCCCCTTTCACTCCCAATTTATTTTTCTCAGAAATCAAACACTCATTAAAAACCAATTCAGCCGTATTCGAGCTTCTCATTCCTGTTTTGTACTTGATTTTTTGTCCTACCGCATAGCCCTTACACCCCTTCTCCACTATGAAGGCAAAGATTTTTCCTTCTTCTGATTTTGCATATACCAAAAGACAATCTGCAGGAGTTTTGTCCTCATCCAACGTGCCATTTGTGATCCACATTTTTCTGCCATTTAATACAAAAGCATCTTTTTTTCTCTCAAAGGATGTCCTCATAGCCAAAACATCCGTTCCCGCTTCTGCCTCAGACATAGCCATTGCTCCAACCCATTCCCCTGAACAAAGCTTGGGAAGCCACCTTTTTTTCTGCTCCGCTATGGCGTTTTGTGCAATATTGTGAGTACACAACATAGAGTGAGCCAAATAAGCCAAACACAGACCAGGGTCAGAGCTACTGAGCTCCTCATGAGCAATGACAACAGTTACGGCATCCATTCCCGAACCCCCATACTCCGGATCTACCGTGATACCCAGTAAACCCAAAGGACCCATTTTTTTGAACAATGCTAAGTTGAATTTCTCTTTGCGATCATGAAAAGAAGCCTGTTTTTCCACCTCTTCTTTCACGAAAGAAAGCATAGTCTGGCGAAAAATTACATGCTCCTCCGCAGGATGAAAAAGATCAAACTTTCGTGGGCCATTTGTCTCCATTACCCCTCCGTTCTATCATAAATAAATAAAAGTTGCCCAAAACCAGCCCCTCGTGCTACGCTAAGTAAGAGGAGCTATCGAGTCAAGTTTCATTCCAGTAAACAAAAAAAGCTCATTGCAAAGGCGAAAGAATCACCTACCTGCTCCACCCAGTGATTGAACAAAGGATGTAAAAAATGATTGTAATATCCAATTCGGCTGCTGAACAAATAAAGGTCTTGATAAAAAAAGACCAGTTGGATGGTAGCAAACTCTTGCGAGTGTCTGTCAAAGAAGGTGGGTGCTCTGGATTTTCCTACAATTTGGATTTTGATCAAGATAAAAATGACAATGACAAAGTTTTTGAATCCAACGGAGTCCAACTCATCGTGGACTCTAAAAGCCTTCTCTACCTCATGGGTATGTCCCTCAATTTTGATGGCGGATTAAGCGGAAAAGGCTTCACCTTCTCCAATCCAAACGCTTCCAAAACCTGTGGATGCGGTTTTTCCTTCAATGTGTAAAATCAAAATACAAAGATGAATCCCCTCGTTGGAAAGCGCTTGCCTATCGGCAAATCAATCACTTGCCGGAAAATAAAAGAGACTTTTGATAAATCTTTTTGATTTCCTCTTGGTTGAAATAGTTTTTGTGTTTCTCATAGCCCTTTAATAGAATTTGGCACTTCTCTCTAAGCACATGAAGCAATTCTCGCCTTTCATATTCTGCGAGCAGAGGATTTTCCAGATGCTCTGCCAAAGCCCTCACTCTCCATTCATCCATCGCTTTGTATTTTTTGGATAGCTGCCCCGAATGGCCTCCATACTTCCTCACCAAGGGACGCTCAACAAAACCAACAAGAGTGCGAGAGGTGATCCGCAACCACATCTCATAGTCTTCACAAACGGGAAAATCTTCACGAAAAAATCCAACCTGATTCAATAGTTCCCTTTGAACCAGCACGGCAGAAGGGCTGATACAACAGAGCCACAAATTATCTACAAAAACACGCCCTCCCCTTTTTCGATGCTTTTTTTTTTGATTCACTTGCTTCCCATCACGAATCCAAATTTCATTCGTGTGAACCAAAAGATGCTCCGGATGCTCAGCCACCCACCCCATCTGTTGGCCGAGTTTCTCATCCAACCACTCATCATCAGAATCCAAGAAAGCCACCCACTTCGCCCGACCCTCTTCCAATCCCAGGTTGCGAGCAAAACTAACCCCTCTGTTCAAAGCCTGATGGATGACCCGCATCTGCCGATCAGGAAATAGCCTTTGCCACTTTTTTAAAAGAACCCTTGTTTCATCTGTGGAACCATCGTCCACCACCCACAAAGTAAATTTTTTAAACTTCTGTGCAAACACTGAACGAATGGAACGATCCAAGGTAAAAGCCCGATTGAAAGTAGGAATGATAATATCTATTTCTGAAAGCATATTTGAATTATTTAATTTTTTCACACATTTTAACGAAAAAATGAGTTGATTTTATCCATGGTTTTTGATCTTCTTTTATGAAAAGTCAAGCACTCAAAAGTTTACCAACCCCCTATCTTATTGGAGTATCCCAACCATGCAACCCTCTACTCTCTTTGAAGGCTCTGAAAAAAAATTAGAAATCATTTTCTCCCCCACTATGGAACCTCTAAGAAATCGCAAACACTCCCTTTGGAAGAAAATTTGTGAGAAAGCAAATAGCCATATCGTTTCTCGCTTTTCCAGTCGCTTTTGCAATTCATACATCCTGTCAGAATCCAGCCTGTTTGTTTGGGATCACCGATTGTTAATGCTCACTTGTGGCCAAACATCTTTGATTCACTCTATTATTGCTCTGCTGAAACATTTCAAAGATTCAGATATTGAATTGCTGTTTTACCAACGAAAAAATGAACTCTTTCCACATAATCAAAAAAGTTCCTTCATGGAAGACATTTACAAAATCGAAAAAAAAATGCCAGGGCAAGCGTACCGTTTTGGACAACCGCATGAGCATCACTTTCAAATATTCCACTCAAAAAGTGACTACCAAGAAAAAAATCAAGACCGAACCATTGAGATACTCATGTATGACTTGGATGACAGAATTAAACAATTTTTTTTTGAGGCCGAAGGATCTGCCGAAGTCAGAAAGCGATTCAAGTTGGATCAACTATTTAAAAATACACAAATAGATGATCACCACTTTAGCCCGCACGGCTACTCCCTCAACGGACTGAGAGACAAAAAGGAATACTACACCATTCATGCCACTCCCCAAGAACCTGGATTCTATGTCAGTTTTGAAACAAATATCATCGAAGAACCGCCCAAACAAATTATCGAGAAAATACTCAAGCTATTCAAACCAACTACTTTTGATCTCATCTTGTTCTCCTCCAATAAAAAAATAGAAAACTTTTCTTTTGATCTTTTTACACAATCAGCCTACTTTACAAAACGCTTGGAATGCGAATACGAAATCCATTTTTATAGTTTTTTTCAATCCTTTGCGTATCCCCTTCCAGCCTTTCAATTGAAACACAAGGGAGGATGAATATGAGTCTGCTAGATTGGGAAACACAAAAAAGCTCTGGGATGGACCTGTGGGTTGAAGAAAGACACAGAAAAGACTACTATGCCACTCGTTTTAAATGCAAAAAAGTACTGTTTTCTGCAAAAACAAACTATCAGCACATCGATGTGATTGATACGGAAGCCTACGGACATATCTTATTGAATGACGGCATCATACAATTGAGCGAAAAAGATGAGTTTGTTTACCATGAAATGATGGCCCATGTCCCTTTATTTACACACCCCAAACCAGAAAATGTATTGATCATCGGTGGAGGAGACGGCGGGGTGGCTCGCGAGGTCCTACGTCATGATAGTGTGAAACAATGCACTCTCGTAGATATTGACGAAGTGGTGGTTCAAGTCTCCAAAAAATATTTTCCAAGTATGTCGCCTGTTTTTAACAATCCGAAACTGAAACTGAAAATTGAAGACGGAGTGCAATTTATAAAAAATACAAATGAAAAATTTGATATTATTTTGGTGGATTCCACAGATCCTATCGGCCCAGCTTCTGCCCTATTTGCAAAAAAATTCTACGAAGAAATCTCTTCTACCCTGAACAGTGAAGGGTTGGTCGTTGTTCAGGCGGAATCCTCATTCTTTGAAATCAAAACACAAGCTCTTATTTTACAATGTTTTCATTCTCTATTTCCGGTCTCTCAACTCTATCATTTCTCCAACATGGTTTACCCAGGAGGACTCTGGTCTTTTGCACTTGGATCCAAGCGATTTCATCCTATCAAAGATGTTCAAAAAGAAAAGAACTCCTGCACCGGCTGGGATCTATGCTATTATAACCCAAAGATTCATCAATCCGCCTTCTCACAACCTGAATTTGTAAAAAAAGAATTGGGGCAATGGGTCAAAGGATGAAACAGAAATTTCTCCATAAGAGATGCAATTTTTTCATTCAGAAAAATCAATGGGTAAGAACACATAAATAAAGATCATTTCTCTGCAGAAAGCGAGCCTTCTCTAATGAAAAAAAAATTAAATAGGAAAATATTACACGTTCAGAAAGGATTCTTCCATCGAAAAAGCCAACAGAAAAAACATACCAAAGTCCTTCAAGTAACTTACGCCCTTGAATCAATAATAAAAGTATATTTGCTTCTTATTTTCGTTGCCCCCTATATGTTTTCTAACTTAGTCTGTTACGTAGATAGTTGCATAACAACCAGAAACCCTCATAAAAAGGTCATATGCGCTTAGCATTCTATTTCACTTTCCTTCTCTTTTTATCTTATTCATTTTTTTCCTCGGCAGAGAGTAAAAATTTTTGCAAGGAGATTTTCAGTCATCATCCCTCCAATCTCAAATATTCCAAACTTTATTATGAAGAACAAGCCCTCAAAAGAGACCAAAGGAACGGGAAAAATAAACACCCAGAATATACACATGTTGAAAGAGATTATCAGAGGGTAAAACTATGGGATGAAAAAGATGAGCGATTCATTGATTCTCGGATTTTGAATTTTTTGCTCCCAGATAATACCTTTGTTATCAACCATCAACTCGATCGCCCAGGAAACCAAACCACCGTTAAGCTAGGAGAACCAGGTTCAGCCGTGATCGTAAGAGCCAATTACGAATATGGAGGCTACAATCTTGCGACTAATGTTACCTTCAGCAATAGAGCCCTCGCGAAAAACATGGAGGAAACAGAACAAAAATGGCTGGTGGGCAGAGATGCAAAGGCGGCGATTTTATACCTGCATGGCGGTGGAACAAAATCAACGGGATCTCATGTCGCTAATGCCATGATTAGTCATTTTAAAAATTACGATATTGATGTCTTAGCCCCAGATCTGCCTTGGCATGCCAATGGCCACAGGGAGTTTATTCCTTCTTTTGAAACTGAGATAAATATTCTGAGCGCTTTTAGTAAAAAATATATCCCTCCCAACGTGCCTTTGTTTGTCTGGGGACATAGCTGGGGGGCGGTTTTTGCGGAAAAACTCATGACAATGACAGATAGAGAGAATTTTTCTTTTCACCCCAGTTTAAAAGGAGTGATCATTCTTTCACCCCCTGTAGATGCAGCTCCAGGAAAACCCATAAATGAAAAATTTAACGCATACTATAAAAGGATAGATCACGCTAAACAAAATCTGACTCACGAATTTGCAGACAGCGAGATGTATCTCTCGAAAGATATGGTGGCTGCCGGAAAAATTAGTCCGCTGGGTTCACTCTATTCCATGCACACCATGTTGCAAATGAACCAAATAATCCCTACACATAAAGGAAGCAAATACATACCAGCCCTAATGGTGGTTGGAGAATCAGATCCCCTTGTCTATGTGGGATTCGGTGACTTGTTCAAAAAATATTATGACAAACTTGAAAATGTGGATGTTCACTACTTGCGTAAATTGCCTCTCCTGATCAATGGTGTCAACGAAGACACGAAGAGGGTCGGTCACATGCTGGGTGACTACATAGACCCAAACTCCAGGGAGCCCATTCATTCTCATCTGGGACAGAAGTTTATGTCTCGTGTAATGAATGTTCCGATAGGAAAAGTAAATATACCACTCATTCACCCTCTAGTCAGGATTACGCAACTCCATGCAAATGATCTGGCATTTAGAGAATTCATCAATTACCACATTCACATCTCTGTAAACACAATTTCTACCTATAAACAATTATTTGCACAAAATTTAACGCAAATACGGCAGAATATACAACACATTCTCAATCGTGCACTTTCTCGCAAAATGCAACTCCACGAACTATTGTCCCAACTCACTGAAATTAAAACTGAACAAGAGCTAGACTCCATCACAGAGAAATTGGATCTATTATTGAAAACAAATGAATTGCTATCTCATAAAGATTTGCGAAAAGATCTTTTTGAGTTGCAAAACGATTTATCTGTGGAGAAAATGTCCTTTGTAGCACAGAAACTTTTAAACAAATACGAAAAAATATTGCGTAAGACGCCAAAAAGAATTGAGAAAATTGTCAACTCCATACTGAAAGCTGGTAGCATATTAAACGCAATCAAAATACTGCATAATCAGGCTGTGCCTTACGAGGTAAAAAACCAAATCAAAAAATCTCTCCTTCAATATTTCAAGTTCCAAGAGATCAGCGAGGGAACCTACGCTCCCAGATTAAAAGATCTATTAGAAGAATTTCACTTGGAACAACCAGAACAAATAAAAATGATCAAACGTCAACTCAATGAAATTAGATCAATTGTTCACTCCAGAAAAGAATTAAAAAGAAAAATAAGGGCATTGTCGAAGGAACAAAAAACTTTGTCAGCGGAATACAACAATCTTGTAGAATTGGTACGAAAAAAGATCAGACTAATTAAACTAGTCATAGAAAAAGCAAGCTCGGAACCTCCTAAATCCCTTCTCCAAAGCTACGAAAATAGCAAAAAAGAATTGGAATCATTACAGAATCTCTCAGACAGTATGACCAATGTGATCGAAAAGTTAAGTTTCAACTTCATTGACAAAAAAACCAATGCAAGCATAGAAGAAATAAATAATAGCGTAAATCAAAAACGAGAGAAAATGGACCAGTTCAGTGAATTGTACAGCCAGTACATGAAGAATAGAACAGCACTAAGAGCACAATTGCTAAGAGTCGTGGAGAAAGGAGGCATGGGGGATGAGTCCCGAGAAGCTGTTGTTGCCATTTACGGGGATAAATCAAACGGCTACTATCCGACGAAAGGAACAAAAAGTATTTATTTGGATTTACAAAAAAAGATGACAAAACTGGCAGAAAAGGAAGATATGTTCTACAAAGTAAAAATCAAACATGGCCACTTAATCTTAGAATACCAAGATCTTTATATGAAATTGTTTAAGCAATTGACTCCAAAAAATGATAACAAGTACACCAAAGCCATGACAATCGCCAACCAAGTTGTTTCCGTTAAGTTTCAAAATTTAAAGGAAATTCTTAGCCTCAAAAATCCAAATATTTGGGCTACAATAGAGAAGCGACCACAACATGAACAAAGGGAATACATTTTGTCTTACATTCAGACACACGAAAAATTGTTTCAAGAAGTCATCAATCTATGGAACCGGCTCAACTCTAGCCTACCACCGCTGTTGCCTCATGAAGCAATGTAGTACAAAATATTTGATTATTTTCTAGAAAAGAAAAACAACACTCAATACACCAATAAAGAAAGTCAACATGATCACATCAAAAAGATGGCTGCTCATCAATTGTTCCCATGCCTTGTGTAATACATCCCTATACTTTATCATTCCTTTTGGAAGATAGCTTTTTTCCTTAAAGAGCCAAGTCAAACCCTCCATTCGCTGAATCATCTTTTTTGCTATTTTGTTATTTAGATCCGATTTTAAAACTCTGCCATAACAAAAAATCCCGTAGAACAAATCATTTCTTTTATAACAAGAAGCCAAAAATGCATCGTGTGCCTTCTGATTGTACCAATTTTTAATCACATTGCCCCAAAGAGCACGCAATTCAAATGGAGAGGCCTCCGCATTTTCCATAAACTTAATAAACACGAGTCCGCAGTGAGAACACTCTTCGTCGTGGATGGGAGAGAATTTATGACATCTAAGACAAATTTTCTTAGGGGTCTGTAACAAACGATTGGAAAACAAAGATTTCTTTTCCACTTGCTTGGCTTTCCCGACAATTACTTGAGAGGAATCTCTTGGATTCAGCCAAAAAAATTTTTGACAACTGGAACATTGAAAATCGGGATAATCCTCTTCAAATTCACCTGGAAAAGCTCTAAAAATTTGACGACAGTAAGGACATCTGACCCTGAGAGAAGAACGGAAAGAACCTTTTTCAACTTCATGGGACTGTCTCATAATGGTACTATACACGGAACAGGATTTGAAATCATGTTTTTTTCAACCTATGAATTTTCTTGCATTTTATTCTCTCCCCCCTATTGTTTGGAGCACGGATTGAGATAAGAATCCAAGCCCAAGAGGGGACTATGAACTTTTTGAAACGTTATTTTTACCCCCTGCTGTCCGGAATTCTCATCGGAACAAGCTATATTCCTTTCCCGCCATGGGCTATTTTTTTCTGCTACATTCCGCTATGGCTTTTTGCTCTCAAACAAAAAAAATTAAAACCCCTACTGATAGGAGCTTGGCTGAGTCAGTTCACGCTCTCTTTGATCGGCTTCAATTGGATCATCTTTACCATTAGAGAATTTGGAAATTTTTCTTGGCCTCTTTCTGTGATTGGATTTTTATGCTTTGCAACTTTCGCCAATTTGCATATCCCTATCTCCTTAGCTTTCTGGTTTTTTTCAAAAAAACAATTTGAAAAAATCCAACGTCCCTCCTTGAGTTCACTATGTATTTGGCTTTTGCTTCCTATTTATACTGCCTTAGGATTCAAATATTATCCCATGATTTTCGATTGGCACCTTGGCTACACTTGGTTTTATGCCGGCTGGCCAGCAAGCCAAACAGCAGAAATATGGGGATTCCAGTTCATTAACACAATGATTTTATTTTCTAACCTCAGTTTCTTATTTGTACTCAAAAAATTCAGAAGCAAAAAAGGCTTTCTTGTTTTGCTCTCTTGGACCATAGCTTTTATCGGGATAAGCCAGTGGGGAAAATATTTAAAAAATAGATGGCCAGAACCGGATCAAAAAGCTAGGGTGCTCGTCGTCCAACCCAACATATCCCCTCCTAGTCGAAAAAAAGCCCGAAGAAATTCAAACTCCCTCATCATTTCAAAATTAATGGATGAAACAAAGAAACACATTTTGAAGGAACAAAATTCCATTGATTTTATTTTGTGGCCAGAAGGTGCCTATCCCTACAATCTCAAGGATTTCAAACTCAAGAGGAAAGATACCCTCATTCAAAAATTGATCCAAAAACTGCAGACTCCCATGGTGGTTTCTGCCATAGGACAAAGTTCTGAAGGAGCCACCAACTCCATATTTGTATTCAATAAAAAAGGAGAACTAATTGAAAAGCCCTACCACAAAACCGTCTTGCTCGTCTTTGGCGAATATCTGCCTTTCGAGAATATCCTCCCCGTCAATCAACTTCTTCCCTATTATGGTGACAGCTTCAAAAGAGGGACAGGTGCTAACAAAGTGATAGAACTAAATGGTATCCATTTGGGATTTCAAGTTTGTTACGAAGCCTTGTTCGACGATCTTACAAGAGACTTGGCCAAGAACCATGTAAATATTTTAATCAACGTAGCCAATGAATCTTGGTTTGGAGACGGACAAGAAAGATGGCAACACTTGTATATGAGCCTTGCACGGTCTATAGAAATCAGAAGACCCATCCTCAGGGGAACCAATTCTGGCATCTCTGCCTTTGTCTCAGCAAAAGGAGATATTGAAAACTTATCCCAGATCAATAAAGTCGCTAGCTGGATCCAAGACATTCCTTACACTGGGAAGGATAAAGAAAAACAAAGCGTATTTACATTATGGGGCTATTTCATCAATACGTATTTTTGTTGGATATTGTTTCTGGTGATCCATTTTTACTGGATTAAAGTCCATCTCACATCCATTTCATTAAAACCATTCATAAAAACAACCGACTAGTGAAGCATGAGAACAAAGACAAAATTCTCCATGCTCCACGTGGTGACAATTCTATCTATCTCGGTCCTGATGGGTTGTACATTTGATGGCTTGTTTTCTAATTTTGAAATAGAAAGTTCTCTGCCGACAGAATATGAACAAGCAAGCAGAGAAGACAATGGTTCCTCTTTCGCCTACTGCAATCAGTTTAATAGCAATGAATTCTCAGGAGCCCTAGTTGCCTACTTTGACCAGGAGAAGCAAGCCTTTAACAAGAACAAAGCTTTTCTCATTTTGTGGTCCCTACCCGACGTACTGATTCATCCCAACACGAACTATTTTCAGATACATTCTTTTTCGGTCGAGAACAATCGTGAAATTTATAATAATACTCCCGTTACCATAAACGTAATTTCTGAAGAAAAGTCCCATGTACTGAATGCAACTGCCATCGGCGATAAGGTACTAGATCAATTGGGCTTTATATCCGTACCAGAATTAATTGCTACCCACAAGTTTGTCCTAAATGACTTGAAGGGCTGGCAAGGAGTGGATTTATCCATCTTCAACAATAAAAACAAACCAGAGAAAACAATCAAATTACTCATCCCGCCATTTGAAAACAACCCTCATACCTATTCAAGCCAAAATGGCCAAGAAGAAAAATTATCGGCCCTTCACCCATTCGCAGAAATTGCCAGCAGAGAGAATAGGGATAGGATCTTCTATGACAAAGCCAAGGACGTGTGTGAGGATTTGCCAAACGTACAAATCGATATTCCTTCTTTTCAAGAAGTGAATGCAGAAAGCTCGGCTGACCGATTCAAAAATGAGAGTCTTTTATTTCTCTCCACATTCTAGTGAGAAATTTTGGATCTCTAATGTTTATTACATCTTATAGCTATAAGTCTGGTGTCATAAATAATCATCTGGACTTGATTGTTTTTTCAAAATGCAATTAATTAAAGTCGTAAGAAGATTACACTCAACTGTTCATGGAGAAACTGTGTTAGAAATCAAACAAAAGGATCTGACCGAAATGGAGATGCTTCTCAATCAGTCTGTAAAGGGACATCACTTCTTATTCGACCATAGAAAAATAGCCCAAATTCTCAAAACACCAACAGAAGAAATAAATTTTTTTAGTAAGGAAAACATCGATCACATCCAAAAACTATTGACCGGCTTGCTGTCACAAAAATCTTTTTATAAAAAGCAATCCTATCTCAATTCATTGGACCATCGTAATTTCGAAATTTTAGTAAGACTATACTTTCATATTTTGGATAGCACCGTGATGGCTTCTCTAAAAAGCACTCACTAGAGTGAAAATCTCCCAACCACACTGCGAATCTCTGACATCATAAATCCCAAGCGATTAACTCCCTCTTTCAACTCAAAAACACGAACCTGAAAATCTCGCAATGCCTCCATATCCTCAGAAGATGCAATCGTCTCCTGGGATAATGAACTAGAAACGCCCATCTTCTCCCCTATCGAGGAAGTAGATGTACCTTTTAATAAAGCAAGAGATTTTTCTCCCATTTCTAGCCTCCGTCATCATACTATACTCGACCCAGTTCTTAAGAAACTTAAATATACTTACAAATCATCTCCTCTACAAATAAGAGCAAGATAAACTGGATAAATTCATTTTGTCTATGACCCTGCGAATTTGCCCTTTTGCAAGAGATGAATTCATGATATTGCCCTTCTCCTTGTCGTTGTGTACAAGCCCAGATAGGTGCCCGAATTCATGCATACAAAGACTCAAAAAATCCACTTCGTCTTTTTTAATTGATTTGGAAGAAGGAAGCCGGGAAATGTCTCGGGAAATATCCTTTTTCCAGAACATCAAAGCGTCTAGAAGTGAATAAAAACCTAGTAACCAAGAGGTCCAAAAAGATGGAGTTCGGCTGCTTGCTAAAAAACGAGCCGTGGAAAGTGGAGGCACCCCAGTATATTCCGAGTAATTCATATCTGAGTCCTCATAAAAATAATCGAAATGGATCCCGTTGAAAACAATGTCTCCATCATATATGGAACCGCCAAATGAATTCTGAATACGAGTGGTCCCCTGTAAAGCAGATTCAAGAATCTTGTATCTGCGATCAAAGAAAATAAGATTCATTTTGTCTGCAGATGAGAAACCCCCTTCAACATTTTGACTTACCTCACCATCCGTATCTCCCATAACCTCAAACAATCTTCCAGCACTTGTATGGTGATTCCAACTTTCATTCCAGATGTTCACACAATGGAGAATATTGTTACGAGCTACAGAAGGAAATGTCTTATGAACAAAAACGGGGATGGGCAATGTATCCCACTTAATAACGAAACCGCGATCCAACCGAAAATTACATTCGCCAACTTCGTAAGTTGAGGTATAGTATCCACAAGAGTACAAGAAAAAGCATAAGAGAATCAAGATTATTTTTTCCACCATATTTATCATTTCGACAAAAGCAGATCCTTATTTGAGAAAAGATAGATTGAAAATCTATAAAAATCACTTTAGTCTCATTATTTGATGCGAGACCAAAGCAAGTCTAATGGAAAAATCAACTTAGATGATTTAGAAAAGCAAATCATTCAAAATGGACAGCAAATATTTGGTGAAACTTCCAAGTCCAAAAAAAACCTCTTTAGCAAGAAATGGTGGTATGGACGCCTGATGCAATGGACACTTTCTAATGAAACATTTAAAATCCAAATGTTTCGTTTTGTGGATACTTTCCCATCCATAAAAGATGCAAAACAGATACCCGTTTTTTTAAAAGAATATTTCGGAAATAAAAATGAACTCTTTCCAGAGCTTTTGAGCCAAAGTGCTTCTTTTCTCCATCCTGCTCTATTGAGCAAATTTATCTCAAAACAAATGAAAGAAATGGCTCATCTGTTTATCGTTGGTGAAACCGCCGCAACCATGCTTCCTGTTTTGAAAAAAATGAGAGAAAAAAAAATGGCTTTCACCATTGATCTGTTGGGAGAAGCTACTTTGTCAGAACAAGAAGCTAGGATGTATCAGTCCCAATATCTGCAGTTGATCGACACGCTCAAGCAAGAGTCCAAAGCATGGGAGGAGATCCCCTTGATAGATAGGGACGAACGAGGTCCCATAGCCAAAGTGAATATCTCTGTCAAACTGAGCTCACTAGATTCCCAAATCTTCACTGTCTCTTGGGAAGAAAGCAAAGAAAGATTGAAAAACAAGCTGAGACCCCTTTTGAAAAAAGCGATGAATACAAATACTTTTATCAACATTGATATGGAACGCTACGAACTGAAGGATCTCACCCTAGAAGTTTTTAAAGAGTTGATTTCAGAACCTGATTTTAGAGATTACCCTCACTTTGGAATCGTTATCCAAGCATACTTGAAAGATTCTTTATATGACCTCCAAAAAATTCTCGACTTTGTGAAAAATCATCCCAGTTCCCTCACTATTCGACTCGTCAAAGGAGCCTACTGGGATTATGAGAAAATTCACTCGGAACAACAAAATTGGCCCTGTCCAGTGTATCTCAACAAGTGGGAATCAGACAAAAATTTTGAAGATTGTTGCGCTTTTATTTTGAAAAATTACCCTTACTTGCGCCTCGGCCTCGGCTCACACAACATTCGCTCCATCATCTATGCCTTAAGCTTGTCACAACAACTAAAAATCCCAAAATCAGGTATAGAATTTCAAATGCTTTATGGAATGGCTGATGCAATAAAAATCCAATTGATCAAAAATAATTGGCGAGTGCGAGAGTACTGCCCCTTTGGAAAAGCCATCCCCGGCATGGCTTACCTCGTGAGAAGATTGTTAGAAAATACGTCCAATGAATCTTTTTTACGATCTTGGCAGATGGAAACACAAGAACTCGCAGATTTGCTACAGGCTCCCGAAAAACCAAAAAATACAGTTACAAAAAAAAATGATGGCTTCAAAAATGATCCATTCAAAAATGTCGCTCTGTTAGATTTCTCAAAGGAGATCCATCGTCAGAACTTTCAAAAAGCTCTAGCTGTATGCAAAAAAAGATTCCCTATTGAGGTGCCTATAGTCATCAATAGCAAAAAGAAAATTGTAACAAATAAATGGAGAAGAGAAAATCCATCTGAGGAAAATCAGATCGTCGCTGAAGTTTCCATGGCCACTAAAGCAGACTGTGACTTAGCTATAAAAAAATCTCTCGAATGTTTTCCCTCTTGGAGAGACACTCCTGTTCTTGAAAGAAGCCAATTGCTATTGCGACTAGCAAAGCAAATGGAAAATAGGCGCTACGAACTTGCAAGCTTACAAGTTTTTGAAGTGGGTAAGAATTGGAAGTCTGCAGATGCGGATGTATGTGAAGCGATTGATTTTTGCCACTATTATGCGAAAGAAATTTTACGATTCGAAAAACCCCAATTGACGGACGCTGTTTTGGGTGAAGAAAGTTTTTACTCTTGGAAGGGACGTGGAATCGCTGTAGTGATCGCTCCTTGGAATTTTCCCCTAGCCATTTTGACAGGTATGACGACAGCTTGCTTGGTAAGCGGAAACACCGTTTTGATAAAGCCAGCAGAACAAAGTTCAGCAATCGCCTACGAATTGATGAAAATGTTGATTGACGCAAAAATTCCTCTAGGTGTGGCCCAATTCCTTCCAGGAAAGGGAGAAGACATAGGAGCCTATCTGGTAGAACAAAAAGACATTTCTCTCATTGCTTTTACCGGCTCCAAAGAAGTGGGATGTTCCATTCTGGAAAAAACAAATCAAGTCTCCACCCGAAACAATACATTGAAAAAATGTGTCGTTGAAATGGGAGGGAAAAACGCCATCATCATTGATGATAGTGCTGACATGGATATGGCCGTTGCTGGAGTCATAGAATCTGCCTTTGATTTTCAAGGTCAAAAATGTTCAGCTTGTAGCCGAGTTTTGCTTGCAAAATCCATAGAACAATCTTTTCTAGAAAGATTGAAACCAGCAGTGCAAAGCCTTCAGATCGGTCCTGTGGAAGATCCCAAGATGCGCATAGGACCCATGATTGATTCTGAGTCTTTGAAGAAAATGAATCATTATCTCAGACAAGCAGAAAAATCTGGGCGTTTGCTTGCAAAAGGTGGAACTTGCGAAAACAAATATTTTGTTTCTCCCACTGTTTTCAGTGGGATCCCGATGGATTCCCCGATCTTGAAAGAAGAAATTTTTGGCCCTCTCTTGGTTATTATTCCGTTTCAAAACTTGGACCAAGCCATCAACATAGCCAATGACACTGAGTTTGCTTTGACCGGAGCCTTTTACTCCCGCAGTCCTGCTCGAATTGAAAAGGTGAAGAAAGAAATGCAGGTCGGCAACCTTTACATCAATAGACCCTGTACGGGGGCTTTAGTAAAAAGGCACCCCTTTGGCGGATTCAAAATGTCTGGCATAGGGAACAAAGCAGGTGGTCCCGATTATCTCAGGCAATTTATGAATGCAAAAGTCGTGACAGAAAATACAGTGCGAAGAGGATTTTCTCCAGATCTTTTTTCATCTTCATAGAGCTTTGGGATCGATAACAATCTTTTTTACGTTCAATGATAACACCTTACTCCTATTCAATTTATCTACCTTTATTTTCATCACAGCTATTTGCTGATTTTTCGAATCAAAAAAACCAAAACGACTCTCAGCAGAATCGGAATCAAGATATTGGATTACTTTGTGTTTGGGAAAGAGGTGCAAATGCTCTTTCACCAATTGTTGAACATTTTCCAACTGAGCAACAAAATCATTAGGAGGCAAATGCAATTTTCCTTCCAATATACTAAGGGAATTTATCTCCTTAGAAGAAGGCTTTCTCCCCCGAATTAATTTTCTATTGCTATTGTTCACCCAATGAAGGATTTGGTTATCCTTCTTATTCTGCTTTTTATCCTTCTTCTTCTTATTCTTCTCATGAGCTATACCCCTACTCCCGTCTGGAAGTTCTTTAGTAACAATTTTGGTAATCAACTCATTTGTGGCTTCATGCTGACCTAAAAAAGTTAGGCTAGCCACAAGCAAAAGCAAAGCGCTGAGCCCGGTCCAGAAAGCCACAACGGATGGCCCTTCCTCTTCTCTGGAAGAATTGGATTCGATTTCTTTTTCACGGTCTTGTCTGTCTGGAAACGGAATTAGATTATCTTCATTTGACATAAGCAACACCCACCTTCAGTCACCACTTATCGGACAGGCACTAAAAGGAATTTAACTCAATCAATCGTAAAGCTTCTGAGTGAACACTCCTCGGATAGAGATTGAAGGGAAGAAAAGCCAACAAACCAGACTTTCGGTTTGAGCGAATCGGTTGGAAAATGGGTGCATAGGACCTACTACGCAAGTCGGCTTAACAAATAGTGGGAAAAAATGTATAAATACCTGAAAGGCTTAAAAATAGTGTGAGTCATGAAAACACGGATCTGGATGTATTTTATTCTTGGAATCTTTGCATTTTATACAAATTTCTCATTCTCAGATGAGGAAAAAAAATCAGAGCCTGAAAATAGCATTCGAAAAGTTACCGAAGGTTTGGATCTGCTTAACAATCTCTCCTCTTCCTCCAGATTGAAAAAACAAAAAAAATTGCAACAAAAAAATAGAAAGGTAATCAAGCGTCTGGAATCCTTGGAAAAAATCTCCAATCAATCCCTACTGGTTTTGGCAGGAGTGTACAAAGATACAGGCGACCATGAGAACCAAATGAGAATCCTAAAAAAGCTGATCAAGAGAAATCCAAAAAATGTGAAATACCTTTTGGAACTCGCTCAAGCACTAAGAAAAGCCTATTTCAAGACATACGATCCTTTGTTCAAAGAGGAAACGATAAAAGTCATCAACCAAGCTCTAAAGTGGAAAGACAAAAAAACACAAGAAAAAGCTCAATTGGAAATGTTGGCACTGCTGAAATATGAAGGAGATTCAAAGGAAAATAACTATGCCATCTTGAAACTGATCCAAAAACTGATTCGAGAAATGGGTGTAAAAAGAAGCTATGTCAAAGATATGTGTAAATATTTTTATTTGAATAAATTCTATAAACAAAGTCTCTCTGCTTGCAGAAAGGGCATAAGATATGATCCCAAAGAAGCAAGTAATTACATTTATCATGCTCTATCCATGGAAAATGCAAACAGAATAAGAAGTTTATTGAAGATGACAGCTAGAAAATTTCCAAATTCCTTTCTCGTTCAAAAAAAAGTTGGTCAGTTTTTTTTAAAAGAAGAGGATCACTCCCTAGCTCTCCCCTATTTTAAAAAAGCTGTCGCCATCAATAAAAATTCTCCAGAGGCGCATGTGGGATTGGCTTGGTCTCTTTTTGGATCCAAAAAAGAAAAACAATCCTATAAGCATTTTTTAAAAGCCTGCATGCTAAATAAGCCGAAAATGCTATTCAACTTCAAAAAAGCGAAATCCATGTTGAACCAAAAAAGTCGTTTTACACTCTCTAACTTATTTGAAAAAGGGATCACGGAATGCTTTTATAAAGGCTGAAAAAGATAGCCCATGAAAGCCAATAGAACACAAAATCATAGCTTCCAGCTCCTAGTCTAGCGAAATGAATCTATAGAAATAGAAAAAATACGGTATTTTTTAAACTTTGTAAAGTAATAGCCGATAACAAAACTCATAGGGCAGAGGTTAGACATTGGAGGAGTTGAAGTTATGAATAAGCTAATTTTCGTAAGTGATAGCCTGACAGATTTGCAACAGGTTAAAATGTTTTCTCAACATTATAACTACCAGTTGGAACATTATTCTCATCTAGATTGGAAAAACAACCATCGTGTAAGAAGAAATTCTCAAAATAAGAAATTTGAAAAGCCCGTTTCCTCCATTGTGCACTTCCCTCTCGCCAAAAACACTGCTTTTAATAGTATGGAAGACATAAAGTCACAAGCTATTCAACAAGCTCTATTTGTATGCAGAGGAAATGCTTCCAGAGCAGCTGAAATGCTCAAGATAGGAAGAGCCACGCTGTACAGAAAAATCAAGCAATTTCACCTAGACTTAGATTCCATTAGAGATCAAGATGAGAATTCCAAACTCAGTGTAAAAAAATCAGTAGCTTGAAGACAAGAAATTGTTTTCCTTCCATTGTACCCATCATTTCGTTTCCAGCGTTTTGTTCCCACTCTTACTGTCGCGAAGGAGTGTCTCTCTCGTCCGTTTTTTAACTTGCCTATTTTCTTTAAAAAGAGTAGCTCAAAAAGATCATGCAAAGAAAATTTTTGCTTTTTATTTTGAGTTTTTTTCTGCATATTTCTTGCATTTCTCTAAACATTGAATTGGAATCTCATTCAAAAAATTCCACCCCTTTCACTCATCACAGCCACTATAGTATTTTTGGCATATTCGGATCTGACATCGTGGATATACAAAGGGCTTGTGCGGATGGAACTCCCGTCCGAATAAAAAATTACTTTAGCTTTGAAGATGTTTTGTTCAGCCTAAGCACCCTTGGTCTTTACACTCCAAAAAGTACAAAAATTTGGTGCAGGCTACCAGAAAAAAGTAAGGCAAAGAGTACATTATGAAAAACATCCTCCCCAAATACACGGTTCTTATCATTTGTTTGGTCTCCCTACTTTCTTGTGCCACCTCTATCGAATTACACAAATCGGGTGAAGCTCCTCTTTTACCTAAGGTGTGGAAACAATCCCTTCCTGCATATTTTTTTGGACTGGTTGAGACCCAGAAGACCATCAAGCTTTGGAAGAAATGCCCCAAGCATTGGCACTCCGTAAAAGTGACAAGGTCTGTCCAAGATGTGTTCTTGTCCTTACTCAGTTTGGGATTTTACACACCCTTTACAGTCCACTTGATCTGCTTCGATAATGAAGGATGAGGTGGCGGCCGGATTTGAACCGACGTAAACGGATTTGCAGTCCGCTGCCTAACCACTCGGCCACGCCACCAAACTTCTTATTATTTAGTCCAAAATGACTTCAGTTTGTACTAATTTTTAAAAACAAAACTTTCTACTGTAAAAAATCTCTGTTTTTTAATTGAACGAAGGGAACAAGACTAAACTTTTTGGCCTCTTCAATGTGATGGACTTTGATAAGTGAACTGTTTTCTAAATCAGCTAGAGTGCGCGCAACTCTGAGAATGGCTCTTCGCCTCCTTTTCGAGGGCAGGTAGGAAGGAAGTTGCGTTTCTTTTGAGAAAATATCCAAGGTGGATTCCAATTCTGCAATCGATAATCGGGCATTCGGAAGATTTTGATTTCTGCTATCCCGAAACTGTATCGCTTTCTCCACTTTTTCCCGCAAGGACTGAATGGAAACTGACCATTCCCCCCTCCACTGATTAGAAAAAACCAGAATGTCAAAGCGATCCAACATGGGCCCATTCAAACGTTCTATGTGAGAAAAACATTTTCTTAGAGAATAAGAACAGGGCATTTTTTTACTGGGGACCAAATCTCCACAAGGACAAAGATTGGTAGCCGCTATCAATAAAAATCGAGCTGGGAAAATTTTGCTTTCTCCCTTGCGAGCCACGTATATTTTTCCTCTCTCCACAGGTTCCCTGAGTGACTCTTGCACTCTGGATTGAAATTCCAAATATTCATCCATAAATAAAATTCCACCATGAGCCTTGGTGATCTCTCCAAAAAATACAGGATGACCTCCTCCAATCATTGATAAAGGGGTTGTGCTGTGATGAGGACTCACGAAAGGTCGCCAATGAAGTTCTTTGCCTGTACGGTTCCATATTCGACGAGAGACTTGAAATTCTTCCAATGAGGGAGGAGCCAATAGATAAGGCAGATGCTCAGCCAAGGTACTCTTTCCCGAACCAGTTTCCCCAGCGAGAAGCAAGGAGTGTTCTCCGGTTGCGACTAGAGACAAAATATTAGCTGCTCCTGCAGAAAACTGAATGGAACTAGAAGGAACTGGCCTTTTCAATAAATCACCTAAGGATTTTACAGGGATACGTACAGGATTTTCCAGATCACTCAATTCATTGATTTGAAACAAAGGACAAAGATAGTTGTTTGTGTGAATTGCCCCAGTTAGAATGCCCTCTTTTCTGGGAGGAAGACTCTCCCAATTTTTTGGAGCGAAAACTTTTCCATCCAAAGATAACTCTCCATAAACATGGATAGGAAAATCCATCCCAGAAGGAGCCTTTACTTGTCCCGTTTTCCATAGCAAGGCACAAGCAATGGCCAACTCCAAACCTTGAGAACTCTTTTTCAAATAAGAAGGCCTGAGGTTAATAATGATTTGACGAGCCCTAGGCCATTCATAACCCTGATTGCGAATCGCAGATTTGATTCTCATCAAACTTTCTTTAATGACCAAATCTGGCAAACCTGTAAATTGCACATGTGGAAGTCCGGGGATCAGTCCGACCTCCACTTCCACACGCACCATTTGAAAGCCGTCTTGGGCAAAGGAGTAAGTTTTCACTATGCTAAAAACTAAGAGAATTCCGTTCTAAGGAATTGAGCTATCAAAGCCTTGTTTTGTAAAGTAGTAGCCCGAATAGCGAATTATTTTTTCGACATTCGAATGCTCAATCAAAAAAGAATGCTCATGGAAGCCAGTCCAAAAAACTGTGACAGAAAATTTTGAATCAACAAATGAATCAAAATAAATGATGTAGCTAGAGGTAAAACCACATAATATGAGCCCTTTGATTCACTGATAATGGATCGCCATTGTTTTAATAAAAAATTTACCAATCTAAAAATTTCTTTAGTTAATGATTGATTTTCCTGTGCACCATGAAGTAAAAGGATGAGTTTATTAAGCACACTTCTCTCAGTTACTTTTTATTATAAGGAGTTTTGATGTTTGGGATTTTTTCGATTGTCTCTTTTGTTATTTTTTTCTTGGCGGGATCTTTTTCTTTGGCTCAAAATATACAAAGCAAAAATAGCAGTCCTTGCAAAGCCAGCTTCGCCGTCTCAGAAAAATCCAGGGAGGTTATCAAACATTTTTTCAAAGATAGAACACACATAGAGTATTATGCAGGTGTGCAAAAACAAATGGAATTGGCAAACCGTTACGTAAACAGTGACATGGGCCTCTTATTCAAAAACATCAATTCATCTACGGATCCTAAAGTGATGACTCTTTTGAAATGGATCCCATTTGATGGATCAACAAAACAATACATAATGCTTCGCCATACGCTCCTAACAGAAAGAAACCAAGTAAGAGAGAACAGTCGCCACATGATTGGCTATCTTGAGACGGCGAATAGATTTTTTAAAAATGATATGCTTGAAACTTTCATAACAGTCTCTCAAGTACTCAACTCACAACAAATGTTGCGATTGCAGTGGGGGGAGGCTCGTAATGAATCATCAGCCCACTTTTTGGAGAAATTACAAAATCAGATACTAGATGAGAGGCAAAGGGTAAGGCCAAAATTCATTGGTTTAAAAGGTTTTATTACTCTCTCAAACTCCTTTTCTAATAAAATGGGAGTCACTTATCGGACGGTTGCTCTGGCACTCAGTGAGAAAAGCGAGCTGTTTACTTTCTTGCATTGGCCTCGTTTTGCCGGAAATCTAAGGGAGTTTCTTTTTCTCTTGGGTAAATTTCAAACACCGTATCCTAATTTTGGAAGTTTTTATGGCAAATATAATAAGAAGGCATCTGTAAATAACCTCGCTCGTAACATCTTCGTAGAAAATGAAATCAAAAGAAGACTCGATAACATACATGCACTCACCTTGTATTTTTCTAATCTTCACAACATGACTCAACTCAGAAACGCCACTTGGATACAAAAAGAATTAAAAGCACTGAATGAAAAATCTCAATCCGCTCGAAAGAAAGATGGCAGAAGGAAAGAAAACATCTCTGATCAAACAGACACACATCCAGCCACAAACATCTTCCCCAACCCTTCTGCCAATTATGTTCACGTGGAAGAGTCACCGCAATTCAGAAATAGGAAAAATGTCAATCAAATGACTGGCAGTAACAAATCATCCATTTATATTGAATGGCCAGATGATATAAAATGGTCTCGGCTACGCTAAATCCCAAAACAATAAAACAATGTTTGACCAAAACAGAGATTTGGCTATAATTCCTAGCCTGTTCTTTGAAAAATGAATAGTCAGCTTTTATGCTTGTTTCGGGATCCGATAGAGATTTCTCTGACGGATTTTAGAGCAAAGATCATTGTCTAATCACAATGATCAGATTTTTGGAGCCAAAATTGTTCCATTTTTATTTTAAGTGGAGAGTTTGATTCTGGCTCAGGACAAACGCTGGCGGCGTGCCTAATACATGCAAGTCGAACGAGAAAGTTCCTTCGGGGATGAGTACAGTGGCGCACGGGTGAGTAACGCGTGGATAATCTACCCTCAAATGGGGAATATCCAGTTGAAAGATTGGTTAATACCGCATAATACCTTGGTACCTACGGATACTAAGGCCAAAGATTTATCGTTTGAGGATGAGTCCGCGTCCGATTAGCTTGTTGGTGGGGTAAAAGCCTACCAAAGCGATGATCGGTAGCTGGTCTGAGAGGATGATCAGCCACACTGGGACTGAGACACGGCCCAGACTCCTACGGGAGGCAGCAGTAGGGAATATTGCACAATGGGGGAAACCCTGATGCAGCAACGTCGCGTGAGTGATGAAGGCTTTCGAGTTGTAAAGCTCTGTTCTTGGGGAACAAAAAAATGAGTGTACCCAAGCAGAAAGGACCGGCTAACTTCGTGCCAGCAGCCGCGGTAAGACGAGGGGTCCAAGCGTTGTCCGGAATTATTGGGCGTAAAGAGGGTGTAGGTGGTTTTGTCAGTCAGAAGTGAAAGCCTTGGGCTTAACCCAAGAAGTGCTTTTGATACTACAAGGCTTGAGTGCGGAAGAGGGCAGTAGAATTCCTGGTGTAGCGGTGGAATGCGTAGATATCAGGAGGAATACCGGAGGCGAAGGCGTCTGCCTGGTCCGACACTGACACTGAGACCCGAAAGCGTGGGGAGCAAACAGGATTAGATACCCTGGTAGTCCACGCCGTAAACTATGGATACTTGGTGTTGATGGTATTGACCCCATCAGTGCCGGAGCTAACGCGTTAAGTATCCCGCCTGGGGAGTACGGTCGCAAGATTAAAACTCAAAGAAATTGACGGGGGCCCGCACAAGCGGTGGAGCATGTGGTTTAATTCGATGATACGCGAAAAACCTTACCTGGACTTGACATCTAGAGGAAGACTCTTGGAAACAAGGTCGCCTTCGGGCCTCTAGACAGGTGTTGCATGGCTGTCGTCAGCTCGTGTCGTGAGATGTTGGGTTAAGTCCCGCAACGAGCGCAACCCTTGTGTTTAGTTGCTAACATTTAGTTGAGTACTCTAAACAGACTGCCGGCGTAAGCCGGAGGAAGGTGAGGATGACGTCAAGTCCTCATGGCCCTTATGTCCAGGGCTACACACGTGCTACAATGGCCGGTACAGAGAGCAGCTTAGCCGTGAGGTGGAGCCAATCTCAAAAAGTCGGTCTCAGTTCGGATTGTGGTCTGCAACTCGACCACATGAAGTTGGAATCGCTAGTAATCGCGAATCAGCATGTCGCGGTGAATACGTTCTCGGGCCTTGTACACACCGCCCGTCACACCATGAAAGTTGGTTGTACCGGAAGTCGTTCCACTAACCTTTTAGGAGGTGGGCGCCCAAGGTACGATTGATGATTGGGGTGAAGTCGAAACAAGGTAGCCGTAGGGGAACCTGTGGCTGGATCACCTCCTTTCTAAGGAGATGGATTGTAAAAGCCTTAGGGCTTTTGTTTTTCCAAGGTCAAACCGAAACAGCTAACTGACTATTCAATTTTGAAAGGGAATAATAAATGCTTTTCTGGGCCTGTAGCTCAGTTGGTCAGAGCACACGCTTGATAAGCGTGGGGTCAGAAGTTCAAATCTTCTCAGGCCCACCATTTATTTAATTTTCGTAATAGTATAAAAAATGTAGATCTAGTTCTGGTGAATCTGATACTGAAAATGGTGGGGTGACTCAATAAATCTTTACCAAAAAACAGTATCATTTAGTGCCTTATGCACTCAAACATACCCTCAAGATCCTCCGATTATTCAATTTTGAAAGGAAAAATTAAGGTTATTTAATATCACATTCTCTTTTATCTTTTTTGAGAAAATATTTCACCACCAACAAAAATTTATTGATTTTTATTTGATTTCGAATAAGAGATATAATCCATCGTCATCGTTCATGTTCCTTCGGCAATCAACTTTTTGAAGGTAATTATGAAAAAAAATTCAGTATGCTTATCGAATTTTAGAGCTTCATCAATTTGAACAACTGGAGAGGATTTAAATCATTTACTATAGAATTGAATTGAACCGGGAGATGAATATGAAATTTCTATTGATTTTATGTGTTGGATTTTTGTTTTTACCTAGGATTGTTTATTCCTCTTGTCAGGATATTTTTGCAGACAAAGCTTTTCAAGGATTTTTTGAAGATCCTAAAAAACTCAGGGAATATCGGGGTATGGAAGGTTATATTCATTTTGTGGATAAGCAACTGAAAGGCGATATGAAAGCCACCTCTCAGATTATTTCTAAACATTCCAACCACCACATATTGAACAAACTGGGATGGAGTACAAAACCCTTTGAAGGTTCAATAACGGATTTTTATATAAAAAGAAGCCAAATTATAGATGCAAAAACAAATAAACTAAAAATAAAGTATGTGCAAATGGAAGGCTATGCAAGTTTCGCAAAAAAATATTACAAAGGAAATATGAAAGAAGCTTTCCAAGATGTATCAGCCGTTCTCAGTAATAAAAAGCTTCGACGTTTAGAATGGAAAGTTTTCACTGACACCACAGAAATGTTTCGCTTTCTCAAAGAGGAAATATCGACTCCCGATAAACAAAAAGAGTATGTAGATATGCACTCTTACGCCCGTTTCGCAGATACGTTTTATGAAGGTGATATGGAAATAGCTTTTCACAACATGTTGGCTGTTTTATCTACATTCAAAAAACATAATTTTCAATGGAAGAAATTTCATGGTTCAACAACGCAATTTCATGCCTTAAGAAAAAAAATAGAGAAATTTTATACCTTAACAGAAGAACTCCAAGAAGAGCCCCAAAATCCGAGAGAAGAAGTGAGCTATGGTGATAAATACAATCAGCAGTACACCCCTCTTGCTAATCAAATTATTTTTGTGGAAGAATATTTTGGTGGCAATATGTCGGATGCTTACAGAAAAATACACACTGTTTTAAATAAATCTGAGTTTGAGAAATTGAATTGGCTTGCCTTTGAAGGCGATACTTTTCAATTGAATCTTCTACTGACCGATTTTAAAAACCATTATCCGAATGGGTATGTTTCCTCAAAGGGTCATAGAAGAGTGGCTAAAGAAATCTTCAATGATGATTTAAATGTCACTTACAAAAACGTGTCTCTTTTAAGAGGATTTTTTTTCCAAAACTCAAGAAGTAATCAAAAATTTAGAAAATTAAAATGGCATTTTGCCCAACATGGAAATAAGAATCTTTCTGCTAGGGTGTCTCAGAAGGATTCCGATTGATAAGATTCTAAAAAATCCATGAAAAGTACTGAAAAGATATTTGTGTTTTTATCCGTTTTCTAAATAAGAAATACCCTTACATCTCGCAATAAGCACAAACTCTCATTTTTTAGAGGAAGGTAAAATTTATAAGGGAATACCAATGGTACTTTATGATTTTCCAAGAAGAATTTTATACCTTCTGCTTTATCTATTTTATCAGGAATAATTTGTACGCAATTTCTTTTAAAGATTCTAAATTAGTTTTAGAACTCAATCCATTTTCAATATCATCACTCAAATCAGGGAGATGAGAAATTTTACCTATACACCTTAGTAAATAGAAAAATCAATAAGGCTGAAATAAGAATACACCATTGATGCTTTATAAATATAAGATTATTTTTATTTGTCTATTTTCTTATCGTCATTACGTTGTTTGTAACTCACTAAATATCTCTTCAATAAAACTATTGACTCAAAAGGGCAAACCAGCTTCCTAATATTTGGCGATCAAATTAAATCAATTGTGGTTATTCAATTTCAAAAAATATGAAGGATGTCATTAAAACAATGGGTAAAGAGGGAGTGAAGATTTCCAAACAAAAAACAGCATTATTTAAATACATCATCCACTCAACCATAAAGGAACTTACTAGACAATTTTCTCTGAAGAAAAGGTACCTTAGAAACAATCTTCAGAAACAAATAAATTAAGCCACGTTTTATTTGGGCTGACACGAAAGTTCTTCGAATTTGTTCAGCCCCATCCATTACAAGTTTACCTTCTGCTTGCCGATCACAATCATAACTCTCAAGACCCCCTTCAACTAATCGCTTTGCAAGATCTGCTGCATCAGCTATTCCAAGATTCATTCCTCGACCACCTGCCGGTGACTGGCTATGAGCGGCATCTCCAGCCAAATAAACTCGATCTTTGTGATATTGCTTCACATGACTCAAAAGTATATTAAATTGTCCCTCTCGATGAACCTTCGTTATATGTATGTCAAGTGGAAGAGTCGACAATACATTCTCAGTATTTGAAATGAGTCTCAGTCGAATCCCACCAAGAGGAATAATAGCTGCCATTTTTCCCCGTCTCATTAAACAAATTGTTGCTGCATTTAAGTGTGGCCAGTTGTCAACTTCGGCATCAGCTATTGACCATACTCCAGGTAATTCAGTAGACACTCGCTCTATTCCAACAGCTTCCCTCGTCGCACCTCTAATACCATCAGCACCCACTAAGTAATCTGCCGATATTTTTTCACCTGAAGTTGTTTCAATAGTTACCTCGTTTTGATTTTGGCTCACATTTTTTAACTCTTTATTAAATTTTATTTCTCCACCAAACTTTATAAGTGCCTCTCTAAGAATTTCTTCTGTTTGATCTTGAGGCAAACCTAACATGTAATTATGACCATGCTGTATTGGTGCAATAGTTAAAGGCAAGTTGACCCAGGCCGTAGCCCCCTTATAAAACTGTATAAATTTATACTTAATTCCTTGCTCTAATAATTTTTCAGTTACACCAGAAACTGTAAGGATTTCAAGGCTACGAGGATTAATCCCAACAGCCCGAGATAATGTTGAGCCACCGCTTCTTCGTTCTATAACAGTTACAAGAACGCCACGACGAGCCAATTCAACTCCTGTAACCAGCCCTGTTGGCCCCGCACCAGCGATTAATACTTTCATAAAACTCTCTTCACACTTTGTTCTCACTTTTACGTCAAAACATATACTTTACCTTATACAGAACAAACTTCTGATAATAATTTATTTTTATTGTAAATTCTATGGTAAAATAACTCTATTAAGTCTCTAAGATGAAAATTTATGGGCAAGTTAAACAAAAAAATTCATGAATGGGTTAAAAATAACATCATCACCCAATCTGATGCTAACAATATTCTAAAATATGAGAATAAAAAAGAATCTAACTACGTCAGCTATATCACTAACACAATTTTAGGTATTGCATCTTTTGCCATTGTTATTGGAATCATTGCCATCACAGCAGCTAATTGGCACAAAATACCTTCTTATTTAAAATTAACAATCAATTTTATGATGCATCTATTTTTTATTTCATATATTTATTACTTGCTCAAAATAGGAAAGAAAAAACTACTTAATGTTTTTCTTTTTATTGAATTTGGGATGATTATTGCTTCCATTGCACTCATTGGACAAATCTACCAATTGGATGGTCATCTTTTTAGAAGTATTTCTTTTTGGTTATTTCTAGGAACTCCTCTCCTTTTGCTCAGTCGCTCACACTATATTTCTTATACATGGACAATCCTCATCACAATCTGTTGCTTTTTAGGTATTGATTTCTTCTATGATCTTTTTCTCCCAGAAGCCATATTAATCATTCCATTTATCCTCCTTTATCTTTCTTACTTATTCAAAAAGTTAAACAAGGATTTCTTTTTTCAAGCTACGAAAAAAATTGGAATCCTCTTATTTGTTTCAATCGTCACGCTTGGAACGTTTTTTTGGTATCAAAAAAATCATAGTTTAGAACACAAAGAGTTCCTATTCATAACCACATTTTTAGCACTCTTAATGACTCTTTGGTTTATCAAGAATAAAAGGAAAGACTTTGCTTTATTAACCGTACTTGGCTCAATTTTCTTTCTCGCTCCTCAATACACAATCCATGGAAAATGGATGAGCCTTGCTATTTTTTCTTTTTTAATTTTTTGGATAGCTCTTGCGAAAGTTGCTTATTTAAGAAAAAATAAACTTATTTTTGATATAGCGAGTTTTTTAATCACCCTTAGAATCCTCATCATATACTTCGAAGTCTTCGGTACTCTGCTTCAAACAGGGATTGGCTTAATCATAGGGGGGATCCTTACAATTTTCATTATGTTATTGTGGCAAAAACAACGAAAAAAAATCTGGAATAGGGACAGAAAGAGGGCCTAATGCATAAATTATCAATAATTGCTCTGTTGCTTCCACTGATCGGATTATCCGCTTTTCTTTTCAAAATAGATCTCGACTATAGGAAAGGAGTTTCTTGGGAAGTTAAAATCACAGGAACGGACCCCCGTCATATTTTAAAAGGTCACTACGTTACTTATAGAACAATGTGGAATTTTGATATGAATAAAGTCTTAAACTATGTTAAAAAAAATGCAAAGTTTTCTTATTATCAAGTGCCCACTTGCCTGTGCTTAATAGGGAATCAATCTAAACATCTGTCCTATCCTGTCTTATGTAAAGAAGAGAATAGGCTATGCAAATCTATCATAAAAGGTCATTTTTCTATCTCGAAAAAACGAATCTTTTCCAAAGAATCTAAAACAAATGATCAAGAAAAACAAAATTTTCAATGGGCATGGAATGAAAAATCTGTTCGCTTCAAGACGGGGATAAATAAATTTTTTGTGGATGAAAGTATGGCGAAAAAATTAGAAAAGGAAATTCGAAAAAGATCAGCTTCAATTGTTTTTAAAATCAGTTCTCCAACTCAAATAATTAGTGAAGAACTAAAACTAGACGGCAAAAACTGGCTGAAAGTTTTATCAGAACAAGAGAAATAAATACGTGAATGAAACAGAAGCCTCCATCTAAAGTTGTGGAGGAATCCCCACAAAATCATCGTACCCGCATTGGCCACTTTTCTGCACTTTCTTCTTCACAAAAGTCCACACCTGATCCGAATCAACTTCACAGTAAGCCAAACGAACACACTCTTCATTTGAATGACAAGCCAAGTTCAGAGCCTTATGAAGCATCAGAAAGACCCAGCGATTTTCAATATTAAGAGCCATCTCGCTTAAAGTCTTTGTATGGTCTGCAAAACATTTCTTCACGAAACCTAGAAAAACATTCATGTAAAAAGGCTCCAAACGATCCTCAACGATTGTTTTCACTTGTGTTTCATCTATCACGCTAGAAGAGGCAACAGCCACAGTTGGAGAAGAGGCAACAGCCACAGTTGGAGAAGAGGCAACAGCCACAGTTGGAGAAGAGGCAACAGCCATAGTTGGAGAAGAGGCAACAGCCACAGTTGGAGAAGAGACAACAGCCACAGTTGGAGAAGAGACCTGATCTACTTCTTCCATAGGCAATGGCATAACACGTAAAGAGGGTCCAGAGATAGGCGCTGGAAGTAATTTAAACTTAATATATGGATTGTCCTGAAAAGGGCAATTGTTTGAAGTAAAGCCCCCCATCGCTTCCAAAAGAGATCCTATGACACTGACTCCACTATCCTCGTAGTATAACATTTCAGCTACATCCGGATTCCTAGCAATTAGTTGCAAATCTCTAAAAGGGTCTTCCCATTGCGAATATTTATTGATCTGCTTTGTCCAGAAGGAAATGATTTGATCGACAGGCAATACTTCACACACATTGTTAGGAGCAATGGTACCACAGATTCGTGAACAGAGGTTTATCGCTCCACAAGGAGGTGGAGAAACCATTTGTACAAATGTGGCTTCAAATTCATCGTCCCCAAATTCGTTGTCCCCAAATTCATCGTCCCCAAATTCATCGTCCTCAAATTCATCGTCCTCAAATTCATCGTTCTCAAATTCGTCGCCCTCAAATTCGTCGCCCTTTTCGATCAGAAAGAAATAATTTTTTTTGAGATAAATACTCACATCTTTCTCGACTTTACGATTTTTGTACTCGTTGGGTCTAAATTTACCCTTTGAACAAGAGATTGATGCGAGACCAGCTAACAAGCAAAGTGATATAAAGAATTTCATTCCCTCAACCTCCGATAATCCCAGACACCAATTTTTTGGGCACAAAAGCAACAAAATGCCCATCGCTTCGCAACCTAATATTCATAACCACCCTTGTCAAGGAATCCTTCAAAATTATCCAATCGTAATTGTAAATAATTCTCGAACAATGATATTGTGGGATCCGTAGCTAAACAAAGAACTAGGTGCTAATTCATGTACAAAAAAATAAGTGGGCAAATAAGAAAAATATTATTTCTTTCGAATGCTTGTATTCAGCAACCCGCAGAACTGATTCTGCGAGTGCTTTTGGCTTCCTTTATACTCACCCATGGATGGTCTAAACTTTCTTCTTTTGCAGAAAAAATGGACACTTTCCCCGACCCTCTGGGGCTGGGTTCCCAGATGAGTCTCATTTTGGTTGTGTACGCTGAATTTTTTTGTTCTTTGCTTTTAATTTTTGGATTGCTTACTCGTCTGGCCGCTTTTTCTATTTTGGCAACTATGTTGGTCGCCGCTTTTGTCTTCCACTCTGATGATCCTTTTTCTGCGAGAGAACTTCCTCTCCTCTATGGGATAGGTTTTCTTTACTTCACTCTAGCCGGAGGGAATCGTTACAGTTTGGATGAAAAAATCAGAGGCAAGTGCCCACACCACAAAAAGCAAGCTACATAATTTTCCAGTAAACACTTTTTTAGATGATGCAGAAAGAATGAAACGGATTTCTCTATTTTGGTATTGGCCTTCTTAGCCATGCTGAAATCTTTTTACTTTTTTTCCCTATTTTGTGCTTTTTTCTTAGTAGGTTTTGCTATAATACTTTTTTTTTGCCAAGCCATCTTGCATTATTCAATTCATTGGCTTGGTCAAGTGGCTTTATGCCAAGTGCCATCTTCCCAAGCGCCCTTTTCTTCGTATTATTATTGGATTGATCAAGTTTATAACCCAAAAGAAGTAAAGACAAGTCATTGTTAGGCATGTGAATTTTTGCAATCTTTCTAACTAATTCTGAATTCCTAGACTTCGAACGGATCAAGAAATCGAATCGATCCAACATTAACCGAAACCCCTCACGAGTGTCCCTTATATGCCATCCGTGTTTTAATTTATTCAAGGTTATTTTCAACTGGTCTAGCTCAACAAGAATAAGATATTGAAATCTATTTTCCATTAAATGAAGGATGGTCTCGTACCACAAATAGTTGTGCAAAATTTCTACAATTTCCTTGAGCTGGTTATTTTCGAACTTGTTAAATATTCGAAACCCTTTTACTATTATTATCCTGATAAGAGAGGGCAGTCCCATGTATTTTTTTGCGAACTTAAGGGTCTTATTTAGAACTTTCGCTGGCTTCCTATCAAAAGCAGCTAAAGACTTCCCTAGCTGGTCCGTCACTTCTTTTACACCAACATAGCTCTCATAAACAGCAATTTTTTTTATAAAATTACCATAATCTATATTTTCTAAATCCTTGGGAGATTTCACAAACAATTGAACAGTCTCCTTTATTCCTATTCTTTTTTCTAGGTAATTCACAAGTTTTAGTGCATTTTTATGCTTCCAGTTTTTTGTGAATTTCTTTATGTTCGTTATTTCGGATGCTTTTATGTCTCTTTTGTGCTGATTTAAAAAAATGATGAATGGAAGTGAACCCGGCTTCCTAGAAAAAAGATTTTTACAACTGAAGATAGAAAAAGCCTGAGGTGAAAGACTAAGAAATAAAACAGAAAGAAAAATAGTTACATAATTTTTCATAACGAGAGTTTCATAACACAATAGGGGGGTTTTACAATATACAATGTAAAAGTTTCACTTCACGGAAGTAAAGATTTTAAGTATGTGATTTAATTATCTCTAAAGTGTGAAAATTTTACACATTATTGAATAGTGATTTTGACTTGATTTTCTTTTCTTCCAACTGGGGATGATGACTACAGCTTCTCTTTTTTAACTCGCTTCTCATACAGTTGTTGCTGTTTTTTTTCATCTTTGTCGGTAATAAAAGACTGCCGAATATATACCTTCAACCTCTACAAAACGTTCGTATCACTGGTTATAAAGTATCTAAAATTATATTGTATTTTCTTTTTCAATTCTGGCATTTCTAAACGCTTTTTTTCAGATTTCACTTTGGATTCTAACTGCATTAAATTAGCTCTGACTAAAAGAGAAAATTTATTTTTTAGAAGATATTTCACCCCCTCTTCTCCAGTAATATCTATTATAAATTCTAAAACAAGTTTTAATTGATTTATCCTTATTTGACTAAAACTTGAAAAACTTTGTTTTATTATATCTTCTACTTGTTTTTCTGCTTGTTCTTTTTTAAAAAAAGTTTTTAGATACTGAATTTTAAGATTAATTTCACCCATATTACCAAACACAAACTTAGAAAGCCCTTGCAACATATTTTCTGTAATTTCTTCTTTCGTAAAAAATGTTTCTGAAAATTTTACAACCTCTTTGAATCGACTCAGATCGGTAAAAACGAAACCTTGAAAACTACTTCGCATAATGCTTATCACACCCTCTCTTTCAACAACACTTTCTACATAAGATATAAATTCTTTTAATTTATCTAATTTAGCTACTGCAAAAGGTTGAAAATTCTTTTGTATCATGTCTTTAATTGTTTTCTTATCAAGAAACCCTTCCAAATAAGATATAACAGGTTTCAAATAGTCTATTTTAGCTGTAGAAAACCCTTGAAAATTACGTAGCATCATATTTTTTACTTTTTTTTCTCCGAGCAATCCTTCTAAATAAAGTACAACACGTTTGAATTCATTCAATTGAAGAGAAGCAAACGCACGAAAATTCTTTTCTATAATTATTTTAACTTCCTCTTTCCCGATAAAAGTTTTCATATAAGATACAATCTTTTCTAATTCAGGTGAATGAGCAATAGAGAAAGCTTGAATATCTTTTTGCATTATCTTTTTCGCTTCTTCTTTTCCAATTAGTTTTTGCATATAACGTACAGTCTTTTTAAATCTATCCAGTTTAATTTGAGCAAAACTGAAAAGACTTTTTCGCATAATATTTTCCATCCCCTTCTTTCCAAGCAAATCTTCTAAATAAAGTTTAGTTCTTTTTAACTCAGGTAAATTAATAATAGTGAAACTACGAAGATTATGTCGTAGCATTTTTTTCATTTCTTCTTTTCCAAAAATATTTTCTAAATACTTTACAACTGATTCTAATTGATCTGGTTTAGCCAGTGTGAAGGCTTGGAAATCTTGTAACATCTGGTGTTTCACTTCCTCTCTAGTAATCAATTGCTCAACATAAGAGACAATAGATCTGAGTCGATCTAAATTCATATTAACTAAACCACTGAAATTTTTTCGTATGATTGCTTTAACTCCTTTTCTTCCAACAAAAGATTCTACATAAAAGACAGTAAGCTCTAAATTATTTAATCGAGCTATAGCAAAACCTCGAAAACTCTTTTCCATTATTTTTTTTAGTTCCTTTTTATCCTCAAAAAAAGTTTCTATATAAAGTATAACTTCCTTTAATTTATCTGGCTGAACACGATATAAAAATATGAAATTTTTCTTCACTATTTTTTTTGCTCTTTCTTTACCAGCATAACTCTCTATAATTTTAATAACTTCTTTTAATCTATTAGCACCACCCTTATGAAAACCTCCTAAAGAAATTTTCAATCGTTCTGTGACTTCCTTTCGACCCATGTAACTCTCATAAAACTTAACCCTTTTTAAGAAAGATGCATACCTTACATCTATTAGATAAGACATAGATTTGATTCGTTTTAACGTGTACTTTAGTTTTATATGCTGGTTTAAAAGATTTAAAAAATCTGTTGCCTCTTGATAATCCCAATGTGAAATATATTTTTCTATATTTTCTGGCCAATTTTTACCCATCTCTTTGAGCCAATTTCCTCCAAGATTATTTTTTGCAAAATTTATAAATGCATCTGAAGATGATTTGTTAGAAAAACTATCTTTACAAGATTCAGAAAAACCTTTAGGTGAACTAATTAAAACAAAAACTAAAGAGATAAAAAATAGCTTTTTAATCTTAGCAAATGACCAAAACATCATGTCATCTATATACATAAACCATAGATTGATTGATAGAATTTGTTTTTTGCATATAAAATTTTCATACTAATGAAAATTGACTTAGATCACACCACCAAAAGCTCAAATAAATACCAAAGGGAATCTTTTGCAAAAGCTATGGCTATATCTTTATAAAAAACAAGGAAGCTACTTTATATACTGATTGTTGAAAAAATTAGTAACATATCAATCCTTCTTTATTCTCTTCTGCATCCTTCGGTAATTCAACTTTTGCAATCTGTTTACCCATGCAATTTGAATTCTTTTCTGTTTCATCACACACTTTAATCAATGAAAGGTTTCCGAATACTACTATTTTTTGATTCCTAATTTCTTTGTCAGAGGAGATTTTTTCGATACAAACAGTTCCTTTTTCTCCATCTTTACCTTTTTCACCCCTTTTTCCTCTATCACCATCATCTCCCTCTCTACCTTCATAAGTAGAAGAATAGCACAATTTACTTCTATCTCTACCAGGTCTCCCTCCCCTTCCTCCCTCACCCCCGTAACTGCCTCTTCCACCTTTGGAACCAAATCCGGGAGTTTGTTTAACTTCTGCAAAAACAAACTCTGAAGTATCAAATGCTTTTACAAGAAGAGATCCAGAGTTCCCTCCATTTTTTCCATCAAAACCACGGAAGCCACGAACACCGTCTTCTCCATTTTCTCCGTTGGTAGGACGTGCTATGCATTTTATCCCGCAAATTATACCAGTAGTGAATAATCCGGCTACATATTCATTACAGATATTACGATAGACAGCATTTTGACCTCTTCTTCCCTTACGACCAGAAAGTTTGTTGAGCTGTCTATTCGATATCTTTCTGCGCGAAACCGAACCTCCTCTTTCTCCATTTAAAATAAGTTTTACGTTTCCTTTTACACTTATTGCTTCGATCAAGATATTTCCACCGCTTCTTCCGTCTTGTGCTCTTTTGGCAATTTGTTCTGGTGAAAAATTTTGAATTATTGAATTGTCAGAGATAAACTCGTCAGCCAAAATAAATAAATCATGCTCAAAAGTACGGATGACAACTTTATCGAAAATAACTCTTTTGTTTTGAATGACCATATCATTAAAAAGATCTAAGTTTTCTGATATGATGGTGGTCTCTCTATCAATTCTTTCTTGTTCCAATAGCATTTGGTTTTCAAGCATCGCATTCTCAATGACTGCTTCTTCCTCTTGTTCTGGAGTGAGCCCTCCTGTTTCGGTTCCTGTGGATGCCTCTCTATCAGTTATGGACCGTATCTCACTCGTGGGAACGTCTAGTTTTTGCTCTAGTGGCAATCCATCCCCTGATGCATCATCTTCTGGATGAAGTGTTCCAGCGTCCACCACTAGTAGTGGCGTACTGGTCTCCGCCTTTACATACATTCCTTGTTCGCTTTCTATTGCTTCAACGGATTCTTGAATATTTTCGGCATCAGGATTGACCCCTTTGCAGGAAGAGAGAAAACATAGAATCAAAAATAACGTTATAGACTTCGAGGAGCCATTTACCAAGCTATTGAAAGCTCTGGACGGGATGTGCATTTGTTTTGCTGTGCTTATCTTGCTGGCAGGGGGGCTTTTTAGAATTTTAGAAAAATTCTCTCTCATAACACGAAGCAATAAGCATCAAAATAGAACACACTGTCAATATTTATCTTACTAGATCCTTAGGTAAATCAATTGGGTATTAAAATAAATTATGTATTTACTCCAATTCAAAAACCATACATTTAATTTATGTAATGAAATGAAAAATTTACACTATATCTTAAATACATCCTATAGTTCCCAGATGTAGTTTTGTGTGAAGATTTACAAAGTCTTTACGAATTCAAAAACTTCCTTTGCGTGCCCATTTACTTTCACATCCCTCCATTCTTTTTTGACTAGCCCTTCTTTGGAGATAACAAATGTGCTTCTACTTATGCCTTTAAATTTTTTTCCAAACATGGATTTATCTTTTAGCACTCCAAACATTTCACAGAGTTTGCCCTTTTCGTCACTGATGAGATCAAAGGGGTAGCTTTGTTTTTCTTTAAATTTTTCATGGGAATTTAGAGAATCTTTGGAGACTCCAAAAATCTCCACACCCAGCTTCTGGAATTTTTTATACATATCACGAAAATCTCCACCCTCTTGCGTACAACCAGGGGTTGCGTCTTTTGGATAAAAATACACAACAACACCCCGACCCTTGAAATCTTTTAAATTGATATTTTTGTCGCTAGTTGCTGGTAAACTTAGCTCAGGTACTTTCTTGCCTGTCATTTTCCTTGTTCTATTACTTGCCATATGAGCCATCAAACACCCCCTTTTTTTGAATGGGGCGATCGACGGGATTTGAACCCGCGACGGCCAGATCCACAATCTGGCGCTCTACCATGCTGAGCTACGACCGCCATATTTTATATGAACTTTATGCATGGACTGTTTAAAAATCAACTTCCATCGTTGAAAAATAATCTTCTTATGCTAAATATTGAATCACATAACTGTGTTTATAGAGAAAACCTTCTAACTTAGGAACGTAAACATGCAAAAACCACAAATATATTGTCAGAGACATTCATTTAGAAAACCCATCGTCAAAGTGAAAAAAGCGATAAAGTATACTCTCTTGTCACTTATTTTTTTGAGTCCCCTAACTCACTCTTTTGCACCTCTGGGAAATATCAGCAAACTGATACGACCCAAGCATTATGAAGCATCTGGTTACATCCAATTTCTCAATCAAAAAAAAGGAACGGATGTGAATCTGATTGCACAATTCAGTCACGGGTACAAGAGACAAGACATCAATCTCCAGTACCAAATTGCTGGAGGAGAGTCTGGAGTGGGAATTGCGAGTTTTTTAAAGTGGGTTCCTTTTCCTGATTATAAGTACCAGCCAGCTGTCGGAGTTGCAGTTGGTGTGGGCTATGACCTCTATGATCTAAAAATTCATTCTTTAAATTTATACCTACGTCCATTTCTCACCAAAGAATTTCCAACAGTGATAGGCAAATTAAACCCTTACTTGGCACTCCCTCTGGGTTTTAAATACAAAATCCAGGCCAAGACAGATTTTCCGATCCGAATCGTATTTGGCGTGAGAGGAGAATTATTTTTCATTCACTTTCATAAAATAGAGATAGATATTGAATTGAGTACCAGATTGAATCGTTCGAATGCTACTTCCTATTCTTCTTATATCAGCTTGGGATTCATTGCTCAGTTGATGTAGATGATGATGATGATGATGATGATGATAATTTTTGTTACGTGGGGATGATGTCGCTTGTCGTCGGACCGTAGCGCAGCTTGGTAGCGTACCACCTTGGGGTGGTGGAGGTCGCTGGTTCAAATCCAGTCGGTCCGACCATCATAAATATTTGTGGGCGAATAGAGACCAAGTTTTAAACAAGGTGGCTAGATCCAATGATAAGCCCTGTACTGCAAAACTATCATGAGCTCTTTGAGATACACCACAACTCCTGATCAAATCAAACAAAGATAAATCATTTTTTACGTTTATAGCTAGTCCATGCTGACTCACACCTGATGAAATGTGGATGCCAAAGAAAGCGATTTTTCCCTGATTGGTGAATAAACCAGCCGTAGCTTCATCTTTTTTTACCAAGAGTCCATGCTTGGCCAAAGCATCTATGGTGATTTTTTCCAAAATATTTAAAAAATTTCTAGGCCTTATTTTCCACTGCATGAGGTCCATAATGGGATAAATAATCAACTGGCCAGGGGAATGCAAAGTTGCCTGCCCTCCCCTTTTAATAGAAACAATCTCAATGCCCCTATTTTGATATTCCTGAAAAGAATCCCTAAGATCTTCGGTTTCTTTTCCCCTCAAGCCCAAAGTGATGCAAGAAGGACATTCAAAGCCCAACAAAAAAGCTTGTTTGCTCCTTTTTACCTTTTGCTTTAGCTCTTCTTGTAAAAGTAAACTCTCCCGATAGGGAATCTGTCCCTTCCACAAAGTTTCAATTGTAGAAAAACTATCTGAAACCAGCATAGCCTTCATAATTGAATCATTACTTTCCAAATGATTTCACCGCTCATCGAACTTGCTATCCCCGTTCCCTCATGACCTAACAACCACTTTTAGAATAATTTCATTTTTTCTTTGATTCAAATCTCGAATGCTAAAATCTAGAAAAGAAATCTTCTCCAGTTTTCTTTCAATTTCATCAATAGAAGCGGTAGTATGAACGATATAGGTGATAGACCCCCACCGAATAATATGTTCTTGCAAATTTTTTATGGAAGAAATTTTTGATAAAAGTCTTTTTTTAAATTTGTTTCGTTCTTCGTAACTGGGAATTCCATACACGGTGATTTTTAATACATTGGCTGACATCTGACCCATCTCGTAAATAGATTTCAGTTGGACTCCCAATCCTTTTACAAAATTTTTATTCCTTGATAAAAAAACAGAAAGAGCAGAAAAAGGCTGTTCATCCGATTGGAGATTTATTTTTTCAGACCTTTCCATTTCAGCCAACAAACGACCCGTCTCCGTGTGGTAAATATCCATATCTATTTTGAGATTGAAAACAGACTCTCTCGCCGATTCTCTAAGCTTTACGACACCAATGAGAACCAAGTGAGATTTAAAAAATCTAGCCAATTCAAAAATATCTTTTTTCTTTGGCCGTTTTAATCTGAGTTCTTCAGGAACGAAAGATTTCAAATTAGCAAACTCTGGATTCATTAAGTAAAACCCATAGGATAGCAATTTATCTTGCATCTTATTGTAAAAAAGCCCAGCTTTCTCTTTGATAAACTCTAAATTGTTATTTCTGTTTACCAACCAGCTATAGGCTTCTCTTTCCACGCGATCTTCAAAAAGGATGACTGGCAAAATTCTTAGATTGAAGCTAGATGAATAGAAAAGATTTTCTGCCAGTAAAATCTTTTTCAGATTTGCTTCAGAAAAACCGACAGTTACGTTGATTAAGAATGAATTGTCTTTTTGTTTTTTTGGCTTCGAGGTTTTTGTATAAAGAATGTAGCGGTTTGAATATGTTGATATTACTTTTTGTAGCGCTTTTTTTTGTTCCTCTAATTTTGTTGGTGCAATAAATTTGCCCATCAACTCAAAAGAGACTTGGTTCACAGCCAATTGGATTGCCTCTTTCACATCAGGTTTATCGAGAATGACCTCCACAGAACTTTGCTCTGCATGAACAAAAAAACCAAAAAGCAAAAAGAATAACAAAATCAATCGAATCATGAATGAGTCTTACCAAAATAAGGAAACTTTATCCATACTTCTCGTCGTTTTTTTGTCACTTTATAAACTCCAAATGAATGAATAAAACATAAAATATCTTTGGCCCCGTACTAGTTGAAATTTTCTCTTTGCTAGCTGAAAAGCTCTTTACATAGGATTTGGAAGAACGCTCTCTTTTTCTTTACGCTGTGGGTTGACTCCTCTCGCTCTTAGTTGATCATCAATGAAATCTACCTCTTGTACGATCAATTTGGCTGAACTTTTATCTTCTAGGCTCAGTGTCCCCTTCACCCGAAGAGGTTTTTTGGAACGAACACGTTCTTCGACTCGCAAGTAAACATCTGAAAAAATAATGATCTCAATAGAACTGGAACCATCTTCCAAGCGAGCAAAGGCCATGGGCATCCCCTTGCGAGTGATGATTTGTCGAAAATCATCGACAATCCCCCAAACAGAAACAGTAGACCTGTGTTTTTTCGTTTCTAGTGATCGAATGCTTTTGCAAGAAAGAACGGAGCGAAAAGGTATAAAGCGATCAATAGGATGTCCGCTTAAATAAAAGCCAATGACTCCTTTCTCATATTCTAATCCAACCAAAGGAGACCAGTTATCTTGTTTTTGATAAACAAAAGGTTTCGCTTCTTTTATCATTGAAAATAAATTGATCTGACCGGAACTGAATTCCTCTTTCTTTTGGTTTACTTGTCTGAGCAAACTTTCATAGTTATGCAAAATTTCCTTTCCATTTAGATCCATTTCACTAAAAGTGCCAGCTCGCACCAAACTTTCTACACATTTTTTGCTAATTTTTTTCATATCCACTGTCTCAAAAAAATGTTGAACCGATTCAAATTTTTTGTTTTTTAGTGAATTTCTTACGGAAATAATTTCATTCACAGCTGGCCTTCCCATTCCTTTGATTGCTCCCAGTGAAAAATAAATATGATTGCCAGCTGGAATGAAAGAATACTCTGAATGATTGATGTGAGGAGGAAGCACCTTTACCCCCTGCCTCCTAGCATCTCTAACATAACGAACCATTTTTTGTGCTCTGCTCTTGCTGGTATTGCTGATCTCGACTGTTAGCAAAGAAGCAAAAAATTCAACCGGGTAGTAACACTTTAACCAAGCGGTCTGAGCCGCCAATACACAATAAGCGGCTGCATGAGATTTGTTAAATCCATACTTGGCAAACTCAGCAACCAAATCAAACAACCTTTCCGACTTCTTTAAATCATATTTGTTTGCACTAGCCCCTGAAAGAAAACGTGATTTTTGTTTTTTCATCACATTTGTTTTTTTCTCACTCATCGCTCTTCTCAAGATATCAGCTTCTCCATATCGGTAACCGGCAATCTTCGCGGCGATGAGTAAAACTTGCTCTTGGTACACGATCACTCCGTAGGTTTCTTTCAGAATAGGCTCCAGTTCTGGAAACAAATAATCAACCTTCACTTGACCTTTTTTTCGATCCAGATAAGAAGGGATCATATCCATCGGGCCGGGGCGAAAAAGAGCATTGATAGCCACAATATCTTCAAAACAAGTGGGCTGAGCTTTGACAATCAGCTCTGTAATCCCTCGACCGTCAAATTGAAAAATTCCAGTGGTTTTTCCCTCGCACATCAAGCGGTAAATGCCACTATCTTTCAAGGAAATATCTTTTTCTGATAATTTTTTGTTTTTGTTTTTCTCAATCATTTGAAAAGCAGATTTGAGTTGGGTCAAAGTTTTTAAGCCCAGAAAATCAAACTTAACCAAGCCAATTTTTTTGGAATGATACAAATCACACTGAATCACATTCTCCCCTTCAGAACCTCTGTAAAGAGGTGCGTAAGTGACAATGGGATGGTTGGCAATGATCACACCCGCTGCGTGAATGCTCACATGGCGAATCAGCCCTTCAATTTGACGAGCTAGATCCATCAAATTTTTGATTTGGGGATCTGACTCCATCAATTCATACAACCTAGGATTATCACTTATTGCTTCATCCAAAGTGATTCCCAGTCGCTCAGGAATCAATTTGGCCACTTGATCCACTTCCATATAGCTCATCCCCAAAACACGCCCCACATCTCGAATGGCTGCCCTAGCTTGCAGACGACCATAAGTCATCACCTGAGCCACATAATTTTTTCCGTATTTTTCACTCACATAATCAATCACTCGGTTTCGATTCTCCTGACAAAAATCAATATCGAAATCGGGAAGAGAAATTCTTTCTGGATTTAAAAATCTTTCGAACAAAAGTTTGTAAGGCATGGGATCCAAGTTGGTGATCTCTAGGCAATAAGCCACCAAAGAACTCGCTCCAGAACCACGTCCTGGGCCAACAGGTATGCCTTGCTTTCTAGCCCAATGAACGAAATCATAAACAATTAAAAAATAATCCGTAAAACCCATATCAATGATGATTCGAAGTTCCATTTCCAATCTTTTTTCATATTTTTTTCTTTTCTCTTCCCTCTTTTGCGGATCTTGTTTTTTGTGTTCTTCTTCCAAAGACAAACGCTTTTTCAAACCAACAAGGCTCAAACGCCTAAGTTGTTCCTTGGAATCACCTTCTTTTTGCAGTTGCAGACTGGGTAAGTGATAAATAGCACGATCATCTTTTTTGAGGTGAAAATTCACATGGCAACGAGAACAAATCTCCAAAGTGCTGTCACAAGCAGAAGGAATATCTTGAAAAAGTTCCCTCATTTGTTCTGAGTTTTTGAAATAAAATTCCTCTGATTTCAGTTGAAATCGCTCTGGATCACGTAACGTTCGGTTGCTTCCGATGCAAAGCAATACATCCTGCACCAAGCGATCTTTTTTTTCCAAAAAGTGCACATCATTTGTGGCTGTTACAGGAACTCCCGTAATGCGACTTGCTTCAATCAGAAAGGGATTGAGTTGTTCCCACTCTTTGGGACCTGTGCGATTTAATTCCAAATACAACCGGTCTGAATAAATATCTTTCAATTGCCTAATCAGCTTTAAAGCTTCCTCGGCTCCTTTTTGCATGTACGTTCGAGCTACCTTTCCCTGTAGACCCCCCGTCAAGGCCACAACAAAGTCGCTATATTCACTCAAAATAGAAAAATCCACCTGTGGCACATAGTAAAATTCTTCTTGGTAGGCAATCGTATTGATGCGACAAAGATGTCGATAACCTTTTATATTTTCTGCTAACAACACAATGGAATCATTGTGAGTTTGCATCTCTCCCCTTGAGATATTTTTTTTGGTAGTCTTTGAGGACAAAGAAATCTCTAGACCCAAAAGAGGTTTCAGCCCCTTTTCCTTAGCGGAAAAATAAAGATCCAAAACACCAAACATGTTTCCGTAATCGGTGATTGCAAGTCCCGGTTGTCCCATCTCTATACACTTATTCACAAGGCCGGAGACCGTACAGGAGGATTTCAAAAGAGAATAGTGAGTGTGTACATGCAGATGAGCAAAAGAAGAAGATTGGCTATGAGGATTTAGGACCATTCAATTGTTCCCGGTGGCTTCGAAGTGATATCATACACGACTCGATTCACGCCTTCCACTTCATTAGTGATGCGATCTGAGACTTTGTGTAAAAAATCAGGTGGAAAGGAAAACCAATCTGCTGTCATTCCATCTTGAGAAGTAACAGCCCGTAAAGCAATCGATTCATCATAACTGCGTTTGTCTCCTTGTACGCCCACTGATTTAATAGGCAACAAGACGGCAAAGGCTTGCCAAATTTTATGATAAAGTCCCGCCCGCATCAGTTCTTCCATGTAGATACAATCTGACTGTCTGAGCTTTTTCAAAGAGGAGGGGCTGATCTCACCTATGATACGAACAGCTAGTCCCGGACCAGGAAAGGGATGAGCTTTCAAAAATGCATCTGGGATTTTTAGTGCTTTTCCCAATAAACGCACTTCATCCTTGAACAAATACCTCAAGGGTTCAACAAGTTGTAAAAAGAGTCCTTTTGGAAGACCTCCCACATTGTGATGAGATTTGATAGTGACTCCAGAACCAATGGGAGACACGCTCTCAATCACATCTGGGTACAAAGTCCCTTGGACCAAGTATTCAATTTCAGGATGGTGATGGACGTATTCTTTAAAGACATCAATAAAAGTATGGCCGATAATTTTTCGTTTCTTTTCTGGATTCTCTATCCCCTTTAAAGCTCCAAGAAATTTTTCTTCTGCAGAAATTCCCGTCACATTCAAATGCAATTTTTTTGTTTCTGCCAAAATTTTTTCAAATTCATTTTGCCTGAGCAAGCCCGTATCCACAAAGACACAATGCACTTTCTTTGTGCTGAACAATTTAGTCAAAAGCACCGCCACCACCGTAGAATCCACTCCTCCACTTAAGGCACAAAGAACATGATCTGTATTTTTTAATTGCTCCTTTAGGCGAGACTCTATGCTCTTCAACATGGACTGAGCGGTCCAAGTTTTTTCTTTCACACCGCATATTTGTTCCGCAAAATAAGAAAAAATTTCTTTCCCATATTCTGTGTGAGAAACTTCTGGATGAAACTGCAATGCTAAAATATTTTCACTTGCCAATACAGCCGGTATTTGTTGATTGGTTTCCGCCAAAACAGAAAAACCTTGAGGGAGTTTAGAGACAAAATCTCCATGGCTCATCCACACCTCTTGTTTTTTAAAAGCGAAAGGGGAAGGTTTTTTCCATTGAATTTGGCTTTTTCCATAAGTGCGTTTTTGGGATGAGACCACCTTCCCTCCCCATTGATGACAAATGAGTTGCAAGCCGTAGCAAATACCCATCAAGGGAGCTTCTTTGCTCAGTCCCCTTAGAGAGCGAGTTGGTGAATCTTTGGACAAAACGGAAGCAGGTCCGCCACTGAGAATGATGCCTGCAGGCTTTAGCTTCTTGATTTCTTCTTCTGGAAAATGAAAAGGCTCTACTTGTGAATAAAAGCCTAGGTCTCGCAAAGTTCTCGCGATCAACCAAGTGTATTGAGAGCCAAAATCCAATATCAGGAAAGAAGACCTTGGACCCAAATGTTGATTGTTCATAAACCCCTTATTTTTATTCTAAAAAATCATCCAAGCGGTAATTGGGAGCTTCTTTTGTAATGTTCACATCATGGACATGGGATTCAGAAAAACCTTTTGAACTGACTTTGATAAATCGAGATTTCTCTTGAAATTCATTGATATTTTTTGCTCCCACATATCCCATCCCCGCTTTCAATCCCCCGATCATCTGGTAGACGATTCCACTCGCAGAACCACGATAGGGAACACGACCTTCTACACCCTCCGGAACCATTTTTTCAATCATAAAAGTTCCGCTTTGACGATAACGATCCTTGGATCCTTTTTGCATCGCTGCCAAACTTCCCATGCCTCGATACGTTTTGTAAGCCCGACCTCGGTAAAGGATCGTCTCTCCTGGGCTCTCATCGGAACCAGCCAACATTCCGCCTACCATGACCGCATTGGCTCCCAAAGCAATGGCCTTAGCCAAATCACCTGAGTGCTTCAAACCTCCATCAGCCACTACGCTTACGCCCTTGCTCTTTAGGACCTTCACACACCAAGCGAGTGCACTCACTTGTGGCATACCCACACCAGAAATCACACGAGTGGTGCATATGCTTCCTCCGCCCATACCCACTTTGACAATGTCTGATCCAGCTTCTGCCAGTGCCAAAGCTCCTTCCCCCGTAACCACATTTCCTGCCATGATAATGGTTTCTGGATAATGAGATTTTAAAAACTTCACTCTCTCAATCACGTTCTTGGAATGACCATGTGCTGTGTCCACACAAAGTAAATCCACTCCTACTTCCACCAAAGCCTTGGCTCTTTCCATGTCATTTTCTACAGTACCAAGTGCAGCCCCCACAAATAAACGACCGTATTGATCCTTGGTAGCATGAGGAAAAGCCATGGCTTTTTCAATATCCTTAATCGTAATGAGTCCTTTTAATTTTCCCTTGGAATCTACAACCGGAAGTTTTTCGATTCGGTGTTCATGTAAAATCTCCTTCGCCTGCTCTAGCGTAGTGCCTTCTTTTGCTGTGATTAGTTTTTCTTTCGGGGTCATAATGCTTGATACTACATGATCCAACTTGGTTTCAAAACGCAAATCACGATTGGTGAGAATGCCTTCCAACTGATTGTCTTTTGTAATTGGAACCCCGCTGATTGAATATTTTTGCATGATTTCCAAGGCCGAATAAATGGGAGCTTCAGGTTGCAAAGTGATGGGATCCAAAATCATCCCGCTCTCGTATTTTTTCACTTTTAAAACTTCAAAGCACTGGCTTTTGATGCTCATATTTTTGTGGATCACGCCAAAGCCCCCTTGTTGGGCCATGATTTGAGCCATTTTGTGTTCCGTCACCGTATCCATGGCCGATGACAAAATGGGAGTTTTGAGCGACAAATTTTTGCTTAGCTGTGTTCGGGTGGAAACCGAAGAAGGCTCAACCTCAGAGTAACCCGGAAGGATTAAAATATCGTCAAAAGTAACAACTTCCTTTGACGAAAAAAAAGAAGGGCCTTTTACTTCGTTCAATTCACCCTCCTTTAATTGAGATAGAGAGGCTTCCTTATGGAATGTTTTTTCAAAGGGTGATCTAGTTTCTGCTCAAGCATCTCACTGATGAATTTACTTGTGCAAAAAAACCGACAACCTGAATAAATGGCAAAAGGAATCACATCATTTGCTTGCAAACTGAGACAATGCTTACCCCCTGTTCCGCTGACAAACACTTGCACCCGAATGAAACCTTTTTCATTGCTGAGAAAATAACACTTCTCGATGGAAATCCCCACAGCATTAAAAATTTCTCCGATGAAACGAAAAGGTTCTTCTCGATTCAAACTCTGATCTAAAGAAATTTTCCCTTGCAACTGAGACAAAGAGAGAGCGAATCTTTTTGAACCCGACTTTTCCTTAAATACCATCAAACAAAGGTTGGGCATCATTCCTCCCACCAAACCATGGGGTATGACCTCAAGCCATTTTTTCTTTTCCAATTCAGCACTCGACCTAACGACCGAAACTTTGTTTTGAACACAAAAAGAAGATGTTCCGATAGACTTGATTTCTAATTCCTTCATGACAATAGTTCTCCGTAAAGTGTTTGGGGATAGGCTTTGTTGATCTTGACAGAAACCACTTTCCCTTTCAAATGCTTCGAACCCGAAAAATGCACCACTTTGTTGTGAGTGGAACGTCCAGTGAGATAATTCGTTTTCGAGTCCTTTTTCTCTACCAATACGTCCAGAGAAATCTCTTTATACTTCTCCGCCCGACAAAAAGCAAATTGATTGTGTTTTGCGTTCAAACGGGCCAGTCGTTTAACTTTTTCGCCCTCATCCACCTGATCGGGATAACGAGCCGCCTTTGTAAAAGGTCTCGGCGAATACTTAAAGGAGTAGATATTTTCAAAAGGCACCTCATCCAACAAACTCAAAGTATCTGTAAATTCTTTTTCTCCTTCACCCGGAAAGCCCACAATGAGGTCCGTTGTAAGCAGAGAACCCGGCATACGCTCCAAAATCATGAGAGCTTTTTTGATGTATTCTTCCCTTGTGTAGCCTCGGTTCATTTTGTGCAAGATTTCACTGTTACCTGACTGAGCTGGAAGGTGAATGGAGTCCATGATTTTATCTCTTCTTGACTGCATCATGTCGATCAAGCCTTCGTTAAAGTCTTTTGGATGCGGGGAAGTAAAACGAATTCTTTTGATATCCGTTTTTTCACAAAGGGTCATTAGTAAATCACCAAAGGAAGCTCCACAGTCAGAGCGATAGGAATTTACATTTTGTCCCAGAAGCGTCACTTCCTTGACTCCTTTTTGGACTAATTTTTTAATATCTTCACACACATTTTGTAAAGAGCGACTTCTTTCTCTGCCTCTGGTAAAAGGAACGACACAAAAAGTACAAAAATTATCGCAACCTTTCATAATGTTCACAAAGGCCGCTACGCCGGGATTTCTGATCAAAGTTTCTATGTGGTAGGGTTCACGATGAGTGAAGCGAGTTTCGATGATGGATTTTTCGCCAGTTTCCATGCGAGATATGATTTGCGGTAACTCATCAATGGCGTCTGGCCCGATGACAAAATCAAGCAAGGGAATTTCTTTCAAAAGCTTTTGTTTTTCTTGCTGGGCAACACAACCTGCTACACCAATTTTTAGATTGGCTTTTTTTTGCTTAAGCAATCGATACCGACCCACCTCGGATCGCACCTTATGCACGGGCTTCTCCCTTACAGAGCAAGAATTGATAATGATGAGTTGGGCTTGGTCTGGGCTGACAGCTGGAGCGTAGTTGATCATCTCCAAAAGAGCATACATTCTCTCTGTGTCGTGAACATTCATCTGGCAACCATAGTTGGAAATGTAGACATTTCTTGCGGTACTTACACTTTTGGAAAGCTCTGGCTTGGGAGGAAAAAATTCAGAGGTCGTACTTTTCATCAATAATCTTTTTCCATATCGGATGAGGTACCCTCTCCACTTGTAGGAAAATTCATTTCCTTGGCAATGAATTCAAAAGATTTTTCTGTTTTGCAATCTTTCATTACGGAGAGCAGTCCTGCCTTCCCAAAGTTTTTCACGATTTTGTTGAGTATTTCAAACAATTGTTTGTTTTCCAATATTTTTTTTCGGTTATAAACATAGGGCCAAAGGTATAGATAATGCTGACGGCAAAAATTTTCCGTCACGGCTGGTTGATCGCAATTGTCATCCTGACAGTAAATTCTCCCTTGTACATCTTTGATGAGAATATTTTGTTTTTCTTTATTTTCCAAACGATCCAGTTCTTTTCTGAACTCTTGAAGTTTGCGCTCCTCTAAGTAATGGGAAGAAGAAGCTTTCGAACGAGGTTTAGCCTTTTGGACCGGCTGATGTTTGACAAATTCTTTGGAACTCGATTTTTTGAGTTCTGTGGTTTTTTTTATTGGTTTTTTTTCTATCTTCTTCTGATCTGCCTTCTTTTTGGCTGGGATTTTCTTTTTAGCCTGTTTCTTGGAAGTTTGTTTCTTGTTGCTTTGTTTTTTGGCCTTCTTAGAAGCTTGTTTCTTGTTGCTTTGTTTTTTGGCCTTCTTAGAAGCTTGTTTCTTGTTGCTTTGTTTTTTGGCCTTCTTAGGAGCTTGTTTCTTGTTGCTTTGTTTTTTGGCCTTCTTAGGAGCTTGTTTCTTGTTGCTTTGTTTTTTGGCCTTCTTAGAAGCTTGTTTTTTCCTACTTTTTGACATGGGCCAGAGATTAAAAAACTTCTTTCATTAGGGTCAAGATATTTCTGACTCAATGATGAATAGCGTGCAAAAAATATCCATCCATTCTTACTGGACGCTCTGGTATACTTTGATAGACCCGATGCGACTTTTCAAAGAAACCTTGCCCCGTTTTTGGCTTCCTCTAAGTTGTCCCTTCGAGCGATCCATTCCTCCTGTTTTTGTACGATGGAAATAAGCTGGTGTTCGGATTCTTCCTTCCCAACTTTCTGCCGTCACCCAAGCCCTTGATTTCGGAAAATCGAGGAAAATCATGCCTCTATCGGTGCTGATGTTCACATTTTTGGGATAGATCACCCCTCTTACGTTTCCTTCTTTTGATTCGCCCGTAATGGAGCCTCTAAATGGCTTAAAGACAATTCCTTTTTTTTCAAGCAAAAAACTGAGCTCTCCTTTTAAATCTTTAAGAAGCACTGAACCCTTGAAGGAACGAATATGAAACTTGCCTGCTGATTTTTGAACACTGATCTGGCCTTTAAAAATTTTTACTTCCACTTTCCCTTTGCAGGACTGAATGTTTATTTGGGAATTTTCTCCCTGTATTTTTACATCCCCTTCGTGCTTATTGACAACAATCTTGCCAGAGCCTTGAAAGATTTGAAGATTGCCGGATGTATGATTCGTCTTTACACTCCCCTTCCCTAATAAAGAAATGAAGAGAGCTGTTTTCCAGAATTTTTTTACTTCTATCTCACCTTTGAATAAAGAAACTTGCACCAACAAATTGGAGGGAATCCAAATCGACATCTTCGGTCTTTTTTTCAAATCCAGCCAAGCTGTTTTTTTGGAAAGAGCTTTCCGGTCAAAAACACTGAAAAGAGATTCTTCCTCTTTAGAATCTAGTGAGCCTTCGTACTGAATGGTAAGAACTCGACTTTTTTTCTTTTTCGTTTTTCTCAAAGTAAGGTCTGCACTTCGCAATTGAATTTGCAGTTGTTGGATATTTTCCGAAAGATCGTATCGCGTTGTCTTCATCTCTTTTTTGGATTCTGCCAAAAAGGGAAGACTAAAAAAAACCAGAGGGAAAACAGCAAAAACAAACTTCTTTATAGCTTTCATGAAACTACATCCTTATCAAACTATGTTCTATGTTTCAAAAGAAAGAAGAAAAAATCGTTGCGTATTCTTGAACTACGTTTTAAAAGCAAAGGCTGATGAAAGCTTACATCCTATCTGCCAAAAGAACCCCTATCGGTTCTTTCCTAGGAACTTTGTCGAATATTCCAGCTCCCCGTCTCGGAGCCAAAGTCATCCAATCACTCATCGAAGAAACCCGTCTTCCCGTTGAAGACGTGGAAGAGTGTCTCATGGGACAGGTACTCACGGCCGGCTCTGGACAAGCACCTGCTCGCCAGTCAGCCCTTTACGGAGGTCTCAAAAATTCCACGCAATGTATGACCATTAACAAGGTTTGCGGTTCCGGCTTACAATCCATCATGCTGGCTCATGATTCCATTGCCCTTGGCAGATCCTCTGCTGTGATCGCCGGCGGTCAGGAAAACATGAGCCTCTCTCCCTATCTTGCAAAAGCAGTACGATCCGGTTTGCGCCTAGGTGATAGCCAGCTAGAAGACAGTGTGATCAAGGACGGGTTATGGGATCCTTACAACGATTTTCACATGGGAAAGGCTGGAGAAATATGTGCCAAAGAACAGCGAATCAGTAGAGAGGAGCAAGATGATTTTGCAAGAAACAGTTACAAAAAAGCACTCAAAGCCCAAGAAGAAGCCTACTTTGAAAAAGAAATTGTAGCTGTCGAAACAAAAGTAGGAAAAAAAAGTTTCAAAGTGAAAATAGACGAAGAACCCAGCAAAGTAAAATTTGATAAGATTGCAAATTTGCGACCAGCTTTTGAAAAAGGAGGAAGCATTACAGTGGCGAATGCTAGCAAATTAAATGACGGAGCCGCTGCCTGTTTCCTTGTATCAGAAAGTTATATGAAAGAGAAAAAACGAAAACCGCTAGCACGAATCATTTCGCAGGGAACATTTGCCAGAGAGCCTGAATATTTCACATTAGCCCCTGTTCAATCAATAAAAAATTGCTTGAAAAATGCGGGCATGAAACTATCTGACATTGATTTATTTGAAATCAACGAAGCTTTTTCGGTTGTCGCTTTAGCTATCTCTAAAGAATTAAACATCCCAGATGAAAAATTAAACAAGCATGGAGGAGCTGTTGCCCTAGGACACCCTATTGGAGCCAGCGGTGCTCGTATCCTGACAACTCTCATCCATGCCTTGCACCAACATGATAAAAAATACGGACTGGCAAGCATTTGCCTCGGAGGAGGAGAGGCCGTTTCTTTGTTAATAGAAAAACAATGAACAAAGTTTATAAAGATGCTCTATCTTCTCTTTTCGATATCACTGATTCAACCAGCTTGTTGGTAGGTGGTTTTGGTCTCTGTGGCATCCCTGAAAACCTCATCTCTGCTTTGCGTGAAAAAGGAGTGCAAAAGCTTACCTGTATCTCCAACAATGCCGGAGTGGATGATTTCGGCCTAGGTCTCCTCCTACAAACAAAGCAAATAAAAAAAATGGTAGCGAGCTATGTGGGTGAAAATTCCCTTTTTGAACAGCAATTTTTAAACAAGGAACTGGAAGTGGACCTAGTGCCACAAGGAACTTTGGCTGAAAGAATCAGGGCCGGAGGAGCCGGCATTCCAGCTTTTTATACTCCTACAGGAGTGGGGACAAAGATCGCTGAAGGAAAAGAAACAAAAGTTTTTGACGGAAAATCCTACTTGCTAGAAAAAGCGATCCAAGCTGATTTTGCTCTCGTAAAAGCTTGGAAAGGAGATCAATTTGGAAATTTGATTTATCGACACACGGCTCGTAATTTTAATTCCATGATGGCAACAGCCGGAAAAATTACCATTGCCGAAGTGGAAATTTTGCTTAAAACGGGAGAACTGGAACCAAACAGCATCCACACGCCAGGGCTTTTTGTTCAAAGAATTTTTGAAGGGAAAAATTATGAAAAACGAATCGAACAAAAGACAGTGAGAAAAAAATCAGGAAAGGCAAGTTCATGCCACTAGATCGCCACCAAATTGCTCAAAGAATTGCCAAGGAAATTAAAGATGGCTTCACTGTCAATCTTGGAATTGGCATCCCTACCTTAGTGAGCAACTACCTTCCAAAAAATATGGACGTGATGCTTCATAGTGAAAACGGACTGCTCGGCCTGGGGCCTTTTCCCTTCGAAGGAGAGGAAGACGCTGATCTGATCAATGCTGGAAAACAAAGCGTCACGAGTATCTTGGGAGCAAGCTTTTTTTCCTCAGCAGATAGTTTCGCTATGATCCGTGGCGGGCACATTCAACTAAGCGTACTGGGAGCCTTACAGGTGGATCAAGAAGCTTCGATTGCCAACTGGATGGTACCCGGGAAAATGGTAAAAGGAATGGGAGGGGCTATGGACTTGGTAGCAGGTGCAAAAACAGTGATCGTAGCCATGCAACACGTAGATAAAAAAGGCCGACCCAAACTTTTGAAGCAATGCACTCTCCCTCTAACAGGATTGAGGTGTGTGAATCGAATTGTTACCGATTACGCAGTAATTGATGTTCTCCCTAGGGAGGGCTTTGTGTTAAAAGAAACGGCTGAGGGAGTGAGCCCGGATGAAGTGCAAAAACTCACGGGAGCCCCTTTGAAAATAGATCCGAACGTAAAAACTATTGAGCTATAAATGAAAAATCCATTTGACCAACAATCTCCCTTAAAAAATGTAAAGCATGTTATCGCCATTGGTTCTGGAAAAGGGGGCGTGGGAAAAAGCACGGTAGCAGTCAATTTGTCCTTAGCTTTGAAAAAAGCACAAAAATCCGTGGGACTCTTAGATGCAGATCTTTACGGTCCTTCATTGCCTCGTATGGTGGCTTGTTTGAATCAAAAACCAGACATTCATTCTGAGACACAAAAGCTCATTCCCTTAACTCGCTATGGAATTCGGCTGATGAGCATGGGTTTTTTAATCGAAGAGGAAGCTCCCGTTATTTGGAGAGGTCCGATGCTTTTTAAAGCGGTTGATCAGTTTTTAAAGGACGTGGATTGGGGAACTCTTGACTACTTGATTGTAGACCTTCCCCCAGGAACAGGAGACGTGGTTTTAACCCTAGCTCAAAAAGTTCCTCTGTCCGGTGGTATTGTTGTCTGCACACCCCAAAACATTGCCCTCTTGGATGCAAAAAAAGCTCTCAATATGTTGGATCAGTTAAAAATAAAAAAACTGGGTGTTGTTGAAAACATGTCCTCATTTAAAATGAATCCAAAGGAAGAAGCTGTGGATTTATTTCCAAAAGGACAATTAGACACTTATCTCAAAACACAAGGAATAACAAAAATTGTGAGCATCCCCTTCCATCCCAATGTGGGGATTTCCGGAGAAGCAGGAGTTCCTATCGTGGAAAGTGATCCCAACTGTGAAGAAAGTATGGCTTTTTTCAAACTGGCTGAATTTGTCCAAAGTACATTGCAAATCTAAACACTGGCCACGTAGCTCAGTTGGATAGAGCAAGAGTTTCCTAAACTCTAGGTCGCAGGTTCAATTCCTGCCGTGGTCACTTTTCTTTTTTTCGAAGGAAAAAACGCAGAACTCCCCCCAAGCCTTAAAGCAAAAACTCGGACCAGAAATAAAAAATGGCACCTGCCGTACAAAAAATGTAGGCGGGTGCCAGAATTTTATATTGAAGAACTGTGTGATTTACGAAAACCAAAGCTTTAGTAGCGACGGCCACCGCCGCCACCACCACCACCTCTGTGGCCACCACCGCCACCGCCACTGCCACCGCCGCCGCCATTTCTGCGAGGTGGTCTATCCACTGATTCATTCACTCTCATGGGACGACCTTTAAAATCATAACCATTGAAGTCTGATATAACAGCTTCCTGAGCTTCTTTAGTGGACATCTCTACAAAACCAAAACCTTTTGATCTCCCAGAGTGACGATCATTAATGATCTTCACAGAAAGGACTTCGCCCTTTGGAGAAAAAAGATCTGTTAAGTCACTCTCCGTGACATCATACGACAAATTTCCGACATATAACTTTCCCATTCCTACCCCTTATATATAGTATAACCTTGCGTCAAAACCCTTCTGACGCTTGAGTTAATGTTGATAGTAAATCACCGAGAACTTGTCAAATGAAATCCCTTTTATTGATCTAGAGGTTGATAAAGGAAGAAATGAGGTGAAAAATGCTTTCTTTCGTCATAAAAAAAATCTACTCTTACACCATGGATAAGCCGAATTCTCCCTCCTTTTCTCACTTCCTGCTGATATTGCTTAGCTTCCTTCTCCTTTTTTCTTCCTGTGAAAAGCTAAAATTCTCCTCAACACAAAAGTCTAGTGCGACAAAGAAGGAAGGCAAGGCACCTAGTGGATTGGAACTAAAAACTGAGATGCAAAGATTGAGTTACTCGGTGGGATATTTGATAGCTTCTGAGGTAAAAAAGTTAGAGCCCAAGATAGATGGGAAAGCCTTTTCAAAGGGAGTGGAACACAAATTGAATGAGCAAAAGACACTGCTCAGTCTAGAGGAAATGCTTTTTATTAAAAAAACGTTCAATGAGCAAAAAAGGGCGATGGCAGAGCAAGGACAGGGACAGCCTGCTTCAGCAGCAGTAGCAGCCACCACCACCGAGGGACAGCCTGCTTCAGCAGCAGTAGCAGCCACCACCACCGAGGGACAGCCTGCTTCAACAGCAGTAGCTACCGAAGAACAGACTGGACCGGCGACTACAACAAAACAAGCACAGGCACAGGCACAGGCACAGGCACAGGCACAGGCACAGACTGGACCGGCGACTACAACAAAACAAGCAAAATCAACTACAACAGACACACAAGGAGCAAATAAGAAAATGGATGGAGAAATGTTTTTGGAGCAAAATAAGAAAAAAGCAGGAGTAAAAGTCACTCCCTCCGGACTTCAATACAAAGTCATTAAGGAAGGAACAGGAAAAAGTCCAATCAGTACAGGCGTAGTGGAAGTACACTATAAGGGAGCACTCATTGACGGAACAGAGTTTGATAGCTCTTACAAGAGACAAGCCACTGCTTCTTTTTCACTCAACCAAGTGATTCGAGGCTGGACCGAAGGTCTCCAGTTAATGAAAGAAGGAGCCACTTACGAGTTCTACATTCCACCACAACTTGCTTATGGAGAAAGAGGAAGCGGAAGTTCTATCCCCCCCAATGCCACCTTAATTTTTAAAGTGGAATTAATTAAAGTAAAATAAAAAACTATTTTTCGGAGACAATATAGGCCACCCAAGCCTCACAATCCTCCCCCTTATTTGCACGAACAAATTTGCCATCCCCTTCTCCGTTCCTATTCGTCCCTTCCCAGTAAATATGAATTTTGCGAAACCCCACCTCTCGCAACAAATCTCTAATCTCCGGAACGGTCCAAAGCCTCCAATTATAACTAAAAACTTTTTTTCTTTTTCTTTCACCCCTTCGCTTGAAATGAATATGAAATGAAGCATCATGAGAAATGGGATCGAAGTTTTCTTGCTCCCAAAAATACGTAAAATTTTTGTGACCCACCTGCTCTTCATTCGGAGCAAAACAATCACTTCCCCCAAAACAATCTAGAACGAAAATCCCTTTTGAATGCAAAGACCTCAGGCACTGAGAAAAGTATCTCTTCAACTCTTTTCTCTCTTTCAAAATACAATAAGAAAAATTCAAAACAGCAATAATGTCAGCTTTCGGCAGATTTTTTTTCAACACATTCGATTGAATCACTCGCACTCGTTTTCTTTGATCGGGTCTGAGACGAGACAAATAATTCTTCTCTCCATAAAGCAAGGGTTGGGAATCAATGTCCACACAGATAGCCTTGCATTCTCTGTCTAACTTCACCCATTCACAACTGAGAGAAAAAGTGGAACAAAAATCTTCTCGAAAAGTGCGAGGCAATTTATTTCGTAATTCGCGATAACACTTCCTTATAAATCGCACATCTAGATCAGGGGACTGAACCGCCTGAAGGTAATGCCAATATTTATCAAAATCTTTTTTCATCACATCTCCAATCTTCAATCTTCAGTGGTTCACAATATTTTTCAACAAAGATCCGCTATGATTCTCATTTGATTGAGTTGGCATAGCTTTTTAAAGCAGGTACCTGCACGATGCTCCTACTAGGAAGCCAAAGTCCCGTGAGCTTTCCTCCGTAAACACAGCCCGTATCCAAACCAATTGAATTTTCCTTTATCCGCAAGCCTTGTTTCGCCCAATGAGCATATATCACCAATTTTTCTCCCTTGTATAAATCATGCCAAGCCGGATAAGAAGAATTCTTCATATCTTTCCCCGTCCCATCCCAATACCGTATGTTCAACACCTGTTCTATTTTGGATTGACTCGGATGCTCATTGGGAACCACCCCTCCATGAACCAGTAAAAAATCCTTCTCCTCAACATAGATAGGCCAGCTTTTTATCCATGACAACCAGTCTTGTACACAATCACCCATTTTTTCTTTCAGTTTTTCCAGTACAGGGGAAAGGGTGGAATGATTTTCAACGTCTTGAATAAACTTCCATTCGTGGTTTCCTAAAATGGTTTCCAAGTTTTTTTCACGTACCCAGCGCAATACTTCAAAAGAATGAGGCCCCTTATTGATCAAATCACCCATAAGGATTAGGCGATGTTTCTTTGAACAGTATTTGGCTTTTTCAAGAAGTGTCATAAATTCATCAAAACATCCGTGAACGTCCCCGATGACAAAAATCTGGCTCGATCTGGCTGAACTCATCTCACCAGAATTAACATTATTTGTAAGATTTTGTTAGACGAACAGTTTTTTTTGCACGATTCGTTAAAAATTTCTACTCATTTGACAACTTTTTTAATACATAATATTTTAAACGTACAATAAGGGATCGGATATCTAGAGATGAGATATGCATTCGGCAAAGTATTTTTCTTCCTGTTTTTGTTTCTTCACTTAAGCGTCAAGGCCAACTTACCCATATTTCATATCGCCGCTTATGAAATTCTTAAGCAACACGAAACTGAAGGCGTAACCAATTTATATCATCTAATTCTTTCTCAAGAAAATTTTTTAAAAAAAATCCTTAACGATAAAAATACCCTTGATGGAGCGATGAAGGAAACCCTATTTTTTAGTTACCTCAACACAAGAATTGATCCCCTATATATACAGCTGAGAGACGGACACACATACACATTGCCAACTCTATATAATTCTTCAAAAATTTGGCAAATGAATATAGGCTTTGCAAAGACAGAGGAAGACATCCTCTTAGAAATCGCAAGGAAAATGGAGCCAATTCTGGTAAACACCAAACTGCTGATGGATAGTTCGGACACAGGCTCCGCTCTTTTTGTAAAGGGACTCATTCAAATCATGGAAGGGAAAAAGAAAGCAGGATGGAAAAGTATCATGGAAGCGAAAAAAAAAGGCTACCCTCTAGCTTACATCTATGAAGCCCAATCCATTTTACCTAAAGAAGAAAACTTAGAAGATCCAAACTATATAAAAAAAATGGAAGAGATTTACCAACTCTTGCTGGAGGTAAATGAAAAAAAATCGAGCTCTCATAGTATTATAAAACAGGCCGCTAAGGATGAAATTGTAGAAAATTCTGGCTTGGATTTTCTTCTTGGTATCTTGGCTCTCGATCTAAAAAAGAGATCCACTGCCATTATCTATCTAGAGAAAAATATCAAAAAGGACCAAGTTCTTGTAAAAGAATCACGCGCCTTTTTGGGAACACTATACTACTATAAAGGAAAATTTAATAAATCAAAGCAACATCTGCTAGCTGTCAAGGATGCTTCCCAAATAAAACCCTTATTGATAGAACTCTACATCAAAGACAAAGAATATGGGAAAGCCATTAAGGAGCTCACAGAGATTGTGACTCACTGGGGACAATACGGAGACAAACCTGTAATAGCCTCTGCTTTTTGGCTTAGCTATCTGATAGCAAAATATGAGAAGAACACTGAGGATAACAAATTGGACTCTTACCTATGGGCCAGTAGGGCTATGAATTTGTATGAAGCAAGCAAATTAAAACCACACACCATACATCCCATGACGGGCACGTATATAATACCTGAATCTGATTTTAAAATAGGAGAGATAAAAACTGTCTCTTCTAGACATTTGGGTACAAAATTTCCAAACATTGAAAAGATCCCGCATTGGTCAGAAATTCTGGCATTATCGAATCTAAAAAAACAGACGATAAGTAGTTATGAAGAGATCCTTAAGACTTGGCTAACTGAGCTGGAAAAACAGCTTACGAAGGAACAGTTAACCAAATTGCAATCAACCGGAGATGAACTGTTTATTCTATCTTATTCAGACAGAAAAATGAGAAATCAAAATCCCATGTCATTTCGTGTTCCTGAGCAGGGGAAATCCGTGACACATTGTAAGAACACCTTTAGTAAAACAATACATTAAGACCCGATCTTGTGATCCCTGTATCGTTCATGGTAACACTTAATTGGATTGGCTGGGCATCATAAGGAGGGGTGGCCGAGTGGTTGAAGGCGCACGCTTGGAAAGCGTGTAAATGCTTAAAACATTTCGAGGGTTCGAATCCCTCTCCCTCCGCCAAAGCTGGAATAATAGTAAATTGAGCATAAAAAATAATCTTACACCTCATTGGCATCAGCGATTTATCTGGTCACTTTGGCCTAGAGCAAAGTTTGATGGATATCTAAAATAGATTATTTATTTAATCTTCATTTGGCTCTACTTCTTCAATTCTTTATTTTTTCTTTGAAGTAGCACGTTTTCTTGTAACAATGGGTTCTTTGAAAATATCGGGTACTTTTGAAGGTCGTATAATTCGTTTGACTTTAACAAGACTGACAATAGGTATGAATACATCAGTAATCCATTCATACATTTTAGCTGCTCTTGTTATTGGCTTATAACAATTTAATAGGAGATTTGCTTCTTTCATAGTATTATATATAGACATAAATAAATCCGTTGAGATATTACCAAGAAAAGCCGGCATGGCACTTTCGTCTTTTTTAGTTTCGAGTTGTTGGGCCTTCGCATATTCAACAGAGAAATAATTAATCATTAAATCAAAGGAACCTATTGTACCTTGAGTGATTGCGGATAATAAATCATCACCGGTGTGCCTATATACCCAAAGAACAGAATCTACAATCCCTCCGCCACATTTTTCTATAATATCCAAAAATCGAACAAGTCCCTTAAGTTTTACAAGCTGGCTGAAAAGTATTAGCATCTGGCTGAGAAATATTAGTATCTAGCTGAGAAATATTAGTATCTAGCTGAGAAATATTAGTATCTAGCTGAGAAATATTAGTATCTAGCTGAGAAATATTAGTATCTAGCTGAGAAATATTAGTATCTAGCTGAGAAATATTAGTATCTAGCTGAGAAATATTAGTATCTAGCTGAGAAATATTAGTATCTAGCTGAGAAATATTAGTATCTAGCTGAGAAGTATCAGCAAAAATTAAGGGATTAAAAAAAATAAAACTATTGTTCCAATCCTGTAATTAAAATTTTATTTTTTTTCATCTGTGCGTAAATAACCACTTATTTTTTTGTTTCGCTATTTTTTATAAAGGCTTCTTCGGATTGATGAAAGGCTTAATTAGGAGGTTTTTTCTTTCCTGATGGTACTGCTTCCAGAGTTACCGTTTTCTTAGCTACTGCTTTCTTAGCTACTGCTTTCTTAGCTACTGCTTTCTTAGCTACTGCTTTCTTAGCTACTGCTTTCTTAGCTACTGCTTTCTTAGCTACTGCTTTCTTAGCTACTGCTTTCTTAGCTACTGCTTTCTTAGCTACTGCTTTCTTAGCTACTGCTTTCTTAGCTACTGCTTTCTTAGCTACTGCTTTCTTAGCTACTGCTTTCTTAGCTACTGCTTTCTTAGCTACTGCTTTCTTAGCTACTGCTTTCTTAGCTACTGCTTTCAGAGTTACCGTTTTCTTAGCTGCTGCTGCTTCCCGAACTGCCAGGTCCTTAGCTGCTGCTGCTTCCCGAACTGCCAGGTCCTTAGCTGCTGCTTTCTTAGCTGCTTTCTTAGCTACTGCACCTCTGACTTTTACAAAAATACCAACAGGTATACCCAGATCAGTTAGGAGTTTACATACTTTAGTTGTTGCTGTTTTTAAATTATAACAACTAAATCTTGCATCTGTTTCTTTTATACTCTTAGCTGCATACTCAAGTAAATCCACTGAAAGATAAACAGCCAAAGCTGCGGCAGCACGTGCCGTTTGACCTCGTGGCGTTTGACCTCGTGGCGGTTGTTGACCTCGTGGCGTATTAAAGGCCCTTGCATCTTCTTCTTTCACTATTTTTAATTCTTTTTCAAACTCAACAGAAAAATAATTGGTTAGTGAATTAAATTGCCGTCCTGTCTTTTCAAGGATTGTACCACCTTTAGCGTTCTCATATATCCAAATACTCCCAGACTTTAAGAGATTAAAAATACCTACAACAGAATCTACAACCCCTCCTCCACAACCTGTAATCACATTCCAAGACGTAACTTCAAGTTTTTCTTCTGACTTTGTACAATCTATTTTTTTTTCTTTAGGGATGTCTTTGCACTCAGGAACAGATAGCATCAGTTGGCATGTTTTTACATAGGTGCCTTTTGCTGTGCCAAGTTGACTACTAACACAATCCACACATTCTGTTTCATCATCATCATGACTGGCAAAAATTAAGGGACTTAAAAAAAATAGAACAATCGTTCCAATAATTAAAATTTTATTTTTCATATTTAGATACCAATATTATATTGGTTGAATAAACTTTTAATCATAGCCATTTTTTTATTTTTATTTTTATTTTTTGGTTGAACATAAAGTATAATAGTTAATGTTTTAGGATCATATTTACGGACTTCATAAAAATAAGTCTCTTGCTTTCGAAGGTCTGTATAAAATCCTTCGATATGGAGAACCGTAGAACCATTTTTTTGCCTTTGCCATTTATAACTTGTGACAGTCCAATTTTTCATACCAGCTATAACCATCAAGTCTCTTTTTTGTTTCATTCTTTGTGAAAAATTTAATCTGAAGTTTTTTAAATCACTAGCTGTTGCTTTTCTTATGATTTGAACAGAAGCGTAAATATCAGGGCGTTTTTTTGATTTTGCTGTAAAAGAGCTTAGATTTCCTTCAGTTCTCAACATTTTCCAATCACTATCAAAAGTTTGAATGGCATAAGCGTTTAAACAAAGAGTGGATACCAACAACACAATCGAGATAATTTTCATGCAAGCCTCCCCACAAACAATCAAATGGATGCTATGAAGTATATGTATTGATCGGTTTTCATTCAACTAGACTGAAGTTAAAACAAGACATAATACTAGGGTTATTATTTAATTTATTGTTTTTATTATGTTATTTGAATACGCTTCTTTGTTTAGAAGTTGTATCACCTCACTTTGGCGGAGAAAGAGGGGGATTTGAACCCTATAATAAGAAGCTTTGAAGGATATTTTTCAAGCGAAGAGATCACACTATTAATTCGTACTAAACTTAAGTATTTTCATACCCTTCGTAAAGATGATCCAATGAGGTTTACCTTGATTATTGCGAGTGGAAACATTTGATAGAACAACTAGAAAAATGAAATGCTTGCTCTTCCAGCAACAATACAATCAGAATTTGAGATTAGGGAGGATGGTAGAATTTTAAAGAATGGTAGAAAATGGATGCTTGACTAGGAATGGTAAGATCACATAAAAAATAGCAAAATGATGTCTGCTCTCTCAGAGATAAAATAATAAAAAAATTGGTTCAAAATTTAGTTTTGTAGAAAATTTTACATTATAAAATATCCTTCTAAGGATAGTAAAAATTACACAAATTAGTGAAATTCATGAGTAATGTTTACACAAATCAATGAAACTTATAAATAAAGCTTAAATGGATGATACAAATTATAGTAGCTTACTCGATTATTATGATGCTAAAAACATATTTTATGAAATATTTATCACTTTCTTTTTTTATTTTATTTTTAACTTTTTCTCCGATAGTTTTCTCTTCGACGGTTTGTGAAAATACTTTTTCTTCTGCCTCCCTTGCGTTTATTGATTATGCAAGAAAGCATTTAGGAAGAAATTGGCAAAAAAAAATGGATGCCGATTGGGAAAAACAAATAAAAGAACACGCAACGAATTGGACGTATGAAAATGCTATAGAGTTTTTAAATTTTTTAGAAAATCATATGGGACGAGAAATGCTTATTGAAAAAATGAACAATAACCTTCTGCATGTTGCGATGATCAAATTAGAAGACTTAGAACCTGCAGTGAAATTTATGGAAAAATACCTTACGAAAGAAGAGATCATTCAAAACATATTGTAAAAGAGCACAGTGAAATATAATAAACAAAGAAAATTATGATACGTATAGGTAAGAGAATATTTTAATCCACTGAATACAAACTATATAATAAAATATATAAAAAACTATTAACATATTAAAAATAAGAGTTGCATATTAAATATCTATCACTTTCTTTTTTTATTCTATTTTTCACTCTTTCTCCGATAGCTTTCTCTTCAACGGCCTGTAAAGATACTTTTTCTTCTGCCTCCTCTGTGTTTATTAATTATGCAAGAAAACATTTAGGAGAAAATTGGCAAGAAGAAATGAGTCCTCATTGGGAAAAAGAAATACAAAAAAATACAGTTTATTGGTCACAAAAAGATGCTGTAAAATTTTTAGATTTTTTAGAAAAATTTATAGGAAGTAATTATATAATAAACCAAATAAAATCTCCTTCTTATTTAAAAAAAATGAATTACGACCTATTTATACAAAAATTGAATTTCTATACATTCTATATCGGAGAATCAGCCGTTAAAGAGCGACTCAAACAATCTTTAGCAGGATTTAGTAATACCCCTCCGATTCATGCAATGAAACCAGCTATTGAATTATTAGAAACATACATAGGAAAAGAAGGAGTGAAAAAAAATATGATACGTAATTTGTGGACTTTTAAGTATCTTCATTTCGATGAATTAAAAAAGGCTATAGAATTTTTAGAAAATCATATTGGACGGGAAAATCTTATTGAAAAAATGAACAATAATCTTTTGTATGTAGTAGCTATCAGGTTAAAAAAATTAAAACCTGTATTAGAATTTATGGAAGAATACCTGACAAAAAAAGAAATCTCTAAAATTATACATGATAGGCGCTATGGTCTTCATCTTGCTCATGTAGATAAATTAAGGCCTTTGGTGGAACAACTAGAAAAAATGATGAACAAAGAAAATTTAGTGCATATAATGAGAGTACATTTCGATCTATTAGCTGTATCTAATATAAAAATCTTAATGTCTGTTATAGAATTTTTGAAAGAATATCTCACAAAAAATGAGATCAACGATTTGGCGAAAAAACAATATCACGGTCTATTGAGAATTCGTTTGAATGAATCAAAATCAAATATAGCATTTATAGAAAGCTATATTGGGCGAAAAGCTGTAATTCAAAAAATAAAACATTCTCTGAAAAGCTTTGTTAGCTTTAATTCAAAAGAACTCATACAAGCTGTTGAATTTGTGCAAGCTCATATTGGAAGAGATCGTGTCATTGAAAATATGAATCGTAATTTAGAGTCATTTACAAGCGTAAAATTTAAAGAATTAAAATTAGTTATTTCATATCTAAAACAATATATCGGAACAGAAACTGTTGCTCATATGATGAGAAAAAATATTTTGAGCTTTGGTCTTAAAAAAATTAATGCATTAAATTTAGCTATCAAATATTTAGAAAAATATATAGGAAAAAAATCAACTCGTGAAATAATAAAGAGAGACCTTCCAACTTTGAGTAGAATAAAGCTTAATGAATTGAAACTTATTATAGACTTTTTAGAAAAATTAATAGGAAGTGAAAAAACAAAAGAAAAAATACGAACCCAACTGTATTTATTTCCTTACATA